>NZ_JBSGRD010000009.1:0-403883 GCF_053606205.1 Streptomyces sp. NPDC055239 | reverse complement strand
TCAACTCACTCGCCGACTACCTCACCAAAATCAACCCACCAACCACCGATACCTGACAGCAATTTAAAGCCGCCATTTCTGGCGCATCACACTAGGGGAGCCCACATGGCCACCCTCAATTGGCAGAAGTCGTCCTACAGCAGCGAGGGAAACAACTGCGTCGAGCTCGCCACCGCGCCGGACGACTCGACGCGCCTACGCGAATCCGACGAACCGGTCATCAACCTCGCCCTGCGGCCTACTTCCCTCATATCGCTCCTGGGGGCGATACGCCAAGGAGCTCTCGGAAGCCGAGAGTCATAGCCAACGGGCCAGCCCCAACACGCCACACCCAGACTTGCGAAGCCTACGACGGCAAACGGCCTCTGCCCGTTACAGGGAATACCGCCTGGTGCCCTCGTAAGCCCCAGATATAGCGTTGGTTCGCTTGCGTTACCCCCACCTCGAACGGGAGCCCAGAGTGAACCGCCCCACCCGTCTCATGACGGCCGCGCTTGTCGCGTCCGCTGCCCTGCTACTGACCGCATGCGGTTCGGGCGGCAGCGACAACGGCACTGCCGACAAGATCAAGGAGACAGGTGACGGGGACAAGAAGGCCTCAGCCTCCGCCAGTGAAACGTCGCAACCGGACGGGTCCAAGCGGCCGGAGATCAAGCTGCCCAAGTCCTTCCGGGTCGACTTCGCAGGCTGGAAGAACAGCGATCCGAAGCTGCAGGCCATCCTGGACGACGGCAAGGATCGCCTGCTTGCCTCCTACGTCGCGATCATCAAGCAGGAACCTCAGTACGACGGGTTCACCTTCTACAACACCAGTGATGCTCGGCGTACCGGGACAACGTGGATCAAGCAATTCACGGACGACAATCTGACCCTGATCGGCAAGGGGCACGTCTTCCAGCCGCAGCCGCGCATCAGCCCCGACGGTTCCGGAACGCTCTTCTACTGCGTCGACGAGAGCAAGGGATCCACCAAGGACATCAAGACCGGAGAGGTCACCACCACCCCCGCAAAGAATGCCTTGGTGTTGTACCGGACCAAGCTGAGCAAGACCGACGACGGTGTCTGGAAGACCACGATGGTCCAGACAGAGCAGGGAGCATGCAAGTGAGGCAGCCGCTCGTACCGCAGCGGCACTCGCTGTGACCGCTCTCTCGCCCGCCCGGCGGTGACGAGGCCGAAGGCGCGTACAGCGATCAGGGGCCGCCCACTGTCGTCTCCGCTGTCCGCTGCGCATCGCCTCGGTATCCGGTTGGTGTCCCCAAGGGACCCGCAGATAGCGTGTGTTCAATTGCAACTTCCCCCACACGCCACACACCACACAGATGCACCACCACCCCACGGGAGAGTCCAGAGTGAACCGCCGCCCCATCCGGCTAGTAACGGCCGCGCTCGCCGCGTCCGCAGCCCTGCTCTTGACCGCGTGTGGATCAGGGGGCGACGACAAGGACTCCTCGGACAAGATCGAGGGGGCGGGTGACGGCGGCTCGAAGGCGTCCGCCTCGGCCGATCCCTCAGACGGGCCCGGCAAGGCTGGACGTCCGGCGATCAAACTGCCGAGCTCGTTCAAGATGGAGTTCGTGGGCTGGACGAACAGCGACCCGAAGCTTCAGTCGATCCTGGACGACGGCAAAGAGGCGCTGAGGGCCGATCACGCCGCCATCATCGAGGGCGACCCGGACGCGTCGTACGTGAAGTTCTACAACAACCCCACCTCGGAGGCGTCCTCCAAGAAGTGGATCAAGGGGTTCGTCGACAAGGACCTGACCCTGATCGGCGAAGCACGAATCTCCAAGCCCCAGGTGCGGATCAACAGCACAGGCTCGGGGATCTTGTTCTACTGCATGGACGAGAGCAAGGGGTCCACGAAGAACCTCAAGACGAAGGAAGTCGTCGGCACGCCCAAGGACCAGAGCCCGCGCGTGCAGTACCAGACCCGGCTCGACCGCACCAAGGACGGCGTCTGGAAGACGAGTTCATCCACGACGAAGCGTGGGGGCTGCTGATGCCCCTGCGCAAGACCGCAAGGCTCGGCGCTCTCCTGACCTCCTCCGCCGCAATGATCGTCGCGCTGTCCCCCAACGCCTATGCGTGGGGCGAGGGCGACCCCGGCAAGCAGCCGGCACCCCCGGCCAACAAGCCCTCTGGCGGGTCTTCGGGAAATACGCTCATGGCCGGGGGCACGAGTGTCACGGTCAAGCAGGTCAGCGGCGGCAAGGGAGGCGGTTCGGCCGCCAAGCCCGTTACCCCGGTCGACCCGAACTGGAAGCCCCCGTCCTGCTGGTACGAGCCGGTGGCGACGCCAGAGGAGCTGAAGGCCGCTGTCGAGGAGACCAAGAAAGACGAAGGCCGTAATACAGCCGTCGTTCCTGTGGCGCCGTCCCTCAGCTGGGGCGAGGACCTCATGGTGGACCACTATGAGAAGGGGAAGCCCCAGTCGGACAGCACTGGCGGGTACAAGAACTTCAACATCGGCAAGAAGGGCATGTTCTGGCGAGGGGTCATGAACCCCGACGTCGAGGACACCTTCGAGGCACGCGACTGCGAACAGAACCTCTTCTGGCAGAACGCCAACACCGTGCCCGACATCCCGAACTCCCCCACGCCCGAGGTCCTGGCCAGCTACGCCTACAACAAGATCAAGGTCCCGGACACCAAGGTCGAGCTGAAGCCAGAAGGCAAGTCGAAGGTGAACCTGCCCACCTGGGTCTGGCTGGACAAGGGCACCTTCGAGGATGTCAAGGTCCGCGCCGAACTCCCCGGAACGGGACTGTGGGCGGAGACCATCGCCAAGCCCGTCGCCCTCCACCTGGAGCCCGGCACGAAGGACGCGACGACGTTCCCGGCATCGGGCGACTGCAAGATCAACGACGACGGCAGCATCGGCACCCCGTACACGAGGGGCGCCTCGAAGCAGGACCCGCCGTGCGGCATCGCATACCTGCGCTCCACAGGCGGCAAGCCGTTCCAGATGAAGGCCTCCCTCACCTGGGAGATCTCCTGGACGGGCTCCGGCGACACCGGCGGCGATCTCCCGGACGGCACCTTCGACGGGACGCAGGACATCGACGTCGAGGAGATTCAGTCGGTCAACCGCTGAGCCGCGAAGGTCACTGGGCACCCCACCCGGGTGACGCCGACGCCCATGTGGCGGTCAAAAGGCGACAGCGCGGTTGAATTCGGGCCGACCGACTTACTCTGACGAAATGTCAGACAACCAGTCGGTCGGCCTGTCCGTTGAGCAGCCCGTTCGTCAATCCGGTGAGCAGGCGACCGAGCGGTCGACCGAGCTGCTCGGGTTCGACAACGTCCTCTTCCCTGTTGGCGACCTCGCGGAAGCCGTCAGCTTCTACGAGCGTGCCGGGTTTCCCGTCGCGCACCGGATCGATGAGATCGGGCTCGCCATCCTGAAGGTGGGCAAGGAGACGCCCGGGATTCTGTTGCGTGTGGAGGGCGGGGTCGAGCATCGGCCTTCCGCGTGGTTCGCGCCCCGGGTCTGGCTCGAGGTGGGGGACGCGCGGGCTGCCGGGCGGGCGCTTGAGGCCGCCGGGATCGAGGCGCTCGCGCCGCCCGCCTCCGTGGCCACCGGGTGGACCGTGGAGATCGCCGACCCATGGGGGAACGTCGTCGGGTTCACCGACTATCGCAAGCGGCCCGAGCTGGCCAGGAGTTAGACGCCGGTCACGGGGGGGACGGGGGGGATCAGGAGCCTCCCGGCGACACCGGGCGCTCGAAGAACGTTTCCAGTGACACCGTCGCCTGCGTGCCGCTCACGCCCTCGATCGCGTACAGCCGTCGCAGTACGTCCTGAAGCTGCTCCGTGGTGGAAGTGCGGACCTTGACCAGGACGCTCGCCGTACCCGCGATGACATGCGCCTCCTGGATCTCGGGGATCGCGGCGAAGTCCTCGGCCCTCTCCCCCATCCATGCCGTCGAGTCGACCATCACGAAGGCCAGCACACCCTGGCCCACGGCCGCCGGGTCCACGTCGATCGTCGTGCGGCGGATCACCCCGCGCTCGCGCAACTTGCGTACCCGCTCGTGGGTCGCGCCCGCCGAGAGGCCCACCGCCTTGCCCAGGTTCGCGTACGACTGGCCGGCGTCCTGTTGCAGCAGCGTCAGCAGTTCTCGGTCGGTGTCGTCCATCAGGTGTGACGCTCCCGCGCTCCGTATGAGTAGTAGTAGGACTGGTGTACACCATATCTCGTACTGCGTTATCGTCTGCTCGCAGAATTTCATTCATTCATGCGTCAGACAGGGGTTCTCATGTCTTCCCAGAAGTTCCCGACGTCGTACGAGATTCTGGACGAGCGCTTCCGCACCGGACGGTGTGCCAACGGGGACTCCAAGCTCGAAGTCCTTTACGACGACTGCCGGTGGGCCGAAGGGCCGCTCTACCTGCCCGCCTGGCGCCAGCTCATATGGAGCGACATCCCCAACGACCGGCTCCTTCGCTGGGACGAGGCAACCGGGACCGTCGGCGTCTTCCGTACGCCCGCCGGATACGTCAACGGCAACACCCTCGACCGGGAAGGACGGCTGATCTGCTGCGAGCAGGGCAACCGGCGCGTCACCCGCACCGAGCACGACGGCCGCGTCACCGTCCTCGCCGACCGCTTCGAGGGCAAGCGGTTCAACAGCCCGAACGACGCCGTGGTCCGCTCCGACGGGTCCATCTGGTTCTCCGACCCCGACTTCGGGATCACCAGTGATTACGAGGGATTCCGCGCGCCCGCCGAGATCGGTGGCTGCAACGTCTACCGGATCGACCCCGTCACCGGTGACGTGCGGATCGTCGCCGACGGCTTCGAGGGGCCGAACGGGCTCGTCTTCTCGCCCGACGAACGGCAGTTGTACGTGTCCGACTCCCGCGCCGCCCAGATCCGCGCCTTTGACGTGCGGGATGACGGCAGCACGCTGTCGGACGGGGTCGTCTTTGCCGAGTCCAAGGACTCCGGGTTCGACAACATCCGCTTCGATGACGGAGGGCGGTTGTGGGTCGCCGCCCTGGGGGATGGCGTGCATTGCTACGACCCCGATGGGACTCTTATCGGGCGCGTCACCATCCCCGAGGCCGTCGCCAACATCGCCTTCGGCGGGGCGAAGAACAACCGGCTCTTCATCGCGGCGACGACCTCGCTCTACTCGCTCGTGATGTCCGTGACCGGGCTGCCGAGGGTCCTCTCTAATTGACCGCGTCCATCTCTCCGAGCGCCAGCTCCACGTCGTACACCAGCGGTTCGTTCGCGACCACGATGTGCCGTGCGCGGGCCGCGTAGCCGGAGGCCGTGACGGCCAGCAGGTACGCGCCTGCCGACGGGGCCGCGACGATGTACGAACCGTCGGCCAGGGAGACGACGCGGTCAAGGCGGCGGCCCCCTTTGGAGAGGAGGGTCAGCGTCGCGCCGTCCACCGGTTCGCCCTCCGCCGTGCGGATGAAACCGTGCACTACGGAGGGGACGGGTTCGTCGTCCGAATCCGCCGCGCGCGCGTGAGGGATCGTTTCCTGTGACGCAGCGGTCGGCACCGGCTGCTCCGGCTCCCTCGGCTCCACCGCCAAGTGCGGAAGACGCTTCTCCAGGCCCGCAGGGAGCCACCAGTTGGAGCGGCCGAGCAGGTGCATCGCGGCGGGGACGAGTGCCGTGCGCAGGATGAACGCGTCCAGGGCGACCGCCGCCGCAAGGCCGATGCCCGCCATCGCGCCCTCCATGTCGCCGCTCAGGACGAACGCGGAGAAGACGCAGATCATGATCAGGGCGGCGCAGTTGATGACCCTGCTCGTCTCGGCGAGGCCCACCCTCACCGCGCGGGCGTTGTCCTTCGTGTGCACCCATTCCTCGTGCATGCGGCTCACCAGGAACACCTGGTAGTCCATCGAGAGCCCGAAGAGCAGCGACAGCATGATGACGGGCAGGAAGGCGGTGATCGGGCCCTCCTTGCCGATGCCGAGGAGCTCCGTGCCCCAGCCCCACTGGAAGACCGCCACGAGCACGCCGAAGGACGCCGCCGCCGCGATCAGGTTCATCAGAGCCGCCGTCAACGGCACCACGAGCGAACGGAACGCGATCAGCAGCAGGAGGAAGCCGAGCGCGATGATCGCTCCTACGAAGTAGGGCAGTCGGTCGCCCGTCACCGCGGCGAAGTCCTTGAAGACCGCAGTGACACCGCCCACGTGGGCGTCGACCCCGGCTTCCGGAATCACCTCTCCCCGTAGACGGTCGATGAGTTGGTCCGTCTGCTCGGATTGGGGTGAAGACGTCGGGACTACGTTGATGACCGCGATGCCGTCCGCGGGCGGGGCAGCCGCCACCCGCGCGACGCCCTCCGTCTCGCGGATGGCCGCCACCAAGCCGCCAGTGTCGGCGGTGTCGGCTTCTTCGGCCACCACCTGGAGCGGGCCGTTGAAGCCCGGTCCGAATCCGTCGGCCAGCATGTCGTACGCCTGCCGGGTCGTCGTCGACTCCTGGTGGTTGCCCTGGTCGGTCGCGCCGAGCCGCAGGGAGAGCAGCGGCAGGGCGAGAAAGGCCATCACCACGAGGGCGAGTGCCGCGATCGACCGCGGGCGCTTCTGGACGTACGAGGACCAGCGTGCCGCGAGGCCGCTCGCCTCCGCGGGCTCCGGTCCCGTCGCCGCGAGGTGCCGCCGCTGCCTGCGGCTGAGTACCCGGGGGCCGAGAAGACCGAGGAGCGAGGGCAGCAGGGTGATGGCCGCGAGGACGCTCAGGACGACCGTCAGGGATGCGGCGACGACCACGCCGTCCAGGAAGCGCATGTTCATCACCAGCATCCCGGCGAGCGCGATGCACACCGTGCCGCCCGCGAAGAGCACCGCACGGCCCGAGGTGTTCAGGGCCTGCACCGCGGACTTCTCGGGCTCCATGCCGCGCAGGATGCCGCGCCTGTGCCGGGTGACGATGAAGAGCGCGTAGTCGATGCCGACGCCGAGGCCGATCAGGGAGCCGAGCAGCGGGGCCACTTCGGGGATGTCCGTGACGTGGCTGAGCAGCATCGTCGACAGCATGCCGAGACCCACTCCGAAGACGGCGATGACGATCGGCAGGACCATCGCGAAGAGCGAGCCGAAGGCAAGGAAGAGGACGACGGCCGCCGCCGCGATGCCGACCGTCTCGGAGGTGCCGGTGGGCGGCTCCTGGATGCGGGCGATCGCCTGGCCGCCCAGCTCCACCCGCAGACCGGCCTTCTCGGCGTTCTGCGCGGTGTCCACGACGTCCTGGACAAGCCCCTTGGGGACCACGTTCGCCTGCTCCGTGAACGTCACCTGGGCGTAGGCGATGCGCCCGTTACCGCTGATCTGGGCCGCGCCCGCCGCCTTGGACGCGTACGGGCCCGACACCTCACCGACGCCCTTCATGCCGGCGATCTCCTTCAGCGCGGGCTCGATCCGGGAACGTACGCCCTCGTCACGGACGGAAGCTCCCGGCTCGACGCGCCAGACGACCGTGTCGGTGTCTCCGGAGCGCTCCGGGAAAGCCTTTGTCATCAGGTCGTTCGCGCGCGTGGAATCCGTGTTCGGCAGGGAGAACACGTTCGAGTAGTCGGTGCCCGCCGAGGTCCCCGCCGCCCCCAGACCGAACAGGGCCCCCACCCACAGCACAAGGACCACCAGCCGGTGCCGGTAGCACCAGCGCGCCAATGCCTCCACAATCCACTCCTCCTCCGCGTCGCCAGGTCCCCCGGGTCCGTGCCTTCAGGGGCCTGAAGCATCGGCGGCGCCGGGCTCCGGTGGCGCGGCGCGGCCATGATTCTCAAGTAACTCCAAGGCACTGACCGAGACTTCGTACAACGGGCGCGCCGATACTGAGGGCATGAGCCACGCCGAAGGCCAACAGGGAACAGATGTCGGAGGGACGAGCGGCCCGGACGCCGGAGCAGCCACCGTCCTCGTCGTCGAGGACGAGCCGAGCATCGCCGACGTCCTCGCCATCGCCCTGCGCTACCACCACTTCGACGTCATGGTGGCGGGCACCGTGCGCGACGCCCTCGCGTTCAACGAGCGCACCCGGCCCGACGTGGCGCTCCTGGACGTGATGCTGCCGGACGGCGACGGCCGCTCCCTGGCCAGGGAGCTGCGCGCCCGGCGCCCCGAGCTGGCCCTGCTCTTCCTGACCGCGCGGGACGCGCCGTCGGAGGTCGTGGGCGCGCTCGGCTTCGGCGACGACTACATCACCAAGCCGTTCAACATCGACGAGGTGATCGCCCGCGTCGGCGCGGTCCTGCGCCGCACCAGGGCGGGCGACGTGCTCCCTCAGCGCCCGCCGCTGCGCTACGGCGACCTGGAGCTCGACGAGACGACGTACGTGGTGCGCCGCGCGGGCCGCACGGCGCAGCTCACCCCCACCGAGTACGCCCTGCTGCGTTTCCTGGTCCGCAACGGCGGCCGTGTGGTGCCCAAGGAGCAGCTCCTGCGCCATGTGTGGCAGTACGAGCATCCGGCCGAGTCGACCGTCGTGGAGACCTACATCAGCTATCTGCGGCGCAAGCTCGCCGCGCTCGGACCACCGGTGATCACGACCCGGCGCGGTGTCGGATACGGCCTCGCGTGAGGCGTGCGCGCCGCGGCATGAGCTCGCTGCGGGCCAAGCTCACGTGGGTGAACGTGGCGCTGCTCGCCCTCGGTGTCGTCGTGGCGACCGGCGTGAGTGTCATGGGCATGCGCCACTATCTGCTCGACAGCGTGGACTCCGAGCTGACGCAGTCGCGCAGTTCGCTGCTGAGCACCGGGCTCACCATGAAGGACGTCGAGCGGCTCAGTGAACTGGGCATCGCGCTCGACAAGCTCTCGCCCGGCGGCAAGGAGCGGGCGGGCGTGTTTCCGCGCGGGGACACGGTGTTCGTGGCGGTGGACGAGCGCGGTGCGGCCGTCGCCGTCGGGTCGCTCGCCCCGACTCCGCGCCAGCGCACCCTGGCCGCGGCCGTCGACGACCCCGAAGCGGTCGCGGGCGAGTCCGAACCGCAGGACGTCACTCTGGACGGCGACGCCCACCGCATGGTGGGCGCGAAGCTCGCAGACGGCACGACCGTCCTGATGGCGGCGGCGACTCAGAACGTGGAATCGGGCATCAAGAAGGCGCTCAAGCTCGACGCCGCCTTCGGAGTGGTCCTGTTGGGGCTGCTCGCCGTCCTGACGATGATCTCCGCGCACCACCGTCTGCGCCCCCTTGAGGACATGGTCGAGACCGCGTCCGCCATCGCCGAGGGCGACCTGACCCGGCGTGTTCCGTCGAGCCGCGCCCCGGCGACGGAGACCGAGCAGCTGCGCCTTGCCCTCAACTCCATGCTCCACCAGGTCGAGTCGGCCTTCGAGACCCGCGAACGCAGCTCGGCACAGCTGCGCCGCTTCGTCGCCGACGCCTCGCACGAGCTGCGTACGCCCTTGTCGGCGATCCGCGGTTATCTCCAGCTGTACGACAAGGGGATGCTCCGCGATCCGGCGGAACGCACGCGCGCGTGGAGCCGCGTCATCGCCGAGACCGACCGGATGGGACGCCTCGTCGACGAGTTGCTCACCCTGGCCCGCCTTGACCAGCAGCCGGAGCTGCGCTTCACGAACGTGGATCTGAGCCGCCTGGTACGGGACGCCGCCGACGACCTGCGGGTACAGGAGCCGGAGCGCCCGCTGACGGTCCGCGCCGACGGGGCGGTGCTTGTCCGCGCGGACGAGTCGGGGCTGCGCCAGGTGCTCGGCAATCTCCTCGGCAACGTACGCGTCCACACGCCCGCCGACGCGCCGGTCACGCTGGGCGTGGAGCGGCTGGACGGGGTGGTGCGGCTGCGCGTCGCGGACAGCGGGCCCGGTCTCGCGGAGGAGGACGCGGCGCGTGTGTTCGACCGGTTCTTCCGCGCGGGCGGGGGTGCGGGCAGCGGGCTCGGTATGGCGATCGTGCAGGGGGTCGTCGTGGCACACGGTGGCGAGGTGGGGGTGGAGACCGCGCCGGGGGCGGGGCTCACGGTGACGGTCACTTTGCCCGCGCGAACGACTGGGTGAGGCGGACGCCGTGCGGGCACACGGTTCAAGCCTGCACGGTTCAAGCCCGCACCAGCGCCCACACCGTCTTCCCGCTCCGCCCCCGCTGCCAGACGCCCCACGCCTCGGCGAGCGTGTCGAGCAGGCGCAGGCCTCGGCCGCTCTCCGCCAGGGGGCCCATGTCCCGTATCTCCGGGCTGCTCGGAGACTCGTCGGAGACCTCGATGAAGCAGTCGCCGTCGGAGAGCACCGTGATCGCGACCTCGAACTCCCGTTCCTGGACGCGGCCGTGGCAGACGGCGTTCGTCACCAGCTCCGAGACGAGGAGTACGGCGTCGTCGAGCGTCGTGCTCTCCTCCTTGTGCCCCCAGGCGGCGAGATGATCACGTACGCGGCCCCGGGCGAGCGAGACGGACGCCGGATGCGGTGGCAGCCGGAAAGCCTGACGTCTCAACACCGTTCCCCCTTTGACGCACCAAAGCGTCAACTACCGCACACACTTCCGACACTTAATGCTGCGCAGAGGAAGCGCTTGGTGTCACACCGTCACCGTGCGGCCCGACCGTATCCGGCCAGGTCCACACCACATCGAACCGATGCCCGATTACGCCTGCCGGGAGGCCAGTTCGACGACCGTGACGTCGGAAGGTGCCCCGACCCGCACCGGCGGCCCCCACGCCCCGGCGCCACGCGTCACATACAGCTGGGTGTCGCCGTACCGCTCAAGGCCCGCGAGCGTCGGGTTGGCCAGGTCGGCGATGAGATTGCCTGGCCACAGCTGTCCGCCGTGGGTGTGCCCGGAGAGCTGGAGGTCGACGCCGTGCTTGACGGCGTCATGGATGACGACCGGCTGGTGGGCGAGGAGGACGGAGGCCCGCGAGCGGTCCCGGTCGCCCAGCGCCTTGGCGAAGTCCGGCCCGTGCCCCTCGCTCTCGCCCGCCACGTCGTCCACGCCCGCGAGGTCGAAGCCGGGCAGTTCGGTGCGGGCGTTCTCCAGGGGACGCAGGCCGAGGTCGCGTACGTGATCGACCCACTGCGCGGCTCCCGAGAAGTACTCGTGGTTGCCGGTCACGAAGTACGTCCCGTGCCGCGCGCGAAGCTGTGCGAGCGGCTCGGCGGCGGGCCCGAGGTCTTCGACGCTGCCGTCGACCAGGTCACCGACGACCGCGATGAGGTCGGGCTGCGTGCCGTTGATCGTGTCGACCACGCGCTGGGTGAAGCCGCGTCCGAGGATCGGCCCCAGGTGGATGTCGCTGACCACGGCGATCCGGAACCCGTGCGCCCCGCGCGGCAGCTTGGCGAGCGGCACGGTGACGCGCTTGACCCGGGGCCCGCGCAGGACGCCGTACGTTCCGTAGCCGACCGTTCCGACGGCGACGGCCGCGGCGGTCCCGCCGACGATCCGGGAGACGAAGAGGCGGCGCGAGGGGGTGGCCGGATCTGTTCGCTCCGAAGTCCTTACGGCCTCTCCGCCCTCCACGGATTCGGCCTCGGCCTCTACGGAGAGGGCTTGCGCCTCTACGGAGAGGGCTTGCGCCTCTACGGAGAGGGCCTCCCCCGAACCGGGGTCCTCCGTAGGGGTGAGTTTTGAACGACGCCTCAGGAGGAGCCTCAAGAAGAGGGGCCGTACGAGCTCGCCCACAAGAAGCGCGAGCACGAGATAGATCGAAAGCGCCATCCACATGAAGCCCGGCCAGGTGAGCACCTTCTGCAGCAAGAACGGCGCCCCGGCCCGCTCGCTCGCGAGCCCCGCGAACATCAGCAGCGGCCCCACCACGAAGAGCACGGCGCCCGCGCGCCGGACGAACCCGGGCCGTGCCGTCGTGTCCCGCACCAGGCGACGCCACATGTACCACTGCATCCCGGCGAGGACCGCGAACGCGGCGAGACCGGCCAGCACGAACAGGATGACCACGGAGCTAGCCCCTCAACAGTGACCGATCAGTTATGACGTACGGCGCAGAGCACGAACCCCACGGAACCCAATGGTCCCTACCACCGTCCCCAAGACAAAGGAGGCGACGGCGAGCGTCAGGTGGACCCAGAAGTACGCGGTCGGGTCGCCTGCGTCATCGAAGGCGAGCCCACTGCCGTCCTTCCACAGGTTCTTGACGAAAGTGATCCAGATGAACCAGCTCCACACACCGAAGGCGAGCAGGAACCAGGAGACCGGGCGGCTGAGCTTCATACGTTCAGTATCGCGAGACTCCCTTCCGAGGCGCCGCCGGGGTGGGGAGCCCGACACTCAGCCCACCTCGGCGGCGACTTCCACAGCGGCGCCCTGTACGTTCTCGTCCGTGCCTGCCGTAAAAAAGACCGCCTTGTTGGTCACTTCCGCCGCATTGCTCACCATGTCGACCACAGCTCCCGCATGGGCGGACGACAAGCCGGGAGACGGGGGCAAACCCAAGCCACCCGCCTCGATGTCGACCGTGGGCGGTGCCAAGCTCGGCGAGCCCGGCACCCAGGTGAGCCTGAAGGCGGGTGCCCCCGTACTCCCCAAGGAACTGTCGGCGCGCTCCTGGCTCGTCTCCGACGCCGAGACCGGCGAGGTGCTCGCCTCGCACAACTCGCACTGGCGGCTGCCCCCGGCGAGCACCCTGAAGATGCTCTTCGCGGACACGGTCCTGCCGAAGTTCCCCAAGTCGCAGAAGCACAAGGTCGAGCTCTCCGACATGGCGGGCATCGGCGTGGGCAGCAGCTTGGTCGGCGTCAAGGAGAACGAGACGTACTCGGTCCACGACCTGTGGCTCGGTGTCTTCCTGCGGTCGGGCAATGACGCGGTGCACGTCCTCTCGGCGATGAACGGCGGTGTCCCGCAGACCGTCAAGGACATGCAGTCGCACGCCGAGGAGCTGCAGGCCCTGGACACGCACGTGGTCACCCCGGACGGCTACGACGAGAAGGGGCAGGTCTCCTCCGCGTACGACCTGACGCTGTTCGCCCGCTCCGGGCTGCAGAAGAAGGACTTCCGCGAGTACTGCTCGACGGCCACCGCCCAGTTCCCCGGTGAGACCAAGAAGGTCACGAAGGGCAAGGACAAGGGCAAGAAGAAGCGCGAGTCCTTCGCGATCCAGAACACCAACCGACTCCTCACGGGAGACATCGGTCTCGACGCCTACAAGGGCATCGCGGGCGTCAAGAACGGCAGCACCACGAACGCGGGCAACACCTTCACCGGTGTCGCCGAGCGCGACGGCAAGGTGCTGCTCGTCACCGTCATGAACCCGGACTCCGGGGAGCAGCACGCGGTCTACAAGGAGACCGAGCGCCTCCTCGACTGGGGCTTCAAGGCCTCGGGCAAGGTCGACCCGGTGGGCGAACTGGTCGCCCCGAAGGGTGCCGGTACGGGCAGCGGCAAGGGTGCTCCCGGCGCCGGGAAGAGCGATTCGAGCGCGGCCAAGAACGTGGCGCACGCCTCCGACAAGAGCTCGGGCGGTGTCGGCATCGCGCTCGGCGTCGCGGGTGGCGTCCTCGCGCTCATCGCCGCCGGGTGGTTCGTGATCAGCCGCCGGATGCCGCTGCCGGACCTGGTGCGGCGGAAGAGCCGCCGCTGACGTCGCCGGCCTCCTCCTGGCCGGTTTCCTCTTCTGTTTCGGTACGTTCCTGCTTCCGCGTCGCCGTCCAGGCGGCGCAGAACAGCAGAAGCTTCGCCGTGAAGTTGATCCACAGGAGGAGCGCGATGGGCACTCCGAAAGCGCCGTACATGCTCTTCGACGCGACGCCCTTCATATAGCCGCCGAGCAGCAGCTTGAGCAGCTCGAAGCCTGCCGCGCCGATCAGTCCCGCGGTGATCAGGTGCCGGCGCGGCGGCTGGACGTCCGGCAGCAGCGTCAGGACGTAGAGCAGCAGCAGGAAGTCCGCGAAGACGGCGATGGCGAACGCGATCGCCTGTAGGAGCACCCCGCCCCAGCCGTTCTCCGAGACACCGAGCAGGTCGGCGCTCCAGCCGACGGCGGTCGACGCGAGGGTCGACGCGGCGACGGACGCGAGGCCCGCGCCACCGAGTCCGAAGAGCACCCCGGCGTCCTTGATCTTGCGCATGACGGGGTTCTCTTCGATGTCCTCCAGCTCCCAGACGGCCCGCAGGCACTCCCGCATCGAGCCGACCCAGCCGATGCCGGTGAAGAGCAGCAGGGCGCCCGCGACGAGGCCGATGGTGCCCGCGTTGGCGACCAGGGCATCGAGGTTCAGCTGATCGGAGATGCCGGGGACCTGCTGGGAGATGGTGTCCTCGAGCTTGTTCTGCTGCCCCTTGGAGAGCGTCGCGGCGGCGATCGCGGCGGCGACGGTGATCAGCGGGAAGAGCGCCAGGAAGCTGATGAACGTCATCGCGGCCGCCAGGCGGGTCCAGTGCACACTGTCGAGCCGCTCGTACGCGCTCCACGCGTGCGTGCGCATCAGTCGCTCCACCAGGGGTCCGATGCCGGGGAGCTTTTTCAGCCAGTCCATGTTGCCTCCCTGCCCACAGAACGGAAGACCAAGGTCCGGGTACCCCAGAAACGCAGAACGGTGGCGAGCGCCATACCGACTCCCGCACCGGAAACAGTGTCGGCGCGCTGTGAGGTGAGGCCTAGGCCGTAGTGAGACACCGCGATGCAGAGCAGTTGCACCAGGGCGCCCGCGATGTTGACGGCGAAGAAGATCCCGTACTGGCGAAGGCGCGAGACGGCGGCCCCCTCGCGCCGCCGGTAGGTGCCGAGCGCGTTGCCCGCGTACGCGACCGAACAACCGGCCAAGAAGGAGAGCGCCTTCGCGGTCAGCGGGTCGAGACCGACGGGTCCGCGCAGCCAGACGAAGAGGCCCAGGTCGACGGCGTACGCGCAGATCCCGGCGGCGGCGAAGCCGAGCAGCTCGGGGCCCATGGCCCGAAGGCGCTCCTTGAGGGCGCTCACCAGTCGGCGACCGCGAGGCCGTACATGGCGATCCACACCAGGCCGATGACGGCGAGCGCGCGGTCGCGCAGGACGACGTCCTCGGGCTCGCCCGCCGTGCCCCGGTCGGCGAAGACGGCGTACCGCAGGACCGCGAGGACGAAGGCGGCCATCGACAGCTGCCGCCAGGGCAGCGAGCTGCCGTTGGCGGTGCCGCCGCTCTCCATGGCCCACAGGCAGTACGCGAGGACGGCGACCCCGGCGGCGAGCTGCCAGACGAAGCGGAGGTAGCCGGTGGTGTATTCGGTGAGCAACGCGCGCGTGGCGCCCAGCTTCTCGGAGCTCCCGGACATCTGGACGGCTTCGGAGTAGCGCTTGGCGGAGACCATGAAGAGCGCGCCGAAGCCCGTGGTGATCAGGAACCAGCGCGAGAGCGGGATGCCGAGTGCCACTCCCCCGATCATCGCCCGCATGAGGAAGCCCGTGGTGACGACGGCGAGATCGACGACGAGTACGTGCTTGAGGCTGACGCAGTAGGCCAGTTGCATCACTACGTAGGCGGCGAGCAGTCCCGCCGTCAGGGGTGTGCAGAGCGCGGCGGCGGCCACGGGCGCGAGCACGGCGAGCAGCCCGCCGACCGCGTACGCGACCGGCACCGGCACCTGCCCCGCGGCGACCGGCCTGCGGCACTTGGTGGGGTGGGCGCGGTCGGCGTCGGCGTCGCGCGCGTCGTTGATGAGGTAGACGGCGGACGCGGCGGCCGTGAACAGCGCGAAGACCAGAGCGAGTTGGATCAGGGAGTGGCGCGAGAAGAGCTCGCCCGCGGCGGCGGGGGCCGCGACGACCAGGACGTTCTTCACCCACTGGCGGGGGCGCGCGGTCTTCAGGAGGCCGAGCGGCAGGGCGAGGGGTGTCGGTCCTGACGGGCCTGGCGGCTGGGGGCGTTCGAGCAGGGCGGTGCGGTCAGCCATGCGTGCGGCCCCCGTTCATCCAGGCGGAGCCCACGCGCGCGGTGAGGGCGCCGAGGGCCGCGCCCGCCGCCACGTCACTGGGGTAGTGGACGCCGACGACCATCCGCGAGACGCACATCGCGGCGGCGAGCGGCGCGGCGATACGGGCTCCGGCGGGGCTCAGCGCGCCGTACGCGACGGTGGCCGCGGCGGCCGAAGTGGCGTGCGAGCTGGGGAAGGAGTGCCGTCCCGCGGTCCTGACGAGGGGCTCCACGCCCGTGTCGGCGCCGGGGCGCGGGCGCCGTACGACCCGTTTGACGCCCATGCTGGCCAGGTGTGCGGCGGCGGTCAGCGCCGTGGCGCGCAGCCATGTGCCGCGTCGCCCGCGGTCGACCGCGGCGCCCGCGAGTCCCCCGGCGATCCAGAGGGCGCCGTGCTCGCCGGCCCAGGACAGGGCCCGTGCGGCGGCGGCCACGCGCGCGTCGGAGCCGCAGTCGCGCAGGGCCGACAGCAGCCGGTGGTCCAGGTCGTGCATGTGGCCTCCTTCTCCGGTGACTTCGAGGACCTGACCTCCCTGCCGACTCTTCTAGGCGACCTCTCAATATTTACGGCAATATACGACGACACTCCCTCAATCACCCATTTCGGTGAGAGTTTGGATGAATATGGGCAAACTGCACTTGCTTGGACGATACGGTCACGTGTATGCCTGCCGACTCCGCTCCGTCCACCGACTCCGCGACCGCGACGACGTCCGAGGCCGTTTCCGTGTCGGGGTGGGGGCGCACCGCCCCCACCACCGCCCGCCTGATCCGCCCCCGTTCACCCGAGGAGGCCGTGGCCGCCCTCCAGGCCTGCGGGGAGCGCGGCGGCATCGCCAGAGGCCTGGGGAGGGCTTATGGGGACGCCGCGCAGAACGCGGGCGGCGCGGTCCTCGACATGACCGGCATGGACCGCATCCACGCCATCGACGCGGACGCGGGCACCGTCCTGTGCGACGCCGGGGTCTCCCTGCACCACCTGATGGAGGTCCTGCTCCCGCTCGGCTGGTTCGTGCCGGTCACGCCGGGGACCCGCTATGTGACCGTGGGCGGCGCGATCGGCGCGGACATCCACGGCAAGAACCACCACGGGTCCGGGTCGTTCTCGCGCCATGTGATGGCCGTGGAACTGCTCACCGCCGACGGCGCGGTGCAGGCGGTCGAGAACGGCACTCCCCTGTTCGACGCGACGGCGGGCGGCATGGGCCTGACCGGCGTGATCCTCGCCGCGACGCTGCGACTTCAGCCGGTGGAGACGTCGTTGATGACGGTGGACACGGAGCGCGCCACCGACCTGGACGACCTGATGGCCCGCCTCACCGCGACCGACCACCGCTACCGCTACTCGGTCGCGTGGATCGACCTCCTGGCGCGCGGTGTGTCGATGGGGCGCGCGGTGCTCACGCGCGGCGACCACGCCCCTCTTGACGCCCTCCCGCCACGCGCGCGTAGAGCCCCGTTGACGTTCCGCCCCGGTCAGCTGCCTTCCGCCCCGCGCTTCCTGCCCGAAGGGCTGCTCGGCCGCAAGTCGGTGGGCCTCTTCAATGAGCTCTGGTACCGCAAGGCACCGCGCCTGCGGGTGGGCGAACTCCAGAAGATGTCGACGTTCTTCCACCCCTTGGACGGCGTACCGCACTGGAACCGCGTGTACGGCCGCGGCGGCTTCGTGCAGTACCAATTCGTCGTCGGATACGGCCAGGAGGAGTCTCTGCGCCGCATCGTGCGGCGCATCTCGGACCGCGGCTGCCCGTCCTTCCTCGCCGTACTGAAGCGCTTCGGAGAGGGCGATCCGGGCTGGCTCTCCTTCCCGATGCCCGGCTGGACCCTCGCCCTGGACATCCCGGCGAACCTGCCGGGCCTCGGCGCCTTCCTCGACGAGCTCGACGAGGAGGTCGCCGCCTCCGACGGCCGCGTCTACCTGGCCAAGGACTCCCGCCTGCGCCCCGACATGCTCGCCGCGATGTATCCGCGGCTCGACGACTTCCGCGCGCTGCGGGCGGAGATCGACCCGCGCGGCGTGTTCCGCTCGGACCTCTCGCGCCGCCTCGCCCTCTAGCACCTCAAGGAGTTGGTCCCATGAAGGACGCCTTCGGCACCCCCCAGTCCCTGCTCGTACTCGGCGGCACCTCCGAGATCGGTCTCGCCACCGCCCGCCGTCTGGTCGCGCGGCGCACCCGCACGGTGTGGCTGGCGGGGCGGCCTTCGCCGGGCCTGGAGAAGGCCGCCGCGGGCCTGCGCGAGCTGGGGGCCGACGTCCGTACCGTCGCCTTCGACGCGCTCGACTCCGAGTCCCACGAGGCCACGCTCGGCAAGATCTTCGCCGAGGGCGACATCGACATGGTCCTGCTGGCCTTCGGCATCCTCGGCGACCAGGCACGCGACGAGGACGAGCCGCTTTCGGCGGTGCGGGTCGCACAGACGAACTACACCGGGGCGGTCTCCGCGGGCCTGGTGTGCGCGCGGTCCCTTCAGGCCCAGGGGCACGGCTCCCTGGTGGTGCTCTCGTCGGTCGCGGGCGAGCGGGCACGGCGCACGAACTTCATCTACGGGTCGAGCAAAGCGGGCCTTGACGCCTTCGCCCAGGGCCTGGGCGACGCGCTGCACGGCACGGGTGTGCACGTGATGGTCGTGCGCCCCGGATTCGTACGCTCCAAGATGACGGCGGGCCTGGAGGAGGCGCCGATGGCGACCACTCCGGAGGCGGTCGCGCTGGCCATCGAGACGGGCCTGCGGCGGCGCTCGGAGACGGTGTGGGTGCCCGGCGCGCTGCGGGTGGTCATGTCGGCGCTGCGTCACGTGCCGCGGACGGTGTTCCGGCGGCTTCCGGTGTGAGGTTCCACGGGGTCGGCGCCCCGGGTCAGCGAGCGGGCAGCGAACTGTGTGCGGCCGGGGCCGAGGCCTGCGGAGGCACCACAGGGCCGCCACCGCCGAAGGCGAACTCGCGCAGCTTGCGCCACACGCCGTCGGCGCCCTGTTCGTAGAGCGCGAAGCCGGTGCAGGGCCACTCGGCCCTGTACTCAGAAAGCTCCGCGTACGCCCGGTCCATGGCTTCCTCGGAGATGCCGTGCGCCACCGTGACGTGCGGGTGGTACGGGAACTGCAGCTCGCGCGCCATGGGCCCGGAGGCGTCCCGCACCCGCTCCTGCAGCCAGCCGCAGGCCGCGCCGCCGGACATCACCTGGACGAAGACGACGGGCGACAGCGGACGGAACGTGCCCGTACCGGAGAGCCGCATCGGGAAGGGGCGCCCGGCCGCCGCGACGGCCCCCAGGTGCGCCTCAACCGCAGGCAGCGCGGTTGCGTCCACCTCAGTGGGCGGCAGCAGCGTGACGTGGGTGGGGATGCCGTGCGCCGCGGGATCCCCGAAGCCCGCGCGCCGCTCCTGGAGCAGGCTGCCGTAAGGCTCCGGGACCGCGATCGACACACCGATCGTTACGGTCCCCACGTCGTACTCCTGTCGGTCGGATGGCGGGCGGCGGATGGCTGACTGGCTGGCTGGCTGCCAGAGGGCGCTGCTGTGCCTTGTGCGGTGCAGGGGGCGGTGTGGCTCAGTGCTTGGCGGGCAGGAGGCCCACCTTGTCGTACGCCTGGGCAAGTGTCTCCGCGGCGACGGCGCGCGCCTTCTCCGCGCCCTTGGCCAGGATCGAGTCGAGCGTCTCCGGGTCGTCCAGGTAGGCCTGGGTGCGGTCCCGGAAGGGAGTCACGAAGTCGACCATGACGTCGGCGAGGTCAGTCTTCAGCGCACCGTAGCCCTTGCCGACGTACTTCTGCTCCAGTTCCGGAATACCGGTGCCGGTGAGCGTGGAGTAGATGCTGAGGAGGTTGCTGACACCCGGCTTCTCCGCCGTGTCGTAGCGCACGACCGTGTCGGTGTCGGTGACGGCGCTCTTGACCTTCTTGGCGGTGGCCTTGGGCTCGTCGAGGAGGTTGATCAGGCCCTTCGGCGTTGACGCCGACTTGCTCATCTTGATCGCCGGGTCCTGGAGATCGAAGATCTTCGCCGTCTCCTTGAGGATGTACGCCGCCGGAACGGTGAACGTCTCTCCGAAGCGGCCGTTGAACCGCTCAGCGAGGTCGCGGGTCAGCTCGATGTGCTGGCGCTGGTCCTCGCCGACCGGGACCTGATGGGCCTGGTAGAGCAGGATGTCCGCGACCTGGAGGACGGGGTACGTGAAGAGGCCCACGGAGGCGCGGTCCGCACCCTGCTTGGCCGCCTTGTCCTTGAACTGCGTCATGCGCGACGCCTCGCCGAAGCCCGTGAGGCAGTTCATGATCCAGGCGAGCTGGGCGTGCTCGGGGACGTGGCTCTGGACGAAGAGCGTGCAGCGCTCCGGGTCGAGTCCCGCCGCCAGGAGCTGGGCGGCGGCGAGCCGGGTGTTGGCCCGCAGCTCGGCCGGGTCCTGCGGGATCGTGATCGCGTGCAGGTCCACCACCATGTAGAAGGCGTCGTGAGACTCCTGCAGCGCCACCCACTGGCGGACCGCGCCGAGGTAGTTGCCGAGGTGGAACGAGCCTGCGGTGGGCTGGATTCCGGAGAGCACGCGAGGACGATCAATGGCCATGAGGCTCATTCTCTCAGGTGACTCTCATAGCTCGGAAACAGTCGTGTGACGGGTGTGCCGCGATCTTGTGATCCGGCCGTCGCGAATGAGACGAGGAACACAGGGTCAGTGGGTCGGAAGGCCCGGAGCCGGGTGGGCGGACATCAGGTCGGCCACCTCGGAGCGGATCTTCGTCAGGGCGTCCTCGTCTCCGGCACGGGCCGCGGCGACGCCTCGGTCGATCCAGTCGGCGACGGTCGGCATGTGCTGCGTGCCCAGGCCTCGGGAGGTGAGGGAAGGGGTGCCGATGCGGACGCCGGAGGGGTCGAACGGCTTCCTCGGGTCGTAGGGCACGGTGTTGTGGTTGACGACGATCCCGGCCCGGTCGAGGGCCTTGGCCGCGACCTTGCCCGGTACGTCCTTGGGGGTGAGGTCCATCAGGATGAGGTGGTTGTCGGTACCGCCGGAGACCAGGTCGAAGCCGCGGGCGAGCAGTGCTTCGGCGAGGGCGCGGGCGTTGGCGACGACCGCGTGGGCGTAGTCGCGGAAGGAGGGCCGCGACGCCTCGTGCAGGGCGACGGCGATGGCCGCGGTGGTCTGGTTGTGCGGGCCGCCCTGGAGACCGGGGAAGACCGCCTTGTCGATGGCCTTGGCGTGCTCGTCGCGGGACATCAGCATCGCGCCGCGCGGGCCGCGCAGGGTCTTGTGGGTGGTCGTGGAGATCACGTCGGCGTGCGGTACGGGTGAGGGGTGGGCGCCGCCCGCGATCAGGCCCGCGATGTGCGCGATGTCGGCGACGAGGACAGCCCCCGCCTCGTGGGCGATCTCGGCGAAGGCCGCGAAGTCGATGGTGCGGGGCAGTGCGGTGCCACCGCAGAAGATCAGCTTCGGGCGTTCCTTGAGGGCGAGGTCGCGCACCTCGTCGAAGTCGATGAGGCCGGTGTCGTGGCGCACCCCGTACTGGACGCCCCGGAACCACTTGCCCGTGGCGGAGACGCCCCAGCCGTGGGTGAGGTGGCCGCCCATGGGCAGGGCCATGCCCATCACGGTGTCGCCGGGCTCGGCGAAGGCGAGGTAGACGGCGAGGTTGGCAGGGGAGCCGGAGTAGGGCTGCACGTTCGCGTGCTCGACGCCGAAGACGGACTTGGCGCGGGCGACGGCGAGCCGCTCGACGGGGTCGATGTTCTGCTGGCCCTCGTAGTAGCGGCGGCCGGGGTAGCCCTCGCTGTACTTGTTCTGCAGGACCGTGCCGGAGGCTTCGAGGACGGCGGTGGAGACGTAGTTCTCGCTGGGGATCAGGCGCAGGGTGTCGGCCTGGAGCTGCTCCTCGGCTGCGACGAGGGTAGCCAGTTCGGGGTCCTCGGCGGCGAGCGCGGGGTGGCTGAGGGTGTTCGGGGAACTTGAGGGAGCGGCGTGCGTCATGGCGTCCTCCGGGGCGAGCGGTCAGTGTCCGGTCGTGGTCCCGGGGTGCCCAGGCGGTCGGCACCTCGAAGGTTCTGCCCTTGCACGGCTTCCCCGGGGTCCGTTCCCCGTGCGCCAGTCGCCGCGCTGTAGCGGCCAGCCTAGCGGGCACGCCGCCACGGCAGGTTTCTTCGTCCGCGATCCGAGCGACGATAGAAACTGGGCGCCACACCCGCCCCCCGCCGCAGGACGAACGGAGACCCCGTGTCGACTACCGAAGAGTTCATCACCTCGGCCGAAGCCCACAGCGCGCACAACTACCACCCCCTGCCCATCGTGGTCGCGTCGGCCGAAGGCGCCTGGATGACGGATGTCGAGGGGCGCCGCTACCTCGACATGCTCGCCGGGTACTCGGCCCTGAATTTCGGGCACGGCAACCGCCGCCTGATCGACGCGGCCAAGGAGCAGCTGGAGCGGGTGACGCTCACGTCGCGGGCCTTCCACCACGACCGGTTCGCCGAGTTCTGTACGCGGCTCGCCGAGCTGTGCGGCAAGGAGATGGTGCTGCCGATGAACACCGGCGCCGAGGCGGTGGAGACGGCCGTGAAGACCGCCAGGAAGTGGGGATACCAGGTCAAGGGCGTGCCCGACGGGCGGGCGAAGATCGTCGTCGCGCGCGACAACTTCCATGGGCGCACCACGACCATCGTCAGCTTCTCGACGGACGCCGAGGCGCGGGCGGACTTCGGTCCGTACACGCCGGGATTCGAGATCGTGCCGTACGGCGATCTGACGGCGATGCGGGCCGCGGTCACGGAGAACACGGTGGCCGTGCTCCTGGAGCCGATCCAGGGCGAGGCGGGGGTCCTCGTACCCCCGGCCGGATATCTGGCGGGCGTAAGGGAGTTGACGCGGGAGCGGAACGTCCTCTTCATGGCGGACGAGATCCAGTCGGGGCTCGGCAGGACGGGCGCCACGTTCGCGTGCGAGCACGAGGGCGTGGTGCCGGACGTGTACATCCTGGGCAAGGCGCTCGGCGGGGGTGTCGTGCCGGTGTCCGCGGTGGTGGCGGACGCGGATGTGCTCGGGGTGTTCAAGCCGGGTGAGCACGGCTCGACGTTCGGCGGCAATCCACTGGCGTGCGCGGTGGCCCTGGAGGTCGTCGCCATGCTGAGCTCGGGCGAGTTCCAGCAGCGGGCCACCGAGCTGGGCGAGCATCTGCACTCCGAGCTCGGGCTGCTGGCAGGCACGGGCGCGGTGACGCAGGTGCGGGGCCGCGGGCTGTGGGCGGGCGTCGACATCGACCCGTCGCACGGCACGGGCCGCGAGATCTCCGAGAAGCTGATGGGCCGGGGTGTCCTCGTCAAGGACACCCACGGCTCGACGATCCGGATCGCTCCGCCGCTGGTGATCAGCAAGGAGGACCTGGACTGGGGGCTTGATCAGCTGCGGGGGGTCCTTGCGTAGTTCTGGGAGTGATCCGGTTCGGGGCTGTGTCCTTCGGGGTTCTTCGGGGTCAGTGCTTGACGCCGACTCCGCCGAACATGGCCACGTCCTCGACGCCGGGTGCGGTCTCCGCGCGCCAGCGGTTGCACGACACCACGCCGGGTTCGAGGAGCTCCAAGCTCTCGAAGAACTCGACGACTCGCTCGGGGGTGCGCTGCGTGAGCCTGGGTGTGCCGTTCTCGTTCCAGAACGCCACCGCCTCGTCCACGTCGGGCATCTCCGGGCTCGTGATCGTGTGCGAGAGGACCAGGTGGCTGCCGGCCGGCAGCGCGTCGAGCAGGCGGCGCACAATGCCGTACGCCTCGGAGTCGTCCTCGATGAAGATGACGACTCCGAGCAGGATCAGCGCCACCGGCTGGTCGAAGTCCAGTGTCTTGGCCGCGTGTTCGAGGATCGTCTCCACATTGCGCAGATCCTCGTCGAGGTAGTCCGTCCTGCCCTCGGGAGTGCTGGTGAGCAGGGCGCGCGCGTGGGTGAGGACCAACGGGTCGTTGTCCAAGTAGACGACACGGGACTCGGGGGCGAGCCGCTGGGCGACCTCGTGGGTGTTGTCGGCGGTCGGCAGGCCGGTGCCGATGTCGAGGAACTGCCGGATGCCGCACTCGGTCACGAGGTGGCTCACGGCGCGCCCGAGGAACTGCCGGTCGGCGAGCGCGTACGCGCCGATACCGGGGTGCAGCGTGCGGATCTGGTCCCCGGCGGCCTGATCGACGGGGTAGTTGTCCTTGCCGCCGAGCCAGTAGTTCCAGATCCTGGCCGTGTGAGGCTGCGTGGTGTTGATCCTGCTGTCGGCCATGGGCGGTTCGCCTCCGAGTGCGTCGTCTCGATCAATCGGCAGCGTACTCGGGGGACTTGGTGCATCCGCAGGCCGGACCTCAGAGGATCACGTGCGGCAGGAACCTCGCGTACTCGTCCGTGATCGGACCCGCCGACTCCCGGATACCGAGCCCCGCCGCCTCGTCCTCGACGACCCACGCACCGAGCACCACGCGGTTGCCGTCGAAATCGGGAAGCGGCGCCAACTCCTGGTAGCAACAGGCCTCTTCGCGTACGAGGGGTTCGTCTCCTGGCGGGTGGATCGTGACTCCGGCGCCTTCTCGGCCTAGGAGGGGCTTGGCGACGTATCCCCGCCCGGAAGCCAGCTCACGCGGGCCGTCGAGGTAGGCGGGGAGGAGGTTGGGGTGGCCGGGGTACAGCTCCCAAAGGATCGCGAGCAGCGCCTTGTTGGAGAGGAGCATCTTCCAGGCGGGCTCGATCCACAGGGTGGAACCGGTGCCGCCGCCGTTGTCGAGGGTCTGAAGGACCTGCGGGGCGAAGCGGTCGGTGGTCAGCCACTCCCACGGATAGAGCTTGAAACAGCTGCGGATGAAGCCGAGCTTCTTGTCGACGAAGCGCCGCGAGAGCCGGTCCCAGCCGATGTCCTCCATGGAGATCGCCTCGGTGTCGAGCCCGGCCTGCTGCGCGGTCTCGCGCAGATACGCGACCGTCATCAGATCCTCGCCGAGCTCGTCGCCCGCCGAGTGCGCGAAGTACAGCGGGCCGCCGGGCGGGAGCAGCGGCGCCTGCTTCTTCCAGGCGTCGACGAGGCGTTCGTGGAGGGAGTTCCACTGGTCGGCGCCCGGGAAGCACTCCTCCATCCAGAACCACTGGGGGCTCGCGGCCTCGACCAGGGAGGTGGGGGTGTCGGCGTTGTACTCCAGCATCTTGGCCGGGCTGCCGCTCGTGCCGTCGTAGTGGAGGTCGAATCGCCCGTAGAGGGAGGGCAGTTCGGCACGGCGGTGCCAGGCCTCGGTGACCGCTTCGGCCACTCGGGGGTCCGTGATGCCGAGGTCGGCGAGGCGGTCGTGCGTGACGATGTGCTCGGCTGCCGCCAGGCACATCGCGTGCAGCTCCTCCACGACTTCTTCGAGGGCCTCGACCTCGGGCAGCGAGAAGACGTAGCAGGCGGACTCGTCCCAGTAGGGGCGCAGAGAGTCGTCGGGGTAGCGGGTGAGGGGGTAGATGAGCCCCTGGTCCTCGACGGTCTGCTGCCAGCCGGGGCGGGGGGTGAGGGTGCGGCGTTCCATGGTCTCGGGCCTCTCGGGTCTCTCGGTCCCGTCCGGCTCAGCCGCCGCCGCTGCCGCTGCTCGAGCAGCCGAAGCCGTCGCGGTCGACGGCCTCGCTGCGGCTGAAGGTGCCGTAGTCGGCGTAGCGGCCGTCGACGTCGCTGTCGTAGTACCAGTCGGCGTCCGTGCGGCCGGACTTGCCCAGGCCTGTGCCGTAGGAGCTGCCCCCGCTGCCCTTCGAGGAGGACGTACCGCTCTTGCAGTTCTTGTCGCCGACGATTTTGTAACCGGAGAGCGAGTTGTAGCTGTCGCGGTCCACGCACCGCTTGTCCGGATCCGAGCCGCACGAGGTCAGGGCCGCCGCGAGGACGCCCATTCCGCCGAGCACGACCGTGCTGGACCGCAGCCTGCGCCGCGGCTTCTTCTGCTCTTGCTTCTGCTCTTGCTTCTGCTCCGCTGCCATCTGCCTTACTGCTCCCCCGTTGGCGTACGTGATCGGCGCTCAGCGTAGGGAGATGCCCATGGCCATGCCAAACGGCCGAACCGATTCCCTTTCCTCTACAGTCACTTCGTGTCTCTTGGGATGATTTGCGCGCTCGGTTCAGCGGTCTGCTTCGGCACGGCCTCCGTCTTCCAGGCCGTCGCCGCCCGCGCCACGGCGCCGGGAACGGGGTCCGGGGTCGATCCCGCGCTGCTGCTGCGCGCGGTGAAGCAGTGGCGGTACGTCGTGGGGCTCGGACTCGACGGGCTCGGGTTCCTGCTGCAGATCGTGGCGTTGCGCTCCATCCCGATCTACGCCGTCGGTGCGGCCCTCGCCGCGAGCCTCGCCGTCACCGCCGTGGTGGCCTCGCGGCTGCTGCGGGTGCGGTTGAGCGGGGTGGAGTGGGCGGCTGTGGGGGTGGTGTGCGCGGGGCTCGCGATGCTGGGGCTCGCTTCGGGGGACGAGGGCAAGGGCGTCGGGTCGACGACACTGCGGTGGGTGATGCTGGGCGTGGCGGTGGGGGTACTGCTGCTCGGCGCGGTGGCGGGGCGGCTGCCCGGACGGGGGCGGGCGCTGGCTCTGGGGCTCGGGGCCGGGCTCGGGTTCGGGGTGGTGGAGGTGGCCGTGCGGCTGATCGACGATGTCTCGCCGGGGGCGCTGGTGAGGAACCCTGCCTGCTACGCCCTGCTGGTGGGTGGGGGTGCGGCGTTCCTGTTGCTCACCTCCGCGCTGCAACGGGGGTCGGTGACGACCGCTACCGCGGGGATGGTCATCGGGGAGACGATCGGGCCCGCGGTGGTGGGCGTGGTGTGGCTGGGGGATCGGACTCGGGGCGGGTTGGAGTGGCTCGCGGTGCTCGGGTTCGTGGTTGCCGTGGTGGGGGCGTTGGCGTTGGCGCGGTTCGGGGAAGCGCCGGTGGAGAAGGCAGATCTCAGCCCGTCCGGCGATTGAGGACGAGCTCGGCGCAGCCGGTGATCAACGGCCACCAGTGAGGTGCCGAGCCCTACGGCAGTACCCTGCACAGCGCGTCCAGCGCCCCCGCCCACGCATGATCCGGCGGCGTTCCGTACCCCACCACCAGCGCGTCCCGCCCCGGAACCCGCGCGGCCGGGTGGCGGAAGGCGGACAGGCCCTGCACTCCGAGGCGTTGCCAGCTCGCCGCCTGTACCACCGACTTTTCGGTTCCCGGCGGCAGTTCGAGTACCGCGTGCAGGCCCGCTGCGATCCCCGTGGCCCGTACCTCCGGCGCCCGTACGGCCAGAGCGGCGACCAGTTGGTCCCGGCGGCGCCGGTAGCGCAGGCGGGCGCCCCGCACATGACGGTCGTACGCACCTGACGTGATGAATTCCGCGAGCGTCAGCTGGTCAAGCGCCCCGCACTCCCATTCCGCGCCCCCCTTCGCCTCGATGACCTCGGCGGCGATCGGCGCGGGAAGGACCATCCAGCCGAGCCGGAGGGCGGGGGCCAGGGACTTGCTCGCCGTGCCGAGGTAGACCACGCGGTCGGGGTCGAGGCCCTGGAGCGCGCCCACCGGCTGCCTGTCGTAGCGGAACTCCCCGTCGTAGTCGTCCTCCAGGATCAGTCCGCCCTCGCGCCGCGCCCAGTCGACGGCGGCCGCACGCCGGTCGGGGTGCAGCGGATTCCCCATCGGGAACTGATGCGCGGGCGTCAGGAGCGCCACCTTGGCGGAGCCGGAGCCGGAGCCGGAGCCAGCCCCAGCCCCCGAACCCAACTCATCCGTGGACGTGCCCAGTTCATCGAACGACAGCGGCCTCGTCCGCAACCCCGCCCGCTTCAGAAGATTCCAGTGCACGTCGAGGCCGTACGACTCGACCGTCATCTCCCGCAGGCCACGCGCCCGCAGCACACCGCCGAGCAGCCTGAGCCCCTGCGCGAACCCGGCGCAGATGACGATGCGGTCCGGGTCCGTGTGCACGCCGCGCGCGCGGGCGAGGTAGTCGGCGAGGGCGGTGCGCAGCTCGATACGGCCGCGCGGGTCGCCGTAGCCGAGCGCGTCGTTCGGGGCGGCGGACATGGCCCGGCGGGCGGCCTTGAGCCAGGCGGCGCGCGGGAAGGAGGCGAGGTCGGGGGTGCCCGGCTTCAGGTCGTACGTCGGGCCGCCGACGGCCCTGCGGCGCGGCGCGGGTTCGACGGGGCGCGGCACGGCCCGTTCGGCGACGCGGGTGCCCGAGCCCTGGCGGGCGGTGAGCCAGCCCTCGGCGACGAGGTCCGCGTACGCGTCGGCGACGGTGTTGCGGGCGATGCCCAGGTCGACGGCGAGGGAGCGGGACGAGGGCAGGCGCGTTCCGGGGGCGAGCCTGCCGCCGCGCACGGCCTCGCGCAGGGCGTCCGTCAGGCCCTTGCGCACGCCGGAGCGCGTCGCGTCGCCGTCCGTCTCCAGGTGGAGGTCGACGCCCAAAGTGGCCCAAGAATCTTCCATAGGAATGGACCATACCCTTGGGCTACTGGAGTCGTACGGTCGATGGCATGACGACGAACGAGAACACGCGGACCGAGGAACAGAGCACCGGATACCTTCACGAGCACACGCCCCGCCTCGACTGGCACCAGCACGCCCCCGAGGTCTTCAAGGCGATGATCCGGCTCGACGCCGCCGCACGTAAGGGCGTCGACCCGGTGATCCTGGAGCTCGTCAAGATCCGCGCCTCCCAGCTGAACCACTGTGCGCTCTGCATCGACATGCACAGCAAGGACGCCCTCGCGGCGGGCGAGAGTGTGGAGCGGATCATCCAGCTCAGCGCGTTGGAGGAATCACAGCACTTCTACACCGCGAAGGAGGTCGCCGCCCTTGAGCTGGCCGAGGCGATCACCGTCCTGACGGACGGCTTCGTACCGGACGCGGTGTACGAGAAGGCCGCGGCCCTCTTCGAGGAGCAGGAGCTGACGCAGCTGATCGCCGCGATCACGGTCATCAACGCGTGGAACCGCTTCGGCGTCTCGACCCGTCAGGTGCCGGGCCACTACAAGGCCGGAGACCACAAGTGAGCGCTCGTACCACTCACCTCGACAAGGGTGTCGGGGCGGCGATGGCCGCGCTGGGCGCGGCCGCGAAGAAGGGTCTCGGCGACCCCGTGCTCGCCGAGCTCGTGATGATGCGGGCCTCGCAGCTCAACGCGTGCGCGTTCTGCCTGGACATGCACATGGACATCGCCGTGAAGAACGGTGAGAACCCGAAGCGGATCGCGCTGCTCAATGCCTGGTCGGAGGCGGGTGCGCTCTTCAGCGAGCGCGAGCGGGCCGCTCTCGCGCTGACCGAGGCGGTCACCGTCCTGACGAACGGATTCGTCCCGGATGAGGCCTACGAGACTGCGGCCAAGCACTTCGACGAGGCCGAACTCGCCCATCTCATCGGGGTGATCACGGTCATCAACAGCTGGAACCGGCTGATGGTCAGCCGTCGTATCGAGCCGGGCGGGTACACGCCATGAGCCTCGTGGACGACTTCCGCTCGCTGCATCAGGGGCGTGCGCCCGGTGACCCGCTGGTCCTTCCCGGGCCGTGGGACGCCGCCAGCGCCCGGGTCTTCGAGGAGGCCGGGTTCCCGGCCCTGGCCACGCCGAGTGCGGGGGTGGCGGCGTCGCTGGGGTACGCGGACGGCGAGGTGCCGCCGGACGAGATGTTCGCGGCGGTAGGCCGGATCGTACGGTCGGTCTCCGCGTCCGTACCCGTGTCCGCGGACATCGAGGACGGCTACGGCCTGCCGCCGAAGGAGCTCGTGGAGCGGCTCCTGGAGACGGGCGCGGTCGGCTGCAACCTGGAGGACTCGTCGGGCGGGGCCCTGAAGGATCCGCGCGAGCAGGCGGACTGGCTGGCGGAGGTACGTTCCGTCGCGGGCGACCGGGTGTTCATCAACGCCCGTGTGGACACGTTCGTCCGGGGTGTCGCCGACCCCGAACAGGCCGTCGAACGGGCCCGTCTCTACGTGGCTGCGGGCGCGGACTGCGTCTATCCGATCTTCGCGCCGCCCGAGGTCCTGCCGCGGCTGCGGGCGGGCATCGACGGCCCCGTCAATGCGGGCGCGAAGCCGGACGGTCCGTCCCTGCGGAAGCTGGGCGAACTGGGCGCCACGCGGATCACGTTCGGGCCGGGTCTGCTGATCCGTGCGACGGAGGCGTTGCGGGAGATCGCAGGGGGCCTGAGGCAGCCGTGACGGCGCGTGCCGGGCGCCCGGTGGTGGGGAGCCCGGCACGCGCCGCGAGGGAATTCAGAAATTCAGTACGAGAAATTCAGTACTTGCTGATGCAGGAGATCTTGACCCGGCCGGTCTGGGCATTGGGAATGCTGTTCTTGATGCTCCAGGCCTCCACCCGCCACTTCACCGAACGCATCTCGGTCGGCGTCGCGCGTTCCGTCACCAGAACCTGCTGAGAACCGCCGAAGTTGTGCGTGCGCAGCGCGCCGCCGCCGGTCGACTTGAAGCGGTGCTTCATGTTGCCGATTCCGCCGGAGGAGATGTAGACGGTCTTACCGGCGGGGCAGGTCTTGGTGCCGGACTTCTTCTGGCTGAGCTTGTCCGACGCCTTTCCCACACGCCAGCCCTGCTTGCTGCAGTAGCCGTACACCTTGCTCAGGTTCTTCTTGTTCCCGTACGTCGACGTGACCTTCCACGTGACCTTCTTGCGCCACGTCGGGATGGTCCGCGTCGAGATGCCGTCGTGCGAGTGCTTCCACACCCTGGACACCAGTCTGCCGCCGGAGGGCTTCCACGACACGCGTGAGGTGCCCGCGGCGGAGTCCCAGATCCAGGCGGTCTCACCGCTCTTTCGGCAGGAGAGCGTGCCCTTCTTCGAGTGGAACCCACCCGCCTTGGCCACCACGTCGGACTTCCCCGCGGCGGCGAGCGGGACGGCGTTCGCGGGGCGCGCGCCGGAGATGGACGCGGAGTCGGCCTGAGCCGCCTGGCTGCCCATCACCGGCATCACGACAGCGGCACCGACAGCGAGTGCGCACACTCGCGTACTCACTCGACGAGGCAGTTTCATACGCGCCTACTCTCTCTCCACGCTTGACATGAACACTGCCCACCGTAAGGACAGACGTCATGCGCGGCTATTGCACGAAAGTGCACTACGCCGGGCGACGAAACGACGATGGTGCCGAGCCCCAAAGGGACCGGCACCATCGTCACTGCTGCGCGTCACTTCATGCGACGTCGCTTCACTTCTTCTTCGGGATCCACTTCTCCCAGACGTCCTTGTTCTCCTTGATCCACTTCTGGGCCGCGGCCTCGCCGGACATCTTGTCCTTGGCGATCGACATGGCGACCTCGTTCTGCTGGTCGGTCGTCCACTTGAAGTTCTTCAGGAACTCGGCCGCCTTGCCGCCGTCCTTGGCGAAGTCCGCGTTGAAGTACTTCTGCAGCGGGGTGTTGGCGTAGCCGCACGCGGTCTTGGCCTCGGGCACGTTGCAGCCCTCCTTGAACGGCGGCAGCTTCACCTCGACCATGTCCATGTCGGCGTTCGCCCACAGGGGCTCCCACCAGTAGCTGATGAACGGCTCCTTGGCGGCGTACTTGCGCTGGATCTCCTTGATCTGCGCGGCCTCGTTGCCGGTGTCCTTGATCTTGTAGTTCAGCTTGAGGTTCTTGATCAGGAACTCGTCGTACGTGGTGTACGACGGGGCCGCGCCGATGAACTCGCCCTTGCCGCCACTGCGGTTGCTCTTGAAGTCCTTGGCGTACTTGTTGAGGTTCTTGTAGTCCAGGATCTCCGGGTGCTTGTCCGCGTAGTACTTCGGCACGTACCAGCCGATGTGCCCGGTGACTCCGAGGTCGCCGCCCTTGACGACCGTCTTCTTCTGGTCGATGTAGAGCTTCTGCTTCTTGGGCTGGCCGTTCCAGTCCTCCAGGATCGCGTCGGCCTTGCCGTTGTTCAGCGCGTCCCAGGCGATCGGCTCGTCGAGCTGCTGCAGCTGGACCTTCTTGACGCCGACCTCGTCCTCGAGGAGCGCCTTGGCGACCTCGGCGTTGGCGCGCGCGCCGACCCAGGAGGGCACGGTGAGGGTGACCTCGTCGGAGTTGCCCGACGACTTGGTGTCGGCGGCGCCACAGGCGCTGAGCGCCACCATGGACGCGGCGCCGAGACCGGCGATGACGGCTGTACGTATCCGCTTGCTGTAGTTCACCTGATTGTTCCCTTACGTAGCAGGAGGGCGGGATTACGGGGGCGGGCGGACGTACGTCAGCGCAGTGCGCGTTCCTTGACGTCGGCGCCGGGCTGGGAGATGCGGTCGAGGAGCAGACCGAGGCAGACGATCGCGATACCGGCCGTCATGCCGAGACCGAGGTCGCCCTTGGTGAGGCCCTTGACCACGTCCACGCCGAGCGCGCCGCCGCCGATCATGCCGCCGATGACGACCATGGAGAGGACGAGGACGACGCCCTGGTTGAGGGCGACGAGCAGCGCGGGCCGCGCCAGCGGCAGTTGGACCTGCCAGAGCTGCTGGCCGGTGGAGGCGCCGAGCGAGCGGGCCGCCTCCAGGGCCGACGGGTCGATCTGGCGGATGCCCTGGGCCGTGATGCGGATGACCGCGGGCAGCGCGTAGATGACCGAGGCCACCGCGGCGGCTGCGGGGTTGCTGCCGAAGAGCGCGATCATCGGGATCAGATAGATGAACGCCGGCAGGGTCTGCATGGTGTCGAGCACCGGGCGGATGCCCCGCTCCACCCAGGACACGCGGGCCGCGAGGACACCGACGGCGAAGCCCAGGATCAACGTGACCACCAGGGCCGCGAGCACCTGCGAGAGCGTGTCCATCGAGCGGTTCCACAGCCCCATCACGCCGATCGCGACGAGCGCGAGCACGACGGTGGCCGCGGCACGCCAGCGCCCGGCGAGATAGGCGAGGGCACCGGCCACCAGGATCACCGCCCACCAGGGGGTGGCGAGCAGGCCGTCGAAGACCGGGTTGATGACCCAGCTGATGAAGCCGTTCGCCCACGTGAGGGTGCCGCCGATGACCGGGATGCCGGAGCCGAGCTCGCGCTCGATCCAGCCGACGGCCTCGTTGATCGGCTGGGAGATGGAGACGACCCAGTTCTCGGGCCACTCCGTACGGCCGAGCACCTGGCCGATGACGGCGGCGGCCGCGACGACGGCGGCCATGACGGCCCACAGGACGCGCGTCGCGACGGCGCTGCGCGCGGGTGCCGAGTCGTCGACGCGTTCGCCGAACGCCGCGGTCGTGCGGTCCAGCCAGATGGCGATCAGCACGATCGCGATACCGGCCGGAGCCGCGAGCCCCACGTCGAGGGTGGAGATCGCCGTGAAGATCGGGTCACCCAGACCGCCGGCGCCGACCACCGTGGCGAGGACGACCATCGAAAGACACATCATGATCGTCTGGTTGAGGCCGAGCAGCATCGGCTTGCGGGCCAGCGGAAGCCGTGCCGTCCACAGCCGCTGCCAGGCGCTGGCGCCAAGGGACTGGGAGGCTTCGAGGGCTGCCGCGTCGGCGCCGCGCAGGCCCAGCGAGGTGAGCCGGGCCATCGGCGGGGCTGCGTAGATGACGGTCGCCATGAAGACGGCCGGGGTGCCGACGTCGAACATCAACACGAAGGGCAGCAGGTAGGAGAAGGCCGGAAGCACCTGCATGGTGTCGAAGACCGGGCGCAGGATGCGCTCGGCGCGGTCCGAGAGTCCGGCCGCGAGGCCGAGAAGCACACCGACGAGTCCCGCGACGGCCACACAGACGATCATCAGGGCGACGGTCTCCATCGCCTTGTCCCACACGTCGAGCACGCCGATCACGGCGAAGGTGCCGAAGGCGATGCCCGCGAGGGTCAGCGAGCGGCGGCGCAGTCCCGCCCCGCCCGCGTACCAGGAGATGACCACGGCGGCGGCGATCACGCCGATGAAGCCGAGGCTCTCCAGACCGCTGAGCACACCGTCCACCGAGGACTGCGCGGTGTTGCTGATGTGCAGCAGGAAGTACAGGAAGATCGGACTGGTGTCGCGGTTCTCCGCCATCCACGTGTTGACGTCGTCGAGCGGCGAGCGCACGTCGAAGGTCAGATCGGACGGCCAGACGCCGTTCGCGGTGACGGCCGCCGAGACGACCGCGACGAGCAGGGCGCACAGCAGCAGGACGGCCTTGGGGTTCCGCACGAGCCTGGCGAGCGGCCCGGGGTCCGCGGAAGGACCCGGCGGGGAGACGCCGTCCTTCTTCTCCAGTACGGAAGTCGGGGCGGCACTCATACAGCTGCCACCTCCTTGTCCTGCGGGTCGCTGTCGAGACCCGCGACCACGGCGAGGAGCTGCTCGTGGTCGACGATGCCGAGGGTGCGGCCGCCGTCCACGACGCGGCAGTACTCGCCGCTGCGCGCGACGGCCTCGATGGCGTCGACGACCAGCGTGTCCGGGCTGATCGCGGCACCGGTCTCGGCCTCGTCGCCCATGGCGGGGCGCATGGCGCGGCGCACGGAGATGACCTGCTCGCGCGACACGTCCTGGACGAAGTCGCGGACGTAGTCGTCGGCCGGGTTGGCGACGATGTCCTCGGGGGTGCCCAGCTGCACGATGGCGCCGTCCCGCATCAGCATGATGCGGTCGCCCAGGCGCAGTGCCTCGCTCAGGTCGTGGGTGATGAAGACCATCGTGCGGCCCTCTTCACGGTGCAGGCGGATGACCTCTTCCTGCATGTCTCGTCTGATCAGCGGGTCCAGCGCGCTGAACGGCTCGTCGAAGAGGAGCACTTCGGGGTCGACGGCGAGGGCGCGGGCCAGGCCGACGCGCTGCTGCTGGCCGCCGGAGAGCTGGGTGGGGCGGCGGTCCTCAAGGCCTTCGAGGCCGACCTTGGCGACGACCTCCAGGGCCTTGGCCCGGCGCTCGGCCTTGCCCACGCCCTGGATCTCCAGGCCGTAGGCGACGTTGTCGAGGACCGAGCGGTGCGGAAGCAGACCGAAGTTCTGGAAGACCATCGCGGCCCTGTGGCGGCGCAGTTCACGCAGCTGGTTCTTGTCCATGGCGACCACGTCCTGGCCGTCCATGGATATGGAGCCGCTGGTCGGCTCGATGAGCCGGGTCAGGGTCCGCACCAGCGTGGACTTGCCGGAGCCCGAGAGGCCCATGACGACGAAGACCTCGCCGCGCTGCACGTCGAAGCTGACGTCCCGCACGGCCGCCGTGCAGCCGGTGCGCTCGCGCAGCTCGGTCGCGGAGAGACTCGCGTACTCCTCGTTGCCCGGTACGCGCTCGGCCTTGGGGCCGAAGACCTTCCACAGGTCCCGGACGGAGAACGCGGGCGCCGCCGACTCGGGCGCTGGTGTCTTCTCAGTGGTGGTGGTCATCGGACATCACTCCCGGTCAGCAGTTCCGCGCACTTTTCCCCGACCATCAGCACTCCGATCATCGGGTTCACGGCAGGCATGGTCGGGAAGACCGATGCGTCCGCGATACGAATTCCCTCAAGGCCCCGGATCCTCAAGTCCGGGTCGACTACGGCAAGTTCATCAGTGGAAGCGCCCATTCGGCAGGTTCCCGCAGGGTGATACACGGTGTGGGCGGCCTTGCGCACGAGCTCGCTGATCTCGGCGTCGTCGGTGACGTCAGGACCAGGGAAGACCTCACGCTTGAGCCACTTGGCGAAGGGCTCGGACTGCGCGACCTTGCGGGCCAGTTTGATGCCGTCGACGAGAGTCTGCCCGTCGTAGTCACTTTCGTCCTCGAAGTACTTGAAGTCGAGAGCAGGCTTTACTTCCGGGTCGTTCGATGTCAGATAGATACGTCCTCGTGCACGAGACTTTGTGATGTTCGGCGTCATCGAGACTCCGTGCTCCGGGCGTTCGTAGCCCAGGCGCTCCGGATTGTCCGTGAACGGGATCTGGTAGAAGTGGAACATCAGGTCCGGGCCCTTGTGGTCCGGGTCCCGCTTCACGAACAGGCCCGCGTCGGAGTCCATCGCGGAGTTGCCGGGGATCGGCCCGTTGGTCTCCCAGACGATGACCGACTCGGGGTGGTCGATGAGGTTCTCGCCGACGCCCGGCAGGTCGTGCACGACGGGGATGCCGAGGGCTTCGAGGTCCCCCGCGGGGCCGATGCCGGAGTGCATGAGCAGCCGCGGGGTGTCGACGGCGCCCGCGCAGACGAGCACCTCGCGGCGGGCGGTGAGCAGTTGCTCCGCGCCGTCCTTCTTACGGATGTGGACGCCGCGCGCGGTCGTGCCGTCGAACTCCAGCTTGGTGGCCCAGGTCTCCAGGAAGAGGTGGAGGTTCGGGCGGTCACCGGCCTCCATGTGGGGGTGGAGGTAGGCGACGGACGCGGAGGAGCGCTTGTTGTTCTCCGGGTGGTACGAGAGGTCGAAGAAGCCGACGCCCTCGTCGAAGGGCTTGTCGTTGAAGCCGATGACCTCGGGGACGCCGAGTGCGCTCTGCGCGGCCTCGACCCAGTCCGTGGCGATCTGGTTCTGGTCCTTCTTGGCGACGCGCACGACGTTGTTGCGCAGCTTGCCGAAGAAGCGGTCCATCGCGGCGGAGCCCCAGCCGGTGGCGCCCGCCTCTTCCCACTCGTCCCAGTCGGACGGCAGCGGCTTGAACGAGATCAGGGTGTTGTGCGACGAACAGCCGCCGAGGACCTTGGCACGGCTGTGCAGGATGTGCGAGTTGCCGCGCGGCTGCTCGGTGGTCGTGTAGCCGTAGTCGAGCTCGCCGCCGAGGAGGCCGAGCCATCGGCGCAGCGTGAGGACGTCCTCGCGGTCGATGTCGCTCGGGCCGCCCTCGATGACGGCGACGGTGACGTCCGGGTTCTCGGTGAGGCGGGACGCGATCACCGAACCTGCGGTGCCGCCGCCGACGATGACGTAGTCGTACTCGGTGGTCTCAGCCATGCGTGCTGCTCCTCTTCCTGCGAGGTGTGGTGCAAGGTGCTCGCGCTTATTGAGCGGGGGGTGCTCGGACGTTCGGACATGCATACGTGCGCGGGGGCGGGACTGCCGCCCCCGCGCACGCCTCTACGAGTCGGGCCTCAGCCCGCGAACCAGCGGACGGGCTGCGGTGCGAGGTTCTGGTAGATGTGCTTGGACTCGCGGTACTCGGCGAGCCCGGCGGGTCCGAGCTCGCGCCCGACGCCGCTCTTGCCGAAGCCGCCCCACTCCGCCTGCGGCAGGTAGGGGTGGAAGTCGTTGATCCAGATGGTGCCGTGGCGCAGGCGCCGCGCCATGCGGCGGCCCAGGCCGGCGTCGTTGGTCCAGACGGCGCCCGCGAGACCGTACTCGGTGTCATTGGCCAGCGTGACGGCTTCGTCCTCGGTGCGGAAGGTCTCGACGGTAAGGACCGGGCCGAAAACCTCTTCGCGTACGACGCGCATCTCGCGGTGGCACTGGTCGAGCACGGTCGGCTCGTAGAAGTAGCCGGTCGCGGGGCGGACTTCGCTGGGCTCGGGGCGCTTGCCGCCGGAGCGCAGGACCGCGCCCTCCTCAAGGGCGGACGCCACGTACGACTCGGTCTTCTCGCGCTGCTGCTGCGAGACGAGCGGGCCGCACTCGACGCCGTCCTCGGTGCCGCGGCCGAGCTTGATGCGGCTCGCGCGGCGGGCGAGTTCGGCGACGAAGCGCTCGCGCACCGACTCCTCGATGATGAGGCGGCCACCGGCGGAGCAGACCTGCCCGCTGTGCATGAAGGCGGCGTTCAGCGCCTGGTCGACGGCGGTGTCGAAGCCCTCTTCGGTGGCGCAGGCGTCGGCGAAGACGACGTTCGGGTTCTTGCCGCCGAGTTCGAGGGCGACCTTCTTGACGCCGAGGGCCGCGGCCTGCGCGACCTTGGTGCCGGAGACGAGGCCGCCGGTGAAGGAGACAAGGTCGACGTCGGGGTGGTCGGAGAGGCGCGCGCCGACGGTGTGTCCCGGGCCGGTCACGATGTTCGCGACACCGGCCGGGAGACCCGCCTCGACGAGCAGCTCGATCAGCGCGACCGTCGTCAGCGGAGTGACCTCACTCGGCTTGATGACGAAGGTGTTGCCCGCGGCGAGCGCGGGGGCGACCTTCCAGCTGGCCTGGAGCAGCGGGTAGTTCCAGGGCGTGATCATCGTGCAGACGCCGACCGGCTCGTGCACGACGACGCTGTGGATGTCGTCGGACCCCGCGTCGACCACACGGCCCGCGCCCTCGCCGATCACCAGGTCGGCGAAGTACCGGAAGGCGTCGGCGACGCAGTCGACGTCGACGCGGCCCTCCTCGACCGTCTTGCCGGCGTCGCGGCTCTCCAGGAGCCCGATCTTCTCCCGGTCGCGTACGAGGAGGTCCGCCACGCGGCGCAGCAGCGCGGCCCGTTCGGCGACGGGCGTGGCCGGCCACGGTCCGTGGTCGAACGCCTCACGTGCGGCGGCGATGGCCGCGTCGGTGTCCTCGGTGCCGCCCTCGGCGATCAGTGCGAACGGCTTGGCATCAGCCGGGTCGAGGATCTCGCGCGTGGCGCCGGAGAGGGCGTTTCGCCACTCTCCGCCCACATGGATGGTCTGTTGTGCGGACACGTCCCGTTTGCCTTCCGTTCCTGTCATTCGCCCCGCCTGTCACTCGCGGTAGCCGGGTCCACCTGCCCTGAGGCGGAGGAACCATGCGCATTACATAACCGAAAGTGCTCTGTGTCACTGCGCGTGCGGGCACTTGGAGCGAAAGCAACGCAGATGGAACGGTTTGTGCGCCCTACCTGTCGACGTCGTCGGGATCGAGGTCGCGGTCGCCGTCACGGTTGACGTCGAGATCGAGGTCCGCGGGCTCGTCCCGCACGGCGAGGCCCGCCACCCACAGCGGCATCAGCCAGTGCACGACGAACGCGGTGAAGAGCACGGGGAAGAGCAGCTCCTCCGTGTCCCATCCCTGGTTCGCCGCGATTCCCGCACCGACGGCGGCAGCGAGGAGCAGCCACAGCATGAGCTGACGGGCACGCGCCGCGACACGGAACCTCTCGGCCCGCTGCCGCTCGTCGAGGACGCGTTCGCGCAGTTCGAGGAGGCCGCGCGTGGAGGCGTTGATGACGCCGGTGGCCACGCACCACGGCAGGACGAGCACGAGCATCGTCCACATCGCCCAGCGCTGGTGGCCGACGACCGTCAGGAGCCAGGCCGCGACGCTCGCCACGGTCAGGGCGATGTGGGCGCCGACCGCTATCCGCCTGCGTGTGGCCGTGGCGTACATCGGCGCTCCCTCGCGCCGGTTCATGAGCGCGAGCATCCGCCGGTCGTACCCGGTCATCTCCCGCGCCCGCGCCTCCCGCACCCGCTGCTGGTCCGTCATCCCTGACTCCTCCCGTAGACCTCGTCCGTGAGCGGGCGGAACGGCTCGAGGGAGAACAGCGCCTCCACCGGAAGACCGAAGAACTCCGCGATCTTCAGCGCCAGGTCGAGGCTCGGGTTGTACTGCCCACGCTCGATGTAGCCGATGGTCTGGTAGTGGACACCCACCGCCTCGGCGAGGCTCTGGCGCGACACCTTTCGCTCCGCGCGCACCATCGCCAACCTGTTGTGCACCTGCTCGCTCATGTATAAGAAGTACTACATCAGTGAGCATGTGCGCAACGGGCAGCTGGTCAGAGCCAGTTCAGTCGGAGCCAGGCGCGGGGCAGGTCTCGTCCGGCGGGCAGAACCACGCCAGGGCGGTCGACATGAACTTCCCCTCGTCGTCCCTGCCGTCCGCGTCGGAGCCGTACACCGCGAGGGCGTAGAGCTTGCCGTCCACCGCCTCGAAGCGATGGTCGATGACATGCCACCCGACGATGTCCGGCTCGCCCTTGAACCGGTCGGCCACGTAGTCGAGCTGGGCGGCGGGGCGGCCGTCGTCGTCCATGCGCTCCAGCGGGGCGAGTTGGTCGAAGCCGCCGGGCATCGGCGTCTCGTCGAGCCAGGTCCGCAGCGATTTGTAGGGGGTGGCCTCCCCCACTCTGTACACCTGGAGCCGCCTGTCCCCCTTCGGGCTGCGGTAGTTGACGACGTTGTAGCCCGCGACCGGGGTCACCACTTCACGGACCCAGCCCCGGGGGACGGCGAGGCGGTAGCCCTCCTCGTCGTTCACCTCCTCGTACGGGGCGGGCGGTACGCCCGCGGGCGAGGGCGCCGCCGTGTCGCCACCCTGCGCGTCCGCGGTAGCGCCGCGCGCGGGCCGGTCGAGCACCGTGAGGTACCCCGTCGGCCGCGGCTCGTCCTTCCAGCCGAGCGCCCAGGCGCCGAAGACGAGGCCGCACACCGCGAGGAGCGTCACGGCGCCGCGCTGCGCCTTGCCCTGGCGCACCGCGTCCCGGTCGTGCAGCTCGGCGATCCGCCGCTCCTGCTCATGGCCGACCCACTCCTGGCGGTCGTCGTCGAAGATCAGCACCGCTCGTCACTCAGCCCGTGATCTGGGCGATCGCCTGGAGTACGGCCGTCACGGACGCGGCTGTCGCGGCGGCAGCGCCGTACTGCTCGAGGCGCGTACGGAGCCTGCCGAGCAGGCCGCTGCCACCGTGGCCCGCGCGGCTGATCTCCCCCTCCACCTCGCCGAGTTCGGCGTCGAGTGCCTCGTCCTCGGCCGTGCGCCCGGTCGCCCGGCTCAGCTCGCCGCGCAGCGCCCGGACCTGCGCGAGCAGATGCTGCTGCTTCGGATCGGACACCACCACCGTGTGGTTGGTGGACTCGGCCTTGCCGTGCGCGCCGAAGGCCTGCGAGCCGCCGGTGATCGAACCGATCTGGACGTGCGCACCGCCGCCGTCCCCTCCGCCGCCGTTGTCCCCGTCGCCGCTCATGCCGTGCTCCTCTCGGTGTGCGTGGCCTGGCCTTGGGAGCCGGTGGCGAGTGCGCCGCCGGACATCTCCGAGATGTAGACCCCGCTGTTGTTGATCTGCGTGATGTTCTGTTCGAGGCGGTCCGTGCGGAAGCCGCCGGCCCGCAGCGCGTCACGGACGCCCTCGCCGATGCGGTCCTGGAGGGTGCGGGTGTAGCGGGCGACGTCCATCTCCTGGAAGAGCGAGAGGTCGTCGGTGCTCGCCAGTTGGCGCAGCGAGACCAGCGGGGCGTCCGGCGGCGCCTGCGCGGGGCGGTCGATCCCGAGCCGGGCGCACAGGGAGCGCAGGAGCTGCGCGGCGGGCGGCGCGGGGACCTTCACGCCTTCGGACGTGGCTTCGGGCTGGACGAGCCACAGCCGGAACGAGGGAATGAGGGAGGGCAGTGCGCGCAGGGCCGCGATGCCGATCGCCACGCCGACCGCGGGGCCGTCGACGCAGGCGCGCAGGGCGTCGTGGACCGGTCCCTCCGGCTCGCGGGCCACGATCGTGTCGACCTCGCGGAACTCGGGGACGATCGGCCCGAGCACGTGCGGCACCACTTCGAGGACGAGCATGCCGCCCTGGGTGTGCACCCTGACCAGGAGCGAGACGACGACCTGTTCGTTCCAGGCGCCGACCCTGATCCGCAGGAAGTGGCGGCGCGCCTCGCCGCCCTCGCCCGCCGCCCGTTCCAGATGCCGGGCGGCCTGCCCGGCGTCGTAGGGCCCCGCGGTCTCGTACCCCTGTCCGGTGTAGAGCTGCTCGTCGCGGCCCGCGCCCGCCGGAAGGTAGACGAACTCCTCGATCTCCAGGTCACGAAGCCGGTCCACGCTGGTGGCGGCGGCGGACCGGCGCAGGTCCTTCAGGCGTGGCTCGATCATCTTGATGACCTCGCGCGCGGCCAGCGTCTCGTACACGCGCTGGGACGGCACCACGCCGATCCCGCCGTCCTTCTCCTTCTCGGCGCGCCGCAGTTCGAGCACGACCGACCACGGCTTGCGGGGCTTTCCGGCGCCCACGAAGGGACGGTTGGCGTCGTAGAGGGTCACCGGTGCGTTCTGCTCGCGGTGGATGCACTCGACGATGCGTGAGAACCGCAGGGGGATGCCGGGCTGTTCGGTCTCGGCGAAGGCCTGCCGGGCGAGGTACGTGCGCAGGATCCGCTTGCTCAGGAACTGATGGCGCCAGACGACGGCCCCGATGAGCAGCGGGAAGATCACCGGGTAGGGGGTTTCCTTGATCACGGCGAGCGCGGAGAACCCGTACGCGGCGGCGCACCACCACACGAGTACGGTCACCAGCCAGCCGATCCTGCGCCACAGCCAGGCCAGCGGCGCCGGAAGATCCATCCGCCGCAGCGTCCCGCCGTCCGTGCCCCGGCCCGAGACGACCCTGCCCAGCCACAGGAGCAGGGCCACAGCGGCGTACGCGATCGCCCAGCCGCCCGGCAGGAGGGCGCCGAACGTGCCGCCAGGGCCCGAGTCGACGACGCCGTGCGGGTCGAGAGCGAGCAGCGCCAGATCCACGCCGGATACGCCCGAATCGCCGCCCCTGGCGTCTTCGAGGGCGTCCCACACCATCACCGCGTCGGCGACGAGGAACCCGATCCACACGGCTGCCAGGAGCAGCGCGGTGAACAGTTCCTCGCGCCGGGCGCGCAGGGCGTGCGCGAGCACCGGGAGCACATCGGCACCTAGCGGCGGCGCCACGGGGCGCTCCGCGTGACCGACGAGTTCTGAGACGACCTTCCTGCGAAACACCGCGTCCAGGTGGACGCCGGCGCACAGCAGTCTGGTGGCCTCGGTATTACCTGCCATGGCCAACTCCGTCAGGATAAAGCGGAATTGGAGCGTAACTGAGCGTGTACACCCTGACCACAGAAAGCTGATTTTGCCCCTCGGACAAGCGAATGAACGCACCTCGCCCCCGGCAGCCGATCGAGTGGCTGCCGGGGGCGAGAGGGCGTGCTTAAGGGGCGTACCAAGGGGTCGCGCCAGGGGTCGTACTTAAGGGTCGTACTAGATGAGACCGAGGCCGCGGACCGCCTCGCGCTCCTCGGTGAGCTCCTGCACGGACGCGTCGATGCGCGTGCGCGAGAAGTCGTTGATCTCCAGGCCCTGGACGATCTCGTACGTGCCGTTGTTGGTGGTGACGGGGAAGGAGGAGATGAGGCCCTCCGGAACGCCGTACGAGCCGTCCGACGGGATACCCATGGAGGTCCAGTCACCGGCGCCCGTGCCGTTCACCCACGTGTGGACGTGGTCGATGGCGGCGTTGGCGGCGGAGGCGGCCGAGGACGCGCCACGGGCCTCGATGATCGCCGCGCCGCGCTTGGCGACGGTCGGGATGAAGCTGTCGGCGAGCCAGGACTGGTCGCTCACGACGTCCGCGGCGTTCTTGCCCGCGATCTCCGCGTGGAAGATGTCGGGGTACTGGGTGGCCGAGTGGTTGCCCCAGATGGTGAGGCGCTTGATGTCGGAGACCGGGGCGCCGGTCTTCTTCGACAGCTGCGAGAGCGCGCGGTTGTGGTCCAGGCGGGTCATCGCGGTGAAGCGCTCGGCCGGTACGTCCGGGGCTGCGGCCTGCGCGATGAGCGCGTTGGTGTTGGCCGGGTTGCCCACGACGAGGACCTTGATGTCGTCCGCGGCGTTGTCGTTGATCGCCTTGCCCTGCGGCTTGAAGATGCCGCCGTTGGCGGAGAGCAGGTCGCCGCGCTCCATGCCCTTGGTGCGGGGGCGGGCGCCGACGAGGAGGGCGACGTTCGTGCCGGAGAAGGCGACGTTCGGGTCGTCGCTGATCTCGATCGAGTTCAGCAGCGGGAAGGCACAGTCGTCGAGCTCCATTGCGGTGCCCTCGGCGGCCTTCAGGGCCGGCGTGATCTCGAGCAGTCGCAGATTGACCGGCACGTCCGCGCCGAGCAGGTGGCCGGACGCGATGCGGAAGAGCAGCGCGTAGCCGATCTGGCCGGCCGCGCCGGTGACGGTGACATTCACGGGAGTGCGGGTCATGGCGATCTCCGTAAGACAGCTGGCGGTGGGGGTCCCTGCCCCTTGTGCTGGATCCCCTGCCGACGCCCTCGTCGATCGCCTCTCGATGATCGATCTCTTGGCATCAAGAGAGATCCGCCGTCAGGCTATCGCGCCCCGCCGACCCCCGAACCCCGGGAGGGTGTGGCCCACCCCACAGACGTCATCCGGCCACCCCACAGAGATCGTCCGGGCGCCCTGTCCGGGCCCCATAAAAATTCAACGAAAAAGACAGGCATGTCTTCCGGACGCGAGGGCACACGGAGCAGTACCCCCACGGGAGTGGTCACACCCCCGGGCGGCCACCACGCTCCCCCCCCTGTGGTGGCCGCCACCTCCCGGGGTGCGGCCGCCCCGGCTCCTGATGTGACTTCTGATGCGGGCGGCGCCTACTTCGTGCAGCCGGTCTGACCGGCCTTGAGCGTCGCGCAGGCCTTCGCCGAGACACCGTCCTTGACGGCCACCATCGGCGTGTACGCGTCGAAGTCCGCGTTCACGGTCCCGTTCTCCTTGGCGGCGCCCTCACCGGAAATGGTGACCTTGTCGCCCGGCGCCGCCTGCGTGATGCGCGCCCAGGCCGCCCCGCACGTCTTGCTGTAGCGGACCTCGATGAGCGCCTTGCCCACCGTCGCGCGTGTCGTCGTGCTCGCCAACTCGCCGCCGCAGCCCATGGTCTCCGGGTCCTTGCCCGTGCAGCTCTTGCCGGTGCACTCGACGCCCGCGGGCAGGTCCTTGTCGCTCGTGGTCGGCGTCGCCGACGGCTTGGCGCTCTCGTTGCTCTTGTCGTCCTTGCCGAAGTCCGTCAGGAAGACGGCGACCGCTATGACGACGAGCGCGCCGACGACACCCGCGAGGAACATCGTCAGCTTCCTGCGCCGCCGCTGCCGGTCGGGAGAGTCCCCGCCGTTGCCCGGCCCGTGCGGGCCGGGCTGCGCCGTGACGGCTCCCAGGTCGCCCGCGCCCCCGCCCATGCCCACGCCCGCAGGTCCGTACGACGGCGTCTGCGGCGGGACCGTGGGCGAGACGCCCGCGGGGCCCGCGACTCCGGTGACGCTCCCGCCGGTACGGCCGGGGCGGCCGGGACGGTCTGGACGGTCTGGACGGTCGGCGGAATCGACACCGGTACCGGCACCGGGGCCCGCGTTCGAACCCGCGCCCGCGCCGTTGCGCGCCGCGCCGCTGCTCCCCTTGCCGCCCGGCGGATTCGGCCCCAGCTCTCCGAGCGCGGCCCGCGCCTGGGAGATCCGGATGGCCTGCATGGTCATGTCGTGCCGTGCCTCGGAGCGGCTCCACGCGCGCTCGGCGAGTTCCCACATGGTGATGAGGTGAACGGGGTTGGTTCCCGTCACCTCTGCAAGCGCGACGATCGCACCCTTGGGGGCGAGCAGCCGCCCGTTCAGATAGCGCTCCCACGACGTCTTGCTGTACCCGGTGCGGTCCGACACCGCGGCGATGCTCAGACCACTCCGGTCGACGAGCCTGCGCAGCTGACTGGCGAACTCCCTGACCTGCGGGTCGAGCTCATCCGGTAGCGCCTTCCAACGAGGCATTACTCCCCCTATTCCCCCCGTACGTGCCTACTTGCCCCCCGCGCGTGGTTCCCCCCGCTCTGCCCATGAGGCAGCCCCCGCTGCTCCTGTCATGGACTACCCAGAGGGATGCCGGAAGTCAGGATGTCAGTTCCCGGACCGGGGGCGCACGGGAGCATTCGGGCCACTGGCGTGCACAGTCGCACTCCTTGTAGTCCAACGTCCAGTGTCCCACCGCCGTCCCGGCCCACGATGCGGAACCCCGGGTAGCGAACCCAGGCGTCCGGACGGCCGTCTGTTGCGGGCCGGGAACACCGTGGCGGAATGGTCACCTCCGTGCCACAGGGGCAAGGCAGCCCTTGTATGGAATTAGTAAGGGCACGACGCTGGATCTCGTTGGAACGGCGGCCTCCCCGCCAACCGGCGGCGCTCGTCCTCCCACGGGGGAGAGGACGGGCGCCGTCTTCTTTTCCGCTCGTCGGGACTTTTCCGCTCCTTGAGACCCGCCGTGTTCAGCGACCGCCGCCGCCCGGCGTGACGAGGCCCGTCTCGTACGCCACCACCACCGCCTGCGCCCTGCTGCCCAGGTCGAGTTTGGTCATCGTGCGGTTGAGGTGGGTCTTGACGGTGGCCTCGCTGATGTACAGGTGATCGGCGATGTCCGCGTTGGACAGGCCCGTGGCGATCAGCTTCAGGACCTCGACCTCGCGCAGGGTCAACGCCCGTAGGTCGGGCGGCGGTTTGGCCGGTCCACCGCCCACGGACCCCCTGCCGCGCCCGGCCCCGGGCTGCCGGGCGAAGGCCTCGACGAGGCGGCAGGTGACACTGGGCGCGAAGAGCGCGTCGCCGCCACCGACGGCGGCCACCGCGGCGAGCAGGCGCTCGGGCCCGGAGTCCTTGAGCAGGAAGCCCGACGCTCCGGCCCGCAGCGCCCCGTACACGTACTCGTCGAGATCGAACGTGGTCAGGACCAGGACGCGCGGCGCCGGTTCGGGCGCGTCGGCGAGGATCTTCTCGGTGGCCACGATGCCGCTCATGCCGGGCATGCGGATGTCCATCAGGATCACGTCGGGCCGGGTCGTCGCGGCGAGCGCGACGGCTTCCGCCCCGTCACCCGCCTCACCGACGACCTCGATGCCGGGCGCGGCACGCAGCAGCCCCACAAGGCCGGCCCGGATGAGGAACTGGTCGTCGACCACGAGCACCCTGGTCATGTTAAGTCGCGTCGTCCCCCTGCGATGTGGCCCGCGCGGAGGTCGGCAGGGTCAGGCGCACGGCGAACCCTCCCTCGCTCAGCGGACCGATGCTGATCGTCCCGCCGTAGAGCTTGGCCCGCTCCCGCATCCCAATCAACCCATGGCCGCTCCCTGTGGCCACTCTGTCCGGAACCGCCCCCTCGCCGTCGTTGGTGACCGAGACCGTCACATGGTGCGGCTGATACCGCAGTTCGACCGCCGTGCCGGCCCCCGGCGCATGCTTCAGTACGTTGGTCAGGGCCTCCTGGACCACGCGGTACGCGCAGAGTTCGACCCCGGGCGCGAGCTGCCGAGGCGTCCCCTCGACGCGCAGGCCCACGTCCACTCCCCCGGCCCGCACCCGCTCGACCATCTCGCCGAGCCGCGCGAGCCCCGGCATCGGGGCGTCGGGCGCGCCGTCGCCCTCCTCCTGCGCGCGCAGCACCCGCAGCAGGCGACGCAGTTCCTCAAGGGCCTCTGCGCTGGTGCCTGAGATGGTGGAGAGCGCGGCGTGGGCGGTGGCCGGATCCGAGGTGAAGACGAACTTCGCGAGACCCGCCTGCACGGATATCACCGACATGTGGTGGGCGACCACGTCGTGCAACTCCCGCGCGATGCGCCCGCGTTCCTCGGCCACCTCGCGCCGCGCCCGCTCGTCCTGCTCTCGCTTGAGCTGCCTGGCCAGTTCGGCGGACCGTCCGGCGACGTACCCGAAACGCCAGATCACCAGGGGGAAGCCGATGGCCTGCGCGACCACGGACGTCATCGCCGCCTCATCGCTCACCACGCCCGCGTAGATCCAGACGGCGCTCATCAGGGCGGCGCAGGGGACGGAGACGCGGGCGGGCCGCAGGGCCGTGACGGTGTAGACGGCGAGCATGGGCGCGAAGGTGTTCACGACGGGCCAGTAGCCGAAGGTCACGTACGTGGCCCACGCCACGTACACGAGGAGCAGGACCGCGAGCGGCGCCCTGGACCGGAACACGATCGGCACATTGGCGAGCGCGACCAACGCATAGCCCCGCGCGTCCAGTTGGGGCCATCCCTGCCGTACCGACTCCTGCCCGAGGAGTACGGCGACCGTGGTCAGGGCGACCGCGATCGACGTGTCGGCGACGAGCGGGCGGATCCGCATCGCCGCAGCGTAGCTCCGGCGCGGGCCCCGGAACGTCAAACTACGGCGGTACCGCGGAAGTTGCAGGAATCGCGGGCGTACTCCGCGAGAGGTGCCAAAACCTCAACCCGGCTCTCAACCCGGCGTATGACGACTCCCCCGCCTCCGCCGCCGTACCTTCTTGCACCAGCACCAGCACCACGACGACGGCGGCCCGTCCTCCCCGGGGGAGAGGACGGGCCTCCGGCCACGTCGTACGCGCCGCCCACCGCTAGGTGGTGATCGTCCGGTGCAGGGTCTCGCTCAGGAACGGGATCTGCAGCCACGGGTCCGGCTGCGCCATCAGCGCGAGCAGCACGATGGCGACGCCGAGGACGCCGTACGTGACCATGTCCGTGAAGCGCGAACGCACCGCGAGCATGCCGACGCTGGGCAGCCCCCACCGCATGACTGCGCCGCCGATCAGCGCGACGCCGATCAGTATCGTGCCGACGCGGAACACGTCGAAGGCCGTGAGCAGCAGCCCGAGCCCCACCGTCGAGAGCACGCTGAGCAGCGGCCACTGCCGGGCGGGCGCGGGGGCGTCGCCCGCCGCGGCCCGGCCGCCGCCCTCGGGACGCGCGGTGTCCCGGGTCAGCAGGGGAAAGCGCCGCGTGGTCTTCTTCGGCCCGTCGGGGCCGGGGGCGCTGACGTGGCCCTTGGCCTCGGTGTCCGCCAAGGCCACGGCGTCCTCCCCGGCATCCGAGACACCGGCGTCGGCATCGACGTCGACGTCGGCCCGCGATGCCCCCTGGTCCTGGTCAGGTTCTGCGCTCATGGGCTCACCCTTTCCCGGTTCAGCTCGCGGCGGCGGTCGCGGCGCGCTCGGCGGCCTCGACGACGTTGACGAGCAGCTGCGCGCGCGTCATCGGGCCGACGCCGCCGGGGTTCGGCGAGATCCACCCGGCGACCTCGCGGACGCCCGGGTGCACATCGCCGACGATCTTGCCGGTCTCGTCGCGCGAGACGCCGACGTCCAGGATCGCGGCGCCCGGCTTCACGTCCTCGGGCTTGATCAGGTGCGGTACGCCCGCGGCGGCCACGATGATGTCGGCCTGCTTCAGGTGCGTGGACAGGTCGCGCGTACCGGTGTGGCACTGCGTCACCGTCGCGTTCTCCGAGCGGCGGGTGAGCAGGAGCGGCATCGAGCGGCCGATCGTCACACCGCGTCCGACGACCACGACCTCGGCGCCGTTGATCTCCACGCCGTACTGACGAAGGAGCGTGATGATGCCGAACGGCGTGCAGGGCAGCGGCGCGGGCTCGTTCAGGACGAGGCGGCCGAGGTTCATCGGGTGCAGGCCGTCGGCGTCCTTGGCCGGGTCCATGAGCTCCAGGACGCGGTTCTCGTCGATGCCCTTGGGCAGCGGGAGCTGCACGATGTAACCGGTGCAGGCGGGGTCGTCGTTGAGCTCGCGGACGACGGCCTCGATCTCGTCCTGCGTCGCGGTGGCGGGCAGTTCACGCTGGATGGAGGCGATGCCGACCTGCGCACAGTCGCGGTGCTTCCCGGCGACGTACTTCTGGCTGCCCGGGTCGTCACCGACCAGAACAGTCCCGAGGCCGGGCGTGAGGCCCCTCTCCTTCAGGGCCGCCACGCGGACGGTCAGTTCGGACTTGATCGCGGCTGCGGTGGCCTTGCCATCGAGAATCTGGGCGGTCATGACCCCATCTTCCCGGATGAGGCCCGCCCGGTACCAATCAGGGCGCCGCCGCGGCCCGGCTGTGTCCCAGCTGTGTCCCGAGACCTCACCAGCTCTGTTGCACTTGCACAACGCATACGCCATGCGGCTGGACAAATAAGCATGGCCTAAAGAACGATATGCGACACAGTGCCGCGGGCAGTGTCGGGGGGACGGACCGCATCTGTAGAACTTTCCTCCGTGATGTGCCGCGTCGTCCCCGCATTACCCGACGCATTACCCGACGGAGGAAGACCGCCATGAGTTACGGCGACCCGAACAACCCCTACGGTCCGCCGCAGGGTCAGCCCCCGGCCGCTCCCGGGTACGGCTACCCCCAGGCCCCGCCGCCCGGCGTCCCGCCGCAGCAGGGCTACGGCTATCCGCAGCAGCCGGCCTACCCCGGCTACCCGGGCGGCAACATGATGCAGCATTCGATGCCGGGGCTCCTGGTCACCGCGCGCGTCTTCCTGTTCCTGATCTCGGCTGTGCAGATACTCGGCGCGATCGGATTCCTCTACGGCGCCGCGGTCGCCAACGACGTCTCGGACAGCGCCGATGACCTCGGCTTCACCAGCAGCAGTGACTTCGGCGACGCGGCCACCGGCCTGTTCGTGGTGTTCGCCCTCATCGCCGCGGCGTTCGCCGCCCTGTCGATCACGCTGGGCGTGAAGTTCAGCCGTGGCGCCCAGGGCGTCCGGATCACCACGGTCATCTACGGCGCCCTTGGCGGTGTCGTCGGCCTGATCTACCTCTTCGTGGGCCTGGACACCGGCTTTGCCACCGCGATCATCGGCCCGCTGATCTGGGTTGTCTTCGCCGTCATCATCACGATCGCCCCGGTCGTGCCGAGCGGCACCGCGTGGTTCAACCGCCCCCGCTACTGAGGCGACACGCTGCACACTGCGAAACAACGGTGGCCGCACCCCCGGCGGGGGGTGCGGCCACCGTTTCGTGCGGGACCCGCTCAGTGGAAGAAGTGCCGCGTACCCGTGAAGTACATCGTCACGCCCGCCTTCTTCGCGGCCTCGACGACCAGCTCGTCACGGACCGAACCGCCCGGCTGCACCACGGCCTTGACGCCCGCGGCCGTGAGGATCTCCAGGCCGTCGGGGAACGGGAAGAACGCGTCCGACGCGGCGTACGCGCCGTGCGCGCGCTCCTCGCCCGCCCGCTCGACGGCGAGCTTCGCGGAGTCGACGCGGTTGACCTGGCCCATGCCGACGCCGACCGAGGCGCCGTCCTTGGCGAGCAGGATCGCGTTGGACTTCACCGCGCGCGACGCCTTCCAGGCGAAGGCGAGTTCGGCGAGCTCGCCCGCGTTCAGGGCCTCGCCCGTGGCGAGCGTCCAGTTGGCGGGGTTGTCGCCGTCGGCCTGGAGGCGGTCGGTGACCTGGAGGAGCGCGCCGCCGTCGATCTGCTTGACCTCGACCGTGTTGGACGGGGCCGTGTGGGCGCGCAGGACGCGGATGTTCTTCTTCTTGGTGAGGACTTCGATGGCGCCGTCCTCGTACTCGGGCGCGACGATGACCTCGGTGAAGATGTCGGCGACCTGCTCCGCCATCTCCTTGGAGACCGGGCGGTTGACGGCGATCACGCCGCCGAACGCGGAGAGCGGGTCGCAGGCGTGCGCCTTGCGGTGCGCCTCGGCGACGTTCGCGCCGATCGCGATGCCGCAAGGGTTGGCGTGCTTGATGATCGCGACGCAGGGGTCGTCGTGGTCGTACGCGGCACGGCGCGCGGCGTCCGTGTCCGTGTAGTTGTTGTACGACATCTCCTTGCCGTGCAGCTGCTCGGCCTCGGCGAGGCCTCCGCCCGCGGCGGAGCCGCTAATCGATGCAGTGTCGACGTAGAGGGCGGCGCCCTGGTGCGGGTTCTCGCCGTAGCGCAGGACGTGCTTACGCGTGTACGCGGCGCCAAGAAACTCGGGGAAGTCAGTGCCGTCCGACGCGTAGCCGTCCGCGAACCACGAGGCGACCGCGAGGTCGTACTCGGCGGTGTGGCGGAACGCTTCGGCAGCCAGGCGCTTGCGTGCGGTCAGGTCGAAACCGCCGGTACGGACGGCGGCGATCACGTCGGCGTACCGGGCGGGGCTCGTGATGACCGACACCGAGGGGTGGTTCTTGGCGGCGGCGCGGACCATCGAGGGGCCGCCGATGTCGATCTGCTCCACGCACTCGTCGGGCGTCGCACCCGAGGCCACGGTCGCCTTGAAGGGGTAGAGGTTCACGACGACCAGCTGGAACGGCTCGATGCCGAGGTCGGCGAGCTGGCGCTGGTGGTCCTCAAGGCGCAGGTCGGCGAGGATCCCGGCGTGCACGCGCGGGTGCAGCGTCTTGACCCGGCCGTCCAGGCACTCGGGGAATCCGGTGAGCTCCTCGACCTTGGTGACGGGCACCCCGGTGGCGGCGATCTTCGCGGCGGTCGAACCGGTCGATACGAGCTCGACGCCGGCCTCGTGCAGCCCGCGCGCGAGCTCCTCGAGCCCGGTCTTGTCATAGACACTGATGAGCGCGCGCTTGATGGGGCGCTGCGAGGCGTGCGTACCTTCGGCGGTCACGGGATAAGTACCTTTCGTCCCTCAATGCGGTAGCCGTTACGGGCCAGACGCCCCACGACATCGACGAGCAGCCTTCGCTCGACTTCCTTGATGCGCTCGTGCAGAGCGCTCTCGTCGTCCTCATCCCCGACCGGGACCACGCCCTGGGCGATGACCGGGCCGGTGTCGACGCCGTCGTCGACGAAGTGGACGGTGCATCCCGTGACCTTCGCGCCGTACGCGAGCGCGTCGCGCACACCGTGGGCCCCCGGGAAGCTGGGCAGCAGGGCGGGGTGCGTATTGACGAACCGGCCGCCGAACCGTGCGAGGAATCGCTTCCCCACGATCTTCATGAACCCGGCGGAGACGACCAGATCGGGCTCGTACGAGGCCGTGGCCTCGGCCAGAGCCGCGTCCCACTCGTCACGCGTCGCGTGGTCCTTCACCCGGCAGACGAAGGTGGGAATCCCGGCGCTCTCGGCGCGTTCGAGCCCGACGATGCCGTCACGGTCGGCGCCGACGGCGACGATCTCGGCGCCGTATCCCGCCGCCCCGTCCGTCGCGATCTTGTCGAGCAGAGCCTGCAGATTCGTACCTGATCCGGAGACCAGCACGACGAGGCGCTTGGCCACAGGGCTCTTGGCCACAGCGGGGCCCTTTCTCGGGAGGTGCGTCTTTGTACGGTCGTACGAAAGCTTCATCTCCCGCGATAGGGGAACTCTACGAAGCCGCCGACCGTCAGCAACGATACCGGCACACGGTGCGGCCCCTCACGGGACGGGGGCGCGGCCGGAAGGTAGCGTCTGCACCAAGACGTCACATGACGTCACGCCGTCCAGAAGCTCGCTCGACCAAGGGGAAGACGCACACCTGATGCCGGACCGTAGCCTCCGCCACCCGCTGTCCTTCGCGTTCGGGTTGACGCACGGAGGGGAGCGCGGCTCGACGCTGCTGCGCGACGGCCGCCCGTCGTCCCCGCCGCAGGACTCCCAGGACTCCGGGAGCTCCGGCTCCTCCGGCTCGGGCAGTTCCGGCAGTTCCGGGGGCTCGGGCAGTTCTGGCAGCTCCGGCAGTTCCGGGAAGAAGGACGACAATCCGTTCGCGCCGCCGCCGGAGGGGACGCCGGACAAGCCGTGGCGGCCCCGCCCCGGCAACGGCGGCGACGGCTCCGACGACCAGGGCCACTCCCCCTGGGGCAGCCAGTGGAGCGACCGGCAGCCCGGGCGCGCCCAGGGCGGCGGCTTCGGCGAGCGGCCCGGCCAGCAGGGTGGGGGCGGGGGCCAGGGCGGTCCCGACGGTCCTTCCGGCTCCGGATCCGGCAGCGGCATGCGCTGGGACCCGACCGACCCGGCCCAGCGCCGCGCACGGTACGCCCTGCTCTCCGGCATGTGGGCCTTCTTCTTCGCGCTCTTCGGCTGGCGGTCCGTCGCCCTGCTCCTGGGCGCGCTCGCGCTGAACTGGGGCATCAGCGCGCTGCGGGCCAAGCCGAAGCAGCCGGACCCGACGGCGCCCGCCGCGCAGCAGCCCGCGGCCGACCTCACGAGCACCAAGCCGCAGCGGACGGCGGCGATCAGCGGCCTGGTGACGGCGTCGCTCGCCCTGGCGATGGTGGCGGCGACGTTCGCGGCGCAGATGGTGTACCGCGACTACTACACGTGCGCCAGCGACGCCCTCACGACCCAGTCGCAGCAGCAGTGCAACGACCTCCTGCCGAAGCAGCTGCGGCCACTGCTGGGCGAGCAGGACTGACGCTGGTCCGGGGTGGGCGGAGGCGGGTCTTCGGGCTCCGTCCCGCCTCCGCCCGGCCCCACTGGGTGCCGCGGCAGGCGCTCCTCTTCAGTCGCGTCCCTCAGCACCGTCCAGCGCGCCTCACGTCACGGCAAGCGCCGTCGTGCCACTCCGACAAGCCCCGCCCCACCCCTCAAGACCCCGGAGGCCGCTCCTCCTTGCTCGCGTCCCTCAGCGCCGCCCAGCGCGCCTCGCGGGACGTGTCGTCGTGCCAGTCCGCCATGCCCCAGTCCACCGTGTCCACCGCCGGTGTGCGCGGCAGGAAGTCGTACGGCTCGAACGGCTCCGAGGCCGGAGTCGGCGGCTCCGGAGGCGGTGGGCTCTGGCGGCGGCGAGAGAGCTGGGGGAGGCGTGGGCGGAGGGCGCGAAGACGGGGCATGCGCAGGCGCGGAACGCGCAGGTGCGGGAGTCGTAGCTGAGGGACGCGTGGTCTTGGCAGCCTGAGCCAGGTACGACGCGGGGTGGGCTCTTTCGACGTGGTCCCGTCAGGCGTAGCCACGCCCGGCGCAGTGCCGCCCGGGGTGGTGCCGCCCAGCGCGGTGCCGCCCGGCGAAGTCCCGCGTGTCGCCGTCCGGTGTGTCCGCAAGCGCCAGGCCCGGACCAGCAGCGCGAACGGCACCCCCACCGCCGCCGTCCACCCCAGCGCCGCCGCCCCCGTCTGCCACCACACAGGACCGAACTCGGCCAGGACGGCCACGCCCATCGGGCCGCCCGCCAGCGCCGCGAGCCCCGCCATGGCCGCCCCGCACAGCGCCGCAGCCACCACCGCGACCAGCGCCGTCCGCCCCCGTGACCACACCCCGTCGCGCTCCCCGGAGGCAGGCGCCGCCGCCCCCGCCGTGAACCAGGCGACCGCGATGCCCGCCCCCACAGGCACCGCTCCCGCCGCCCACGTCAGAGGCGACCCCGGCCCTTCCCCCGGCACCGCGGCGAGCAACGGGAAGGCAGGAAGCATCGGCCCCGCGCTCACAGCGAGCGGCCCCGCCGTGCTCCCCGTGCCGAGCGCGAACCCGGGGCCGAGGCTGTACGCGGCGCCCCACACCGCCGCGTTCGGCACAAGCGCCATGGCAAGCAGCAGCACCGCGAACCGGCCCGACCACACGTCCGTGACCTGCGCGAACGACGCCTTCGCAAGACCGCCGTGCAGGACGAGGGACCCCGCGACGAGGAGCGCTCCCCCACCGACGAGGACCAGCGCCCCGGCCGCCGCTGCCCTAGTGACGGCGCGGACGTATCGACGTACGAAGAAGGGACGTACCCGCGCGGGCAGCGCGCGAAGACCCGCCCGCACCACGCCCGGCAGCGGGCTCCCGGGCCGTCCGAGCGCCGTCCAGACCCCGACCGCCGCCGCGCCCCCCACGAGCAGCGGCATGTGCAGGGCGGCGCTCGGCCACGACGGCCGCAGCTCGCCCCCAGCCGCGTACAGGGTCGCGGCGGCGCCGACCAGCAGATAGCCGCCGACCACCCCGCACCACGCGGTCCGCGGCGCCATCCCCCGCTCCTGCGGATCCGCCGCGACCCGCGCCGCCCGGTGCGCCAGCCAGCCGGGAAGTACCACCAGGAGCAAGGGCGTGACGCCGAGCGGCGCCGGTGCCCCGGAGAGCGTGTCGGTCCTGATCAGCTCCGTGCCGTGGGCGATGAGCCAGACCGCGGCGGCGACATGCAGCGCCCCGCCGGGCCCGCTGTCCGGATAGGGCGAGCTGATCCAGAGGACCATCACCAGGACGGCCGACGAGCCGAGCCCGAGCCCGGCCGCCACGGCCCCTCCGAACAGGCACGTCGCAAGCCCGGGCCGACGGTCGCGCACCCGCTGGATCAGCGGTTTGAGGGGCGGCAACGGTGAGCTGCGGTCGGTGATATGAGTCACGTCACCATGCTCCCAACGACACGCGCTTTCTCCTCGTAACAGGCGAATACCGGATGTGTCGCTCAAGATATGTTTATGTACTTTTTCGTACGACGGATCAGTCACGCCCGGCTACCCGCCGCACGAAGGCCCACGGCCCACGGCGCGGAGAGTCCGACATGACCCAGAGCCATGCCACACCGTTGCCGTCCCCCAAGGAACGGCGTCGCCTGCGCGAGGCGAAGTCCCTGAGCCAGGCCGACATCGCGGCCCGGGTGGGCGTCACCCGGGAGACGGTCCGCTCCTGGGAGTCGGGCCGCTCGGCGCCGCGCGGCCGCAGGCGTGAGGTCTACACGAGGCTGCTCGCCGAACTCGCGAACGAGCAGACCGTCGCGGGCAAGCGGGGCAAGCAGGGCATGCGCTCCGCGCGGCGCACCAGTTGGGCCCGGGACCTGCCGCAGCCGCCGGTCCAGGACACCAAGGGCGACAAGTCTCCCGCGCGGATCCCGGTGGGCGCCGCGATAAACGGCCACACGCGGCCCGAGCCGGTGGCGCGGGCAGCGACGGCCGTCGCTCAGGCCGAGCCGAAGCCGGGGCCGGGGACTGTGGTGGAGTCAGGGGCGCCGGAGTCCACCGCCGGGGCAACGCCCGCCGAAGCCTTCGACGCGCTCTGCTCGACCTGCGGCCCCGGCCTCGTACGCCAGACCTACCTGCTCACCGGCCGCCGCACCCTCGCCCAGGAATCCGTGGAGCGCGCCTTCCAGCTCGCCTGGCAGCGCTGGCCCGAGGTCGCCGTCGACCGCGACCCCGCCGGCTGGGTGCGCGCGGCGGCGTACGAGTACGCGATGTCCCCCTGGCACCGCCTGCGCCCCGCCCACCGCCACCCGGACGCCCCGCCCGCGGCGCTGGACGACCGCGCGTTCCTCAAGGTCCTTATGAGCCTGCCGCCCGCGCAGCGCCGCACCCTGCTGCTCTACGACGGCGTCGGGCTCGATCTGCCCGAGACCGCAGCCGAGACGGAGGCGAGCACTCCCGCGGCGGCCAACCGGCTGCTGCACGCCCGCGAGACGATCACCGAGCGGCTCCCCGAACTGGCGGCGACACCCGAAGCCCTGCACCAGCGCCTCGGCGAACTGTGCGGGGCGGAGAAGCTGCGGTCCCCGAACGCGGGCCTGGTACGCACCGGAAGCGAACACCGTGCCCGCTTCTGGACCCGGGCGGCGATCGCCTTCACCGCCCTGATCGTCGGCGCGACGGCCCTCACCCTCAGAACCGCCCCCACGCACTACGAGCCGCCCCAGTCCCCCGGAAAGGCCATCAGCGGCGTACCGCCCCGGATGGGCCCGGGCCACCTCACGTACGCGGACCAGATCCTCCACAAGAAGCTCCGCGAGGACTTGTCGAACGGCCCGGAGAAACTGACGCCGCTGGCGAGATGAGGAGCGCCGAGCGCCCCTTTAGGGGCGCGGGGAACTGCGCGCCCAGCCACGGCCGACCCGCAGGTCACAACGCAAAGTGGGCCGCACCTCGCATGAGGTGCGGCCCACTTTGAACACTGCTAGCCCGCGAGAATGGCTCGCGCAAGCTTCGCCGTCTCGGTCGGCGTCTTGCCGACCTTGACGCCCGCGGCCTCGAGGGCCTCCTTCTTGGCCTGCGCGGTGCCGGAGGAGCCGGAGACGATGGCGCCGGCGTGGCCCATGGTCTTGCCCTCGGGCGCCGTGAAGCCGGCGACGTAGCCGACGACCGGCTTCGTCACGTTGGCCTTGATGTAGTCCGCCGCACGCTCCTCGGCGTCGCCGCCGATCTCGCCGATCATGACGATCAGGTCGGTCTCGGGGTCGGCCTCGAACGCCTCGAGGGCGTCGATGTGCGTCGTGCCGATGACGGGGTCGCCACCGATGCCGACGGCCGAGGAGAAGCCGATGTCACGGAGCTCGTACATCATCTGGTACGTCAGCGTGCCGGACTTCGAGACCAGGCCGATACGGCCCGGCTTCGTGATGTCGCCCGGGATGATGCCGGCGTTCGACTGGCCCGGCGTGATGAGACCGGGGCAGTTCGGGCCGATGATGCGGGTCTTGTTGCCCTTCGACTTCGCGTACGCCCAGAAGGCGGCGGAGTCGTGGACGGCGATGCCCTCGGTGATGACGACCGCGAGGGGGATCTCGGCGTCGATGGCCTCGACGACGGCGGCCTTGGAGAAGGCCGGCGGCACGAAGAGGACGGAGACGTTGGCGCCCGTCTTCTCGATCGCCTCGGCGACGGAGCCGAATACCGGTACCTCGGTGCCGTCGAAGTCGACGGACGTGCCGGCCTTGCGCGGGTTCACGCCGCCGACGATGTTCGTGCCGTCGCCGAGCATGAGCTTGGTGTGCTTCATGCCCGTGGCACCGGTCATGCCCTGGACGATGACCTTGCTGTCCTTGGTCAGGAAGATAGCCATGGTGTTCTGACCTGGTCCCTTACTTCGCAGCCGCGAGCTCGGCGGCCTTGTCGGCCGCGCCGTCCATGGTGTCCACGCGCTGTACGAGCGGGTGGTTGGCGTCCGACAGGATCTTGCGACCCAGCTCCGCGTTGTTGCCGTCGAGACGGACGACCAGCGGCTTGGTGACTTCCTCGCCCTTGGACTTGAGAAGCTCGAGCGCCTGGACGATGCCGTTGGCGACCTCGTCGCACGCGGTGATGCCACCGAAGACGTTGACGAAGACGGACTTGACGTCCGGGTCGCCGAGGATGATCTCCAGGCCGTTCGCCATGACCTCGGCCGAAGCGCCGCCGCCGATGTCGAGGAAGTTGGCCGGCTTGACGTTGTTGTGCGCCTCACCGGCGTACGCGACGACGTCGAGGGTGCTCATGACGAGACCCGCGCCGTTGCCGATGATGCCGACCTCGCCGTCGAGCTTGACGTAGTTGAGGTTCTTGGCCTTGGCAGCAGCCTCGAGCGGGTTGGCTGCGTCCTTGTCCTCGAGGGCCTCGTGGTCGGCCTGGCGGAAGTCGGCGTTCTCGTCGAGCGAGACCTTGCCGTCAAGGGCCAGGATGCGGCCGTCCTTGGTCTTCACCAGCGGGTTGACCTCGACGAGGAGCGCGTCCTCGGCGACGAAGGTGTCCCACAGGGTCACCATGGCCTCGGCGACACCCTCGGCCACATCGGCCGGGAACTTCGCCTGGGCCACGATCTCGCGGGCCTTGACGATGTCCACGCCGTCGACGGCGTTGACCGGGACCTTCGCGAGGGCCTCGGGGGTCTTCTCCGCGACCTCCTCGATGTCCATGCCGCCCTGCACCGACGCCATGGCGAGGAAGGTGCGGTTGGTGCGGTCGAGGAGGTACGAGACGTAGTACTCAGCCTCGATCTCCGGGGACAGCTCGGCGATCATCACCTTGTGGACCGTGTGGCCCTTGATGTCCATCCCGAGGATGTCCGTCGCGCGAGCGACGGCCTCGTCCGGGTTGGCGGCCAGCTTCACGCCGCCGGCCTTGCCGCGGCCACCGACCTTCACCTGTGCCTTGACGACCGACTTGCCGCCCAGCTTCTCGGTGGCCTCGCGCGCCGCCTCAGGCGTGTCGATGACTTCACCGGCCAGCACCGGTACACCGTGCTTGGCGAAGAGGTCCCTCGCCTGGTACTCGAACAGGTCCACGCGCGTCCGTCCCTTTTCCGTGATCTCGCTGCGATCTCGCTGCTTTGTGGTCAGCTGTCTGCGTGGGCGTGCCGCGGAGGGCAACGTGACTGCGCTGTCACAAGAGAGGCGTAGGACGGAGTCCGGTACGCGGCATGTCCGTCTCGCAGGTTATCGCCGTGGGCCGCAGGTCCCTAAATCGCAGATCGCATTTGGGCGGTGATGACTGTCACAGATCGCGGATCCGGGTAGCGGGAGGGCGACCGCTGTGGTGACAAGGGCCACTCGTTTGCTCCTGTGATCAGGTGATCAGCGGTGCCTGTTCATGTCCGGTATCGGGAGAGGGCGTTTTTCGATCGCCGCCGCCATCACCTCGGGGAAGAGGTCCGGGGTGCATGCGAAGGCCGGTGCGTCCAGTGCGGAGAGCGCCGCCGCGTGCTCCCGGTCGTACGCGGGTGTCCCCTCGTCGGAGAGCGCGAGCAGCGTCACGAACTGCACCCCGGACGCCTTCATCGCCGCGACCCGCTTCAGCATCTCGTTGCGTATGCCCCCTTCGTAGAGGTCGCTGATGAGTACGACGACAGTGTCGGCGGGGCGGGTGATCTGCGACTGGCAGTACGCGAGCGCCCGGTTGATGTCGGTCCCACCCCCCAACTGCGTGCCGAACAGGACATCCACCGGGTCGTCGAGCTGATCGGTGAGGTCGACGACGTTCGTGTCGAAGACGACGAGCCGCGTGTTGAGCGACCGCATCGACCCGAGCACGGCACCGAACACCGAGGCGTAGACGACGGACGCCGCCATCGAGCCCGACTGGTCGATGCAGAGGATGACCTCCTTCTTCACGGACTGCGCTGCCCGCCCGTACCCGATGAGCCGCTCGGGCACGATCGTCTTGTACTCCGGCAGGTAGTTCTTGAGGTTGGCCGCGATCGTGCGGTTCCAGTCGATGTCGTGGTGGCGCGGCCTGCTGACGCGGGCGCTGCGGTCGAGCGCACCGGTGAGGGTGGCGCGGGTGCGCGTGGCGAGCCGCTTCTCCAGGTCCTCGACGACCTTGCGCACGACGGCCCGCGCGGTCTCCTTGGTGGTCTCCGGCATGGCCTTGTTGAGGGAGAGAAGCGTCCCGACCAGATGCACGTCGGCATCCACTGCCTCCAGCATCTCCGGCTCCAGGAGCAGCGTGGAGAGGCCGAGCCGCTCGATGGCGTCGCGCTGCATGACCTGGACGACGGACGAGGGGAAGTACGTCCGGATGTCCCCGAGCCAGCGCGACACGGACGGCGCGGACGCCCCGAGCCCCGCCGAACGGTCCCGCCCCCGGTCCCCTCCCCCGTACAACGCACCCAGCGCCCCGTCCATCGCCGCGTCCCGGCCGACGAGCTCGCACCCCGTGCCATCCGCCGCACCCCCGCCGAGCACAAGCCGCCACCTCCGCAGCCGCTCCTCCGCACGATCCGACACCGGACCACGCGCCCCATCCGGTCCCGTGCCCAGCACCACGCTCACGCCGTGGTCTGCCCCCGCCACAGCTGGGGTTGCTGCCCCTGCTTGAGCATCGGCCACCGCCCCGACCTGAGCTGAAGTTGCTGCCCCTGCCCGAGCATCGGCCACCGCCCCAGCCAGAGCTGTGGCTGCCGTCATGCCCTGGGGCACAGCTGCCGCCCCGTCTTGAGCCACGCCCGCCCCCGCCTCCACGGTCACACCCTGCGCCGCCTCCGCTGCCGCTCCCGCAGTCACGTCCCCCGCCGCTCCCAGAGCCACTACCTCAGCCATGTCGTGTGCCATCAGCCCACCCCCACAAGCTCGTCACCGTCACCGTCACCGTCACCAAGCCCGGCCCCAGCCCCGGGCTCAGACCTGCCCCCGCTCCCGCCCCTGACCCCGGCCCCGGCCCCGAGCAACAGACTCAGCACCGGCAGAACGGCATCCGCGCGCTCAGCGTCGAGCTCGGCCCCGAAGCCAGGTATCCCACCGGCAACGCCCAAGCCGCCTCCACCCGCCGCCGGCCCACGTCTCACCAGCTCGCCCAGAGTCCTCCGCACTCCCGGTTCGTACGCCGAGAAGGTGCGCCGCAGCAGGGGCAGCACGTCGGTGAAAGCTCGGTCAGGAACCCCGCTCAACCAGTCGTCGACGAGCCCGAGCAGCCGCTCGTCGTGCACGAGCAACATGCCGCCCCCGGACCCACCGCCCACGAACCCCTCGATCCAGGCGGCGGCTTCAGCGGGTTCGGTCCCCCGGGACAGGGCGAGCCCCATGAATCGAGCGGCCTCCCCCTCGGCCAACTCCCCGCCGTCCATCAGGATCCGCACACACCGCCCGCGCACCACCCCGGCAATGCTGTCCCGCTCCCCCAACACCCTCAACACGGAGAACCACCGCCCCTGCATACGAGCCGCCCTCTCCCCTGAAGACGTAGAGGAAGAGGAAGAGGAAGAGGGAGAGGGAGAGGGAGAGGTCGGAGCAGCGGCCGGAGCAGGAGCAGCAGCGGCAGGAGCAGGCGCACCCCCATCGCCCAACTCCCCCAGCAAACCCACCGCCTGGTGAACCGCGTCCACATGCCCCCGCATCTCCAGCGCCGCATCCTGGTCGAGCCCCGCACAGGCAGGAGGCAGTCCGACGAACACCCGCTCGGCAAGCCCCCCGGCCACCTCGCCGAGCGCGGCGGTGTCCGTCCCCCGCACATCCCCGTACCGAAGCGACCGCACCAACGCGGGCAACGCCTGCGCCAGATGCCCGACGTCCGCGTCCAGCGCCGCCCGGTCCGCCAGGACCCGCATCACCACCGGCAACGCCTGCGGCAACTCGGCCAGCAGACACCGCTCGGCCAGCGCGGTGACATCGGCCAGCGCGCTCGCCCCGACGGCATCGGACTCGGCCCGAGCGGTGGCCGCCGACACCACGGTCGTGCCCCACACTCCCGCCTCCGCCACCCGCACGGAGAGCTCCGGCTCCCACCGCAGCCGCCAGGTCTCCCGGAACGTACCCGTACTCCCCCGCGACGCCACAGGCTCGCCCCAGCTGATCCCGAGCAGCCGGAGCCGATGCAGCAGCCTGCTGCGAGCCGCGTCCGTCTCCTTGCGCAGATCGAGCTCCAACTCCCGCTCGAAAGCCTCCGGTTTGAGCCGGAGCTTCCGCTGGAGGCGCGTGAGATCGCGCTGCAACGGCACCGCCGGCGCGGAATCCGGCACCTCCCCGAGCACGTCCCCGACGACGAGCTTGTCGTGCACGAGGGAGAGCGGCACGTCGGAGCCCTCGCACATCACCGCCCGGATCGCGTCCGTCGTCTCGGTGAGCCCCGGCAGCGGGCGCCCCCGCATCACGGCGAGCGTCTCCGCGAGCCGTACCGCCTCGATGACATGCGCGGACGACACGAGCCTGTCCTCGTCCCGAAGGAGCCGCGCGACCTTGGTCAGCCAGCGCTCGACGGGGCGGTCGGGCGCGCCGAACAGATGCCCGTACCAGCCGGGCGAGGCGATCCCCGCTCCGTATCCACTCGCCCGGGAGAGACGGCGGTGCGTCCAGGGCACCCAGGTCATGTCGACCTTCACCTTGGGCAGCCCCTTGAGCAGCGCCCGGTCGGCCGCCACGGTCACCTTCTGCCGCAGCGCGGGCACATGCCACGCCCCGCACACGACCGCGACGTCGTCCGCTCCGAACTCCCGCTGCGCTGCCCGCACCTGGATCCGCATGTACGCCTCGCGCACCAGGTCACGGTCGTGCCCGCCGGTCCCGTACTCCTCGCGCAGCACCCCCATGGCCTCTCCGAGTGCTTCGAACGGCGCGAACGCGTCACCGCCCCCGCCCCGGTGCTCGACGACGTCCTCCCACCACCGCTCGGGATCGTCGTACCCGGCGGTCTCCGCGAGCACCGCAAGAGGATCGATCCGCACCGCGTCCGCGTCCCCGTCCCCCGAAGGTCCGGAGGCGCCGGGCTCCCTCTCCGGCGCGTCCTCCGTCTCCTCCGCTCCCGCCAGCGAATGCGCCGCCGGAAGGTCCATGAACCGGACCGGAACCCCGGCCCCTGCGGCCCACTTGATCGCGACCCACTCCGGTGAGAACTCGGCCAGCGGCCAGAACGCCGACCTGCCCGGTTCGTCCACGACGTGCGCAAGGAGCGCGACCGGCGGCCGCATATCCTCCTCCGCCGCGAGCGCCACCAGCGCGTCGGCCTCCGGCGGTCCCTCGATCAGGACCACACGGGGCGCGCCTTCCTCAAGCGCTGCCCGCACCGCACGCGCAGACCCAGGCCCGTGATGCCGCACCCCCAGCAGCAACGGCCCCTCGCCAGCCCGAGTCGTCCCCCGCACCTCGTCGCTCATGTCCGCCCCTCCCCGTCTCCCGCGAACCAGCCACCGTCACAGCCACACCCACATCAGTCACAGCCACAGCCACACCCGTCACAGCCGCCCCCCTCACACGCTCACCTCACGGCACGCGCGGTAGAAGTCCTTCCAGCCGTCCCGCTCACGGACCACCGCCTCCAGGTACTCCTGCCAGATCACCCGGTCCGCCGCCGGATCGCGGACGACCGCGCCGAGAATGCCCGCGGCGACATCGCCCGGCCGCAGCACGCCGTCCCCGAAATGGGCCGCAAGCGCTAGGCCGTTGGTCACGACGGAGATCGCCTCGGCCGTGGAGAGCGTGCCGCTCGGCGACTTCACCTTCGTACGGCCGTCGGCCGTGACCCCGTCCCGCAGCTCGCGGAAGACGGTGACGACGCGGCGTATCTCATCGATCCCCTCGGGCCCGGCGGGCAGATCGAGCGAGCGCCCGATCTGATCGACGCGGCGCGAGACGATGTCGACCTCGGCGTCGGCGCTCTCCGGCAGGGGAAGGACCACGGTGTTGAAGCGGCGGCGCAGAGCGCTCGACAGGTCGTTGACCCCGCGGTCGCGGTTGTTGGCCGTGGCGATCAGGTTGAAGCCTCGGACGGCCTGCACCTCCTGCCCCAACTCCGGTATGGGGAGGGTCTTTTCCGACAGGATCGTGATCAATGTGTCCTGCACGTCGGCGGGGATGCGGGTCAGCTCCTCGACCCTCGCCGTCATGCCGTCGGACATGGCCCGCATGACAGGGCTGGGCACGAGCGCGTCGCGGCTGGGGCCGTGCGCGAGCAGCTGCGCGTAGTTCCAGCCGTACCGGATCGCCTCCTCCGGCGTCCCTGCCGTGCCCTGCACGAGCAGCGTCGAGTCCCCGCTGACGGCAGCCGCCAGATGCTCGGACACCCAGGTCTTCGCGGTGCCGGGCACGCCGAGCAGGAGCAGGGCACGGTCCGTGGCGAGGGTGGTGACGGCGACCTCGACGATGCGGCGCGGCCCCACGTACTTCGGCGAGATCACCGTCCCGTCGGGCAATGTCCCACCGAGCAGATACGTCGCGACCGCCCACGGCGAGAGCCGCCAGCGGGCGGGCCGGGGCCGGTCGTCCTGCGCGGCGAGCGCGGCCAGTTCGGCGGCGAAAGCGTACTCGGCGTGCGGACGCAGCACCTCCGCCTCGCCCGTTGTCGAGGTCGTCGAGTCGATGGACACGGTCATGGAGCGATCCCCCTCCAACTCGTCCGGACACGTCTGGCCCGGATGTGGTTCCAACCGTGCACCACGCCACTGACAATCGACCCTCAAACCCCTCTGACCTGCACAGACATCAGATGCGAGACCGATTGTCAGTGGTGGGACCTACCGTCGAAGACATGACTCAGCAGGGGGTGCGCTGGACGGCGGATCAGGTCCTTGCCTTGGCGCCTGATGCCCCGTCACGCAAGGCGGGAAGCAAGCTCGGCGTCGCAGGGCCATGGTCGGAGGCAGGCAGTTCGGTCGAGGGGGCGGTGTGGGGACTGTGCAAGGGAAGTGGCAGCAAGCCGTATCAGACGGTCGTCGACATCGCGGACGTCACGGGCGCGGCGGGCCCGGCGTACAAGTGCAGTTGTCCGAGCCGCAAGTTCCCGTGCAAGCACGCGCTCGGGCTTCTGCTGCTCTGGGCGGGTGGCGAGGAGCCCTTTGGCCTGGTGCCGGACGATTCGGCGGCGGACGATTCGCCGCCGGACGCACAGCCACCGGCCTGGGCGCAGGAGTGGCTGGCGGGGCGTCGCAAAAGAGCGGAGCCCAAGCGGACTTCGGACGCGGCGCCGGGCTCGGCGACCGCTGACCCCGAGGCCGCGCGCCGCAGGGCGGAACGGCGGGCCGAGCGGGTCACGGCGGGGGTGACGGAGCTGGAGCAGCGCCTCTCAGATCTGCTGCGGGGCGGCATAGCCTCCGCCGAACAGTCGGGGTACGGGCTGTGGGACGAGACGGCGGCCCGCATGGTCGACGCACAGGCGCCCGGACTCGCCTCGCGTGTGCGGGAATTGGGAGCCATTCCCTCCTCCGGGCCCGGCTGGCCGGTGCGGATGCTGGAGGAGTGCGCCCTCCTCCACCTCCTCGCCCAGGGCTGGCTGCACCGCGAGCAGCTGCCGGAGGCTCTGGCGGCCACGGTCCGCTCCCGCATAGGCCTGCCCACGTCGGCGGAGGGCCGGCCGGTGCGGGACCGCTGGCTGGTGCTCTCGCAGTACGACACGGCGGACAGCAAGCTCACCACCCGCCGGATATGGCTGTACGGCGCGGAGTCGGGACGGACGGCCCTGCTCCTGTCGTACGGAGCCGCAGGCCGCGCACCCGCACTCGCACTGCCGGTCGGCCTCGCCCTCGACGCCGAGCTGACCGCGTATCCGGGTGCGGGGCAGCTGCGGGCCGACCTGGGCGAACAGTTCAGCGCTCCCGTACCGGTGGCGGTCCGGCCGTCGGGCGTACGGACGGAACAGGCCGCGAGTCGTTACGGCGAGGTGCTGCGGGACGACCCCTGGCTGGATTCCTGGCCGGTGACGCTGAGCGAAGTGATACCGACCCCTCACCCGGACCCGGCCTCCGGCAGCTGGCAATTGGCGGACTCGGACGGCGACATGGCCCTGCCCATCACCCCTTCCGCAGCGGCCCGAGCGGGCCTGTGGCGCTTGGTGGCACTCTCCGGAGGCGCTCCGGTGACGGTCTTCGGCGAGTGTGGTCACGAGGGCTTCACCCCTCTGACGGCCTGGCCGCGCGGAGTGGGGGAGGCGGTGGCCCTGTGCTGACCGCCCTGCGGGAACCGACGCGTTCGCGGAGCAGCTCCGGGTTCGCGCGGTGCATCGCGGGGGCCATCGGAACACCGCAGTGCCGCAACACCGCAGTGCCGCAGTGCCGCAGTGCCGCAAGGTCCGCTGAGCGTCCCTCGGCAGATCCGCCCGAGAGAGGAGTCACCATGACCGCCACCACCGCACCCGCCGCGACCACCGCACTCACTGAAGCGACCGTCGCCCCCTGGGAAGACCTGGTCACCGCCGCGCTCCTCGGCACCGACCGCCGCACGCCACCCGTACGCGCCCAGGACAAGGACGCGCCGACCGCCCTGCTGGACGCGGCGGCCGTGCAGACCGTCCGGCGCAGAGCCGGTCTGTGCCCCGCGCCCGCCGCGACACCTCCCGGACCTGTCGCAGACGACCCCAGGCCCCTGGTACCGCCCGCAGCACGGCAGAGGCTCGCCACGCTGCTCACCGACCATCCCGGCGCGGGCGGCGGCGGGCGTCGGGGTGCGGTGCCCGACCTGATGGAACTGCTGCCCCAATGGCTGGCGTTGGCCAACGACCGCGGCTTCGCGGCGCCGCCCGAGCTGCTTCCGGCCCTCCTGAACGCGGCCCGCGGGCGCACGGACCTGCGTCCGCAGGCACTCGCCTTCGCGGGCCCGCGCGCCCTGTGGCTGGCGCGGCTCAACCCGGACTGGAAGTTCGCGCTCCGCTCCACTCCGGGAGGCGGGGTGTCCCTGCCCGCACCGGAGGAGACGGCCCAGGTCCAACAGCTCTGGGAGGAGGGCCTATTCGCCGAGCGCGTCGCCCTGCTCAGCGCGGTGCGGGCCCACGACCCAGCCGCCGCGCGGGACCTGCTCGCCGCCACCTGGAGCACGGAGCGGGCCGAGGACCGCCTGATGTTCCTCGATTCCCTGCGTACCCAACTGTCCGAAGCCGACGAGCCGTTCCTGGAACAGGCCCTCACCGACCGCAGCCGCAACGTCCGCGCCACGGCGGCCGAGCTTCTCTCCGCGCTCCCTTCCTCCGCCCTCGCCGCTCGGATGGCGGACCGCGCGGCCTCCTGCGTGGCCATCGACCACGCGCAGGGCACGAAGAGCATGCCGACGCTCACGGTCGAGGCGCCGCACGAGTGCGACGCCGGTATGGAGCGCGACGGCGTCACCCCGAAGCCGCCCGCGGGTCGCGGCGCGCGTTCCTGGTGGCTGGGTCAGTTGGTGGAGGCCGCCCCGCTCGGCACCTGGCCGCAGCGGCTCGGCGGCCGGACCCCCGTCGAGATCGTGGCGCTGCCCGTGGCCGACGACTGGCAGAGCGAGCTGCACGCCGCGTGGTGCCGCGCTGCGGTGCGGCAGCGCGACGCGGTCTGGTCCCGGGCTCTGCTCGGATCCCCCTCGTCCCCCGATGCTGCGGGGCCCGGCGCGGCGTCGCTCGCCGAGCGCGCGAAGCTCCTGGCCGCGCTGCCCGCCGGGGAGCGGGCCGACTGGGTGGCGGGGTTCATCGCGACGCACGGCCTCTCGGAGGCGTTCCAGTTGCTCGGCGTGTGCGCGCTGCCCTGGTCGGAACCGCTGGGCCGGGCGGTGGTGGACGCGCTGAACATCGCTCGGGACGCAGGGAGTTACCCCTGGAGCTTCAGTGGAGTGATGGGCCTGGCAGAGCGCTGCCTCGACCCTGCGGAGGCGGTCCGTCTCGACCTGCTGACCGCGATACCGGACGAACCGGAGGACGCGTCCCCCGGCGCTGGCGGCTACTGGTCGGAGGCCTTCCAGCGCCTGGTCAGTACGTTGCGTCTACGCGCGGCGATGCGGGCGGAGTTGGGCGCGGGGCCGTGGGAACCGGACGTGGCGCCGGAAGATCCGGGGGTGCCGTCATCTTAGGCAACCGCACTGAGGAGTTGAGGCGCCTGGCTGCCCCCACCGGCAGTCGCACCGGCAGTCCCACCGGCGACCCCACCGACGGCCACACCGTCGCCCCCGCCATGAGGCGAAGGCAGCCGACAGCCCCCGCCGCAGCACGAAGCCGACGAGCCGCCACAGCCCTGGAGCGGGCGGCCAGGCCGGACGTCATCACCTCGGAGCGGGAAAGGCCGGACGCCGGCGCCCCGAAGCGAACAAGGCAGCCTGACGCCACCGCCACTGCTACCGCTACCGCCCCGGAGCCAAGGAGGCCGGACGCCCTCACCGCAACGCGGTGTCCGTCAAGCGCCCGCCGGCTGACGGACGTTCGCCCGGACCCAGTCCACGATCGACGCCGTCGTCGCCCCGGGAGTGAAGATCTCCGCGACACCCTTCTCCTTGAGCGGCGCGATGTCCGCCTCGGGGATGATGCCGCCGCCAAAGACCTTGATGTCCTCCGCGTCGCGCTCCTTGAGGAGCTCGATCACGCGGGCGAAAAGCGTGTTGTGGGCGCCGGAGAGGATGGAGAGACCGATCGCGTCGGCGTCCTCCTGGATCGCGGTGTCCACCACCTGCTCGGGCGTCTGATGCAGGCCGGTGTAGATGACCTCCATCCCCGCGTCACGCAGTGCCCTCGCGATCACCTTCGCGCCGCGATCATGACCGTCGAGGCCCGGTTTGGCCACCACCACGCGGATCGGACCGGCTGCCACACCCATCACTGCCTCCATGTACCGATATCCATCTGTCCAAGCACTGGTACCCCGTGCCGCATCGGCAGGGGAAGTGAACGAACGTTATCTCCAGCATCTCGCACCCGGCAGTTTCACGGTGGAGAGCGAGGGGGAAATCACACGATGGGACACGTTCGCTGCGCGCCACCCCCGTATTCAGCGGTCCACGGACCGTTTCCGGGACGGCGCAAGGGGAGCCGCAACGAGGTCGCCGCGCCACCGCGCCACCAGCTGCGCGCCGTGGTGACGCGGCACATCGGCGATCGCGCCGGCATGCAGGGCGCCACCGGCGCTGACCACGCACTGCCGTACGACCTCTGCCACGCCTCCCCACTACGGGCACACGGGGGACTGAGCCGTCCCCTCGCGTGCCGACCGGGAGGTCGACCATGACCATTACGAGGGTCCTGCCCTTTCGCCCGCCCTGCCTTCTGCTGCCCGCCAGACTGGCGGGGCTCTCCATGGCTCTGCTGAAAGCGACCGCGCTCGAGGTGGCGATCCTCGCCGGCCACCTCCTTCTCTACCCCTCGGGCATCGTCCAGGAACGCAGGATCGCCGCCGAACTGCCGCCACCCGACGCCCCTCGGCTCCCCGCGGAGAGCCGACCGCCGGTCGTCCTGCTGCACGGCTTCATCGACAACCGCTCGGTCTTCGTCCTGCTGCGCCGCTCCCTGGCCCAGCACGGCGGCCAGCACGTGGAGTCCCTCAACTACTCCCCCCTCACGTGCGACATCCGCACCGCCGCGGAGTTGCTCGGCCGCCATATAGAGGAGATCTGCGAGCGCACGGGCCACCACCAGGTGGACATCGTCGGGCACAGCCTCGGCGGCCTGATAGCCCGCTATTACGCACAGCGCCTCGGCGGCGACGCCCGCGTCCGCACCCTGGTCACCCTCGGTACTCCACACGAGGGCACGCGCGTCGTGCCCCTGGCCGACGCGCACCCGATCGTGCGCCAGATGCGACCCGGTTCGGACGTGATCGAGGAGCTGCGCGAGCCCGCGCCGGACTGCCGGACCCGTTTCGTGAGCTTCTGGAGCGACCTGGATCAGCTGATGGCCCCCCTCGAAACGGCCTGCGTCAACCATCCCGACCTGAACGCACAGAACGTACGTGTCTCCGGTATCGGTCATCTCGCTCTGCCCGTGCACCCCGCGGTCGCCGCCGGAATCCGCCAGGCCCTCGATCGGCCTGATCCGGGTACCTCTGCGACGCGCGTCGAGAACGGACTGACCGTGGCCTGAGGGACAGCTCCGAGCAGCTCACGCACCCCGCGATACGGGGAATTTGTCGAACGCAGCTCGAACGCAGGGCCAAAGCTGTGCCCGCAGTCCCCCGAAAGACGGCCGAATGCCCGTTTCCTGAGAGCCCGAAACCAGCCGAAGATTGTCGCGCCCGCATACCGCCGGGTACAGTCACCGCACTGCTCTGCCCCTGCTGCCGAGGCGAAAGAGAAGTTGGTGAACGACCGTCACCCGTCGGGGAGCTCAACACCCCCGGCCTCGGCACCCGCCGACTACGCGCCCTACGCGGCGTATGACCAGCAGGGCATTCAGCACGGCGCCTATACGGGTTACGACAGCTACTCCACCGGAAGCTTCGACACCACAGGCAGCTATGCGACAGCGGGTCCCGACACCGGAACCTTCGCGTCCGACCCGCTCTTCGGCGACATGCCCGGCAGTTCGTACGACACCGGCCAGTGGGCGACGACGGGGACGCAGCAGACGCTGAACTACGACCCGTACGCCGCGCAGCACCAGGCCGCGTACGACACCAGCGGGTACGAGACCGGCGGTTACGACACCACCGGCATGTGGTCGACCGGCGGTTATCAGCACGTCTCCGCCGACATCCCGGCGCAGGCCGGGCCCGACACGACGGGCCAGTGGGACGCGAGCGCCTGGAATCAGCCGCAGCAGACCGGCCAGTGGGAAACCCAGGCCTTCGACACCGGCGCGTACGACGCGACCGCGTGGAACTCCGGCGGCCAGGACATGACGTACGGGGCCACCGGGACGCACGAGGCGTACGAGGCGTACGGCATCCCCGAAGCGCACGGGACGCTCGACGCACTCGGCACCCTCGGAGCGCAAGAGGCCCACGGAACGTACGAGGCTCAGGACACGCCCGGAGCGCCCGACACGTACGAGGCGCCCGAAACGTACGAGCATTCGCCTTACGACACCGGGTCCTACGCCTCCGATTCCTACGCCTCTCCGGCGCAGGCCCCCGAGGTACAGACTCCCGAGGCCTACGCCCAACCGACTCCCGCCGAGCACGAGTTCACGCCCGACGAGGCTCCCGCCGATTCACTCGGTCCGGTCGAGCCGAGCCATCACGGCTCCGCCGGTGCCGACGAGCCGCCGGTCATGGACCGCTCGCACGGCGGCTCCCGCTCACGGGCCCGCCGCCGCACCCCCTCCAAGCGCTCCGCCCTCTTCACCGTCGCCGTGCCGTCCGCCTGCGTGATGGGCGTGGCCGGTATCGCCGCCGCCTCCGTGGGCGACTTCGGGAGCGACGAGGGCAAGGAGACGCAGGCGGCATCGGCCCCGGACCCCACGTCGGTGCAGCCTTCCGCCGCCAACAACAAGCTCGACACGCAGCTGGCGAACCTCTCGGCGGACGCCGGTGACTTCGCCGACCGCGCGAGCCGCACCCAGGAGCGCATCGACCTCAAGGCGGACAAGGTCGCCGCCGAGAAGAAGGCCGCCGAGGAAGCCGCGCGCAAGGAGCGTCTGCGCCCCAAGTTCGCGCTGCCGGTCAAGCAGCACGGCCTGAGCGCGTACTACGGACAGGCGGGCGTCAACTGGATGTCCGCGCACTCCGGGATCGACTTCCCGGTGTCGTACGGCACCGAGGTGCTCGCCGCCACCGACGGCATCGTCTCCACGAAGTGGAACAGCGCCTACGGCAACATGGCGATCGTGACCGCCAAGGACGGCACGGAGACGTGGTACTGCCACCTCTCCACGCACAAGGTCTCCAGCGGCCCCGTCAAGGCGGGCGACCCCATCGCCTTCTCCGGAAACTCCGGCAACTCCACGGGACCGCACCTGCACTTCGAGGTGCGCCCCGGCGGCGGCTCGGCGATCGACCCGCTGCCGTGGCTTCGCAGCCACAACCTCGACCCGACGTAACTCCGGCCGCCGCCCCCGCTCTACAGCTTCTGCACCGGCGCGTACCGCAGCAGGAGCCGCTTCGGCTTGGGCTCTCCGAAGTCCACCGTCGCCTCGGCGTTCGCGCCCGTGCCCTTCACCCCGACCACGGTCCCGAGGCCGAACTGGTCGTGCGTGACCCGGTCCCCGATCGCCAGCGCGACCACCGGCTTCTCCGAGGCGCGGCGCGTGGCGAAGCCCTGCGCTCCCCCGGTGCGCGAGCGCGACGACGACAAGGAGGAGGCGATTCCGGCCGCGGGACCTGAGGAGGCGGGCGCGCCGACGGAACCCTTCCGCTTCCAGTCCAGGTGGGCCTCCGGGATCTCCTCCAGGAAGCGCGAAGGCGGGTTGTACGAGGGCTGTCCCCAGGCGCTGCGCATCGAGGCCCGCGTCAGATAGAGCCGTTCCCGCGCGCGCGTGATGCCCACGTACGCGAGGCGGCGCTCCTCCTCCAGCTCCTTGACCTGGCCGAGGGAGCGCATGTGCGGGAAGACGCCGTCCTCCATGCCGGTCAGGAAGACGACCGGGAATTCGAGGCCCTTGGCGGTGTGCAGCGTCATCAGCGTGATGACGCCGGAGCCGTCGTCCTCCTCGTCGGGAATCTGGTCCGCGTCGGCGACGAGCGCGACGCGTTCGAGGAACTCGGAGAGCGTGCCCGACACACTTGTGCCCGCGCCCGCGTCTTCTTCTCCGCCGCCGGTTCCGCCCTCAGCCTCGTTCTCGGCCGCCCCGCCGGTCTCCCCTTCGGTCTCCTCTTCGCCGTCCTCGCTGCCTTGGCTGCCTTGGCTGCCGCCAGCGCTGTCGTGTTCGAACTCGAGTGCCACGGCGGCGAGTTCCTGGAGGTTCTCGATGCGCGTCTCGTCCTGCGGGTCGGTCGAGGCCTGCAACTCGGCGAGATACCCGGTCCGCTCGAGCACGGCCTCCAGGACGACGGCAGGACCCGCGCCGGACTCGACGATGGTCCGCAGCTCCTCCATCAGCACGTTGAAACGCTTGACGGCGTTCGCCGAGCGGGCCGCCATTCCGTACGCCTCGTCGACGCGCTTCAGCGCCTTCGGGAAGGAGATCTTCTCGCGCTGCGAGAGCGCGTCGATCATCGCCTCCGCGCGGTCGCCGATGCCCCGCTTGGGTACGTTGAGAATGCGCCGCAGCGGTACGGAGTCCTCCGGGTTGGCGAGCACCCGCAGATACGCGAGGACGTCCCGGACCTCCTTGCGCTCGTAGAAGCGGACGCCTCCGACGACCTTGTAGGGCAGGCCGACGCGGATGAAGATCTCTTCGAAGACACGGGACTGCGCGTTCGTCCGGTAGAAGATCGCGACGTCGCCCGCCTTCGCGTCGCCCGCGTCGGTGAGCCGGTCGATCTCGTCGGCGATGAACTGCGCCTCGTCGTGCTCGGTGTCGGCGACATAGCCGATGATGCCCGCGCCCGCGCCCGCGTTGGTCCACAGGTTCTTGGGGCGGCGGCTTTCGTTGCGCTCGATGACGGCGTTGGCCGCGGTCAGGATCGTCTGCGTGGAGCGGTAGTTCTGCTCCAGGAGGATCGTCGTCGCGTTCGGGTAGTCCTCCTCGAACTGGAGGATGTTGCGGATCGTGGCGCCGCGGAAGGCGTAGATCGACTGGTCCGCGTCACCCACGACACACAGTTCGGCGGGGTCGTCACCCTCGCCTCCGGAGGGGCCGACCAGCTCGCGCACGAGGGCGTACTGAGCGTGGTTGGTGTCCTGGTACTCGTCGACCATCACGTGCCGGAAGCGGCGGCGGTAGTGCTCGGCGACGTCCGGGAACGCGCGGAACATGTTGACCGTCGTCATGATCAGGTCGTCGAAGTCGAGGGCGTTCGCCTCGCGCAGCCGCGACTGGTACATCGCGTAGGCCTGGGCGAGGGTCTTCTCGAAGCCGTCGGCGGCCTGGCCTGCGAAGGTCTCCTCGTCGATCAGTTCGTTCTTCAGGTTCGAGATCTTGGCGCTGAAGGACTTCGGCGGGAACTTCTTCGGGTCGATGTCCAGGTCACGGCAGACCAGCGCCATCAGGCGCTTGGAGTCGGCGGCGTCGTAGATCGAGAAGGAGGAGGTGAAGCCGATGGTCTTCGATTCGCGGCGCAGTATGCGCACGCACGCGCTGTGGAAGGTCGACACCCACATCGCGTTGGCCCGCGGCCCGACGAGCGCCTCGACGCGCTCCTTCATCTCGCCGGCGGCCTTGTTCGTGAACGTGATCGCCAGGATCTGCCCCGGGTGCACGTGCCGCTCGGCCAGGAGATACGCGATGCGGTGCGTGAGGACCCGGGTCTTGCCGGAGCCCGCGCCCGCGACGATGAGCAGCGGGGAGTCCGCGTGCACGACGGCCGCGCGCTGGTTCTCGTTGAGACCGTCGAGCAGGGCCGCCGGGTCGAGCACCGGGCGCGGGGCGCCGTCGCGGTAGTGCGCGTCCCGGGGTACGGGCGCGTCGAACTTCCCGTCGAACAGATCATCCGGAACGGACTCCGGAGCACTGTCCTCGGGCGGCGGCGGGGGTTCTTCCTCCGAAGCCCGCGAGGGCTTGAGGTCCGCCAGGAAGCTGTCATCAAAGAGGCTGCTCATCGCCTCCCGAGTCTAGGCGGCCCCACTGACAACCCGCTCCGGGTTCCGGCCACGTCCACCCGCCCACGTCCACCCGCCTACGCCCCGCCCACGCCCGGTCACCCTCCGCCATGGCGCAGCGTGTCCGCGTCAAGAGCTTCGTAAAGTCACGAAAATGTATCGGGCATATCGCACATCAACCTTCACATGAGCCACACGAGTTGGCTAGCGTGCTGCGTGGGCTGCTCGTACTCCCACCGGCGAACCCCGCCGGGAACGGGTGGCCTCCGCCGAGTTCGATCTCCTCGGAGCCGGGGACCCACGATGAACTTGGGGTGAATCGGTCCCGTACGAAGTACGGGACTGTAGGGCAACCTTCCGGAACCACCCGCCCGAACCCGACAGCTAACCCGGTAGGCGGTCTACGGAAGGAGTCGCCTCCCTTGGCGTCGCACCGCAAGCCGCGGACCCGCATTGCCGGCCTACGCGTCACCCCTGCCATCGGCATCACGACGGCGGCCCTCACCTCCGTGGCCCTGCTGTCACAGAGCGCGCAGGCGGCACCGTCCGCACCGCAGAAGCCCAGCCTCGAAGAGGTCCAGAAGAAGGTCGACGACCTCTACCACCAGGCGGGCGTGGCCACACAGAAGTACAACTCGGCCAAGGAGCGCACCGACAAGCAGCGCAAGAAGGTCGACACCCTTCTCGACGACGTGGCTCAGCGCACCGACAAGCTGAACGATGCCCGCCAGGAGCTGGGCGCGTTCGCCGCGGCGCAGTACCGCACCGGCGCCGTCTCCGAGACCGCCACGATGATGCTCGCCGACGACCCGCAGGGGTACTTCGACCAGAACCATCTGTCGGACCGGCTGACCGCACGCCAGAAGAAGGCGGTCGACGACTACCAGACGAAGCAGGCCGCAGCGACGAAGCAGCGCACGAAGGCCGCCAAGAGCCTTCAGACGCTGAGCGACTCGCGGGACGACCTCAAGACGAGCAAGCGGACCGTCCAGAAGAAGCTGGGCCAGGCGCGCACGATGCTCTCGCAGCTGACGGCCGAGGAGAAGGCGCGGCTCGCGGCGATCGAGAAGAAGAAGGAAGAAGCGGCCAAGCGCAAGGCCGCCGAGCTCGCCCGCAAGCAGGAGGCCGAGGCGGAGGCCAAGCGCAAGGCGGAAGAGGCCGCGGCGAAGGAGCGCGAGAAGAACAAGGAGACCCCGGACACCGGCTCCGGTTCCGGTTCGGACGCGGGTTCGGGCTCCGGCTCCGGCGACACAGGCAGCGGGTACGCGGCGAAGGCCGCGAAGGTCATCAACTTCGCCGAGGCACAGATCGGCAAGCCGTACGTGTGGGGCGCCACGGGACCCGACTCCTACGACTGCTCCGGGCTCACCCAGGACGCGTGGAAGGCCGCGGGGATCTCCCTGCCGCGCACGACCTGGGACCAGGTCAAGGTCGGCACGACCGTGAAGACCGCCGACGCCAAGCCCGGTGACCTTGTCTTCTTCTACGACGACATCAGTCACGTAGGTATCTACATCGGCAACGGCAAGATGATCCACGCCCCGAAGCCGGGCGCGAACGTCCGCACCGAGTCGATCTACTACATGCCGATCCACAGCGTGGTGCGGCCCGCGTAACCGCCCCACGAATCACTTCGCACAAGAGAAACGGCCCTCCACGCGCGCGTGGAGGGCCGTTTCTCTGTGAGTGGGGGCGGGATCAGGTCCACAGCACCGCGATGAAGATGTTCACGACGGTCAGCAGACCGACGGCGCCGAACATCCTCTTGTCCACCTTCTCCTCGTCCCGCTTCACGTAGACCAGCGCGAGGATCACGATCAGCACGGCCATCTTGATGCCGATCTTGAGGTTGTTGACCGGGTTGTCGTCCGCCTGATTGAGACCCACCAGGACGACGCCCGTGACCAGCATCGTCAGCGCACCGTGCAGCATCGCCGGGTTGAAACGGGCCGTGCCCTCGCCCATCTGCTTCATCTGGGTGAGGAAGCCACCCAAGAGGGAGGCGATGCCGATGATGTGCAGGCCGACGAAGAGGTGGGTGAGAACGTCCATGAGCCGGAGCCTAGCCGGGGCCTTATCACCACTCCGTAGCCAGGTGGGCCCCAAGCGCCGCATCGGTCACACGCCTACGGGAAGAGCGCTCGGCCCGGCGGATCGCACAGCCACAATCGGTCACCGGCGGCACACTTCAGCCAGTTGCGCACAATCCGTCACCAACCCGTGACGGTCAGGTTTAGCGTCCTTCGTCAGGTGACCGGCTCCCCACCGCCGCTCGGATCAAGGGCGGCAGTCGGACACCACCGCCGAGAATCCGGCGGCGGCCCGCTCCCCCTGTGTGGGCCGCCGCCGGAACCTTAAAAGGAGCCCCTACGTGGCAGCGCACCGCAAGCCCAAGCAGCGCTCGCTCAGTGGCCATACGGCCCGCACAGCCGCCACCATCGCCCTCGCCGGGGCTGTTACGGCCATCGCCTTCGACGGCACAGGACACGCGGACCCCCGGCCCACCCCGGCCGCGGTGAAGTCCAAGGTCGACGCGCTCTACCGCGAGGCGGAGGTCGCCACCGAGAAGTACAACGGCGCCAAGGAGAAGGCCGAGAGCGCCGAGAAGTCCCTGGGCGAGCTGCGCGACGAAGCGGCCCGCAAGACGGAGAAGCTCAACTCGGCGCGCGAGGGCCTCGGTGCGATCGCCGCCGCGCAGTACCGCACCGGTGGCATCGACCCGGCCTTCCAGCTCGCGCTCTCCTCCGACCCCGACCAGTACCTCGAGCGTGCCGCGCTCGCCGACCGGGCGGACAGCCGCCAGGCCGCGGCCGTCACAGGTGTGCGGAAGCAGCTCCGGGAGATGGACCAGCTGCGCAGCGAGGCCGACGCCAAACTCGTGGACCTCAAGTCCCGTCAGGCGGAGCTGAAGAAGAACAAGAAGACCGTCACCGGAAAGCTCGACGCGGCCAAGCGGCTCCTGTCGCAGCTCACCGCCGCGCAGCGCGCGAAGCTCACGGGCGACGGCGACAGGGCCTCCCGCGCCGCGGGTCGTGACGGCTCCCTGGGCGTCCCGGCCAAGGCCCCCAACTCCCGTGCCTCAGCGGCTGTCTCGTACGCCTACAAGGCGCTCGGCAGCCCGTACGTATGGGGCGCCACCGGCCCCAACGCCTTCGACTGCTCGGGCCTTACCCAGGCCGCCTACCGGTCCGCGGGGGTCGCCCTGCCGCGCACGACGTACGCGCAGATCAATGAGGGCCAACGGGTCCCGCGCTCTCAACTCCGGCCCGGAGACCTGGTCTTCTTCTACCAGGGCATCAGCCACGTCGGGATCTACGTGGGCAACGGCCAGATGATCCACGCCCCGAACCCGAGCGCACCGGTACGCCTCGCCCCGATCAACCAGATGCCGTTCGCGGGGGCCGCGCGGGTGGCGTGAGGGTTCCGGATGGGGGCGGGGCCGCACGGGTGGCCCGAAGGGCCGCGCGGGCCGCGGGTACTGTCAGGGCCATGCCCCGCCGTACGCTGCCGCCGCCTCCGCCGCCCGCCTATCTGCGCACCTGGCCGGACCGGGACGCGCTGCTGCACGACCGCGGCACGGCGCTCGAAGAGCTGCGCAGGCGGAGCCTGGGTGTGCACCGGATCCTGCTGCTCTGGCTGCTCGCGCTCGGCTGCGTCATCGGCTGGGCGCTTCTGACGGTACCGATCGAGATGATCGAGGATCATGATCCGATGGCCTTCGTCCTGGGCCCGCTCTGCGCGGTCCTGGGCCTCGGGGCCGTCGTTCCCTCGGTGATCGGCGTCGTCGTCGGTATCCGCAGCGACCGCAAGGCCCGCGAACTCACCGAAAGCTGGCTGGCACTGGACAGCCACCCGGCATCCGACTCCGCTCTCCGCTCCCCCGCCCTCAGCCTCTGCTGGCTCCTCTCGTCCCTCCTCGTGTGCGCGGTCGGCCTGTGGGCGTCCTTCGCGGCCGCCGCCTACGCCGAACCGGGACGCGACTCGTACAGCGACGTCGTGCTCGGCATGGGCACGGGCCTCATCCTGTGGCTGACGGGCCTCATCGGCATCACCAAGGCGGTGGGCCACTACCGCTGGGCGATACGGAAGCTGGGCCCCGCCTCAGCCGCGAACGACGCGCACCGCTGAGCCAGGCCGGACCGTCGCCGAAAGCGGGGCCGGCCCGACCATCAGACCAGCCGACGCGCCGTCGCCCACCGCGTCAGCTCGTGCCGGTTGGACAGCTGGAGCTTCCTCAGTACCGCCGACACATGCGACTCCACCGTCTTCACGGAGATGAAGAGCTGCTTGGCGATCTCCTTGTACGCGTACCCGCGCGCGATGAGCCGCAGCACCTCGCGCTCGCGCTGGGTGAGACGGTCCAGGTCCTCGTCGACCGGCGGCGCGTCGGTCGACGCGAAGGCGTCGAGGACGAAACCGGCGAGGCGCGGCGAGAAAACCGCGTCGCCGTCCTGCACACGGAAGATGGAGTCGACCAGGTCGGTGCCGGTGATCGTCTTGGTGACATAGCCGCGGGCACCGCCACGGATGACCCCGATGACGTCCTCCGCGGCGTCCGAGACGGAGAGCGCGAGGAACCGCACAGGGCTCTCGGCATCGGACATCAACGGAGCGCAGCGGCGCAGCACTTCCACCCCGCCGCCGCCCGGAAGGTGCACGTCCAGGAGCACGACCTCGGGGCGTGTCGTCGTGATGACCGTGACCGCCTGGTCGACGTCCGCGGCCTCGCCGACGACCTCGACCCCGGTGATCGCGGTCCTGCCGATCTCCGCCTGGACGCCTGTACGGAACATCCGGTGGTCGTCGACGAGGACGACGCGCGCATGGCGACCCTCCTGGTCACCGCCGACACCGGCACCGGCACCGGCACCGGCCGCATCGGCCGACGGCTCGGCCGCACCCTCTGATCCGCCCCTGGGCCCCACGGGCTCGCTCGCGTCGCTCATGTCGTCGCCGTCCTCTCCATCTCCAGCTCGACTTCCGTGCCGCCCCCCGGCACCGCGCGCAGCCGCGCCGTGCCGCCGTTGCGCTGCATACGGCCGATGATCGATTCTCGTACGCCCATGCGGTCGTCCGGCACGGAATCCAGATCGAAGCCGGGGCCACGGTCCCGGACGGACACGAACACCGTCTGCCCGTCGACTTCGGCGAAGACCTGCACCGCACCGCCGTCGCCACCGTACTTGGCGGCGTTCACCATTGCTTCCCGTGCGGCCTGCGTCTGCGCCGTCAGGCGGTCGTCGAGCGGGCAGTCGCCGACTATGACGACCTCGATGGGGACGCCGTGCTTGTCCTCCACCTCCGCGGCGTCACGCCGGACCGCTTCAGCGAGAGTGTCGGGCTCGTCCGCCTCGTCCTTGCCCGTGCCCTCGGGTTTGTAGAGCCATTGGCGCAGATCGCGCTCCTGGGCGCGGGCCAGGCGGCGCACCTCTGAGGCATTCTCGGCGTTGCGCTGGATCAGGGTCAGGGTGTGCAGGACCGAGTCGTGCACATGGGCGGCGACCTCCGCCCGCTCCTGGGCGCGGATACGCATCAACCGCTCCTCGGAGAGGTCCTGCATCATGCGCACGAGATAGGGGCCGGCGAGCAGCGCGACGCCGACGAGCACGGCGAGCGCGGCCTGCAGCACGGAGCTGAGGTGCGAGGTGGAGCCCTGCAGCACGACGATGCCGGTGACACCGGCACCCACGAGCAGCACTCCGGCCCCCGCGCGGGCGATGGTCAGGGTGCGCCTGCGGCGGCCGACGGCCATCCAGCGGGCCCGGCGGGCGTTGTCGGCCTGCCGCCAGACCAGCGCGACACCGGCGCCGACGAGCAGGGTCGGCCAGAGGTAGGCCTTGGTCGAGCTGCCCAGGTCCACATTGCCGACGAAGACCATGGCGACGATGACCATCGCGAGCAGCGCGACGAGCTGGCCCCTGTCCGGCTTGCGGGCCACGAGTCTGCGGCGCCCGTCGGGCGCCGTCTCGCTGGTGACGGCGGAAGGCGGCCGCTGGGCGTCGACCCCGCCGACGCCCAGCGGCACGAAGAACCAGAACGCCGCGTACAGCAGCGCGCCGAGCCCGTCAGCCATGAACAGACCCGCGAAGATCAGCCGCACCCAGACGACGGGCAGCCCGAGATGACCGGCGAGGCCGCGCGCGACACCGCCGAGCCAACGGCCGTCACCGCTGCGATAGAGCTTTCGCAGCGGCCGCTCGTCTTCGATGGATACTGCTGCGGCTTCCGGCATGCCTCCGATATTCACACGCGTACGCGTACGCGGGCATCAGGGTCGACCCCCGAGACGTCCCTGATCTCCGCCCCGGACGGCGGTGACGTGGCGGTCGGGGCAGGGACGTGTCAGGGGCGATCTCAGGGTTCGTCCAGGGTTGTCCCGGCTGCCGCGGCGGCCTCCTGCCCGTCACCATGGACACATGACAGACGAGCAGCCCGCCGGGACGGGCCCGCAGACCGCGCCCGATCCCCTGACCGCCACGGCGCAGGAGCCGGGCGGGCCGCTGATCGTGCGGGCCTTCCGCCGCGATCGGCGGCACAAAAGGCTGGGCGGTGTGTGCGCGGGGCTCGGTCAGCACTGCGACATGGATCCGGTGATCTTCCGGATCGGGTTCGCGCTCATCTCCGTCACCAGCGGGCTCGGCCTTGTCTTCTACGGCTTCGCGTGGCTGTTCGTCCCCTTCGAGGACGAGGAGGAGAACGAGGCGCGCAGGCTCCTCTCCGGCCGGGTGGACGGCCAGGCCCTGACGGCCGTGCTCTTCGCGCTCGTCGGCTGCGGCGTCTTCCTCTCTTTGCTGAACAACGGCGGGGCGCTCGCCTTCGCCGCCGTCCTCGCGCTGCTCCTCGCCGGCGCGGGGTACTGGTCGCAGCAGCGCGGTACGACCGATCCCGACCCGGTGGCGGCCCAGGCCGTGGCGGATGCTCCGCCGGAGGCGAAGGCACCGCCGGTGGCCGGTGCCCCTTCGTGGTGGCGGGACCCGATCATCAAGGACGGCACGCACGACGGGATCTCGGGCTATTTCTGGGGGCCCGAGGGAGTGGCCGTCCAGTATCAGCCCGACCCCCCGCACGGACGGATACGGCAGCGGGAGCCCGAGACGGCCCCCTCGCCCAAGCCGCGCGGCCCGCGCTGGATCGGCGGCCTCGTCTTCCTGGGAGCGCTGCTTGCCGGCGGCCTCGGTACCGCCCTCACCTGGGAGGAGCAGTCGCTCAGCACCAGCCTGCAGACCGGCCTGGCCCTCGCCCTCGCCGTGTTCGGCATCGGCATCGCGCTGAGCGCCTTCCTCGGGCGTACCGGCGTGGGCTCGATCGTGCTCGCGGTGATCACGGCCGGGCTGCTCGCGGGCGCCGCCGCACTGCCCAAGGACATCACCACCAGCTGGGGGGAGACGGAGTGGCGACCGACCTCGGTGGAACAGGTCAAACCCCGGTACGAACTGGGGACGGGCCTCGGCACACTCGACCTGACCCGCGCAGGCCCCGGCAAGGGCCGGAGCTTGAGTACCAGTGCCGAGATGGGAGCGGGGCAGCTCAAGGTGATCCTGCCGAAGGACAGCACGGTGAAGCTGGACATCGAAGTGGACATCGGTGACATCCAGTTGCCGGGCGACCGCGAGGGAGACGTGGACATCGCTCCGGGCAAGGGGAAGTCGGTGACGCTGACCCCGACCGCGGGCAGCAAGAACGGCGGCACGCTCGAGATGCACGTCGAGGTTGGCATCGGACAGGTGGAGGTGACCCGTGCTACGTCATGAGTTCCATCCCGGCAAGCTGGTCCTTGGCCTTTTCCTGCTGATGGCGGCCATCGCCTACGCGGGCGACGCGGGCGGCATCTGGGACACACCGTGGTTCATGGCATTCCCGCTCCTCCTTGCGGGCCTGCTGCTCGGAGGCGCGGCGGCAGCCGTGTCCTACGGCATACGCGGCCGGTCCACGGCCCGCACGGCGGACCGCATACCGGATCGCACGAAGGACCGCACGACGGACCGCTCGGCCGACGACTCCACGGACGCCTAGCCCACTGCGGCCCGCCCCAGCCCGAGCCGAGACCGACCCGAGCCAAGTCCGACCCAAGCCTCAGTCGAGCCCCGACGCGTATCTGCGCCGGTCCGTGATCATCGCGTCGACCGAGAAGACGGACGCCCCGGCGAGGATCAGCGGCAGCCAGGCCATCAGGTAGGCCAGGTCGTTGCCGTAGTAGTAGGGCTCGGTGGACCAGCTCACGGTCAGCCAGAGGCTGAGCGAGATCAGTGCACCGCCGAGCGCGGCGATCCGGGCGAACAGACCGACGAGGGTGCCGATGCCGACGGCCAGTTCGCCGAAGGCGATGGCGTAGCCGAAGCCGACGGGGTTTTTGAGGGAGAGGTCGACGAGGGCCGGAAAGGCGGAGATGTTGCGGACGCCTTGCATCATCTCGCCGATGGACCCCGCGCCACTGGCCGACATGAAGGCGCTGTCCGTGAGCTTGTCCAGACCCGCGTAGATGAAGGTGACACCGAGGAAGATCCGGAGCGGTAGCAGGGCATACCGGGAAGCGCTCTCCCGCCAGCCGCTGCTTCTGACGTAGCTGGTGTGGCTGTCGGTACGCATGCCGTGAGCCATCGCTCTCGCCGCCTCTCCCGTTGACCCGCTTCGCCCATGGACCCGTCATCTGACGATACGTACGAACAGGGGGGCCTGCTCAGTGGCTTGCACCGAATTCGCGAAGACCTGCTCGACGGCCAGACGGTGGCTTCAGTCCGTGACGTCGATCGTGCAGCGGTTCGTCTCCACGCCGGCGGCCGTGATCACCTGGACATCGACGCGCCCCGGCTCCACGTCGACCGGGACGGGGACGGTCAGGGCCGCGTCGCTCGGGTTGGTGAAACCGCCCGGCACGGGGACGAGCGGCACATGGACGTGCACGGTCCCGATGCGAACGACCATCCGGGCGAGACGATCGGCGGTCTGCGCGCCCGGGGGCACGAATCCGGCGCCACGGATCTCGATGTCGTCGCCCGTGCGGATGGGGGCGTCGAGATCACCGGCCTCGCGGGCGCGCACCACGGAGAGGATCACGGGCCTGCCGCCCTCCGCGTACTTGCCCGCGAGGTATGTCGCCGCCGACACCAGGACGAGGAGCGCGAGGCCCCACGGCAGGTCGGGCAGCTGCTCGGGGCGGCGAGCGAGGCGTACGGCGGCGAAGAGCATGGCGACGGCGCCGACCAGGACGTACTGCACGTCCGCGAAGCTGCCGCGGCCCGCGTCGTCGGTGAGCAGGTCGGCGGCCCGGGGTCGGTCGGCGGGCACCTTCTGCAGCCGCTGGCCAAGGACGCGCAGGCCCACCACACGGCGTACGAGCATGGCGACCCCGCAGACCACGGCGAGGACGGTCACGACGCCGGCGGCGCGGGCGAGGTCCAGCCCGGCGATCAGTTCGTCCCGCTCACGGTGGCCCGAGGCCCCGGCGAGCTCACCCACGAGGACGAGCACGGAGAAGACGACGAGGAGGACCCAACAGGCGGCCACCGCACGGGAGGTGGAGAGGCGGTTGTCCTCGCCGATCAACGGCGCGAAGATGCCGCCGCGCGCCCGGTGCACATATCCGGCGCCGGTCAGCAGGCCACCGACGACCGCGGCCGCGAGTACCCCGGCGGTCCGGGCAAGGGTCCACCCGGTGCCGATCGCGGTGAGCGCCTGGACCAGGAGCAGGACGCCCACGGCCACCCAGACGACGCCGACGGTGCGCAGCCACAGTCGGCCGAGCCAGGCCTCGCCCTCGGCCCGGCCGCGTTCGGCGACGGCCCGTGCGGACTGGGTCAGCTCGTCCGACACCCACTGCCGGGAAGCACCCGCCGAGTGGGCGACCGCCGCGGGCAGCCCCTGCCCCGCCGCCAGCTCGTCGCGCTTGGCGAGGAATGCGGCCACGGCACGCCGATGCCCCTCACGCGCACCGTGCGGGCAGTCGCCACATGTGCAGCCGCCCCCGTGTGCGCCCTGCCGCGCCTCCTGCACCGCCACCACCTCGTACGCCGCCTTCCCCGCCCTCGTTCGAGCACCGAAACGTGAACTTCCTTGCGATGAAAGGGGATTGTGCCGTACTGGAAGGCGATCAGGTTCCTCGGGTCAGGTCAGCGAGGGTGATTCCCGCACGTTCGTGTTGACGGCGGGCGTCACCGGCCCGGGCTCAGGCCAGCAGATCCGGTTCGCTGCGGCTGATGTCCTGCCACAGGGACTGGTAGTTGATCCACGCGACGAGATCGCTGCCGAGCTGCTCGCGCGTCGCCACCGCCTGCTTGTGGCCGATGAGAATCGGTCGGCCCGCGGCCCGCGCGCTCAGTTGGACCTGGCAGGAGCGCTCCATCGTGAGGAACCACCAGGCGGCGGAGTCGACGGAGTCGCCGACGGTGAGCAGCCCGTGGTTGCGCAGGATGACGGCCTTGTGGTCGCCGAGCGCGGTGGCGATCCGGCGGCCCTCGTCCGAGTCCACGACGACGCCCGTGTAGCCGTCGTACAGCGCGTGGCTCTCGTAGAAGGCGCAGGACTCCTGGGTGATCGGGTCGAGGAGTTCGCCGAGCGTGGACAGGGCGCGGCCGTGCAGCGAGTGGCAGTGCGCGACGGCGACGACGTCGGGCCGCGCCAGGTGCGCCTGCGCGTGGACGGTGAAGGCGGCCTGATTGACGTGGTGGCGGCCCTCGACGACCTGCCCCTGCGCGTTGACGAGGACCAGGTCGCCCACGGTGACGTGCTTGAAGGGCATCCCGAAGGGGTTCACCCAGAAGCAGTCCTCGAGCTCCGGGTCCCGCGCCGTGATGTGCCCGGACACTCCGTCCTCGTATCCGAGCCGCCCGAAGATCCGCAGCGCCCCGGCGAGCCGTTCCTTGCGGTACCGCCGTTCGTCCGCCAACGATTCGTGCACCGGCGGCATCGCGAACTGCAACCGCTCGACGGGTATCGGTGTGGGCGCCTGCATGTGTCCTCCATCCCTGACTGTACGGAGCGGAAGTTACCGCCGGTCAGCGCAGGAAGACAGGGGTGCCCTGTGAAGAGAGTGCGCATGCGGGGCGCGATGCCGGACAGAAGTCGGTGGGCAAAACCGGACAGCAGGTGTCGGGTATCGGCGGGACACTCGTCGCATGACGACGAACTGGGCAGTCTTCAGCGCAGCGGAACCCACCTTCGCCCGGACCACCGAGGAGCGGTTCGGCCTGTTCACGCACCACGTCCTCGCCACCCTCCGCAAGGACGGATCACCGCGCACGACCGGCCTCGAAGTCCGCTTCCTGTACGGGGAGTTGTGGCTCGGCATGATGCCGGACTCGATGAAGGCGCTCGATCTGCGCCGCGATCCGCGCTTCTCGGTCCAGGCGAACCCGGGAGCGGGCGCGGAGATGGCAGACGGCGACATCCGGATCTCCGGGCGGGCGATCGAGGTCGAGGACCCCGAGGTCATCGCGCGGTACGTGGGCGAGGTGAACCCGCCGGACCCAGCCGCGTTCCATCTCTTCCGCACGGAGCTCACGGAGGTGGTGCGGACGTACATCGAGGACGGGAAGTATCTGGTGGTGCAGCTGTGGAAGCCGGGTACACCGGCGCGCATCACCAGGCGGACCTGAGGAACGACCCGGCGGACGTGAGAAAACGCCGGTGCCGCCGCCCGGCTTCGGGGGACGGCGGCACCGGCGTTGCGACCTGGGTCAGGCAGGCCAGGCAGGTCAGGCCCTGGGGACTACTCCCACTCGATGGTGCCCGGCGGCTTGCTCGTGACGTCGAGGACGACGCGGTTCACGTCGGCGACCTCGTTCGTGATGCGCGTGGAGATCTTCGCGAGGACGTCGTACGGAAGGCGCGACCAGTCGGCGGTCATGGCGTCCTCGGACGAGACGGGCCGCAGCACGATCGGGTGGCCGTACGTCCGGCCGTCGCCCTGCACGCCCACGCTGCGCACGTCCGCGAGCAGCACCACGGGGCACTGCCAGATCTCACGGTCGAGACCGGCTGCGGTCAGTTCCTCACGGGCGATCGCGTCGGCTTCGCGGAGCAGGTCCAGACGCTCCTTGGTGACATCGCCGACGATGCGGATACCGAGGCCGGGGCCCGGGAACGGCTGGCGCTGGACGATCTCGTCCGGCAGGCCGAGCTCCTGCCCGACCATCCGCACCTCGTCCTTGAAGAGCTGGCGCAGCGGCTCGATCAGCTGGAACTCGAGGTCCTCGGGGAGGCCGCCCACGTTGTGGTGGGACTTGATGTTCGCGGTGCCGGTGCCGCCGCCGGACTCGACGACGTCGGGGTAGAGCGTGCCCTGGACGAGGAACTCGACGGGCTGGTCACCCGGCGCCTCGGCGACGATCTCCGCCTGGGCCTGCTCGAAGACGCGGATGAACTCGCGGCCGATGATCTTCCGCTTCTGCTCGGGGTCGGAGACACCGGCCAGGGCGCTCAGGAAGCGCTCCTGCGCGTCGACGACCTTGAGCTTCACGCCCGTGGCCGCGACGAAGTCCTTCTCGACCTGCTCCGTCTCGCCCTTGCGCATCAGGCCGTGGTCGACATACACGCAGGTCAGCTGCGAGCCGATGGCCTTCTGTACGAGGGCGGCGGCCACGGCGGAGTCGACGCCGCCGGACAGGCCGCAGATCGCACGCTTGGTGCCGACCTGCTCGCGGATCGCGGCGACCTGCTCCTCGACGATGTTGCCGGTGGTCCAGTCGGGCTTCAGGCCCGCGCCCCGGTAGAGGAAGTGCTCGAGCACCTGCTGGCCGTGGGTGGAGTGCATGACCTCGGGGTGGTACTGCACGCCGTACAGCTTCTTCTCGTCGTCCTCGAAGGCCGCGACCGGCACGACGTCCGTGGACGCGGTGACGGTGAAGCCCTCGGGCGCCGCGCTGCACGCGTCGCCGTGCGACATCCACACGGGCTGCTCGTCCGGGGTGCCCTCGAAGAGGGTCGATCCGGACTTGGAGACGTGCAGGGGCGTACGGCCGTACTCACGGGCGCCCGTGTTGTCGACGGTGCCGCCGAGGGTGATCGCCATCAGCTGGAAGCCGTAGCACATGCCGAAGACGGGGACGCCCGCCTCGAACAGCGCGCGGTCCACAGAGGGCGCTTCGTCCGCGTACACCGACGAGGGGCCGCCGGAGAGGATGATCGCGGCGGGCTTCTTGGCGAGCATCTCGGAGACCGGCATGCTGCTCGGCACGATCTCGCTGTAGATCCGGGCCTCACGGACGCGGCGGGCGATGAGCTGGGCGTACTGCGCTCCGAAGTCGACGACCAGAACGGTGTCGGGGGCGGCGGCAGCGGGGGACGCTGATGGCACGGCGGCGGCCTTCCGGCGTTGAGCGTGAGCTTGCGCGTGAGCCGGGGCTCGTGCGTGAGCAGGGGTCTGTTTTGTCGATTCTAACGGGCCCGCGGACACCCCCTTCGTCGCATCCGACGGAGGCGATCCCCGCGCGGGTGGCGTTGCGGGGCGTCTCAGCATCCGGGCCGTGGCGGAACCCGTGTTGACCGAGAGCGCGCGCGTGGGGGCATACTGGCCTCGTGACCAAGCACCTGAGCTTCCTCTTTACCTATGGCAACCGGCCCGCCGGCTGCCATGGTCGAGCTGCTTGATCCACTGACAAGCGACTTCCCAGGCGCCCCGGGCCGACAAGGCCCGGGGCGTTCTGTCATTTCCGGGCCTTGTCGTTCCGGGGCACTCCACCGAGATCCACGTGATCCGCATGATCCACGTGATCCACGTGATCCACGTCCGATGAGGAGCCCCACATGACCATCGCCACGACCGACAAGACCGGCGCCCGCACCCCCGAGGCCGCCGATGTGATCGAGGGCGCACGCGACCGCATCGACGCGCTCGACGACCGCATCATCGGCCTCGTACAGGAACGGATGGCCGTGTCGGCCGTCATCCAGGAGGCCCGGATCGGCTCGGGCGGCCGCCGCGTCAACCTCTCGCGCGAGATGGAGGTGCTCGGCCACTACAGGGACGCGCTCGGCAAGCCCGGTACGTCGCTCGCGATGACGCTCCTCGAGCTGTGCAGGGGCCGGGTCTGAGCACCTCCCGACCCGCCTCCCGACGCACCTCTGGAAGCGCATCGGAATCCGCCCCCGCGCCACCGGACCTGAGTTCGGTCCCCGTCTCACCCGTACGGCGCGTGACCGGGCCCTCAGGCCCTTCGTTGGTCCCGATGTCCGTGCCAGCCAGGGGCGGGCACGGAAAAACCACGCGTGGCTCCGCTGGAGCGATGAGGCGTACACCTGGTGTGCGCCGTGGGACCTCGCTCCAGAGACGTGACCGGACGGCAGGGGACAGCAGCCCGGTCACCCAGGGAACGGTCGGCTTCGGGGACGCCCGAAGCCGACCGGCCTCCGTCCCCCCACCGTCTCCAGTTCCCCGGCCCCACACCGTCTTCAGTTCCCCCGGTCCCTCAGCTCTGCAGCTCCTCCGTCCCCGCAGAAAACCCCAACTGGCCCCAGCTGTCCCCACCTGTCCCTGTTCGTCAGGATCACGTCGAACCGGTTGCGCGGGTCACGGCGCATCCAGCACGATGCCTAGCAGGACAAGCCGCACGCGCGGTACTGCACAACTCAATTGCCATTGGTCGAGACCACTTGTGCGCCCCCCGTGCGCCGGGGCGGCCACCGGAGTACTCCCGACCCGCGGCGCACTCCCCCGGCGCCGCTCCGCGGCACCGACGCTGCCCTGACGTCGGTGCTGACAGCCAAGGGCCCCGCGGATCCGTCCCGCGGGGCCCTTCGGTCTTCCCTCGCTCTTCCCTCGCTCCAGCTACCGCCAGATCCAGAACCGGAACGGGCTCAGGAGCACGATCGCCAACACCATTCCGCCCACCACGATCACCACGCTCCACGCCCGGCGGCTGCGCTCCGAACGCTCGCTGCGCCGCGGTCCGGTCGGCCCCGCCCGCCACTCGTCAGGGCGCCACGCCCCGGCGGCACCCTCCCCCTTCGCCGCCCTGCGCTTCCTGCGCCTGCGGCCCAGGGCCCGGGAGTCCGCCGCCTGTTGGCGCGCCGCCTCCTCGTCGAGGCGCCGCAGCCGCTCGGCCACCATGCGCGCCCGCGCGGACGGCTCCTTCGGCGCCGACGAACGGATGTCACGCAGGCTGTCGCGCTCGAACCGCTCCCACACGTCGTCCGATATCCGATCGGGTATCCGGTCCGGTATCTCATCCGGCTCCGCCACGCCGCCCCCTCGCTGCCGCACTTGCTCCCGGCGAATCACCGTAGAGCGGAGGAATTTCTACGGCACCCGGCATTGGACGCACAAGCAGTGTGATCCACGCCACATAAGAATTATGTGAAGTAAAGGACAACCATTCACAGGCGACGCAGGTCATGCATGCGTAACAACGGCCACACCCGCGTCCCCACCGCGGAGGCCTCCACCTCCGTATCGCCCACCAGGTGGTACGCCGGACTGACTGAGGTCTTCATGAAGCTCCGCCGTGTCATGGCCGCCGCGGCCGCGACCGCTGCCATAGCCCCGCTCGCGCTGCTGTCGGCCCCTGCCGCCTTCGCGACCGAGGACACCACCACTCCGTCCTCGAGCGCGACCTCCACCGAGACGGGCACGCCCACTCCGACGGACACGGAGTCCGAGACGCCGCCGGCCGAGACGGGGACGCCGGCCCCGACGGACACCAAGACGACCACCCCGCCGCCCTCCGAGACCGGCAAGCCCACCGTGACGGGCAAGCCCACGGAGGAGCCCACCGAGACCGACGAGCCGACCGAGGAGCCCACCGAGGAGCCCTCGCAGTGCCCGGTCGACGAGGACGGCACCGACGTCGACTCGAAGCTGGAGATCGGCCTCTCGGGTCTGCCCGGCAAGATCGTCGCAGGCAGTGGCTGGCACCAGTTCAAGCTGACCGCCGCCAACCCGACCGACGAGGACCTCGGCGAGGTCCAGTGGCTCGCCGTCGTGGACAGCTGGACAGCGAGCCAGAAGAAGAAGGACTGGCTCGCCGACTACGCGCAGATCCAGTACTTCAACCCCGAGTCCAAGGCCTGGGAGTCCATCGCGGACGAGGTCTCGGGCGGCTTCTACTTCGGCTCCACCGAGCTGGGCGCCAAGGACAAGGTCGACATCAAGCTGCGCCTCAACATCAGCGCCAAGGCCCCGGCCGGTGACGGCTACGCGCTCGGCCTCGGCGGCTACCTCGACTCCGAGCAGAACTGCGTGCACGAGTCGTTCTCGTACTACGAGTTCACGGTCCTGAAGGCCGGCAGCGCCAACGAGAACCCGGGCAAGGCCGAGGGGAACGAGGGCGACAAGACGCCCGTCGCCGGCAAGAAGCCCCAGGGCGGCGCCAAGGTGATCCCGACCACCGGCAGCCTCGCCGAGACCGGCTCGAGCTCCGCGCTGCCGACCATCGGCCTCGTCGGCGGCATCGCCGTCATCGCCGGTGCGGGCGCGGTCTTCGTCGTCCGCCGCAAGAAGGCCGACGCCACCGCGTAAGCACGCGCGTCAGCACGCCGGTAGGTAACGGCGCACGAAAGGACCTGCGCTCGGAGGGGGGTGCAGGTCCTTTCGCGTACGCGGATCAGATCGCGGTCCGGGTCCGGGTCCGGGTTACTTCTTGGCCGGTACCGCGGGCATCCCCAGGAAGGGAAGCTTCAGCGCGCCGAACGCGTCCGCCGGTACCGCCGGGGTCTTCGGTTCGACGGCGGCGAGACGTACGTACTGCGCGCCCTGCGCGGGACGCATGTCCTCGCCGCCCTTGTTGGGCCAGAACGACATCGCGCGCTCGGCCTGCGCGGTGATCGTCAGGGAGGGGTTCACGCCCAGGTTCGCGGAGACCGCGGCGCCGTCGACGACCGAGATGCCGGGGTGGCCGTAGAGGCGGTGGTAGGGGTCGATGACCCCGGTCTCCGCGGAGTCGCCGATCGGGCAGCCGCCCAGGAAGTGCGCGGTCAGCGGGGTGCCCATCAGCTCGCCGATGTTCGACCCCGCGAAGCCGTTGATCTCGTCGGCGAGCAGCGTCGCCGCCTCGGTGGCCTCGGGGATCTGCGTCGGATTGGGCGCGCCGTGGCCCTGCCGTGCGGTCAGCAGGCCCTTGCCGATGCCCTTCTCCTTGCGGTACGTGGTCAGGGAGTTGTCGAGCGTCTGCATGACGAGGCCGATGATGGTCCGCTCCGACCAGCGCCGGTTGGAGAGCGAACGGACCATCAGCCAGGGGTGCTTGGCCACGTTGCCGAGCCATCCCGTGACGCGCGCCCTGCCGCCGCCCTTGATGGTGTACGGCACTTGCAGGATCGTCAGGCCGCCCATCGCGTTGGACTTCTTGCCGTAGCGGACCGGCTCGATGTGCGTGGTGGCATTCGGGTGGATCGACGAGGTGATCGCGACGCCCTTGGTGAAGTCCGCCTTCTCGATGCCGTGCTGCTTGCGGTAGCGGCGGTCGGTGGTCTGCGAGCCGACAAGCGCCTCGGAGTTGGTGCGGGTCAGCGCGCCGAGCCGCCCCGAGATCCGCGGGAGCAGGCCGGTGTCCTTCATGCGGTGCAGGAGCGTCTGCGTGCCGTAGGTGCCCGCGGCGACGACGATCCGGCGCGCCGTGAACGTACGTCCCTTGCCCTTGCGCTTGCTGTCGGTGGGCAGCGTGGCGACGGCGAAGCCGCCCCGCGAGTCCTCGGTGACGGTGACGACGGACGTCATCGGGTGGATGACGGCGCCCGCCTTCTCCGCCAGGTAGAGGTAGTTCTCGTTGAGGGTGTTCTTCGCGCCGTGCCGACAGCCCGTCATGCACTCGCCGCATTCGCTGCAGGCCTTGCGCGAGGGACCCGCGCCTCCGAAGTAGGGATCGGGAACTTCCTCGCCGGGCTTGGCCGTTGAAGTACCTGAGGCGTCCTGCTCGTCGCCGAAGAAGACGCCGACCGGCGCCATGTGGAAGCTGTCGCCCACCCCCATGGCCTGGGCGGTCGCCTTCAGGTGGACGTCGGACGGAGTCGTGGTCGGGTTGAGCCGCACCCCGAGCATGCGCTTGGCCTGCTCGTAGTAGGGGCTCAGCTCGTCCTGCCAGTCCGTGATGTCCTTCCACTGCGCGTCCTCGAAGAACGGCGCGGGGGGTACGTAGAGCGTGTTCGCGTAGTTCAGCGAACCTCCGCCGACTCCCGCCCCCGCGAGCACCATCACATTGCCGAGCAGGTGGATGCGCTGGATGCCGTAGAGGCCGAGGGCCGGGGCCCAGAGGTAGTTCTTGAGGTCCCAGGAGTTCTTCGGGAGCGTCTGGCGGGTGAAGCGTCGCCCCGCTTCGAGTACGCCGACGCGGTAGCCCTTCTCCGTCAGACGCAGGGCGGAGACGGAGCCGCCGAAGCCCGAACCGACGACGATGACGTCGTAGTCGTACGACGCGTCGTCGTACCCACCCGCATACCCACCCGCCTCACTGTCCGGCTGTTTCTGGACAGAGCTCTCCTGTGACATTGACTCTCCTCGTTGAAAACTGACCCCTAGAGAAAGGCTCTTGAGACGCCTACCGAAGGCGCAGCGACTTCATGACCTTCAGGCTCAGACTCATGAACGCCGCGTACTTCTCGTCGTCCATGCCGAAGGACGGCGCGAGCGGCATCAGGCGCTGGTGCGCGACGGTCTGCGCCTCGGTGTACTTCAGGATGCCCTCGGAACCGTGCCGGCGGCCCAGGCCCGAGTCCTTCATGCCGCCCATCGGCGACTGCACGCTGCCGTAGGCGGGCGCGAAGCCCTCGTTCACGTTGACCGTGCCGGTGCGCAGACGGGTCGCGATCTTGCGTCCACGGCTGCCGTCCTTCGTCCAGACCGAGGAGTTCAGGCCGTACGACGTGGAGTTGGCGAGGTCGACCGCCTCGTTCTCGTCGGTGAAGCGGTAGACGGAGACGACGGGACCGAAGGTCTCCTCGCCGCACACCGCCATCGGGGACTCGACGCCGTCCAGGATGGTCGGCTCGAAGAAGTACGGGCCGATGTCGGGCCGGGCGACACCGCCCGCGATCAGCGTGGCGCCCTTGGCGACCGCCTCGTCGACGTGCCGCTTGGTGGTCTCCAGCTGCCGCTCGCCGACCAGCGAGCCCATCTCGGCGCCGTACGCGAGGGAACGGCCGAGCCGCATCGCCTTCGTCCGCGTCGCGAAGCGCTCCACGAACTCGTCGGCGATCGACTCGTGGACGTACAGCCGCTCGATGGAGATGCACAGCTGGCCCGCCGACGAGAAGCAGGCGCGCACCGCGCCCGCCGCCGCCTTGTCGATGTCGGCGTCGTGCAGGACCAGCATGGCGTTCTTGCCGCCGAGTTCGAGCGAGACGCCGACGAGACGGGCCGCCGCGCCCTGGGCGACCTCGCGGCCGACGCGGGTGGAGCCGGTGAAGGAGACGTAGTCGGCGTGCTTGACGATCTCGGGGCCTATGACAGGACCGTCGCCCAGGACCACCTGGAAGACCTCGGCGGGCAGACCGGCCTCGATGATGAGGTCGCGGGCCCACAGGGCGGTCAGGCAGGTCTCCGTGTCGGGCTTCATCACAAGGGCGTTGCCCGCGACGAGCGCGGGGAGGGCGTCACCGATGGAGAGCTCGAGGGGGTAGTTCCAGGGCGCGATCTGGCCGACCACACCGCGCGGCTGACGGTTCTCGGTAACCTTCGTGAGGGTCGGTACGACGCCGGTGTGCCGCTTGGGGTTCAGATACGCGGGGGCCTTGCGGCCGTAGTGCCGCGCGGCGACGACGACGGCCTGCAGCTCCTCGTGCGCGTGCAGCCGGGCCTTGCCGGTCTCCAGCTGGATGAGGTCGAGGACCTCGGCCTGGCGCTGCAGGACCAGGTCGTGGAAGCGGAGCAGGACCGCGGCGCGGCGGCGGACCGGGGTGCGCGCCCAGGCGACCTGGGCCACGCGGGCGCGCTCGAAGGCGTCTGCCACGTCCTCGGGGGTGGACTCGGGTAGGTCGGCCAGCTTCTCGCCGGTGAACGGGGTGTGGTTGGCGGTCCGCCCCGTGCCGATCACGTCCCGGGTGAGCTGCGCGATCAGCTCGGGAGTCACCACGTCGGCGGTGGTGCGCGCGCCTTCGGGAGCGGTGGCTGTCGGGTTCGTTCCGAGGGGCGCTGCGGTGGCCTGCGAGTCCGTCATGGTGGTGAGCGTAGGCCCAGGTCAGAGATTTGGGTACCCGTCGGTAATCAGCTTTCACCGAGCACACACACCATGCCAGCGATCGCTGGCGGTAAAGCCCCTGATCAGGGGCTTAGCAGACTCCCGCAACGCTTGGCGGGCTTCAGATCTTGTCGATCCCCAGATTTCAGAGCCTGTCGATCCCCAGATTCTCGATGGCGGTCTTGGCCACCTCGCGGCCCCGCTCCGTGAAGTCGCCCTTGCCCGGGTAGTCGATCCACAGCCGGTACATGTTCCCGGAGTCGGTCCGGTAGTAGAAGATCTTGGCCTCGTGCGGCTGCTCGGTCTCCGAGTCGGTGTACCTGACCGTGTTCTCGGCGGCCTTGCGCTCCTTGTACTTGGTGTCGGCCGTCGTTCCGTCCGGAGCGGGATCGCTGGACATGTGGCTGAACGAGGTCTCGCCGCTCGCCTTGAAGTCCTCCATGTCGGCGTACGCCTGGGACGCTGCGGACCCGAGGACCTCCTCTGAGGTGTCCTTCTTCTCGGCGAGGTCGAGCGTGATGAAGATGGCGCCGCTGGGGTCGGTGTAGCTGACCCAGGTCTTGTTCGTGTCGGTGTTCTCGGGCTTGCTCTCCACGTAGTGCTCCGGCGCGGAGACGGTGGCGGCGACCACCGTCGATCTATGGTCCTTCCAGCCCTCCGCGTCCGAGCCCCCGAAGGGGTTCAGGGCGACAAGGACGCCCGCCGCCACGGCCGCGACGGCCACACCGGCGATGACGACGAGCGCCTTGCGGCTGAGGAAGACGCCCTTGCCACTGCCCCTGCCACTTCCCTCACCGCCGCCGCGTCCGACACCGTCGGCCGTGACGAACTGCGTGGGCGCCGCCTGCGGCGGCTGTGCCGCTTCCTCCAGGAGGGCGCGGACCTGCCCGGCGCGCGGACGCTGGGAGGGATCCTTGGCCAGGAGTCCGTTGATCGCCTGCGCGAGCGGGCCCGAGGCCGACGCGGGCGCCGCCGGTGTCGCGTTCAGGACGGACTGCAGCGTCGCCGGGGTGTTGTTGCGACGGAACGGCGACACGCCTTCCGTCGCGGCGTAGAGGACCACGCCGAGCGACCAGAGGTCCGACGCGGGTCCAGGCCGCTGGCCCAACACCCGCTCCGGGGCGATGAACTCGGGCGAACCGACGAAGCCGCCCGTGTCCGTCAGATTCGTCTCGCCCTCGATCTGGGCGATGCCGAAGTCGGTGAGGATGACCCGGTCGTGCTGCCCCAGCATCACGTTGTCCGGCTTGACGTCACGGTGCAGGATGCCCGCCTGGTGGGCGGCGTCCAGGGCGCCGAGCACCTCGAGACCGATCCGGGCGGCGTCACGGGCGCCCAGCGTGCCCTCGTGGAGCGCGGCGCCGAGTGAGCGGCCCTTGACCAGCTCCATGACGATCCACGGCTGGCCGTCCTCCACCGCCACGTCGTGGACGTTGACCACGGCAGGGTGGTCGAGGCGGGCCGCGGCGCGCGCCTCGCGGCGCATCCGCTCGAAGACGTTGGCGCGCTCGCGCTCGGGCAGGTGGTCGGGGATCCGGGGTTCCTTGACGGCGACCTCGCGGTCCACCGTCTCGTCCTTCGCACGCCAGACCGTGCCCATGCCGCCGTGGCCGAGCTTGGAGAGCAGGCGGTAACGGCCCGCGATCAGACGCCCCGCGCCGGGATCCGGCTCGGACGGCTGATTCGGGACCACCTGGGTGGGCTGGGCGTACGGGGAAGGGGGCGGCGCCTGCGTGGCGGGGTGCTGCGGGCCGTTCGGGCGCTGCGGCCCCGCGGGGTGCTGCGCAGTCGGCTGCTGCGATGCCGGCTGTGGTGGCTGCAGGCCGAAACTGGTGGGTTCGTACGCGCCGTTGGAGGGTCCCCCGTCATTGCTCATGCCCACATGAGTACCTTGCCGAAGGCACCAGGTTCCACCCAGGTCACCGAGTTGTGACAGGGGTGATGCGCCGGGCCGCCGGGCCGGGCCTCAGCGGGGTGCGTTCCGGACATCAGCGGCGTACGAACGAGCCTCAGCGGCGCACGAACGAGTCGACCGCCGTGTCGAAATACCGCCTGGCCTCTTTGGCTCTGCCGACCGGCGCCGAGACCCACACGTCGTACATCCGGCCGCCCTCCTCCCAGCACAGGTCGAACGTGTGCCGGTCGCCCTCCGCCGCCGTGAAGCCGTCCCAGCTGAACTGCCAGAGAGCCGCGGGCCGTCCGTTGTGCGAGGTCTCGGTGACCTCGCCCTCCCGGTAGCCGGGGTTGTTCTCCGGCCCCTTCGCGTCGGAGCGGCGCTGCACGGCGAGCGGGCCGCCCGGCTCCGTGGCCGAACTCTTGATGCCTATGCGGAAGGTGCCGCCCGGCGACTTGTAGAAGACGCGGGGCCCGTCCTCCTCGCGTGTGAAGCCGTCCGGCACGGCGAGCGTGAAGCCCCTGCGGTCCGGCGTGACGCGGTAGCCGTCGGGGGCCTCTGGCATCGAGGGCTTCGGGGTGTGGGAGCCGCGCGTCACCGTCACCGTCGGGGTCGGCGAGGGCGAGGAACTCCCCGTCCGCGTCGGCCCGGTCTGCGAACTGTGCGAGGCCGGCGTCGACGGCGTACCGCCGCCCCTCCCGCCGTCCCTGCTCAACAGGAGCACGGCGGACACCGCTGCCCCTGCCACCGCGGCCACGAGCGCGGCGGCGATCAGCATGGCGCGGCGACGGCGGCGCGACGGGCCCGCGGCTTGGCCCGGCGGACGGGTGGGCAGGTCACGGTAGGTGGGCGTGTAGCCGCCGAGCCGCCCGCCAGGCAGCGCCGAAGGCTGCCCGCCGGCCCGGCCCGCGGGTGTCGAGGGCATCCGTCCCGTCTCGACGTACGTCCGAAGCAACCGCTCGGCATCGTCCACGCCGAGCCGCCGGTCCGGGTCACGTTCGAGGAGCCCGAGGATGACGGGCAGCAGCGGTGCGGCGGCGGGCGGCGGGCGGATCTCGTCGAAGACGACGGCGTGCAGCACCTGGCTGATCGAGTCCCGGCGGAAAGGCGACTCGCCGGTCACGGCGGCGACGAGGAGCGCGCCGAGCGACCAGAGGTCGGACTCGGGTCCTGTCCGCTCGCCCGACATACGCTCGGGCGCGGTGTACTCGGGAGAGCCCACGAAGGACCCGATCTCCGTGAGCGTCGTCGCCCCGCTGACCTGAGCGATCCCGAAGTCGGTGAGCACGACACGCCCGGTCGCCTCCTCCATGAGGACGTTGGCCGGCTTGATGTCGCGGTGCAGCACCCCCGCGGCGTGCGCGACCCGCAGCGCCCCCAGCAGATCGATGCCCATCCGGGCCACCGTCCGCGCGTGCATCGGACCCGAGCGCGAGATCCGCCCGGCCAGCGAACCGCCCTCGATCAACTCCATCACGATGTACGGGTGGTCGCTCTGTACGACGACATCGTGGACGACGATGATGTGCGGATGCTGGAGCTGCGCCGCCGCCCGCGCCTCGCGCAGGGTGCGTTCGACCTGCTGCATCGCGTCGGATTCGGAGAGCGTGTCGTCGAGCGCGAGTTCCTTGACGGCGACCCGGCGGCCGAGGAACAGATCCGTGGCCTGCCAGACCACGCCCATGCCACCCCTGCCGAGCCGCACATCCAGGCGGTAACGGCCAGCTATGACCCGGGCGTTGTCCCCCACGCTCCCCATGCGGCCATCATGCCCCACACGTGTGCGGTCGGACCCTGTTGGCCTGCACGGCGGACTGGTTCCGGCCGCTTGTCCCGGCCGCCCCGGGTGCTGACGGCCGTGTTCAGCCTTCCCGCCAGCCCAGGAGTATCGAGTCGAACTGCTGCCGCGCCTTGTCCCAGTCGGCGGCGGGGGACGACATGTAAATCACGTATTCGACGCCCTCACGGCTGATATAGCTCTGTGAGATGGCGCGGCGCGGGCCCGCGGTCGTGTCGTTCGCCCCCGCCGTCCAGCTGAACTCCCAGAGCGCGCCCTGCAGGTCGCGGTAGGTGTTCTGGTCCAGCTGCAGCCGCTTGTAGTCGGGCAGCTTGGGCCGCAGGTTCTTCTCCAGCTCCAGCTGATGCCTGTAGGGGCTCTCGAACGTCGTGTTGCGGTCGATGCTGATGCGTACGAAGTGCCGTCCGTGGTCCGGGGTGTAGTCGATCTGGCTGCCGTTGGCCTCGCGCTCCCAGCCCTTGGGCAGCATGAGGCTGAAGCCCGCGGCGTCCTTCACCCGGTGCCAGCCGTCGGGTATGCCGCCGACGGCCTTGCCCGGCTCTCCGTCGCCACTGGACTGCGGCGTACTGCCGTTGTCGCTGCCCTGGAAGTACAGATAGCCCGCGGTTCCGCCACCGAGCAGCACGACCAGCGCGGCCGCGGCGACGATCGCGGGCCACTTGCGGCGCTTCGGGGTCTTGTACGGGGGCTGGTGGGCGCCGTGGACGACGGTGCCGGAGTGGTGGGGTGCGGAGTGGGGGCCTGTCCCTGTGGCCGTTCCGGTGCCGGTGCCGGTGCCGGTGCCGGTGCTACCGGAGTCGTAGCCGTTTCCCTGAGTTCCTTGGGCGACGGTGCCGGGCTGCGGCGTCTGCGCGTACGGCTGTGGCTGGGACTGGGACTGCGGCTGGGACTGCGGCTGTTGGGACGTGGCGTGGACCTGCGTCGGCACGTACGCGGGACCGGAGCTCGGCTGCCGCCCCTCCGCGGCCTCTGCCAGCATCAGCTCGGCCACTTCCGCGGTCGGCCGGGTGTCCGGGTCCTTGCGCAGGAACGCGCTGATGACGGTGGCGAGCGCGCCCGCGTGCTCGGGCGGCGCGGGCTCCTCCGCGACCACGGCCTGCATCGTGCCGATCGGCGACGTGCGCCGGAACGGGGAGTTCCCCTCGACCGCCGTGTACAGCGTGGCGCCGAGCGCCCAGAGGTCCGACGCGGGACCGGGGTTGGCGCCGCTGACCCGCTCGGGCGCCAGATAGTCGACGGAGCCGACGACCTCGCCGGTCCGCGTGATCGTCGAGTCCCCCTCGATCGCGGCGATCCCGAAGTCGGTGAGCAGGATGCGCCCGTCGTTCGACAGGAGGACGTTGCCGGGCTTGACGTCGCGGTGCAGGACTCCGGCGGCGTGCGCGGCGCGCAGGGCCTTCAGGGTCCACAGGCCGATACGGGCGGCCTCGACGGGCTCGATACGGCCCCGGTCCTTGACGGCGTCCGCGAGCGAACAGCCCTCGACGAGCTCCATCACGATCCAGGGCCTGGCGTCGTACTCCAGGACGTCGTGGACGGTGACGACCGCGGGGTGGTTGATCCTGGCGGCGGCCCGCGCCTCCGCGTGCGTGCGCGCAAAAAGGACCGCGCGGTCGGCCTCCGCCACGAACTGGGCAGCCGTCAGCTCCTTGACGGCGACCGTGCGGTGCAGCACCTCGTCGTGCGCCCGCCACACTCGTCCCATGCCACCGCGGCCTATGGACTCACCGAGCCGGTAGCGGCCCGCGAGGAGCAGGCCCTGCATCTGATTCACGATCCCCCGCATTGGTTCTGACAAGGCCCAGGTTAGGGAGCGGTAGGCGTACGGGGAACCTCCGGGGGTGCTCAGAGACCTCACTGTGACGCGTGACGCAGTTAAACGGGGCGTTCCGGGACACCAACTACCGCTGATCAGAGGGCTAATTCAGCGTTCATGAATGTTTACGAACATCCATGACCATCTAAGAACACCTGTGAAAATTCATGAACGGATGTGAACTTCCAGGGCCGTTCATGACCGCGAAGGGTACGGGAACGACTGCTAACGGACTGTCTCAGTCGGCCTGATACGTGTCCGAAGCCTGCTCGAAGAGACGCGACACCTCGTCACGCTCGGCTTCCGGCCCCCGGATCTGCACGATGTGGTACTTCCCGCCGACGGCCATCGCGAGATTCCGTACGAAGGTCTCGCGCCCCTCCGCATCCTGCCAGGTGAACTGCCCTTCGGCCATGGTCCGCCCGCCGACCTCCACCGTGCGCATCCCGCTGGACGTGGCCCAGGTCGAGTCGCGGAACGGCTGCAGCTCGCGCTCGTGCTCGCGCTGATACTTCATCGGGTCCTTGCCGTACTCGTCCGTGCCGTCCCGCCCCGGCACGACGATCAGCTCGAAGTCCCCGTGCGTGTAGACGACCTGCCCCCGCCCGTTCTTGGGCTGCCGGTCCCAGCCGCTCGCGACGGCGACCCGGAAGCCCTCCGCGTCCTTGCGGAGCGTGAAGCCGCGCGGCAGGTCGGGCCCGCCGGTCTGTGTCTTCTCCTTCTCCGGGCTCTTCTCGGGCTTGCCGCTCGGCCGGTCGGACTTGCCGTCCTCGCTGGGCCGGGCGCTGGGGCTGCTGCCGGGTTCGGACGCCTGGCTGCTGCCGGGGTTCCCCGCGGAGCCCGCACGGTCGCTGCCCTCGTTCTTCCCCGACTTGGGCATGAAGGCCACGGCGTACGCGACCGCCGCGACGAGCCCGACCAGGACGAGGACGAGCAGGAGCCGACCCAGCGAGCGCGGCCGCCCCGACCCGCTCTGCTTGGGCACGCCGCTCCGCTTGGGCGCCTCGCTCCGCTGGGGCCTGGGCCTGGAACTGGGCCTGGAACTGGTCCTGGACTTGGGCACGTCGCTGCGCTTGGGCGCGGGTGCGGCCTCGGGCGCCACGGACGCCATCCTGGCTTCCCGCTCCCGCTCCCGCCCTCGCTTGGGCTGCTTGTGCTTGTGCCGCCCGTTCTGCCGGTTCGACGTCGGGGTGGCGGCGGGCGCGGCGGCGCGCCGCTTCTCGGGTGTACGTGGCTTCTCGGGTGCGCGCCGCTTCTCGGTCGTACGCCACTTCTTGCGACGTACGAGATCACCGCGACGGCGTATGACGGGCAGCCGCCTGGCGTTGAACGGCGGCGCGGGCACGACGTTCACACCGGCTTCCGGCTCGGGCGCCGAGCGGACAAGGGAACGCAGCCAGCCGTTCAGCTCCTCGAAGTCGAGCCGCTCGGTGGGGTCCTGCCGCAGCAACGACTCGACGACCGGCCGCAGCGGGCCGCACTCCTCCGCGTAGGCGGGCGGCTCGGCGCACACCAGCTGGACGAGCTCGAAGGTGCTCTCCTCCGGGTAGGGCGCGTGGCCCTGCACGGCCCGGAAGAGCAGGGCGCCAAGCGCCCAGAGGTCGGTCGCGGGTCCGATGGGCGGGGCGAGCTGCCAGTTCTCGTGCACGGGCCCGGCCTGCTCGGGCGCCCACCTCTCGGTCACGCCTCCGACCACGGTCATCCGCGCGTGACGGGCGCGCTCCGCGGCAAGAGCGGTGGCGGGGCCACGCCGGGCGCCGCTCCGCTCGGCGACGAGGGCGTCCCAGTAGCTGTGGCCGGATGCGGAGGGCGCGGCGTTGGGGACGGGAGTGGCAGGGCCGGGAGTGGCGGGGGCGGGGATGGAGCCAGGACCGCCCCTGCTGAGCGCGGAGCCCGGGGCGTCGTTATGTGACGTGGGGCCGGACCCTCCGCCGTTGTGGCCGGAAGTGCCGCCGTTGTGGCCAAAAGCGCCGCCGCCGTTCCCCGCGCCAGAGCTCGGCGCACCGGAACTCGACACCCCCGCGCCCGCGCGCCCGTTCCTCGGCACGGCCCCGTGCCACTGCTTCGTACCCCCGACGCCGTACGGATCCAGGATCCGCCCGGCGACCTCGGCCTCGGCCGCACCGCCGTTGCCGCCCTCCGCGCCCGCGCCGTACCCGCGCGGCCCTTCCTCGTCGCCCGCCCCGCCGTCCCTGGGCCCCGGCAACTCTCCGCCCCGCGCCGCTGCCCGCGCCCCCGCGCGGTACGCGGCTATCGCGCTGGACCGTGCCGCACGTGGGTCGCCCTCGGGCTCCACGGCCTGGGCTGCCTCGATCGCGGCATGCCCACGCGAACCGTCGGCCTCATCAATCGCGTAGGCCTCATCAGACTCATCAGGCTCGTCTGCGTCAGGCTCATCACCAGCATCACCGGCACCACCAGCACCACCGGCATGGCCGTCAGCCCCGCCCTCGAAGCCCGCGAAGTACTCCTCGGGCCGAGGGTCGTACCCGCACAACGCCTCTTCCGCCGCGCCCGCCGCGAGGCCCGTGAGGACCACTCTGCCGTCGTCGCAGACCAGGACCGTGCGAGCGGTGATGTTCCGGTGGACCCAGCCGTGCGCGTGCAGCACCCGCAGCGCCGTCACCACGTCCGACGCGATCTCCGCCGCCCGGTACGGGCTCAACGGCCGGTCCGCGAGCAGCGCGGCCAGCGGCCTCGCCGCCACCAGCTCGCTGACTATCCACAGCGAACCGCCCTCGGCGAACACGTCGAAGACCTGGTCGAGCCGAGGGTGGTCGGGGATCTGCGCGGCGGCCTGCGCAGCCTCTATCGCGCGCCGCACCGCCGGATCGGACGGCCTGCGCGTCGTACGCGCCGAGGGCCGTCGCACCGCCCCCGCGCTCACGAACCCCGCCGGAAGCTCTCCCTCCGGGAGGTCACGCTCATCGAGCTCAAGCACTTCCGCATCGACGACCTCGGGCAACGGAACCTGTCTGACCAGGACTTCCTGCCCGCTGTACGTATCGAATGCCCTCGTCTCGGCGAGTTCGTACTCGTCCGCGGGAGGCAGCGGGAGGCGGTAACGGTCGGCGAGTACCCGCCCCGCGTATTCGTCCACGACGCCTCCCCGCGTCCGCCCGGTGGTCAATTCCGTTCGTGTTACGCCTTGTTGCGGCTGCGTACGGTCCGCAAGCACTCACGATACGTGCCAGAGGCAAACCACATTGAGGGGATTCCAGATCTCGCCGAGACCCGTTCCGCGAACTACTTCTTCGGCTTGAACGACTTGGTGAAGGTCTCCCACGCGTCCTTGCGCTCGTCGCTGTCCCACTTGTCGGCCTTGGCCGTATACATCATTCCGTAGCCCAGACCGCCGTTGACGACGAACCCACGGTCTATCGAGCGGAACTTCGTGCCGCCGTCGACGTACGTGAACTCCCAGTCGGCCGTGTTCCAGCCGCGGTAGTCGGCCTTCTCTATCCGGATCCGCTTGTACTGCGACCGGACCATGTACGACTCCTGCTTCTTCCAGTCGCTCACGGGGTCGGACTTGGGGGTGGAAGTCCAGCCGATCAGCAGCTTCTGCCCGTTCGGCCCGGAGAAACGCGCGCCCGCGGCCGCCGTGGACTCGTACTTCCAGCCCTTGGGCAGACCCACCGAGAACCCTTGGGAGTGCTTGTACGTCGACTCGGCGCCGTCATCCGGCTTCTTGCCGGAGTCGTCCTCACCGTCGTCGCCGCTCTCGTCCTTGTCCTCGTCCGAACCGGAGCTCTCGTCCGGACTCGCGCCCGCCTCGTCCTTGCCCTTGCCCTTGTCGGCACCGCCGTCCTGCCCGGCGCCCTTGTCCGTCTCCTTGTCCTTCTCGCCGCCGCCCGCGGTCGCCCCGCTGGACGTGGTCTTGTCGCCGCCGTTCTTGCTGTCCCCCGCACCGCTCTCGTCCCCGCCGCTCAGCGAGAAGGCAAGGACGGTCCCGAGCACCGCGATCGCGAGGGCCACCGAGAAGATCACGAGCGTGCGCCGAGGCACGACATCGGTGAGCGAGGCCTTGGGAGGCGTCGCACGCGGCGGCGTCGCGGGAGCGGACGGTACCGAGGGAGCACCAGAGACCTCAGCGGAAGCGACAGTCCCGGAGGCCGCCCCGGCCCCGGCCCCCGCGCCCGTACCCGTCTCCGCACCCCGCGCGGTGGCCGCAGCCGCCGCCTTCCGCACCGACCTGAGCGCGCCCTTCAGCCGGTCAGCGGTCTCTTCGCCCTTGCCGACACCAGAGTCCGCACCGGATTTCACGTCCGAGTTCGCGCCCGAGTTCGCGGAGGCCCCCGCAGTCTCGGAGGACCCCGCGGTCTCGGAGGACCCGACCGACGCAGCCGCAGCCGCAGTCGCAGCCGCCGCGCCCGACTTGCCCTTGCCCTTGCTCTTGTTCTTGCCGAAGCGCTTGCCCAAGGACGGCGGCACCGGAGGCAGCGGCACGACCTTCGTCGCGTCGACCGGCTCCGGCTCGTCCTTGACCTCGGGCGCGTGGATCACGTCGAGCAGGAACGCCCGCGCCCCCGCGTCGTCGAGCCGCTGCTCGGGGTCCTTGGCGAGCAGGCCGTAGATGACCTTCTCCAACGGCCCGGCGTTCGTCGGCTGTTCGACGTCCTCGGTCATGACCGCGGTCAGGGTCGCGATCGCCGACCCCTTGTCGTACGGAGGCACGCCCTCCACCGCCGCGTACAGCAGCCCGCCCAGCGACCACAGGTCGGCCGCCGGACCCGGCTTGTGCCCACGGGCCCGCTCGGGCGAGATGTACGAGGGGGCGCCGACGAGCATGCCGGTGGACGTGATCGACGGGTCGCCCTCGACCTGCGCGATACCGAAGTCCGTGAGGACGACGCGCCCGTCCTCGGCGATCAGCACGTTCGACGGCTTCACGTCGCGGTGCAAAATCCCCTCGCGGTGCGCGGAACGCAGCACGTCGAGCACCGCGAGGCCGACCTCGGCCGCGCGCCTCGGCGTGAGCAGCCCGTCCTCGCGAAGGGCCTCGGCGAGCGACTTGCCCTCGACGAGCTCCATCACGATCCACGGCCGGTCGTCCTCGTCGACCACGTCGTACACGGTCACCGCGCTGGTGTTGCGGATCCGTGCGATCGCCTTGGCCTCACGCAACGTACGCGTGATGAGCCGCCGCTTCTCGTCCTCGTCGATGCTCGAGGGAAAGCGGAGTTCCTTCACCGCGACCGTACGGCCGAGCGTCTCGTCCTTGGCGCGCCAGACGGTTCCCATTCCGCCGCGGCCGAGCACCTCGCCCAGCCGGTAGCGCCCGGAGAGGAGACGTTCGCTCTGGTCCTGACGGGACTGACCCGTCTTCTCCGCGTCCGACATGCGTCCCCTCTGCTGCTACCGCTGCTACCCGCGCAACCCGCCCTGACAGAGCCTTCATTGTCCCTTACTTCGGGACTGGTCTACGCCCAGGGTCCAACGTCCCTCATGACGGGCCCCGCACAAGGAGAGGGCGCCCGCATCGGCCTGGCTTCCGCCAGTGCGCCGCCGGTCTCGAAACCGGCCACGGACGCCACTCTTCCTTTGCTCGCCACCCGAAGCAAGGCCCCGCCGCAGCACTGTTGGCCCGCGGAGCCCCCTGGCCACGGCATATGTCCGGGACCACACCGACGCGGTGGCGCCCCCGCAGCGGCGCGCTAGAGCGGGACGATGTCCGGTGCCCCCAGCCGCGCCGCGTCCGCCGTCAGGTCGTCCGGCTGCCGCTGCGACTCCCGCTCCGCCTCCACCCGCTTCTCGTAGTGCTGTACCTCCCGCTCCACTTGGTCCTTGTCCCAGCCGAGAACCGACGCCATCAGCTCCGCGCACACCCGCGCACTGCGCGTGCCCCGGTCGAACGTCTCGATCGAGATGCGCGTGCGCCGGGTCAGCACGTCGTCCAGATGCCGAGCGCCCTCGTGCGACGCGGCATAGACGATCTCGGCGCGCAGATAGTCGTCCGCGGCCGGCAGCGGCTCGCCCAGTGTGGGATCGGCCGTGATCAGCTCCAGGACCTCCTCCGCCAGCGATCCGTACCGGTTCAACAGGTGCTCCACGCGCACCACATGAAGGCCTGTGCGGGCCGCGATCCTGGCGCGCGCGTTCCACAGCGCCTTGTACCCCTCGGCGCCCACCAGCGGAATGTCCTCGGTGACACAGTCGGCGACCCGCTGGTCGAGGCCGTGCACCGCCTCGTCCACGGCGTCCTTCGCCATCACGCGGTACGTCGTGTACTTGCCGCCCGCGATGACCACGAGGCCCGGCGCCGGATGCGCCACCGTGTGCTCGCGCGACAGCTTGCTCGTGGCGTCCGACTCACCGGCGAGCAGCGGCCGGAGCCCCGCGTACACCCCTTGGACGTCGTCGCGCGAGAGGGGCACCCCGAGCACCGAGTTCACATGCTCGAGGAGATAGTCGATGTCGGCGCTGGACGCCGCCGGATGGGCCTTGTCCAGGTCCCATTCGGTGTCGGTCGTCCCCACGATCCAGTGGCGGCCCCACGGAATGACGAAGAGGACGCTCTTCTCCGTCCGCAGGATGAGACCGGTCGTCGAGTTGATCCGGTCCTTCGGTACGACCAGATGGATGCCCTTGGACGCCCGGACGTGGAACTGGCCGCGCTCGCCGACCATCGCCTGCGTGTCGTCCGTCCACACGCCGGTGGCGTTGACCACCTGCTTGGCCCGGACCTCGTACTCCCCGCCGCCCTCGACGTCCTGCACCGTGGCGCCGACGACGCGTTCGCCCTCGCGCAGGAAGCCGGTCACACGGGCGCGGTTGGCGACCTTGGCGCCGTACGCCGCCGCTGTGCGCACCAGCGTGGCCACATAGCGCGCGTCGTCCATCTGCGCGTCGTAGTACTGCATGGCCCCCGTCAGTGCGTCCTTCTTCAGACACGGGGCGACGCGCAGGGCGTGACGCCGGGTCAGGTGGCGGTGCATGGGGAGACCGCGGCCGTGTCCACGTGACATCGACATGGCGTCGTACAACGCGACGCCCGACCCGGCATAGATCCGCTCCCAGCCCTTGTGCTGCAAGGGATAGAGGAACGGCACCGGCTTCACTAGGTGCGGGGCGAGCCGCTCCAGGAGCAGGCCGCGCTCCTTCAGCGCCTCGCGCACAAGCGCGAAGTCGAGCATCTCCAGATAGCGCAGGCCGCCGTGGATCAACTTGCTCGACCGGCTCGAAGTGCCCGAAGCCCAGTCCCGCGCCTCGACGAGGCCGGTGGAAAGACCGCGGGTCACGGCGTCCAGTGCGGTGCCCGCACCGACCACTCCCGCGCCCACGACCAGGACATCCAGCTCCCGCTCGGCCATTCCCGCAAGTGACTCGGCGCGCTCCACCGGTCCCAAGGTCGCTGTCCTCACCGCTGCCTCCCGTTAGCTGTCGGGTGTGGTCGCGCTCACATCATGCCCAGATTCTGGCCGTGTCCGCTGAGTTCGGCCGCCGCCTGTGGACAACTCGCGATCAACACTCCGACGCCCGACACAGCACAATGCCGCATAACGGTCATATTTACTCCTAGTCTGACATTGCGCTGGTCCACCTTGTCCACAGGGCTTGCGCGCTCGTCCCGCTCCGGCTATTGGGAGGACGGCCCACCGCCATGCCCGCAGATCTCGCCGTCATCGGTCTCGGCCGCCTCGGCCTGCCCCTCGCCCAGGCCGCCGTCTCCGGCGGCATCGCCACCATCGGCTACGACCCGGCCCGCGCCGTCGACCTGGCAAGCGGCCGCCTGCCCTGCGACGGCGCCGAGGGAACCCTCACCGCCGCCGATGTCCGCCGGATGCTCTCGGGGGGTTTCCGGCCCACCACCGACCCGGTCGAGCTCGGCCGGGTCCGCACCGCGGTCATCTGCGCTCCCACTCCTCCGGCAGCCGACCGCACCCTCGACCTGAGCCAGGTGGCCGACGCCGCCCGCGCCCTGGCCGCGCGCCTGCGCCCGCACACCACGGTCATCCTCGAGTCACCCGCGTACCCCGGAACCACGGAGGAATTCCTCCGCCCCATCCTCGAAGAGGGTTCGGGGCTGCGCGCGGGCCGCGACTTCCACCTGGCGCACTCGCCAGGACGCCTCGACCCGGGCAACCGCACCCACGGCTACGCGGGCACCCCCAAGGTCATCGGCGGTCTCACCCCGGCCTGCACCGAGTCGGCCGCAGCCTTCTACGGCCGCCTCACCGACAAGGTCGTACGCGCGCGTGGCCCGCGTGAGGCAGAGACCGTGCATCTCCTGGAGACCAACTACCGGCACGTGAACATGGCCCTGGTCAATGAGATGGCCGTGCTCTGCCACGACCTGAGCATCGACCTGTGGGACGTCATCCGCTGCGCCGAGACCAAGCCCTTCGGCTTCCAGGCCTTCCGCCCCGGCCCCGGCGTCGGCGGCCACGGCGTCCCCCTGGACATCCCAGGACCCGGCCGCGGCGCACGCGGTCTGCGCATGGTCGAGCTGGCCCAGCAGGTCAACGACCGCATGCCCCGGTACGTGATCCAGCGCTCGGCGACCCTGCTCAACGAGCACGGCAAGTCCGCCCGCGGCGCCCGCGTCCTGCTCCTCGGCGTCACCTACAAGCCCGACCTCGCCGACCAGCAGGGCTCCCCCGCCCAGGAGGTCGCGACCCGCCTGATGGAGATGGGCGCCGCCGTCAGCTACCACGACCCCTACGTGCCCAGCTGGAGCGTGCTCGGCCACCCCGTCCCCCGCGCGGACTCCCTCTACGAAGCCGCGGCCGACGCCGACCTCACGATCCTGCTCCAGCACCACCGCACGTACGACCTGCAAGGTCTCGCCGTGAAGGCCCAGCTGCTCCTCGACACGCGAGGCGCGACCCCGGCGGGCGCGGCCCACCGCCTCTGACAGACGCAAAGGGCCCCGGTACGAATACCGGGGCCCTTCTTAAAGAAGCAATCGATCTGCTCCAAGGAGCAATCGATCAGCGCTTGTGCTGCGAGTCCCCGACCGTCACCTCGACGCGCTGGAACTCCTTGAGCTCGCTGTAGCCCGTCGTCGCCATCGCCCGGCGCAGCGCCCCGAAGAAGTTCATCGAGCCGTCCGGGATGTGCGAGGGACCGGTGAGGATCTCCTCGGTCGTGCCGACCACGCCGAGGTCGACGCGCTTGCCGCGCGGCACGTCCTCGTGGACGGCCTCCATGCCCCAGTGGTGGCCCTTGCCGGGCGCGTCCGTGGCGCGCGCCAGCGGGGAGCCCATCATCACCGAGTCGGCGCCGCAGGCGATGGCCTTGGGCAGGTCGCCGGACCAGCCCACGCCACCGTCAGCGATGACGTGCACGTACCGGCCGCCGGACTCGTCCATGTAGTCACGGCGGGCGGCCGCGACGTCCGCGACGGCGGTGGCCATCGGCACCTGGATGCCCAGGACGTTGCGCGTGGTGTGCGCGGCGCCGCCGCCGAAGCCGACGAGGACACCGGCCGCGCCCGTGCGCATCAGGTGCAGCGCCGCGGTGTACGTGGCGCAGCCGCCGACGATCACCGGCACGTCGAGCTCGTAGATGAACTGCTTGAGGTTGAGCGGCTCGGCGGCACCGGAGACGTGCTCGGCGGAGACGGTGGTGCCGCGGATGACGAAGATGTCGACACCGGCGTCCACGACGGCCTTGGAGAACTCGGCGGTGCGCTGCGGGGAGAGCGCGGCGGCGGTGACCACGCCCGAGTCGCGCACCTCCTTGATGCGCTGTCCGATCAGGTCGGCCTGGATCGGAGCCGCGTAGATCTCCTGGAGGCGCCGCGTCGCGTTGTCGGTGTCCAGCTCAGCGATCTCGTCGAGCAGCGGCTGCGGGTCCTCGTACCGCGTCCACAGGCCCTCGAGGTTCAGTACGCCCAGACCACCCAGCTCACCGATGCGGATCGCGGTCTGCGGCGAGACGACCGAGTCCATCGGCGCCGCCAGGAAGGGCAGCTCGAAGCGGTAGGCGTCGATCTGCCAGGCGATCGAGACCTCCTTCGGGTCGCGGGTACGACGGCTCGGCACGACGGCGATGTCGTCGAAGGCGTACGCGCGGCGGCCGCGCTTGCCGCGCCCGATCTCGATCTCAGTCACGTGGGTGGCCCTTCAGCTTTCTTCGGTACTTCGCACTTCTTAGGCACTTCGGCACTCGGTCTGCCGTTCCAGTATCCCCGACGCACGCAAAGGGGGCGGCCCCGGGAATCCGGACCGCCCCCACGCGCGCGTGCGCGGCGAAATCGGGTCAGCGCTGTCAGCGCTTGTTCGTGTAGTTCGGCGCCTCGACCGTCATCTGGATGTCGTGCGGGTGGCTCTCCTTGAGGCCCGCGGACGTGATGCGCACGAAGCGGCCCTTGGACTCCATCTCGTCGACGGAGGCGGCGCCCACGTAACCCATCGTCTGACGCAGGCCGCCGACGAGCTGGTGCAGCACGTTGGCCAGCGGGCCGCGGTAGGGCACCTGACCCTCGATGCCCTCGGGCACGAGCTTGTCGTCCGAGGAGACCTCCGCCTGGAAGTAGCGGTCCTTCGAGTACGAACGTCCCTGGCCACGGCCCTGCATCGCGCCGAGCGAACCCATGCCGCGGTAGGACTTGAACTGCTTGCCGTTGATGAACATCAGCTCACCCGGCGACTCCTCGCAGCCCGCGAGCAGCGAGCCGAGCATGACGGTGTCGGCGCCGGCGGCCAGCGCCTTGCCGATGTCTCCGGAGTACTGGAGGCCGCCGTCGCCGATGACCGGGACACCGGCCGCACGGGCCGCGACAGCAGCTTCGTAGATGGCGGTGACCTGCGGGACGCCGATTCCGGCGACCACACGCGTGGTGCAGATGGAACCCGGTCCGACACCGACCTTGACGCCGTCGACACCGGCGTCGATGAGCGCCTGCGCGCCGTCGCGCGTCGCGACGTTGCCGCCGATGACGTCGACGTTCACGCCCGACTTGATCTTCGACATCCAGCTCAGGGCGTTGCTGTTGTGCCCGTGCGAGGTGTCGACGATCAGGAAGTCGACCCCGGCGGCGGCAAGCGCCTGCGCCCGCTCGAGCGCCTCGGGGCTCGCGCCGACGGCGGCACCGACGAGGAGACGGCCCTCGGCGTCCTTGGCCGCGTTCGGGTACTGCTCGGCCTTCTTGAAGTCCTTGACGGTGATGAGGCCCTTGAGGATCCCCGCGTCGTCGACGAGCGGCAGCTTCTCGATCTTGTGGCGGCGCAGGAGCTCCATGGCGTCCACACCGCTGATGCCGACCTTGCCGGTCACGAGCGGCATCGGCGTCATGACCTCGCGCACCTGACGGCTGCGGTCGTTCTCGAAGGCCATGTCGCGGTTGGTGACGATGCCGAGCAGCTTGCCCGCCGGGTCGGTCACCGGGACGCCGCTGATGCGGAACTTGGCGCAAAGCGCGTCGGCCTCGGCCAGCGTCGCGTCCGGGTTCACGGTGATCGGGTCGGTCACCATGCCGGACTCGGAGCGCTTCACGAGGTCGACCTGGTTGACCTGGTCCTCGATCGACAGGTTGCGGTGCAGCACGCCGACGCCACCCTGCCGCGCCATGGCGATGGCCATGCGGGCCTCGGTGACCTTGTCCATCGCCGCGGAGAGCAGCGGGATGTTCACGTGGACGTTGCGGGAGATGCGGGACGAGGTGTCGACCGCGTTCGGGAGGACCTCGGACGCGCCCGGCAACAGCAGCACGTCGTCGTAGGTCAGCCCGAGCGTCGCGAATTTCTCGGGCACTCCGTCGACGTTTGCAGTCATGACACCTTCCCCAAATGGCCTTGATCGGTGCGGATGTCCATGCTAACGGGAACCGAGGGTGTCTCATTCCACGATCAAGATCATCGGCTTACTTTGTACGTTCACACGTACGCGGCACAGGTACTCGGTACACGCACTCGGCACACGTACTCGGCTCTCGGCACACGTACGCGACCGGGCTGCGTTCTAGCTGCGTACTACTGCTCGGCAAGAGCCCGCAGGCGGCTCAGCGCCCGGTGCTGCGCGACGCGCACGGCGCCCGGGGACATCCCCAGCATCTGGCCGGTCTCCTCGGCGGTGAGCCCGACCGCGATCCTCAGGAGCAGCAGCTCACGCTGGTTCTCCGAGAGGTTGGCCATGAGCTTCTTGGCCCATTCGGCATCGCTGCTGAGGAGCGCGCGCTCCTCGGGACCGAGGGAGTTGTCGGGCCGCTCCGGCATCTCGTCCGACGGAACCGCCGTGGAGCCGGGATGGCGCATCGCCGCGCGCTGCAGATCGGCGACCTTGTGCGCGGCGATCGCGAAGACGAACGCTTCGAAGGGGCGCCCCGTGTCCTTGTACCGCGGCAGGGCGAGAAGGACCGCGACGCACACTTCCTGCGCCAGGTCCTCGACGAAGTGCCGTGCGTCACCGGGCAGTCGAGAGAGGCGCGTGCGGCAGTACCGCAGCGCCAGGGGGTGCACATGGGCCAGGAGATCGTGCGTCGCCCGGTCATCGCCCTCGACCGCGCGAAGGACGAGGGCGCCGATCACCGTCGTCTTGTCATCACGCATCGGTCCATGGTGCCTTGGCGCTGACTGCTCCGTGGCACCACGTCCATAGTTGTGCACCGAAGCGTTATGAGCAGGTGCGCCGGAACTCATCTCGTGCGCCCTCCCCTCCCGCTCGACCGACCTGTCCCCGAGGAACTCCACACCTCAAGGATGCGGCATCGGCGGCGAAGCAACGGCAACCGCTCCCGAGAAAGGGAGCGACGGGCGTCCGTCACCCCGCCCACCAGACAGCGGGCGGGGATCGCCGTGCCCGCACGGCGGCACACCTATCGGACCAGGCCCCAGCGGAAACCGAGCGCCACGGCGTGCGCGCGGTCCGAGGCGCCGAGCTTCTTGAACAGCCGCCTGGCGTGGGTCTTGACCGTGTCCTCGGAGAGAAAAAGCTCACGTCCGATCTCGGCGTTGGACCGGCCGTGGCTCATGCCCTCGAGCACCTGGATCTCGCGTGCGGTGAGTGTGGGCGCCGCGCCCATCTCGGCCGAACGCAGTCTGCGCGGAGCAAGTCGCCACGTCGGGTCGGCGAGCGCCTGCGTGACGGTCGCGCGCAGCTCGGCGCGCGAGGCGTCCTTGTGCAGATAGCCGCGGGCACCGGCGGCGACCGCGAGCGCGACACCGTCCAGATCCTCGGCCACGGTGAGCATGATGATGCGCGCACCGGGGTCGGCGGACAGCAGCCGCCGGACCGTCTCGACGCCGCCCAGACCGGGCATGCGTACGTCCATCAGAATCAGGTCCGAGCGGTCGGCGCCCCAGCGGCGGAGGACTTCCTCGCCGTTGGCCGCTGTCGTCACGCGCTCGACGCCGGGCACGGTCGCGACCGCGCGGCGGAGCGCCTCTCGGGCGAGCGGGGAGTCGTCGCAGACGAGGACGGATGTCATGACTGTCCTCCGCGGCTCTCACAGCTGCTGCGCGTCACCTTGAGCCTCCAGGCTGGTACATATTCGTCACCTGTGCGGTTGACGCTCTCGGACATGTGCCCGAGCGCTTCTTCTTTCAACCGCCTCGCACACTCAACGACGGTCACCCGAAAGAGTTACGGGGCGGTCGGCCTCGTTCGGCACTCTACGTGAGGGCGCGGACACAGAGCAGACGGCGCAAGAGACCCTCAACCTTTCATCACAACCCATGCCCCATTTAGCCGCTTTCCTTCCCTTTTGCTGGTGTCTGTGGCTAGATTTTCCAATGAGTCATATTTTCATCTCCTTAGACAGTAGATGTACGGTCATGGGCACCGTATCCGCGCATAACGGCTACCAGGAGACAAGCAATGGCAGATTTCTCCCGCCTTCCCGGACCGAACGCAGATCTCTGGGACTGGCAGCTCCTCGCGGCCTGCCGCGGGGTCGACAGCTCGCTCTTCTTCCATCCCGAGGGCGAGCGGGGCGCGGCACGCAGCGCGCGTGAGAACTCCGCCAAGGAGGTCTGCATGAGGTGCCCGGTACGCGCGGAGTGCGCCGCTCACGCCCTCGCGGTACGGGAGCCGTACGGCGTGTGGGGCGGGCTCACCGAGGACGAGCGCGAGGAGCTCATGGGCCGCGCGCGCAACCGCCTCGTCACGACGTCCGCACCGTCGGCGTCAGCCTGAAGGAACGTTTCTTCAAGGCACCCCCAACAGAACAGGGCAGAGGCGCACTCAGCGCTCCGCGGCCCTCGCGAGGTGGTCGAGCGTGGCGGCCACCGCGGGCACCTGCGCCAGATCCGGCAGGGTGAGCGCCACGATCTCGCGCTGGACGGCGGGCTCGACCGTCACTGTGCGTGCACCTTTGGGGCGTACGGACTCGATGGCGAGCTCGGGCAGCACGGCGACTCCCAGGCCCGCGCCGACCAGGCCGATCACCGCCGGATAGTCGTCGGTCGCGAAATCGATGCGGGGCACGAAACCCGCCCCTTCGCAGACCTCGACCAGCTGCCTGCGACAGCGCGGACAGCCCGCGATCCACGGCTCGTCGGCCAGTTCCCCGATGGCGACCGCATCCGCCTTGGCGAGCCGGTACCCCTCGGGCACGAGACCGACGAGCCGGTCGGCGAGCAACGGACGGACGACCAGGTCGTCCCACTCCTCGGCGGCGGACGCGCCGTCGTAGCGGAAGGCGAGCGCCACGTCGCAGTCGCCCTCGCGCAGCATCTCGACCGAGCGCGGCGGTTCGGCCTCCACGAGCGAGACCCGCGTTCCGGGGTGCGCGGCGCGCAGGGCGGCGAGCGCGCTCGGCACCAGCGTCGAGCTGCCGCTGGGGAAGGAGACGAGGCGGACCCGGCCCGCCCGCAGGCCCGCGATGGCGGCGACCTCCTCCTCGGCGGCGGTCAGTCCTGCCAGGATCCCGGCGGCGTGCCGGACCAGGGCCTCGCCCGCCTGGGTCAGGCGCATCTCGCGGCCTGTGCGGATAAGCAGCGGCGTGCCCGTGGAGGCTTCGAGTGCCTTCATCTGCTGGCTCACGGCGGGCTGGGTGCAGCCGAGGTCGCGCGCCGCGGCCGAGAAGGAGCCGGTGGCGGCGACCGCACGCAGGACACGGAGATGGCGGGCCTCAATCATGGATCAAGCATAAGTGACGCTTGGATCAGACGCCCAATAATGCGTCGACGCTTTGAGTGGGCGCGCCTAGCATTCCGTCATGAAGCTTCTTTCTGTGAATACGGGCCGGTTCAAAGCCGTGGAGTACACGGACGCTCCCTCGGGCGGCACCGGAATCGACAAGCGGCCTGCCGAAGGAGCCGTACGGGTGGCGGCTCCCGGCCCGAAGGGGAGCGCCGGGAGCGGGGTCGCCGGGGACCACGTCTGCGATCTGCGGCACCACGGCGGTGACGACCAGGCGGTGTACGCCTATGCGCGCGAGGACCTCGACGCGTGGGAGCGCCTGCTCGGTCACCCGCTCGCGGGCGGCTCCTTCGGCGAGAACCTCACGACGTCCGGGATCGACGTGAGCGGCGCGAAGATCGGCGAGCGCTGGCGCGTCGGCCCCGATCTGCTCCTCGAAGTGACATCGGGCCGCATCCCCTGCCGGACGTTCCAGGGCCATCTCGGCGAGACGGGATGGGTGAAGCGCTTCACGCGGCACGGTGCTCCCGGCGCCTATCTGCGGGTGATCGAACCGGGTGAGATCCGCGGCGGGGACACGATCGAGATCGTGCGCAGGCCGGAGCACGACGTCACCGTGTCCCTCCAGTTCAGGGCCGTGACGACGGAGCGGAACCTGCTGCCGGACCTGCTCGCCGCGGGCGACGCGCTGCACTCCGAGTCGAGGGAAGCGGCGCGGAAGTACGTGGAGAAGTACGGGGTCGGGCCGTCAGGCAGTCCGGGCGACACGGCGGCCAGCGGATCTCACTAGCCTTGGTCCATGACTACGGCTCTGATTACGGGATCGACCGCCGGTATCGGCGCGGCCTTCGCCCGGCGGCTCGCCGGTGACGGCCACAACCTGGTCCTGGTGGCACGGAACACCGAGCGGCTGCGGGAGCAGGCGACCGAACTGCACGACCGGCACGGCATCGAGGCGGAGGTCCTCACCGCGGACCTGGCGACGGACGACGGGATCGCCGCCGTCGAGAAGCGGCTCGCGGACCGCAGGAGTCCGGTCGACCTGCTTGTGAACAACGCCGGGTTCGGCAACAAGGGCCAGTACCTGGAAGTGTCGATCGAGGACGAGCTGACGATGCTCAAGGTGCACTGCGAGGCGGTGCTCCGGCTCACGTCGGCGGCGACGGAGTCGATGCGCGAGCGGGGCCGCGGAGGCGTCGTCAACGTCGCGTCGGTGGCGGCGTTCGTGCCGCGCGGTACGTACGGCGCGTCGAAGGCCTGGGTCGTGCAGTTCACGCAGGGGGCGGCGAAGGATCTGGCCGGATCCGGGGTGCGCCTCATGGCCCTGTGCCCCGGATTCGTACGGACCGAGTTCCATGAGCGCGCCGGGATGGGGACGTCCAACATCCCCAAGTGGATGTGGCTCGACGCGGACAAGCTGGTCGCGGCCGCCATTGCCGACCTGGCACGCGGCAAGACCCTCTCCATCCCGGACCCGCGGTACAAGGCGCTGATGGGGGTCGTGAAGGTGACCCCGAGGGCGCTGCTCGGCGGAGTGACTTCACGGACGGGCAGGAAGTACGGCCCGCAGTAGAGCGCCGACGCACGGAGGCCCGGCACCCCCAACGCGGGGTACCGGGCCTCCGTCACAGCTACGCGCAAGCGTCAGTGAGAGTGACCGTGGCCGTGGCCACCGGCGTCAGCCTCGTCCTCGGCCGGCTTCTCGACGACCAGGGTCTCGGTCGTGAGGAGCAGGGAGGCGATCGACGCGGCGTTCTCCAGAGCGGAGCGCGTGACCTTGACCGGGTCGATGACGCCGGCCTTGACCAGGTCGCCGTACTCACCGGTCGCGGCGTTGAAGCCGAAGCCCTTGTCGAGCTCGGCGACCTTCGAGGTGATGACGTAGCCCTCGAGGCCCGCGTTCTCGGCGATCCAGCGCAGCGGCTCGACGGCGGCGCGGCGGACGACGGCGACACCGGTGGCCTCGTCGCCCTCCTTGCCGAGGGAGTCCTTGAGCACCTTGACGGCGTGCACCAGAGCGGAGCCACCACCGGAGACGATGCCCTCCTCGACCGCGGCGCGGGTCGCGGAGATGGCGTCCTCCAGACGGTGCTTCTTCTCCTTGAGCTCGACCTCGGTGGCAGCGCCGACCTTGATCACGCAGACGCCACCGGCGAGCTTCGCCAGGCGCTCCTGCAGCTTCTCGCGGTCCCAGTCCGAGTCCGTGGACTCGATCTCGGCCTTGATCTGGTTGACGCGGCCCGTGACCTCGGCCGAGTCGCCGCCACCGTCGACGACGGTCGTGTCGTCCTTGGTGATGGTGACGCGGCGGGCGGTGCCGAGCACGTCGAGGCCGACCTGGTCGAGCTTGAGGCCGACCTCTTCGGCGATGACGGTGCCGCCGGTGAGGGTGGCGAGGTCACCGAGCATGGCCTTGCGGCGGTCGCCGAAGCCGGGGGCCTTCACCGCGACGGCGTTGAAGGTGCCACGGATCTTGTTCACGACCAGGGTCGACAGGGCCTCGCCCTCGACGTCCTCGGCGATGATCAGGAGCGGCTTCGAGGCGTTGGTCTGGATGACCTTCTCGAGCAGCGGGAGCAGGTCCTGGATGGAGGAGATCTTGCCCTGGTGAATGAGGATGTACGGGTCCTCGAGCACCGCCTCCATGCGCTCCTGGTCCGTCACGAAGTACGGCGACAGGTAACCCTTGTCGAAGGCCATGCCCTCGGTGAAGTCCAGCTCGAGCCCGAAGGTGTTGGACTCCTCGACGGTGATGACACCGTCCTTGCCGACCTTGTCCATCGCCTCGGCGATGAGCTCGCCGACCTGCGGGTCCTGGGCGGACAGACCGGCGACGGCCGCGATGTCGGCCTTGTCGTCGATCGGGCGCGCGGTCGCGAGGAGCTCGTCGGAGACGGCCTTGACGGCGGCGTCGATGCCCTTCTTCAGGGCGGCCGGGGAGGCACCGGCGGCTACGTTGCGCAGGCCTTCCTTGACCAGGGCCTGGGCGAGCACGGTCGCGGTGGTGGTGCCGTCACCCGCGATGTCGTTGGTCTTGGTCGCCACCTCCTTGACGAGCTGCGCGCCGAGGTTCTCGTACGGGTCCTCGACCTCGACCTCACGGGCGATGGTGACGCCGTCGTTGGTGATGGTGGGAGCGCCGAACTTCTTGTCGATGACGACGTTGCGGCCGCGGGGGCCGATCGTCACCTTGACGGTGTCGGCAAGCTTGTTGACGCCGCGCTCAAGGGCGCGACGGGCGTCCTCGTCGAACTTCAGGATCTTCGCCATGGGAGCGATTCAGCCCTCTCGAAAACTCGGGTTAACGAACTGCGCCCCTCGCCGCCCGGCAATCAGCGGGGTGACCAGGGGCGCAGCTCAAAAGCAAATCTGCTGGTGAAGCAGGTAAAGCCGTGAAGCGGTGAATTACTTCTCGACGATCGCGAGGACGTCGCGAGCCGAGAGGACGAGGTACTCGTCGCCGTTGTACTTCACCTCGGTGCCGCCGTACTTGCTGTACAGCACGACGTCGCCGACCTTGACGTCGAGCGGCAGGCGCTCGCCGTTCTCGAAGCGGCCCGGGCCCACGGCGAGGACAGCACCCTCCTGGGGCTTCTCCTTCGCGGTGTCCGGAATGACCAGGCCGGAGGCCGTGGTCTGCTCGGCGTCGAGCGGCTGGACCACAATGCGGTCCTCAAGCGGCTTGATGGCAACCTTGGAGCTTGCGGTCGTCACGATCCGGTCTCCCCCTTCGGAGATCTACGGGGTTAACAGTCTGGGGTGGCGACCAGGTGGATCCGTCGTCGCGGGTGCCGGACCTGCCCGTCGCTGGTTGGCACTCTCCAGTGGTGAGTGCCAAGGCCGAGACTAGGACGGCGATTAGCACTCGGTCAAGCGGAGTGCCAATTCACTGACGCGGGTCTTATGGGACTTCTCGTGGGAGAGGGGTGCCTCGCGGAGGCATGGAGGGCGTTGTGAGCCCGTCCCCGCAACGCTTTCCGTACTCCGGAGGTTCCGGCTCCGGCCCCGTCTCCCCCGCCGCGTGCCGCCCTGTGTGTGTCGGCCCGGCGGGCGGGGCGCAGTCGGGCGACGACGTCGGTTTGCGCGGCGGGACCTTCTCCGCCGCTTTTCTGCCGAGGCGCTCGATCGGGTCCACCGACTGCGCGCACCCGGTGAGCAGCGCGGGCGCGAGCACGCCCGCCGCGAGCGCCGCCGCGAAGTAGCGGTGCGCCCGCGCCCGCCGGGTCACAGGTAGTCCTCGAGCCTGGCCACCGCGTACCCCTTGTCGGTGACCGTCTTCATGACCTTGCGGATCATGTCCGGCATCGTGCCCTTCCAGTCCTCACGCCCCCGGAAGTGCGTGAGGATGATGTCGCCGGGGTGCAGGTCCCGGTCCCACTCGCGCCACTCCATGTGGTCGGCGAAGGCCTCGGACGCCCACAGCGGCACGGCCTTGATCCCGCAGGACTTGGCGGCACGCAGGGTGTCCACGTTGTAGTTGCCGTACGGCGGCCGGAAGAGTTCGGGCCGTTTGCCGTAGCGCTTGTGGATGATGTTCTGCATGCCGCAGATCTCGTGCCGCTGGCCTTCGTACGAAAGCCCCGGCAGATAGCGGTGGTTGAGGGTGTGATTGTTCAGCGTGACGCCGCGGGACTGCATCTTCTTGAAGTAGCCGTAGTCCTCCTTGACCAGATAGTCGCTGAGGAACGCGGTGTACGGGATCTTCAGTTCGCCCATCATCTTGAGCAGCGCCGGGTCCTTCTCGGCGCCGTCGTCGATGGTCAGGAAGACGACTTTCTTCTTGGTCGGGACGGTCGTGAAGACGGGCGGCAGACTCGCCTGCCCCTTGACCTCGAACCCCTTGCGCGTGGTGATCCTCGCCTTCGCGGCGGGAGCGGCGGGCGCGGTCAGCGGGGTCTTCGCCAGGCCCCAGCGTTTCGCGGCGGCGGCGCGCGCGACCTCGGCGACGCGCAGTTTCTGGGCGTAGGAGTCGAGCGCGCGGGCGGGCGGCGCGTCCAGGCGCTGCTGACCGGGTGCGGGGCTGGCTCCCCCGTCATCGGCGCCCGATGCACAGCCGGAGGCGATCGCGGCGACGACGAGCACGACCACCCCGGCCCGCACCCGATTCTTCAGACTTGCGCTGAATTTGTCGTTTTGTCGTACTAGTTGCATGGCGCCGGATCTTTGCAGCTCACACCCCTGCCACCGGGCCGACACCGCCACCGGGCGCGCACCATCCACCGACTGGCCCACAATGGGCCGGGTGAACGACCTCGACTCCGCCCTGGCCTCCTTCTCCGCGCTGCTCACCGCCGAAGGCCGGTCGCTGCTCGATCTCGACGAGGTGCGGGAGGCCGATCCGGCCCGGGAGCTCGCCGTCGCCACCCGCCTGCGCCGCGAGCATCCGGCGGAGCTTGTCACCGCGGTGCTCGCGCAGGCGCGGCTGCGGCGGCGGGCGGTGGCGAAGTTCGGCGCCGATGACGCGGGGCGGATGTTCTTCACTCCGAACGGCGTCGAACAGGCGACGCGCACGAGTGTGGCCGTGCACCGCGCCGAGAGCTTCAAGTCCCTCGGCGTACGCAGCGTGGCCGATCTCTGCTGCGGCATCGGCGGCGACGCGATCGCCCTCGCCCGGGCCCGGATCGCCGTCCTCGCCGTCGACCGTGACCCGCTGACGTGCGCGGTGGCGCGGGCGAACGCGGACGCGCTGGGGCTCTCGGACCTCATCGAGGTGCGCGAGGCCGATGTCACCGAGGTCGACACAGCCGCGTACGACGCCGTCTTCGTGGACCCCGCGCGGCGTGGCGGGCGTGGCCGCATCTTCGACCCCGAGGCCTACTCCCCGCCCCTCTCCTGGGCCGTCCGGGCCGCCCTCAAGGCCCCGCACGCGGCGCTGAAGATCGCCCCCGGCATTCCGCACGAGGCCGTTCCCGCCGAGGCCGCGGCGGAGTGGATCTCGGACGGCGGTGACGTGAAGGAGGCCGTGCTGTGGTTCGGCACGAACACCCCGTCGTCGCACCGCGCGACGCTGCTGCCCTCGGGCGCGTCCCTGTGGTCCTCGCTCGACACGATGCTGCCGGATCCGCCGGTGCGCGCGGTGGGCCGCTATCTGTACGAGCCGGACGGCGCCGTCATCCGCGCGCACCTGGTCGCGGAGGTGGCCGCGCGGGTGGAGGGCGGTCTCATCGACGAGACCATCGCGTACGTCACCTCCGACGCGCTGCACGCCACGCCGTACGCGGTGGCGTACGAGATCACCGATCAACTGCCGTTCGGGGTGAAGAAGTTGAAGGCGGTGCTGCGGGAGCGGGAGGTCGGGATCCTGACGGTGAAGAAGCGGGGGTCCGCGGTGGAGCCGGAGGAGCTGCGGCGGAAGGTGAAGCCGCGGGGGGCCAATTCGGCGACCGTGTTTCTTACGCGGGTGGCGGGGGTGCCGGCGATGTTGATCGGGCGGCCTGTTGCAGGCACCTGAGCGGGGCCCTGGGCAGCACCATCATCTTCGCCTAGTTCATCCTCAAGCACCGGACAGGCTGCAAGAATCAGCCCGCCCCAGCAGCAGCTCCCGCTCCCGCTCATTGCGCGTAAGCCCCGCCGCCCGCTCGAACTCCCCCCGCGCCTCCGCCGCCCGCCCGAGCCTCACCAGCAGGTCGCCCCGCACGCTCGGCAGCAAGTGGTAGTCCTTCAGGGCGGGTTCGTCCGCGAGCGCGTCCACGAGGCGCAGCGCCTGTGCCGGGCCCGAGGCCATCGACACCGCCACCGCGCGGTTCAGTTCGACCACCGGTGACGGAGCTCGGGCGGCGAGGAGTTCGTACAGGGTGACGATCCGGGGCCAGTCCGTCTCCTCGTACGAAGGGGCGTTCGCGTGGCAGGCGGCGATCGCGGCCTGGAGTGCGTACGGTCCTGCCGCGCCCTCAGCCGCCGAGTGCGCGCGGGCGAGCGCCTCGAAGCCCCGCCGGATCAGCGGCCGGTTCCAGTGGCGGCGGTCCTGGTCGGCGAGGAGCACCGGCTCGCCCTTTGGGCCCGTCCGCGCCGCCGCGCGGGACGTCTGGAGCTCCAACAGCGCTGCCAGGCCGTGCACTTCGGCCTCCCTCGGCATCAGCGCGGCCAGCACACGGGCGAGGCGCAGGGCGTCCTCGCACAAGGAGGGGCGCAGCCAGTCGTCGCCCGCCGTGGCCGCGTACCCCTCGTTGAAGATGAGGTAGATGACTTCGAGCACCGAACCGAGCCGGGCCTCGCGTTCGGCTCCGTACGGCACTTCGAAGGGCACCCCCTTGGCGGCGAGGGTGCGCTTCGCGCGCACGACGCGTTGGGCCACCGTCGCCTCGGGGACCAGCATCGCGCGGGCGATCTCCGGCGTCGTGAGACCACCGAGCAGCCGCAGCGTGAGTGCGATGCGGGCCTCGGCGGAGAGCACGGGGTGGCAGGCGGTGAAGACGAGACGCAGGAGGTCGTCGTCAATGTAGTCAGGGTCGACGGATTCGACGGGTTCGACGACGAGGGGCGGCGCCGTCTCCAGGTCGCGGCCCATCTCCTGAAGCTTGCTCGCGTAGCGCTCTCTGCGGCGTACGAGGTCGATGGCGCGGCGCTTGGCGGTGGTCATCAGCCAGGCGCCCGGGTTGTCGGGGACGCCGGTGCGCGGCCACTGTTCGAGGGCGGCGACCAGCGCGTCCTGCGCGAGCTCCTCCGCGATGCCCACGTCGCGCACGATCCGCGCGACACCGGCGATGAGGCGCGGGGACTCGATCCGGAACACGGTCTCGACCGCACGGTCGGGGGTCTGCGAAATATCGGGGGGCTGCGAAACGCCGCCGGGAGTATCGGGGCGGGGGCGCTCTGGGGAGTTGGCCGTCACGGCCACCCATCAGAGCACCCCCGCGGCGGCGCCGCAAAGGACCGGCGCCCGCCGCGTCAGCCCTCGATGATCTCCCTGACCTCCGCCGTGATGGTCCACTGCTCGTCATGGGTCTTCAGGAAGCGGCTCGCCCACTCGATCGCCTCGGCCTTGTCCTTGCACTGCGTGATCGAGTAGCCGCCGACGACCTCCTTCGCCTCGGTGAACGGGCCGTCGGTGACGGACACCTTGCCGCCCTCCCAGTGCACCTGGGTGGTCTGGGCGCTCGGGGTGAGACCCGCGGTGTCGAGCATCACCCCGGCCTTGGTGATCTCCTCCAGGAGGGCACCCATGCGCTCGCCCATCTCGGGGCTGGGGCCGCCCTCGGGGGAGTTCTTCTCGTTGACTCGGATCATCGTCAGAAAGCGCGGCATGGTGGTCATGTCCCTTCGGCTGTCGGCGGGTACTTCCCCGCCTCTCACCCCTGCGTCGAACGGGAGACGCCCGGATCGACATCGTCTCCGAGATTCTTTGGATTTTCTTCCGGAGCGGGCGGGACCGAGGGCCATTCCGCAGGCCGTGAAGGCCTGCGCGCCGGATGCAGCACCGCCGTCGCCACCGCCGCCGCCACGAGCAGCGCGGCGGCCACGCCGAACGCCGTCGCGTACCCGTCCGCGAGCGCGCCCGGCCCCCGGCCGGACCCCGTGGACCCCGTGACCCCCGACGCCACCGTCACGAGCACCGCGAGCCCCAGCGACCCGCCCAGCTGGCGCGAGCTGTTGAGCAGCCCCGACGCCATGCCGGTCTCCTCGGCGGCGACACCGGACGTCGCCGCCGTCCCCAGCGGCACGAAGCACATGCCGATGCCGACGCTCGCCACCAGGGAGGGCCCGAGGACGGAGCCCAGGAAGGTGCCGTCAGGACCGACCGTCAGGGCGAACCACACGAACCCCGCCGCCCCGAGGAGACCGCCGGTCACCAGAATCGCGCGCTCCCCGAAGCGCCCGGCCTTCCGCGCCGAGATCACCGACCCGGCGACGACGCCCGCGCAGAACGGCAGGAACGCCGCCCCCGCCCGCGTAGATCCGTACGACATGACCTCCTGGAGATAGAGCGAGGTGAAGTAGAAGGCGGCGAACTGCCCCGACGACATCAGCAGCGCGAACGCGTTCGCGGAGAGCACGGGCCGGTTCCTGAGCAGGCCGAGCCGGAGCAGCGGCTCCCGTCGCCGGGACTCGACGGCGGCGAACGCGACGAGCAGTACGGCCGCGGCGCCGAGGGTGCCCAGGGTCGTACCGGATCCCCATGCGTACGTCTCCGTGCGCACGAGCCCGAGGACGAGTACCGCCATGCCGGCCGTGACGAGGAGCGCCCCCACCGCGTCGAGGCGCGGAGCGGGCCCGGTGCGCCGGTCGGCGGGTACGCCGTGCCGCGAGAGGAGGAGCGCCGCGAGCACCACCGGAACGTTGATCAGCATCACGGAGCGCCAGCCCGCCAAGTCAGTGAGCAGCCCGCCCGCCATCACCCCGACCGCGCCGCCGAGCGCGCCCGCCGCGCCCCAGAGCCCGAGCGCCCGTGAACGCGCGGGCCCCGCCGCATAGTTGACGGTGATCAGTGCGAGCGCGACAGGTGCGAGCGCCGCCGCACCCGCGCCCTGCACGGCCCGCGCCGCGACGAGCTGCCCCGGCGTCTGCGCGAGCCCGCCCACCAGGCTCGCGAGGCCGAAGACCGCGAACCCGGCGATGAGGGTGCGCCGCCGCCCCACCAGGTCGGCGATGCGCCCGCCCAGCATGAGCAGGCCGCCGAAGGCGAGGGCGTAGGCGTTGACGACCCAGAGCAGCGAATCGGCCCCGAAGCCGAGGTCGTCGCCGATGTCGGGCAGCGCGATGTTCACGACGGACATGTCGAGGGAGACCAGGAACTGCACGGTGAGCAGCACCGGCAGCAGCCAACGGGTCCCTGGGGACTTGGAGTCAGCGGGATTCACCATGCCGACGGACATTACTATACGCGTATAGAAAATAAAACGGCATGCGTCGCCCACCCGCCACCAGCCCACCCCCCTGCCCACCCCTCGGGGCGCGACAATGAGCCACGTGGAAAAGAAGAAGCGCGGCCGTCCGAGCCGCATCGACCTCGACACGATCGTCGGCGTCGCGCGCCGCATCCTCCAGGAGGAGGGCGTGGCGGCCCTGAGCATGCGCAAGGTCGCCAAGGAGGTCGGCACGACCCCGATGGCGCTCTACCACCACGTGCGCGACAAGGACGAGCTCCTGATGCTCACCCTGTCCGGGACGGCCGACCTGGTCCCGCGCCCCGAGCTCCCCGACGATCCGCGCGAGAGGCTGCTCGCGGTCTCCGTGCACATGCACGGCACGCTGGCGCGGCTGCCCTGGGTGGTCGAGGTACTGAGCCTCGGTGACCTCACCGACAAGGGCGCCCTGTGGATGGTCGAGGAGATCGTCGACTGTTCCCTCGCCTGCGGACTGGACCAGTCCCAGGCCATCGCCGCCTACCGCACGATCTGGCACTGCGTATACGGCGATCTGGTATTCCGCCAGGCGATGGCCCGCCGCGCCGACGAGCCGGACCGGGGGCGCTACTTCCCCGGCATGCTCACGGCCGAGGACGCCGACGAGCTGCCCCACTTGACCGCGCTCGCCGACCGCTGGCTGGAGCTGACGGCGGAGTACGACGTGTCCACGCAGCTGGGAGCGGTCATCGACGGACTCCTGGGGCAGGCGCGCCGCCCCTGACGTACGCCGTGTTCAGCCGAGCCCGACCGACTCGAAGCGCCACCGGTGCACCGCCCGCGTCACCAACTCCGGCGCGGGCTCCGGGATTTCGGGAAGGTCGGCGTCGTACGGCTCATCCCACCAGGTCAGGACGAGGACCCGGTCCTGCGGGGCGCGGAAGCTCTCCCGCCGCACCGGCTCACCGTCGAGGACCTGCGCCCGCGCCCACGCGAGCAGTTCCTCGCCCCGCCCGTCGACGGCGCGGGCCTCCCACATCAGCGCGACGGTCACGAGTACAGGTTCTCCTTGCTGACCTCGTGCACGTGGTCGTGCGCGTGCGTGTGCGAGTGGCCCGGGACGTGCGGCTCCGTCACCGGCAGGGAGGAGTCCGCCGACAGGTCCCAGTCGGACGCCGAGCGGTTACGCGCCACCATCTCCGCGCCGAGCGCGGCCACCATCGCGCCGTTGTCCGTGCACAGCTTCGGCCGCGGCACCCGCAGCCGGATCCCGGCCGCCTCGCACCGCTCCTGGGCGAGGGCGCGCAGCCGCGTGTTGGCCGCCACTCCGCCGCCGATCATCAGGTGGTCCACGCCCTCGTCCTTGCAGGCCCTTACGGCCTTGCGGGTCAGCACGTCGACGACCGCCTCCTGGAAGGACGCCGACACGTCACGGACGGGAACCTCCTCGCCCGCGGCCCGCTTGGCCTCGATCCAGCGCGCGACGGACGTCTTCAGTCCTGAGAAGGAGAAGTCGTACGCGGCGTCGCGCGGCCCGGTGAGGCCGCGCGGGAAGGTGATCGCGTTCGGGTCGCCCTCCTTCGCGTACCGGTCGATGACGGGACCGCCGGGGAAGCCCAGGTTGAGCACCCGCGCGATCTTGTCGAAGGCCTCGCCCGCCGCGTCGTCGATGGTCGCGCCCAGGGGACGTACGTCCGACGTGATGTCGGTGGAGAGCAGCAGCGAGGAGTGGCCGCCGGAGACGAGAAGCGCCATCGTCGGCTCGGGCAGCGCGCCGTGCTCCAACTGGTCGACGCAGATGTGCGACGCCAGGTGGTTGACGCCGTAGAGCGGCTTGCCGAGCGCGTACGCGTACGCCTTGGCCGCCGATACGCCCACGAGCAGCGCGCCCGCGAGACCGGGCCCCGCGGTCACCGCGATGCCGTCCAGGTCCTTCGCCGACACCCCCGCTTCCTTCAGGGCACGGTCGATGGTCGGCACCATCGCTTCCAGGTGCGCGCGAGAGGCGACCTCGGGCACGACACCGCCGTACCGTGCGTGCTCGTCGACGCTGGAGGCGATGGCGTCGGCGAGCAGGGTGGTGCCGCGGACGATGCCGACGCCGGTCTCGTCACAGGAGGTCTCGATGCCGAGAACGAGAGGTTGGTCGCGCGAGTCAGCCATGGGTGTCGGTTCCTTGTACGGATGTCGAAGGGTCGGTCAGGCGCATCACCAGGGCGTCCACGTTGCCCGGCTGGTAGTAGCCACGTCTGAAGCCGATGGGTTCGAAGCCGAAGCGCTCGTACAGCTTCTGCGCCCGCGTGTTGTCGACCCGCACCTCAAGGAGGACCTCGGCGCACTCGAAGGCGGTCGCCGCGCGCAGCAGATCGGTCAGGAGCCGGGAGCCGAGCCCGGTGCGCCGGTGGCTCGGGGCCACCGCGATGGTCTGTACGTCGGCCTGGTCGCCGGATGAGGCGAGTCCCGCGTACCCGACGATCCGCCCCTCGTCCGTCGCCACCACATAACGGCGGCTGGCGAGCGGCCCGCGCGCGTGGGAGAGCTCGGACCAGAACATGCCGCGCGACCAGGTGTCGTCCGGGAAGAGTTCCTTCTCCAGGGCGTAGACGGGTTCGATGTCCCACCAGCGCATCTCGCGCAGGACAGCTGTCGTCACGGATGTCACTTGTGGGTGACCACCTTGTAGTTTTTGGGGACCTGCGCGTCGGGACGGCGCAGGTACAGCGGCCTGGGGGCCAGCAGCTCCTCGCCCGCGGCGAGCTTCCGGGCGGCGAGCGAGGCGAGCGAGGCCGCCGATACGTTCTCGGGGGCGCGGGCGTCGGGGAACGTATCGGGGTAGAGCACCGCGCCGGCACCGACGGCGGGCAGGCCCGCCACCTCGTCCGCGATGTCGGCGGGGCGGTCCACGGCGGCCTCGGTGAGGCGGGTGCGCGGGTCCGCGTACCGCGCCCAGTAGACCTCCTTGCGCCGCGCGTCCGTGGCGACGACGAAGGGCCCGCTCTCGATGCCGGACTCGTGCGCGAGGCCGTCGAGCGTGCACACGCCGTGCACCGGCACGCCGAGCGCGAGGCCGAAGGTCTCGGCGGTCATCAGGCCGACGCGAAGACCCGTGTAGGGGCCGGGGCCCACGCCTACGACGATGTCGGTCACGGCGTCGAGTTTCAGTCCAGCTTCGGCGAGCACCCGGTCGACGGCGGGAAGCAGCAGCTCACCGTGGCGGCGGGCGTCCACCTGGCTGGAGGCTGCGACGACGGACGAGCCGTCGTGCAGCGCGACGGTGACGGCGGGGGTGGCGGTATCCAGAGCGAGCAAGAGCACGCGAATAGCCTACGGCTCCGGCGCCCGCAGCACGGCCGACCGAACAAGCCGCACACCTGCTGCTACCGTCACCCCATAGCCGTACGGAGTACGAAGAGGGTGGCGCAGGTGTCCAGGAGCAGCTCGGGAATCGTGGCCGGGCTCACCGCCGCCGCGGTCGCCGCCGTCGGCTTCCTCGCTTACCAGGCCTCGGCCAGCGCGCCGGACAGTCTGGGCAAGAAGCCGGAGACGTCCCCTTCCGCCTCGGCCTCGCGCTCCCCCAAGGACAAGGCCGACCCGGCGACGATTCCGGCACAGTCCGGTGCGGGCGAGCGGGTCGTCTACTCGGTGGGCGAGGACCGCGTATGGCTGGTCGGCACCGCAGGCAAGGCGCAGCGCACGTTCAAGGTCACGCCGAGCACGGTGGACCCGGTACCCGGCACGTACGCCGTCACCTCGCGCTCGGGCACCGTCACCGGAACGGACGGCGTGTCGATCGAGCACGTCGTGCGTTTCGCGAGTGTGGACGGGATCGCCATCGGCTTCAGCGCGGCGACGGACGGCTCGACGCCGAAGCCCGACCCGTCGAAGAAGACAGGCGGCATCCGCGAGTCCCGCAAGGACGGCAACGCGATGTGGGAGTTCGCGACGATCAGCAAGAAGGTCGTCGTCGTTCCGTAGGAACGTCGCCCGATGACGTCGGCGCCTGAGCGCGCGGCGGGGTCGAGACCGCGCTGGCGGCCGCGCAGGACGCCAGCAGATCGCTCATGGAAATCCCCGATGCCCCCGACGGCCCCGACAGTCCGTGCGGCCGGGTCTCTACGTCACGTTCTGAAGCCGACATGGATGCCTCCTGGGCTCCGGGGGCAGACGTGGTTAGGTAGACCTAACCAGTTCCGGTATCCATGTGACCATGCCTGATGCGCGCCGCGCAACATCTTGCCGACGCTCTGTCGGAATGTTCGGGCGAAAAGACAAAGATCAGGCCGAAAGGCGAGAGTCGGGAGTCGGGAGTCAGGCCGAGAGCAGCGTGAGGTCGGCCTCCGCCCACCGCGCGCCGAGCCCGGTCAGCGTCACTTCGCGTACCTCGTCCGTCGTGTCGCCGACGGTCCTGTCGATGACGACGCGCAGCCGATCGTCGGAGAGCTCCTCGACCTTGCCGTCGCCCCACTCCACGACGATCACCGATTCGGGCAGCGAGACGTCGAGGTCGAGGTCCTCCATCTCGTCGAGCCCGCCGCCCAGACGGTACGCGTCCACGTGCACCAAGGGCGGACCGTCGGACAGGGACGGATGGACGCGGGCGATGACGAAGGTCGGCGATGTGACGGCGCCCCGGACGCCGAGGCCCTCGCCAAGACCGCGGGTCAGTGTCGTCTTGCCCGCGCCGAGCTCGCCGGTGAGCATCACGAGGTCGCCGGGGCGAAGGAGCTTGGCGAGGCGGCGACCCAGGTCGCCCATCTGCTCAGGCGAGGTGACGGTGATGCCGAGGGAGTTCACGGAGGCCGGGGCCGTGTTGTGCGGTGCTTCCATGCCCACCCACGTTAGCCGCTCGACGACCGCGCATCGGCCGCCGCGGGAACCGCGCCCGCGCGCGCGAGGAGGTCCGCGATGCGGTCCGTGACCACCTCGGGGTGCTCCATCATGACCAGGTGCCCGGCGTCAGGGACGAGGACGAGCTCGGCGTCCGGGAGCAGATCGGCGATGACCTCGCTGTGCTCGCTGGGCGTCACCAGGTCCTTGTCACCGGCAAGGACGAGCACCGGAAGCTCGGCGAAGTACTTGAGCGCCTCCGTCTTGTCGTGCTCGGCGAACGCCGGATAGAACTCAGCGACCACGTCGATGGGCGTCGACTCGATCATCCGCTCCGCGAACCGCGAGATCGCCGGGTCCACGTCCTTCGACGAGAACGAGTAGCGCTTGATGATGCCCGCGAAGAGGTCCGCGGTGGCCCGCCGCCCCTTCTCCACGAGATCGGCCTGTGAGCCAAGGGCCTTGAGCACGCCGGGGAGCACGCGCCGCACGGCGTTCATCCCGGCGACCGGCAGACCGAAGTTGACCTCGCCGAGCCGCCCGGACGACGTACCGACGAGGGCGACGCCGACGACGCGCTCGCGGATCAGCTCCGGGAAGTGGTCGGCAAGGGCCATCGTCGTCATGCCGCCCATGGAGTGCCCGACGAGGACCAGCGGCCCCTCGGGCGCCGCCGCGTCGATGACGGCCTTCAGGTCCCGCCCCAGCTGGTCGATGGAGACCGGCGCCTTGTCCGCGAGCTGCGCCGCGCCGCGCCCCGACCGGCCGTGGCTGCGCTGGTCCCAGTACACGCAGCGCACGACACCGCGCAGGGCCGCCCGCTGGAAGTGCCAGGAGTCCTGGCTCAGACAGTAGCCGTGGCTGAAGACGACGGTGACGGGAGCGGGTGCCCTGCGTCCGAAGAGCCTGCGCCGGCGCGGCGCCTGCGCACTGTCCGCCGAAGCCGTGTCGATCTCGTCGACCTCGTACGAGAGCTCTGTGCCGTCGTCCGCGTACGCCTGGCCCGGCATGCCGCGCAGCGATCCGTACGGCCCCGACGCGTCGAGTGCGAGCCGCGCCTTCTTGCGCATGCCGCGCCCGACGGTCAGCCGCTCTATGGCGACACCGGCCGCCGCGCCCGCGGCGACGACGCCTATCGCGGCACCGGCGATGCCCGCCCTGCGCCAGTTACCGGCCGCCGCCGCGACTTCCGTCGCCGCTTGTGCGGCCGCCCCCGTGCTGGTCTCGCTCACGTGCCGCTCCTACTCAGTCGTCGGGTCGCTCTTCACATGGACGCGCGGAACACGCGATCCGATGCGGGTGACGATCTCGTACGCGATGGTGCCCGCCGCCTGCGCCCAGTCCTCGGCGGTCGGCTCACCCCGGTCACCGGGACCGAACAGGACGGCTTCGGAGCCCACCGGCGGCTCGTCGCCGCCGAGGTCGACCACGAACTGGTCCATCGCCACCCTTCCGGCGATCGTCCGCAGCTTGCCGCCGACGAGCACGGGCCCGGTGCCGGAGGCGTGGCGCGGGATCCCGTCCCCGTACCCGACAGGGACGAGCCCGAGGGTCGTCTCACCGGGTGTGACGTAGTGATGCCCGTAACTCACGCCGTGACCCCCCGGAACGTGCTTCACGAGGGCGAGCGAGGCGCTGAGCGTCATGACGGGGCGAAGGCCGAACTCCTCGGACGTGCCGACCTCGGGGCTCGGCGAGATCCCGTACATCGCGATCCCGGGGCGTACGAGATCGAAGTGGGTCTCCGGAAGCGTGAGCGTGCCCGGCGAGTTGGCGATGTGCCGCACCTCGGGCCGGATCCCGCGCTCCTCCGCGGCGGCGACCATCTCGCGGAAGAGCGCCAGTTGAGGGGCGATGGAGGGGTGTCCCGGCTCGTCGGCACACGCGAAGTGCGACCAGATCCCGGTGACGCGCACCAAGCCCTCGGCCTCGGCCTGGAGCGCCTGCGAGACGAGCTCGGGCCAGTCGGCGGGCATGCAGCCGCCACGGCCGAGCCCGGTGTCGGCCTTCAACTGAATACGCGCGGTCCGCCCCACGGTCCGCGCGGCGGACGCCACTTCGCGCAGCGCCCACAGCGCGCTCACCGACATGTCGAGACCGGCTTCGATGCCCTCGCGCCAGGGCCCGCCCGGAGTCCACAGCCAGCACATGACCCTCCCCCCGATCCCGGCGGCCCGCAGCGCGAGCGCTTCCTCGGGGGTCGCGGTGCCCACCCAGGTGGCTCCCGCCTCGATGGCGGCCTTGGCGCAGGGCACCATCCCGTGGCCGTACGCGTCGGCCTTCACGACGGCCATGAAGGCGGCGCCCGGCGCATGGGCGCGCAGAGTCCGCACGTTGGCCCGGAGGGCGGCCAGGTCGATCTCGGCGCGGGCACGCAAGGGTGCGGTCTCAGTCATATCGCCGACCAGTGTCTCAGAGGCCGCTGACACCCTGGCAGCCGCGCGCCTCAGGTCCCGGGCTTGCTGCCCCACGCGTAGACCCGGTCGCCCTTGCGCAGGGTCTTCCACAGGGCACGCGCATCGTCGACCCGCATGTTCACGCAGCCGCGCGAACCAGGGGGGCTGTAGATGTTGCCGTAGATCCCGTGGAAGGCCTGCCCTCCGTTGAAGAACTGGCTGTACGGCATGGGGGTCTCGTAGATCGACGACCAGTGGTTCTTGTGCTTCCAGTAGATCTTGTTCCAGCCAGTACGGGTCGTGTACCCGGCCCGCCCACTACGGATCGGCACAGGCCCGAGCAACACCTTCTTGCTCTTCTGCACCCACATCAGCTGCCTGCGCAGATCGACGCAGGCGACGCGGTACGCACGCGTGGGGCACTTCTTCGCGGCGTTCGGCGCCTTTCGCGAGGAGATGAGCCGCATCCGCGCCCACGTGGTGGGGCCCGCGAACCCGATGGCGGGCCGGATCCCCTCCTTCCGCTGGAAGGCGCGGATCGCCCGGCAGTCCTTCGGGGACTGCTTGCCGTCCACGGTGAGTTTCAGCCAGCGCTCGGCCTGCCGCTGATGGGGCCCGGTACTGCTGCTGCACCGGGCGGCAACCGACTTCCTGACCACCTCACCCCGCGGCACATACTCGATGAGCTGCTCACCGACGGCGTCGTCCGGCTCGATGGCGTTCTCTTCGGCGCTCGGGGTGTAGACGTCCGGCGGCATGTCCTGGTCCGGGGTGTCCAGCTGCCACGGGTGCCGGGGCGGCAGCGGGATGCCCGGGACCAGGCGGGCGCCGGGGGACGCGGGGGTCGGTGGAGTGGGGCCGGCGAGCGCGGGCGCCGCGGGGAAGGCGGCGGCCAGCGCGAGCAGCACGGGCAGGCTGCGCTGAGCTGTCTTACTGATCATGCGATGAGCGAACCGCGTCTCCACGTCCGTGGGGGTGCGCCGCGCGCGCGGGGTCACCCAAAGGGCGTCCACCCCGCATCCCCCATGCCCGAACCAGCTCTACAACCCACCTGCCCGATCACCCCGCGTCCACCCGTGGGCGAACAAGCAGAGGGCGATGAGCCCCACTCACCCGCAGTCGGCATCGAGACGCGAGGGGACGTGTCGGTATTTCCGCCCGGAGCACGGTAAGCAGCACTCCCCCGCCGAAGCGAAAAGACGCCCACAAGCGGATGGCGAGGACGGACATACCGGCGCGGCCCCGCCCCCACAGACGAACAGACACCGCACACCGCCCCCAAAGCCGGACGCTAGTCCCCCCGTACATCCCGCCAAGCCCCCGGAATCGCCCCAGCCACATCGTGCGCCCCCACCGGCGCCCCATCCGCCGCAAGCCGCCCGGCAAGCCCATGCAGATACGCCCCCACAGCCCCCGCGTCCCCCGCACTGAGCCCCGCCGCGAGCAACGCCCCGGCGAGCCCCGAGAGCACGTCCCCGCTGCCCGCAGTGGCCAGCCACGGCGTCCCCGTCGGATTGACCCGCACCGCACCCCCACGACCGCCGCCGCCCGCGACAAGCGTCGTGGACCCCTTCAGCAACACCGTCGCCCCGTACCGCCCCGCCAACTCCCGCACAGCCGCAAGCCGCCCCCGCTCGACCTCCTCCCGCGCGACCCCCAACAGGGCAGCCGCCTCCCCCGCGTGCGGCGTCAGCAAAGTAGGCGCGCTCCGCCCCCGTACCGCCGCCTCGTCGGCAAGCCGCAACCCGTCCGCGTCGATCAGCACAGGCACATCGGCGCCGACCACGTCCGCGAGCCGCTCGGCGTCGTCCCCGAGCCCGGGACCGACCACCCAGGCCTGCACCCGCCCCGCCTTGGACGGCGGACCCTCGAAGACGAGGGTCTCCGGATAGCGCGCGATGACCGCGTCCGCGGCGTGCCCCACGTAACGCACGGCCCCCGCCCCGCCCCGCAGCGCACCGGCGACGGCGAGCACAGCCGCTCCGGGATACCGGGCGGACCCGGCGACGATCCCCACGACACCCCGCCGGTACTTGTCGCTCTCCCCGGTCGGCATCGGCAGGAGCGAGGCCACATCGGCGTACTGAAACGCCTCGACAGCGCCCCCTCCCTCTCCCCCGCCCAGCACAGCCCCGAGCCCGATGTCGACGAGCCGCACCACCCCCGCGTACTCCCGCCCGGGATCGATCAGAAGCCCCGGCTTGTACGCCCCGAAGGTCACCGTCACATCGGCCCGAACGGCATCCCCGCTCACCACCCCACTGTCGGCGTCCACCCCACTCGGCAGATCCACAGCGACAACAGGTACCCCCAACTCCCGCACAAGCCCCACCACTTGAGCCGCGCCGGCCCGCAACCCACCCTTCCCCCCAATACCGACGATCCCGTCAACAACAAGATCGGCCCCCCGCACAACACCCTCAAAACCAGAACCAGAACCAGAACCAGAACCAGAACCAGCGACCCGCCCCCCAGCCGCACGAAAAGCGCCGAGCCCCCCCGCATGCACCCGTTCAGGTGAGAGCAGCACCGCGGAAACACCCGCCCCGCGCCGGGCGAGCCGAGCCCCCGCGTACAGCGCGTCGCCCCCGTTGTCCCCGCTGCCCACGAGCAGCACGACCCGGGACCCGTACACCTTGCCGAGCATCTCGGAGCAGACCACCGCGAGCCCCGCCGCGGCCCTCTGCATCAGGGCACCTTCCGGCACCCGAGCCATCAACTCCCGCTCAGCGGCCCTGACCGTCTCCACCGGGTACGCAGTACGCATACCCCGAGTGTCGCCCAGCGCAGCGAACCGCGCCTACCCCCAGCAGTCACTGCCCCAAGCAATCACTACCCCTCAGCAATCACCACGGCGGAAGCCACCCCCGCGTCATGGCTGAGCGAGACGTGCCACGACCGCACCCCCAACTCGGCGGCCCGCGCGGCGACCGTCCCCTTCACCCGCAGCCGGGGCTGCCCGCTCCCCTCGACGTACACCTCCGCGTCCGTCCACCGCAGCCCCGCCGGCGCGCCCAGCGCCTTGGCCAGCGCCTCCTTGGCGGCGAACCGCGCCGCCAGCGAGGCGATCCCCCGCCGCTCCCCGCTCGGAAGCAGCAGCTCCCGCTCCACGAAGAGACGCCCCGCCATCCCGGCCGTACGCTCCAGCGCCGCCTCGAACCGCTCGATCTCGGCCACGTCGATTCCGACCCCAATAATCACGGGCAGCAGCCTACGAGCCCGCGCACCCTAATGGTTCAAGCCCCGCGGGGGGTGACGCACCCCACCCCCCGTCCTGTTCAAACAGCCGTAACAATGGACTGTGATCTCATCGGTCTCCGTACCCCCGACGAACCCGCGGAGCGCCCACCGGCACAAGCCGGAGGCGACTCCCTACGTCGACCTCACCCGCACCGAGTGGAGCGCCCTGCGTGACAAGACGCCGCTTCCCCTGACCGCCGCGGAGCTGGAGAAGCTGCGCGGCCTGGGCGATGTCATCGACCTGGACGAGGTGCGGGACATCTATCTCCCGCTCTCCCGGCTGCTGAACCTCTACGTAGGCGCCACGGACGGCCTGCGCGGCGCGCTGAACACCTTCCTCGGCGAGAAGGGCTCCCAGTCGGGCACGCCCTTCGTCATAGGAGTCGCGGGCTCGGTGGCCGTCGGCAAGTCCACCGTCGCCCGCCTCCTCCAGGCCCTGCTCTCCCGCTGGCCCGAGCACCCCCGCGTCGAGCGCGTGACGACGGACGGCTTCCTGCTGCCCACCAAGGAGCTTGAGGCCCGCGGCCTGATGTCCCGCAAGGGCTTCCCTGAGTCGTACGACAGAAGGGCCCTGACCCGCTTCGTGGCGGACATCAAGGCGGGCAAGGACGAGGTGACGGCGCCCGTCTACTCCCACCTGATCTACGACATCGTCCCGGACCAGCGCCTCACGGTCCGCCGCCCCGACATCCTCATCGTCGAGGGCATCAACGTCCTCCAGCCGGCGCTCCCCGGCAAGGACGGCCGCACCCGCGTGGGTCTTGCCGACTACTTCGACTTCAGCGTGTACGTGGACGCGCGCGAGGAAGACATCGAGCGCTGGTACCTGAACCGCTTCAAGAAGCTCCGCGACACGGCGTTCAAGGACCCCTCCTCGTACTTCCGCAAGTACACCCAGGTCTCGGAGGAAGAGGCCCTGGACTACGCCCGCACGACCTGGCGCACGATCAACAAGCCCAACCTCCTGGAGAACGTGGCCCCCACGCGCGGCCGGGCCGCCCTGGTCATCCGCAAGGGCCCCGACCACAAGGTGCGCAAGCTGAGCCTGCGCAAGCTCTGACCCCGGATCCTCAACTCACCCCGGGCCGCCAGCTAACCTGCGCGCATGCTGCATCTGCGCCTGATCACCCCGGCCGACACGACGGACGACGTGGTGCGCCTGATCGAGAGGACGGTCGGCGCCACGCACCTGGCCGTCATGCCGGGCGCGGCCCGCAGCCCCGCCGGTGACGTGGTGACGTGCGACGTGGCCCGTGAGGCGGGCGACGCGCTGATCGGCGGCCTGCGCGCCCTCGGCATCGACAAGACGGGCTCGATCGCGCTGGAGAACATCGACCTGTCGCTCTCCCTGCGCGCGGACAAGGCGGAGGACGACGCCCCGGGCGAGGGCGCCGACGCGGTCCTGTGGGAGCAGCTCTCCGACGCGACCCACGAGGAGTCGACGCTCTCCGTCACCTACGTCGCCTTCATCACGCTCGCCACGATGATCGCGGCCTGCGGCGTGGTCCTCGACAACGCGATCCTGGTCGTGGGCGCGATGGCGGTGGGCCCCGAGTTCGGCCCGCTGGCCGGCTTCTGCACCGCGCTCGTCCAGCGCGCCCCGCGCCTCGCCCTGCGCTCGCTGATCGCGCTGCTCGTGGGCTTCGCGGGGGCGATGGTGGTCACCGTCGGCTTCAGCTACTTCATGGACGCGATGAACCTGTTCAGCGACGAGGCCCTGAAGTCGGAGCGTCCGAACACGAACTTCATCTACCGCCCCGACTGGTTCTCGTTCGTCGTGGCCGTCCTGGCGGGCGCGGCGGGCACGCTCTCGCTCACCTCGGCCAAGTCGGGCGCGCTGGTGGGCGTGGCGATCTCGGTGACGACGGTCCCCGCGGCGGCCAACGCCGCCGTCGCCTTCAGCTACGCCGAGTACAAGCAGGCGTGGGGCTCCACGGAACAGCTCCTGCTCAACCTGCTGGGCATCGTCCTCGCCGGTACGCTCACGCTGCTCGCCCAGAAGTTCTTCTGGGCCAAGCAACGCGAGCGCACCGCCAGGTCACGACCGGCCTAGCCGGGCGACCGGCCCGGCCGGGCAACTGCTCTAGCCCAGAGCCGACTTCACCACATCGGCGAGCCGCCCGGCCACGGACCGGGCCTGGTCGATGTCGGCGGCCTCGACCATGACGCGCACCAACGGCTCCGTACCGGACGAGCGCAGCAACACCCGTCCCGTGGCACCCAGTTCACGCTCGGCGTCGGCGACGGCGGACGTCAGCTCGGCGGAGGTGGTGACCCGCGACTTGTCTACGTCGGGCACGTTGATCAAGATCTGCGGAAGCCGCTCCATGACCCCGGTGAGGTCGGCGAGGCTGCGCCCGGTCTCGGCGACGCGCGCCGCGAGCAGAAGCCCCGTCAGGGTGCCGTCGCCCGTGGTCGCGTGGTCGAGGATGATCACGTGCCCGGACTGCTCGCCGCCGAGGGCGAAGCCGTGCTGCTTCATCGATTCGAGGACGTACCGGTCACCGACGTTGGTCTGCACGAGGGAGAGGCCCTCGCGCTCCATGGCGAGCTTGAAGCCCAGGTTCGACATGACCGTGGCGACGACGGTGTTCTCGCGCAGCGTGCCGTGCTCCCGCATGGCGAGCGCCAGGACGGCGAGGATCTGGTCGCCGTCGACCTCGGCGCCCGTGTGGTCTACGGCGAGGCAGCGGTCGGCGTCGCCGTCGTGCGCGACACCGAAGTCGGCGCCGTGCTCGACGACGGCGGCCTTCAGGAGGCCCAGGTGCGTGGATCCGCAGCCGTCGTTGATGTTCAGGCCGTCGGGCTTGGCGCCGATCGTGATGATCTCGGCACCGGCGCGCGCGAACGCCTCGGGCGAGACACGGGCGGCGGCGCCGTGCGCCTCGTCGAGGACGATCTTCAGCCCGTCGAGGCGGTTGGGCAGGACACCCAGGAGATGGGCGACGTACTGGTCGAGGCCCTGGTCGTACGTCCGCACGCGGCCGACGCCCGCGCCCGTGGGACGCGCCCAGGGAGCGCCGGTGCGGTGCTCCTCGTACACGGACTCGATGCGGTCCTCCAGCTCGTCGGCCAGTTTCTGGCCGCCGCGCGCGAAGAACTTGATGCCGTTGTCCGGCATGGCGTTGTGGCTCGCGGAGAGCATCACGCCGAGGTCGGCGCCCAGCGCACCGGTGAGATGCGCCACCGCGGGGGTGGGCAGCACACCGACGAGCTGGACGTCCACGCCCGCGCTCGCGAGACCGGCGACCACCGCGGCCTCCAGGAACTCCCCTGACGCGCGGGGGTCTCGTCCGACCACCGCGACCGGGCGATGGCCCTCGAACGTGCCCACTTCGCCGAGCACATGAGCCGCCGCCACGGAGAGTCCGAGCGCGAGCTCGGCCGTCAGATCCGCGTTGGCGACACCGCGCACGCCGTCCGTGCCGAAGAGTCGTCCCACTGCTGTCCTCCTCCGGACTTCTACCCCGGGATCACCGGGGTCCCGACCCGGATCACCAGGAAGGATCACCAGGGTTTCCGATAAACGAACGCCCCGGCAGCACACAACGTGCCGCCGGGGCGAACGAACAGTACAAGCAGGCAGATTAACGCTTGCTGTACTGCGGAGCCTTGCGGGCCTTCTTGAGACCGGCCTTCTTGCGCTCGACCGCACGGTCGTCACGCTTGAGGTAACCGGCCTTCTTGAGGGCGGCGCGGTTGTTGTCGACGTCGGCCTCGTTCAGCGCACGGGCGACACCGAGACGGAGCGCACCGGCCTGACCGGAGACGCCGCCACCCGAGATGCGGGCGATGACGTCGTAGCGGTTGTCGAGCTCGAGCACCTTGAAGGGCTCGTTGACTTCCTGCTGGTGAACCTTGTTCGGGAAGTAGTCCTCGAGCGTGCGCCCGTTGACCTTCCACTTGCCGGTGCCCGGGACGATCCGGACGCGGGCGATGGCGTTCTTGCGACGGCCCAGGCCGGCGGCCGGCTGGGGGTCGCCGAAGCGCGCGGCGTTCGACTCAGAGGTGTACTCGCCCTCGACGGGCACCTCGGACTCGGTGGTGTACTGCTCGACGTCAACAACCTCGGTCTCTTCGACCGGCTGCTCAACGGTGGTCTCGGCCACGGTTCTCCTCAGAATTCTTTACGTCTTTGGGGGGGTGTGGCCGGAACTACTGCGCGACCTGGGTGATCTCGAACGGGACCGGCTGCTGAGCGCTGTGCGGGTGCTGGTCACCTGCGTAGATCTTCAGCTTCGAGAGCATCTGACGGCCCAGGGTGTTCTTGGGGATCATGCCCTTGATGGCCTTCTCGACGGCCTTCTCGGGGTTCTTCGCAAGAAGCTCGTCGTAGCGGACGGAACGCAGACCGCCCGGGTACCCGGAGTGGCGGTACGCCATCTTCTGGGTCTTCTTGTTGCCGGAGAGGTGAACCTTCTCGGCGTTGATGATGATGACGAAGTCGCCCATGTCCATGTGGGGCGCGTAAATCGCCTTGTGCTTACCACGCAGGAGGTTGGCGGCAGTGGTCGCCAGACGGCCCAGGACGATGTCCTGAGCGTCGATGACGTGCCACTTGCGGGTCACATCTCCGGGCTTGGGGCTGTACGTACGCACTTCGTAGCCTTCGCTTCTTCAGTGGATGGGGTCCAGACACACGGCACCCCAGAAGCGATCGAAGCGATCATGCAGCTGGGGCTCACAATGCCGGGGACGCTGCCCGTATGCGAGCCACTGGTAACTGCTCCAGGGAACCTACGTAAGGCCCTTCGCGTGAGAACGACGAAGCCAATACGTATAACAACCGCTGAGACTACCCGCAGCGCCCCGTACGGGTCAAAACGCGGACGTGGAGACCGGCACCGCCGGCTCCACCACCTCAGGCGGTTCTGCGCCATCCAGGCTGACCACCCTCGGCCGCACACAGGACCGGGCGACGGTGAAGGCCAGCACACACAGGGTGACGCAGTCTCGGAATGCCCGCCGGGTGCCTGGTTCGAGCCAAGGCCAGGAGAACCCCGGAATCTGCGGGACGAGCGCCAGCCAGAACCACTTCCGCCCGGCCACCGCCCCCGGCACGAGCGCCCCCGCGAGCAGCAGCGGCACGACGACGAGCAGGTAGTGGTCGTAGGACGGCCTGGACACCAGAAACGCCGCCAGCATCAGCATCACGGCCGTCTCGACCACCCGCAGCTCCTCCGGCCCCTGACCGCCCCGCCAGCGCCGCCACGCGCACCACAGCCCCGCCCCCGCGCCCACGAGGGCGAGCAGGGTCGCCGCCCCCTGCGGCACCCCGAGCCGCGGCAGGACAGCGGCCGGCGACGCCTCGTAGAGCCGTACGAAAGAGTCGTCGCCCCGCAGCAGGAACGGCAGCGTCCGTGTGAAGAACCCCGCGGGGCCCGGCATGGCGAGCGCCGCCCCCACGGACACCACCGCGGGCACGAGCACCGCGCACCCGAGCCCCCGCCACCGGCGCGCGAAGACGAAGAGCAGCACCACCGGCGCGAGCAGCGGCTTCACGGCGACGGCCGCCCCGATCACCAGACCCGCCGCCACCCACTTCCCCCGGCACACGAGGAGCAGCGCGAGCGGAAGGGCGGCCGCCGAAGCCACGGTCCAGTTGCCGAGGTCGACGAGGTGCCCGAACGGCGCGAACCCCGCCGCGAGCGCCAGCAGACCGAGCACCGCGAACCGGCTCCGCCAGGCCACCCCATGGATCCGCAGCGCACACACCCACCCGACGACGAGCGAGGCCGTCACCCCCGCCGGAACGAGGAACCGCACGACGGACTGCGGAAGCAGCGTCTGCGGAACCGCGGCGAGCACGGCGCCCGGCAGATAGAGGAAGTGCCGGTCGGCATAGGGCGAACGCCCGTCGAGCCAGGCGTCGGCCGCCCGCACCACGATGGCGTTGTCCATCCCGCCGTCAGGCAGCCGCAGCCCCACCCGGACGGCCACGGCGAGCAGCACGCCCCCGAGCACCACCCAGGCAGGCCAGGTCGCCGGCCGCGACAACCACCCGCTAACAGCCACTTTGCCCGTATTCATATGCATCAGGCTAGGTCGGTCCCTTCCCCCGGCCCCCGCTCAACATCCCCAACTCCCCGTCTAAGATGCGGCGCATGAGCTTTGGGCAAGGGGGACCTCAGTGGGGTCCAGGGGATTCAGGGCAGACCCCTGACTGGGCGGCGCTCGCCGAGGCGTCCGAATCGCGCACCCGGCGCCGCAAATGGCTGATGATCGGTGGCGGCGCGCTCGCCACCGTCGTGGTCGCGGCCGCGGTCGCCGTGGCGGTCGTCTCCGCGAACAGCGACAACACCTCCGCCTCGAACAAACCGGCGAGCGAGCTGCCCTCGACGGCGGACATCCCCGGCGCGAGCGAGAACCCGGGACCGTCGTTCGAGAACACGACGCCGCCGCCCCCGCCGGACCCCAAGGAGTTCATCTCCAGCGCCAAGAAGGACAAGGCGCCGCTCGGCCCCGACACGCTCTTCCCGGGCAAGTCGCTGACCTCGGGCGACCGCGTCTACAAGAAGGGCGCCACGGACAGTACGAAGAAGTGCGCGAGCGTCACCCAGGACGAGCTCGGCACGATCCTCACCAAGAACGACTGCACCGAGCTCTTCCGCGCGAGCTACGTGAAGGACAACATCGCCGTGACGGTCGGCGTCGCCGTCTTCGACACGGCGGCCCAGGCCAAGAAGGTGAACGAGCAGGCCAAGAAAGGCCTCGTCATCTCGCTGCCCGGCAAGGGCGTGCCCAGCTTCTGCCGTACGGCGGTCTGCCGTGGCACGTACAACGCCTACGGCCGCTACGCCTACTTCACGACGTCCGGCTTCACCAGCGACAAGGACGTCACGGAGAAGGAGCGCAAGGTCTACACGGTCGGCGACGACCTGGCCCGCTTCACCTTCGGCCAGATCAACCGGCGGGGCGAGGCCCAGGCTTCCGCCGCGGCCGACGCCCCCGAGTAGTCCGGAAGCCGGGGGGGGCTCAGCAGCACCCGGCGCCGGGCAACGTCCGCTTGTTGCGCGCTTCTTTGCTGCGCGCGGCGAGCAACTCGTCGGCGGGGTAGCCGACTTCCTCCAGGGTCAGCCCGTGCGGCCGTACGACATGCACGGCGGAGTCCCGCACCCCGGCCGCGAGCACCTTGGCGGGCCACTCCACGGGCCGGTGCCCGTCGCCCACGAACAACATGGCGCCCACCAGCGAGCGCACCATGTTGTGGCAGAAGGCATCGGCCCGCACGGTCGCTTCGAGGATCCCGTCCGGCCGCCGCTCCCAGCGCAGTTCCTGGAGCGTACGAATGGTCGTGGCGCCCTCGCGCTTCTTGCAGTAGGCGGCGAAGTCATGCTCGCCGAGCAGCTTCTCAGCGGCGGCGTTCATGGCGTCGAGGTCCAACTCCCAGTCGTGCCACAGCACATGACTGCGCAACAGCGGATCGACACCGCCCGGGTGATCGGTCACGCGATAGGCGTAGCGCCGCCACACGGCCGCGAACCGCGCGTTGAACCCTGCGGGGGCCTCCGCCACCTTCCACACCCGCACATCGTGCGGAAGCCGCCCCGCGAGCCTGCGCAGCAGCTTGTCACTGTGCTCGGCCCACACGCTCTGAGGCAGATCGACGTGGGCGACCTGCCCCCGGGCATGCACCCCGCTGTCGGTCCGTCCGGCGACGGTCAGCTCGTACGTCTCCTGCGACCGCGTCACGGTCCGCAGCGCGTCCTCGATCTCCTGCTGAACGGTCCGCTGCCCCTGGCGCTGCTTGGCCCAGCCGGAGAAATCCTTGCCGTCGTACGAAAGGTCGAGACGCACCCGCACGAACCCAGGCTCTACTTCATCACTCACACCAGCAATCCTCTCAGCACCGGGGACATGCGAAAGCGGGCCCGCCCCGAAGGGCGGACCCGCTCACAGCAAGGCAGAGCCTCAGGCGTCCTTGGACTCGTCCTTGGACTCCTCAGCGGCCTCAACCGGCTTCGCGTCCTCGACGGGCGCGTCGTCCTTCTTGAGGGCGTCTTCCTTGACGGCACGCTTGGTGGCCGCCTCGGCCTCACCGGTGGCAGCCTGCGCCACGGTCAGGGCCTCGACAAGCTCGATGATCGCCATGGGCGCGTTGTCGCCACGACGGTTACCGATCTTGGTGATACGGGTGTAGCCACCCGGGCGGTTCTCGTAACGCGGGCCGATCTCGGTGAAGAGCGTGTGGACGATGCTCTTGTCCGTGATCACCTGGAGCACCTGGCGGCGGTTGTGAAGGTCACCCTTCTTCGCCTTGGTGACCAGACGCTCCGCGTAGGGACGCAGCCGACGGGCCTTCGCCTCGGTGGTGGTGATGCGGCCGTACTCGAAGAGCTGCTTGGCGAGGTTCGCCAGAAGAAGCTTCTCGTGCGCGGCGCTGCCGCCCATACGGGCACCCTTGGTGGGCTTCGGCATGGTGTTTCTCCTTGTTGTCTGCCCCGGCCGTATCAGGTACCGGGGTCAGTGGCACCCGCGCCCCGTAAGGGGCGCGGGGAACTGCGCGAGCAACCAAGACGCACGCGCAGCCAAAATCAAACCGTCAGTCCCGAGCTCTTAGTACTGCTCGGTCTCGACGAAACCGGCGTCCACGTCGTCGTCGGCGCCGAAGGCGTCAGCGGCGGCGGTCGGGTCGAAGCCGGGAGGCGAGTCCTTGAGCGCAAGGCCCATGCCGTTGAGCTTCATCTTGACCTCGTCGATCGACTTCGCACCGAAGTTGCGAATGTCGAGCAGGTCCGCCTCGGAGCGGGCCACGAGCTCACCCACGGAGTGGATGCCCTCGCGCTTGAGGCAGTTGTACGACCGAACGGTGAGCTCGAGCTCCTCGATCGGCAGGGCGAGATCAGCGGCCAGGGCCGCGTCCGTCGGCGAGGGGCCCATGTCGATGCCCTCGGCGTCGATGTTGAGCTCGCGGGCCAGACCGAACAGCTCGACCAGGGTCTTACCGGCGGACGCCATGGCGTCACGCGGGCGCATGGCCTGCTTGGTCTCGACGTCGACGATCAGCTTGTCGAAGTCGGTGCGCTGCTCGACACGCGTGGCCTCGACCTTGTACGTGACCTTCAGGACCGGCGAGTAGATCGAGTCGACCGGGATGCGCCCGATCTCCTGACCGACCTGCTTGTTCTGAACGGCGGAGACGTAACCGCGACCGCGCTCGACGGTCAGCTCCATCTCCAGCTTGCCCTTGCCGTTGAGCGTGGCGAGGACCAGGTCGGGGTTGTGCACCTCGACACCGGCGGGCGGGGCGATGTCAGCGGCGGTGACGAGACCGGGGCCCTGCTTGCGCAGGTACATCACGACGGGCTCATCGTGCTCGCTGGAAACGACCAGCTGCTTGATGTTGAGGATGAGGTCGGTGACGTCTTCCTTGACGCCCGGCACGGTGGTGAACTCGTGCAGGACACCGTCGATACGGATGGACGTGACGGCCGCACCCGGGATCGAGGAGAGAAGGGTCCGACGCAGGGAGTTGCCGAGGGTGTAACCGAAGCCCGGCTCCAGCGGCTCGATCACGAACCGGGAGCGGAATTCGTCGACGACCTCTTCGGTCAACGAGGGACGCTGAGCGATCAGCATGAAGTGATTCCTTCAGTCAGGGGCACCCACTATTTGATGCCCTTGCCACTGGGCGGTAGCCCAGTGTTGATACAGCTACAAGGGTACGGGCGGTACGGCTCCGGAGAGCCGCACCGCCCGAAAATCCCTGGGTCAAGCGACGTGCGTCAGACGCGGCGACGCTTGGGGGGACGGCAGCCGTTGTGCGGCGTGGGGGTGACGTCCTGGATCGAACCGACCTCGAGGCCCGTGGCCTGGAGGGAGCGGATCGCGGTCTCACGGCCGGAGCCGGGACCCTTGACGAAGACGTCAACCTTGCGCATGCCGTGCTCCTGGGCGCGACGCGCGGCCGACTCGGCGGCCATCTGCGCGGCGAACGGAGTCGACTTGCGCGAGCCCTTGAAGCCGACGTGGCCGGCGGAGGCCCAGCTGATCACGTTGCCCGTGGGGTCCGTGATCGAGACGATCGTGTTGTTGAACGTGCTCTTGATGTGGGCGTGCCCGTGAGCGACGTTCTTCTTTTCCTTGCGGCGCACCTTCTTGGCAGCGCCCTGACGACCCTTGGGGGGCATCTATTAACTCCTACGCGAGGTGGTCGGTCCTGCAGCGACAGCTGTCGATCGACCGCTGAGGACTACTTCTTGCCCGGCTTCTTCTTACCGGCGATGGCGCGACGCGGGCCCTTGCGGGTGCGGGCGTTGGTGCTGGTGCGCTGACCGCGGACGGGCAGGCCACGACGGTGGCGAACACCCTGGTAGCAGCCGATCTCGACCTTGCGGCGGATGTCGGCCTGGATCTCGCGGCGGAGGTCACCCTCCGTCTGGAGGTTGGCGTCCACGTACTCGCGGATCTTGATCAGGTCCTCTTCGGACAGATCACGAACACGGGTGTTGCGGTCCACACCGGTGGCGTCCAGCGTCTGCTGGGACAGCGTGCGGCCAATGCCGAACACGTACGTGAGGGCAACCTCGACGCGCTTTTCGCGCGGGAGGTCAACACCTTCAAGGCGTGCCATTCAAGGCTCCTGTTGATTTTCGGAGGTCTTCAGCAGGACCGTTCCCAGGTGCCGTACGAGGTACATCCTGAGTCCCCGGCCTCCGACCGGGGGTGTCGCCCTCCATCACTGAAGAGGGACGGGTCCTGCACATGTGCTTACGTGCGTCGCGCGAAAATCTGCGAACTGCAGTCGTGCGTCAGCCCTGGCGCTGCTTGTGGCGCGGGTTGTCGCAGATAACCATGACCCGGCCGTGACGGCGGATCACCCTGCACTTGTCGCAGATCTTCTTGACGCTCGGCTTGACCTTCATTGGTGAGGTTCTCCGGGTCAGTGCCACACCCCACGTGAATGAGGTGCGGGCGAGATCTACTTGTACCGGTAGACGATCCGGCCACGGGTCAGGTCGTAAGGAGACAACTCCACCACGACCCGGTCGTCAGGGAGGATGCGGATGTAGTGCATACGCATCTTGCCGCTGATGTGTGCCAGGACCTGGTGGCCGTTCTGGAGCTCAACCTTGAACATGGCGTTCGGAAGAGACTCAACGACAGTGCCCTCGATCTCGATGGCACCTTGCTTCTTGGCCACGCTCTGCCCTTCGAATCGACTACCTTGATCGACTTCGTACGCCGCATGCAGGCACACGGATGCACGAGAGCCGACGAGTCAGTCTACGTCAGGCCACCCGGAAAGACGAATCGAGGAAGAATGCCCCACAACCAAGATCCTTAAGCGGAAGGGCCATTCCGCGGCGACTCAGGCCAGCGGGTCGGGCGCCGTGGTGACGCCGTACTCCGCAAGCTTCGCCTTGCCGCAGTCAGGAGCCGTGAGCACGATCGGCCCCTCCTCCGTCAGAGCGATCGAGTGCTCCCAGTGGGAGGACCAGGTGCCGTCGGTCGTGATGACCGTCCAGTCGTCCTCCAGGACCTCCGTGCGGGGGGTGCCGAGGGAGACCATGGGCTCGATGGCGAGGCAGAAGCCGGGGACGAGCTTGGGGCCCTTGCCGCGGCGGCGCTCGACGTAGTTCAGGAGGTGGGGGTCCATGTGCATCTCGGTGCCGATGCCGTGGCCGCCGTAGTCCTCGACGATCCCGTACTTGCCGCCGCCGGGCTTCGGCTGGCGGCGGATGTACGACTCGATGGCGCGGGAGATGTCCACGAGCCGGTTGCCCTGCTTCATGGCGGCGAGCCCGGCCCACATCGACTCCTCGGTCACCCGGGAGAGCTCAAGGAGCTCCGGAGCGTGACCGGTGCCCACGAACGCGGTGTACGCGGCGTCGCCGTGCCAGCCGTCGATGATGGCGCCCGCGTCGATGGAGATGATGTCGCCGTCCTTCAGGACGGTCTTGTCGTCCGGGATGCCGTGCACGACGACCTCGTTGACCGAGGTGCAGATCGTGGCGGGGAAACCGCCGTACCCCAGGAAGTTCGACTTCGCGCCGTGCTCGGCGATCACCTTGCGGGCGACGTCGTCCAGGTCCTTCGTGGTGGCGCCCGGCACCGCCGCCTCGCGCGTGGCGGCGTGGACTGCGGCGACGACAAGGCCCGCCTCACGCATCTTCGCGATCTGCTCGGGGGTCTTGATCTGCACCATGGGGCTTCCGCTCTCCGTCATCCGTCCGACAACCGGCTACGTACGTAACCGCGACGTACACAACACTACGGCCGCGGTCCCCCGAGGGGCACCGCGGCCGAAACAGCGTACTGGACCGCGTACGGGCTACTTGTCGCCCTTGATCGCGTCCATCGCGCGCTTGGTGACCTCGTCCACCTTGCCGAGCGCGGAGATCGTGACCACCAGGCCCTGGGCCTTGTAGTGGTCGATGATCGGCTCGGTCTCGCGGTGGTACACGTCGAGACGCTTGCGCACGGTCTCTTCCTGGTCGTCACCGCGCTGGTAGAGCTCGCCGCCGCAGACGTCGCAGACGCCCTCGGTCTTCGGCTTGCTGTACGTCACGTGGAAGACGTGGCTGGAATCGTTCCGGCAGATGCGGCGGCCGGCGATGCGCTTGACCACCTCGTCCTCGGGGACCTCGAGATCGAGGACCGCGTCGAGCTTCTGGCCGTCCGCCTTGAGCGACTCGTCCAGGGCCTCGGCCTGCGACACGTTCCGCGGGAAGCCGTCGAGCAGGAAGCCGTTCTCGGCGTCCGGCTGCGTCATGCGGTCGTGGGCCATGCCGATGGTGACCTCGTCGGGGACGAGGTTGCCGTCGTCCATGTAGGCCTTCGCCCGCTTGCCAAGCTCCGTGCCCTGGCTGATGTTGGCACGGAAGAGGTCGCCCGTGGAGATGTGCGGGATCGACAGGTTCTTGGCGAGAAACGCGGCCTGCGTTCCCTTGCCCGCCCCGGGCGGCCCGACGAGGACGATTCGCATCAGCGGAGGAACCCTTCGTAATTGCGCTGCTGGAGCTGGCTCTCGATCTGCTTCACGGTCTCCAGACCCACACCCACGATGATCAGGATGCTTGTCCCGCCGAACGGGAAGTTCTGGTTCGCGCCGAAGCCCACCAACGCCATCGTCGGTACGAGAGCGATCAGACCCAGATACAGCGAGCCCGGCCACGTGATCCGGTTGAGTACGTAACTCAAGTACTCAGCGGTCGGACGGCCAGCCCGGATGCCCGGGATGAAGCCACCATACTTCTTCATGTTGTCCGCGACTTCCTCGGGGTTGAACGAGATAGCCACGTAGAAGAAGGCGAAGAACACGATCAACAGGAAGTACGTCGCGATATAGATCGGGTGGTCGCCCTTGGTCAGGTTCGCCTCGATCCACGTCTTCCACCCGGAGTTGCCACCCGCGAACTGGGCGACGAGAGCGGGGATGTAGAGCAGCGAAGAGGCGAAGATCACAGGGATGATGCCCGCCTGATTGACCTTCAGCGGAATGTAGGTCGACGTACCGCCGTAGGAACGGCGGCCGATCATTCGCTTCGCGTACTGGACGGGAATGCGGCGCTGAGCCTGCTCCACGAAAACGACCAGACCGACCATGACGAGACCGACCGCGATGACGGTGCCGAACTCGATCCAGCCACCGGCGAGCGAACCCTGCTTCTTGATGGCCCACAGGGCGCTCGGGAACGTCGCGGCGATCGAGATGAACATCAGGATCGACATGCCGTTGCCGATGCCGCGGTCGGTGATGAGCTCACCGAGCCACATCACGCAGGCCGTACCGGCGGTCATCGTGATGACCATGGTGACGGTCACGAAGATGGACTGGTCCGGCACGATCTCCGTGGCGACGGGGCAGCCGGAGAACAGCGAGCCCGTACGAGCCGTGGCCACGAGGCCGGTCCCCTGGAGGATCGCGAGCGCGACGGTCAGATAACGCGTGTACTGCGTGATCTTCGCCGTGCCGGCCTGTCCCTCCTTCTTGAGGGCCTCGAGCCGCGGGATCACCACGGTCAGCAGCTGCAGGATGATGCTCGCCGTGATGTACGGCATGATGCCGAGCGCGAAGATCGTGATCTGCAGGAGCGCCCCGCCACTCATCATGTTCACCAGGCCGAACAACCCCTGGTTGGAGTTGGCCTGGTCCATGCAGGTCTGGACGTTCTTATAGCTGACACCGGGAATCGGTACATGCGTACCGATCCGGTAGATCACGATGATGCCGAGCGTGAAGAGCAGCTTCTTGCGCAGGTCGGGCGTCTTGAACGCCCGGGCGAACGCGGTGAGCACGGTGCCTCCTGCGACCCCCGCGCGCGTGCGCAAGAGGTAGTGGTCTGAGGATCGACGATTACATATCAGTCAGAAAAACCGCACGGAAGAACCGCACGGAGCTTAGACAGTGCACGCCACCTTACCGGCGACCGTGCCCCCCTTGGAACGACCAACCGGGGATGCCCCATATGTGGGGCATCCCCGGTTGGGAATCGCTCAAGTCATCGAGTGGCCTGAAGAATTCAGACGAGCTCGGTGACGGTACCGCCAGCGGCGGTGATCTTCTCCTTGGCGGAGCCGGAGACGGCGTCAACCGTCACCTGCAGCGCCACGGTGACCTCACCCTGGCCGAGGACCTTGACGAGGCTGTTCTTGCGAACCGCACCCTTGGCGACGAGACCCTCTACGGTGACCTCGCCCCCTTCCGGGAACAGCGCGCTCAGCTTGTCGAGGTTCACGACCTGGAACTCGGTCTTGAACGGGTTCTTGAAGCCCTTGAGCTTCGGGAGGCGCATGTGGAGGGGCATCTGCCCGCCCTCGAAGCGCTCCGGAACCTGGTAACGGGCCTTGGTGCCCTTGGTACCACGACCAGCGGTCTTACCCTTGGACGCCTCACCACGACCCACACGGGTCTTGGCGGTCTTGGCGCCCGGGGCGGGCCGGAGGTTGTGGACCTTCAGCGGGTTCTGCTCCGCCATGTCAGTCGACCTCCTCAACCGTCACGAGGTGGCGGACGGTGTTAGCCATTCCGCGGAACTCGGGGCGGTCTTCCTTGACGACGACGTCGTTCAGGCGCTTGAGGCCGAGCGAACGCAGCGTGTCGCGGTGGTTCTGCTTGCTGCCGATGTACGACTTCGTCTGCGTGATCTTGAGACGGGCCATTACGCACCCGCTCCCGCACGTGCACGAAGCAGAGCCGCGGGGGCGACGTCCTCGAGGGGCAGACCACGGCGAGCCGCGATCTCCTCGGGACGCTGCAGGCCCTTGAGGGCCGCCACGGTCGCGTGCACGATGTTGATCGCGTTGGAAGAGCCGAGCGACTTCGACAGGATGTCGTGAACGCCGGCGCACTCGAGCACAGCACGCACCGGGCCACCGGCGATAACGCCGGTACCGGGGGAAGCAGGCTTGAGCAGGACGACGCCCGCGGCCTTCTCGCCCGTGATCGGGTGCGGGATGGTGCCCTGGATACGCGGAACCTTGAAGAAGCTCTTCTTGGCCTCTTCAACGCCCTTGGCGATGGCCGCGGGAACTTCCTTGGCCTTGCCGTATCCGACACCTACGGTGCCGTCACCGTCGCCCACCACGACCAGCGCGGTGAAGCTGAAGCGGCGACCACCCTTGACAACCTTGGCGACACGGTTGATCGCGACAACGCGCTCAACGTATGCGGTCTTCTCGGCAGCGGCGCCGTCGCGACCCTTCCGGTCCCGCCGCTCGCCGCCACCGGCACCGCTCCCGCGGCGCTGGGGTCCAGCCATTGGAATTACCTCTCTCTGTTACGTCCGCTAGCTCCGGAACCGGGGCTTAGAACTTCAGCCCGGCTTCGCGGGCGGCGTCCGCCAGAGCGGCAATGCGCCCGGCGTACTTGTTGCCACCGCGGTCGAACACGACGGTCTCGACACCCGCAGCCTTGGCACGCTCGGCAACAAGCGCGCCGACCTGCTTGGCCTGCGCGGACTTGTCAGCCTCGCCACCGCGGATCGTGGTGTCCAGGGTCGACGCCGACGCAAGGGTGTGACCCTTGAGGTCGTCGATGACCTGAGCAACGATGTTGCGGTTCGAGCGCGTCACGACGAGGCGCGGACGCTCCGCCGTACCCGACACGTTCTTACGGATGCGGATATGGCGGCGAGCCTTGGCGGCACGCTTGTAAGCGTCACCCTTGGCGATCTTTACACCGTATGCCATGGCTTACTTACCTGCCTTTCCGACCTTGCGTCGGATGACTTCGCCCTCGTACTTGACACCCTTGGCCTTGTACGGGTCGGGCTTGCGGAGCTTGCGGATGTTGGCCGCAACCTCGCCGACCTTCTGCTTGTCGATGCCCTCGACCGAAAGCTTGGTCGCGGACTCCACCTTGAAGGTGATGCCCTCAGGGGCCTCGACCAGGATCGGGTGGCTGTAGCCCAGCGAGAACTCCAGGTTGGAGCCCTTCGCGAGCACGCGGTAACCGACACCGCTGATCTCGAGCTTCTTCACATACCCCGTGGTCACACCGGTGATCATGTTCGCCACCAGCGTGCGGGACAGGCCGTGCAGGGCCTTGTTCTGACGCTCGTCGTTGGGGCGGGTGACGCTCAGGACGCCGTCCTCACCCTTAGCGATGTCGATCGGCGCGACGACGGTGTGGGAAAGGGAGCCCTTGGGACCCTTAACCGAGACCGTCCGGCCGTCGATGGTGACGTCCACGCCGGCGGGAACCGTGATGGGGAGCTTGCCAATACGCGACATTAGCTATTCCTCCGTTCCCGACTACCAGACGTAGGCGAGGACTTCCCCACCTACGCCCTTCTTGCCTGCCTGCTGGCCGGTCAGGAGACCGTGGGAAGTGGAGATGATCGCCACTCCCAGGCCGCCCAGAACCTTCGGCAGGCTGGTGGACTTCGCGTAAACCCGGAGACCGGGCTTGGAGATCCGCTTGATGCCCGCAATGGAGCGCTCACGGTTCGGGCCGAACTTCAGCTCGAGAACGAGGTTCTTGCCAACCTCGGCGTCCTCGACCTTCCAGCCCGTGATGAAGCCCTCCTGCTGGAGGATCTCCGCGATGTGAGACTTGATCTTGCTGTGCGGCATAGCCACGGTGTCGTGGTACGCCGAGTTCGCGTTACGCAGACGAGTCAGCATGTCCGCGATCGGATCAGTCATGGTCATGAATTGGCCTTCGGCCTCTCTCGCCGTGGTTTCCTATCTGCGCCATCCCTCTCCCCACTCAGAGGCGGGACGGGTGCGGCGCGGGGACCTACGGCGTAGTAAGTCGGTCAGGGCGGCAGGCGCCCAACCCTCCTAGCCTAAGGCATAGAGGGCCGGGTCACCTACCGACCAGATACTTACCGAGAGCCTCCAGTAATTCCCAAGTCCCTAAGGACAGAGGGGAATTACCAGGAGCTCTTGGTCACGCCCGGCAGCTCGCCACGGTGAGCCATCTCACGAAGGCAGACGCGGCACAGGCCGAACTTGCGGTACACGGAGTGCGGACGGCCGCAGCGCTGGCAGCGGGTGTAGCCGCGCACACCGAACTTGGGCTTACGAGCAGCCTTGGCAATAAGTGCCTTCTTCGCCATCTCGGTTACGCCTCCTTGAAGGGGAAGCCGAGGTGACGAAGGAGCGCACGGCCCTCAGCGTCGTTGGTCGCCGTGGTGACCACGGTGATGTCCATACCCCGGACGCGGTCGATCTTGTCCTGGTCGATCTCGTGGAACATGACCTGCTCCGTGAGACCGAAGGTGTAGTTGCCACGGCCGTCGAACTGCTTGGGGGACAGACCACGGAAGTCGCGGATGCGCGGAAGCGCGAGCGACAGGGTGCGGTCCAGGAACTCCCACATGCGGTCGCCACGGAGCGTGACGTGGCAGCCGATCGGCTGACCCTCGCGCAGCTTGAACTGCGCGATGGACTTCCGGGCCTTGGTGATGGCCGGCTTCTGACCCGTGATGGTGGTCAGGTCACGGACGGCACCGTCCATGAGCTTCGAGTCACGGGCGGCGTCGCCGACACCCATGTTGACCACGATCTTGACGAGACCGGGGGTCTGCATGACGTTCTCGTAGGAGAACTCTTCCTGCAGCTTGCCCGCGATCTCCTCGCGGTACTTCGTCTTCAGACGCGGGCTGGTGGTGGTCGTCATCAGATGTCCTCACCCGTCCGCTTGGCAACGCGGATCTTGTTGCCGTCATCGTCGAAGCGGAAACCGACACGCGTGACGACCTTGTTGCCGTCCTTCTCCACGACCAGCTGGACGTTGGAGACGTGGACAGGGGCTTCGGTGGTCACGATGCCGCCGGCCTGCGAACCGCTGGCGGTCGGGCCGGCCTTCGTGTGCTTCTTGACCCGGTTGACACCCTCGACCAGGACGCGCTCGTCGCGCGGGTAAGAGGCAATGACCTTGCCCTGCTTGCCCTTGTCCTTACCGGTGATGACCTGAACCAGGTCGCCCTTCTTGATCTTCATGCTTACAGCACCTCCGGCGCGAGCGAGATGATCTTCATGAACTTCTTCTCGCGCAGCTCACGGCCCACCGGGCCGAAGATACGGGTGCCGCGAGGGTCGCCGTCGTTCTTCAGAATGACGGCGGCGTTCTCGTCGAAACGGATGTACGAGCCGTCGGGACGGCGGCGCTCCTTGACGGTGCGAACGATGACGGCCTTGACGACGTCACCCTTCTTCACGTTGCCACCGGGGATCGCGTCCTTGACGGTGGCGACGATGACGTCACCGATACCCGCGTAGCGGCGACCCGAGCCACCGAGAACACGAATGGTGAGAATTTCCTTCGCACCCGTGTTGTCGGCGATCCGAAGTCGCGACTCCTGCTGGATCACGTCTATCTCCTGATTGTCTGCCGGTTCCCGGCGAGCTCCGCATATTGCTTCACGGAGCTCACCGAGCCTGGCGGAACGAACTCCGAGGGATACCCCTCAGAGATTTACTTGGCCTTCTCGAGGATCTCGACGATGCGCCAGCGCTTGGTCGCCGACAGCGGACGCGTCTCCATAAGGAGGACGCGGTCGCCGACGCCGGCAGCGTTCTGCTCGTCGTGCGCCTTGAGCTTGTTCGTACGGCGGATGACCTTGCCGTACAGCGCGTGCTTCACGCGGTCCTCGACAGCGACGACGACGGTCTTGTCCATCTTGTCGCTGACGACCAGACCCTCACGGGTCTTGCGGAATCCGCGGTCGCTCTTGGTCTCAGTCACGTTGCTCTCGCTCATCAGGCGCTCTCCACCGTCTCGATGCCCAGCTCGCGCTCACGCATCAGGGTGTAGATCCGCGCGATGTCCTTACGAACGGCCTTGAGCCGCCCGTGGTTCTCGAGCTGACCGGTCGCCGCCTGGAAGCGGAGGTTGAACAGCTCTTCCTTGGCTTCGCGAAGCTTCGCGAGAAGCTCCTCGTCACCCAGTTCGCGCAGCTCGGACGCCTTGGTACCGGCCGACATCACGACTCACCTGCCTCGCGCCGAACAATCCGGCACTTCATCGGAAGCTTGTGAGCAGCGCGGGTAAGCGCCTCACGCGCAGTCTTCTCATTCGGGTAGGACAGCTCGAACATCACCCGTCCGGGCTTGACGTTCGCGACCCACCACTCGGGGGAACCCTTACCGGAACCCATGCGGGTCTCGGCGGGCTTCTTCGTCAGCGGGCGGTCCGGGTAGATGTTGATCCAGACCTTGCCGCCACGCTTGATGTGGCGGGTCATCGCGATACGAGCCGCCTCGATCTGGCGGTTGGTCACGTACGCCGGAGTGAGGGCCTGAATCCCGTACTCGCCGAACGCAACCTGCGTACCACCCTTGGACATACCGCTGCGCTTGGGGTGGTGCTGCTTGCGGTGCTTGACCCTACGAGGGATCAGCATGTCGGTCAGGCCTCCGTTCCGGTGCTCTCAGCCGGAGCGGCAGCTGCGGCGGGAGCGTCGGCCTTGGGGGCCTCGGCAGCCGGCGCGGACTGCTGCTGCGGCTTGCGGCCGCGGCCGCCACGCTCGCCACCACGGCCACCACGGGCCGGGCGGTCGTTGCCGCCGCCACGGGCCGGGCGGTTACCCGCACGGGCCGCGGCGTTCTCGGCGCGGACCTCGGCGATGTTCTTGACGTCGCCCTTGTAGATCCAGACCTTCACGCCGATACGGCCGAAGGTCGTCTTGGCCTCGAAGAAGCCGTAGTCGACGTTCGCACGGAGGGTGTGCAGGGGCACGCGGCCCTCGCGGTAGAACTCCGAGCGAGACATCTCGGCGCCGCCGAGACGGCCGCCACACTGGATCTTGATGCCCTTGGCGCCGGCCTTCATCGTCGACTGCATGCTCTTACGCATGGCGCGACGGAAGGAGACGCGGGAGGACAGCTGCTCTGCAACGGCCTGCGCGACAAGCTGAGCGTCGACCTCGGGGTTCTTGACCTCGAGGATGTTCAGCTGAACCTGCTTGCCCGTGAGCTTCTCGAGGTCACCGCGGATGCGGTCGGCCTCGGCGCCACGGCGGCCGATGACGATGCCGGGACGCGCGGTGTGGATGTCCACCCGCACGCGGTCACGGGTGCGCTCGATCTCAACCTTCGAGATGCCGGCGCGCTCCATGCCGGACGTCATCATCCTGCGGATGGCGACGTCTTCCTTGACGTAGTCCTTGTACAGCTTGTCGGCGTACCAACGCGACTTGAAGTCGGTGGTGATGCCGAGCCGGAACCCGTGCGGGTTTACCTTCTGGCCCATTACCGGGTTCCTTCCTTGCTGCTGACGACCACGGTGATGTGGCTGGTCCGCTTACGGATCCGGTAGGCACGGCCCTGAGCACGCGGACGGAACCGCTTCAGGGTCGGGCCCTCATCCACGTACGCCTCGCTGATTACCAGCGAAGAGGCGTCACTGTGGTCGTAGTTGTGTGCAGCATTGGCAATGGCGCTGTCAAGCACCTTGCCAACCGGCACGCTCGCGGCCTGCGGGGCGAAACGCAGGACCGCCTGAGCCTCCGTGGCATCCATGCCACGGATGAGGTCCACCACTCGGCGGGCCTTCATGGGCGTGACGCGGATGTACCGCGCCTGGGCCCTGGCTTCCATGGTTGTCCCTTCGGTGTAAGTCATAGTCGTTCCACCCCGCGCTAGCGGCGCTTCGACTTCCGGTCGTCCTTGACGTGGCCGCGGAAGGTGCGAGTCGGCGAGAACTCGCCGAGCTTGTGGCCGACCATCGCCTCGGTGACGAACACCGGGATGTGGGTCTTGCCGTTGTGCACCGCGATCGTGTGGCCCAGCATGGCCGGGACGATCATCGAGCGACGGGACCAGGTCTTGATGACGTTCTTGGAACCTGCTTCGTTCTGGACATCCACCTTCTTGATGAGGTGTCCGTCGACGAAGGGTCCCTTCTTGAGACTGCGCGGCATCTAAACCCGCTCCTAGCGCTTCTTGTTCGTCTTGCGGCGGCGGACGATGTACTTGTTGCTCGCCTTCTTCGGCGAACGAGTACGACCCTCCTTCTGACCCCACGGCGAGACCGGGTGACGACCACCGGAAGTCTTGCCTTCACCACCACCGTGCGGGTGGTCGACCGGGTTCATCGCCACACCGCGAACGGTCGGGCGAACGCCAAGCCAGCGCTTACGGCCGGCCTTGCCCCAGTTGATGTTCGACTGCTCGGCGTTGCCGACCTCGCCAATCGTGGCGCGGCAGCGGACGTCGACCAGACGGATCTCACCGGACGGCATACGAAGGTGGGCCATGGAGCCCTCCTTCGCCAGCAGCTGCACGGAGGCACCCGCGGAGCGGGCGAACTTCGCGCCGCCGCCGGGCCGCAGCTCGATGGCGTGGATGGTCGTACCGACCGGGATGTTGCGGAGCGCCAGGTTGTTGCCCGGCTTGATGTCCGCGCCCGGTCCGTTCTCGACCCGGTCACCCTGCGACAGGTTGCGGGGGGCCAGGATGTAGCGCTTCTCGCCGTCCGCGTAGTGCAGGAGCGCGATGCGCGCGGTGCGGTTCGGGTCGTACTCGATGTGCGCGACCTTCGCCGGCACGCCGTCCTTGTCGTGACGACGGAAGTCGATCACTCGGTAGGCGCGCTTGTGTCCGCCACCCTGGTGGCGAACGGTCACACGACCGGCGTTGTTACGGCCGCCCTTGCTGTGCAGCGGGCGGACCAGCGACTTCTCCGGCGTGGACCGCGTTACCTCGACGAAGTCGGCGACGCTGGAGCCACGACGGCCCGGCGTAGTCGGCTTGTACTTGCGGATTCCCATTTCTCAGTCCTCGTCCGATATTCGGACCAGGGCGCTCCGTTAGGAGGCCTGGCCGAAGATGTCGATACGGTCGCCCTCAGCAAGGGTCACGATCGCGCGCTTGGTGTCAGCGCGCTTACCGAACCCCGTGCGGGTGCGCTTGCGCTTGCCCTGGCGGTTGATCGTGTTGACCCCAGTGACCTTGACCGAGAAGACCGCCTCGACGGCCTGCTTGATCTGGGTCTTGTTGGCGCCGGGCGCAACGACGAAGGTGTACTTGCCCTCGTCGAGGAGCGCGTAGCTCTTCTCAGAGACGACCGGCTTGACGAGGACGTCACGGGGGTCCGTGAAGCTCTTGCTCAGCGGCGTCTCAACGGTGTTCTTGCCCTCGGTGGCGTGGCGCTTCGCCTTGGCGAGGCGCGCAGCCTTGGCGACCTTGGCCGCCTTGGGCGCGATGCTCGGGTGACGCGTAGCCATCAGGCTTCGCTCCCTTCGGTCTCAGCGGCCTTGGGGCCAGACACGAAGGACTCGAAAGCGGCCTTGGTGAAGACCACGTCGTCCGAGACGAGCACGTCGTACGTGTTCAGCTGGCCCGGCTCCAGGATGTGCACCTGGGGCAGGTTGCGGGCGGAGAGCAGCGAAGTCTCGTCCGCACGGTCGATGACCAGGAGCACGTTCTTGCGCTCGCTGACCTTACCGAGCAGCGTCTTCGCGGCCTTCGTGGAGATGTCGCCCTCGACCACGTTGGTGACAACGTGGATACGAGCGTTGCGGGCCCGGTCGGTGAGGGCGTGGCGCAGGGCCGCGGCCTTCATCTTCTTCGGGGTCCGCTGCGAGTAGTCACGCGGCTGCGGGCCGTGGACGACGCCACCGCCTGCGAACTGCGGCGCACGGGTCGAACCCTGGCGCGCGCGGCCGGTGCCCTTCTGGCGGTACGGCTTCTTACCACCACCGCGGACTTCACCGCGGCGCTTGGTCTTGTGCGTGCCCTGACGGGCAGCGGCCAGCTGGGCGACGACGACCTGGTGGAGAAGCGGGATGCTGATCTTCTCTACGTCGAAGATCTCCGCGGGGAGCTCGACCGTCCCGGCCTTGTCGCCAACCGGCGAAAGGATGTCAATGGTACTCATCGGTTCCTCAAACCCCCTTGGCCGCGGTACGGACCAGGACGAGGCCACCGTTCGGACCGGGAACTGCGCCCTTGATGAGGAGCAGGCCCTTCTCCGCGTCAACGGCGTGAACGGTCAGGTTCTGGGTGGTGACCCGCTCGTTGCCCATACGGCCCGCCATGCGGAGGCCCTTGAACACACGGCCCGGGGTGGCACAGCCACCGATGGAGCCGGGAGAGCGGTGCTTGCGCTGGGTACCGTGACCCGCGCCGAGTCCCTTGAAGTTGTGACGCTTCATGACACCGGCGAAGCCCTTGCCCTTGCTCTTGCCCGTGACGTCAACCTTGACGCCGGACTCGAACGTCTCGGCAGTCACCTCCTGGCCCAGCGTGTACTCGCTGGCGTCAGGGGTGCGGATCTCCACCAGGTGGCGGCGGGGAGTCACGTCGGCCTTGGCGAAGTGACCCTTGAGGGGCTTGTTCACCTTGCGAGGGTCGATCTCGCCGAAGGCGATCTGGACCGACTCGTAGCCGTCGGAGTCATTCGTACGGACCTGGGTAACGACGCAGGGCCCGGCCTTGACGACGGTGACCGGGACGACACGGTTGTTCTCGTCCCAGACCTGGGTCATGCCGAGCTTCTCGCCCAGGACGCCCTTGATCTGCTTAGTCATCTGTCCGCGCCTCTCAGAGCTTGATCTCGATGTCGACGCCGGCCGGAAGGTCCAGGCGCATCAACGAGTCAACGGTCTTGGGCGTCGGGTCGAGGATGTCGATCAGGCGCTTGTGCGTGCGCATCTCGAAGTGCTCGCGCGAGTCCTTGTACTTGTGCGGCGACTTGATGACGCAGTACACGTTCTTCTCAGTGGGCAGCGGCACCGGGCCTGCGACCGACGCACCAGTGCGAGTCACCGTCTCGACGATCTTCTTCGCCGAAGAGTCGATGACCTCGTGGTCGTAGGCCTTGAGCCGGATGCGGATCTTCTGTCCCGCCATGGCTACTTGGTAGTCCTGTCTCTCGAAACGCTCTGGAACCTGGTGTTCTACTCATCTTCTGACCGACCCACGCGGTCGGGCGTGTCGCAATCTCACCAACGAAATTTCCCGAAGGAAATCCACTGCTGTGGGATCGCGGCCCAAGGACCGCTGGCCGGGGGAAGAAACCCACCGGGCGCCTGGCTGGTACCCCGCCCACGCTTCCCAGAAGATTCCCGTACGTCCGCTCCAGCGCTGCCTTACGGCAGATGGGGCGACGAGTACTGTGGGACTCGCTTCCGGTCCTCCCGGCGGGAGGCGCGCAGCATCGGCACTCAACCGAGCAACCCCGACAGTCTGCCATACGGGTACAGGTGCTGGCCAATCGGGACCGGGGATCGTACCCGGTGGCCACCGAAGGTCAAACTCCGGCCTCGCCCGGACCCGCGCTTTTCCGACATCCCGGTCACCTTCTGTCGTCGCCTTCTCACGCCACCGGAGCCCGTCCCCTCATGCTCCGGTATCGCTGACGCCTTTCTTCCAAGAACCCCGAGAGGAAGAAAGTACCCACCAAACCCCACCCCGCCCGCCCAGTCAGCGGTTGGCGACAGTCAACCCACCTCGCGAGCGACCCGGCGCCCCGCAGCCGCAGCCGCAGCCGCCCACCATCCACCGCTGCGCGCCCCGCCCCGAGCAGACCCCGGACGCCCTGCGTGCCGCTCTCGCCGTCGTCGCCCCCGCCCACGCAAAAAGGCCCGTACGACCGAAGTCATACGGGCCCTTCCGTTACTGCGTGTACTGCGGTGCGCTCAGTTCAGAGCAACCGGGTTACCCCGATCCGCAAGCAAGCGGGAAGCTTACTTGTTGATCTTGGTGACCTGGCCGGCGCCGACGGTCCGGCCACCCTCACGGATGGCGAACTTCAGGCCCTCTTCCATCGCGACGGGCTGGATGAGCTCAACGGTCATCTCAGTGTTGTCGCCCGGCATGACCATCTCGGTGCCCTCGGGGAGGGTCACGACGCCGGTCACGTCCGTGGTGCGGAAGTAGAACTGCGGGCGGTAGTTGTTGAAGAAGGGGGTGTGACGGCCACCCTCGTCCTTCGACAGGATGTAGGCCTGGGCCTCGAACTCGGTGTGCGGCGTGACCGAACCGGGCTTGATGATGACCTGGCCGCGCTCGACGTCCTCGCGCTTGATGCCACGGAGGAGCAGACCGACGTTCTCACCGGCCTGGCCCTCGTCGAGCAGCTTGCGGAACATCTCGATGCCGGTGACCGTGGTGGTGGTCTTCTCGGTCTTGATGCCGATGATGTCGACGGTCTCGTTGACCTTGAGGACACCACGCTCGATACGACCGGTGACGACCGTGCCACGACCGGTGATCGTGAAGACGTCCTCGATCGGCATCAGGAACGGCTTGTCGACGTCACGCTCGGGCTGCGGGATCGACTCGTCGACGGCGGCCATCAGGTTGAGGATGGAGTCGCCCCACTCCTTGTCGCCCTCAAGCGCCTTGAGCGCCGAGACCTTGACGACCGGAAGGTCGTCGCCCGGGAACTCGTACTCGGAGAGGAGCTCACGAACCTCGAGCTCGACGAGCTCCAGGATCTCCTCGTCGTCCACCATGTCGGCCTTGTTCAGGGCGACGACGATGTACGGAACGCCGACCTGGCGGGCCAGGAGCACGTGCTCCTTGGTCTGCGGCATCGGGCCGTCGGTGGCGGCGACCACGAGGATGGCGCCGTCCATCTGCGCGGCACCCGTGATCATGTTCTTGATGTAGTCCGCGTGCCCGGGGCAGTCGACGTGCGCGTAGTGACGCGTCTCCGTCTGGTACTCGACGTGCGCGATCGAGATCGTGATACCGCGCTGGCGCTCCTCAGGAGCCTTGTCGATCTGATCGAAGGCCGAGGCCTCGTTCAGGTTCGGGTACGCGTCGTGCAGCACCTTGGTAATGGCGGCCGTGAGGGTCGTCTTACCGTGGTCGATGTGACCGATGGTGCCGATGTTGACGTGCGGCTTAGTCCGCTCGAACTTTGCCTTCGCCACTGAATCCTCCTGCGGAGTGGTTCTGTACGCCTTGCTTCATCGGCGCCAGGTGATCTTTGCTGGGATGCCCGGGGCCCGGGGCACCCGGCCCGGAAGAGGGTCGGAATGCCCCGGAGACTCCGGAGTCAAGCCTAAAGCGTCAACTCGGTTGAGTTACTCGCCCTTGGCCTTCGCGATGATCTCCTCGGCGACGTTCCGCGGAACCTCGGCGTAGGAGTCGAACTGCATTGAGTAGCTTGCGCGACCCGACGTCTTGCTGCGGAGGTCTCCGACGTAGCCGAACATCTCCGAGAGGGGCACAAGGCCCTTCACGACGCGAGCGCCGCTGCGCTCCTCCATGGCCTGGATCTGGCCACGGCGGGAGTTGATGTCACCAATGACATCGCCCATGTAGTCCTCGGGCGTGGTGACCTCAACGGCCATCATCGGCTCGAGCAGCACAGGGCTGGCCTTGCGCGCGGCCTCCTTGAAGGCCTGCGATCCGGCGATCTTGAAGGCGAGCTCGGAGGAGTCGACCTCGTGGTAGGCGCCGTCGAGAAGCGTGATGCGAACACCAGTCATCTCGTAGCCCGCCAGGATGCCGAACTGCATGGCCTCCTGCGCACCGGCGTCGACCGACGGGATGTACTCCCGCGGGATACGGCCACCGGTGACCTTGTTCACGAACTCGTACGACGCCTCGCCGCCCTCGATGGGCTCGATCGCGATCTGCACCTTGGCGAACTGACCGGTACCACCGGTCTGCTTCTTGTGGGTGTAGTCCACGCGCTCGACGGCCTTGCGGATCGTCTCGCGGTACGCGACCTGGGGCTTGCCGACGTTCGCCTCGACGCGGAATTCGCGCTTCATGCGGTCGACGAGCACCTCGAGGTGAAGCTCGCCCATACCACCGATGATGGTCTGGCCGGTCTCCTCGTCCGAGTGGACCTGGAAGGAGGGGTCCTCCTCCGAGAGACGCTGGATGGCTACACCCAGCTTCTCCTGGTCACCCTTGGACTTGGGCTCGATGGCGACCTGAATGACCGGCGCCGGGAAGTCCATGGACTCCAGGATGACCGGCTTCTTGTCGTCACACAGCGTCTCACCGGTGGTGGTCTGCTTCAGGCCCATGACGGCGACGATGTCACCGGCGCCCACCGACGCGATCTCCTCACGCTTGTTCGCGTGCATGCGGTAGATCTTGCCGATGCGCTCCTTCTTGCCCTTGACGGAGTTCAGCACCGCGGTGCCGGCCTCCAGGCGACCGGAGTAGATCCGGACGAAGGTGAGCTTGCCGAGGTGCGGGTCGCTCGCGATCTTGAACGCGAGGGCCGAAAGGGGCTCCTCGTCAGAAGGCTTGCGCTTGACGACGACCTCGGGGTCCTTGACGTCGTGGCCTTCGATGGCCTCGACGTCCAGGGGCGAAGGCAGGTAACGCACGACCGCGTCGAGCAGGGGCTGAACGCCCTTGTTCTTGAACGCGGTGCCGCAGAACACGGGGGTGACGGTGGTGTCGCCGCCCTTGCCGGAGGCGATGGTGATGCGACGGATCGCGTCGTACAGCTGGTCCTCGGTGGGCTCCTGGCCCTCGAGGTACAGCTCCATCATCTGCTCGTCGTTCTCGGCGACAGCCTCGAGAAGCTTCCCGCGCCACTCATCAGCGGCCTCGGTGTGCGTCGCGGGGATGTCGACGATGTCGTACGCCTCGCCCATCTTGGTCTCTGCGGACCAGACGAAGGCCTTCATCGTGACGAGGTCGACGACACCCTTGAAGTCAGCCTCTGCGCCGATGGGCAGCTGCATGACGATGGGGGTCGCACCGAGGCGGTCGATGATCATGTCGACGCAGCGGTGGAACTCGGCACCCGTACGGTCGAGCTTGTTGACGAAGCAAATACGCGGGACGCCGTAGCGGTCAGCCTGACGCCACACAGTCTCGGACTGGGGCTCAACACCGGCGACGCCGTCGAACACCGTCACGGCACCGTCGAGCACGCGGAGCGAACGCTCCACCTCGACGGTGAAGTCGACGTGGCCCGGGGTGTCGATGATGTTGATGGTGTGGTCGACGTCGTTCATCGGCCAGTGACAGGTGGTGGCAGCAGAGGTGATCGTGATGCCACGCTCCTGCTCCTGCTCCATCCAGTCCATGGTGGCGGCGCCATCGTGGACTTCACCGATCTTGTACGACACACCGGTGTAGAACAGGATCCGCTCGGTGGTCGTCGTCTTGCCCGCGTCGATGTGAGCCATGATGCCGATGTTGCGCACCTTGGCCAGGTCAAGTGAAGTGGTAGCCATATCGGCTCAGTCTTCTCTCGGTCTCGATGTGGGTAGCGACTACCAGCGGTAGTGCGCGAAGGCCTTGTTGGACTCGGCCATCTTGTGGGTGTCCTCACGCTTCTTCACAGCGGCACCAAGGCCGTTGGAGGCGTCGAGGAGCTCGTTGAGCAGACGCTCGGTCATGGTCTTCTCGCGACGGGCGCGGGAGTAACCGACCAGCCAGCGCAGGGCGAGCGTGTTCGCACGGCCCGGCTTGACCTCGATCGGGACCTGGTAGGTCGCGCCACCGACACGGCGGGACTTGACCTCGAGAGTCGGCTTGATGTTTTCCAGCGCGCGCTTGAGCGTGATGACCGGGTCGTTGCCGGTCTTCTCGCGCAGGCCCTCCATGGCGCCGTACACGATGCGCTCAGCGGTGGAGCGCTTGCCGTTCAGCAGCACCTTGTTGATGAGGGAAGTCACCAGAGGAGAACCGTAGACCGGGTCGATGATGACCGGGCGCTTCGGGGCGGGGCCCTTACGAGGCATTTCTACTTCTCCTTCTTGGCGCCGTAGCGGCTGCGGGCCTGCTTGCGGTTCTTGACGCCCTGGGTGTCAAGGGAGCCGCGGATGATCTTGTAACGAACACCCGGCAGGTCCTTCACACGGCCACCACGCACGAGCACGATGGAGTGCTCCTGCAGGTTGTGTCCCTCACCCGGAATGTAGGCCGTGACCTCGATCCCGGAGGTCAGACGCACACGCGCGACCTTACGGAGGGCCGAGTTCGGCTTCTTCGGGGTGGTCGTGAACACACGCGTGCAGACGCCGCGGCGCTGGGGCGAACCCTCGAGTGCGGGCGTCTTGTTCTTCTCGACCTTGTCCTGCCGGCCCTTTCGGACCAGCTGCTGGATCGTAGGCACTACTTCTCCGGTTTCTGTGTGCCGAATAGTAAAGCTAACCTGGAACGTCGCCGACCCACGCGGTCGGGTGTGTCGAATACTGCAGACTCCCGCCGCAAGGCGGAAAGAGGCGCAGATTACGGTGGCCGTTCTCGGACTCACGATGCGGCTGAAGACACGCGCGCGAGCCCAGGCACACCCCAGGCACAAGGTCTGAGCGTACCTACCTCATCGGCTTCGGTCAAAACAAATGCGGTGGGGGGCGACACGCCGGGCTTTTCGGCTCCGATGTGTTCGGTCTCGGCCAGCACGGCCGGTTGTCGCTCGTTCCCCGAGCGGCTGCCTCAAGTACGTTGACTGGTTGCTGGATCAATGGCATCGGCGCACGTGAACACGGGGGCAGCGGGATGGCCGGGGGGCAAGCGTACGCGCGCGACGGTGATGGCCTGGACGACCGGGTGCCCTTTCTCGCACGCCTCGAGAGGGACGACCGCACCGCGCTGCTCGCGATCGGCCGGCCCCTGAGCTATCCCGGACGCGGCGTCATCATGCGCCAGGACGAGCCCTCCGCCCATGTACTGCTGCTCCTCCAAGGCTGGACCAAGGTCACGGCGACCGCAGCCAACGGCTACGAGGCCCTCCTCGCTCTACGCGGCCCCGGCGACATCATCGGCGAGGGCGCCTCCCTCAGCGGACGTGGCCGCTCGGCGACCGTGACCGCCCTTGAGCAGGTCGAGGCGGTGGCCATAGAGGAGAGCCGCTTCACGAGATTCCTCACCGGCAGCCCCCAGGTGGCGCTCAAGCTGCTTGGCCTGGCCACCGACCGGCAGCGCTCCACCGACCGCCGCCGTCTCGAGTGGGCGGCACTCGCGGTGCGCGAACGGCTCGCCGTCCTGCTGCTCGACCTCGTACGCACCCATGGCATCCGGACCGATGAGGGCATCGAGCTCACCGTCCCGCTCAGCCAGCAAGAGTTCGCCGGTTCGGTCGGGGCGTCCCGGGAGGCGGTGGCCCGGCTCCTGAAGGAGTTGCGCGACAGGAAAGTCGTCGTCACGAGCCGCCGCCGCATCATCGTCGTCCGGCCCGACATCCTGCGCCGCATAGCCGGAATCGGCAGCGGGGCGGGAATCGACGAGTGAGCGATGCATAACTAAACGTAACTCTGTGCACGTGGTCACACTTCTTCCGCGTCATCGGGCCTCTGCCGTCTCGCCCCGCCCCGCCATCGTGCTGGTCAACGGAATCGAACCGGCGAGAGGCAGACATGAGCGACCCCCTGAACCGCACGATCCTGCTCTTCGACATCGAGCAGTTCGGCACCAGAGACGATGTCGAGCAGGCCTTTCTCCGACGCATGCTCTACGACGTCGCCGACGGCACCCTCGTCGCGGCCGACGTCAGCGAAACCGCTCGGCTCCGCGCCGATCGAGGCGACTCCGTCGTCGAACTGATCGACGCGAACGTTCCGGTGTCCGGGCTGCTGAAAGCACTGCTCAACGAGACTCCGATGCTGCTGCACGCCAAGAACCGGCTGATGGCGGGCAGTACCCGGATGCGGCTGCGTATCGTGCTGGCGGCCGGATACGTCGCTGTGGACGAGAAGGGCTGGATCGGCGGGGACCTGAACCACGCCTTCCGCCTGTTGGATGCCGAGCCACTGCGCGAGGCCCTGCGGACCGGCGCCGACAGCAGCGTCCTCTGCGTCTCCGACACCGTCTACCAAGGCGTGGTGCGCCACGGCCACCACGGCATACGCCCTGAGAAGTTCCACAAGGTCGCCGTGCAGACCAAGGAAGGGCCAAGCAGCGCCTGGCTGCACCAGGTGTCGACGCCCGAGCAGGCCGACCGCGGGGACTCCCGGCCCGCTGCCCCCTCCCCTGCCGTCGCGACCTCCACCGACGCCTCCCCTGCCAGCACTCAGATCATGGGCTCGCAGTACGGAGTCACCGGCGGTCATGTCGCCGGCGACGTCAACTTCGACTTGCGGAGCGGAGAGCGGGGTGACCGGAAGTGAGCCAGGAAGAGGCCAAGCCGGAGAAGCCGCCGAAGGGCGAGCGCCCCGAGAAGAGTGAGAAGCCTGATCCGGACACCAAGCCGGACGACGGTGCCTCCGAGGGCGGCCAAAGCCAGGAGCCGGACCAGGACCCGGAGGAACGGCAGCCCGCATGGGCCGCTCGCCGCGACCTGATCGACCATGCGCCTGACTTCATCGGCAGCCTGGTTTTCGGCGACCAGCTCGGGCTCACCGGCGGTCATGTCGCCGGCGACGTCAACTTCAACCTCAGCCCCCAAGGCTTCGGCGCGGGCTCCCGTTCGGTGTCCGGCCAGGTCCCCGGCAAGGACGTCGAGGAGGTGACGGCCGTCTTCCAGACCTGCCCGAGCTTCCACGCGGCGCTGGAGCAACTCCGCGACAACCATGTCGTCGTCCTCAGAGGGAGCCGAGGCACAGGACGCCGGTCCGCGGCGCTCATGCTGCTGCATCGGCTCGGCGCCCGCCCCATCCAGTCGTTCGACCCGGGCACCGCCCCGACAGCCTTGCCGGACGCCCTCGAGAACTCGCCCGGCTTCCTCCTGCACGACCTGTCGACCAGCCGCAGCCGTCCGCTCCTGGAGGCACACGTCCTGGGCATGCGGGACAAGTTGCGGCGGCACGGCGGCCGGTTCGTGATCACCGTCGATACGTCGGCGGTCCTTCGCGACGTCCCCTGCGTCCCGTGGGAACCGCCACCGGTCGAGGCCGTCCTCTCCGCTCATGTCACGGCGCTGGTCGGCAGAGAGGCATGGGAGCGGCTGCGGCTGCTCCCATCAGTCCAGGAATTCCTCGGCCGGACTCACCAGCCGGGCGAGACCAAGAAGTTCGCGGATCAACTCGCCGCCCACCACCGAGGCGAACTCGACGAGGAAGAACTGGTCGACTTCGCACAGTCGGCCCTGGCGGACCGGGTTTCCGGGTGGCTCACGTCGCCGGAAAAGGAGGGCGGCGACGAACTGCGCGACAAGGCGTTCCTCATCGCGCTCGCCGTCTTCGACAAGGCCCCGTACGCGATCGCAGCGGAACTCGGCGACAGCCTCTTCGTCGAACTCCAGACGACGGCCAACCCTCATAAGCCACCCCTGATCCCGATCTTCGGCAGCTCCACGGCATCGCGTCTCAAACTCGCCCACGCCGTCGGTAGCACGCAGGACGAGGTCACCGAGTGGGGCCCGGTCTCCCAGTACAGGGCCGAGTTCCAGGACACGCAGACCGCACGCGTGCTGCTCCACGAGGTCTGGGCCGTGCACCCCTCCGCGCGCACCGCCCTGGTGCGCTGGATCCAGCAGCTCGCGAGGGACGGACGCCCGCTGGTCCGCACCCGGGCCGCCGCGGCCACGGCACTCCTCGCCCAGGCGGACCTGCCATCCGCCATGGCGCACCTGATCGAGCCCTGGGCCGGCGGCAGGTCCTACAACGGCTGGCTGAACGCCGCCAACACGCTCAGCCTGGCCAGCCTTCTCCAGGTGCGGGGCGTGTCCCGCATCCTGCATGCCTGGTGCACCGGCGAACACCCCAGTCGCCGGTGGACAGCGATCCGCGTCTACGGACTCCTCGGCCCGATGCAGCCGGTGGAGGCGCTGGACGCTCTGCTCGACACCGTGCGCCTGGAGAACGACGAGGAAGAGGAGGTGAGCCAACTCGCCGAAGCCACCCAGCTGTTGCTGCTCGCGGCCCATGGGCCGGTACTCCCGCTGCTCGCCCCGCTGGCCCAGGACGACCTGGCACCGCACGACGACGCACTGCACGACCACGCGCTGCGTGCCTTCGGCCTCGCCTGCCGTGAGTCCGAAGAGGGCACGGACCGCCCTCTCGTCCTGAAGTGGTTCACCGATGCCCGTTCCTCCGCCGAAAGCGACGAGGACGAACTCGTCGCGGGCCTCTGGCGCGCCGGGCTGCGCGACCGCGCCCACACCGACAGGGCCCGGGAGACCTTGCAGCGGTGGGTCCGCGTGGCGGAGCGCGACCCCTACACCGAGCAGTCCTTGACGTCGCTGCTGGCCGCGCTCGCCGATACCGACGCGGACCGGCGACGGATCGACCACCTCCTGCGCACGGCGCACGACGCCGATGGCAGCCCGCTGCACGTCACACACCGCCTGCGAGCAGTTGTCGCAGCGAAGTCATGAGCCGGAGAGGAGCCCTCCGTGGCGACGGGTCAGGATCACCCTGAAAGCCAGACACCAAGGTCATCCCAAGAGGGGCCGACTACACCTGAGGCAGTCAAAAACCACGCCTGGCACGGCCTGGCCGAGCTGACCGATCAGATCAGCCTGAACAAGCACCACGAACCCAGCGGCCCCAACGAGCTGGACTACCTGGACGCTCGTCCAGTGCAGAGCGGTCGGCCCAATCGGCTGATCGATCCCGTCCTCGCAGTGCGCCAGCTGTCGCGCTACGAGATCCCCGGCCGCCGTTATCTGGGGCGCGCCGACTGCGCCCTCGTGGTCGCCGGGGCCGGTGACTCGTACGAGACATATCTGCCTCCACGGCGCCCCACAAACCTCCGTGGCCGAACCGCCGTGTACGAGGTCGATCTGGGCGTTCATCCCCTGCGCCTGTGCACTCTTCTGCCCAGCGACATCGACAGCTTCGAGTTCGATACCACCTTCGATCTCACCTGGCAGGTGACCGATCCGGAGCGCTTCGTCGTCAGCCAGGAACGCGACATCCCAGCCCTGCTGAACCGCGTGCTCCACCGCCTGCTGCGGCCTGTGACCCGAGAGTTCCCCATCTCCTCGAGTGCGCGCGCCGAGGTTTCCGTGCAACAGATCCTCGACGCTTCCGGCGACCACGCGGCACAGCAAGGGCTCCGACTCGGCGGCACAGCACGGCTGCGCCGTGACCCCGACGAGCGCGCCCAGCAAGGGCGCCTGCGCGCGGCCCGGTACAACGCGGCAGCAGCGCTGTCCGAACACGAGGTGGAGCTGCTGCGACTGGAACAGCAGCAACAGCTCAAGGCACGGAAGATCGAGTTCTACCGCCACCACCTGGCCAAGGGTGGACTCGACGCCCTCCTCCTCCACCTGGCCGAGCACGCACAGGACACGCACCTGGTCGTGGAGAACCTGCGCGCCGACGAGAAGAGGATGATCGAGAACCAGCTCGGGCTCATCGACCGGGTCCTGCCGGACGAAACCCTGGAGAAGTACCAGCTGGAGGAGCCTCAGCAGCTGGTACTCGCGCTGTTCAGGTCCGTATTCACTCAGGCCGTGAGCGAATCGGCCGAAGCGCAGCCGGAAGACCCGCTGCGCAAGCCATCCGATCTGGCCGCCCAGCACCCAAACGGCCGGGCCGGGTGCGTATGACCCCCGAGGAATCGCAGTCCGGCGCAAGGCTGCTCACCGAGGTGCGGGCCGAGATCAGCCGCGCCGACAGCAAGGCGGCTGTAGTGGTCGGTGCCATCGCGATGGCGGTGGGGCTGCTCGGCGGCCTCGTCGCGGGCCGCGGCTGGGACCCGTCCCAGCTCGCCTTGGCCTGGGCAGTCGTCTGGTGGGCCGGAATCTGCGCACTCGCGGCCTCCTTGCTCTCGATGCTCCTCGCTGTCGTGCCTCGCTACCGCAAGAGCGACTGGGAGCCCGGGCTACCACTCGGCTATTTCGGCGACATCCGACGCGCCGCCGACTCAGGCTCCCTGGCACAAGCGCTGGCGGCGGCCGACCGCGATCCAACTTTCCTTCTTGTGACCGCGCTTGCGGCCACAAGTCGGATCGCCGCACACAAGCACCTGTGGATACGCGTCGGCCTTTTGGCTCTCACGGCGGCGGCCCTGCTGCTGCCCGCGGCCTTACTGCTCGGCTGAGAAAGCCCGTACCGAAAAGAAGGAGCACTATGTCCCAGCCGTACGAACCGGAGTACCCCGAACAGGATTCGGTGGCGTCCCCCCGCTACCCCGGGCCGGTCTCCGCACCAACGCCGCGCTCGCCCGATGCCTTACTGAAGCCATTAACGGACGCGGAACCTGAGGCGCTACGAATATCCGGCGCCTCAGGGATGGAGGCGTCCGCGGCCGAGCACGTCCAGCACCCCGAGGTCCACGTGCCCCACGCAGGTCGCGTCCACATAGCGGCCCGCCGCAGGGGCGCTGACGTCCTCGCCGTCGGCTCGCTGGCGCTCCACCTGCCGCACGCCGCGGCCAGCCTCTTTGTCGTGGCCTGTCTGGCGTACGTACTGGAGAGCGCGACCGGCATTCCCCTCTGGGCCACGGTCACCGGGTGGCTGCTCAGCGGTGTGCTGATCTTCCACCGCCCGACGGAGACGTTCCTGGCCCACCACGTCTTCGGCCACAGGCCACCGTCCCTCGTCGAGACTGATCAGCTGGAAACGGTCTGGCACGACGTCACCACCCGCTTTGGAGCGGACGCGGCCACGTACCAGCTCTGGATCGCCGAGAGCGAGGAACTCAACGCGGAGGCCGCAGCGGGACACATCGTGACCGTCACCTCGGCGGCGCTACGTCTCCCGCCGGGCCAACTCGCGGCAGTGCTCGCCCATGAACTCAGCCACCATGTCGCGGGGCACTCCTGGTCCGCACTCCTGAGCAACTGGTACGCCCTGCCCTGGCGCCTCCTCTGGCGCGCCCTGCGGGCACTGCACCAGCTCACGCTCCCCCATCGGCACCACCAGGCCAAGGAAGCCAACCGCCGACTCATCCTGCTGGCGAGCCTGGCCGGGCTGGTACTGCTCTATCTGTTCCCCTGGCTGTTCCTGCTGGCGCTCACTCCATGGCTGCTCGCCGCAGTGAGCAGGCGTGCCGAGCTACGCGCCGACCAGGCCGCAGCCCTGCGCGGCTTCGGTCCCCAGCTGGTCGCGGTGCTGCAGCGCTTCATCACCGACGAGGAAGCCTCGAAGGCGCCCGCCCCGGTTCATCGCTACGGCCGTCTCTTCCCGGCGCCTTCCCTGCTCTCCTCGAAGCCGGATCACCACACCCGGCTGCAGCGGCTCCGCCGACAGCTCCAACAGCCCGGCCACTGAAGAACGCCAAAGGGCGCCCACCCCGTAAGAAACGGAGCGAGCGCCCTTCAGTTCAACTCAAGCAACGCCTACTGGTTGTAAGGCCCGTAGTCGTAGTCCTCCAGCGGAACAGCCTGGCCGGAGCCCGTGCCGAAGGGCGAGTAGTCGATGTCGTCGTAGCCGACGGCCGAGTACATCGCTGCCTTGGCCTCTTCGGTCGGCTCCACCCGGATGTTGCGGTAGCGGGAGAGACCCGTACCGGCCGGGATGAGCTTACCGATGATGACGTTCTCCTTGAGGCCGATCAGGGAGTCGGACTTGGCGTTGATCGCCGCGTCCGTCAGGACCCTGGTCGTCTCCTGGAAGGAGGCGGCCGACAGCCAGGACTCCGTTGCCAGCGAGGCCTTGGTGATACCCATCAGCTGCGGACGGCCGGAGGCCGGGTGGCCGCCTTCCGTGACCGTGCGACGGTTCTCGGTCTCGAACTTCGAGCGCTCGACGAGCTCGCCCGGCAGCAGCTCCGCGTCGCCGGACTCGATGATCGTCACGCGGCGCAGCATCTGCCGGATGATGATCTCGATGTGCTTGTCGTGGATCGACACGCCCTGGCTGTTGTAGACCTTCTGGACTTCGCCGACCAGGTGGACCTGGACCGCGCGCTGACCGAGGATCCGCAGCACGTCGTGCGGGTTGGTGGCACCGAAGGTGAGCTTCTGGCCCACCTCGACGTGGTCACCCTCACGCACGAGGACCTTGGCACGCTTCGAGATCGGGAACGGCGTCTCGTCGCTGCCGTCGTCCGGAGTGACGACGATCTTCTTGGTCTTCTCGGTCTCCTCGATACGGATGCGGCCTGCCGCCTCCGAGATCGGGGCGACACCCTTGGGCGTACGAGCCTCGAAGAGCTCGACGACACGGGGCAGACCCTGGGTGATGTCGTCACCGGCCACACCACCGGTGTGGAACGTACGCATCGTCAGCTGCGTGCCGGGCTCACCGATGGACTGGGCGGCGATGATGCCGACCGCCTCACCGATGTCGACCAGCTTGCCGGTGGCGAGCGAACGGCCGTAGCAGAAGGCACAGGTGCCGACCGCGGACTCGCAGGTCAGGACCGAACGGGTCTTGACCTCCTCGACGCCGTTGGCGACCAGGGCGTCGATGAGGACGTCACCGAGGTCGACGTTCGCCGGCGCGATGACCTTGCCGTCGATGACGACGTCTTCGGCCAGCATGCGGGCGTACACCGAGGTCTCGACGTTCTCCGTCTTGCGGAGCACACCGTCCTCGCCCTTGACCGCGATCTTCAGCTTCAGACCGCGCTCGGTGCCACAGTCCTCCTCGCGAATGATGACGTCCTGAGAGACGTCGACCAGACGACGGGTGAGGTAACCGGAGTCAGCGGTACGGAGAGCCGTGTCCGCAAGACCCTTACGAGCACCGTGAGTCGAGATGAAGTACTCCAGGACCGAGAGACCCTCACGGAAGGAGGCCTTAATCGGACGCGGGATCGTCTCGTTCTTGGCGTTCGACACCAGACCACGCATACCGGCGATCTGACGCATCTGCATCATGTTTCCTCGGGCACCCGAGTCAACCATCATGAAGATGGGGTTCGTCTTGGGGAAGTTCGCGTTCATCGCCTCGGCAACCTCGTTGGTCGCCTTGGTCCAGATCGCGATGAGCTCCTGCGTGCGCTCGTCCTTGGTGATCAGACCGCGCTCGTACTGCTTCTGGACCTTCTCGTCCTGCGCCTCGTAGCCAGCGACGATCGCCTTCTTGGCCTCGGGGACCACGACGTCGGAGATGGCCACGGTGACACCGGAACGGGTCGCCCAGAAGAAGCCCGCCGCCTTCAGGTTGTCGAGCGTCGCCGCCACGATGACCTTGGGGTAGCGCTCGGCCAGGTCGTTGACGATCTCGGAGAGCTGCTTCTTGCCCACCGAGTAGTCGACGAACGGGTAGTCCTCGGGCAGCAGCTCGTTGAAGAGCGCGCGGCCCAGGGTCGTACGCAGCCGGAAGCTGTCGCCCTGCTGGTACTCCTGCTCGCCCTCTTCGACGGCCGGCGGGGTCCAGCCGCGCGGCGGGATGGTGCCCACCGGGAAGCGGATGTCGACCTTCGCCTGGAGCGAGAGCTCCTTGGCGTCGAACGCCATGGTCGCCTCGGCGGAGGAACCGAACGAACGGCCCTCACCGATGACCTTGCGCTCTTCCTCGTCCGTCGTGAGGAAGAAGAGACCGAGAACCATGTCCTGGGTCGGCATGGTGACGGGACGGCCGTCTGCCGGCTTCAGGATGTTGTTCGAGGACAGCATCAGGATGCGGGCCTCGGCCTGCGCCTCCGCGGAGAGCGGCAGGTGCACGGCCATCTGGTCACCGTCGAAGTCCGCGTTGAACGCGGTGCAGACGAGCGGGTGGATCTGAATGGCCTTGCCCTCGACCAGCTGCGGCTCGAAGGCCTGGATGCCGAGGCGGTGCAGCGTCGGCGCACGGTTCAGGAGAACCGGGTGCTCGGCGATGACCTCTTCCAGGACGTCGTACACGACCGTGCGGCCGCGCTCGACCATGCGCTTCGCCGACTTGATGTTCTGCGCGTGGTTCAGGTCGACCAGGCGCTTCATCACGAACGGCTTGAAGAGCTCCAGTGCCATGGCCTTCGGCAGACCACACTGGTGCAGCTTCAGCTGCGGGCCGACGACGATCACGGAACGCGCGGAGTAGTCCACACGCTTACCGAGAAGGTTCTGACGGAAACGACCCTGCTTGCCCTTGAGCATGTCGGACAGCGACTTCAGCGGACGGTTGCCGGGGCCCGTGACCGGGCGACCACGACGGCCGTTGTCGAAGAGCGCGTCGACGGCCTCCTGAAGCATGCGCTTCTCGTTGTTCACGATGATCTCGGGGGCGCCGAGGTCAAGGAGTCGCTTCAGGCGGTTGTTGCGGTTGATCACGCGGCGGTACAGGTCGTTCAGGTCGGAGGTCGCGAAGCGGCCACCGTCCAGCTGCACCATCGGACGCAGGTCCGGCGGGATGACCGGCACGCAGTCGAGCACCATGCCCTTGGGGCTGTTGCTGGTCTGCAGGAACGCGGAGACGACCTTGAGGCGCTTGAGCGCACGGGTCTTCTTCTGGCCCTTGCCGGTACGGATGATCTCGCGAAGCCGCTCGGCTTCCTCATCCAGGTCGAACGACTCAAGGCGCTTCTGCAGTGCAGCGGCACCCATCGAACCGTCGAAGTACGTGCCGAAGCGGTCACGCAGCTCGCGGTAGAGCAGCTCGTCACCCTCCAGGTCCTGGACCTTGAGGTTCTTGAAGCGGTTCCAGACCTCGTCGAGACGGTCGATCTCGCGCTGCGCACGGTCGCGCAGCTGCTTCATCTCCCGCTCGGCACCTTCGCGCACCTTGCGGCGCACGTCGGCCTTGGCGCCCTCGGCCTCAAGCTCGGCCAGGTCGGTCTCGAGCTTCTTGGCGCGGGCCTCCAGGTCGGAGTCGCGACGGTTCTCGACCTGCTGACGCTCCACGGAGACGTGCGCCTCCAGGGAGGGCAGGTCACGCGTACGGCGCTCCTCGTCCACGAACGTGATCATGTACGCCGCGAAGTAGATGACCTTTTCGAGGTCCTTCGGGGCGAGATCAAGCAGGTAGCCGAGGCGCGACGGGACGCCCTTGAAGTACCAGATGTGCGTGACAGGGGCGGCCAGCTCAATGTGGCCCATCCGCTCACGACGCACCTTGGCGCGAGTGACCTCGACGCCGCAGCGCTCGCAGATGATGCCCTTGAAGCGGACACGCTTGTACTTACCGCAGTAGCACTCCCAGTCCCGGGTCGGACCGAAGATCTTCTCGCAGAAGAGTCCGTCCTTCTCGGGCTTGAGCGTGCGGTAGTTGATGGTCTCCGGCTTCTTGACCTCGCCGTGGGACCACTGTCGGATGTCGTCCGCGGTGGCAAGGCCGATCCGCAGCTCGTCGAAGAAGTTGACGTCGAGCACTTTGTCGTCAATCCCTCTTTCGGGGTCGAGTCTCAATCATGGTCTGAACGGGTCCGGGGAGAGCCGGCCGGACACGAGGTCCGGCCGGCCAACCCGTCAGACCTCTTCGACGCTGCTCGGCTCGCGCCGGGACAGGTCGATACCGAGCTCCTCCGCCGCGCGGAAGACGTCCTCGTCGGTGTCGCGCATCTCGATGGACATGCCGTCCGAGGACAGCACCTCCACGTTGAGGCAGAGCGACTGCATTTCCTTGATGAGCACCTTGAAGGACTCGGGAATGCCGGGCTCGGGGATGTTCTCGCCCTTGACGATGGCCTCGTAGACCTTCACGCGGCCGGTCACGTCGTCGGACTTGATCGTCAGCAGCTCCTGGAGGGCGTACGCGGCGCCATAAGCCTCAAGCGCCCACACCTCCATCTCACCGAAGCGCTGACCACCGAACTGAGCCTTACCACCCAGCGGCTGCTGGGTGATCATGGAGTACGGACCGGTCGAACGAGCGTGGAGCTTGTCGTCGACCAGGTGGTGCAGCTTGAGGATGTACATGTACCCGACCGAGATCGGGTCCGGGAACGGCTCGCCGGAGCGTCCGTCGAACATCCGCGCCTTGCCGGACGGCATGACCATGCGGTCGCCGTCGCGGTTCGGGACGGTGTGCTCGAGGAGGCCGGTCAGCTCGTCCTCGCGGGCGCCGTCGAAGACCGGAGTCGCGACGTTCGTCCGCGGGGCGACCTGGTCGGCGCCGATGCGCTGCAGGCTCTGCGCCCAGTCCTCGCTGAGACCGGAGACGTCCCAGCCCTGGCTGGCGAGCCAGCCGAGGTGGATCTCCAGGACCTGACCCGGGTTCATTCGGGACGGGACACCCAGCGGGTTGAGGATGATGTCGACCGGCGTGCCGTCCTCAAGGAAGGGCATGTCCTCGATCGGAAGGATCTTGGAGATGACACCCTTGTTGCCGTGCCGGCCTGCGAGCTTGTCGCCGTCCGTGATCTTGCGCTTCTGCGCCACGTAGACACGAACCAGCTGGTTCACGCCCGGCGGCAGCTCGTCGCCCTCTTCACGGTCGAAGACGCGTACGCCGATGACCTTGCCGATCTCACCGTGCGGCACCTTCAGCGAGGTGTCGCGCACCTCGCGCGCCTTCTCACCGAAGATCGCGCGGAGCAGACGCTCCTCCGGCGTCAGCTCGGTCTCACCCTTGGGCGTGACCTTGCCGACGAGGATGTCGCCGGCGACGACCTCGGCACCGATACGGATGATGCCGCGCTCGTCGAGGTCGGCGAGGACCTCTTCGGAGACGTTCGGGATGTCCCGGGTGATCTCCTCCGGGCCCAGCTTGGTGTCACGGGCGTCGACCTCGTGCTCCTCGATGTGAATCGAGGAGAGGACGTCGTCCTGTACGAGGCGCTGCGACAGGATGATCGCGTCCTCGTAGTTGTGACCTTCCCAAGGCATGAACGCCACGAGCAGGTTCTTGCCGAGGGCCATCTCGCCCTCTTCGGTCGCGGGACCGTCGGCCAGAACCTGGCCCTCGATCACGCGGGCGCCCTCGTCGACGACAACCTTCTGGTTGACGGAGGTGCCCTGGTTCGACCGGGAGAACTTGGCGATGCGGTACGTGGTGTACGTGCCGTCGTCGTTCGTGACCGTGACGTAGTCCGCGGAGACCTCCTGGACCACACCCGCCTTCTCGGCCTTGATCACGTCACCGGCGTCGACCGCACAGCGGTACTCCATGCCGGTGCCGACGAGGGGAGCCTCGGCGGTGATCAGCGGCACGGCCTGACGCATCATGTTCGCGCCCATGAGGGCACGGTTGGCGTCGTCGTGCTCGAGGAACGGGATCATCGCGGTCGCGACCGACACCATCTGGCGCGGCGAGACGTCCATGTAGTCGACGTCGTCGCCGGGGATGTAGTCGATCTCGCCGCCACGACGGCGGACGAGGACGCGCGACTCCGTGAAGCGCATGTCCTCACCGAGCACGGCGTTGGCCTGCGCGATCACGAAGCGGTCTTCTTCGTCGGCCGTCAGGTAGTCGACGTCGTCGGTGACGACGCCCTCGACGACCTTGCGGTACGGCGTCTCGACGAAGCCGAACGCGTTGACGCGGCCGTACGAGGCGAGCGAGCCGATCAGACCAATGTTGGGGCCTTCAGGCGTCTCGATCGGGCACATGCGGCCGTAGTGGGACGGGTGAACGTCACGGACCTCGAAGCCGGCCCGCTCACGGGAGAGACCACCCGGGCCAAGCGCCGACAGACGGCGCTTGTGGGTGAGACCCGACAGCGGGTTGTTCTGGTCCATGAACTGCGACAGCTGGCTGGTGCCGAAGAACTCCTTGATGGAGGCGACGACCGGCCGGATGTTGATCAGGGTCTGCGGCGTGATCGCCTCGACGTCCTGAGTCGTCATGCGCTCGCGGACGACGCGCTCCATACGAGCCAGACCCGTGCGGACCTGGTTCTGGATGAGCTCGCCGACGTTGCGCAGACGACGGTTGCCGAAGTGGTCGATGTCGTCGGTCTCGACGACGATCGACGTGCCGCTGTCACCAACGGTCTCGACCTCACCGGCGTGCAGCTTCACCAGGTACTTGATCGAGGCGATGATGTCCTCGACCGTGAGGATGCCCGCGTCGAGCGGAGCGTCCGCACCCAGCTTCTTGTTCACCTTGTAGCGGCCGACCTTCGCGAGGTCGTAGCGCTTCGGGTTGAAGTAGAGGTTCTCAAGCAGCGTCTGAGCGGCCTCACGGGTCGGCGGCTCGCCAGGACGCAGCTTGCGGTAGATGTCGAGCAGCGCGTCGTCCTGTCCCTGGGTGTGGTCCTTCTCCAGGGTGGCGCGCATGGACTCGTACTCGCCGAACTCCTCGAGGATCTGCTCGGTCGTCCAACCGAGAGCCTTGAGCAGAACGGTGACCGACTGCTTGCGCTTGCGGTCGATGCGCACACCGACCATGTCGCGCTTGTCGATCTCCATCTCCAGCCAGGCACCCCGGGACGGGATGATCTTGGCGGAGAAGATGTCCTTGTCGGACGTCTTGTCGATCGAGGAATCGAAGTAGACGCCCGGCGAACGGACCAGCTGCGACACGACGACACGCTCGGTGCCGTTGATGACGAAGGTGCCCTTGTTCGTCATGAGCGGGAAATCGCCCATGAAGACCGTCTGGGACTTGATCTCGCCGGTCTCGTTGTTGGTGAACTCAGCGGTGACGAAGAGCGGGGCGGCGAACGTGAAGTCGCGCTCCTTGCACTCGTCGATGGAGTTCTTCGGGGGCTCAAAACGGTGGTCGCGGAACGTCAAGGACATCGACCCAGAGAAGTCCTCGATCGGAGAGATCTCCTCGAAGATCTCCTCCAGACCTGACTTGGTGGGGACGTCCTGTCCGCTGTCGAGAGCCGCCTCGACACGACCCTTCCAGGCTTCATTCCCGAGCAGCCAGTCAAAGCTCTCGGTCTGCAGCGCAAGAAGGTTCGGAACCTCGAGGGGCTCCCTGATCTTTGCAAAGGAGATGCGCAGCGGGGCGGTGCTGGCGCCGTTGTTCGTATTCGCGGTCGAGGCAGTGCGCGAGGCGGCCAAGAGGGGGTCCTTCCGAGGGCTCGGACTCACTACGCGCGTACCGGTCCCAGGCTGGACAGGGGGACAGAATTCCCAGGTCAGGGAAGATTCGGTCCACAGTGCTCAAGCATGGGCATGCCCCTGGTGACGGGCAGGAGGCAGCTAACAGGCAGCGCAAAGGGTCAGTGTAGCCAGTAGGCCCACTGATGTCCAGTGCGGGTTTTGGGAGACCCTCGTTGTTCTCAACCCCTGCTGCAAGCCACGCCCTCAATGCACATCGATACTGCCCTCTTCGCCGCCGATCCATGCCTCGGATGCGGATCGTTGTGACGACGCGTCCTGAGAATTGCGCGCTGCGTGCGGTTCGTCAAGGCCCCCCTGCCCCGACATGGCTCTCAGAGCGTCACCGTCACGGCCGTTCCGAGGCACAACGAAGATCACCATACTCGTCGGGGCGGACTACGCAAGGCAGCCGTAGGGGTGCGCCGGAGAACGCCGAAGGGCGACCACCCAGATGGGTGATCGCCCTTGGCGAGCGTCGCCTCAGCGACACTCAAAAGGAGTCAGACGACTCGCGAGGTTACTTGACCTCGACCGAGGCGCCGGCAGCCTTGAGGGACTCGGCAGCCTTCTCGGCGGCCTCCTTGGTGACCTTCTCGAGGACCGGCTTCGGGGTGCCGTCGACGAGGTCCTTGGCCTCCTTGAGGCCCAGGGAGGTGAGCTCGCGCACGACCTTGATGACCTGGATCTTCTTCTCGCCGGCGCCGGTGAGGACGACGTCGAACTCGTCCTGCTCCTCGACGGCCTCGACAACGGCGCCCGGGCCGGCCGGGGCGGCGGCGACGGCCGCGGCGGCGGTGACGTCGAACTTCTCCTCGAAGGCCTTCACGAACTCGGAGAGCTCGATGAGGGTGAGCTCCTCGAACTGGGCAAGCAGGTCTTCCTGGCTGAGCTTCGCCATGATGGGCGATCCTTCCACTAATTCGGCTGGTGCCGGGTGTACATGAAGGCGGGCGTACGTTGGGCCCGCTGCGACCGTCGCCCTAACGGGCGGCGATCAATGCGCGAGCCGAATTACTCGGCACCGCCCTGCTCGGCCTGCTTGGCACGAAGCGCCTCCGCGGTGCGGACGAACTTCGACGGCAGCGCCTGGAAGAGCTGCGCAGTCTGCGTCTGCTTGCCCTTCAGCGCGCCGGCCAGCTTGCTGAGCAGAACCTCGCGGGACTCGAGGTCCGCGAGCTTCTTGAACTCATCGGCGGACAGCGCCTTACCGTCAAGGACACCGCCCTTGATGATGAGGTTGGGGTTGTCCTTGGCGAAGTCACGAAGACCCTTCGCCGACACCACCGGGTCACCGGTGACGAAGGCAACCGCCGTCGGACCCGTAAACAGGTCGTCCAGCGTGTCGATCCCGGCGTCGTTGGCCGCGATCTTGGTCAGCGTGTTCTTCACCACGGCGTACTCGGAGTTCTCACCGAGGGAACGGCGCAGCTGCTTGAGCTGGGCCACGGTGAGACCCCGGTACTCGGTCAGCACGGCGGCGTTCGAGCTGCGGAACTTGTCCGTGAGCTCGGCTACCGCGGCAGCCTTGTCGGGCGTCGGCATAGAGCGTCAGCCTCCTTCCGGGTGATGAGGACCGCTCAAAAGGGGCTGACAAAACAAAACGCCCCGGCGCAGGCGCCGGGGCATGAGCTCGACCTGACGGAATCCCGTCCGGGAGCACTCACTTCCACAGTCACCTACGCGGGTCGTCCGCAGTTTCAGCGGATCCTTCGGCCACCGCGTCCTCTGACGAACACACGGCAACGACCAGCGGTCTTTGGCTTCTGTGGAAGAGTACGCGAACGGGTTCGCGTCAGGCAAATCGGCTCGGAGTCGCTGTCCGAGGCCCGTCAAAGGCCGGTCAGAGGCCTGTCCGAAGCCCCTCAGAGACCGCTGTCGGCACCGGCTCCGGAGCCGCCCTTGCCGAGCTCCTTGAACATCTCCATCAGGTCGAAGGTCTTCCCGGCGGGCGGCGCGGTCACCTTGGCCGCGGCGCCGTAGTCGGAGAACTTCTGCGACATCTTCATCGTGCCCTCGGGGGAGTCGATGTCGATGTCCATACGCACCGGGTAGTCGTCCTCGTTGACCCAGACCTCGGTGTCGTAGCCCTTGATGCCCGACTTCTCGATGTTCTTGAACATCTCCTCGCGCTCGCTCTTGCTGAGCACGTCGCTGAGGCCCTTGTTCGTCTCCATCATTTCCTTGACGGTGAGCCGGCCCTTGTAACGCTGGGCCTGCACACCGTCGACCTTGGCCGGGCCCACGTGCTTCAGGTTCGGCGAGTCGAGAAGCATCGCGAGCTGCTGCGCCGGGTCCTGGTTCATGCTGTCCAGGCCGCCGGTGAGCTGCTTCGCGACCTTCTCGTCACCGGACTGCTCGGCGATGGAGTTCAGGTCCATCTTCATCCACTGCTTGCCGTCCATGTCCTTGGCGGCGGCAGCCCCCATGTCCATGTACATGACGTTGTCGAGCCAGAGCACCCGGACCTTGTCCGGAGCCTCGGGGCCACCCTCCGCGAGCGCCGAACCAGTCATCGTCATATCCATGACGGTCGGGTCCCAGCCCATGACACCGGACATCTTCATGTCGCCGCTCGCGCCGCCTGCCGACTTCGGCGCGGTCATCGTCATCTCGACCTTGGCCGACTTGGCCTTCGAGGTCTTCTCGTACGCCGCCGTGATGACCTCGGTCACCTTCGAACGGGACTGCGTCTCCCCCGAGGCAGCCCCTTCGGCCTTCTTGTCGTCGGAGCCTCCACAGGCCACCGCACCCGTACACAGCATCGCGGTGGCGAGTACTCCGCCCGCCATTCTCTTCACAGTCATGACCCCACCCCTAGGAACACATGATCGACACAATTAGGTTCGGCGAGAATACCTGACAGCGAGGTCAGGCCTGTGGCTGCTGCTTCATGAGGTCCTTGAAGCTCACGGTGTCCCCGGCCGGGGGCTTCTCCACGGACACGGAAGTGCCGTAGTCGCTGTAGAAGGCCGTCTGAGAGATGTCTCCGTCATCCGTCTCGCCCTTCTCGGTCTTCTTGACCAGGAGGTCGTCGTCGTTGACCCAGATATCGATCGTCTGAGTGCTCATGCCGACCTGCTTGAACTGCTTCTTCAGCTCGGCCATCTGCTCGGCGTCGAGATCCGAGTTCTTTCTGCTGAAGTCCTCGACGTCGACGGTCCCGGAGTAGTGGGTCGTCCTTGTCCCCCGCACGTTCTCCTCGCCCACGCGCTTCACGTCGCCCGAGGCGAGCAGCACCTTGACCGACTGGTTCGGGGTGGCGTTCTGCATCTGGTCCTTGAAGGCATCGCCGGCATCACCACTCATCGCGGCCAGCGCGTCGTAGTCGTACTCGAGCCAGTGCTTGCCGCCGCCGGCCCGTGACGCGAACTTGTCTCCCATGTTCGCGTAGAACCCGCTCTTCAGATAGCGGTAGTTGATCTTCGACTGGCCCATCTGTTTCATCTGCTCGGCTTGGGTGCCGCCCGTGAGGGTCGCTGTGACATTGCCGGTGATGCCGTCCGACCACTCCATGGAGCCCGTCATGTCCGTCGACATCAGGCTGCCCATGACCGTCTTGCCCTCGACCTTGGCCGAGCCTGCGTCGTCGGTCTTGTCCTGGATGGTGCGCAGGGCGGCTGTCAGGCTGCGGGCATCGGAGCCCTTCCCCTCGCTCTCCGCGTCGCCGTCTCCGCCGGAGGAGCCACAGGCCGCGACCCCGATCAGCGCCGCGGCCGCCGCGATCGACAGGCCCGCGCGTCGCATGGTCGTTCTGTTCATGACATCCCACCCCTGGTACTCGTGATGAATACGAGGACGGGCCCCGCACCTCGAAAGGTTGCGGGGCCCGTCGTCAGAAACGCGTACGCGACGCGACTGCCGTCAGATTCAGACGGCGGCCGGGTCCTCCTCGGTGAGGAGGTTGCGGGTGCGGTTGCTGTCCAGCGGAATGCCGGGGCCCATCGTGGTGGTGAGCGCGGCCTTCTTGATGTAGCGACCCTTGGCGGCCGACGGCTTCAGACGGAGGATCTCCTCCAGCGCCGCGGCGTAGTTCTCCACCAGCTTGGTCTCGTCGAAGGAGACCTTGCCGATGATGAAGTGCAGGTTCGAGTGCTTGTCGACGCGGAACTCGATCTTGCCGCCCTTGATGTCGTTGACAGCCTTCACGACGTCGGGGGTCACGGTGCCGGTCTTCGGGTTCGGCATCAGACCACGCGGACCGAGCACGCGGCCGAGGCGGCCGACCTTGCCCATGAGGTCCGGGGTGGCGACGACGGCGTCGAAGTCCAGGCGGCCCTTGGCGACCTCGTCGATGAGCTCGTCGGCGCCGACGATGTCGGCCCCAGCGGCTTCCGCGGCCGCAGCACGGTCACCGGTCGCGAAGACCAGGACCCGGGCGGTCTTGCCGGTGCCGTGCGGGAGGTTCACGGTGCCACGGACCATCTGGTCGGCCTTGCGCGGGTCGACACCCAGGCGGAAGGCGACCTCGACGGTGCCGTCGAACTTGGTCGCGGAGGTCTCCTTGGCGAGACGGACGGCCTCGAGCGGGGCGTAGAACTTGTCCCGGTCGATCTTGGCGTCCGCAGCGCGGAGAGTCTTGCTGCGCTTCACTTCTGCTCCTGTTGGTATCAGGTGTGGAGTCGTGGTGCGGGCCGGCGCATGGCCCTACCACTGAGAAAGGTCAGACGGGGAAAGCTCTCAGCCCTCGACCGTGATGCCCATGGAACGGGCGGTGCCGGCGATGATCTTCGACGCGGCGTCCAGGTCGTTGGCGTTGAGGTCTTCCATCTTGGTGGTGGCGATCTCGCGGACCTGCGCCTCAGTGATCTTGGCGACCTTGGTCTTGTGCGGCTCGCCGGAGCCCTTCTCGACACCCGCGGCCTTGAGGATCATCTTGGCGGCCGGCGGAGTCTTGGTCACGAAGGTGAAGGAGCGGTCTTCGTAGACCGTGATCTCCACCGGGATGACCCAGCCACGCTGCGACTCGGTCGCGGCGTTGTAGGCCTTGCAGAACTCCATGATGTTGACGCCGTGCTGGCCCAGCGCGGGGCCGACCGGCGGGGCCGGGTTGGCTGCGCCGGCCTGGATCTGGAGCTTGATAAGCCCCGTGACCTTCTTCTTCTTGGGAGGCATTGCTCTCTCCGGGTCCTAGTGAGAGTTTCCAGCCGCCATCCAGTCATCCGGATGGAGGCATACCGCACCACGATAACGGGTATAGCAGCGCGGCCAAAAACCGAGCAGGTCAGACAGGCTTTGAGAGCCCGTCTGACCTGGTCGGAGGCGTATGTTCCAGAGGAAGCCGCGAGGGCTAGTTCTTCTGGATCTGGTCGAAGCTGAGCTCGACCGGGGTCTCACGGCCGAAGATCTCGACGAGACCCTTGACCTTCTTCGAGTCGGCGTTGATCTCGTTGATCGTCGCCTGCAGCGTCGCGAACGGGCCGTCGGTGACGGTGACCGAGTCGCCGACCTCGAAGTCCAGAACCTGGACCTCGACCTTGCGGGACGGAGCCGGCTTGCCCTCGGCCTCGGCGGCCTCGCGGGCTGCCTTCTCCTCGGCCTCGGGGGCGAGCATCTTGACGATCTCGTCCAGGGTCAGCGGGTACGGGTCGTAGGCGTTGCCCACGAAGCCGGTGACGCCGGGGGTGTTGCGGACGACGCCCCAGGACTCGTTCGTCAGGTCCATGCGCACCAGGACGTATCCGGGGAGCTTGTTCTGACGGATCGTCTTGCGCTCGCCGTTCTTGATCTGCGCGACCTCTTCTTGCGGCACCTCGGCCGCGAAGATGAAGTCCTCGACGTTCAGCGAGACGGCACGCTGCTCGAGGTTGGTCTTCACGCGGTTCTCGTAACCGGCGTACGTGTGGATGACGTACCACTCGCCGGGGAGGGTGCGGAGCTCTTCGCGCAGGGCCACGATCGGGTCGACCGGCTCGGCCTCCTCCTCGTCCTCTGCGGACTCGGACTCGGCAGCCTCTTCGGTCTCTTCGGTCTCGTCGTCGGCGGCGGCCTCGTCGCCTGCCTCGGTGTCCTCGTCGGACTCGGCGACGGCCTCGGTGGACTCGGCGACGGGCTCGACGTGCAGGGCCGACTCTTCGGCGGGTACGCCCGCGGCGGCGTCAGCAGCTTCGGCCTGGTCCGGGTCCTCGGAGTCCGCCGCCTCGACGATGTCGAGCTTGTCCTCCACGGACTCCGCCGACTCGATGGCGTCGTTCAGGTTCGGGTCAGACACGGTGGCTGCTTCTTCCTGGATACAGAGGGGTGGAACGCGCGAAACGGGCGCCGGGTACGGCGCCCTTCGCTCTCGGCTCAGCCATCGGCTCAGCCGAAGACGTACTTGACGGCCTGGTTGAACCCATAGTCAATCACGGTCACGAGGCCGATCATGATGACGACGAAGACAATCACCACGGTGGTGTAGGTCGTGAGCTGACTGCGAGTCGGCCAGACGACCTTGCGGAGTTCCGCGACAATCTGGCGGTAGAAGAGCGCGAGACGGCCGAAGGGGCCCTTCTTGCCGCGCTTGCCGCCCTTGCGGGCCTTCTTGGACTCCGGCGCCTCGTCCTGGGCATCAGGCATGTCGATGGAGCCCACGGCGTCCGTCACTCGTCCTCACCTGATTCCGGGTCGTGGCCGTGCCGCGCCCGGTATGAGCCGCACGGCGGTGCAATGCAGTACGTACATGCGCACACATCCGAGAGGAGTGTGTAGCAGGGCCGGAGGGACTTGAACCCCCAACCGCTGGTTTTGGAGACCAGTGCTCTACCAATTGAGCTACGACCCTTTGATTTCCTCCAACCTACCGCATCCGCCCGAGTGCACTGAGTGCGATGAGTGGGTGCAGCCGGTGAAGGCCAACGAGCAGTGAGTGTACGTGCTCTGAGGCCCTCCGTCGAACAGAATCAGATCCGGTGGTCCGTCGGCAAACACCGAAACCTGTGTGCCCGGGGTGTTTCGGGTCTGGAACGATGGGGTTATGAGCGCTTCCACTTCTCCCACCGAGCGCCGGGTATCCGCCCGCATCGGCGCGATCTCCGAGTCCGCGACCCTCGCCGTCGACGCCAAGGCGAAGGCCCTCAAGGCCGCCGGGCGGCCGGTGATCGGGTTCGGCGCGGGTGAGCCCGACTTCCCGACGCCCGACTACATCGTCGAAGCCGCCGTCGAGGCCTGCAAGAACCCGAAGTACCACCGCTACACCCCGGCCGGCGGGCTCCCCGAGCTCAAGGCCGCGATCGCCGCGAAGACGCTGCGCGACTCCGGGTACGAGGTCGACGCCTCGCAGGTCCTGGTGACGAACGGCGGCAAGCAGGCCATCTACCAGGCGTTCGCCGCGATCCTCGACCCGGGCGACGAGGTCATCGTGCCGGCTCCCTACTGGACGACGTACCCGGAGTCGATCCGTCTCGCGGGCGGCGTGCCGGTCGAGGTCGTCGCCGACGAGACCACGGGCTACCGCGTCTCGGTGGAGCAGTTGGAGGCCGCTCGCACGGAGCGTACGAAGGTCGTCCTCTTCGTGTCGCCGTCCAACCCGACGGGTGCCGTCTACAGCGAGGCCGACGCCGAGGCGATCGGCCGCTGGGCCGTGGAGCACGGCCTGTGGGTGCTCACCGACGAGATCTACGAACACCTCGTCTACGGAGACGCGAAGTTCACCTCGCTCCCGGCGATCCTGCCCGAGCTGCGCGACAAGTGCATCGTGGTCAACGGCGTGGCCAAGACGTACGCGATGACCGGCTGGCGCGTGGGGTGGATCGTCGGCCCGAAGGACGTGGTGAAGGCCGCGACGAACCTCCAGTCGCACGCCACGTCGAACGTCTCCAACGTCGCGCAGGTCGCGGCCATCGCGGCCGTCTCCGGCGACCTGGCCGCCGTCGACAAGATGCGCGAGGCCTTCGACCGGCGCCGCAAGACCATCGTGCGGATGCTGAACGAGATCGAGGGCGTGCTCTGCCCCGAGCCCGAGGGCGCCTTCTACGCCTACCCCTCGGTCAAGGCCCTCATCGGCAAGGAGATCCGCGGCAAGCGCCCGCAGGACTCCGTGGAGCTCGCCGCGCTGATCCTGGAGGAGGCCGAGGTCGCGGTCGTTCCTGGCGAGGCCTTCGGGACGCCGGGTTACCTGCGTCTTTCGTACGCCCTGGGTGACGAGGACCTCGTCGAGGGAGTGTCGCGGCTCCAGAAGCTGCTCGCCGAGGCCCGCGACTGACGGTCGCGTCCCCTTTTCGGCAGGTCCACGCGCGCGTGCGGGCCGTCTCCCCTCTTCGGGAGGCGGCCCGTTTCTTCGTTCGGAGATGTGCACGAAAGGGAAAGCGGCTTCCGGGACGCCACATCCGTACGGCAAGATCCTCGAATGGAGCGTGTACGGGACGTAAGAGAGCTGCCGAAGGCCCATCTGCATCTGCACTTCACCGGGTCGATGCGGCCCACGACCCTGCTGGAACTCGCCGACAAGTACGGCGTGCGGCTGCCCCCGGCGCTGACCGGCGGTGAGCCTCCGCAGCTGCGGGCGACCGATGAGCGCGGGTGGTTCCGCTTCCAGCGGCTCTACGACATGGCGCGGTCCTGTCTGCGGGAGCCCGAGGACATCCAGCGCCTGGTGCGGGAGGCCGCGGAGGAGGATCTGCGGGACGGGTCGGGGTGGCTGGAGATCCAGGTCGACCCGACGTCGTACGCGCCTCGGCTCGGCGGGCTCATCCCGGCCCTGGAAATCATCCTGGACGCCGTCGAGAGCGCCTCGCGGGACACCGGCCTCGGAATGCGCGTGCTCGTCGCCGCGAACCGCATGAAGCACCCTCTGGACGCGCGCACGCTGGCCAGGCTCGCCGTGCGGTACGCCGACAAAGGCATCGTCGGCTTCGGGCTGTCCAACGACGAACGCCGCGGCTTCGCACGTGACTTCGACCGGGCCTTCGCGATCGCGCGGGACGGCGGCCTGCTCGCGGCGCCGCACGGCGGTGAGCTCAGCGGGCCCTCCTCGGTGCGGGACTGCCTGGACGACCTGCACGCGGGGCGGATCGGGCACGGGGTGCGGGCTGCCGAGGACCCGCGGCTCCTGAAGCGGCTCGCCGAGCGGGGCGTGACCTGCGAGGTGTGCCCGGCGTCCAACGTGGCGCTCGGCGTCTACGAGAAGCACGAGGACGTGCCGCTACGGACCCTGTACGACGCCGGGGTGCCGATGGCGCTCGGGGCCGACGACCCGCTGCTCTTCGGGTCACGGCTCGCCGCGCAGTACGAGATCGTGCGCAAGCACCACGCCTTCGACGACAGCGACCTGGCCGAGCTCGCCCGGCAGTCGGTGCGCGGCTCGGCCGCCCCGGTCGACATACAGGCGAAGCTGCTGTCCGGGATCGAGGAGTGGCTCAGCGGCTGATGCCCGTGAGGAGGGTGCGGGCGAGGGCTGCGGCGAACTCGTCGACGGGCTGCGGGGGTTGCTTGCCGACCGTGGAGTCGTAGGCGAAGGCACGCTGGGCACAGGCGCCCAGGAGGAGCGAGGCGGCCGCGAAGGTGTCGGCCCCGGGGGCGATCCGGCCTGCGTCGCGTTCGGCACGGAGGTAGGCGTCGAGGGCCTCGATGGGCACGTGCGGGCCCGTCCCCATCGCCTGCATGGAGTCCTCGTGGCGGCGCTTGAGCTTGGTCTCGGCGTACAGGGACGCGGCGATCGGGAAGCTCTGGGCGTAGAAGTGGCTGGCCAGGCGGGCGATCTCGGCGAGGTTCTCCTCCACGGGACGCTCCCCCGGGTCCTCGGCGAGGCGGCGCAGGAGCGGGCCAAGTCGGGGCAGCCGCTCCTGGAGGACGCCCACGAACAGCTCCTCCTTGCTGGCGAAATGCTTGTAGAGCGCGGCTTCGGAGCAGCCCGCCGCCTTGGCGATCTCCTTGGTGGTGGCACGCGCGAGGCCGATGGTGAGCATGAGGTCGTGGGCCGCGTCGAGGATGCGGGCCCGGGTGGGCTTCTGCTGCGTGTGCCGTTGCTGCATGTGCCGTCCAACCAAGCTTGACGAATGGGTGAGTGGATACTCACTCTAGGGGTGAGTGAATACTTACCCACCTGGGGAGGATGCGCCATGAAGCTCACGGTGTTCGGTGCGACCGGCGGTGTCGGCGGGGAGATCGTCCGGCAGGCGCTCGCCGCGGGTCACGAGGTCACGGCGGTCGTGCGTGACCCTGCGCGGCTGAGCGCGACGGGCACGACGGGCACGACGGGAGGGAGCCTTGAGGTGTTCCGGGCCGACCTGACGGACCCGGAGGCCCTGCGGGCCGCGGTGGCCGGACGGGACGCGGTCCTCTCGGGCCTCGGGGCGCGCAAGAAGGCGGACGCGGGGATCGCAGCCGAGCTCACGCGGTCGGTCGTGCGCGCGATGGAGGCCGAGGGGGTGCGCAGGCTGGTGGTGGTGAGCGCGGCGCCGGTCGGCCCTCCGGCCGAGCGTCAGCCGGTGGTCGACCGGATCGTGGGTTCCCTGGTCAGCAAGATCCTGAAGCCCGTGTACGACGACCTGCGGGCCATGGAGGCCGACCTGGCGGCCAGCGCGACGGACTGGACGTCCGTGCGCCCGCCGAGGCTGCAGGACAAGCCGGTGACGGGCGGCTACCGCATGGTCGTCGGGGGCACACCGGTCAGCGGGCGGTTCATCGGCAGGTCCGATGTGGCGCACGCGATGCTGGCGGTGCTCGACGACCTGTCGACGGTGAAGCAGGGCGTGGGCGTCGCCTACTAGGCGCCTTGCGGGTGCTCCGGAGAGGGTGCCCCTAGAGGCTGACGCCCACCGTCACCGGCTCGTTGACCAGCGTGACCCCGAAGGCGTCCCGTACTCCGGCGACGACCTCACGGGCGAGGGCGAGCAGGTCCTCCGTGGTCGCGCCGCCGCGGTTGGTGAGGGCGAGGGTGTGCTTGGTGGAGATGCGGGCCCGGCCCTCTCCGTAGCCCTTGGTGAAGCCCGCCTTGTCGATGAGCCAGGCGGCGGAGGTCTTCACACGGCCGTCGTCCGTCGGGAAGGCGGGGGGTGCCACGTCCGGGCCCAGACGGTCCGCCACGCGCGCGTGGAAGGCGGCGAACTCCTCCTGCGTGAGGATCGGGTTGGTGAAGAAGGACCCGGCCGACCAGCTGTCGTGGTCCTCGGGATCGAGCACCATGCCCTTGCCCGCGCGCAGCTTCAGTACGGTCTCGCGGGCGACGGCCGCCGGGACCCGGTCACCGGCCTCGACGCCGAGGGTGCGGGCCGTCTCCGGGTACTTGAGGGGGGCGCTCATCCCCTGGGCGTCCTCAAGCACGAAGCGGACACGCAGCACCACGAAGCGGTCGGCATCGGCCTTGAAACGGCTGTGGCGGTACGAGAAGTCGCACTCGGCGTTCGTGACGGTGACCGTCTCGTGCGTCTCCCTGTCGTACGCGATCACTTCGGTGATGGTCGACGAGACCTCCTGGCCGTACGCCCCCACGTTCTGGATCGGCGTCGCACCCGCGGAGCCGGGGATCCCGGCGAGGCACTCGATGCCCGCGAGACCGGCCTCCACGACACGGGCCACCGCGTCGGTCCACACCTCACCGGCCGCCAGTTCGAGCTTCGTACCGTCGAGTGCGAAGCCCTTCGTGGCGATGCGCAGAGCGGTGCCGTCGAACCCCTTGTCGCCGATGACGAGGTTCGAGCCGCCTCCGACGAGAAGCAGCGGGGTCCCGGAGTCGTCGGCTTCGCGGACGGCGGCGATCACCTCGGCGTCGGTCGTCGCGGTGATCAGACGGGCCGCGGGACCGCCGAGCCGGAAGGTGGTCAGCGGGGCGAGGGGAGCATCGTGGAGTTCCTGCACGTGCTCAAGAGTACGGTCCGTGGCCCCGCCTCTCGGGCGGGGCCACGGACCGTGGGGTGAGGCGGGCGGAGCCGGTTCAGACGCCGACGGGCGTGCGCTCATCGGCCGCGGCCGGCACAGCACCGTCCTGCTTCCCGGCAGCGGTCCGCCCCGGGAGCAGCGCCGCCGCCACCGCACCCACGCCGACGAGCGCGGCGCCGGCCCACAGCGCGGGCCCGAGGCCGTCCACAAAGCTCTGGGCCGACCCGTAGCCGCCCTGGGCGGAGAAGACCGAGGCGAGGATCGCGATGCCGAGGGCGCCGCCGACCTCCCGCAGGGCGTTGTTGGCGCCGGACGCGATGCCCTGCTCGGACGGGCGGACGCTGGACATCACCAGGTTCGCGGCGGGAGCGAAGTACAGCGCCATGCCGATCCCGCTGATGATCAGGGCGGGCAGCTGGGCGCCGTACGACACGTCGGGCTCCACGATGGCCGCGAACCAGGCGAGGCCGACGGCCTGGAGCGCGAGGCCCGCGGTCACGACGGGGCGGCCGCCGAACCGGTCCGCGAGATAGCCCGCGAGGGGAGAGACGATCATCGGCATACCGGTCCAGGGCAGCATCCGCAGGCCCGCCTCGGTGGGCGAGTAGCCGATGACGTTCTGCAGGAACTGGCTGAGCAGGAAGATCGAGCCGAACATTCCTACGAACATCAGCAGGCTCGCGGCGTTGATCGCGGAGAAGGCGCGGCTACGGAAGAGCCGCATCGGCAGCATCGGATTCTTGCTGTTGATGCCGTGGTGGACGAAGCCGCCGAGCAGCGCGGCGCCCGCGATCAGACCGGTGAGGACGGTCGCGCTGGTCCAGCCGTCGATGTTGCCGCGGATCAGCCCGTAGACGATGCCGAAGAGCCCGCCGCTGGCCAGCAGCGTTCCGGCGATGTCGAGCGGCGCCCCCGTGCCGTAGGACTCGGAGAGGCGCAGGCGGGCCAGCGGGAGCAGCGCGACGCCGAGCGGGACGTTCAGCCAGAAGATCCACTGCCAGGACACGTGTTCGGTGAGACTGCCGCCGATGAGCGGACCACTGGCGACCGCGAGACCGTTGACGGCGCCCCAGATCCCGTACACCATCCCGCGCTTGGCCACCGGAACGGCAGCCGTCAGGAGGGTCAGCGTCAGCGGCATCATGATCGCGGCGCCGACACCCTGGACCGCGCGGGCGGCGATCAGCGCCTCGATGCCGGGCGCGAGGGCCGCGGCGGCGGAGGCTCCGGTGAAGATGGTGAGGCCGGTGATGAAGAGCTTGCGACGCCCGAAGCGGTCGCCCAGGGCGGCGCCGAACATCAGCAGCACGGCGAAGGTGAGGGTGTAGGCGCTCACCGTCCATTCGAGGTCGTGCAGCTCTCCCCCGAAGTCCTCGCGGATGGCGGGCAGGGCTGTGGTGACGACGAGGTTGTCGAGGGCCGCCATGAATCCGGCGACGCTGGTGATGGCGAGGGCCCAGGCTGCTTGCCCGCGCCTTGCTGTCTGCAGTGACATTGCTTCCCCTTTGGTTAGTTATTGATGACTAACTTTCGTGGGCGCAAAAGTACGCACCCCCCTGACCTGTGCGAATCAGCTCAGCCCTGCTCCCCCTGAGGCTGCGCCGAGTCGTAAAAGCCGGTCCACACCCGGTGGTCGGGCCGGAACCCCATCGACACCAGAACGTTGATCAGCATCCCGTACGCGAGGAACTGCGTCGCATCGCCGACATCCGCACCCAGCGCGAGGCGGACCGTGTCGTACATCTCCATCCAGCCGGCCCGCAGCGCCTCGCCGAACTCCCGGTCACCCGTCGCCTCCGCGGAGGCCACAGCGACGTACATCTGCATCTGCATGAGCAGCATGTCCGGGTCGTCGGCGATGAGTGCCTGATAGGCATCGCCCATGGCGTGCAGGGCTTCCTCCCCCTCGAGCCCCTCGGACGCCTTCCTGAAGACCTCGGTGACCTCCTGGCAGCAGCGCTCGGAAGCGGCGAGGAAGATCGCCTCCTTCCCCGGGAAGAGGCGGAAGAGATACGGCTGCGAAACACCCACCCGCTTGGCGATCACCTCGGTGGACGTGCCGTTGAAGCCGCCGCGGGCGAATTCGATCATCGCCGCGCGGATGACGCTCTCGCGTCGCTCCTCTGCGCTCATCCTGACCATGTGATGAAGTTAGTGGCCAATCACTACCTGAGTCAAGAGGTCATGGCGGGCGGCAGCAGCGGTGGGTAGGCAGTAGTAAGGGGCACCCGCCCACGGCGGGTGCCCCTTACTACTGCCTACCTCTTCTTACCTCTTCATGTGCTGCGAAGGTCAGGCGAGCTGGACCACGGCCCGGGACATGCCAAGCACCTTCTGGTCCCCGCTCTTCGCCACCAGGTCCACCCGGACCCGGTTGTCGTCGAGCTTCACCGCGACCTTGGCGCTGACCTCGATCAACGCACCCTGGTCGTCGTTCGGGACCACGACGGGCTTGGTGAAGCGCACGCCGTACTCGACGACGGCGGCAGGGTCGCCCACCCAGTCCGTCACCACGCGGATCGCCTCGGCCATGGTGAACATGCCGTGCGCGATGACATCGGGCAGGCCGACCTCGACCGCGAACTTCTCGTTCCAGTGGATCGGGTTGAAGTCACCGGAAGCACCCGCGTACCGCACGAGTGTGGCGCGTGTCACGGGGAAGCTCTGGGCCGTCAGCTCGGTGCCGACCTCGACGCTGTCGTACGAAATCTTGGCGGTCATCGACTCAGGCTCCCTCTGCCGCGGGCTCCGCCGCACGCGCGACGAGCTTGGTCCAGGCGGTCACGACGTGCTCGCCGGCCTCGTCGTGGACCTCGCCGCGGATGTCCAGGATGTCGTTACCCGCCATCGACTTGATGGCCTCGATGGTCGAGGTGACCGTGAGTCGGTCCCCCGCACGCACCGGGCGGGTGTACGCGAACTTCTGGTCCCCGTGCACGACGCGGCTGTAGTCGAGCCCCAGCTGCGGATCCTCGATGACCTTGCCCGCGGCCTTGAACGAGATGGCGAACACGAAAGTCGGCGGAGCGATCACATCGGGGTGCCCGAACGCCTTGGCGGCCTCCGCGTCGGTGTACGCGGGGTTGGCGTCGCCCACCGCCTCGGCGAACTCACGGATCTTCTCCCGGCCGACCTCATAGGGATCGGTGGGCGGGTAGGACCGCCCCACGAAGGACTGGTCGAGCGCCATGGACTCGGTACCTCCTGCAGGTATGGGTGAACAACGACGCGAGGCCGCCCCCGAAAAACGGGGACGGCCTCGTGTACGAGCCTGTATCTAGCGCGTTTCGCGGTGCGCAGTGTGCGCGTTGCAGCGCGGGCAGTGCTTCTTCATCTCAAGTCGGTCCGGGTCGTTACGCCGGTTCTTCTTGGTGATGTAGTTCCGCTCCTTGCACTCCACGCAGGCCAGCGTGATCTTCGGGCGGACGTCTGTGGCAGCCACGTGAGTGCTCCTTGACGGACGGATGGACGGATGAACGCAAAAAAATAGTAGCCGATCGAAGGTCCGACCCCACAATCGGCTACCAATTCAGTAGCGGTGACCGGACTTGAACCGGTGACACAGCGATTATGAGCCGCTTGCTCTACCGACTGAGCTACACCGCTGCGATGCCGGATCCCCCCGTCCGAAGACGAGGATCAACCAACATCAGAGCCCCAATGCGGAATCGAACCGCAGACCTTCTCCTTACCATGGAGACGCTCTACCGACTGAGCTATTGGGGCGAGCGATGAAGACATTACACGGTCGGTCGCCGATCGCCCAAATCCGTTTCGCCGGGGCTGTCCAGGGGCATCTCGACAGGCGTCCCGGCCGCCTCACCACGTCACTTCGGCGCCTCGCGCCACACCGGTTCGGCCCTTCGCGCCACACGGGTTCGGGCACTCTGATCACGCCGGTACGGGACCTCTGATCACGCCGGTACGAACCCTCGGACCACGCCGGTACGAGCCCTCGAGCAGCTCCTCTTCGGAGTCCCGCACCACGGTTCTCCGTAGCCCCGCACCACGGTTCTCCGTAGCCCCGCACCACGGTTCTCGGTGGCCCGCACCACGGTTCTCGGTGGCCCGCACCACGCCGGTACGACTATTTCGCTCCTCCTCGAAGAGGGCCGGTCGTCGCCATAGGCTCGACCCACGTTGCGTGATCTTGGACGTCGTGCTCCCGGACGCCTCCGCCCGGCCGATGCCACGCCCCGCAGCCGCCCCCGAACCTCAGGAGCGCGATGCCCGACAGCCAGCCGCAGCCCCACTCCTCCGGCTCCTCCGGCTCCTCCGGCTCTTCCGGTTCTTCGGGTGATGAGGCCGACACCACCGCACTGCTCCTCTGCGGTGCCCGGCTGACCGACGGCCGGACCGTGGACGTGCGGCTCGGCTCCGGGCGCATCGAGGCGGTCGGTACGGCGGGCAGCCTGACCGCGCAGTCCGCGCGGCAGTCCGCGCGGCAGTCCGCGCGCGTGGACCTCGGCGGCTACCTCCTGCTGCCGGCCGCGGCCGAACCGCACGCACACAGCGACACGGCCCTGTCCGCGGACGCGGAGGGCCCGGTCTCGTACGAACTCGCCGACGTCCAGCGCCGGACCACCGAAGCCGCCCTGCTGCAGCTGGGGCACGGCGCGACGGCGCTGCGCTCGCACGTGCGGATCGGTGACGTGCCCGGTCTCACGTCGATGGAGGCGGTGCTGCAGGCGCGGCGCTCGCTGCGTGGCCTGGTCGACCTGACGGCTGTTGCCGTGCCGCGGCTGCTGACCGGGGTGGCGGGTGCCGACGGGCTCGCGATGCTGCGGGACGCGGTGAAAATGGGCGCCTCCGTAGTGGGCGGTTGCCCCGACCTCGACCCCGATCCGACCGGGTACGTGGAGGCGGTGCTCGAGGTCGCCGCCGAGCACGGCTGCCCCGTCGACCTGCACACGGACGCCAGCGATTCGGCGCGGCTCGGGCGGCTCGCGGCGATGGCGGGCGGGCTGCGGCCCGGGGTGACGATCGGTCCGTGCGGAGGGCTCGGACGGCTCCCGTCGGACGTCGCCGCTCGGACGGCGGAACAGCTGGCGGCGGCCGGCGTGACGGTGGTGTGCCTGCCGCAGGGCGGGTGCGGGAGCGTGGAGCGGCGGGGCGCTGTGGCTCCGGTACGGCTGCTCAGGGCGGCCGGAGTACGGGTCGCTGCGGGCAGCGGGGCCATGCGGGACGTGTCGAACCCCGTGGGGCGCGGGGATCCGCTGGAGGCCGCCTATCTGCTGGCCTCACGGTGCGGGCTGCGCCCCGATGACGCGTACGGCGCGGTGAGCACGGCGGCGCGGGCCGCGCTGGGGCTGCCCCAGGTGCGGGTGGAGGCGGGCTTCCCCGCTGAGCTGCTCGCGGTGCGCGGCGACCATCTCGCGGGGGCGCTCTCACTCGCGTACAGCCGCATCGTGGTGCACCGGGGGCGCGTGGTGGCACGGACGAGCGCAGTGCGGGAGTACTGCGATTCGGCAGCCGCCGTGGCCCTCGACCTGCCGCGCCAGGGCCGCTCGAAGGGAGCGGGCCCGGGACGGCCGAAGGGCGCGGAACCGTCCTGAGAGCGGCGGAAGCGTCCTGAGGGCGGGTGACGCTTCCGGCCGTGCTCCCGCGTGCGCGGGGCGATCATGCGGGAGCTGTCGTACGGTCGGAGACATGCGCATTGTCATCGCTGGAGGTCATGGTCAGATCGCGCTGCGGCTCGAGCGGCTGCTCGCCGCGCGGGGTGACGAGGTCGTAGGACTCGTCCGCAGTGCCGGACAGGAAGGCGACCTGCGGGCAGCGGGTGCCGAAGCGGCGCTGTGCGACCTGGAGTCGGCATCCGTCGACGAGGTCGCCGGGCTTCTTCAGGGCGCCGACGCGGCCGTCTTCGCGGCGGGCGCGGGGCCGGGCAGCGGAGCCGACCGCAAGAACACCGTGGACCGCGACGCCGCCGTGCTCTTCGCCGACGCGGCCGAGCGCGCGGGCGTGCGGCGCTACGTCGTCGTGTCGTCGATGGGCGCCGACCCCGCGCACGAGGGCGACGAGATCTTCGACGCCTATCTGCGGGCCAAGGGCGAGGCCGACGCGTCCGTGCGCGGCCGCAAGGCTCTGGACTGGACGATCCTGCGCCCCGGGATGCTGACGGACGACGCGGGCACCGGTCTCGTACGCCTTGAGGTGTCGACCGGACGCGGGCCGATCCCGCGTGACGACGTGGCCGCGGTGCTCGCGGAGCTCGTCGATTCGTCGGCGACGGCGGGCCTGACGCTGGAGCTGATCAGCGGGTCGACGCCGGTGTCCGTGGCGGTCAAATCCGTAGCGGGCAACTGACGTCCGTACGGCGAGATCGGCTTCCGAAGTCGGTCTCCGGAGGGATGTCCCGCGCGCGTGGCGGTGCTTGTCTTGAGTGGCGGTGCTTGTCTTGAGCTGCCGCCTACGTGAGGAACGCCATGCCCGCTTCCCAGGTGCCCGCCGCGCGCGAGGCCCTCGTGCGGCAGATGTACGCCGTCTTCAGTACCGAAGAGCGCGACGCGTTCATCCCCCGCTCCCTGGCACCGGACGTGGACTGGCCGAACCTCTTGGACAACACCCGCGCCCGCGGCATCACGGCGGTCCGCGCCTACTGGGCACGGCAGTTCGCGGTGATGCACCCACTGGTGCACCTGGAGCGGCTGCGGCTCGACGACGACGGACGGCGCGTCGTGGCGACCGTACGGCCCGGGCTGCGGGACGAGACGGGCGATCACTGGGCGCCGACGACGGTCGAGCACGTCTACACGTTCCGCGACGACGGCTTGGTGAGCCGGATGGACATCAGGCATCCATAGCCCCACACGGGCCCGTGCGTGCCCCACACGGGCCCCACAGAAGCCCTGGAAGCCCGCGAGAGCGCCTCAGAACAGCTGGAGCTGACCGGGGAAGTCCGGGACCACGTAACCGTCCAGAGCGGGCTGTGCGGCGCCCAGCAGGGCCTGCCTGCGCGAACCCGGACAGGAGACGAGATCACCGCTGCCACGCTGCCCCGGCGGATCGTGACGGGCGAACCGACCCCCGACGACGGCGATTTCACGACGGCACTCGGGACAGTTCCTGCGGCGCGAGGCCGTGGATGACGCTGACGACATGGACGACATGGCCTCAGCGTACGAAAAGACCCCCTCCAACTCGCGTTTCCGCAAGATCGGAGAGGGTCTCCTTCGTGTGGCGGCGCCAGGATTCGAACCTGGGAAGGCTGAGCCGGCAGATTTACAGTCTGCTCCCTTTGGCCGCTCGGGCACACCGCCTGGGTCGCTGCCTGGAATCGACCGTTTGGTGCGGGCGCTCCGTGGCAACGACGTAAACGATACCTGATGCACAGGGGTGCTTCGCCACCCGATTGATCAGTGCCCGGCGCGGGGGCGGTGGCTAGGCTTTGCGGATGCGGCCAGGGACCGAAGGCCGTGCACCAGCTGAGTACGCAGACCCCGATACAAGGAGCCACAGGACATGGCCGACTCCAGTTTCGACATCGTCTCGAAGGTCGAGCGGCAGGAGGTCGACAACGCCCTCAACCAGGCCGCCAAGGAGATCTCGCAGCGCTACGACTTCAAGGGCACGGGTGCCTCGATCGCCTGGTCCGGCGAGAAGATCCTGATGGAGGCGAACGGCGAGGAGCGGGTCAAGGCGATCCTCGACATCTTCCAGTCCAAGCTGATCAAGCGCGGTATCTCGCTGAAGTCGCTGGACGCGGGCGAGCCGCAGCTGTCCGGCAAGGAGTACAAGATCTTCGCCTCGATCGAAGAGGGCATCTCCCAGGAGAACGCGAAGAAGGTCGCCAAGATCATCCGCGATGAGGGCCCGAAGGGCGTCAAGGCGCAGGTCCAGGGCGACGAGCTGCGCGTCAGCTCGAAGAGCCGCGACGACCTGCAGGCCGTACAGGCACTGGTCAAGGGGCAGGACTTCGACTTCGACGTGCAGTTCGCGAACTACCGGTAGTCGTCAGTACGCGGTAGGCGGTAGGCGGTAGGCGCCAGTTAGTACTGGTGTTTCTCGTCGTACTACGCCGGAGGGCGGGCACCCGAATCGGGTGCCCGCCCTTGCTGCTGGCCGCAGATCGTGGGATCGGCGCCTGGAGCGGCGCGCGTGGCCTCAGCGGCGGGAGTGGCCGAAGAGGATGCGGTAGACGACGAGCAGGGCCAGTGAGCCGCCGATGGCCGCCACCCAGGTCGGGCCGTCGTAGAAGTCGTTGGATATCGGGCGGTCGAGATAGCGGGCGGAGTACCAGCCGCCGATGAAGGCGCCCGCGATACCGATGAGGGTCGTGCCGATGAAGCCACCCGGGTCGCGGCCTGGCAGCAGGACCTTGGCGATGGCACCGGCGAGCAGCCCCAGAACGATCCAGCTGATGATGCCCATGCGGTCAACCTGCCCCTCTTTGTGCTGTCCTCCTGGAGGACGTCACTGGGGCGGGGTGCGGTTGCGGTGATCAGCCGGGTGCGGTGTATGACACACGGGTGAGCACACGGGTGCGATGCCGTGGCATCGCACCCGGTACGCGCGCTAGCGCGTCGCGAACGGCTGGTCCGTGCGGACGATTTCGCGGCCGAGCGGCATCAACGACACCGGGATCAGCTTGAAGTTGGCGATGCCGAGCGGGATTCCGATGATCGTGACGCAGAGAAGGAAACCGGTGACGACGTGGCCGATCGCGAGCCACCAGCCCGCGAGGATCAGCCACAGGACGTTGCCGATGCAGGACGCCGCACCCGCGTCACGGCGCTCAACCGCCGCGTAGCCGAAGGGCCACAGGGCATAGCGGCCGATCCGGAAGCTGGCGAGGCCGAACGGGATGCCGATGATCGTGATGCACAGGAGCAACCCCGCCAGGAGGTAGCCGAGGAACATCCAGAAGCCGCACAGGACTAGCCATATGACGTTGAGGATTGTCTTCACTGGTGGCGACCTGCCATCTGCTCGAGCCGGGCAATGCGCTCCGCCATCGGCGGATGCGTGGAGAACATCTTGGACATGCCCTGCCCCGGACGGAAAGGGTTCGCAATCATCATGTGACTTGCCGTCTCGATGCGGGGCTCGGGCGGCAGCGGCAGCTGCTTCGTGCCCGCGTCGAGCTTACGCAGGGCGCTGGCGAGGGCCAGCGGGTCCCCCGTGAGCTGTGCGCCCGAAGCGTCGGCCTCGTACTCCCTGGAGCGGCTGATCGCGAGTTGGATGACGGAGGCGGCAAGGGGGCCCAGGAGCATGATCAGGAGCATGCCGAAGATGCCGGGACCGTCGTTGTCGTTCGACCTGCCGACAGGGATCAGCCAGGCGAAGTTGACCAGGAACATGATCACCGAGGCGAGTGCGCCCGCGACCGACGAGATCAGGATGTCGCGGTTGTAGACATGGCTGAGCTCGTGGCCGATGACGCCCCTCAGCTCACGCTCGTCCAGGAGGCGCAGGATGCCGTCGGTGCAGCACACCGCCGCGTTGCGCGGATTGCGGCCCGTCGCGAACGCGTTCGGCGCCTCGGTGGGCGAGATGTAGAGGCGGGGCATGGGCTGGCGGGCCTGGGTGGAGAGCTCGCGGACCATGCGGTACAGCGCGGGGGCCTCGAATTCGCTCACCGGGCGCGCGCGCATGGCACGCAGGGCGAGCTTGTCGCTGTTCCAGTACGCGTACGCATTGGTGCCGAGCGCCACGAAAAGCGCGACGATCAAGCCCGTACGCCCGAAGAAACTGCCGATGACGAGAATAAGGGCGGACAGTCCCCCGAGGAGTACGGCGGTCTTCAGCCCGTTGGTCCGTCGGTGCACGGTACGCCCTCCTGTGGTGCGTGGGGGAACCCTCTGTCTACTGGTGCTTCCACTCTTCAGTGGACCCTCCCGTACTGGTCAACGCCAGGCGGCAGGCACTAGTTCCCTTGTGCGCGCAGGAGCGGTGCAGGAGCGATATGGGCCGCTCGGGTGATGGCCGAGCGGCCCTTGCGGAGACGGGACCGCGTCAGAAGAGGCCGGTGTCGGAGAACCTCAGGACGAGTTGCGGCGCTCCGGAGAGGGCGATGCCGAGGACCGCGGTCAGGGCGATGGCCGCCGTCAGGGGGGCCGGGACGCGGTGCTTGACCGGCTCGCCCTCGGGGGCGCGGAACAGCAGCGCGGTCCACTGGAGGTAGTAGAAGAGCGCGATGACCACGTTCACGGCCATCACCACGGCGAGCCAGCCCAGGCCCGCGTCGACCGCCGCCGAGAAGACGGTGACCTTCGCGAAGAGGCCGATGATGCCCGGCGGCAGGCCCGCGAGGCAGAGCAGGAAGAAGCCCAGCACCAGGGCCGCGAGCGGGCTCCTGGCGTACAGGCCGCGGTAGTCGCTGACGCGGTTCAGGCGCTGGGTCCGGCCGACGAGGGCGGCGACGGCGAAGGCTCCGAGGTTCACGGCCGCGTACATCAGGGCGTACGCGACGGTGGAGCCGACGGCCTTCTCGGCCTCCGCGGGGTTGTCGGCGTATCCGGCGGCTGCGATCGGCACGAGGAGGTATCCCGCCTGGCCGACCGAGGACCAGGCGAGCAGGCGTACCGCGCTGTACGCGCGCGTGGCCTGCTGGCGCAGCGCCGCCACGTTGCCCGCGGTCATGGTGAGCGCGGCGAGCACGGCGAGCGCCGGGCCCCACACGTCCGCGTACGAGGGGAAGGCGACGACGGTGACGAGGATCAGGCCGGTGAAACCGACCGCCTTACCTACTACGGAGAGATAGGCGGCGACCGGCAGCGGCGCTCCCACGTAGGTGTCGGGCACCCAGAAGTGGAAGGGCACGGCGGCCACCTTGAAGGCGAAGCCGACGAGGGTGAGGGCGACGCCGGTCTGGGCGAGCGTGTCCAGCTGCCCGTCGACGTGCCGGAGCTCGTCGGCGATCTCGGTGAGGTGCAGGGTGCCGGTCGCGGCGTACACGAAGCTGACGCCCATCAGCGTCACGGCGGTCGCGGTGACGGAGGAGAGGAAGAACTTGAGGGCCGCTTCGGAGGAGCGCTTGTCGCCTTGCCTGAGGCCGACGAGGGCGAAGGCGGGCAGCGAGGCGACTTCGAGGGCGACGACGAGGGTCGCGAGGTCACGCGAGGCGGGCAGCAGCGCGGCACCCGCGGCGGAGGAGAGCAGCAGGAACCAGAACTCCCCTTCGGGGAGTTCCTTCTCCGTGCCGTTCGCGTCCTTGAGCGCGCTCATCGAGAGCAGCGCGGCCAGCAAGGCACCGCCGAGTACGAGGAGTTGGATGACGAGCGTGAAGCGGTCGGCGGTGTAGCTGCAGGCGTCCCCGCCGGTCAGGCAGAACGTCGAGCGGTCGTCGTTCAGGATCGGCAGCAGGGAGAGCGCGGCGACGGCGAGCCCCGCCACGGAGATCCACCCGAGCAGCGCCTTCTTCTTGTCGCCCACGAAGAGGTCGGCGACGAGCACGAGGAGACCGACGACCGCCGCGACGGTGGGCGGAGCGATCGCGAGCCAGTCGACGGACTGGACGACACTGGCGGCGCTTTCGACGGCCACGGTCACGACTTGCCTCCTGAGAGGAGCTGCTGCACGGCCGGGTCGGTGAGGCCGAGCAGAGCGGCGGGCCAGAGTCCGGCGAGGACGGTGAGGGCGACGAGCGGGGTCCAGGCGGCGAACTCATAGCCCTGGACGTCGGCGAGCGCCGGGGATTCGGTCTTGGCGGCGCCCTGGGGCATCGGGCCCATGCAGACACGGCGTACGACGACGAGCATGTACGCGGCGGTGAGCAGGGTGCCGAAGGCGGCGATCGCCATGAAGGTGAGGAAGGCCGGGCGGCTGAGGCCGTCGGCGGGCTTGAACGCGCCGAACAGGGCGAGCATCTCGCCCCAGAACCCGGCGAGGCCCGGAAGGCCGAGCGAGGCGACGGCGCCGAAGGCGAGGAGACCGCCGAGGCGGGGGGCCTTGCCGTACAGCGCGGCGCCCGATTCCTGCGCGAGGGTGTCGAGGTCGCTGGTGCCGGTGCGGTCCTTCAGCGCGCCGACGAGGAAGAACAGCAGGCCGGTGATGAGGCCGTGCGCGATGTTGGCGAACAGGGCGCCGTTCACGCCGGTCGGGCTCATCGTCGAGATGCCGAGGAGCACGAAGCCCATGTGGCCCACCGACGAGTACGCGATCAGGCGCTTGAGGTCGCCCTTCGCGCCCTGCTTGGCGAGGGCGAGGCAGGCGAGCGAACCGTAGATGATCCCGACGACCGCGAAGGCCGCGAGGTACGGCGCGAAGGTGTGCATCCCGTCGGGCGCGATCGGCAGCAGGATCCGGACGAATCCGTACGTTCCCATCTTCAGCATCACGCCGGCCAGCAGGACCGAGCCGACGGTGGGCGCGGCGGTGTGCGCGTCCGGCAGCCAGCTGTGCAGCGGCCACATCGGCGTCTTGACCGCGAGGCCGATCCCGATCGCCAGAACGGCGATGACCTGCACGGACGTGGTCAGGCCCCGGCCGTTGTCAGTGGCGAGTGCCACCATGTCGAATGTGCCGGACTTGAGGCCGATGAGGAGGAGACCGAGCAGCATCACGACGGAGCCGAGCAGCGTGAAGAGGATGAACTTCCAGGCTGCTTGCGTGCGTTGGGCGCCGCCCCAGCGTGCGATGAGGAAGTACATCGGGATGAGGACCATCTCGAACGCCAGGAAGAACAGCAGCAGATCGAGGACGGCGAAGGTCGCGAGGGTGCCGGACTCGAGCACGAGGATCAGTGCCACAAATGCCTTGGGAGACGGGCCCGTCGGCATTTTGAAGTAGGAGTACAGCGCGCAGAGGAAGGTCAGGAGCGCGGTCAGGACCAGGAGGGGGAGCGAGATGCCGTCGATGCCGAGGTGGATGCGCACGTCGAGTGCGGGGATCCAGCTGATATCGGTCGTGGCCTGCATCTTTGACGGGTGGTCATGGTCGAAGCCGAGTGCGAGGACGATCGCGGCGATGAGGATCACGCCCGTCACGACCACGCCGTGGCGCAGCACGGCCTGGTCCGGTGACTTCCCCTTCAGTCCGGGCGGGGCCGGGAGCAGGGCGGCCACGGCGCCGATGAGCGGGCCGATGACGATCAATGCGAGAAGGAACTGCATCACGGATTCATTGATATCGATCACGGCTGCTCACGCTCCGACGGTGGCGACGAGGACGGCGGCGACAGCCAGGACGACGGTGCCTGCGAGCAGCGCGCTCAGGTAGGTCTGCACATTGCCGGTCTGCGCGCGGCGGACGGCCGCGCCGAGCCAGCGGGGTGCGGTGCCCGCGCCGCGTACGTACGTCTCGACGACCTCGCGGTCGAGGAACCGGACGAGGCCCGCGGCGGCCTGGACGGGGCGCACGAACAGGGCGGCGTAGACGGCGTCGAGGTGGAAGCCGACGGCGGCGTGCCGGTGCAGCGGGCCGAGCAGGAGGCGGCCGGGGTCGGCCGGGTCGTGGGCGGCGGCCACGTCACCGTAGGCGGGGGTGTGCGTGGCGATCGCCTCGGCTTCGACCAGGCCTCCGTCGGCTCCGGCTCCCGTGTCGGCGGCGACCGCGCCCATCGGGTAGCGGTCGGCGAGCGCCGTGGTGTGGCGCCACGCGCCGTAGGTGACGAGCCCGCCGACGAGGGCGAATCCCGTGCCGAGGACGGAGGTGGTGAGGGTCGGGGTGAGCGAGTGGCCGTCGAACCATTTCGGCAGGACGCCGACGGTGAGGCCGAAGGTAAGTGAGGGCACGGCGAGCACCCAGAGCACGGAGGTCATCGCGACGGGCTGCTTGCCGTGGTCGGGGGCTTCGGGGCCCCTGCCGTTGAAGGCGAGCAGCCACAGACGCGTCGCGTAGGCGGCGGTGAGGAGGGCGGTCAGCAGACCGGCGACCAGGACGATCCAGCCCGCCGCGACGGGGGCCGTCTCGGAGTGTCCGGTGGCTGCGTGCTCGGCGGCGCCCAGGACGGCTTCCTTGGAGAAGAAGCCGCTGAACGGCGGGATCGCGGCGAGCGCGAGGAGCGCCACGGTCATCGTCCAGAAGGCGTCGGGGACGCGGTCGCGCAGGCCCTTCATACGGGACATCGCAGCGAGGGAGTTGGTGCCGGCGGCGTGGATGATCACGCCCGCGCCGAGGAAGAGGAGCGCCTTGAAGGCGCCGTGCGACAGGAGGTGGAAGACGGCGGCACCGCGGTCGCCGACGGCGAGGGCGCCGGTCAGATAGCCGAGCTGGCCGATCGTCGAGTAGGCGAGGACGCGCTTGATGTCGTCCTGGGCGAGCGCGGCGAGCGCCGAGCCCGCCATCGTGACGGCGGCCATCACGGCGAGGACGACCATCGCCGCCGCCGACACGGCGAAGACAGGGAGGAGCCGGGCCACGAAATAGACACCGGCGGCGACCATCGTCGCGGCGTGGATGAGCGCGGAGACGGGCGTGGGGCCCGCCATCGCGTCGGGCAGCCAGGTGTGCAGCGGGAACTGCGCGGACTTGCCCGCCACACCGGCGAGGAGCAGCAGGGCGATCAGCGTCGGGTGCTCGAGGCCGCCGCCCGCGACCGTCGCGAGGACGGTCGTGATGCGGAACGACCCGGTGTCGACGGCGAGCGCGAACAGGCCGATCAGGAAGGGGACATCGCCGAGCTTGGTGACAAGGAAGGCCTTGAGGGAGGCGGCGCGGGCTTCGGGCGTCTCCCAGTAGTGGCCGACGAGGAAGTACGAGCAGATGCCCATGATCTCCCAGCCGACCAGGAGCACCATCAGGTCGCCGGAGTAGACGACGAGCAGCATCGCGGAGGTGAAGAGGGAGACGAGAGCGGCGTACGAGGGGTAGCGCGGGTCGTCGCGCAGGTAGCCCGTCGAGTAGATCTGCACGCAGGAGGCGACGACGCCGACCAGGACGGCGACCAGGGCGGCGAAGCCGTCGATGTGCAGGGCGAGTTCGATGGGGATCGAGCCGGTCGGGGTGAGCTCGGTGGCGGACTCGATGTCGGCGCCGCCGCCGTGGCGGACTGCGACCAGGACGGCGATGGCCAGCGCCGCCAGGGTGGGCAGCACCGCGAGGGGGCGTACGAGACCGGGGACGGTGCGGCCGAGCAGCAGACCGGCGACCGCGCCGAGGAACGGCAGGAGGGGGACGAGTACGGCGAGGGTGGTCGTGGTCACGCGGTGGCCTCAGCCTTCTGCGACTTCTGCGACTTCTGTGCCGGGTCGTCCGAGTCGGGTTCTTCGACGGCCGCGCCTTCGGCACCGTCGTCGGGGTCGTCCGAGCCCTCGGCGGTGTCGCGGAGTTCATCGACGGCGGAGGAGCCGCGGTTGCGGTAGACAGCCAGGACGATCGCGAGGCCGATGCCGATCTCCGCGGCGGCGATGGCGATGGTGAAGAGGGTCAGGGCCTGGCCGGAGTGGAGGGCGTCGCGGAGCCAGACGTCGAAGGCGACCAGGTTGAGGTTGACGGCGTTGAGCATCAGCTCGACGGACATCAGGACCAGGATCGCGTTGCGGCGGGCGAGCACTCCGTACAGGCCTACGCAGAAGAGGAGGGCGGCCAGGACGGCGGGATAGGCGAGGTGCATCAGCGCTGCTCCTTGTCGCTGGGGGCGTCGCTGGGGGCACCGGTCGTGCGGGGGTGGCCGGTCGTGCGGGGGGCGCCGGTCCGGCGGGTGTCGTCGGGGGTGTCGTTCAGGCGGGTCATACGGGCGTTCCTGCGGGAGAGGACGATCGCGCCGACCAGGGCGGCGAGGAGCAGGACCGAGAGGGCCTCGAACGGCAGCACCCAGTGCTGGAAGAGGAACTTTCCGGTAACGCCGGTGGAGCCCTGGGCCTCGTCGGCGGCGCGGTCGAGGTCGATCCAGGTGGTCCGGAAGGCGTCGACGACGACCCAGACCAGGGCGGCGGCCGCGAGGACGGCCACCGCGAGCGCGACCGGACGGTTGCCCGAATCGGCGTCCGGGGAGCGGCCGATGGGGGCCCGCGTCAGCATCAGACCGAAGAGAAGGAGGACGACGACGGAGCCGACGTAGATCAGGACCTGCACCCAGGCGATGAACTCGGCGGTGAGCAGGAGGTACTCGACGGCCAGGCCGCCGAGCGTCGCCACGAGCCACAGGGCGGCGTGCACCAGCTGCTTGGTGGTGACGGTGACGATCGCCGAGCCGAGGGTGACGAGGCCGACCAGGAGGAAGGCGATCTCGACTCCCGTCGGGGAGAGGAAGCCTTGGGGGGCGTCGGCGGCCAGAGGGGCGTGGGCTGCTGTCGCCGCAGCGGCTGCGAAAGTCACGCGGATCCCTCCGGTCCGGCTGCTTCGGCTTCCTGGGCCGCGGCCAGCTTCTCCGCCGCCTTGCGGGCGGTGACGATCTCCTTGGGGTCCTCGGCCGCGGGGTCCAGGGCAGGCGGGGCCGGGACCGTCCACATCCAGTCGCGGAGCTTGTCGCGCTCGTGGGTGAGTTCGTGGATGTCGGTCTCGGCGTACTCGAACTCCGGGGACCAGAACAGTGCGTCGAAGGGGCAGACCTCGATGCAGATGCCGCAGTACATACAGAGGGAGAAGTCGATGGCGAAGCGGTCGAGGACGTTGCGGCTGCGTTCACGGCCGCCCTCGACGGCCGCCGGGACCGTCTCCTTGTGGGAGTCGATGTAGATGCACCAGTCCGGGCACTCCCGGGCGCAGAGCATGCAGACCGTGCAGTTCTCCTCGAAGAGCCCGATGACGCCGCGGGTGCGGGGCGGGAGTTCGGGCTGGTGCTCCGGGTACTGCTCGGTGACGGTCTTCTTCGTCATCGTGCGGAGGGTGACGGCGAGGCCCTTGGCCAGTCCGCTGCCGGGAATCCGGGGCCGGGTGGGCGGGAGAGACGCAGCCATTTAGTTGATCGCCACCTTCACGATTCCGGTGAGCGCGATCTGCGCGAGGGCGAGCGGTACGAGGAGGGTCCAGGAGAGCTTCTGGAGCTGGTCCTCACGGAGACGGGGGTAGCTGACGCGTAGCCAGATCACGAGGAAGGCGAGCACCGCCGTCTTCAGGAGGGTCCAGACCCAGCCGAGGCCGTCGGCGCCCCAGGGGCCGTGCCAGCCGCCGAGGAAGAGGACGGTGGTGAGACCGCAGAGGACGACGATTCCGGCGTACTCGGCGAGGAGGAAGAGGGCGAAGCGCAGGCCCGTGTACTCGGTGTACGCACCGAAGATGATCTCCGAGTCGGCGACCGGCATGTCGAAGGGCGGGCGCTGGAGTTCGGCGAGCCCGGCGACGAAGAAGACGAGGGCGCCGACGATCTGCCAGGGCAGCCACCACCACTCGAAGGCGTTGAGGATGCCGGGCAGCGACACCGTCCCGGCCGCCATCGCGACCGAGGCCGCGGCGAGCAGCATCGGGAGTTCGTACGCCAGGAGCTGGGCGGCGGTGCGCAGGCCGCCGAGGAGGGAGAACTTGTTGGCGCTCGCCCAGCCCGCCATGAGCGAGCCGAGTACGCCGACGCCCATCACCGCGAGCACGAAGAAGATGCCCGCGTCGACGAGTTGGCCGACGGCTCCTTCGCTCGGGCCGATGGGGATCGCGACGAGGACCAGGAGGTAGGGCAGCAGGGCGACGGCGGGGGCGAGCTGGAAGATGCGGCGGTCGGCATCGGCCGGTACGACGTCTTCCTTCTGCGCGAACTTGACCCCGTCGGCGACGAGCTGGGCCCAGCCGTGGAAGCCGCCCGCGTACATGGGGCCGAGGCGGCCCTGCATGTGGGCCATCACCTTGTGCTCGGTCTGGCCGATGACCAGGGGCAGTACGAGGAAGACGGCGAAGACGATGAGGAGACGCAGGGCGACGTCGAGCGCGTCGGTCACTCCGTGCCTCCTGGGCGGCGGTCCTCGCCTGTGTTGTCGGTACCGGTACTGGTACTGGTACCGGTGTCGGTGCTCTCGGTGCTCTCGGTGCCGTCGAACGCCGGGCGGGCCTGGTGCCACGGGGCGTCGGAGGCGGCCTCGGGAGCCGGAGCCGCGTCGGGCTTCGCCTCCGGTGCCGGAGTTGCCTCGGGCTTCGCCTCCGGTACCGGAGTTGCCTCGGGCTTCGCCTCCGGTACCGGAGGAGTTGCCTCAGGCTTCGCCTCCGGCGGCGTCTTCACTGCCGGACTCTGAGATGCCGGGCTCTGGGACGCCGAGCCCTCGCCCGCCGTGCGTGTCCTGCGGACCGGACGGTCGCCCGACGCGCGGGCGGCGCCGCGGGCCGGGCGGGCCGGGGCTGCGGGGAGTTGGCCCTTCAGGGGGCCCCATTCGTTCGGGTCGGGTACGCCGGGAGGCAGCATCTGGCGGCGCTTGGGCCCGCCGTGCTCCGACTCCCCCGGCTCCTTCGCACCGGGCCACGCCTTCGCGACCCGGGCCGCGAGGACGAAGTCCTTACGCAGAGGGTGGCCTTCGAAGGTGTCCGGGAGGAGCAGCGGCACCAGGTGCGGGTGGCCTTCGAAAGCGATGCCGAACATCTCGTGCGTCTCGCGCTCGTGCCACGCCGCGCCCGCGTAGACGTCGACCGCGGTCGGCAGGGCAGGGGCGTCGTGCGGGACGGTCGTACGGATGAGGAGGCGGCGTACCGGAGAGAGAGCCACGACGTGGGCCGATACGTAAAAGCCCGTGCCCGGTTCGTCGACGGCGCTCAGCCAGTCGAAATAGGTGCAGTTCAGGGTCGTGCGCGCGGTTTCCAGAGACGCGATCCACGTGCTCGGCGGCACGTCGACCGTCAGGAGGTCGTACGACTCCTCGGCCGTGGCCTCCGCGCCGAAGAGCTCCTCGACGGGGCTCGGCAGCCAGCCGGTCATGACTGCACCTGCCCTGGCGTCGAGGCCACCGGCGGCTTCACGAGTCCGCTCTGCAGAGCCGCCGTCGAAGGCCGACCGCCGTTTCCGTTGCCGTACCGCTCGGCCAGCGACTCCCGCGCGATCTTCTCCTGGAGCTTGAGGATGCCCTGGAGCAGCGCTTCGGGACGGGGCGGGCAGCCGGGTACGTACACGTCGACCGGGATGATCTGGTCGACGCCCTTGGTCACCGCGTACGAATCCCAGTACGGACCGCCGCAGTTGGAGCAGGCGCCGAAGGAGATGACGTACTTCGGCTCGGGCATCTGCTCGTACAGGCGCTTCACGGCCGGGGCCATCTTGTCCGTGACCGTGCCGGAGACGACCATCAGGTCGGCCTGGCGCGGACCCGGCGCGAACGGGATCACGCCGAGCCGGATGAAGTCGTGCCGTGCCATGGAGGCGGCGATGAACTCGATGGCGCAGCAGGCGAGGCCGAAGTTGAAGACCCACAGCGAGTACCGGCGGCCCCAGTTGAGGACCACCTTCATCGGCTCGGGCGCGAGGCGGGACAGCACGCCGAGCTTCTGCGGCTCGGATGCGGGAAGCAGTGTCGGCTCGGGCAGGAGCACGGGCTCCGGGGTCACGTCCATGTGAGGACGCCCTTCTTGTATGCGTACAGCAGGCCCACGGTCAGGAAGCCGAGGAAGATGAACATCTCCACCAGCGTCGTCGCACCGTAGCCGGGCGCGGCGAAAACCGTCGCCCATGGAAAGAGGAAGATCGAGTCGACGGCGAAGATGACATAGAGGAACGCGTAGACGTAGTAGCGGACCTGGGTGTGGGCCCAGCCGTCGCCGACCGGGTCGACGCCGCACTCGTACGTCAGGAGCTTCTCGGGTGTCGGTACGACGGGCCTGAGCAGCCGCCCCGCGCCGAAGGCGACACCGACGAACAGCACGCCGACGACGGCGAGCAGCCCGACGACGGAGTACGACTGGTAGTAGCTCGCCGCGACATTCGTCACGTGCACGTCAGCTCCTCACTCCCTGACACTCATCGCTGTTAGCTGTTAGCTGATCGCTGTTCGACGATCTGTACGCACGGGAGTCTAGGGCCTGCTAAAGACCGGGTAAGCAGAGCGTCACGCATCGGCAAGGACTGATCGCTCGTGACGTGGCGCCGACGGGTGGGGTTATCCCCCGGGTGTCCTGGCGGCCCTCCTCATGGCGCCGCGGCGGCGGGCCGTGCACCCTAGCGCTTATGACCGCACGCGCCACGTCCTCATCCACGTCCCCGCCACCCGCGCGCTTCGCGGCGTACGACCGGCAGACCTGGAAGGAGATCGCGCACCTCCTCGCCAACCTCCCGCTGGGCGTGGCCGGTTTCATCTACGCGGTCGTCACGATCGCGGCCGGCGGCGGTCTCGCCGTGACGGTCATCGGACTGCCGCTGCTCGCGGGCGCGCTGCTCGGCGCACGGCTGATCGGCAAGACGGAGCGGGCACGGGCGCGGGCGCTGCTCGGGGTACGGGTCGACGAGCCGAGCCCGATGCCGAAGCTGCGCAAGCACGGATTCTTCAGCTGGCTGCGGTCGAGTCTGAGAGATCCGGTCGGCTGGCGCACGATGCTGTACTCGTTCATGCGGCTGCCCTGGGGCGTGGTGACGTTCGCCGTCACCCTGACGGGGCTCTTCGTGCTCTGGCCCGTGCTTCCCTACGTCGTGCGCGGCCTGACCAACGCCGACCGCGCGATGGTGCGCGGGCTGCTCTCGCCCTCCGACGAACTGGAGCGGCGCATCGTCGAGTTGGAGTCGGACCGCGGGGTCGTCGTCGACACGGCGGCGGCCGACCTGCGCCGCATCGAGCGCGACCTGCACGACGGGGCGCAGGCCCGCCTCGTCGCGCTCGCCATGGGGCTCGGTCTGGCCAAGGAGAAGCTCCTGGAGGGCCAGGCCGACGACACGGTGGCGGCGATGGTCGACGAGGCGCACGGCGAGGTGAAGCTCGCCCTTCAGGAACTGCGCGACCTCGCCCGCGGCATCCACCCGGCCGTCCTGACCGACCGCGGCCTTGACGCGGCCCTCTCCTCGCTCGCCGCGCGGTGCACGGTCCCGGTGAAGGTGACGGCCGATCTGCCGACGCGCCCGGCCGCCGCGATCGAGGGCAGCGCGTACTTCACCGTCTCCGAGCTGCTGCAGAACGTCAGCAAGCACAGCGGGGCGCGTTCGGCGTCCGTGGAGGTGTGGCGTGCCGACCAGCGGCTGCTCGTCCAGGTGCGGGACGACGGCCGGGGCGGCGCGAGCCTGGACGGGGGCACGGGCATGGCGGGCCTCGCGGACCGGCTCGGCGCGGTCGACGGCCTGTTCGTGATCGAGTCGCCGGAGGGCGGACCCACGACCATCACTGCGGAGCTGCCGTGGCGGGACCGGGATGCACGAGCGTAGGGACCGCGATGCGCGAGGGTAGGGAAAACCCCCGGTCGAAGACACCTACGCACCACATGGTCCGGATCAGCCGCGCACGGGAGTCTGGAGATACGACGCCGGACCACCACGGCAGACCCCACAGATCCAGCAGACCGCGCAGACCCAGCAGAAACGGACGACACCGATGGCCACGGAGTACGGACAGGAGTACGGGCGCATGAACCGTTCGGAGTTCCGGGGATCCGACCTCGATGAGCGGCGGCCGCGTATCCCCGCCGGGCTGCGCGCGCCGATCGAGGCCCGCGCCTGGAAGGAGTTCGGCTATGTGCTCCTGAGCCTGCCGATCAGCATCATGACCTTCACGTTCGCGGTCACGATGCTGTCGCTCGGCGCCGGGCTCCTGATCACGTTCATCGGCATCCCGGTACTCGCCGCCGGGCTCGCCGCCTGCCGCGGGATCGGCTCGCTCGAGCGGGTGCGGGCGCGGGCGCTGCTCGATGTGGAGGTGGCGAACCCGGAGCCGCTGCGGCCCAAGAACGGCGGCGGCATGATGGGGTGGATGGGCGCCGTGCTCAAGAGCGGTGTCTCCTGGCGGCACGTCCTCTACTCCCTGCTCCACATGCCGTGGGCGGTCTTCTCCTTCGGCGTGTCGGTGCTCTTCTGGACGTACGGCTGGGCGATGCTCACGTACCCGCTGTGGCAGTGGCTCTTCCCGGTCTACGGCGGCCAGAACGGCATCCAGCTCTACGGCGACGACGGGCACCGCGTCCTGATCGACAACCCCTTCGAGATCGGCGTCACCGCCCTCACCGGCCTCCTTGTCACGCTCGCCACCCCCTGGATCATCCGGGCCCTGACCACCGTCGACCGCGTCATGGTCGTCGGGCTGCTCGGCCCCTCCAGCCTGGCGACGCGCGTCGTCGAACTGGAGTCGGACCGCGGGGTCGTCGTCGACACGGCCGCGGCCGACCTGCGCCGCATCGAACGCGACCTGCACGACGGGGCACAGGCCCGCCTCGTCGCGCTCGCCATGGATCTGGGTCTGGCCAAGGAGAAGCTGACGGAGGACCCCGAGGCCGCGGCCCGCATGGTGGACGAGGCGCACGGCGAGGTGAAGGTCGCCCTCCAGGAACTGCGCGATCTGGCCCGCGGCATCCACCCCGCGGTCCTGACCGACCGAGGTCTGGACGCGGCCCTTTCCTCGCTCGCCGCGCGGTGCACGGTTCCGGTCCAGGTCGAGGTGGATCTGCCCGCGCGTCCTGCCGCCGCGATCGAGGGCATCGCGTACTTCACCGTCTCCGAGCTGCTGCAGAACATCAGCAAGCACGCGCGGGCGTCCCGTGGCTCGGTCGACGTCTGGCAGGTCGAGAACCGGCTGATGCTTCAGGTCTCCGACAACGGCGCGGGGGGCGCGGACGTGACCGGCGGCTCCGGTCTCGCGGGGCTCGCCGAGCGGCTCGACGCGGTCGACGGGATCCTGGTCGTGGATTCGCCCGTGGGCGGACCGACCACCGTGACGGCGGAGCTGCCGTGGCGGGCGTGACACCCACCCCACCCCACTCCCGGCAGCCCACGCGGTAGTCCGGCCCCGCTCACCCACCCGGTAGCCCCCAGCGAGGGGATGCCGGGTGGGTTCTGCCGTGCCGGTCTGTCCACGCACGCGGTAACGCCCCTCAGTACGCGCGATACTGAGGTGTCGGGGGACAACCAGAATCGAATATGCCGGGGGGCCGTGAACGTGGAGGACAAAGTGCGGGTCGTCATCGCCGAGGATTCAGTGCTGCTGAGGGAGGGCCTGACCCGTCTGCTGACCGACCGGGGGCACGACGTCGTCGCGGGGGTGGGCGACGCGGACCAGCTGATCAAGACGATCAACGAACTCTCCTCCGCGGGTGCGCTGCCCGATGTGGTCGTCGCCGACGTGCGGATGCCGCCGACGCACACGGACGAGGGAGTGCGGGCCGCGGTGCATCTGCGCCACCAGTTCCCGGGCCTCGGGGTGCTCGTCCTCTCGCAGTACGTCGAGGAGCAGTACGCCACCGAGCTGCTCGCCGGGTCCAGCCGTGGCGTCGGTTATCTGCTCAAGGACCGCGTCGCGGAGGTGCGCGAGTTCGTGGACGCGGTGGTGCGCGTCGCGCAGGGCGGCACCGCGCTCGACCCGGAGGTCGTGGCGCAGCTGCTCGGCCGCAGCCGCAAACAGGATGTCCTCGCGGGGCTCACTCCGCGCGAACGCGAGGTACTCGGTCTGATGGCCGAGGGACGGACCAACTCCGCGGTCGCCCGGCAGTTGGTGGTGAGCGACGGCGCCGTCGAGAAGCACGTCAGCAACATCTTCCTGAAGCTGGGGCTCTCCCAGAGTGACGGGGATCACCGACGCGTTCTGGCGGTTCTCACCTACCTGAATTCATAGCGATCTGACACCCTGTCAGCAATTTGACGGGCTTGAGCGTCATTGATGGCGCTTGAGCACCACTAAAGGCAGCGGCGCCATCATGAGTGCGCGTGAGTGCACAGAAGCACGGAGAACAGTCCTAGAACCAAAGGATGAGCGGGGGCGTCTTCTATGACGGGCCGGGGGACGAGGCACACCATGACAAAACGGGGCAATGGCGCGTCTCAAAAGCGCGTCCGTCATGCGATCTACCACAGGTAGGTGACCCTTACCGACGTAGGGTGGGCTTTGGGAAGGCCGGTCGCCCAGCCCTTCCCGCTCAGCCGCCCGAGGGAGGTCCAGTTCAGTGACCAGCCAGGTCAGTAGCACAGCCGAGCAGGCCGATGGGACAGTCGTCGGAGAGCAGCGCAAGCCTGCTGGTGAGAAGGATGTACGCCGTCTGGACCGGGTGATCATCCGTTTCGCGGGTGACTCGGGTGACGGTATGCAGCTCACCGGCGACCGGTTCACCTCCGAGACGGCGTCCTTCGGGAACGATCTGTCGACGCTGCCGAACTTCCCGGCCGAGATCCGTGCTCCTGCCGGCACCCTGCCGGGTGTTTCCTCCTTTCAGTTGCATTTCGCCGATCACGACATCCTCACGCCGGGCGACGCGCCGAACGTCCTCGTCGCGATGAACCCGGCCGCCCTGAAGGCGAACATCGCCGACGTGCCGCGCGGCGCGGAGATCATCGTCAACACGGACGAGTTCTCCAAACGGGCGATGGCGAAGGTCGGCTATGAGGCCTCACCGCTCGAGGACGGTTCGCTGGACGGCTACAGCGTGCATCCGGTGCCCCTGACGACGCTGACGGTCGAGGCGCTGGGAGAGTTCGACCTCTCGCGCAAGGACGCGGGCCGCAGCAAGAACATGTTCGCTCTTGGCCTCCTGTCGTGGATGTATCACCGGCCGACCGAGGGCACGGAGAAGTTCCTGCGGGCGAAGTTCGCCAAGAAACCCGACATCGCCGAGGCGAACATCACCGCGTTCAGGGCGGGTTGGAACTTCGGCGAGACGACGGAGGACTTCGCGGTCTCCTACGAGGTCGCCCCGGCCGCCGCCGCGTTCCCCACCGGCACCTACCGCAACATCTCGGGGAACCTGGCGCTGTCCTACGGTCTGATCGCCGCGGGCCGGCAGGCGGACCTGCCGCTCTATCTGGGCTCGTATCCGATCACTCCGGCCTCCGACATCCTGCACGAGCTGAGCAAGCACAAGAACTTCGGGGTGCGGACCTTCCAGGCCGAGGACGAGATCGCGGGCATCGGCGCCGCCCTTGGCGCGGCCTTCGGCGGATCCCTTGCGGTGACCACGACGTCAGGGCCCGGCGTGGCGCTGAAGTCGGAGACCATCGGCCTCGCGGTGTCGCTCGAACTGCCGCTCCTCGTCGTGGACATCCAGCGCGGCGGGCCCTCCACCGGCCTGCCGACCAAGACCGAGCAGGCGGATCTGCTGCAGGCGATGTACGGGCGCAACGGCGAGGCGCCGGTGCCGATCGTGGCGCCCCAGACCCCCGCCGACTGCTTCGACGCGGCGATCGAGGCGGCGCGGATCGCGGTCACCTACCGCACCCCGGTCTTCCTGCTCTCGGACGGCTATCTGGCCAACGGCTCCGAGCCCTGGCGCATCCCGGACACCGACGAACTCCCCGACCTGCGCGTCCAGTTCGCCTCGGGCCCCAATCACACCCAGGACGACGGCACCGAGGTCTTCTGGCCCTACAAGCGCGACCCGCAGACGCTGGCCCGCCCGTGGGCGATCCCCGGCACGCCCGGCCTCGAACACCGCATCGGCGGGATCGAGAAGCAGGACGGCACCGGCAACATCTCCTACGACCCGGCCAACCACGACTTCATGGTCCGCACCCGCCAGGCCAAGATCGACGGGATCGCCGTGCCCGACCTGGAGGTCGACGACGCGACCGGCGACGCCAGGCTGCTGGTCCTGGGCTGGGGCTCGACGTACGGCCCCATCACCGCGGCGGTACGGCGCCTGCGGGCGGTCGGCGAGAGCGTCGCGCAGGCCCATCTGCGCCACCTCAACCCCTTCCCCCGAAATCTGGGCGAGATCCTCAAGCGCTACGACAAGGTGGTGATTCCCGAGATGAACCTCGGGCAGCTCGCCACACTCCTCCGCGCCAAGTACCTCGTGGACGCGGTCTCGTACAACCAGGTCAATGGAATGCCGTTCAAGGCCGAGCAGCTCGCCACGGCTCTCAAGGAGGCCATCAATGGCTGACACGAAGACCGAAAGCACCGGGAGCGCCGGGAGCACGATCGAAGCGCTTTCCCTGGTGCCCAAGGCCGAGGCCAAGCAGTCCATGAAGGACTTCAAGTCCGACCAGGAGGTGCGCTGGTGCCCCGGCTGCGGCGACTACGCCGTCCTGGCGGCAGTACAGGGCTTCATGCCCGAACTCGGCCTGGCCAAAGAGAACATCGTCTTCGTCTCCGGCATCGGCTGCTCCTCGCGCTTCCCGTACTACATGAACACCTACGGGATGCACTCCATCCACGGCCGCGCCCCCGCCATCGCCACCGGACTCGCCTCCTCGCGCCGCGACCTGTCCGTCTGGGTGGTCACCGGGGACGGCGACGCGCTTTCCATCGGCGGCAACCACCTCATCCACGCCCTGCGCCGCAACGTCAACCTCAAGATCCTCCTCTTCAACAACCGGATCTACGGCCTTACCAAAGGCCAGTACTCCCCCACCTCCGAGGTCGGCAAGATCACCAAGTCGACGCCGATGGGCTCCCTGGACGCGCCCTTCAACCCGGTGTCCCTGGCGATCGGCGCGGAGGCGAGCTTCGTGGCGCGGACGGTGGACTCCGACCGCAAGCACCTCACCTCGGTCCTGCGCGAGGCCGCCGAACACCCCGGCACCGCCCTGGTGGAGATCTACCAGAACTGCAACATCTTCAACGACGGCGCCTTCGAAGTCCTCAAGGACAAGCAGCAGGCCGAGGAGGCGGTGATCCGCCTGGAGCACGGCCAGCCGATCCGCTTCGGCACCGACGGCTCCAAGGGCGTCGTACGCGACCCGGCCACCGGCGATCTCAAAGTTGTCCCGGTCACACCTGAGACCGAGTCTCAGATCCTGGTCCACGACGCGCACTCCACCTCGCCGACGCTGGCCTTCGCCCTCTCGCGCCTCGCCGACCCCGACACCCTGCACCACACCCCCATCGGGGTCTTCCGCAACGTCGAACGCCCGGTCTACGACACGCTCATGTCCGACCAGCTCGACACCGCCATCGAACACAACGGCAAGGGCGACCTGGCCGCACTCCTCGCAGGCGGCGACACCTGGACCGTCGTCGGCTGACACCGCCGGGCACTGCCGCTACCGCTGCCACTGCCCCCTGAGCCCGGTTCTGACTCTTCAGGACCGGGCTTCGTCGTACGCCTGCCGGGCTTCGTCGTAGACCTGTCGTGCTCCCTGTACGTCCGACAGACGCCGCTCGGTCCACTCGGCGAGCGCCCGGACCTGCCCGCCGACCTCGCGCCCGAGGTCGGTGAGCGAGTAGTCGACGCGCGGCGGAATGACCGGCTTGGCGTCGCGGTGCACGAGGCCGTCGCGCTCCAGGGTCTGCAGGGTCTGCGTCAGCATCTTCTCGCTGACCCGGCCGAGGGCCCGGCGCAGTTCACTGAAGCGGTACGAGCGCTCGTCCAGGGCAATGAGGACGAGCACCCCCCAGCGGCTCGTCACGTGTTCCAGGACGAGGCGCTGCGGGCACATCCCGTCGTCTCCGAGGTTCCAGGTACTTACTGCCATACCAGTACCTTACTTCAAAGTGGGTACTTTCCAATAGTTAGCGCTCGGCGTAGGCTCTTCCTCAGAACCACACCAAAGGGAGATTCCAGACATGAGCATCGTCGTCACCGGAGCCACCGGACACCTCGGCCGTCTCGTCATCGACGGGCTGCTCGACGCGCAGGTGCCCGCCGGGCAGATCGCCGCCGTGGTCCGCGACAAGGAGAAGGCCGCCGACATCGCCGCACGCGGTGTCGAACTGCGGATCGCGGACTACAGCGCGCCCGAGACCCTCACCGGCGTCTTCGCCGCGGGCGACAGGGTCCTGCTGATCTCCGGCAGCGAGGTCGGGCAGCGTGTGCCGCAGCACGCGGCGGTGATCGACGCCGCCCGTGCGGCGGACGTGGCGCTGCTCGCGTACACCGGCGTCCTCGGTGGACCCGACGCCGACTTCGACCTCGCGGACGAGCACAAGGAGACCGAGCGGCTCGTCCTCGACTCAGGTCTGCCGCACACGTTCCTGCGCAACGGCTGGTACCACGAGAACTACACGGCCAACCTCGCACCCGTCCTGGAGCACGGCGCCGTCGTCGCATCGGCGGGCGAGGGCAGGGTCGCCTCCGCGTCGCGCGCCGACTACGCGGCCGCCGCCGTCGCCGTACTCACCGGCGAGGGCCACGAGGGCAAGGCCTACGAGCTGAGCGGCGATGTCGCGTGGAGCCTCGCCGAGTACGCCGCCGAGATCTCCCGGCAGACCGGCAAGGACATCTCGTACGCGAACGTCCCCGCCGAGCAGAACCTCGCGATCCTGACCGGCGCCGGGCTTCCCGAGCAGTTCGCCGCGATCCTCGTCAACGTGGACTCGGCGATCGAGCGGGGTCTCCTCGCCGGTACGAGCGGCGATCTGGCCCGCCTCATCGGACGGCCGACGACGCCTCTCGCGGACGCGATCGCGGTGGCGCTCAAGGCCTGAGACGAGCTGAGACGGACCGAGACGGGCTGAGGCGGGGCGAGACAGGGGTCATGACCGTTTTCGTGAGACGGGCATGACACGGGAGTGTCTGTGCGGCTACCTTCTTGGAGGCAGCGTGGGGCTGCCACGCACCAAGGAGGGGCCGTGGACGCCGCCGCAGCTGAGCAGTCGAAGAGCGAGCAGCGCACAGGACTGCTGAACGGCATCGCGGCCTACGGGATGTGGGGCCTCGTGCCCCTGTTCTGGCCGCTGCTCAAGCCGGCCGGAGCGGGCGAGATCCTCGCGCACCGGATGGCGTGGTCCCTCGTCGTGGTCGGCATCGCGCTGCTCGTCGTACGGCGCTGGGCCTGGGCGGGCGAGCTGATCCGCCAGCCGCGCAAGCTGGGCCTGGTGACGATCGCCGCGGCGGTCATCACGATCAACTGGGGCGTCTACATCTGGGCCGTGAACTCCGGCCACGTCGTGGAGGCCTCCCTCGGCTACTTCATCAACCCCCTGGTCACCATCGCGATGGGCGTCCTGCTCCTCGGCGAGCGGCTGCGCCCCGTGCAGTGGACGGCCGTCGCCGTCGGCCTCGCGGCCGTCCTCGTACTCGCCTTCGGGTACGGGCAGCCGCCGTGGATCTCGCTCTGCCTCGCCTTCTCCTTCGCCACGTACGGCCTGGCGAAGAAGAAGGTCGGCCTCAGCGGGCTCGAGTCCCTCGCCGCCGAGACCGCGATCCAGTTCCTGCCCGCCGTCGGGTTCCTGGTGTGGCTGAGTGTGCGGGGCGACGCCACGTTCGGGACTGAGGGTTTCGGGCACGGGACGCTGCTCGCCGCGACCGGTCTGGTCACCGCCATTCCCCTGGTCTGCTTCGGCGCCGCCGCGATCCGGGTGCCGCTCGCGACCCTGGGGATGCTGCAGTACCTCGCTCCCGTCTTCCAGTTCCTCCTTGGCATCCTGTACTTCCATGAGGCGATGCCGCCCGAGCGGTGGGCCGGGTTCGGGCTCGTGTGGCTGGCACTGACGTTGCTGACCTGGGACGCGGTGCGCTCCGCGCGGGTCAATGCGGTGCGGTTGGCTGCCGCGAGGGCCTCGGTGGCCTCGGCCCCCGTCGCCGGGCGGGAGACGGAGCCGATGACTCCCGCCGCCGGGCGGGAAGAGTCCACGGTCTGAACTAGCCCCAGGCCCCTGCCTCCGATGCCGCCTTCGCGTAGACGCTGAAATCCGTGGCCTCTCGGCCCAGTACGTCTCGTACGCCGTTCACCGGTGCCGCGTTGTAGCCGTCCGCCAGCCAGGCCAGTACGTCCGCGAGGGCTCGGGCCGGTTCGGCGGGGACGTCTGCCGCGGTCAGTTCCGCCACGTACTCGTCCGGCGTGATGTGCTCGAACCGCATCGGACGCCCCGACGCCTGCGACAGTTCCGCGACCGCATCGGCGAAGCTCAGCGCGCGCGGCCCCGAGAGTTCGTAGACCCGGCCCGTGTGCCCGTCCTCGGTGAGCAGGGCGGCGGCCACGTCCGCGATGTCGTCCACGTCGATGAACGGTTCCGGCACATCACCGACGGGGAGCGCGAGGCGGCCCGCCACGAGGGGTGCGTGGAAGATGTCCTCGTCGAAGTTCTGGGTGAAGTTGTTCGGGCGGATCACCGTCCAGTCCACGCCCGCCTCGCGCACCACGCGTTCGGCCTCCGCCATGGACGGCTCGAAGGAGTCGCCGTACACCTCGACGCCCCGCCCCGACAGGACCACGAAGCGGCGTACGCCCGCCGCCACTGCCTGGTCGACGAAGCCGGCGATCGGCTCGGGCTCGGGCGGGCCGACCAGGTAGAGGGCGGACACGCCCTCGAGGACCGGGGCCCAGGTGGAGCGGTCGGTCCAGTCGAAGCGGGTCTCGCCGGAGCGGGACGCCGCACGCACGTTCCGGCCCGCCTCTCGCAGCCGGGCGACCACGCGGCGGCCTGTCTTGCCGGTGGCGCCGAGGACGAGGATGGGGGCGTCGGATGCCAGAGGGTTCTTCGAGTTGTTCTTTGCGTTGTCGGTCATGGATACAGCCAACTGCCCTGCCGGGGCTTGTCACATGGGCGCCCGTCTCGCCCGCATGGGAGTACGTCTACGCGAGCGGGGCGCCGTCTACGGTGGGGGCATGGACGCTCTGGGGGATCTGCTGCGAGGGGTACGCGCTGACGGCGCGCTGTTCGACCGCACGGTGCTGACAGGACCGTGGGAGGAGAGCCGCAGCGAGGGGGCGGCGCTGACGCTGGTCTCGGTGGTGCACGGCACGGCGCGGATCACCGCCGCGTCGGGGGAACCGCGCACTCTGGGGGAAGGGGCCGCGGCCGTAGTGTGCACTCCGGCCCCGTTCACGCTTTCGGCTGCGGGCGCGGGCGCGGGCTCCGACGAGTGTGAACTGGTGACCGGTGCCTACCAGTTGGACAGTGCGGTGGGCAGGCGCCTGGTCAGCATGTTGCCGCCGCTCCTCGTGGTGCCGTCCGGCGACGACTGCATGCCCATCCTGGAGCTGATCGCCGCGGAGGTGGACGCCGACCGGCCGGGACACCAGTTCGTGATGGACCGGATGCTCGACTGGCTCCTTGCCTGCACCCTGCGCGAGTGGTTCGACCTGCCGGACGCCTGCCCGCCCTCCTGGTACAGCGCGCTCGGCGACGAGGTGGTCGGCCCCGCCCTGCACGCCATGCACGACGAGCCGTCGCGGCCCTGGACGGTGGCCTCGCTCGCCGCACGCGCCCAGGTCTCGCGCGCGGTGTTCGCCCGCAACTTCGCCGAACAGGTCGGCAGGCCCCCGATGGCGTACCTCACAGAGTGGCGGATGACGCTCGCCGCCGAGCTGCTCGCCGAGCCGGGCGCGACGGTGGCGTCCGTGGCCGGGAAGGTCGGATACGCGGACGGGTTCGGATTCAGCGACGCCTTCAAGCGGATCCGGGGCATCGCGCCGAGCGGCTACCGCGCCTCACTGACCGCCCGGCGGCCGGACTCCGGCTCGTCGCTCAGGGCAGTGGGCTGACCTACGCCCGCCCGTCCGACGCCCAACGCCCAACGCCACGCGCAACGATTCGACCGCCCTGCGGAACACGGCGACCGATATGCGCTCTTGACGCGCGGTCAATCTCACCCGCACCATCAGGCACGCCAATTCGCTTCGATGTTCAGCGAATTGGCGTACCCCAACAGAACGAACGATCCAACAGAACACGGAGCCCCCCACATGAAGCTCTCCGTTCCCGGACGCACCACGGCAGCCGCCGTCATAGCCGTCGTAGGACTCTTCACCACCAGCGCGATATCCTCCGCGGCCCCCGCCCCCAAGGCGGCCGCCCCCGACATCTCCGTGGCCAACGTCCAGGCCCACCTCTCACAGCTGCAGTCCATCGCCTCGGCCAACGGCGGCAACCGCGCCCACGGCAGCGCGGGCTACAAGGCCTCCGTCGACTACGTGAAGGGCAAGCTGGACGAGGCCGGATTCACCACCTCGCTCCAGGAGTTCACCTCCAACGGCAAGACCGGCTACAACCTGATCGCCGACTGGCCCGGCGGCGACGCCGACCAGGTCGTCATGGCGGGCTCCCACCTCGACAGCGTCGGCGAGGGCCCCGGCATCAACGACAACGGCTCCGGTTCGGCCGCGATCCTGGAGACCGCGCTCACCGTGGCGAAGGAGCAGTACAAGCCCACCAAGCACCTGCGGTTCGCCTGGTGGGGCGCCGAGGAGCTGGGGCTCGTCGGCTCCTCGCACTACGTCGACAAACTGCCCGCCGGCGAGCGTTCGAAGATCAAGGACTACCTGAACTTCGACATGATCGGCTCCCCGAACCCGGGCTACTTCGTCTACGACGACGACCCCACCATCGAGAAGACCTTCAAGGACTACTACGGCGGCCTCAACCTCGCCACGGAGCCCGACGAGGAGGGCGACGGCCGCTCGGACCACGCCCCGTTCAAGGACGCGGGCGTCCCGGTCGGCGGCCTGTTCAGCGGCGCCGACTACGAGAAGACCGCCGAGCAGGCCCAGAACTGGGGCGGCACGGCCGGTGAGCCGTTCGACAAGTGCTACCACTCCGCTTGCGACACGGAGTCGAACATCGACGGGAAGGCCCTCGACCACAACAGCGACGCCATCGCGTACGCGGTGTGGGGGCTTTCCTCCTAATCGGCGGGCACCACCCCCCTTGGCCCGCGGGAGTCCGCGGGCCCCATGTGGTCCCGGGCCACCCTGGACGTAATTACCTGCGCGTGCATATAGTGCACGCGCAGGTAATCGGCAGTCGCCTCACTTCCAGTTCCAGGGGGACCTCATGACTCGCAAGTTCCTTTTCGTACTCGGCAGCTCCCGTCCCGACGGCAACACGGAGACCCTGGCCCGCCGGGCCGCCGAGCAGCTCCCCTCGGACGTCGAGCAGCGCTGGCTGAACCTCGCCGACCATCCGCTGCCGGACTTCGAGGACCTCCGCCACGACAGCGATCACGTCCGCCCGTCCGGCAACAACATCGCGACGCTGCTCGACGCGACCGTCGAGGCGACCGACATCGTCATCGCGTCGCCCCTGTACTGGTACTCCGTCTCGGCCACCACCAAGCGCTACCTCGACTACTGGTCGGGCTGGCTGCGCACTCCCGGTGTCGACTTCAAGGCCACGATGGCCGGGCGCACCCTGTGGGGCGTGACGGCGCTTGCCGACGATCAGCCTGTCGTCGCAGACCCGCTCGTCGGTACCCTGCACAACTCCGCCGCGTATCTCGGGATGCGCTTCGGCGGCGTACTGCTCGGCAACGGCAGCAAGCCCGGCGACGTACTGAAGGACGAGCGGGCGCTGACCGAGGCCAAGTCGTTCTTCGCGCAGGAGCCGGCGCTGGCCCGCTTCCCGTTCGAAGCCTGACGCGGAGGAGGCCGACGCCGCCTATGCCGTGGTGTCCTACGCCGTGATGCCCTACGCCGTGATGTCCTTCGCCCCGAACCGCGCCCACGCCGCCGAGCCGAACAGGACCGCGTAAAGGCCCTGGAGGCCGAGGTTCTTGACCAGCTCGTCCCAGTAGACGGGCTCGCGCATCAGGTCCGCGAAGGACAGCCAGTAGTGCGAGAAGAAGTACGGCTGGATGGCGTGCAGTTGGGGGATCTGGTCGAGGATCTGGACCGTGATGAGCAGGCCGACGGTCGTCGCCATCGCCGCGATGCCGCTGCTGGTCAGCGTCGACACGAAGAGACCGAGCGCCGCCACACCGATCAGTGACGCGGCGACCACGAGGGCGATGAGCAGCGCGCGCAGCAAACCTTCGCCGAAGCTGATCGGGACGCCGGAGATGGTGGTGACCTCGCCGACCGGGAAGAGCAGCGCCCCGACGGCGAGCGCCGAGAGGGCCACGACGAGCGTCGCGACCAGGCAGAACGTCATCGTCGTCGCGTACTTGGCAAGCAGCAGACGCGTACGTCCCGCCGGGGCGACAAGGAGATAGCGCAGCGTCCCGGCGCTGGACTCGCCCGCGATGGAGTCGCCCGCGACGACGCCGACCGCCATGGGCAGGAAGAAGGGGAGTGTCGCGGCGAGCGCGGTGAAGACGAGGAACAGGCCGTTGTTCGTGATCTGCGCGATGAACGCGGGGCCCCCGCCCTCGCCGCCCCCGCCGACCGTCGAGCCGTCGCTCGTCTCGATCTTGACGGCGATACCCACGAGGATCGGCACGGCGGCGAGCACGCCGAGCAGGGCGAGGGTGCGCCAGCGGCGGAAGGTGATGCCCAGCTCGCTGCGGAAGAGCCCGAGGCTCCAGATCCGCCGGACCTCGCGCACGTCACCGCTCTCGCGCACGCCCTGTCCGCCCTGCACTTCCTGTGCTTCATCTACGCCGACAGCCTCAGCCCGCGACATCGAAGCCCTCCCCCGTCAGTGCCACGAACGCGTCCTCCAGCGAGGCCCGTTCGACGCCGAAGCCCCGTACCCGTACGCCCGCACCCACCAGAGCGGCGTTCAGCTCCGCGAGGTCCGTACCAGTGTCCGAGTCGGTACCGGTACCCGCACCCGGCGGTTCGCCCGTCACGCGGTCCTCCGCCACGACGAGGTCCGTCACGCCGAGCTCCTTCAGGACGCGTACCGCGTCACCCGTGTCCGGTGTCGTCACGACAAGGCGGCCCCGCGCACCGGCGGCCAGCTCGGCCACCGGTCCCTGGGTGATCAGACGCCCCTGGGCCATCACCGCGGCGTGCGAGCAGACCTGCTCGATCTCGTCCAGGAGGTGTGAGGAGAGGAAGACTGTCGTGCCCTCCGACGCCAACTCCCGCACCAGCGCCCGGATCTCGCGCATGCCCTGCGGGTCGAGGCCGTTGGTCGGCTCGTCGAGCACGAGGAGCCTGCGCGGCTGGAGGAGCGCCGCCGCGAGGCCGAGGCGCTGCTTCATTCCCAGGGAGTACGCCTTCGCCTTCTTGCCCGCGGCCGCCGTCAACCCGACCCGGTCCAGGGCTGCTTCGGCACGGATGCGGCGGGTGCGCGGGTCGGCGGTGGGGTCCGCGGCGTCGTACCGCAGGAGATTGTCGCGGCCGGACAGGAAGCCGTAGAGGGCCGGGCCCTCGATGAGCGCGCCCACGTGCGGGAGCACGGTGCGTGTGTCGCGCGGCATCGGGCGGCCGAGGAGCCTGGCCCGGCCGGAAGTCGGCTCGATCAGGCCCATCAGCATCCGAATGGTGGTCGTCTTGCCCGAGCCGTTCGGTCCGAGGAACCCGAACACGCTTCCTGCGGGGACGGTGAGGCTCAGACGGTCCACGGCCAACTGCTTGCCGTAGCGCTTGGTGAGAGCGTCGGTCTCGATCACGCTCTCCGTCGCCACGCTGGTGCCCGGCACTCAGCCCTCCCCGCTCGAAATCGTGACGGCGGGTCCGAGGTGCCTGCCCGGCACCTCGGACCCGTCGCTCATTCGCCTTGCCGCAGCACGCTACTTCGCCGCGTTCGCCGCCTTCACGAGCGCGTCCTTGGTGACCGCGCCCGCGTAGACCTTGCCGTCCTCGGTGATGAGGGCGTTGATCAGACGCGTCTTGAAGACCGTGCCCGAGCCGAACTCGCCCGTCACCTTGTCGCCGAGCGAGTCGAGAAGCCGCTGCGCGTCCGGCGACGCGGCGCCGGATCCGCCCGTCGGGAGGCCCTGGCCGCCCGGCAGCTTCAGTTCGGCGATGGAGTTCCAGCCCTTGCCGATGACATTCAGACCGTTCAGGTCCTCCTTGCCCTTGAACTCCTCGCCCTTGAAATCCTTGCCCTTGAAGTTGTGCTTCTTGGCTTCGGACCTGGCCTCGGACCTGGCCTTGGCGTCGTCGCCCTCCGTGACCTTCGCGCCCTTGGGCGGCGTGAAGTCGAAGGTCGAGGCGGCCGGCTTGCCGAAGTCGACCTTCGTGAAGCCCGCGTCGACGACCGCGCTGCCGCCGCTCGACGGAGTGAGCGTGAACTTCAGCGGCGTGCCCGTCTTGGAGTCCACCGCGACCGTGATCTGGCCGACCGTCGAGCCGGACTGCTTGGGCTTGATGACCAGGCGGTAGGCGTCACGGCCCGCGACCTGCGCGGTGCCGTCCACCTTCACGGACGTCGTGCTGTCGACCGCCTTCAGGGCTTCCTGAGCCAGCTCCTTGGGGGTGGACGGGACACCCTTGGGGAGGTCCTTGGAGGGGCCTTTCTTGCCGGACTCCCCCTTCGACTTGGAGTGGTACGCCTCGTTCGACTTGCTGTCGTAGGCCCACACGTCGTCGCCGTTGTGGATCAGGCTGTACTCGGCTGCGTCGTCCAGAACGGACAGCTTCTGCTTGTCGGGACCGTCGGCGGCGACGCGCAGCGTGTGCGTGCCGGACGCCAGCTCCATCAGCTTGGACTGCGGGTCCGCGGCCGAACCCCCGCCGTCCGCGCCCTTGCCGCCTCCGCCGCCCGAGGCGAAGCCGCCCGCCATGTCGCCGCCGAAGGACGGAAGGCCGAGGTCGGTGCTGATCTTCACGTTGCCCGAGAGCTGCTGCGTGTCCGACGCGGCGATCTTCTCGATCAGCTGCTGTGCGGTGACATCGGGCAGGTCGGGGTCGCCCGACGTGGCGAGCGCCGGGACGAGACCGATGGTCGCCGCCGCCACCCCCGCCACCGCGACGGGGACCACGTAACGCGCCGCCTTTCTGCGGCCTGCGCGCAGCTCCCCGGTCTCGTTGGTGTTCTGCTCCGGTTCGTACGGTGCCATTGTGTGCCCTACCTCCGTGGTCGGCGGCGGCCTTCCCTGTACGTGCGTGCGTCCACCCCGCGCCGCCATTCTCACCCGAATAGGTCAGGAGTGGTTGTTCTTGCTGGACCTTGCTGGTGTCCATACGACCAAATCGGCCAGCGAGAAGCGTCAGACCCCGGGAGCAACTCCACGTACTGCTGTGGGATGACACAGAGAGGCGGCGCCTCCCCCATCCCGTAGGGGAGACGCCACCGAGACGCCACAAAGACCCCGCCGAACAGGCAGGATCAGCGCTGCACGAACACGTAGTCCGCCTTGTACGGCACCTTCGCGATGGCGCCCGGCTTGCAGTGACCCGCCGGTGCGACCCCGCCCACCGTGTTCAGGCGCAGGATCTCCGCGGTGCCGGCGAGCAGTCCGTGCCGCTTGCCGGTCTGAGTTGCCGCCAGGTCGAGTTCGGGGATGTTCTTGTCGCCGTTCGGGGTCTTGGAGATCAGCTTGCCGGTGACCTGGCTGCGGTCGTGGGCCGTCCAGCGCGGGATGCCGGAGTTGGGGGCGACGAAGTCGTGCGCGATGCCGCCGCCGAGCCGGGCGCGCACGTCACGCAGCGCGAAGTCGAACTTCTCGGAACCGGATTTCCCGGAACCGGACTTCCCGGGATCGTCCTCGACCTTCTTGCACTCGTAGATCTGCTTGCCCTGGATCACGGAGGCCTGGAAGTTGGCCGCCGCGTGGCGGAAGTCGAAGTGCGTGGTCACCTTGTGGAGCTGGCCGCGGATCGCGCCGCCCGGGAACTCGGCGGTGTGCAGGTTGGCGTAGAAGCCGCCGGGGTCCGCCTTCAACTGCTTGAGCAGCGCCGCGTCGTCGACCCTGACCGTGCCGGAGACACGGTTGCCCTTGCTCTTGTCGAGCAGCTTGGTGAACTGGATCTTGATGTCGCCGTTGGTGCCCTTGACGCCCTGGTGGATGTGGAGGGCGGTCGGCCTGCCGATATCGCGCCACTTGACGCTGACCGACACCTTGTCGCCCTTGACCTTGACGAACTCCAGCGCCTTGCCGTCCTTGTCGCCCACCGCGGGGCCGCCCTGCACCGGCACCTCGTTGGCGCCGTTCATGCTCGCCACGAAGACGGACCCACCGCCGCTGGAACCACCGCTGACGCTGCCGCCAGTGCCGCTGTGCGCGACGGCGGGCGGCGCCACGACCGCCATGCCCGCCGCTGCGGCGACGGCCGCACCGACGGCGACCAGTGCCCTGCCGGAAGTGCCCATACTCATACTCATGCCCATGATCTGAATTCCCCCCTGCTTGAGCCGACGCACCACAGCGTCAGCTACCGGGTAGAGATACGGAATAGATCTGAACTTGGACTCAATCCAAGGCCACACAAAGATGTGACCTAGGTCACCCCCGTCAGTGAGTGCCGAAGGCCCTCAGCCTGCCCGATGCACCACCAGATCGCACAGCTCCACGAGCGACGTCTTTGCGTCACAGTCCCGCAGCGGCGCGAGCGTCGCCCGCGCCTCCTCGGCGAACCGCACGGTGTCCTTGCGCGCCTGGTCCAGGGCCGGGTGGGCCCGCAGCCGCGTCAGCGCCTCGGCGTGCCGCGCGTCGTCCGTCAGGTCCGCGTCGAGGAGCTCGCTCAGGGCGATGTCATCGGCGAGCCCGAGCTTCTCCACCCGCTCGCGCAGGCGCAGGACCGGAAGGGTGGGGATGCCTTCACGGAGGTCCGTGCCCGGCGTCTTGCCGGACTCGTGCGAGTCGGACGCGATGTCCAGTACGTCGTCGGCGAGCTGGAAAGCGACGCCGAGCCGCTCGCCGTACTGCGTCAGGACGTCCACGACGGTCTCGTCGGCGCCCGACATCATGGCGCCGAAACGGCACGCCACGGCGACGAGCGAGCCGGTCTTGCCGCCGAGCACGTCGAAGTAGTGGTCGATCGGGTCGCGGCCCTCGGTCGGTCCCGCCGTCTCCAGGATCTGGCCGGTGACCAGTCGTTCGAAGGCCTCCGCCTGGATGCGGACGGCGTCAGGACCGAGGTCGGCCAGGATGTACGAGGCGCGGGCGAACAGGAAGTCACCCGTGAGCACGGCGACGGAGTTGCCCCAGCGCTGATTGGCGCTCTCGACCCCTCGGCGCACGTCCGCCTCGTCCATCACGTCGTCGTGGTAGAGCGTCGCGAGGTGCGTGAGTTCGACGACGACGGCGGAGGGCACGACGCCCGGCGCGTACGGATCGCCGAACTGCGAGGAGAGCATCACGAGGAGCGGCCTGAACCGCTTGCCGCCCGCACGCACCAGATGCTGCGCGGCCTCCGTGATGAAGGGGACCCCGCTTTTGGTGGCGTCGAGCAGACCTTCCTCGACGGCCGCCAATCCGGCCTGGACATCGGCTTCGAGAGCCTGGTCCCGCACGCTGAGGCCGAAGGGCCCGACGACGGTCACGAGGGGTTCTCCTGTCTGCTGACGATCACAAGTCGGTCACTCGGTCGATCATCACTCGGTCGATCTTTGCGCGATGACGGGGTCGATGACACGGTTTGTCGATGTGTCGCTGCCATCACGCAAGTCAGCGTATCCGGTCCCTGTTCGATCACAGTGGGCACCCGCCTGTGCGATGCCGCCCAGGCGACGTGCGATCACCACCGGTATGTTCTTGATCAGCTGATACGACACAGAAGACCGCATCACCCCGCAATGCACGAAAGCCCCACGAACAACGGAACGACCGGGAGCACCGCCTTTGTCCCGCACCGAGGCCGACACCGAACCGCCCGCCGAGCCGCCGACGGAGCCGCCGCCCGGCGACGACCACGCGTTCTTCGGGCAGCCACGCGGCCTGCTCACCCTCTCAGGGCTCGAAGTCTGGGAACGCTTCTCGTTCCTCGGCATGCAGGCCATCCTCGTCCTGTACTTCGCGGACTCCGTCGCCAACGACGGAATGGGCATGGATTCCGGGACGGCCGCCTCGGTCTCGGCGGCGTACGGAACGCTCGTCTATCTGGTGTCGGTGGCGGGCGGCTGGCTCGCCGACCGGATCCTCGGCTCGTACCGCGCGGTCCTGTGGGGCGGCATCCTCATCGCCTGCGGCCACTACTCGATGGCGATCCCGACGTCGACGATGACCTGGGTGGGCCTGGGCCTGATCAGCGCGGGCACCGGACTCCTCAAGCCGAACGTCGCCTCGATGGTCGGCAAGCTCTACCGCACCGACGACCAGCGGCGCGACGCGGGCTTCGCGCTGTACTACATGGGCATCAACATCGGTGCCTTCGCGGGCCCGCTGATCACCGGCTGGCTCGGCGACCACAAGGGCTGGCACTGGGGCTTCTCGGCGGCCGCGATCGGCATGACCTTCGGCCTCATCCAGTACGTCCTGGGCCGCCGTCACCTCGCGGGGCGCAAGGCATCGGCCGAATTCGCGCTGCCCAAGGACGCGATGCGCCGCGCGGTCGTCCTGATCGTCGTGGGCGTCGTCGTGTTCGCCGCCCTGGCGGCGCTCCTTGCCGCCGTCGGCTGGCTGACGATGGACCGCTTCGTCGACGTCCTCACCGTCATCTCGGTGATCGCGCCGGTCGTCTACTTCACGGTGATGTTCCGCAGCCCGCGCGTGAGCGCCGAGGAACGCGGCCGTCTGAGGCCCTACGTGGTCCTCTTCCTGGCCTCGGTCGTCTTCAACTTCATCCTCTTCCAGGCCTACTCGACGATGATCCTGCTCGCGTCGACGAACGCCGAGACGTCGATCCTCGGCTTCACCTTCCCCGCCAGCTGGTACGCCTCCGCCCTCGGCGCCTTCGAGGTCGCGCTCGCCCCCGTCGTCGCCGCGGTCTGGGCCCGGATGGGCCCCCGCCAGCCGCACGCCTCCAACAAGATCGCGTTCGGCGTGATCCTGGGCGGCCTGTCGTTCATCCTGATGGTCCTGCCGACCTCGGGGCACGGCGACGGCTCGTACAAGATGGCGGTCTGGTGGATCGTCGGCTCCTACCTGCTGCTCGGCCTCGGCGACATCCTCGTGGAGACCTCCGGCATGTCGGCCACGACGAAGCTCGCCCCACAGGCCTTCGCCAGCCAGACCATGGCCCTCTGGTTCCTCTCGCTCGCCCTCGCCAACGGCATCCAGGCACAGATCGTGAAGCTGTACGGAGAGGTCTCCAACCCGGCGTACTTCGGCGTGAACGGCGCGATCGCGGTGGCCGCCGGTGTCGCCGTCGTCCTGCTCGCACCGTGGCTGCGCCGCACCATGCACCCCGTCCACTGAGGACACTGAGGTTCCCCCCATGCAGAACATGCAGATCCGCTCATCCTTCCCGTACGAGACCACCCGCGAGGACGTCCGGATCCCCCTCCCGGACGGCACCAGGCTGTACGCGCGCATCTGGCGCCCGGTGACGGACGAACCCGTCCCCGCACTCCTGGAGTACCTCCCCTACCGCCTGAGCGACTGGACGGCGCCACGCGACTTCCAGCGCCACCCCTGGTACGCGGGCCACGGATATGCCTCCGTGCGCGTGGACGTGCGCGGCCACGGCAACTCGGAGGGCATGCCGGGCGACGAGTACGACGCCGTGGAGCTTGCCGACGGGGTCGAGGTCGTCAACTGGCTCGCCGAGCAGCCCTGGTGCTCCGGCAAGGTCGGCATGTTCGGCATCTCCTGGGGCGGCTTCAACTCCCTCCAGATCGCGGCCCTCGCGCCCGAGCCGCTCAAGGCGGTCATCACGGTCTGCTCCGCGGACGACCGCTATGACAACGACGTGCACTACATGGGTGGTTCCGTCCTCGCGGTGGACATGCACGCGTGGGCGGCGACGATGCTCGCCTTCGTCTCCCGCCCCCCGGACCCGCTGTTCGTCGGCGACCGCTGGCGGGACATGTGGCTCAGCCGCCTCGAAGCGGTCGACCCCTTCATCCACACCTGGCTCGACCACCAGACCCGCGACGCCTACTGGCAGCACGGCAGCGTCTGCGAGAACTACTCGGCGATCGACGCGGCGGTGCTCGCCGTGGGCGGCTTCCACGACCCCTACCGGGACACGGTCCTGCGTCTGGTCGAGAACCTTCCGGGTGACGTCCGGGGCCTGATCGGCCCGTGGTCGCACCAGTACCCGGACCGGGGCCTGCCGCCGGGCCCGGCGATCGGCTTCCTCCAGGAGACCCTGCGCTGGTGGGATTACCACCTGAAGGGCATCGACACAGGGGTGATGGAGGAGCCGAAACTCCGCTCCTGGATCAGCGGATCCCACCCGCCGGCGACGGTGTACGCCGAGCTGCCGGGCGGCTGGGTGGGCGACCCATCCTGGCCGTCGCCGAACGTCACACCGGTCTCGTACGCCCTCCAGGGCCACCCCTTGGTGGTCAACTCCCCCCAGCACACGGGCCTGGACGCGGGCCGCTACTTCCCCTTCGGCAACGACGCGGACCTGCCGCCGGACCAGCGGGACGAGGACGCGAAATCGGCGTGCTTCGAGTTCGAGGTGCCCTCGGCCGTACGCATCCTCGGCCGACCCAAGGTGACGCTGCGCCTGACGATGGACGTGCCGTCGGGACAGGCGATCGCGCGGGTGTGTGATGTGGCGCCGGACGGTTCGTCGACCCTGGTCACGCGCGGCGTCCTGAACCTCTCGTCGCGCGACGGCAGGGACAGGGTGGACCCGTGGCCGGTCGGCGGGACACAGGACGTGACGTTCGAGCTGAACGCGATCGGCCACACCTTCCCGCCGGGCCACCGCATCCGGCTCGCGGTGTCGTCGGCGTACTGGCCGTGGATCTGGCCGCAGGCGGACTCGGCGGGCTTCACCCTCGACCCGGCGGGCAGCGCGCTCGAACTCCCGGTGCGCGAGGGCGACTTGGACCCGTCGATCACTTTCCCGCCGCCCGAGCAGTCGGAGCCGCTTGAGGTGGTGTACCCGGCGACGCTCGACGGGCCGCGCCCCGAGCGCCTGGTCGTACGCGATGTGGCGAAGGGCGAATGGCGCCTGGAGGTGGACCCGCGCTACGGCGGTACGCGCGTCTACCCTGACGGCCTCGAATTCACCGAGGACGCCGTGGAGACGTACACGATCAACGAGTCCGACCCCCTCAGCGCCCGCACCCGGTCCGACTGGACGATCCGCCTGCACCGCCCCGACCTTGCATGGGACGTGTCGATCAACTCCCGCTCGGAGATCACGTGCGACGCGACGGACTTCATCACGTCGAACGAGGTGGTGTGCAGGGACGGGGCCGAGGTGGTGTTCCACAGGACGTGGGAGAAGCGGATCCCGAGGACGGCGGGGTAGGGCGCTACTCCGCCGCGGCCAGCAACCGCTCGAGGACGACGGCCACCCCGTCGTCCTCATTGGACGAAGTCACCTCGTCGGCGGCGGACTTGAGGTCGGCGTGTGCGTTGGCCATGGCGACGCCGCGGGCCGCCCACACGAACATCGGTACGTCATTGGGCATGTCCCCGAAGGCGATGGTGTTCTCGGAGCTCAGCCCGAGCCGCTCGGCGGCGAGGGCGAGCCCGGTCGCCTTGGTCACCCCGCGCGGCTGGAGCTCGACGGTGCCGGGCCCGGACATGGTGACGGTGGCGAGGGGCCCGACGGCATCGCGCGCGACGGCGGCCAACTCGTCGTCGTTCAGCTCGGGGTGGCGCAGCAGCACCTTGCTGATGGGCTCGGCCCAGAGCGCCTCACGCTGGTGTACCCGCACCGCGGGCAAGGTGGGATGCGGCATCAGATACCCCGGCTCGATGAGGGTGAGCCCGTCCACGCCGTCCTGGTCCACGGCGGCGTAGACCTGCCCGATCTCCGCCTCGATCTTCCCGAGCGCGGCCTCGGCGAGCTCACGGTCGAGCGTCACGGACCAGACCATGCGGTCGGCCCCGGAGTCGTACAACTGCGCCCCCTGCCCGCATACGGCCAGGCCACCGCTCCCCAGGTCATCGAGGAGCGGCTTCACGCGCGGCGCGGGCCGCCCGGTCACCACCAGGTGACGCGCCCCCGCAGCCGCGATCGCCGTCAACGCGGCCAACGACCGGTCGGAGACGGTGTCGTCGCCGCGCAGCAGCGTTCCGTCCAGGTCAGTGGCGATGAGTGAATATGCGAGGGGGGCAGCCATGATCCAGAGAATACGGATCCTCGGCGATGCTGAAAGCAATGTGACAGGAGCTGTGACGCACGCAGTGCGCTGGTCGCACTACCGGCGCTCGCCGGATTCACCGAGACGTGTCTCCTTGAACCGGCCCTGAGCTAGTACTTCACCCGTGCACCCGCGCCACATGCCCCGCCACCCGAGGCGAAGCAAACTCCGTGCCGCACACGAACCGCATCACAGGGCCGTACGACGCCGCCGCCGGGAGGCCCGTGAAGTACAGGCCCGGGATCGATGAGACGTAGCCCGCGCCCAGCTTCGGTGTGCCCCGGCTGGTGGCGAGGCGGGCGCGGAGTGCGGGGCCGAGGAAGTCCATCGCGGCGATGTCGACCCGGTAGCCCGTCGCCGCTATGACGTGGTCGGCGGAGAGTTCCCGGACGCGGCCGCCCAGGGTCTCCACCTTCAGGACGGGGTTGCCGTCCTGGACCTCCGCCGATGTGATGCGCCGGACCTCGCGCGTCTCGACCTTGGCCTCGAAGCGCTCGCGCAGCCACCACGCGCCGAGCGGGCCGAGAATGCGGCGGACGAGGAAGTGGCGGGCCTGCGGGGGCAGATAGCGGTAGGGGTGGGGGTAGTAGCTGATCGCGTAGAGCGACCAGGCGCGGCCGAACGGCGACTCGGGGCGCAGCTTCGGCTGCTTCCACGGGGGCGCGCCGAAGGCCACAGATCCCTTGCCGCGTGCCACCACCTTCACGTTCGCGCCCGCTTCGGCGGCGAGCGCGGCCGTCTCCAGGGCCGACTGCCCCGCGCCGACCACGATCAGCTCGCGCCCCGCGAACCGCGACAGGTCGCTGTGCTGCGAGCTGTGCGATACGGGCCCGGTGGGGGCCGGTCCGTCCGGCACGGCCGACGCGAGCGCGGGCGGCAGCTGTGCGAGGCCGGAGAGGCCGGTGGCGACGACGACCGCTCGGGCCGTGAACTGCTCGCCGGAGTCCAGCTTCAGGTCGAAGCCCGACGTGCCCCTGCGGTCGACCGACACCACCCGCACCTGCTCCAGGTCGGGCACGAGCTTCTCCTTGAACCACTCCCCGTAGGCGATGAAGGTCTCGATGGGGATGATGTCCTCGTCGGTGACCAGTGGCGGTATCCCCGCGGCCTTGCAGTAGTCGATGAGGTCGTGACCGCTCTGCGGTGCGTCGATGTTCGAGGCCACCGGGGTCGATTTCAGGAGCATCCCGGCGGGCATGTGCGCGCGCCAACTCACCATCGGGTCACCGAAGACCCGCACCGGAATGCCTCGGGCCCGCAGATGGGCCGCAGTGGACAGGCCGAACGGGCCCGCCCCGATGACTGCTACTGGATTGATCACGAAGTCCCTCCCCAGGACGTCACTTGTTGCGCGTGCCTACTTCGTGTGGTGCCGGCTGGTGCTGGATTCAGTTGTGGTGGGTGGTGGTCAGCCCGTCTTGCTGCCGCGTCTCTTGGTTCGCCAGAGCTGATACAGGTGCTTCGCCCCCGGTCGTACGAATCTCGCGAGCATCGTGAAGAACGGCTTCATGTCGTCCGCCGCGAGCCAGGCCAGCTCCGTGCCGCTCGCGCGTGGGGGCGCGTGCGGTGTGGTGTATCCGCTGCGGCGGTAGGCGAGGAGTGCGGGCAGGTCGATGTTCTCTACGACATAGCGGTGACCGGCGCGTTGTTCCCCCTTGGGGACGGCGCGCCCTGTCAGGTGCAGGTGCAGCGCGCGGACGACGTCGATCCCGGACTCGTTCTCGAAGAGCCGGAACTGTGCGCCCATGCGAGGGTTGAAATCGAGCAGTTTGTACTGACCGTCGCGCCGGTCGAAGCGCAGGTCGAGGTCGATGACGCCGGTGAAGCCGATCTGCTTGATGAAACGTGCGGCGAGGTCCGCGAGTTCCGGATTGTCGACGACGTACGCATTCGCCGTCATTCCCGCGTGCGGCGGCCAGGAGCGCACCTTGACGCCGGTGAACAGCGCACGCGGGGTCGAGTCCACGTCGAAGTACGCGTGCACGATCCAGTCCTCGGCATGCTCCCGCGGCAGATACTCCTGGAGGATCACGCCGGGCCGCTCACCCCAGTCACGGGCGAGGCCGAGCAGGCCCTCCGGGGTCTCGATGCGCGTCGTCCCGTTCACCGCGGGCCGGGAGCGGCGCGTGAACGCCTCCCGGTTCTTGGCGACCACCGGGAAGGCCGCGGAGGCGGCGAACTCCTCGATGTCCCCGAAGCTCTCGGGGAAGGAGGCGGCCGGCGAGGCGATGCCGTGCTCCACACACAGCTCGTGCAGGCCCTGCTTGCTGGCGAGGCGGCGGGGTAACTCCGGCTCCACGCGCGGAAAGAGGAACCCCGCTCCGCGCAGCGCGCCCTGATGCTCGGCGATGAGGACGGCCGCCTCCTCGTCGGTCGGGATCAGGACCGTGGGCCTGCCGATCCGGCGCGCGATGCGCAGCATCCCCTCGACGAGCCGCTGCGGCTCCTCCGCCCCGGTGGTCGGCCAGGGAAAGGCGCGGGTGAGGTGGCGCGAGGCCGCGGCCGGTGTGTAACGGTCTTCCGTGATCGCGTACATGGGCACGCCGAGCCGCCCCAGACTGCGGATCGCGCCCACTCCGCCATGGTGCAGCGGATAGTTCCCGAACTTCACTATCAGGCCGGGCACCTCACGGTCGACCGTGAAGGGCACGACGTCGTTCCTCATGGCCACGGGTCCCCCCACGTGTCCCTCCGTCTGACCCGGACCCACCCCGTCCGCGTCCCCCAAAGGACGCTAAGCCGGAACTGACCACTCCAGCAAGGCTTATTCGGACATTGCGAACTCTTTAGACACTGCCCCAACCGGAGCTTCCCACGTAACGTGTGGCACACCCTTATGGAAAGCGAGGCAGGTACGCATGTCCGAGCACACCCCGCTCGACCCGGCCGGGAGCAACCCTTCCGCCCACTCCGTAGGCGACCCCTTCGCTCTCGCGGAGGGCGATCCCTTCGGGCCGCACAACCTCCCGTACGGCGTGTTCTCCCTGTTCGGAGACCCGGACGGGGCCGCGGAGCGCCGTGTCGGCGTACGACTCGGTGATCACGTCCTCGACGCAGGTGCCGCTGCCGCCGCGCTCGGCTCGCCCTACGTGTCGCTGCTCTCCGGGCCCACGCTCAACCCGCTGCTCGCCGCGGGCCGCACGGCGTGGTCCGATGTGCGTCGCGCGCTCACCGCGTGGGTGACGATCCCGGCTCACCGCGAGGTCGTACGCCCCCTGCTGTACCCCCTGTCCGAGGTCGCCCTGCACCTCCCCTTCGAGGTCGCGGACTATGTGGATTTCTACGCCTCCGAGCACCACGCGACACACCTGGGGCAGATCTTCCGCCCTGACTCACCGACTCCGCTGACCCCCAACTGGAAGCACCTGCCCATCGGTTACCACGGCCGGTCCGGCACCGTTGTGGTCTCCGGAACCGACGTGGTACGTCCGAAGGGCCAGCGCAAGGCGCCCTCGGAGACGGCGCCGGTCTTCGGGCCGTCCGTCCGCCTCGACATCGAGGCCGAGGTCGGCTTCGTCGTGGGTACGCCCTCGGAGCTGGGCACGCCGGTGCCGCTCGCGGACTTCCGTGAGCACGTCTTCGGGCTCAGCCTCCTCAACGACTGGTCGGCGCGCGACATCCAGGCCTGGGAGTACGTGCCGCTCGGACCGTTCCTCGGCAAGTCCTTCTGCACCTCCGTCTCGGCGTGGATCACCCCCCTCGAGGCCCTGGACGCGGCGCGGGTCACCCCTCCCGCGCGCACGCACGAACTCCTGCCCTACCTGGACGACTCGGCGGAGTCCGTCGCGGACGAGCCCGCCGGCTACGACCTGCGCATCACCGTGACCCTGAACGGCCACGTGATCTCCGAGCCCCCCTTCTCCACCGTGTACTGGACGGCCGCCCAGCAGCTGGCCCACATGACCGCGAACGGCGCGTCCCTGCGCACGGGCGACCTGTACGGCTCGGGCACGGTGAGCGGCCCCTCCGAGGGGCAGTACGGCTCCCTGATCGAGATCACCTGGAACGGCCGCGACGCGCTTGTCCTGCCGGACGGCAAGCGGACGTTCCTCGAGGACGGGGACGAGGTCACGCTCACGGCGTGGGCCCCGGGCCCGGACGGCACCCGGGTCGGCCTCGGAGAGGTCTCTGGCAGGGTCGCCTCGGCCCGTTGAGGTTGCCGGCCGGGGGTGGAGTCACCCCCGGCCCCCTCCTGCGCGGCGGGCTCGTCTTCGTCTGCGGCGTCGTTGTGGCCGGTCGCGCCCACGCGGCGGAGCCGCAAATGTCACAGCCCCGCGCCCCTTCGGGCGCTGCCCCCTCAGCCGCTCAGAAATCCTCCGGCGGCTCCGGCCACTCCTCCTCCGGCGGCTCCACGTCCTGCGCGACCGGTGCGGGCCCCGAGGCCTGCGAGGGCGCCCCGCCACCCAGCCCCGCGAGGACCTCGAGCACGCCCTCCCCGTACGTCGCCAGCTTCTTCTCACCGAGGCCGCTGATGCCGCCCAGTTCCGCCAGGGACGAGGGGCGCAGTGTGGCGATCTCCCGGAGCGTGGCGTCGTGGAAGATCACGTACGCCGGGAGGCCGAGCTCCTTGGCCTGCGCGCCGCGCCACGCGCGCAGCGCCTCGAACACCGGCACCGCGTCCTGGGGCAGCTCGGCGACGGCCGCCGCCGCCTTCGCCTTCCGCTCCCCCTTCGCGGCCTTCGCCGCGGCAGGCCGCTTCGGCTCCTTCCGCAACCGCACCTCCCGCTCCCGGCCGAGGACTGAACCGCTCTCCTCGGTCAGGACCAGCGTCCCGTACTCCCCCTCGACCGCGAGCAGACCCTGCGCCAGCAACTGCCGCACCACACCGCGCCATTCGGCCTCCGCGAGTTCCTCGCCGATGCCGAAGACCGAGAGCTGGTCGTGGTCGAACTGGATCACCTTGGCGGTCTTCTTGCCGAGCAGGATGTCGATGATCTGGCCGGCGCCGAACTTCTGACCTCGCTCGCGCTGGAGGCGCACGATCGTGGAGAGGGCCTTCTGCGCCGCGACCGTGCCGTCCCAGGTCTCCGGCGGGGTGAGGCAGGTGTCGCAGTTGCCGCAGGACTGTCCGTCCGCGTCCTGGCCGAAGTACGTGAGGAGCTGGGCCCTGCGGCACTGGGCCGTCTCGCACAGCGCCAGCATCGAGTCCAGGTGCGCGGCCGCCCGGCGGCGGAACGCCTCGCCCCCCTCGCTGCTCTGGATCATCTTCCGCTGCTGGACCACGTCCTGAAGGCCGTACGCCATCCAGGCCGTGGAGGGCTGTCCGTCACGGCCCGCGCGGCCCGTCTCCTGGTAGTAGCCCTCGACCGACTTCGGCAGGTCGAGGTGGGCGACGAACCGGACGTCCGGCTTGTCGATGCCCATGCCGAAGGCGATGGTGGCGCAGACGACCAGGCCCTCCTCACGGAGGAAGCGGGACTGGTGGGCGGCGCGCATCCCACCGTCCAGACCCGCGTGGTACGGAACGGCCTCGATGCCGTTCTTGCACAGGAACTCGGCGGTCTTCTCGACCGAATTGCGCGAGAGGCAGTAGACGATGCCCGCGTCGCCCGCGTGCTCCTCCTTGAGGAAGGACAGGAGCTGCTTCTTCGGCTCGGCCTTCGGCACGACGCGGTACTGGATGTTGGGCCGGTCGAAGCTCGCCACGAAGTGCTTCGCGTCCGGCATGCCGAGCCGCTCGGTGATCTCGCGGTGCGTGGCGTGTGTCGCGGTGGCCGTCAGGGCGATGCGGGGCACGTCGGGCCAGCGCTCGCCGAGCAGAGAGAGCGCCAGATAGTCCGGGCGGAAGTCGTGGCCCCACTGCGCCACGCAGTGCGCCTCGTCGATCGCGAAGACGGAGATCTTGCCGCGGGAGAGCAGATCGAGCGTCCCCTCCAGGCGCAGCCGCTCCGGCGCCAGATACAGCACGTCGAGCTCCCCCGCGAGGAACTCGGCCTCCATCACGCGCCGCTCGTCGAAGTCCTGCGTGGAGTTGATGAACCCGGCCCGCACGCCAAGGGCCCGCAGCGCGTCCACCTGGTCCTGCATGAGCGCGATGAGCGGGGAGACGACCACGCCCGTGCCGGGCCTGACCAGGGCGGGAATCTGATAGCAGAGCGACTTGCCGCCGCCGGTGGGCATCAGTACGACGGAGTCACCGCCCGCGACCACATGGTCGATGATCGCTTCCTGCTCACCACGGAACGCGTCGTACCCGAAGACGCGGTGCAGCGTCCGCAGTGCGTCGCTCTCCGCCACCGCGACCGGTGCGGTCACCTCGCTCATGCCATCGATCCCATCCATCGCCCTGCCCCCGTACGTCGCGCTTCGACCACAGACTCCACGATAGGGCTCCGCACCGACACCAATGGAAGTTATCCACAGGCCGCCGCCCGGCACCCCTGTCGGACGGGGTGCCGGGCGGCGGCGAGTAGAACAGGTGAACCAGGTGGGCTACCGGACGAAGACCCCCGCCTGGTTCGCCAGATCCAGGAAGTACTGCGGGGCCACGCCCAGTACCAGCGTCACCGCGACGCCCACCCCGATCGCCGTCATCGTCAGCGGCGAGGGCACGGCCACGGTCGGGCCGTCCGCCTTCGGCTCGCTGAAGAACATGAGCACGATCACGCGGATGTAGAAGAACGCCGCGATCGCGGACGAGATCACACCGACCACGACAAGCGCACCGGCGCCGCCCTCCGCCGCCGCCTTGAACACCGCGAACTTCCCGGAGAACCCTGAGGTCAGCGGGATACCGGCGAAGGCGAGCAGGAAGACTGCGAAGACGGCTGCGACCAGCGGCGAGCGTCGGCCGAGCCCCGCCCACTTCGACAGGTGCGTGGCCTCGCCACCCGCGTCCCGCACCAGCGTGACCACCGCGAAAGCGCCGATCGTCACGAAGGAGTAGGCCACCAGGTAGAAGAGGACCGACGAGATGCCGTCCGGGTTCATGGCGATGACACCGGCGAGGATGAAGCCCGCGTGGGCGATGGAGGAGTACGCGAGCAGCCGCTTGATGTCGGTCTGGGTGATCGCGACGATCGCGCCGCCCAGCATCGTGAGGATCACGACGCCCCACATGACCGGACGCCAGTCCCAGCGCAGCCCCGGCAGGACCACGTAGAAGAGCCGGAGCAGCGCGCCGAAGGCGGCCACCTTCGTCGCCGCGGCCATGAAGCCGGTGACCGGAGTGGGCGCGCCCTGATACACGTCGGGCGTCCACATGTGGAACGGCACCGCGCCGACCTTGAAGAGCAGGCCCATGACGATCATCGCGGCGCCGATCAGGAGCAGCGCGTCGTTGCCCATGGTGTCGGCGAGCGCCGGGTCGACGCTCTGGATGCTGCCGTCGACGACCTTGGCGATGGTGCCGTACGACACCGAGCCCGCGTACCCGTAGAGCAGGGCGATCCCGAAGAGCAGGAACGCCGAGGAGAACGAGCCGAGCAAGAAGTACTTGACGGCGGCTTCCTGCGACATCAGGCGCTTGCGGCGGGCGAGCGCGCAGAGCAGGTAGAGCGGCAGCGAGAAGACCTCGAGCGCGATGAAGAGCGTCAGGAGGTCGTTCGCCGACGGGAAGACGAGCATCCCCCCGATCGCGAAGAGCGCGAGCGGGAACACCTCGGTGGTGGTGAACCCGGCCTTCGTCGCGGCCTTCTCGCCCTCGCTGCCCGGCGTAGCTCCGGCCTGTGCGGCGAAGGAGTCGACGTGATTGCCGTGCGCCACGGGGTCGAGCCGCCGCTCCGCGAAGGTGAAGATCGCGACGAGCCCCGCGAGGAGGATCGTGCCCTGCAGGAAGAGCGCGGGCCCGTCGACCGCGATCGCGCCCATGGCGGCGATGTGCGCCTTCGTCGAGCCGTACCCGGTGGCCGCGAGTCCGACGACCGCGGCGAAGGCCGCGGTGATGGCGACGACGGCCACGAACAGCTGAGCGTAGTAACGGGACTTGCGAGGCAGGAAGGCCTCGATGAGGATCCCGAGGACCGCCGCACCGATGATGATCAGCGTCGGTGACAGCTGCGCGTACTCGATGGTGGGAGTGTCGATCTTGTCGATCTGATCTTGCGGCGCCGCGGCCGACGCCATTGTCCACAGGCTGTGGACGGCTGATGCGCTCACTTGGCCGCCTCCACGTCGGGCTTCGGGTCCTTCTGCTGTACGTCGGACATGGTGTGCTTGACCGCCGGGTTCACAAGCTCGGTGAGCGGCTTCGGGTAGACGCCGAGGCCGATCAGGAGCGCGATCAGCGGAGCGACGACCACGAGTTCACGCACTCGCAGGTCCGGCATGGCCGAGACCTCCGGCTTCACCGGGCCCGTCATCGTCCGCTGGTAGAGGACGAGGGTGTAGAGCGCGGCGAGCACGATGCCGATCGTGGCGATGATCCCGACCACCGGATAGCGCGCGAACGCGCCGACCAGGACCAGGAATTCACTCACGAACGGCGCGAGCCCCGGCAGCGAGAGCGTCGCGAGACCGCCGATCAGGAAGGTGCCCGCGAGTACCGGCGCCACCTTCTGCACCCCTCCGTAGTCCGCGATGAGCCGCGAACCGCGCCGCGAGATCAGGAAGCCGGCCACCAGCATCAGCGCGGCCGTCGAGATCCCGTGGTTGACCATGTAGAGCGTCGCGCCGGACTGCCCCTGGGAGGTCATCGCGAAGATGCCGAGAATGATGAACCCGAAGTGCGAGATCGACGCGTACGCCACCAGGCGCTTGATGTCGCGCTGGCCGACCGCGAGCAGTGCGCCGTAGATGATGCTGATCAGTGCGAGCACGAGGATGACGGGCGTCGCCCACTTGCTCGCCTCGGGGAAGAGCCCGAGGCAGAACCGCAGCATCGCGAAGGTGCCGACCTTGTCGACCACTGCCGTGATCAGTACGGCGACGGGGGCCGTGGACTCGCCCATCGCGTTCGGCAGCCAGGTGTGCAGCGGCCACAGCGGCGCCTTCACCGCGAAGGCGAAGAAGAAGCCGAGGAAGAGCAGCCGCTCGGTGTTGGTCGCCATGTCGAGCGTGCCGTTGGCCCGCGCCTCGGTGATCTCCTGGAGCGAGAAGTTCCCCGCCACCACGTAGAGCCCGATCACCGCGGCCAGCATGATGAGGCCGCCGACCAGGTTGTAGAGGAGGAACTTCACGGCCGCGTACGAGCGTTGCGCCGATGCCTTCTCGTCGCTGCCCGAGTGGGCGCGGTCGCCGAAGCCGCCGATGAGGAAGTACATCGGGATGAGCATGGCTTCGAAGAAGATGTAGAAGAGGAAGACGTCCGTGGCCGCGAAGGAGATGATCACCATCGCCTCGACGGCCAGGATCAGGGCGAAGAAGCCCTGAGTCGGCCGCCACCGCGACGACTTGGTCTCCAGGGGGTCCGCGTCGTGCCAACCGGCCAGGATGATGAACGGCATCAGGAGCGCGGTGAGCGCGATGAGGGCGACGCCGATGCCGTCGACGCCGAGCTCGTACCGCACCCCGAACTCCGCGATCCAGGCGCGGGACTCGGTCAGTTGATAACGGGACCCGTCGGGGTCGAACCGCACGAGCACGGTCGCGGCGAGCGCGAGCGTGGCGAGCGACACGAGCAGCGCGAGCCACTTGGCGGCGGTCCGCCGGGCGGCCGGGACGGCTGCCGTGGCGATCGCGCCGACCGCGGGCAGGGCCGCCGTCGCTGTCAGCAGAGGAAAGGACATCGGTATCAGACCGCCCTCATCAGCAGGGTCGCGGCGATGAGTACCGCAACGCCGCCGAACATCGAGACCGCGTAGGAGCGGGCATAGCCGTTCTGCATCTTGCGCAGCCGTCCGGAGAGTCCGCCGACCGAGGCCGCCGTGCCGTTGACGACTCCGTCGACCAGGGTGTGGTCGACGTACACCAGGGAGCGGGTGAGGTGCTCTCCGCCGCGGACCAGGACGACGTGGTTGAAGTCGTCCTGGAGGAGGTCGCGCCGGGCCGCCCGGGTGAGGAGCGAACCGCGCGGGGCGGTGACCGGGACGGGCTTGCGGCCGTACTGGACGTAGGCGAGGGCGACACCGATGACCAGGACCACCATGGTGGCGCCGGTGACCGTGGTGGCGCTCAGCGGCGAGTCACCGTGGGAGTGCTGGGTGACCGGCTCCAGCCAGTGCATGAAGCGGTCGCCGATGCTGAAGAATCCGCCCGCGAAGACCGACCCGAAGGCGAGCACGATCATCGGGATCGTCATCGACTTGGGCGACTCGTGCGGGTGCGGCTCGTTGCCTTCGGCATCCGGCTGCCAACGCTTCTCACCGAAGAACGTCATGATCATCACGCGCGTCATATAGAACGCGGTGATCGCGGCGCCGAGCAGTGCGACCGAGCCGAGGATCCAGCCCTCCGTGCCGCCCTTGGCGAACGCCGCCTCGATGATCTTGTCCTTGGAGAAGAAGCCGGACAGACCGGGGAAGCCGATGATCGCCAGATAGCCGAGACCGAAGGTCACGAAGGTGACCGGCATGTACTTCCTGAGGCCGCCGTACTTCCTCATGTCGACCTCGTCGTTCATGCCGTGCATGACCGAACCGGCCCCGAGGAAGAGCCCGGCCTTGAAGAAGCCGTGCGTCACCAGGTGCATGATCGCGAAGACGTAGCCGATGGGGCCGAGGCCCGCGGCCAGGATCATGTACCCGATCTGGGACATCGTCGACCCGGCGAGGGCCTTCTTGATGTCGTCCTTCGCGCAACCGACGATCGCACCGAAGAGGAGCGTGACCGCGCCCACGACGGTGACGACGAGCTGCGCGTCCGGTGCGTTGTTGAAGATCGCGCCGGAGCGGACGATCAAGTACACGCCCGCGGTCACCATCGTCGCCGCGTGGATGAGGGCCGAGACCGGGGTCGGGCCCTCCATCGCGTCGCCGAGCCAGGACTGCAGCGGCACCTGGGCCGACTTGCCGCACGCCGCGAGAAGCAGCATCAGGCCGATGGCCGTCAGCTTGCCCTCCGACGTCTCACCGGTGGCCTCCAGGACAGGCCCGAAGGCGAAGGTCCCGAAGGTGGTGAACATCAGCATGATGGCGATCGAGAGGCCCATGTCGCCGACCCTGTTGACCAGGAACGCCTTCTTCGCGGCGGTGGCCGCGCTGGGCTTGTGCTGCCAGAAGCCGATCAGGAGGTACGAGGCGAGGCCGACGCCCTCCCATCCGACGTACAGGAGGAGATAGTTGTCGGCGAGGACCAGGATGAGCATCGCCGCGAGGAACAGGTTCAGATAGCCGAAGAAGCGGCGGCGCCGCTCGTCGTGCTCCATGTACCCGATGGAGTAGATGTGGATCAGGGTGCCCACACCGGTGATCAGCAGGACGAACGTCATCGACAGCTGGTCGAGCTGGAAGGCGACGTCCGCCTGGAAACCCTCCACGGGGATCCAGCTGAACAGGTGCTGCGACAGGGAGCGCTCCTCGGCGCCCTTGCCCAGCATGTCGACGAAGAGCACCGCACCGACGACGAAGGAGGCGGCCGCGAGCAGCGTGCCGAGCCAGTGGCCGACACGGTCCAACCGCCGCCCGCCGCACAGCAGTACGGCCGCTCCGAGCAGAGGCGCTGCCACGAGCAGCGCGATCAGGTTCTCCACTTTTCAGCGACCCCTTACAGCTTCATCAGGCTGGCGTCGTCGACCGAGGCCGAGTGACGGGAGCGGAACAACGACACGATGATCGCGAGGCCGACCACGACTTCCGCCGCGGCGACGACCATCGTGAAGAACGCGATGATCTGGCCGTCGAGGTTGCCGTGCAGCCGGGAGAAGGCGACGAAGGCCAGGTTGCACGCGTTGAGCATCAGCTCGATACACATGAAGACCACGATCGCGTTCCGCCTGATCAGGACGCCGGTGGCGCCGATCGAGAACAACAGCGCCGCGAGATACAGGTAGTTGACCGGATTCACTTCGACGCCTCCTCGCTCTTGGACGACCGCTCGAGACGGTCCTCGGAGCGCTGTTCGAGGGCCCGCAGATCGTCAAGCGCCTCATTCGAGACATCGCGGATCTGGCCGCGCTCACGCAGCGTCTTGTTGACCGTGAGCTCCGACGGGGTGCCGTCGGGGAGCAGGCCCGCGACGTCCACGGCGTTGTGCCGGGCGTAGACACCGGGGGCGGGCAGCGGCGGCAGGTGGTTGGAGCGCACGCGCTCCTCGGACATCTCACGCTGCGTCTTGGCGCGCTCCGTGCGCTCGCGGTGGGTGAGCACCATCGCGCCGACGGTGGCGGTGATGAGCAGCGCGCCGGTGATCTCGAAGGCGAAGACGTACTTCGTGAAGATGCTTTCGGCCAGGCCCTGCACGTTGCCGCCGGCGTTCGCCTTGCCGAGTCCGGCGAATTCGTTCACCGAGGCGTTCCCGATGCCCGCGAAGAGCAGGATGGCGAAGCCGAAGCCGCAGAGCCCGGCCAGCCAGCGCTGCCCCTTGATGGTCTCCTTCAGGGAGTCGGCGGCGGTGACGCCGACGAGCATGACCACGAAGAGGAAGAGCATCATGATCGCGCCGGTGTAGACGACGATCTGGACGATGCCCAGGAAGTACGCCCCGTTGGCGAGGTAGAAGATCGCCAGGATGATCATGGTCCCGGCGAGACAGAGCGCGCTGTGCACGGCCTTCTTCATGAGGATCGTGCACAGGGCGCCGATCACGGCGACCGTGCCGAGCACCCAGAACTGGACGGCCTCACCGGTGGAGGTGGAGTACGCGGCGAGCGCGGTCATGCCTCCACCCCCTCTGCCCGGTGTTCGTCGGCGGGCTTCTCACCCTTGGAGACGGCCACTTGAGGCACCGTGCCCGGAGCCGCCTCCGTGACGAGACCGCGGTAGTAGTCCTGCTCGTCCGTGCCCGGGAAGATCGAGTGCGGTGACTCGACCATGCCTTCCTCCAGGCCGGCGAGCAGCTGCTCCTTGGTGAAAATGAGCTTCTCGCGGCTGCTGTCGGCCAGCTCGAACTCGTTCGTCATCGTCAACGCGCGCGTGGGGCACGCCTCGATGCACAGGCCGCACAGGATGCAGCGGGCGTAGTTGATCTGGTAGACGCGGCCGTAACGCTCACCCGGGGAGTAGCGCTCCTCCTCGGTGTTGTCCGCGCCTTCCACATAGATCGCGTCCGCGGGGCAGGCCCAGGCGCAGAGCTCGCAGCCGATGCACTTCTCCAGGCCGTCCGGATGGCGATTGAGCTGGTGCCTGCCGTGGAAGCGGGGAGCGGTGGTCTTCTCCTGCTCCGGATACTGCTCGGTCAGCCGCTTCTTGAACATGGCCTTGAAGGTCACGCCGAAGCCCGCGACGGGGTTCTGGAACCCCTGCTGCGATTGGTTCGCATCGTGCTGTGACTGGTTGGGCTCGTTCTTCGACTCAGCCATCGGACGCCTCCTTTCCGTCACTACGGGTTCCGTCACTTTGAGTATCCGGCCCACCACTGACAATCAACTCGCGCTCCTGGCGCGAGCGTCGGCGCGGCACGGGCGGCAGGCTCTGTCCGGGCAGCGGCGGGACCGGGAATCCGCCCGCCATCGGGTCGAAGGCGACCGGTTTCTCCTCGGCTGCCGCTTCCTTCTCGCGCTTGTCACGGAAGATGTCGATGACGACGGAGAGCAACAGGAGTGCGATGACCCCGCCGCCCACATAGAGCGCGATCGAGGTGAAGTCGTAGTTCTCGTTCCGCATCGCCCTGACCGTGGCCACGAGCATCAGCCAGACGACCGAGACCGGGATCAGGACCTTCCAGCCGAGCTTCATCAGCTGGTCGTAGCGGACGCGTGGCAGCGTGCCGCGCAGCCAGATGAAGAAGAACAGCAGTAGCTGGACCTTGATCACGAACCAGAGCATCGGCCACCAGCCGTGGTTCGCGCCCTCCCAGAAGGTGCTGACCGGATACGGGGCCCGCCAGCCGCCCAGGAACAGGGTGACCGAGACCGCCGAGACGGTGACCATGTTGACGTACTCGGCGAGCATGAACAGCGCGAACTTGATCGACGAGTACTCGGTGTTGAAGCCACCGACGAGGTCGCCCTCGGACTCCGGCATGTCGAAGGGCGCGCGGTTGGTCTCACCGATCATCGTCACGATGTAGATCAGGAACGAGACGGGAAGCAGCAGCACGTACCAGCGGTCCGCCTGCGCCTCCACGATCGCCGAGGTCGACATCGACCCGGAGTAGAGGAACACCGAGGCGAACGCGGCGCCCATCGCGATCTCGTACGAGATCATCTGCGCGCAGGAGCGCAGGCCGCCGAGGAGCGGATAGGTGGATCCGGAGCTCCAACCGGCCAGCACGATGCCGTAGATGCCTACCGAGGCGACCGCGAGGATGTAGAGCATCGCGATCGGCAGGTCGGTGAGCTGCATCGTCGTGCGCTGGCCGAAGATCGAGACTTCGTTGCCCGCGGGACCGAAGGGGATCACCGCGATCGCCATGAAGGCCGGAATGGCCGCGATGATCGGCGCGAGTACGTACACCACCTTGTCCGCGCGCTTGACGATCAGGTCTTCCTTGAGCATCAGCTTGATGCCGTCCGCGAGGGACTGCAGCATGCCCCAGGGGCCGTGCCGGTTCGGGCCGATGCGCAGCTGCATCCAGGCGACGACCTTGCGCTCCCAGACGATGGAGAAGAGCACCGTCACCATCAGGAACGCGAAGCAGAAGACCGCCTTGACGGCGACCAGCCACCAGGGGTCGGTGCCGAACATGGACAGGTCTTCCGCCGCAAGCGGCACCACGGTGTGCATCACGACGTCACCTCCGGGGCCTGTGAGGGCTCCGGCAGGAGCGCCGGGCCGATGCGGACGAGATCGCCGGGGCGCGCGCCGGTGTCGGAAGTGACGCCTCCCCCGGTCGAGTTCAGCGGCAGCCACACCACGCGGTCGGGCATCTCGGTGACCTGCAGCGGCAGCTCGGTCGCCCCGGCGGAGCCGGTGACGGCCAGGACGTCGCCGTCCTTGACGCCCGCCTCGGCCGCGGTGGCCGCCGAGAGCCTGGCGACCGCCGCGTGCCGCGTACCGGCAAGCGCTTCGTCACCCTCCTGGAGGCGGCCCCGGTCGAGCAGCAGCCTGTGCCCCGCGAGAACGGCCTCTCCGGAGGAGGGCCTCGGCGGCTGAGCGGCTGTCTCCAGGGGCTCGGTGGCGTGCGTGCCCTCCCAGCCGCCGAGCCGGTCCAGCTCGCGCCGGGCCGTGGCCAGGTCGGGAAGACCCAGGTGTACGTCTCCGGCGTCGGCCAGCATGTGCAGCACACGCGCGTCCGTCGGGGCCAGCGTGCGCGTCATCTGGTCGGGCTTGAGCGCGGCTTCGAACATCCGCGCCCTGCCTTCCCAGTTGAGGAAGGTGCCGGGCTTCTCCGCGACCGCGGCCACGGGGAGTACGACGTCGGCGTGCTCGGTGACCTCACTGGGCCGCAGTTCGAGCGAGACCAGGAACCCGACCTCGGAAAGTGCTTCACGCGCGCGTGCCGGGTCGGGAAGGTCGGCGACCTCCACGCCCGCCACCAGGAGCGCGCCCAGTTCGCCGGTCGCCGCCGCCTCGATGATCTGGCCGGTGTCGCGGCCGTGGCGGTGCGGGAGTTCGGCGACGCGCCAGGCGGCCGCGACCTCGTCCCGCGCGCGCGGGTCGGTGGAAGGACGCCCGCCGGGAAGCAGCGAAGGCAGCGCGCCCGCCTCAAGGGCTCCGCGCTCCCCCGCCCGGCGCGGAATCCACACCAGCCGCGCACCGGTCGCGGACGCGGCCCGTACGGCGGCGGTGAGTCCGCCCGGCACGGCGGCGAGACGCTCGCCGACCACGATCACCGATCCCGAGGTGCGCAGCGACTCGGCCGCCTTGGCACCCTCGCCCTCCAGGCCGACTTCGCCGGCCAGGGCGTCGAGCCACTCCGTCTCGGTGCCGGGAGCCGCGGGAAGAAGCGTGCCGCCCGCCTTCTCCAGGCCGCGCGTCTGATGCGTCGCGAGGGAGAACGTCCGCTGGCCGTGCTTGCGCCAGGCCTTGCGCAGCCGCAGGAAGATCCCGGGCGCCTCCTCCTCGGACTCGAGCCCGACGAGCAGGACGGCGGGTGCCTTTTCCACCTCCGCGTACGTGACTCCGGTGCCGTCGAGATCCCGGCCCCGGCCCGCCACGCGCGCGGCGAGGAAGTCGGCCTCCTCGGCGCTGTGTACGCGCGCGCGGAAGTCGATGTCGTTCGTGTCGAGCGCCACGCGCGCGTACTTGCTGTACGCGTAGGCGTCCTCCACCGTGAGGCGCCCGCCGGTCAGCACACCGGCACGCCCGCGCGCGGCGGCGAGCCCGGTGGCCGCGGCTGCCAGAGCCTCGGGCCAACTGGCCTTCTGAAGCTCACCGGTCTCGGAGTCGCGCACCAGCGGCGTGGTGAGCCGGTCCGGCTTCTGCGCGTAACGGAAGCCGAAGCGCCCCTTGTCGCAGAGCCACTCCTCGTTGACCTCCGGGTCGTCCGCGGCGAGCCGCCGCATGACCTTGCCGCGCCGGTGGTCGGTGCGCGTCGCACAGCCGCCCGCACAGTGCTCGCAGATCGAAGGCGACGACACCAGGTCGAAGGGCCGCGAGCGGAAGCGATACGCCGCCGAGGTCAGCGCGCCGACCGGACAGATCTGGATGGTGTTCCCGGAGAAGTACGACTCGAAGGGGTCGCCCTCGCCCGTGCCGACCTGCTGGAGCGCACCGCGCTCGATCAGCTCGATCATCGGGTCGCCCGCGATCTGGTTGGAGAACCGGGTGCAGCGCGCGCACAGCACGCACCGCTCGCGGTCGAGAAGCACCTGCGTGGAGATCGGCACCGGCTTCTCGTACGTCCGCTTCTTGCCCTCGAAGCGGGAGTCCGGGTCGCCGACCTGCATCGCCTGGTTCTGCAGCGGGCACTCGCCGCCCTTGTCGCAGACCGGGCAGTCCAGCGGGTGGTTGATGAGGAGCAGCTCCATCACACCGCGCTGGGCCTTCTCGGCGACCGGCGACGACAGCTGCGACTTCACGACCATGCCGTCGGTGCAGGTGATGGTGCAGGAGGCCATCGGCTTGCGCTGGCCCTCCACCTCGACGATGCACTGGCGGCAGGCGCCGGCCGGGTCGAGCAGCGGGTGGTCGCAGAACCGGGGGATCTCGATGCCCAGGAGCTCGGCGGCCCGGATGACCAGCGTCCCCTTCGGGACGCTGATCTCGATGCCGTCGATCGTCAGCGACACGAGGTCTTCCGGCGGAACCGCCGCCTCGCCCCCTCCGGAGGGAGCGCTGTTGGTGGTCACTGTCATGCGTTCACCTCCGAATGTGCGGCGGGCCTGTCGGCCCACAGAGTCGACTTGGCCGGGTCGAAGGGGCAGCCCTTGCCGGTGATGTGCTGCTCGTACTCCTCGCGGAAGTACTTGAGCGAGGAGAAGATCGGCGACGCGGCGCCGTCACCGAGGGCGCAGAAGGACTTGCCGTTGATGTTGTCGGCGATGTCGTTCAGCTTGTCCAGGTCGGACATGACGCCCTTGCCCGCCTCGATGTCGCGGAGCAACTGCACCAGCCAGTACGTTCCTTCGCGGCAGGGCGTGCACTTGCCGCAGGACTCGTGGGCGTAGAACTCGGTCCAGCGCGTGACCGCCCGCACGACGCAGGTCGTCTCGTCGAAGCACTGGAGCGCCTTCGTGCCGAGCATCGAACCGGCGGCGCCCACGCCCTCGTAGTCCAGGGGGACGTCGAGGTGCTCGTCGGTGAACATCGGCGTCGACGAGCCGCCCGGCGTCCAGAACTTGAGCCGGTGGCCCGCCCTGATCCCGCCGCTCATGTCGAGCAGCTGGCGAAGAGTGATGCCGAGCGGGGCCTCGTACTGGCCGGGGCTCGTGACGTGGCCGCTCAGCGAATAGAGCGTGAAGCCGGGTGACTTCTCGCTCCCCATCGATTTGAACCAGTCTTTTCCGCGATTCAGGATCGCGGGAACCGACGCGATGGATTCCACGTTATTGACAACAGTGGGGCATGCGTAGAGGCCCGCGACGGCCGGGAAAGGGGGACGCAGTCGCGGCTGGCCACGGCGGCCTTCGAGCGAGTCGAGCAGCGCGGTCTCCTCACCACAGATGTACGCGCCGGCGCCCGCGTGCACGGTGATTTCGAGATCGAGTCCGCTGCCCAGGATGTTCTCGCCCAGGAATCCCGCCTCTTTCGCCTCACGCACGGCCTCGTGCAACCGCCTGAGCACGGGGACGACTTCACCGCGCAGGTAGATGAAGGCATGCGAAGAACGGATCGCGTAGCACGCGATCACCATCCCCTCGATGAGGGAATGCGGGTTCGCGAAGAGGAGCGGGATGTCCTTACAGGTCCCCGGCTCCGATTCGTCGGCGTTGACAACTAGATAGTGCGGCTTTCCATCTCCCTGCGGAATGAACTGCCATTTCATTCCGGTGGGGAATCCCGCGCCGCCCCTACCCCGCAGGCCGGAGTCCTTCACGTACGCGATGAGGTCGTCCGGCTCCATGGCCAGGGCCTTGCGCAGGCCCTCGTACCCCTCGTGCCGTCGGTAGGTGTCGAGCGTCCAGGACTTCTCCGCGTCCCAGAACGCCGAAAGCACCGGCGCGAGCAGTTTCTCGGGGCTCGTCTCGTGGTCGATCTCGGCTGCCAAGGTCATCACTCCCCCTCCTCGGCGGTCGGTCCGGCCGGGTGGGCCGGGTCGGATGCCGAGGTCTCCTGCGGTGCGTCATGAGAGCTGAGGTGCTCGGCGGGCGCCTCGTCCTGCGGGCCGCCCGTGCGCGGGTGGACGACGCGCGGCTGGGGCAACTCGCCCTTGGCCAGGCGCAGTCCGATCAGCGAGGCCGGACCCGCGCCGCCGCTCGCCTCGACGGCGCCGGCCCGCTCGTCCGGGAAGCCCGCCAGGATCCGGGCAGTCTCCTTGTACGTGCACAAGGGGGCGCCGCGGGTCGGCTCGACCTGCACGCCCGCGCGCAGGTCGTCGACGAGCCGCTTGGCGGTCTCGGGAGTCTGGTTGTCGAAGAACTCCCAGTTGACCATCACGACGGGAGCGAAGTCACAGGCCGCGTTGCACTCGATGTGCTCCAGCGTGACCTTGCCGTCCTCTGTGGTCCCCTCGTTGCCGACGCCCAGGTGCTCCTGGAGCTGCTCGAAGATCGCGTCGCCGCCCATGACGGCGCACAACGTGTTCGTGCAGACGCCGACCTGGTAGTCACCGGAGGGCTTGCGCCGGTACATCGTGTAGAAGGTCGCGACCGCCGTGACCTCGGCGGTGGTCAGGCCGAGCACCTCCGCGCAGAAGGCCATGCCCGTGCGCGTGACGTGGCCCTCCTCGGACTGCACCAGGTGCAGCAGCGGGAGCAGCGCGGACCGGGAGTCCGGGTAGCGGGAGATGACCTCCTTGGCGTCCGCGTCGAGCCTGGCCCGTACGTCGGCCGGGAAGTCGGGGGCGGGGAGTTGGGGCATGCCCAGGCTGACGCCCGCACCCTGCTGGGAAGGAGTGGTGGTCACCGGTCGACGCCTCCCATCACGGGGTCGATGGAGGCGACGGCGACGATGACGTCGGCGACCTGGCCGCCCTCGCACATCGCTGCCATGGCCTGCAGGTTGGTGAAGGACGGGTCACGGAAGTGGACCCGGTAGGGGCGGGTGCCGCCGTCGGAGACGACATGCACGCCGAGCTCGCCCTTGGGCGACTCGACCGCGGTGTAAGCCTGTCCGGCCGGGACCCTGAAGCCTTCGGTCACCAGCTTGAAGTGGTGGATCAGGGACTCCATGGAGGTGCCCATGATCTTCTTGATGTGATCGAGCGAGTTGCCGAGGCCGTCCGGACCGAGCGCCAGTTGCGCGGGCCAGGCGATCTTCTTGTCGCCGACCATGACCGGACCCGGCTCCAGGCGGTCCAGGCACTGCTCGACGATGCGCAGCGACTGGCGCATCTCCTCAAGGCGGATCAGGAAGCGCCCGTAGGAGTCGCAGGTGTCGGCGGTCGGCACGTCGAACTCGTAGTTCTCGTAGCCGCAGTAGGGATCCGACTTGCGCAGGTCGTGCGGCAGACCCGCCGAGCGCAGGACCGGGCCCGTGGCACCGAGGGCCATGCAGCCCGCGAGGTCGAGGTAGCCGACGTCCTGCATGCGGGCCTTGAAGATGGGGTTGCCGGTGGCGAGCTTGTCGTACTCGCCGAGGTTCTTGCGCATCTTCTTCACGAACTCGCGCATCTGGTCCACCGCGCCCGGCGGCAGGTCCTGAGCGAGCCCGCCGGGCCGCACGAAGGCGTGGTTCATGCGCAGGCCGGTGATCAACTCGAAGATGTCGAGAACGAGTTCACGATCTCGGAAGCCGTAGATCATGATCGTCGTCGCGCCCAGCTCCATGCCGCCGGTGGCGATGCACACCAGGTGCGAGGAGAGCCGGTTGAGCTCCATCAGGAGCACGCGGATGATCGAGGCGCGGTCCGGGATCTGGTCCTCGATGCCGAGGAGCTTCTCGACCCCGAGGCAGTACGCCGTCTCGTTGAAGAACGGCGTCAGGTAGTCCATGCGCGTGACGAACGTCGTGCCCTGCGTCCACGTGCGGTACTCGAGGTTCTTCTCGATGCCCGTGTGCAGGTAGCCGATGCCGCAGCGGGCCTCGGAGACGGTCTCGCCCTCGATCTCCAGGATGAGCCGGAGCACACCGTGGGTGGAGGGGTGCTGCGGACCCATGTTGACGATGATGCGCTCGTCGTCGGACCTGGCCGCTGACTGGACGACCTCGTCCCAGTCGCCGCCGGTGACTGTATATACAGTCCCCTCGGTCGTCTCGCGCGCGGATGCATGTGACGTGCTCATCAGCTGTACGACCTCCGCTGGTCCGGAGCCGGGATCTGGGCGCCCTTGTACTCGACGGCGATGCCGCCGAGGGGGTAGTCCTTGCGCTGCGGGAAGCCCTGCCAGTCGTCCGGCATCATGATCCGCGTAAGCGCCGGGTGACCGTCGAAGATCAGGCCGAAGAAGTCGTACGCCTCGCGCTCGTGCCAGTCGTTCGTCGGATAGACCGCGACCAGCGAGGGGACGTGCGGATCGGCGTCAGGGGCACTGACTTCGAGCCGGATCAGGCGGTTGTGGGTGATCGAGCGCAAGTGGTAGACGGCGTGCAGCTCGCGGCCCTTGTCCTCGAGGAAGTGCACCCCCGCGACGCCCGTACAGAGCTCGAAGCGCAGGGCCGGGTCGTCGCGCAGCGTCTGGGCGACCCGGACGAGGTGCTCGCGCGCGATGTGGAAGGTGAGCTCGTCGCGGTCGACGACCGTCTTCTCGATCGCGTTCTCCGGCAGGAGCCCCTGCTCTTCCAGGGCGCCTTCCAGTTCGTCCGCCACTTCGTCGAACCAGCCGCCGTAGGGGCGCGCGGTGGCGCCCGGCAGGGTGACCGTCCGTACGAGGCCGCCGTAACCGGACGTGTCGCCGCCGTTGTTGGCGCCGAACATGCCCTTGCGTACGCCGATGACCTTGCCGGCCTCGTCACGTGGGGCCGGGACGCTGTTTCCGTTGAGGTTCTCGTCAGGCGCGTCGCTCACCGCAGCAGCCCCTTCATCTCGATGGTGGGGAGCGCCTTGAGGGCCGCCTCCTCCGCCTCGCGGGCCGCTTCCTCGGCGTTGACCCCGAGCTTGGAGCCCTGGATCTTCTGGTGGAGCTTGAGGATGGCGTCCATCAGCATCTCGGGCCGTGGCGGACAGCCGGGCAAATAGATGTCAACAGGGACGATGTGGTCCACACCCTGCACAATCGCGTAATTGTTGAACATCCCGCCCGATGAAGCGCAAACCCCCATGGAAATGACCCACTTGGGGTTGGGCATCTGGTCATAGACCTGCCGCAGGACCGGCGCCATCTTCTGGCTCACGCGTCCGGCCACGATCATCAGATCGGCCTGCCGCGGTGAACCGCGGAAGACCTCCATGCCGAAGCGAGCCAGGTCATAGCGCCCGGCTCCCGTCGTCATCATCTCGATGGCGCAGCACGCGAGGCCGAAGGTCGCGGGGAAGACGGATGACTTGCGCACCCAGCCCGCGGCCTGTTCGACGGTGGTCAGCAGAAATCCGCTCGGCAGTTTCTCTTCGAGTCCCATGCTCTTTGCCCCTCAGACCCTTAGTCCCATTCCAGGCCGCCACGCCGCCATACGTACGCGTAGGCGACGAAGACGGTGAGCACGAAGAGCAGCATCTCCACGAGCCCGAAAATCCCCAGCGCGTCGAAGGTGACGGCCCAGGGGTAAAGGAAGACGATCTCGATGTCGAAGACGATGAAGAGCATCGCCGTCAGGTAGTACTTGATCGGGAATCGCCCGCCGCCGGCCGGAGTCGGCGTCGGCTCGATACCGCACTCATACGCCTCTAGCTTGGCTCGGTTGTACCGCTTTGGACCGATAAGCGTGGCCATGACCACGGAGAAGATCGCAAAGCCTGCCCCGAGGGCTCCCAGCACGAGGATGGGCGCATAGGCATTCACGCTCCTCGCTCCTCTCAGTCGGCACTGACTGTTGGCGGTTGCATCGGACTGCGTCCCGCTCCCCACGAAGATCGCGCACATGTGAAGCAGGTCACAAGCCCAACTGCCCCGCATCTTATGCCCGCCGGTCTGTGATCTGCGACACGGGGTGCGACAACGGCTTTGTGATCTCCACCACCTGACGAAGGATCATGAAGTCGGATGAGCGGTGATCTTCATACGCGAAGCGCCTGAGTGATCACTAGAGGTGACATCTCATCGAGTCACCCCTGGTCGGAAGGGGGTCGCCCTATCAAGCGATGGCCGCCGCAAGCAAATTGGCGCTGGACACGGCGGCTTGATAGTGGCGGCTTGTTCACACTTTGGCGGGAGCGGTGTGGACGTAAGTGGACGGCCGAGCACGCGTGCACGGATTCACGAGCGGTCGAGGCGGGGCCGAAGGGTGCCCGATACGGGGTCGGCGCATGGTCGGTACGCACTCGGGTACGCGACCGGCACGTACGGAGGGAGTGATGTCGTCACAAGAGGGGATCGGCGCCGGCCCCACACCGCTCCGGCACCGGCCGACCGCCGATCCATCGTCGATTCGACGTCGATCCGTCACCGGTCCCCCACACCGGCAACACCCCTGAATTCTTCGGGACATCTCAGAAAGGTCTCGGCCGGATCTCAGGGAGATCCCCTAGGGCCACACCTGTGACCTGCGCCACATGGCACCCTGTGGCGAATAAACCGGGCTTGGCCAACCGACTCAACCGGTGGTAGTCCACGGGCAATTCGGACGTATCGCAGAAAGCCCATGATCACAGGCGTGATCACCGCTGTCCGCATTGCCCGTTACGGCGTCAATAAGAAGTGACACGCCCGGGATTCGAGGCCGCCAGGGGTAACTGTGGCGCAGCCCACGTTTCTTGATGGGAACCCTGACTCCCTGATAGCGGTTGTTCTCATGTCCCACACCGCTCACATACCCAGCCACCGGAAGCCCCGTCGTAGCGCCACGAAGCAGGCCCTGCGCGCCGGAGTTGCCGGTGGCGTCCTCAGCACCCTGGCAGTGGCCGCGGCAGCTGGCACGGCCACCGCGGCCGAGCCGGTGACCGAGACCATCGAAATGCCGACGCTCACCACGGACCTCTCCACGCAGATCGCGCAGTCCGCGGATGCCACCCAGCAGACCGCCGACAGCTACGAGCTCCGCGCCGAGCAGGACGCGGCCGCCGTGAAGGCCGCCAAGCAGGCCAAGGAAGACCAGGCCGCCGCCAAGAAGAAGGCGGAGGCCAAGGCGAAGGCCGAGGCCGCCGCCAAGAAGAAGGCGGAGGAGGAGCGCGCCTCGCGTTCCGCCGAGCGCACGACGCTCAGCGCGTCGGGCTCCGGCTCCGGCTCGAGCGCCACCGCCGATGTGGCCCCGGCCAGCGGCAACGTCGGTTCGGTCATCAGCTTCCTCAAGGCCCAGCTCGGTGACGCGTACGTCATGGGTGCCTCCGGACCCAACGCCTGGGACTGCTCCAGCCTCGTCCAGGCCGCGTTCAAGCAGGCGGGCGTGGACCTCCCGCGCGTCTCGCAGGACCAGTCGGTCGCCGGTACGCCGGTCTCGCTCTCCAACGTCCAGGTGGGCGACATCCTTTACTGGGGTGGCGCGGGCTCCGCGTACCACGTGGGTGTGTACATCGGTAACGGCCAGTACCTCGACGCCGCCAACCCCGGCAAGGGCGTTGTCATCCAGGACCTGTCGGGCTACCCCGCCGACGGTGCCGTGCGCGTCCTCTGAGGCCCCTCACAGCCACGTAGAAGGGCCGGGAACCCCGTTGGGGGTTCCCGGCCCTTCTACGCGCGTCTCAGCCCTTCGGCGAAAGCTCACCCATCTCGGACCAGCTGCTGCCCGGGATCTCGGTGTGGATGATCTCCGGGGTCGACGCGATGGCCTCGGACATCGTCTCCATGCCGGCCTTGAAGTGGTCGGAGCCGACGTGCGCGGCGCCCGCCTCCTGCGAGGCGAAGCCCTCCAAGAGGACGAACTGGTTCGGGTCGTCCACGCTGCGGGACCAGTCGTAGAAGAGGTTGCCTTCCTCCGCGCGCGTGGCACGGGTGAACTCGGCGGTGCGCTCCAGCCAGCTGTCGCTGTACTCGGGGCGGACGGTGAACTTGACGGCGATGAAGATCATGCGACCAGCGTCCTGCCGTCCACCCCATGAGGGCAAATCGGATACGCCCTGTTTTCTGAGAGCCGAAGTTTTCTGGGAGCCGAAGTTTTCTGCGAGCCGAACCGGCTCACGCCTTCGGCGCCACCTTGCTCAGCCCGTTGATGATGCGGTCCATCGCGTCGCCGCCCGTCGGGTCGGTGAGGTTGGCCAGCATCTTCAGCGTGAAGCGCATCAGCATCGGGTGGGTCAGGCCGCGCTGCGTGGCCATCTTCATGACCTTCGGGTTGCCGATGAGCTTCACGAAGGCGCGGCCCAGCGTGTAGTAGCCGCCGTACGTGTCCTTGAGGATCTTCGGGTAGTTGTGCAGCGCCAGTTCGCGCTGGCCGGGGGTCGAGCGGGCGTGCGCCTGGACGATGACGTCCGCCGCGATCTGCCCGGACTCCATTGCGTACGCGATGCCCTCGCCGTTGAAGGGGTTCACCATGCCGCCCGCGTCGCCGACCAGGAGCAGGCCCTTGGTGTAGTGCGGCTGGCGGTTGAAGGCCATCGGCAGGGCCGCGCCGCGGATCGGCATCGTCATGTTGTCCGGGGTGTAGCCCCAGTCCTCCGGCATCGAGGCGCACCAGGCCTTCAACACCTCGCGCCAGTCGAGCTCCTTGTAGGCGGCGGAGGAGTCGAGGATGCCGAGCCCGACGTTCGACGTGCCGTCACCCATGCCGAAGATCCAGCCGTAGCCGGGAAGGAGCCGGTCCTGGGCGCCGCGGCGGTCCCACAGCTCCAGCCAGGACTCCAGGTAGTCGTCGTCGTGGCGCGGCGACGTGAAGTACGTACGGACGGCGACGCCCATCGGGCGGTCCTCGCGGCGGTGCAGCCCCATCGCGAGGGAGAGCCGCGTCGAGTTGCCGTCGGCGGCGACCACAAGCGGCGCGTGGAAGGTGACCGGGGTCTTCTCCTCGCCCATCTTGGCGTGCACGCCGGTGATGCGGCCCGTGCGGTCGTCGATGATCGGGGCGCCGACATTGCAGCGCTCGTACACGCGGGCGCCCGCCTTCTGCGCCTGGCGCGCGAGCTGCTCGTCGAAGTCGTCGCGCTTCCGGACGAGGCCGTAGTTCGGGTAGGCGGCGAGATCCGGCCAATCGAGCTGGAGCCGTACGCCGCCCCCGATGATGCGCAGGCCCTTGTTCCGCAGCCAGCCCGCCTCCTCGGAGATGTCGATCCCCATGGACACCAGCTGTTTGGTGGCGCGCGGCGTCAGACCGTCGCCGCAGACCTTCTCCCTCGGGAACGCGGTCTTCTCCAGAAGGAGTACGTCGAGTCCGGCCTTCGCCAGGTAATAGGCGGTCGTGGAACCGGCTGGCCCGGCCCCGACGACGATCACATCAGCGGTGTGTTCGGTGAGGGGCTGGGGCTCGGTCACGGCGGGTTCTCCCCAAAGCTCGAAATCTGTGTGCCGACGGGCACGGGATATGGGCAGTCTATGCAGCGGTACTGATCAGCCAGCCGAAGGGCCACCCGTGACAAAGCAGGCGACAGAGCAGGCGACAGAGCGAGCGACAGAGCAGGCACCGACGACCAGGCCCCTGCCCGCCGTACAACTGCGCGTCCCGACCCACGAGGACGCCTTCGTCTGGCACCGCCTCTTCGACGACCCGGACGTCATGGAGTTCTTCGGCGGCGCGTCGTCCGAGCTCTCCGTGTACGAGGAGCTGACCGCTCGACAGCGCAGACACGACGCCGAACTCGGTTTCTGCTTCTGGACGTTGCTCGACGCGGACGGCGAGCCGATCGGCTTCGCCGGAGCACAGCCCTGGCCGAACGACTGGGGGCCCAAGGGAAAGATCGAGATCGGCTGGCGGCTCGGCCGCGCCGCGTGGGGCAAGGGATACGTGACCGCCGCCGCGCTGGCGACCCTGGAGCGGGTGCGCTCGGCGGGCGTACGGGACGTGGTGGCGATGGTCGATGCCCGCAACGAACGGTCCGTGGCGGTGACCCGACGTCTCGGCATGGAGTTGGCCGAGACCTTCACGGCGCCGGTGTCGAAGCGCAAGGGATACCGCTTCGGGTTGACGCTGTAACGGACCGCTTCCGGCCGGCGCCCGGCGGGTCTACCCTGCCGGTACCGCTGGGGGGTGACATCTGTGCCGAAGGCGCCCAGGACGGACGCGGCGGACGACGTGCGCGTGCCGCGGTTGACGGGTCTCATGGCCGTGGACGCGCGCGAGTCGGCGGTGGAGCACGGCGTGCTGCTCGCGGCACCGGACCGCCCCGACTTCCACCTGGTCGTCGTCGAGTACGTGGTCAGGCAGTACCCCCTCCCCGGCATGTGGATCCCGCGCGATGCCGTCGTCACCGTCTGGTTCGACCTCGGCACCGACGAGGGCGACGGCGGCGCGGGGGTGCGCGAACCGCGTCACCCCGGACCGCCGGACGACGGCGGCCTGCGCCGCGAGCTCGACGAGCCGGGGCCCGAGGTCGGCGCCGTCTGGTGAACGCACCGGCAACGCACCGGCAATGCGCCCGTACTCAGCCGTTGAGCCGCCAGTTCTCCAGCGCGATCCGGTGGATCTTCGCGCCCTCGCTCGTGGGCCAGAAGTCCGCGCGCCAGGAGAGCTGGATGGCGTACTCGGTGCCGTTGTCCGCGACGTAACTCTGGTCGAGGGCATGGATCTCGCGGCCCGCCGTGTCGGTGAAGGTGTACTCCCAGATCGCGCCACTGCGCCCCTGGAAGGTGTTCGGCTCCAGGCGGATCCGCTGGTAGTCCGACTTCTTCGGGTCCTTCTTGGCGTCCTTCTCGATGGTCGTGAAGTTCTCGTACGAGGTGTACGGCGCGTACGGCACCACGCCGACCAGGAACTCCTCCCGGCCGGTCGAACCCGCGTACACGATCTGCCCGGGACGCTCCTCGCCCTGCCGGGTCCAGCCGTCCGGCACGGCGAACTCGAAGCCGTTCACGTCGGACACCAGATCGGAGCCCGCTGGAACTCGGGGGGTGTCGTCCACGGTGTCCCGGCTCGCGCTCGGCTCCTCCGTGGGTGTGAACGTGGGCGACGCGGTGGGCGACGCGTTCGGTGCCGGCGGCTCTGTCGGGTCCTCGGTCCGGCTGATGGCGGGCTTGTCGTCCTTGCCTCCGGCCTTGTCCGCCTTGCCGTCGTCGTTGTTCTGCCAGAGCAGGACACCGGCCGCGATACCGCTGCCGATGATGAAGGCACCGGCGAGGGTGCCGACCCAGAGGGCGGTGCGGCGGGACTGGGGTGGCGTGGTGGGGGGCTGCTGGAAGGAGTGCGGGGCGTAGGCGAAGGCGGGGGTTCCGGTCGGGACGTACGTGGGCTGGTCGTGGGCGCTCAGTGGCATGGGGGCAACCGGGGTCGCCGGATTGTCCGTTGTGACGGGGCCTACGGCACCCACAGCGGCCCCGGCGTCAGGAACCGGACCCGAAGGAACCGGCCCCGCGACGAGCCCCGTCCGCTGCCCCGCCATCTGCAACAGGAACGGCGCGACGAGCGCCGCCACGAAGACCCAGAGCAGCCCGAAGAGCAGTGCCTCCGGCACGCTCACGCCCGCCTCGAAGGTGCCGTTGCCCGAGCCGCCCGAACTGCCGCCTCCGAACTCCGCCGAGGCGCTGCCGGTGGCGTCGACACTGACCCCGCCGACCCCGGCGAGAAGCAGGAAGAGCCCGAAGAAGACTCCGGCGGCCAGCAGTTGCTCACCACGGTGCGCGGAACGGCGTGCGGCGAGGATGCCGATGACCAGCGCGCAGACGAGCCCGAGCGTCAACGCCCCGACGATCGCCCACGCGTTGGTGACGTCCCCCAGCTCGGAGAGCCCGAAGGACTCGCTCTCATACCCGCCGCCGTACGACGAACTGCTCCCCTGCACCGAGGCCTCGAGCGGCGCACCCCACCCGAGGCCGAGGGCGGTGACGCCCAGGTTGGGCAGCAGGAGCAGGGCGATGACCAGCGGGGACACGTTGGCGTCGTCGAGGTCGGCGACGCGTTCGAGGTCGTCGATCTGGGCGAGGCTGATGAACGCGACGACCGAGCTGAGGGCAAGGACGACGGCGAGCGCGCGCAGCGCGGTGCCGGTGGCACGGAACGTCGCCTGCCACCCCGGCCGTTGGGCGAGCCAGTGGGCCAGGTCGTAGCGGTGCAGTACGCCGCCGGAGACGGCGAGTCCGAGTACGAACGCACCGAGCGCGGCGAGCACGGGCGACGAGGAGAGCTCGACGCCATCGATCTCGGGCTGCGCGAAAAGGCTGAGCACGAGGGTGCCGGTGGTCACCAACAGGGTGACGCGGAAGGCCGCTTCGAGCCCCGCCGTGCCCCCGCCCTGGCTTCCGGCGCGTACGAGAAGGCGGTTGCGCAGGACATGTACGCCGATGAAGAGGGCCGCGATCCACAGCGCGGTGACGGTGAGCGGAATGAGGTGCAGCGCGGCGCTGCCGTCGAAGGCGGTGCCCACGTCGGAGCTGTCACCGCCGAAGACGGATGCCTGTTGCCGCTCGCTCCCCGAGACCTCGAAACCGCCGCCCACGGCCTGGAGCAGAGTCGCGAGAGCGATCCGCATCCGATCGCCGAACCCGACGACGACGTCACCGCCACCACCGCCACCACCCCCCTCCCCCTGTCCGTAGGAGGGAATGGCCATCGCGACCGCCGCGACGAGCACCAACCCCACGGGCCACAGGGCAGCTTGGGCGGCCCCGGCCCAGTCGCCCCGAAACGCACGCCCGAAGAAGGCGCCGAGGGGAGAAGGAGCGGACGGCGCCCCAGGAACGTATGCGGGCGGGGGTGAAGACGGAGGCGGGGACACGGGGGCGGCAGCGGGAAGTGCGGGCGCGGGAAGGGAAGTTGCGGTGAACCCGGGCCCGGCGGGCGTCTCGCTGACGGGCGCCCCACTAACGGGCGCATCAGGTTCAGCCGCAGGGCCGTCCTGCTCACCGGTGTCCCCCACAGCGGTAGGAGCGCCGAGCTCCGCCGCGGGCAGAACCACAGGCCCCGCGTCCACGGACGTGCCACGCGGGCGCTCTCGCCCGCATTTCATGCAGAAGCGGGCCTCTTCAGGGGTGGATGCCCCGCAGTGAGGACAGTTCGACGCCATAGGGACGCTCCGTCATTGGGGAGATGACCAGAAAGACCGACCCATGCCGAGCGACCCAGTGGCGGCCGATGCGAAAGAGCGGATTCGCATCGACACCGTCGCGTCGGCGGAGTCGTATCACAACGGACACATCTTGCCCTGCGGCTGGTTCCCGTCAACTCGGTTCACAGCGGAATATTTCGCGCGCTTGTGCTCCGGGCGTCCCTCGGCAGGTCTACGCCTTGAAACCCCGGTGCAGCGCCACGACCCCACCCGTCAGATTCCGCCACGCCACCTTCGACCAGCCCGCGTCCTGCAACAGCGCGGCCAGCGTCGGCTGGTCCGGCCAGGAGCGGATGGACTCCGCGAGATAGACGTACGCGTCGGGGTTGGAGGAGACCGTGCGCGCGACCGGCGGCAGCGCCCGCATCAGGTACTCCTCGTAGACCGTGCGGAACGGCGCCCACGTCGCGTGCGAGAACTCGCAGATGACGACCCGGCCGCCGGGCTTCGTCACGCGGTACATCTCCCGCAGCGCCTCGTCCGTCTCCTGGACGTTGCGCAGGCCGAAGGAGATCGTGACGGCGTCGAACGTGTCGTCCTTGAACGGCAGCTTCGCCGCGTCCCCGGCCGTGAACGGCATCCAGGGGTGTCGCGCCTTGCCGACCCGCAGCATGCCGAGCGAGAAGTCGCAGGGCACGACGTACGCGCCGGCCTGCGCGAAGGGCTGCGACGAGGTGGCGGTCCCGGCGGCGAGGTCGAGGACCTTCTGCGCGGGCCGCGCGTCGACGGCCTTGGCGACCGCCTTGCGCCACAGCCGGGCCTGCCCGAGCGACATCACGTCGTTCGTGAGGTCGTACCGTTCCGCCACGTCGTCGAACATCGAGGCGACTTCGTGCGGCTGCTTGTCCAGGGAGGCTCGGGTCACCCGGCCCATTGTGTCAGGCCGGTCCGCTCTCCCGGCGGCGCCCTCACTCGCCTGCGGCGGGCTTTCTTCGCCCACTCCTAGCGGGCCCTAAACACCAGGCGGCCGCCGATCACCGTCGCCACGCACGTCGCCGGACCGCGTCGCACCAGGTCCGCCCGGTCGGCTACGTCGAAGACCGCGAAGCGGGCGGGGCCTCCCACTGCCAGCGGGGGCAGCAGGACCAGGGGCGTCGGGGACAGGGACACGGGGCCCGGCAGGCGTGGTGGGCGTCGGCCCGATGCGAGGCCCGCCCCGCGGACGGCGTCGAGGACCGGCCGGGAGCGCAGTTCGCCCGCGACGGCCACCGTGCCGTGCGCGAGGAGCCGCTGCACGCCCCGGCGGGCGCTGCCACCGAGAAGGGACGGATCGGCGCGGAAGATCGCCCGAGCGCGCTCCCCGCCGATGGGCACGGTGCCGAGCCGGTCGGCCTCGCGCGGGTCGGGGTGGTAGGTGCCTTCGAGGATTTCGGGGCCGTACGGATTGAGCAGGCCCGGCAGGAGGATGCCGGGCCAGCGCCGGACACGGGCGGCAGGGTGCGCCGCGACCAGCTCCTCGTACGGGCCGACGGCGGCGATGACCGCCCCGTCGGCCAGGACCGCCGCCTCCGGTGTCCCTTCGGCGACGTGAAGTGTGCGCACAGCGGCCTCAGTTGCTGGCGAGGAGCTTCAGCTCGGGGTGAGCCGTGCCGCCCTCGAGCGCCGTGGAGGAGATGTGCGAGGCGACGCGGTCGTCGATCGGGTCGTTCGCCGGGTCGTCGTGCACGACGAGGTGCTCGTACGTCGTGGCGCGCTGGGCCGGGACGCGGTCCGCGGTGCGGATCATGTCGATCATGTCGCGCAGGTTGTTGCGGTGCTTGGCGCCGGCGGAGGAGACGACGTTCTCCTCCAGCATCACGGAGCCGAGGTCGTCCGCGCCGTAGTGCAGGGTGAGCTGGCCGGCCTCCTTGCCGGTGGTCAGCCAGGAACCCTGGATGTGGGCCACGTTGTCGAGGAAGATCCGCGAGATCGCGATCATGCGGATGTACTCGAAGATGGTGGCCTGGGTCCGGCCCTTGAGGTGGTTGTTCTCGGGCTGGTACGTGTACGGGATGAAGGCCCGGAAGCCCCCGGTCCTGTCCTGGAGGTCGCGGATCATCCGCAGGTGCTCCATGCGCTCGGCGTTGGTCTCGCCCGTGCCCATGAGCATCGTGGACGTCGACTCGACACCGAGGTTGTGGGCGATCTCCATGATCTCGAGCCAGCGCTCGCCGCTCTCCTTGAGCGGGGCGATGGCCTTGCGCGGGCGGGCCGGGAGCAGCTCGGCACCGGCACCGGCGAAGGAGTCGAGCCCGGCGGCGTGGATGCGCTGGATCGCCTCTTCGGCGGAGACCTTCGAGATGCGGGCCATGTGCTCGACCTCGGAGGCGCCGAGGGAGTGGATGACCAGCTGCGGGAAGGCCTTCTTGATCGCGGAGAAGTGCTCTTCGTAGTACTCGACACCGAAGTCCGGGTGGTGCCCGCCCTGGAACATGACCTGCGTGCCACCGAGCTCGACGGTCTCGGCGCAGCGCCGCAGGATGTCGTCGAGGTCGCGCGTCCAGCCCTTCTTGGTGTCCTTCGGGGCCGCGTAGAAGGCGCAGAACTTGCAGGCCGTCACACACACGTTGGTGTAGTTGATGTTGCGCTCGATGATGTACGTCGCGATGTGCTCGGTCCCGGCGTACCGGCGGCGGCGGATGGCGTCCGCGGCGGCGCCGAGCGCGTGCAGCGGGGCATCGCGGTAGAGGTCGAGCGCCTCTTCCTCAGTGATCCGCCCACCTGCGGCGGCACGGTCGAGCACGGACTGAAGGTCGGCCTTCTCGGTCACCGGGGCGTCCCTTTCTTAAGGGTTTCGGGCGGACTGATTCAGCGTACGCCAGCGTGGTCGGCCGCCCGACGTCAGGCGGCGTACGCCCCGACGAGCAACCCGAGCAACGCCCCGCCGATCAGGAAGGGCCCGAACGGGATCGCCGTCTTGCGCCCGGCGCGGCGGGCGACGACCAGAAATCCGCCGTACAGGGCGGCGAGCAGGAACCCGGCGAAGGTGCCGAGCAGCACCGCGCCCCACCCGTACCAGCCGAGGACGGCACCCAGGCCGAGCGCCAGCTTCACGTCGCCGAAGCCCATGCCGTTCGGGCTGATGAGGAAGAGCACGAAGTACGCGCCGCCGAGCCCGAGCCCCCCGTACAGCGCGTGCACCCAGGAACCGCCGTGCTCGGGGAGCAGCGCCGCGCCGCCGAGAAGGACGAGGGCGGCCACGGCGAGCGGCAGGGTGAGTACGTCGGGCAGCCGGTGCACGCCGAAGTCCACGACGGCGAGCAGCACGCCGAAGGGCGCGAGCAGCAGCCAGACGGCGAGCTCGGGCCGCGGGCCCGTCGCGGCGGCGAGGGCGGCGCAGACGAGGGCGGTGGCGAGGGAGACGGTGAGGGTGCGCGGCCCGATGCGGGTCCCGTCCGCACACCGCGGGAGCCCGACCCAGCCGCCGACGGGATGCCCGTCGGGGCAGGTCTCCCGCCACGCCTGGTCGGGAGGCACGGAGAGCCGGTAGACCGCGCGAGGAACGAACAGCCCGGCGAGGGCGCCCCAGAGGGCGCCACCGACGACGAGATACACCAGGGGGTCCAAGTCGTTCACCCTCTAGACACGGAGAAACGGGTGGGTGGGAGGAGGGAGACATCCGCCGCGAAGCGGCGGCCTGGAACCCTCCCCACCCCCCGCAGCGACAGAACTACCCGACGGCGGAAAGCCCACTGCGCCAAGCAGGAAGCAGCTCGTCGAGCAGCGCCTCGGTCCGAGGCGGCACACCCCGAGCCCCACTGCGAGCAACGAGGTCGGCAGCCACTGTCTGAAGCCTCGCCGGATCGCCCACGGCGTGGGTCGCCCGCAACAACTCGTTCCAGAGCCGCTCGTCCCCCGGCGCGGAATTCAGCGAGGCGTTCAGCGCCTCGATGGCCTTCTCCGAGCGCCCCTTCTCCAGGTGGAACTCGGACAGGGCGAGGCCGATGTCGGCGACGAGCAGCGGCAGCTGCGCGTCGATGATCTCGTGCGTGAGCCACGCGTACCGCCCCTGCGGCCGGTCCGAGAGCAGCGGCCCGCGTACGAGCACCAGGGCGTCGGTGAGCATCCGCCCCCGCACTGCCCGGCTGTTGGCCCCGCGCCCCTGGGTCGCCTCGTGGTAGAGCGAGCGCAGGACATCCAGATCGGACACGACGGACTTGGCGAGCGTGAGCCGCCCGCTCCGGTCGGCCCGCAGCCGGGCCTCTCCGTCCGGCTCGGTGCCGAGCCACTCCCGCAGCCGGTCGACGAGCGCGTCGCGTACGTCATCGGTGACACCGCGCGGCCACAGCGCGGAGGCGAGCACCCGCGGGTGCACCCCCTCGCGGTGCAGCAGGAGCAGCGCGAGCGCCTCGTGCATCAGCGGGCTGCGCTCGCCGTCCGGAGTGTCGAGGCCGATGATCTCGTACGTTCCGACGAGGCGCGCGTACACCGCGGGCCGCCCCTGCTCGGTGACGTCGACGAGGAACGGCGGAGTGGCGGCGCCGCGACCCGAACCGGTGCCGTCCTCGCCCTCCCCGGGGTCGGCGTCGGCGAAGAGCTCCACGACGGCCCTCTGCTGGGCCTCGGGCAGCGCCTGCGCCTCGAGCTCGAGGCCGAGCAGCGGGGCGAGCAGCTTGCCGTCGGGGGTGATCTCCATCTCCCAGGCGGCACCCGGCAGATCCCCGGACTCCGTACCGACGAGGTATCCGATGCCGAGGCGGCTCGCGTCGGAGGCCAGTTCGGCGAGCTTCACGGCGTCTTCGCCGGTGGGCTCGGCGGCGAGCAGCACCAGGTGCGGCGCCCAGCGGGTGTGCTGGGCGGGCCCCGTACGACCAGTAAGTACTGAGTCGTGCCCGGCGGCCCCCAGGGCTCCGCGCCGCTGCCGCGTCTCGGCCTCCATCGTCTCGATCAGCGCCTCGATGTCGTCGAGGTGCCGCAGCCGGTTGGGCGCGAGCGGCGTCAGGTCCTGCCCGAAGCCGACGAGGGTGATGGTCATGCGGTCGGACCACCCGTTGGTGGCGAGCTCGGCGGCGACGGAGGCGAAGACGGCGGCGCGGTCGGACTCGCGCCCGCTCAGCGATACGACACCGGGTACGGCTTCGAGGTTGAGCAGCAGCCGCGAGTCGTCGAGCGTTCCCAGACTCACGAGGCCCGGATAGGGAGCGGCGGTATCCATGTCCTCGTACCGCTCGGCGTCGGTCCGCGCCAGCATCCAGAACGTCTGGTCCTGCCCCAACTGCCAGGGGGCGGGCGGACGGCCGGCGGGCTGGGCGAGCTGGAGGTGCAGATCGCCGTTGCTGAGCCAGGCGGCGTACACGGTGGGCAGCGCCCTTGATTCCTCGGCGAGGGAGGCGGCAAGCCCCCTCAACGACAGATCGAGAAGCCGTACGCCCTCGGGGTCGGCCCCGACGAGCAGCGCGTCCTGCACATCGGCGGCGCCACCGGTCGGCGTGGGCGGCTCCATGCCACGGCGTCCACCGACGGCGCCCATGGCGGACTGCCACAGCGCGTGCCGCCGACGACGTCCGAGCGCGCCGAGGAGCCCGGCGGCGAGGAGCGGCGCACCGATAAGAGCCTCGGGCAGTCCGAAGGAGGACCCTTCGGACTCACTGCTCCCGCTGCTGGCGACGGGCGCTTCCTGCCGTCCGCTCTCGGAGGGGCGCTGCTCGGGGAGGGAGATGTGGGCGGTATCGCGATCGCCGGATCCACCACCTTGCTGACCGCCACCCTGCTCCTTGGCCCCTCCGCCCTGGGCCTGGTCCCCGGACTTGGCGTAGTCGGAGATCTGCTCCTTCACGTCCTGCGAGACCTTGGGTGCCTCGTCGGGCATCTCGACGAGCTCGCCGCCGTGCGCGTCCGCGGGCATCTCCATGATCCAGCCCGGCCGGATGAGGCTGGCCTCGGACAGCCGCGACCCGTCGGGCTGCTCACGGTCCTTGTTGAGCTGGTAGATCTCCTTGTACCGGCGACCGTCTCCCAGGTGCCGCTCGGCGATCTCCCACATCGAATCGTGGTGACGCCCTTCGGGCGGCTGGATCCGGTAGTACTTGGTGTCCCCGTCCTTGGCGCTGCTGCCCCCGGCATGGGCGGCAGCCTGCTCGGCCTGCTCGGCGACGGCACTGGCGGCGCTCCCGGCCTGCTCCTGACCGAAGAGACCACCGGGCGTCTGCTGGGCGGAAGCGGCGGAGGCGGGCTTCTGATTGCCCTCCAGAGACTGTCCGAACTGCGAGAGCCCCGGCGCGAAGCTGGCGGCGGTGGCGCCCACCAGGAGCAGGGCGGCGACGAGTTGACGGGCGAGGAGCTGGCTGCCGCCGGCGCCGGGAATGCGGCCCGGCATACCGACACCCGAGAGCGCGGCCTTGACCTCCACCAGCACACAGGCGGTGAACTGGGCCCAGGCGAGCCAGACGACGACAGTCAGTACGTTGATGAACGTCCCGACCGTGATCTCCTGCTGCAACCAGTCAAGCGAGGGCGCACCGCCCGGAAGCGGCCATCCCACGGCGACGGCGAGGGCGCCGGGTACGCCGAAGACCAGCGCGGCCAGCGCGACAAAGGCGAGGAACGCCTTGAAGAAGTCCCCGAACGAACGTCGACGCCGGGGCAGCGGCTGCGGCGTCCGATTCCGTGGAGCCGACGGGCCGCCTGTCGAACTTGAAGTGGTGCGCGCCATGGCGGGTGTCCTGTTGTCCTCTGAGAGGGAGCGAATAGAGATCAGCGGTCTGTGCGCTGAGGGTGCTGAGCGTACTGAGGCGATGGTACGGAAGGGACCGAAGGTCAGACAGGGGCAACGGCGCCCGAGGGCTGCGAGGGGACTTCTCCGGGTGACCGTTACCGCCCGAGTTGCACGGTAAGCGCAGCTCTTCCTGCGCGGTTCCGGCCCGATTCCGCCCCCCGATTGCCCACTCCGGACAGTCATTCACGGGCATTCACCCCCGCGAGTCACAGTTCCGGCACGGAATCGCTGCGCCCGCGTAGCACTTGGGGCCCCTTCGCTTCTGTTCACTTCCGTCACCGCACAGAACGCGAGAACCTTCACAAGGCCCACCAGTACTGATAACCCACGCCTGGTAGCGTCATGCAGCTTCATTCTCGCCTGCACACATATCGAACTCTGCCGAACCCTGGGGGACTGCAATCGTGGCCCGTCGCACCATGCCCATCATTGCCACGCTGGTGGCGAGCGCGACCCTGCTGTTGACCGCGTGTGGGGGCGGCGGGAGTGATGACTCCTCGGACAAGATCGAGGGGGCGGGGGGCGACTCGGAGAAGTCGAAGTCTTCGGCTCCTGCGAATCCCGGCGAGCCGGATGTCAGCCTGCCGAGCGACCTGAAGGTCGAATTCGGCTCCTCGAAGTCGTCCGACCCGCGTCACGCGGCGGCTCAGGAGAACGCCGAGAACTACATCCGGGCCCTCAACCATGGGATCACCGCTCAGGACCCCAAGGACCCGGCTTACCAGTTCTATTCGCTGGGCAACGCCACCCGCTACGCGCAGAAGCAGATCAAGTCGTGGGTGGACGACAAATGGACCGCTACCGGAACAGACAGTTACTACAGGGCCAAGACCGACAAGGTCGGCACGGCCGGTGTGCTCGTCACCATGTGCCGCGACCAGAGCAAGTTCTACGGCAAGAACGTCGAGACCAAGAAGATCAAGCACACCAAGCCGAGTCTCGACGACTACCAGGAGTTCCGTCTCCTCATGAAGCAGCCCACGGGTTCGGAGAAGATCTGGAAGGTGCTGCAGATCGAGGTCGAGGGTCGAGTGAAGGAGTGCCGGCGATGACATCCTCACGACGTGCGGTGCGATGGTCCGCGGCATTGGCGGCGACAGCCGTGCTGTGGTCGGGCGGAGCGGCCCACGCGGCCGGGCCGGAGGACAACACCACCCAACCACCGTCTGGCGAAAAGCCGAGCGGCAGCTCCGACAAGAAGGGCAACCTGTCGGCCGGAGTCTCCTCGATCCAGCTCTCGTACCCCTCTGGTGGCGATGGCGGCGGCAAGAAGGGCAACCTCGCCCCGATCGACCCCAACTGGGAGCCGCCCGCCTGCTGGTACGAGCCGGCCTTCACCTCCGAGGAACTCAAGGAGTTCGTGGACAAGGACGGCGGCGGCGACGTCGGCATCCACGAGTCATGGTTCGGCAAGGGGCTCTGGACCGACCACTACCGGGACGGCAAGCCGGCCGACAACTTCGACCTGCACGAAACCTCGAACAGCCAGGCCGATGGCTACAAGGACTACAACGAGGGCAAGGACGGCCGCTTCTGGCGAGGCGTGGCGCCCGACTCCTCGGACCCCAAGTCCTGGGACTGCGGCCGCATCATGTTCTGGGTGGAAGCGAACGAGATCCCGGACGACCCGCACGCGCCCACACCCAAGATGCTCGCCGAGTACGCGTACGACAAGGTCAAGGTCCCTGACACCAAGGTGGAGCTGAAGCCCGAAGCCAAGTCGACGGTGAATCTGCCTACTTGGGCCTGGCTGGACAAGGGCACTTTCAAGGACGTCAAGGTCCGCGCGGAGCTCCCGAACACCCCGCTCTGGGCGGAGACCACAGCAAAGCCGAAGAGCCTCCATCTGGAGCCGGGCACGGGCGACGCGGAGACCTTCCCCGCATCCGGTGAATGCAAGATCAACGACGACGGCAGCATCGGAACGCCCTACACCGAGGGCAAGTCGAAGCAGGACCCGCCGTGCGGCATCAAGTACCTCCGAGCGACCGACGGAAAGCCGTACCAGCTGAAGGCCTCCATCACCTGGGAGATCTCCTGGGAGGGCACGGGCGGCGCGGGCGACACGATGCCCGACGGCACCTTCGAGACGACCCAGGACATGGACGTCCAGGAAGTCCAGTCGATCAACCGCTGACCCAGGATCTCCACCACGGGCGCCACCATCACCGACGCACAATCCGCCTGGACGGCCGGAAGCCGCAAGAGCCGGACACCCGGTTCGCCGCCTTCGCCCGAGAGCTCCGAGAAGGGCGGCAAGGGGAAAGGCAAGGGCGAGGGCGACTAGCGCGCCCCAACACCCGGTGAACACCGCCCAACCCCAAGCGGCATGACGATGAACTCTGCCTGAGGCAACGCCTGTTGGCTCGGAACCCCACTCCTCCCCTCGTAATTTGGCCACACCCGCACAACTGGGTTCGGACAACGGGGGTCGGTTCGGTGATGAGTGGTCTTTCCTGGGAGTCGATGGTCGCCGCCCTGGGGCTCGCGATACCCGTCGGCGCCGCCCTGTGGGAGTTCGGTTTCGCCGGTCGCAAACGGCTCGGCTACCGCGTGCAGATGGACACCACCGCGAAGAACGCGGACACCCATCCGCATGCCGGAGTCCTCCGGCAGATGCAGCAGAACGGCACCTCGCTCGCTGACCCCTCCTTCGTCCTGCTCCGCGTGCAGAACAGCGGCTGGACCCACATCGACGCCAACGACTACGTCGTACGCGACGACGACCAGGTCGGCATCCGGATCAACTTCCCCGGCCGCCGCGTCGACGGCATGGTCGTCACCGAGCTCAGCCACGACTATCTGCGTCCGTGCTTCGATGACGCCGCAGGCCTGCGCATGGCGGACGGCCACATCGAACTGCCCCGCGTACCCCTCAACCGCGGCACCCACTACAAGGTCCTCGCCGTCCTGGAACGCGACCCGGAGTTCCCGGTAGGCCAGGCCTTCCCCGACCCGGTCGTCGTCGCGGGCATAAAGGGCGGCGTACGCGGCGGGCGGATCAAGAAGACCGAGAGCCACACCTTCGCCTCGAAGCCCGTCATGGTCTTCATCGCGCTCCTGGTACTCATCGCCGCCACCCAGTCCTTCACCTCCTTCAGCAGGGACGACGCCCCCAGCCAGGCCGCACCGGTGGACTGCGCCGAAGGTACGCTGACCCTCTCCGGCTCCACCGCCTTCAAGAGCGCCGTCACCGACGCGGCGAAGCGGTACGTCAAGAAGTGCACGGGCGCCCGCATCCCCGTCACGGACGACACCTTCAAAGGCAGCGTCGAGGGCCTCGACTCACTGGAAGCTGCGGGCAAGAACAAGACCAAGGAGGGCGCAGGGGCGGATACGGGGCCCGGTCTGCCCGATCGTCTCGCCTTCACCGACGGCGCGAAGGGCGACGGCCGCCCCCAGCTCCTCCCCCGCCCCGTCGCCCTGTCCCTCTTCACCCTCGCCGTCAACAAAGACGCCGGCGTCCAGGACCTCTCCCTCAAGCAGCTGCGCCAGATCTACTCCGGCGATATCACCAACTGGCGCCAGGTGAACGGCAACAACGTCCCCGTCCACCTCGTGAGCCGCCACCCCGGCTCCGGCACCCGCTCCACGCTCGTCCACCAAGTGCTCGACGACAAGGAACTGATGGAAGTCACCTCGGGGGACTGCGCGGGCATGGACCGGAGCAAGCCGGGTCGTTGCGAGGTCGGCGACACCGACATCCTTCTGGACAACGTGGCGTCGATCCCGGGAGCTCTCGGTCACAGCGAGGCGGGCGCCGCGCTCGCCCACGAAGGCATCCAGCAGGTACGTATCGCCGGCTATCCGGCGACGGTGGAGGGCGCCGACGCGGGCGCATACCCCTACTGGCAGACGGAGTTCGCCTACACCTACGGCGAACCGCCCGCCGACTCCGTGGCCGCAGGCTTCCTCCGCTACCTCACGGAAGGCGCGGGCAAGGACAGCCTCCCGGTCCACGGCCACCGCCCTTGCTCGGAACTGGAGAAGCCGCTGCTCTGCCGTCCGGTAGGTCAGTAGTGCTCTGCGCCGGAAGGATCTGCCTTTAGGCGTCATCCCATCGAGAACTTGGCAACGTACTCGTCGAAGCGCTCGATGCCGACCTCCGCACGCAGTTCCTGAGGCCGGACCGCGGCATCGCACCTCCAGCCCCAAAGTCACCTTCCGTACCATGGCCCCAATAATTCGGGGAGGATCCACCATGGACGAGCTGGCGCCGGACGACGCCCGCGAGATAGCCGGATACCGTCTGCTCGCCCGGCTTGGCGAGGGCGGTATGGGCGTGGTCTATCTGTCGCACACGCGCGACGGCCAGCCCGTGGCTCTGAAGGTCGTCCGGCGGGAGTACGCCCAAGACCCCGAGTTCCGGCAGCGGTTCGCTCAGGAAGTCGCCGCCGCCCGGCGCGTGCAAGGGCCCTACACCGCACCCGTACTGGACAGCTCCACCGAGGGACCCGAGCCCTGGCTCGCCGTCAGTCACGTTCCCGGGCCCTCCCTCTCCTGCGCCGTCCACGAGCACGGCGTACTCCCCGTACCGACCGTCCTGCAGCTCATGGCCGGCATCGCCGCAGCCCTGCAGACCATCCACGCCGCCGGCGTCATCCACCGCGACCTCAAGCCCTCCAACGTCCTGTTGGCAGCCGACGGCCCCCGCGTCATCGACTTCGGCATCGCCCGCGCCGCCGACACCACCGAGCCGACCGGCACGGACGTACGGCTCGGCACGCCCGCCTACATGGCCCCCGAGCAGGCCATGGGCGGCGAGATCACCCCGGCCCTCGACGTCTTCGCGCTCGGCCTCGTGGCGTACTTCGCGGCGACCCGGCAGCATCCGTTCGGCGCCGTCTCCTCGCACGAGCTGCTCTATCGCATCGTCTCCGACGAGCCCGAACTCGCCGCCTGCCCGGCCCAGTTGCGGCCCCTGATCGCCGCCTGCCTCGACAAGGAGCCCGGCTCCCGGCCGACCCCGGCCCAGCTCGTCGAGGCGTGCGCCTCGCTCGCGGGTACGTCAGGGCTTCAACGCCAGGCGGGTTGGTGGCTGCCGCCCGCCGTCGCGCAGCAGATCGCGCAGCAGGAGCAGGAGCAGACGACGCGGCTCCAGGACAGCAGGCCGCCCCTCGGTACGCCCTCTGCTCCGACGCAGCCCGCCCACTCCCCCGCCGCCGTGTACGCCGCAGGCGTCCCGACCCTGCCCGGCCAGCTCCCGGTCCAGCCGCAGCCGCATCCGCATCCGAGCAAGCGTCGCCGTCTGCTCATCCTTACCGCGCTCGCCCTCGTGGGCGTACTCGCCGTCGGTGGCGGCTCCCTCGTCGCCCATCAGCTGATGAGCGGTGGCGACGACAACAAGGGCACCAGCTCCGGGGCGAGTCAGGAACCTCACGAACCTCAGGAAACCAGAAAGCCCCAGCCGCCCAAGACCGAGGCCGGGTGGCAGGTCAGCCAGCAGAACAGGAACCTCACCTACCGCGCCCCCACGTTCCACCCGAACAGCGAGGGCGTCCGCGACGGCGCGATGTGCAGGCCCTCCGATGTCACCACGCTCGACGTCAACGACCTCGGCGTCACGAGGCACGACGGATTCCTGCCGAGTTCCGGCGGCTGGCTCACGTACACGGACTGCGCGGAACCCATCAGGCAGAACGGCATCCATCTCGCCGACGACGGCGGTTCCTTCAGCACGACCACCGAACGCCGTCCCACGCCCTCAGCGTGCCGCGCCACCGCGCACAGGTCCGAGCTTCCCAACCCCATCCCCCTGAGCAAGATCCGAGACGACTCGGTGCTCAAGAAGGACACCGGACTCTGCATCGAGTCGGGCAAGGGTGCCGTCACCCACCTCTGGATCACCGCGGTCAACAAGGAGAAGGAGAACGACAATCTCCGTACGTACGTGGTGACCGCGACCCAGTGGAAGACCGAATAGCGGCGACCGGGCCCTGCCCCGGTCGCCCTCAGCCGACCTCGTTCTCCGCGATCGCGCTGCCCCGTACCGTCACGTCGCCGCCGTAGAACAGGCCGGTGAAGACCGGGCTGTAGGTCAGCTGGACCTCGACCTCGACCTGATTCGCGTTCGCCGTCACGCAGTGCGTCGCCGCGACGTCGGCGCCGGTCATGTCCGTCGAGCGGGCGTAGGCCTGGGCTCGCGCGCCGCAGTTCTCGTAGTTGATGGGCGCGCCCTTGACACCCTCGTAGATGCCCTCGCGGTCGACGTCCTGCGCCGCGTAACGCGCTGCCTGCTCGGCGATGTCAGCCGCCCGCTCCCGCTTGGAGATGGACAGGCCGCCGTCGATGACGAAGGCCGAGAGCGAGAGGAAGACGAGCGCGAAGATGATGACGGCGCCCGCGCCCGAGCCACGGTCGTCGAGGCGTTCGCGGCGGGCGGCGACCCAGTCCCGTACGACGGGAGCCACGAGGGGAGCGATGCTCACACCGACCTCCGGTAGGGGTCGAGCGAGGAGCTGAAGCTGGCCGTCAGCGTGGTCGGCACATCGAGACCGAGCATGTCCAAGCCCCTCACCTTGCAGCTCACTTCGACCGTGAAGAACGGGTCGACCTCGGCGCTGAAGCCCGCGCTCGTCTTACGGACGTCGACCGGGCCGGAGCAGACGTCGGCGAGGTCCGCCGCCGCTGCCGCCTTCGCCTCGGCCATCGCCGTGCCCTGGTCCTTCTGGATCGAGCCCGCGCGCGCCGCGTCCCGTGCCGCTCCGTCGATGGCCCCTCGGCCGTCGACGAGCTGGCCGAAGGCCACCAGGACCAGGATGAAGAGGATCATCACCGGAGCGAGAATGACCACCTCGATGGTCGACAGGCCCAGGTCGTCGTCCGCCCCGAGGCCGAGCGCGCGGCGCCGACGCATGGCACGCACACATGCCCGTACGTTCCTCATCAGCCGCCCTCACCCTCCTCGACGAACCGCTCCACCGGACCGGAGGACTGTGCGTGCACCGTCAGGTCGAGGCCGGGGAAGACCGAGGGGACGTTCGCGGTGATCTCCACCCCGACCGTGTTCGCCTTCGGCTGGATCGTCTTCACGTCGGGGCCGAGCACCAACTGCGGCCCCAACTGCTGGATGTAGGCGTCGACCACGTCGCGCGAGTTGCCCCGCCAGCCGCCCGGGTTCTCGTCGGCCGTCGCTCGGGCCTTGCGCGCGCCCGCCTGGGCCGCCGCCTGGGCGACGTGATCCGCGAAGAAGTACAGCGCGAACTGCACCGTCGCGAAGATCATGAAGAAGAGGACCGGAGTGAGCAGCACGAACTCGATCGCGGTCATGCCGGATTCACCGCGGGTGGAGGCTGCCTCCACCCTGCGGCGTACCCATCGCTTCACGCACCCGCGCACTCGTCCCCGCCTTCGCTCCCCGGTAACCGTTTGATCAGCAGGTCTTGCCGGCGTCCGCGCCCTCGATGCAGTCGCCGACCTTGTCGGCGCCGCCCTTGAGCGCGGTGTTGATGATCGCGGCCACTACGCCGACGATCGCCACGACGACCGCCGAGATGATGACCCACTCGACCGCGGACGCACCACGGTCGAGCTCGCCGGAGCGGGCCCGCTGCACGCGGCCCTGCAGGAAGGTGATCACGAGGTCCAGACCGGGGTTGCCGGTACTGAAGTTCCGTCCGTTCATGGTGAGTTGTCCTTTCAGGAGTGGGGGGGGAAGGGTCCCGGGCCGCCGCCGTCCGCCGGCCCGTCCATCGCCGTGGAGATCGCTAGACCTGGAACACGCGCATGGCCGCCGGGAAGATGAGGAAGACCAGGAAGCCGGCACAGAGAAGCAGCTGGGCGACGAGCATCGACTGGGACTTCTCGCCCGCGCTGCCCTCGATCTCGGCCATCTCGCGGTGCCGCATCGTCTCGGCACGGGAGGCGAGCGAATCGCGCACCTTCGCTCCGTCGTCAGCCACCAGGGCGAGCGAGGCCGACAGGTCCTTGAGCTCTTCGATGCCCAGTTCCTCGCCCAGGGTGCCAAGGGCCTGCCACTGGCTGATGCCGGTGATCCGGGCGTCGGCCAGAGCGTTGCGGATACGTTGCGTCGCCCACCCGTCCGAGATCTCCGCCGCCGCCATCAGGGCCTCGGGGAGACCCCGGCCGCCCGCAAGGCTCATGGACACCAGGTCCAGATAGGCGCCGATGACGCGGCGCAGGTCGCGTCGCTTGTCCGCGGCGTCGCGGCGCACCTCGAGGTCGGGCAGGAAGAAGAACAGTGCGCCGAACATGAGGGCCAGCCAGACCGGGATGATCGGGCTGCTGCCGACCCCCAGCGTCCAGATGACGGCGAACAGGAACGGTCCGAAGAAGACGCCCGCCGCAGCGAGCAGCGTCTTCGTCGCCAGGAACTTCTCCCAGCTGCGGTCGAGCACCGCGAGGTCGGCCCGCAGCGAACGCTGTTCCCAGCCCTGCTGCAAGTAGAAGTCGGCGACCCGCGTGCCGACGCGGGCGCGGGCCGAACCGAGCCGGCCCGTGTCGCCCTTGGTGTCGTCGGAGGAGCCGCGGTGCGACTCGTACGCAGCACCCCGCGCCCGCATCGCGTCGATCCGCGCGACCGTGGCGACCGCACTCCGCTTGGAGGGCATGAGCGCGCGGACCAGGGCGTAGATGCCCAGGCCCATGATGGCGCCGATCACTATCGGCATCGTCAGGCTCATCGACGTATCCCCTCAGGATTCGAATAGCCCGGCTGACCAGGCTGACCCGGCTGAGGTTGAGCCTGAGGCTGACCGTACGGACCCGCCGGGCCCGTCAGTGGCGCCTGCTCGCCGGTGACAGGGGCGGCGCCCGGACCCCGCGGACGCACGAACCGCACGCCCGGCTCGTCCCTGACCAGGAAGCGGTCCGGGGTCTCGACCGTCGAGAGCTTGCGCAGCCACCAGAAGCCGAGTGCGAACAGGCCGCAGACGCAGGCGAGCACGAGCTGACCGACCGCCGTGCCGTAGGGCGAGACGAAGTCGCGGTTGAAGATGGAGAGGCCGAGTACGAACGCGATCGACACCGCGACCACGATCTGCACCGACCGCCGCGTGGAGGCGCGCTGCGACATGACGCGCTGGCGCATGTCGACCTCTTCACGGGCCGACTTGGCGAGAGCGCCGAGCACTTGCCGCAGGCCAGGACCGCGCAGTTTCGCGTTCAGGATCAGCGCGGCCACGATGATGTCGGCCGACGCGTCGTCGATCTCGTCGGCCAGTATCTGAAGGGCCTCGGGAAGCGGCGTACGCGCACGCAGCCGGTCCACCAGGGCGTCCAGATGCGGGCGGAGTACGGGAGCAGCGGCCCGCGCCGAAGCGGGGATCGCCTGCTCCAGGCCGACCGCGCCCGCGATGGTGTCGCGCAGGGACTCCGTCCAGGCGGCGAGGGCCTCGACGCGGCGCATCTGCGACCGCTCTTCCTTCGCGCCGCCGAACAGCTTGTCCCAGAAGAAGACGAGGATGCCGGACGCGATGCCCGCCACCGCCCATCGCGTGAGCAGAAGGACCACCAGGCCCACGCCGATGGCGAGCGAGCCGCGCTGGCCCGCGAACCGGATGAGTTCGCTCATCCGCTCGCTGGCCCGCTGCTTCTCGTGCTCGGGCTTCACCGGCAGACCGCGCACCGCGATCGCGAGGACGGCGATGCCGCCGCCGACCGCGATGCCGCAGCCCAGTGCGTACAGGACAGGCAGCGAGAAGAGGCCGCCCATCGAGCCGAGTGAGTTCATGTCGTGCTCACCCCCATTGCCCGGCGGGGCGGTAGCCGAAGACGGCCAGGTCGTCCATGCAGGCGATCGGCGCGTGCGCGACGATCTGCCCGTTCGAGGCCTCCGCGAAGACCTCACTGGACAGGACGCGCCCGTCGACGCCGTTGACCTCGCGGACCGAGGTCACCATGCGCTGGAGCTTGCCGCCGGTCTGGTAGTTGTTGCGCCGCTGGATGAAGACGACGAAGTTGACGGCTCCGGCCACGAGCATCTGGCTCGCCTCGATGGGCAGCCGCTCGGTGGCCTGGAGGGCGTACGTCGAGATGCGGTTGAAGACCTCACTCGAACTGTTGGCGTGGATCGTGGAGAGCGAGCCGTCGTTGCCCTGCGACATCGCGTTGAGCATGGTCACGATCTCGTCGCCGAGGACCTCACCGACGATGACGCGGGAGGGGTTCATACGGAGCGAACGGCGTACGAGCTCCGCCATCGAAATGGTGCCCTGGCCCTCGGAGTTGGGCAGGCGCTCCTCGAAGGCGACGACGTTCGGGTGCAGATCGGCGTACTGGTCGAGGCCGAGCTCAAGGGCTCGCTCGACGGTCACCAGACGCTCGTGCGGCGGGATCTCGTTGGCGAGCGCCCTCAGCAGGGTGGTCTTTCCGGCGTTCGTCGCGCCCGCGATCATGATGTTCTTGCGGGCCCGCACCGCGCACGCCATGAAGTGCGCGACCTCGGGCGTCACCGTGCCGTTGCCCACCAGGTCCGACATGAAGACCTTGCCCATGCGGGCACGTCGGATGGAGAGCGCGGGGCGCCGCGTGACGTCCATGACGGCCGACAGACGCGAGCCGTCGGGGAGCCGGAGGTCGAGCTGCGGGTTGGCGGAGTCGAAGGGGCGCGAGGAGAGACCGGAGTAGGCGCCGAGGATCTGGATGAGCTCGACGAGCTCCTCGTCCGTCTCGGCGACCGGGTCGCCTTTGGCCTCGCGCCCGTCGGCGTATCCGACGAAAACCTGGTCGTACCCGTTGATGTCGATGTTCTCGACCTCGGGGTCGTCGAGCAGTGGCTGGAGCCGTCCGACGCCGAAGAGCGCGGCGTGCACCGCGGCCGCGTACTTCTCCTCGGTGTCCGCGTCCAGCGGGGTGCGCCCGGCGTTGATCTCTGTCCGGGCGTACTCCTCCAGTATCTGGGCGATGACGGCGCGGGCGTACTGCCGCTCGTCCTCGCCCGACATGGGGGTGACGCCGGAGACCTGGTCCAGGCGGCGCTGCTCGGCGATGCGGTCACCGGCGTCCTGCCGGAACCGCTTCACGAGCTGGTGATCGACGGGAACGCTCATCGGCCTGCCCCGTGCACGCCGTGCGTGCCGTGCGTGCCGTGCGCGCCTTGTGCGCCCGCGTTCGGGTTGGCCCAGGCGGCGCCGTACTGCTGGTACAGATCGACGGTCACCTTGCGGGCCGAACGAATCAGCATCGACTTGTCGAGACGCCCGCGCTTACGCCCTGCCAACTGCTCGGCACCCGCCGGGTCCTCGGCGAGCGTGCCGACGACGCGGGCGCCGGTCTGCGCGGCCATCAGCATGTCGTTGACCTGGTGGACGAGCTTGGCGGACGTCGAGGGGTCGGCGATCAGGAGCACGCCGATGAGCGGGGTCGCGAGCGAGGCGGCCCCGCGCGATCCGCCGTGCAGCTTGGTGGCGAGGGCGGCGGCACGGTCGCGTACGCGGGCGATGGCCTCGGGCTCGGTCCGCGAGACGAGCAGCACGAGGGCCGCCTGCGGAAAGAGCTCGACGGCGGGGGTGTCCCCACTGATGCGACCACAATCAGCAATCACATCGGCGGGCGCGTTCGGAGAGTCGGCGAGCTGGGAGAAGGCGCGACCGAGGGTCGGCCAGAGCCCCGCGAGCCCGGCGGCCTGTTCGGCGACCCCGAGACCGACGAGCACTTCGAGCCCACCGGCCAACGGCTGTGTGTGGTCCCAGAGTTGATCGGGCACGAGGCCACGGCGTGCGGTGGCCGCGATGCTGAGCATCCCGGTGTTGGGGTTGAGCGGTCCGCCGTGCGCGGCGGCACTGCGGTAGACCAGGTCGCCGCCTGCGGGGTCGGTCTCCGCGACCAGCACGCGCCGCGGCCAGACGGCTGCGAGCGCGACGGCGGCGGTGGTGACTCCGGGAGATCCCTTGTCAGCGGCGAGAGCAATGAGCGCCATGTCTCTTCTACTCGCCTCTAGTTGCTGTTGGGAGACACTTGGACGAGAGCGACGGCGCCTGCGGACGCGGCCTTGGCGACGGCGGCCGCGTCGGCGGTGTCCACCTGGAGCGTGACGCCGAGGGCGCCGGTGCTCACGGTGGCGTCACTCTTGTTGGCGACGGTGCTGACGCGGGCGGCAGAGACGATGGGCGAGTCACTCGCGCTCGATCCCGCGGAGCCGCCGGTTCCCTTGTCGTTGGACCCCGAGGAGGCGGAGTCGCCGACCTGGTAGACGTCCACGGTGTCGCCGGACTTCAGGCCGTCCGCGGGGTACTGCCCCTCCTTGAGGGCGACACCGACGGCGGACTTGCCGGCGGGCAGGCCGCCCTTGCTGGAGAACATCTCACCGACGGCCACGGCGCCCTTGGGGATGGTGTTGGTGGCGGTGAGCTTCTTCAGGTTCCCGAGCTGCGACCACTTGACGTAGTTGATGCCCGCGTCGTCGGCGACCATGACGGAGGTGACGTTGTCCTTGGTCACCGTCTCGCCCGCCGAGATCTCCTCCGTCACCTTCACGACCTCCACACGCTCTCCCGCGCGCAGCACGAGGACGGTGGCGCCGAGAGCGCCGACAAGGATGAGCAGAACGGCCAGGGCGGCGAGTGCCGGTTTGCGCTCGCGAGGCGGCGCGGGAAGGCGCTCACCGACCGCTGGCTGAACCGGCGCGGCGGAACGGCTGTTGCCCGCCCCCGTACGCTCTTGGATCTTCACGCAACTGCTCCCCGCACGCCCAAGAAGATTCGGTCATTTTCAGACACTCGCGACTCTCTTCGCCCGCCTCGGGCGGGCTATTCAGCCCCAGGCACAGTGTCAAGTCATCGCACCGTATCAGCAGCACATAAGCCCCTCAAGGCGCGTTAAGACTGCTGCGGCTCGTACCCCTCATCGTTATCCACGCGCAATCCGCACTCCATGGTTCCCACGCATTCCCGCAGGATGAGAGGAGATATGGATGTGCGGTTGCGAATATTCGGTGTTTGCGCAACGGTCCCCGCTGGGCGCGGTGATGAGGAACACCTGCTGACGGGTGGCTGGCCGATGGCCGATGAACGACTGATCCATCAGCCGCACGGATGACGCCGGGAGGGTCGGGAGTGGTTCCCGGTTGGGCGGACTTCGGCCAAGTGTGCCGTCTTTTGTTGCTTCTCCGTCGGGCGTGGGGGTCGGGCGTGGGTGCGTCGGGCGTGGATGCGTCGGGCGTGGGCGGACGTCAACTCCGGCGCGAGTCGGCCGGGCATCCGAACCGGGACTCGAATTCCCCGAGATGGACGTCCAGGCGCCCCCGCACACGGGAGACCCAGCGGTCGACCCATGCCTCACTCAGTGACGTCACTAAGTGGCGCCGCTCTCGTCTCTCTCGCCTCTCTCGCCTCTCTCGACATCCCACCGCATCCGATGAACCCCCGCCCGCGCTCCCCCGTCTCACCATCCGATCAATCCCTGCCCTGCTCAATACGGAAGAGAAATCCACCCCCCATGAGACTCTCCTTTCCCTCCTCACCAGCGTCATCACGCAAAACCATGGCGGCAGCCGGTGTAGCCACGGCGGCGCTGGCCATGCTGGCCACAAGCACCCCCGCCGCGCACGCGATCATCGGCGGCACCGAAGTCTCCAACGACGCCTACCCGTTCATGGCGGCCGTGCTGGACAAGGGCGCGGGCAGCCCCCTTGACCGCCAGTTCTGCGGCGGCAGCCTGGTTACGGCTGACACGGTCATGACGGCGGCACACTGCCTGGTGGACGACGCGGGCAAGCCCATCAAGCCGAAGAAGCTCCAGGTGGCGGTGGGACGGACGGTCCTCTCCGCCTCCGGCCAGGGCCAGATGCGCAACGTGGCCAGGGGCGGGGTGGTCGTACACCCCCGCTACCTCAAGGGCCAGGAGGCGTACGACATCGCCTTCATCCAACTCAGCAAGCCGGTAAAGGGGATAACCCCGATCCCGCTCCCCACCCAGGGCACGGACGCCCTGATCCGCCCGGGCCAGAAGGCAACGGTCGCAGGCTGGGGCAACACGGACACGGAACTCCCCAACACCCCGGACCGCCTGCGCCAGGTAAAGGTGCCGATCCTCTCGCACGCGGAATGCGGAACGAGCTACGCGGAGTACAACTCAAAGGTCAACTTCTGCGCGGGAGTTGAGGCAAGCGACTCCTGCCAGGGCGACAGCGGCGGCCCCATCTTCCGCAACGTACCGGGCCGCAGGGCACCCATCCAGATAGGCGTGGTCTCGTACGGGGATGGCTGCGGGGCGCAAGGCGCTCCAGGCGTCTATACGTCACTGAGCTCGTCGAAGCTGTGGAAGACGTTGGGTGAGTCGGCGGCGGGGAAGAAGGTCAAGCGGGACATGGGCCGCAGCTGAGCGGAAGCTGAGCCAGCGGGCCAATCAGGCGGGCGGGCGAGCCGGGACGACCCCCACGGGGAGAAGGCTCTCCCGCCCGCCGAGAGGCACTCGGCGCGGACTGTGTTCCCCTTCACAGATCCAGCTCCGCTCATCGACTCTGCTCTGCCCTGCTGGAGGATTCCATTCCGGTATTCGAACGGGGCCATTCGTCCGCGCTGCGACCGAAGTGGGTCACTTTGTGCGGCCATTCACCTCACGAGACATTCACTACTCGGCAAAGTGAAACCTGGCGAAGGCATTGACCACTTCAGTACCTTCAGATGGCTTGAAGAACTGTCGCCCCACCGGGAGTCACACGTGAACCGCAGTCGCACCCTGCCCGCCGCCGTCGTCTCGCTGACGGCTGCCACTGCTCTGCTTCTGACCGGGTGCGGAGGTGGGGACGACAAGGACTCGGGCAAGGACAAGATCGCTGGGGCTGATGAGGGCGGCACGAAGAGCTCGTCGCCGAATGCAGAGAAGAGCGAGACACCCAAGATCGACCGACCCGGGATGAAGCTTCCCTCAGACGTAGACCTCGTCTTCGAGAAGAGCAGTCTCCCGGACGCCGACCAGGCGGCGGCCGCGAAGGACGCGCAGAACTTCGTGACGGCGATCCGGTACGGAATCGTGAAGCAGGATCCGGAAGACGCCGCGTACAAGTTCTACTCCGAATACCAGGGGCCGGCGTTCAAGTACGCGAAGGACCAGATCAAGAAGAACGTCGACGCCGGCTACACGGTCACGGGTGAGCAGAACTTCAGCGGCACCAAGGTTGAAGTGGTGAAGAGCAAGAAGTCGGCTGTCGTCACTTTCTGCAGCGACGCCACCAAGTTCTTCAGCAAGGAAGTCAAGACGGAGAAGGTGCATCGCACCAAGCCGAGCGTCCAGGATTTTGCCTCTTGGGAGATCCTCATGACCGCCTCCGACAGCAACAAGGGTCTGTGGAGGGCCAAGCAGGCTCAGGTGCGCGACGGGGTTGAGGAGTGCAGGTCATGATAGTGCGGAAGCCACTGGTTCTACTGACTACCGGCATCTCGCTGGTACTTGCGGCCGGGAGCCCGGCCTTTGCAGGTACGGAGTTCGGTGACGGGAACGTGTCCGGGAAGAAGAGCGGCAACACCCTGGCCGCAGTGGCCCAGATCCGCTACACCTCCACCGGCAACAGCAACGGCGGCGGCGCCGTGTCCTCCGTCGACACCAACTGGACGCCACCCGGCTGCTGGTACGCCCCGGAGTGGAAGGCCACCGAGTTCCAGGAGTACCGCCAGCGCCTCTATTTCGGCGCCCGGCATGATCCGGACGCTCCGCGCGACGTTCTCGGCGACATGTCCGACCAGAACCAGGCGTACGCCAAGGACGGCTACAACATCGACAAGGAGAAGGACGGCATGTGGTGGGGGGCCCAGCAGAACCCCAACGCATCCATGGCCGACCAGTTCAAGTGCGACAAGGAGCCGTTCTGGGTCGAGAACGGCGAGACGCCTGACGTCCCGCAGGCCATCAAGCCGGAAACTCTCGCGGGCCTTGCCTACGAAAAGATGCAGGTCCCCGGCACCAAGGTGAGCCTCGCCCCCGACGGCGCCTCCAAGGTGAACATGCCCACCTGGGCCTGGCTCGACAAGGGTGACTTCCAGCCCGTGTCCGTCACCGCCTCGCTCGACGCCCCCGGGCTTCACATCGAGGCGACGACGACCGCGAAGCCCACAGCCCTCAGCATCAAGCCGGGCACCGAGGACGCCGTACGCATCCCCGCGTCCGGCAAGTGCGAGCTCAACGAGAACGGTTCGATCGGCGAGCCGTACGCCAAGGGCAAATCCAAGGAGACGCCGCCCTGCGGCGTCACCTACCAACGCTCCTCCGGCAACGGCACCTTCAACCTCCAGGCCACAGCCACCTGGGAAATCGCCTGGACCGGCACGGACGGCGCGGGCGGCGACCTCCCCGACGGCGAGTACGGCAACGACCAGCCGGTCACCGTCGAGGAGATTCAGTCCGTCAACCGCTAAGCGGACGACGCATCGGCAGTACGAACGAGCATCGGGTACCACGCGGCGTTATGCGCAAAGGGGCCCAACGGAAGGCCCGGAGCCCTTCGTTGGGCCCCTTGGCGTTTCGCGCTGTTTGCGGTCAGCAAGAACGGCCGAGTCACCTGCCACAAAACCTTCCACAATCCGGAAACGTTTCCCCACTCCAACCATCGTGCAATGATCACTGTTGCGAAGGGAGCGACATGGGGGAAGGCGACAAAAAGCCCAAGGTGGACAACCCTGACAGGGAGCGCCTGGTGGCCTTGAAGCGGGAACTGCAGAAAGAGCGGGACGGCCTTGTCGGCGCCCTGAAGCGGGCCGCCGAAGATATCGGCAAGGGCGGAGCGAACTCCAAGAAGTCATGGGTGGGGACAACGGCCAACAAGTGGCACAGCGATGTCACTGGGCATCGCAAGACGGCACGCATCCGCATCGACAAGGTTCTCACCGACATACAGCGCGAAATCGATCGAATGCCGGAAAAAGTCACACCTGAAGAAGCCACGTCGATGAACCGAAACAGGCGCCTCTGACTGCCAGTTCCGCACCTTCTACGTATCACATTCGAGAGGAATCAGTCCGGCATGGTCAGCGATGACAATCCAGGTCCTAAGGGTGTCTTCTCGGGCATCGACCCGGATGCCCTGAAAGGGACGATCGAGTCCATCCGGCGCGACCACGAGAAGCTCTCGGACAGGGCGGGCTACTACAAGTTGCAGCTCGCCTACTTCGGAGTGGGCGAGAAGGAACTCGGGGATGTCCTGCGTGTGGCCAACTGGGCGAGTGACGAACTGCCGCTGCTGAAGAGGCGCTATCACCTGTCCATGAAGGCGGACAGCGTGCCGTATTCCGGCGGCAAGGGCATGGTAAAGATCAACGAGGCGAGTGTGACTCGAGCCGCCAACGCGGCTGCGGCCAAGGACGCCAAGCGCGCTGCGGAACTCGCCAAAAAGGACCCTGAAGACCTTACGACCGAAGAGTTCGACGAACTGAACTTTCTTTTCTCTTCGAACTACGACGAGTACCCGTTCGCCGAGAAGTTCGCGATCTCCCTCGGGCCGAGGAAGTCACTGCAGTTCTGGGAGCAGGCGAGCCGCCTCGGCAGTTCCCACGGATACGGTAACGTCTCGGACTTCAATCGCAAGGGCAAACTCGACGATCTGCAGCGCAACTTGAGTCTCACCTTCGCCCAGGCCACGAACTCCGACACCCCGGCGATGGATCGGTGGAAACGGAAGATGGTCGATATCGGCGATGAACCGATCAGGGAACCTGGACCGCCTCCGCACGGCGACTCCGGCGGCCCGATCGGCTTCGTAGTCATGAGCAATCTGATGCGCGTCGGGGACTACGACGACAAGTTCCTTGACAGCTATGGAAAAGCCCTCGTCAAGAAAGATAAAGAGGTCATGGATGGCCCCAACTCGGGCTGGACAGCCTGGAGTGCCGACGCGGGTGCGCTCAACCACATCGGAAACGACAAGGGTGCCGACCCGATGACCGGGTTCATGAAGGGTCTCTCCAACAGTCCCGACGCTGCAACCGAGTTCTTCACCGCAAAGGAGAAGGGCTCCGACGGAAAGCCCGAACAGAACTTCAAGTACCTCTTCGAGGTGCGCGAGTGGCGGGACGACAGCATGGAAGGGAAGACGAGCGTCACTGGCCGCAACTCGATGGCGCATGCACTGGAGGCGGCCACGACCGGCCATCGCCCCGGTGAGCCGGCCACCATCGATGACTTGAAACACTCCAAGCAACAGGCTGCCTTGTTCTCGAACCTGGTGAAGTCTGTGTCCGCAGATCCGGAGCGCCTGACCAAACACTCCTACATGTCGGATAGCTTCGCGAACGCATCCGCGGAGTACATGCCAGATATTCTTCGAGGGTTGGACTCAGACATCGCAAACGGAAGCCAGCTCTTTCCAACCACGGGGGCCGCCGCGACCGTTAGCAAATATGACGCTGCCAGGTTTCTTCATGCGGTGTCTCGCAACAAGGAAGGCTATGACACGCTGAACGTTTCGCAACACACCTATGCCGCTGCTCTGATGGAGCAACAGTTTAAACACCCTAGCACCTATCCAGAGAACACCGAGAAGACCATAAATAAAATCTCCTATGATACCGGGATATTCCAAGGAGTTATTACCGGGGGGCAACAATACCAGCTCGACGCGGATCACGCAGATGCGACTGCACGCGACGATGCATGGAAGACACATGCAAGCACATGGGGTGGTTCTGTCGTGGGCAGCACGACAGCAATTGCAATGGCGCCGTTCAGTGGACCCGGAGGTGTCATCGTCGGCGGCCTGGCCGGCACTGCTTCCGGCAAGGTATTCGATGGAATTATCAACGGGTTCGGCGACGATGGTGGAAAGGAGGCCAAGCAGCAGGTGTATCAGAACGTGAAGGAAACGGATGCGATCGAACGCTCAGCTATCCTCACTTCACAGAACGCCGCGAAGGAGGCTACTGGCTCCGAGAACCTCGAGTCCCAGGCCGGGGATCATGCCGGACAAGGCTTCCGCGCCGCACACGGCCTAATCGTAGACACCAAAGCCGCTCCTCCCATCAAGTAGTTCACAAGCGATAAGGTGACTCACCTTGACGGAACCTAGCCACCACAAGCGCATAAAAAAAACCAGTCTTTACGGCATGTTGGCAGCGGCTGCTGTCGCCGCTGCATTGCTCACCTCCTACGCACTGGGCGCCTTTGATTCCGAGCCCGAGGTGCGCATTCAGGCCGATGACGTCTGCAGTGGCATACAAGATAAAAAGGCGGCAGCTCAAGAGATTGATTCGCTGTTGCCGAAGTCCGGAAAGTATGATTTTCGGGATCTTTCACGGACTAAATCGAAGGGACATTACATCGGCGAATGCTACGTGGTAGGGGACCAAGGAGATGTATACCTACACCTAGTAGCCTCCCTAGGGTTTAAAGCGCCCAAAGATAATACAAAAGACTGGGAATCCAGGACACTAAAGCCACTGTCCCGGGGTGAGGTCATCCACTTCGACGCCGGACTGAAGGGAACCTCAGCATCCAACCTTGCCGGGATCTACGTGCCTTGCTTCTCTCCCGGCAAAGTCGGCGAATTGCCATACAATCTGACGGTGTTCGCTAACGCTGAGCAGTCGCTTGTAGGATCCGAAAAAGTGAAGCGCCAGAAGCTTGTTAACCTCGCCCTGGACTACGCCCACACCGCCCACAAGCAAGCCAAGTGCGACCGCCCCTCGAAACTCCCGGACCGAGTAACTGCACCGGGTGAGTGAAGCTTCCCCTCACAGAGGCAACGGCGGCGTACGCCGACACCGCTCTGGGCGCACCGCCAGAACTGCTCGCCGCCGCGAGCATCAGCCCCGCCCCCACGCCGCACCTGTGAGGCGTGGGCCTTCTGTATGCCATGCGTCACGGCACCGGCAGGCCACCCAGAATGGGGGCACTTGTCCAAGTACTGACGCTGGCGGAACCGGTGAGCGCACAGATAACGTCAGTTCCTCGGAAGCACCCTCACCCCGCCGGGAGCCGATCGTGAGCCGCCGCACCATGGATGTGGGCACTCTGGCGGTCGAGGGCGAGTGCATCTTCACGGGGGATCTACGCCGGGCACACAACCCGAATAAACGTATCGCCCATCCGCGCACGGCAAAGATCTACCAAGGAACGCGATAATGGGCTTCAAGGGAATGGACGACGTCCAGGCGCCGAAGCTGGCTGCCGCCGTTGACGTCATGGGCGGAACACTCACCATCCAGGGCGGTTTGATCAGCGGAATCCTCGCCAAGTGGGATGCAAAAGCTGAAGGCGTTTCCGACTTTCCCAAGAAGGCGTCCTGGTCGACGGACGAGGCCAAGGACATCCGCCGCCGGCTCGGGATCTCGAAGGACGACCCCGAAGCTCTCCTCACCTTTGCCGGTCTCGCCGGAGCACTTGAGACGTGGAAAGAGTTCAAAGAGGGCACCCTCAAGGACATCAAGACGCCGCTCAAGATCCTCAAGATCCCCACGGCGATCGAGGCATCCCTGCACCTGTACGCCCGATGGGCACAGGGCCAGAACGTGGCGGGCGCCCGGGCTGTCTGGGAGCTCAACAAGTACTTCGGTTCATCGGACGCTCGCATCGCGGCCAAGCGAGGTGAGCTGCTGAAGGAACTCCTCAAGGACCAGAAGATCCGCAACTGGTACAAGGAGCCTTGGAAGTGGCAGCAGAGCGTCCGCCGGGTCGCGATGCGCCTGAAGATCCCCTTCGCCGCGAAGCTCTTCGCCAAGGCGCCGGGCACCGGAATGCTCGCGCAGCGCGTCCTGCTGCCGCTGAGCGTCGTGCACGGCGTCAAGGAAATGTTCGTGCCGACGCACACGGGTGCCTACGGCGCGGCTGACCGGACCATGGGACTCGTCGAGGCTGGCGGCGCCGTGGCCGTCCTGGGCGGCGCGAGTGCGGCCACCGCCCTCGGCGCATCGGCTGCGGTCGCGGCCGCGGTCCCGGTCGTGGGCTGGGTCGCCCTCGGTGTCGCCGGGGCCTACTTCCTGGGTAGCTGGGCCTGGGACAAGTGGGGTGACGACATCAAGTCGGGTGCCAAACAGGCCTGGAAATCCACCAAGGAATGGGGTGGAAAGATCAAGGACAAGGGTGCCGAGATCGTCGATGGGGCAAAGAGCGCGGTCACCAATCTTGTCCCCAACACCATCAGCAAATACAAGTTCTGGTAAGCGAGAATCGGACGCACTGTCATGAAAAGCCCTGAAATCGACATAGATCTCCAGGAGTTCCGCGGAATCCTGGCAGAGGCGCTCGCTGAGGGCGGGACGCAGCCGCTGCTGCGACTCACCGACGAAGAGATCGCCATTCTCGATCCCGACTCGCTGACCGAATGTGTCGCTCCGACTCCGAGGCTCGCCGGACTCTCCGGCCAGGAGCGTGAGTGGGTGTATGCCACCGCGCTGCGGTCCCTCGTCTCTCGCGAAGCGGTGGAAGTCGCGAATGTCGACGAACTCGACGCCGTGCTCCGGGCGTCGGCCGCTGGGTCCGAAGCCGAGGAGGGAGCCGCCGACGGTGGCACGGACGCGGGCGCCACCCCATCCGGCGTGGACCTCGATATGCGTATCACGCCCGAAGTAAGCCTGGCGCTTACTCTCCGCCGAACCGCCACCCGGGCCTTGGCCGTCGAGCAACACACGTCCAACGGACTCACACATCTGCTCGTCTACGTGCACGCCGAGGACCTCTACCTCGTGGAGCGTGTCACCTCGGGCGGCCTCCACATGTTCACGCTCGCCGGCTCGGCCAAGGACGCCGCGGACATGGCGCTGCTTTTCGTCGACCCCTTCGAGGTGGCCGACAAGGATGGGCGTGTCCAACAGCTCACCCCGGAGCAGATCAGCCAGGAGAACGTCGGACGCGATCTGAGCCACGCCATCAACAACGCACTGGTGGTCGGCCAGACGGTGCTCCTCGCCGACGCTCCGGGCCCGCTCCTGACGACGTATGCCACGGACAAGGCGCTGTGGACCGTGTACGTCGCGAAGCCCAACGCGGCGAGCGGCATCGAAGCGCGTCCCGTCAGCAAGAACACGCTGCGCAAGATGATCACCAAGCTGATCACCCCGAGCTGAGAGAGGCGGAACGATGTCGCGAGAGAGTGACTGCCGTGAGGACGTGCGCAAGCTCAAGCAGTACGCGGACGAGCTGGAACGTTCCGTCGACAACGTCCAGGACCTCTGCGGCACGGACACGTGGAAGGGCCCCAAGAGCGAGCGCTTCCGGACGGAGTTCTCCGGCCACAAGAAACAGATCAAGGACGCTGTGGCCAACGCGCGCGCCGCGATAGACAAGGCCCTCAAGCGCGTGGAGAAGGAAGAGGACGAGAAGAAGAAGTCCGGAGCAGGGAAGTAGCGAAGGAAGTCAGAACCGTGGCCACTCAACGACTCGCCTCCGCCCGCGACTCGGCGCCCACGCAGGCACGCCGGGTCACCGCGGCGGTCATCGACGCCTTCACCGCTCTACTGTGCGGCCTCGCGGCCGGAATCGCGGCCGGAGTAAAGGTGGTCGATGGGGTGGTCGAGCTCCGTCCGCAGTCTCCGGCGGTGTGGGGAGCCGTGCTCGGCGCGGCCATCGGCTTCTCCTTCCTCAACCACGTCCTGCTCACCTTCGCGACCCGGGCCAGCCTCGGAAAGCTGGTCGCGAGTTTGCGCGTGGTCCGCTCCTCCGACGGCGGCCGCCCCGGCTTCCTCCGCCTCGGCGGTCGGTGGCTGTTCGGTTTCTACTGGATGGTCGTGTTCGTTCCTATCCATCTGGCAACGGATAGCGATGTGGAACAGCAGGATGCGGTGGGGCTGCGTATGGTGCGGCCTTAAGCTTCCCGATCTGCGAATAGAGAGAGGCTGAGTCTCTTGAGCGGCTTCAAAGCCTTGCCCCGTAGGCAGCGCCGGGCCATTGTGGCTGGAGGCGTCGCTGTCGCGGCCATTGCCGGATTCACCATCTACAACGACATATCCGGCGATGAGGGTCAGCCGCTGAACGTCGACTTCGCACTCGGCGGTGGAAGCGACATCCACGGCAAGAGCGACAAGTTGGCAATCCGCGGCAGGTACCAAGGTCTCGCTGCGGATCCCAACGGCACCGTCTATCTGTTCACCCGCGAAAGCGATGGGACCGTGATGTGGCGGAAGAAGCCATCCGGTGCCGCTGAGCGCATCAACGTCACCGGTCTGGACGACGTGCAGGCCGAGCAGGCCGCCGTGGCACCTGACGGCTCCGTCTACCTCGCTGCAGACCACTTGTGGAAGGTCAGCCCGGAGGGGAAGGCATCCAAGGTCGTCAAGGGGAACTGTAAGGACCCCGACCCCCATGTCACCGTGGTCAGCAAGTTCTGCGCCGGTCAAATCACAGGCGTGACCACGGCCAAGGACGGCTCCGTCTACATCGGCGACCAGCCGAGCTGGGGAGACCTGGCCTCATATGTACACAAGGTCGACGGGGACTCGATCGAGCTGGTGGCAGGGCGCCCACCCAAACGCGGGGAGTCCTACAAGCGGTCCAACCCGGCCGTGAAGAACGGAATCGATCCGGCTACCGGCACAAAAGCAAAGGACGTGCTGGTAACAGACAGGTCCAACTCAGGTTGGCTCGCGTCGGACAAAGCTGGCCTCTATTGGCGGACCGGCCCCGGGATCGTCCGCATCAACAAGGACAGCACGCTGAGTCCGTTCGTGGCAGCAAAGGCGCCGGACAAGGTCGGCAAGGCGGAGAGCCCTTTCACCGAGGTCGGCCGAGCTCTGGACGCGACGATTCCGCCCGGAGTCCTGAGCCACTCAGGAGGTCTGGCCGCCGTCCCGGGGTCGGGCGAGGTCTACTACGTCGACGGGGGCGAGAAGGCCCTTCCCACCCTCGAAGGCGACTTCCGCTGGCGTGGAGTCACGTCCGACTCGCAGAAGAAGCTCCTGGAGTCGTCGGAGGCCGGGGGTGTCGTCTATCGCGTGCACGACGGAAAGCTGGCCCCGGTCATCGCCGGTGTGCAAGCCATCACGGCCTCGAAGAACAGCCTGTACGTCGCCGTCACCACCGACGGTGGGAACAGAAGCGGCCCGGAGAACTGGGACACCGCAGTGCTCCGGGTTCGCCTTCCCAGGTGAACTGACGCCTGACGACTGAACCGACAGCCGCCAGGAGGCAGTTCGGACAGTTCACTTGGCTGCCTTGTCCAACTTCCGCTCCTGCGCGTCAAGGACTTCCTTCGGCACAGCAACAAACGTGTTCGCGAACTCGTCCTCGGCAGCAACGCTGGTCAGCGACGCGCCCTCCTGCATCACCACGTAGCGGACCTTCCGCCCCATCTGGTACTCGACCGAGAAGTCGGCGCCGTCGTCACCGAGGCTGGACTTGTTCTCAGACACGGTGCGAATTTTCGAGGTCAGGCCGGAAGGCTTGGTCTTGAATCCTGAACCGCAGGCGGAGAGCGCGCCTTTGAGGTCCCGCACCGACTGCTTCGCCGCCGACTCGGACTTGGCACTCGACAGCACGAGCCGGTAGGCCGCAGTGGCTTTGTCGGACCCTTCGGGGGTCTTGACGATGCTCCGTGCCGCCAGCCGCTTGTCATAGGCGGAGGCTTCGGGCGCCATCGCGTCGATGATCGGCTGGCAGGACTTCTTGTCGGCCGTGCGTGCCGACCCACCGGAGCCGGCGCCCGACACCTCGCTAATCGTGTAGCCCGACACATCTCCCTGCGCCAGTGCCGCACTTGAGAGCTGCGACCTGCTCAGCGGCTTGTCGCCCGCCGATCCGCCGGAGTCCGACCCTTTGTCGTCGCCGCATCCAGCAACGGCCATCAACAGCACGCCGACCGAGACCGCCACCGCGGCTTTCGTTCCCCTGGCTGCGTTTCCCATTGCTCACACACCAATCAATCTCAGTCACAGTTGCCTTGGTCACCGTGGTTGCCGTGGCTGTCGCGCTCAGCGATTCACCGACCCACCATCTCACTGACGCAGTAATTCCCTACGAGTCCTGCCCGGGATAGTCCCGAGCGTTCCTCCCCCTCGAGTACTCCGGCCAGATCGCCGCGACGACGGCGGGGTCCTGCAGCCATTTGTTGTAGGCCGTGCGCTCGGCGGTGCTCATGTCGCCGATGTCCTTGATCTCGCCCTTCTTGTTCAGGAAATTGCCGTCGCCCTTGGCATAATCCTTGACGTCACCCGTGTACTCCTTGACGCCCTTCGGGCCGCCGTCCTTGCCATCGCTCTCGATCGTGACGGGCTTGATCTTGTCGTGCTCGCGGGCCGCGTCCGCGTTGTTCTGGTAGTCGGTCTGCCAGGAGAAGTCTGCGGTGTTCTCCTTGACTCCCTTGAATGCCTCTTTGAGACCCTTGGGCGCGTCGTTCGCATCGGCCTTCACGAGATCCTTGAGCAGGTCGGTGGCAACGCCAGAGCCCAGGCCCCAGGCGACGCCCACAGCCGCACCCTTGGCACCGGCCACGCCGGCTCCGCCTGTTGCGCCCAGAGCTACTTCGCCAGCGGTGTCGATAATCTTCCCGCGGAAGTTATTGGTGTCCTCGACCCACTTGTCGATATCACCCTCGATCTCACCGGACGCCGTTTTCATGGACTCCTGATAGAACTCCTGCATCATTCCGCGCTTCATCGAGTCGAAGGCGCCGGCGTGCTCGGTGCTCTTTTCCGTCGAGTACGCGTGGTCGAGCGCCTTCTCGTCGTACCGCTGGAACAGGGCGCTCAGTGTGCCCGCCGCCTTGGGGTCGCGTGCCGATTCCTCCATGAGGGAGCGCCACAGAGCGTCGGACGCCTCAAGCCCGGGCCGGCCCGAGTCTTGGCCCTTCATGAAGTCCTGGAGGCTCCACTTAGTGGTCTTCGCGTACTTCTCCTCGCCCTTGGCCTTGATGTCGCTTCCCCACAGCGTGTTGCCTGCCGGGGAGGTGACTCCGTGTTCGAGGTCCTTCCAGTACGCGGTGAGGATGCTCGCGTAGAGGGCCTGGGTCCCTTCGATGGGGTGGCCCTTTCCATCCTTGCCCTTCCTGTTCTGGTAGTTGTCGAAGAGGATGCGTCCCGTATTCTTCTCCGCCAGGGACGGGTTGGTCTGCTTGAGCGTCACCGTCGCGGCGTTGACCATGTTGAAGAAGGACTTGCCACGCTCCTTCGGCTCGTTCACCTTCCAGGGGCCCGTGTTGTAGAGGGAATGCTGCACGAAGTCGTAATTGTGGTCCATGACTTCGCCTGAAGCTTCAGGGTTCTCCGAAACGGCGTCGAATAGCTGCTGGTAGTTGTCCTTGCCCCACTCCCCTTCGCCCATCTGGCTGTTCCCGAAGAAGCGGAGCTCATCGGTCTTACCCTGCTTCTTCTTGTCAAACACTCGGTCGCCGAAAGCGACAAGGAAGTCCTTGTCCTGCGAGCCGCCCTTGAGGAAGGGGGTCAGCCGGTCCGGTCTAAAACCTTCGTACTCGTCCAGCGATGAGTCGCTGAACCACTTGTTCCACGCCTCTTGTTTCGCCTTTGGTGTTTTTCCTTCGAAGGCCACCTTGGTATACGTACCGAAGGTGTCGGCAATGACCGAACGATCCTTTTCGCGCTCGTCGGGGTGGTCCTTATAGCGGTCGTTGTGACGGTCACCCATTTCCGTGGACAGCCACGCAACTCGCTGGGGACCAAGCTCGTCATAGAATGCCTTCACATAGTCCGCGTCTCCTTTGTGAGCGCGCAGATCAGCGAACATCTCAGGGCTGGGGTCGTCCCCGTCGTTCAGGCTCTCCTTGAACTTTTTGCCCAATTCCTTGCCGTCTTTCAAGGACTGTTTGGTCTGCCCGACCATGCTTTCCTTGATCCGCACCATGCCCGCGTAGCCATGGCCGTACTTCTCATCCTCGGCGATGGAGAGGTGGTGTCGGCGCCTGAGCATCGGAAGCTGATCTTCGGCCCAGCCCGCGATGGACTTCAGCTCGGTCAGCGGTTCGACGCCGACCCCGTAGCGTTCGAAGCTGGACTTGATCCAGCCGACGCTGGTCATGATTTTGCCCTGATCCTTGTCGAGTGACTGGATCGTCTTGGCCAGGCGTTCCGGATCAATGCCGGAAAACCCATCGCCGCCGCTGCCGCCCTTTTCCGCAGGCTCTCCCACAAATCTCCCCGTTCATTCCACGCTCTTGCCAGATCACCTACGGCAAGTTCGAAGCCTCGCCCAAGCCGTCCACGGCCGGTTCACTCAGGCTCGTGGACCACACGCGCAGCACCCATGAATCACATGTACTGCATTTCCTTGTTCATCATCCTCGCGCTTGATGCGGAGACCTTCTCCGGCAGTTCATTGATCCTCTTCTGCACTGCCGGAATGAGCTTGTCGATTTCCCTGATCATGCGTCCGCGGTTGCCCTCGATGTCGTCGTGCCACTTGTCGGCCGTCTTACCGACCCACGACTTCCCTTCCTTGCCCTTCCCTACGTCTTGAGATGCGACTTTCAGACACTTTTTCATGTCTTTGACCTCATCTACGAGTTGAGTCTTCAATGTCTCAAGACGGGTCCTATATGGGTTATCCACCTGCGGCTCTTCATCCGCACCCTTGTCTTTGCCTCCCACTACCCCTCCAGTATTGCGTCCAGCTGCTTTGGACTGGATTCCGAAGTTGAACCGAAGCCAGGATAGGGAGCCTCGCAGGCCTCGAGCAAGGGAGACCTGGACGGATGACGCCGATGCAGGCATTGCGATAGCATCGGGTCCGGCGGACGGAAGGTCCGCCTGATTCGACACGCGGGGAGGAACGCTATGAGCGGCGGCGGAAATGCTGGCCTGAAGGGCGCAGACACTACTCGGCTCCGGACTCTTTCCGGAACCTTCAAGACTCAGCATGGCAACCTCGACGACTTGATCCGTGCCATTTCGACGGGCACGAGCAACAGCGAGGAGTTCTGGAAGGGCGGCCGCGCCAACCGATTCCGGGAGGAATGGGACAAGCTGAAGCCGCAGCTGAAGAACTTCCTGACGTCTCTTGAGAACGCCAAGAAGGAAACGCACGACGCCGCCCAGGCGAACGACACGATCAACGACTAATCAAGGATTAGTCGCAGGTCAGCAAGGTCGTTAACACAATCGGGCCGGACAGCTTTCCAGCTGTCCGGCCCGATTGCATTTGCTACACCCCCAGGGGCAAGAAGCTTCACCCCAGCCGGGCTCAGTCCGGCAACACCGCCTGAGCCGGCATCACTTCCCCGCCCTGGACGAACAGTCCGCGCCCTGTCGGCCCGCCAGTCGCGCTGTTCGACGTGATGCGAATGTTGAACATCTCGCCGTCCGCCGACCCCTGCGGCGACAGGAGCAGGCCGTTCCGCGACTTCCGGGCCTGCACCACGGAGCCGCGGTACTGCGAGGACAACGTGTCCACCGCACCCGCCATGATCACTCCGAGGCCGCCGTCCATGCCACGGCGGATCTCCTCCTCCAGGGCTTCGTCCAGCGATGTGTCGTAGATCAACTCGGCGTCGTCCACCACGATCACGTACGGACCGCGTGCGCTCTGCGTCAGCGCCTCCAGCTCGTCACTCGAACTCTCCCCGTTGAGCGAGCCCAGCACTCCAGCCTCCGAGGCGAATTCACGCAACGGCGATCGTCTCGGCGTCACGAGGATGACCTCGGTGCCCTGCTGCAGCAACGACATCGTCGCCGCCACCAGCGTGCTGGAGCGGCCGGACTTCGGCGGTCCGGAGATGACGAAGCCGGGGCCGGAATCCTCCAGGTCCATACCGAGCGGCGACAGCTCGTCGCCGCCCGCCGCGAAGAGAGCCCACAGGGACGACGGCGGAGTGAAGTCGGGCTGGAGAGCCATGGTCTCCGAGGCCTTGATGCGGGCCGGGAGTACGTCGACTCGGATCGGGCGCTGCTCGACGGAGGGGCGGGGCCAGGCCTGGGCCGCCGTCCGGGCGATTTCCTGGAGCGCTGCCACCTGCGCCTGACCGCTCGGATTCTCGTCGAGGAGCGCGATCTGGCTCTCCTGGACACCCTCGTCGGTGCCTTTGAGGGCGCGGCCCGACGGGACTTCCTTGGGGACGTCCTTCGGCATGATGCCCGCGAACGAGTAGTCCTGTGAGTCTGCGAGCCGCAGCACGAGACGCTCGGCGAAGGAGCTGGCGACGTCACCCATCAGGCCGCTGCGGTCCACTCCGAGGACGACCTTGACACCGACCGCGGCACCCTCACGGAATATCCGTTTCGCCGACTCGACCAGGCGGCCGTAGTCGTAGTTCTCGAAGGCGAGCCTGAACGCGTCCCAGCCGTCGAAGAGGACCACCATCCACGGCAGCCGATCCTCCGGGGCGGCCCCCGCACGCTGCTCGGCCGCGCTGGACTGGCCCTTCTCGGCGAGCAGGAGCTGCCGCCGTCCGACCTCGTCAAGCAGTCGGCCGAGGAGTCGGTCAACGCGCGCCGTCTGGTCGCGTGTCACCACGGCACCACAGTGTGGAAGAGCGGTCAGCGGCAGCAGCGCGTTGGCGCCGCAGTCGATGCCGTAGATGTGGACGTCACTGGGGCTGCTGTTCTGCGCGACCGCTCCCGCGATCGTACGAAGGGCCGTGGAACGTCCGGATCGCGGGCCACCCGCGATCATCAGGTGCTCGCCGTCGGCCAGATCGAGCGCGAGCGCGGCCCGTGCCTGCTCGGCCGGAAGGTCGGTGAGTCCGAAGGCGATCGGGCGGACCGTGTCGGCGCCGACAGGTGCCGGTGGCAGCTCGGGAAGCTCCGTGAGCTGCACCTGGTCGGCTATGGGCGGCAGCCAGGGGCTACGGGGTGTGGCGCAGCCGAGCTGCTTCGCGCCGTCGGCGATCGCGTCCACGAGGACGGCGAGGTCGGTGACCATTGTGCCGTCGTCACCGTCGTCCGCTGCCGCGCGGGGCGGCGGATGCCCATATGACGCCCAGTTCAGCAGGTTCACGCTGACCTGCGGTGCCGTATCAAGGCCGGGGCGGCGGCCACCGATGCGGGCGGTTTGCACGCCGACGAGTGACTGGGCGCCGGAACGGACGTAGCAACGACCCGGTGTGGCCTTGGAGATGTTGCCGGAGTCGGCAGCGTCGATGACGTCGCGGGATTCCTCGCCGTTGGTGACGCGCAGCGCGATGCGGAGGTTGGTGTTGGCGCGGATGTCCGCGCTGACGACACCCGCGGGACGCTGGGTGGCGAGCATCAGGTGCACGCCGAGAGAGCGGCCTCGCCGGGCGATGTCGACGAGGCCCGCGATGAAGTCCGGGAGCTCGGCGACCAGGGAGGCGAACTCGTCGATGACGAGCATGAGCCGTGGCATGGGCTCCAGCTCGGGACGGAGCCTGCGAGCGTCGTTGTAGTCCTCGATGTCCTTGGTCTCGGCCTCGAAGAGGATCGTCTCGCGGCGGTGGAGCTCCGCGGCGAGCGAGGCGAGGGCGCGCTCCGTGAGGTGCGCGTCTAGGTCGCTGACCATGCCGACGGTGTGCGGGAGCCGCGAACAGTCCAGGAAGGCGGAGCCGCCCTTGTAGTCGATGAGGACGAAGGTCAGGGCGTCCGGGGTGTTGCCGACGGCGAGCGAGGTGATGATCGTCTGCAGCAGCTCCGACTTACCGGCACCGGTGGTACCGGCGATCAAGGCGTGCGGTCCGTCGCGCCGGATGTCCAGGACGAACGGGCCGTCCGCGGCGATGCCGATCGGCGCCACCGTGGTCGATCCGCCGCGCTGCCAGATCTTGGCGATGTCCTCACCCGTCGGGTTCGGCATCTCCAGGAGGTTGAGCAGCCGGGCGGCCGTGGGCAGCGCGCTGTCGGCATCGTCCCTGCTCACGTCGCGTACGGGGGCGAGGGCACGGGAGACGCGTTCACACCATGCGGTGGAAACCTGGTCAGCGAGGATCTGGCCGACCACCTCGTATCCATAACCCCGCAGGTGAACTCGGGTCGGTGAGTCCGGGGTCCAGCAGACGGCGGTGCGGCACTCCTCGGGAAGGAGTCGCTCGTCGTCGTCCACGCACAGCGCGAAGATCCCGACCGCCGGTCCTTCCTGGAGCAGCTGCGGGACGCCGGGAACTCGGCGAAGGAGGCGGGCGCCGTCGAGGATGAGCAGCACCTGTGAGTCGGGACGCAGCGCGTTGAAGCCGCCGCTCTCCTTGGCCATCGCCTGTCGGCGCTGGAGTTCGTTGAGGAGCTCGGTAACGCGGCGGGAGATGGACTCGCCGTCCGTGCCCAGCAACGCGACGCAGTTCTGGCCCTGTTGAGGGCTGGTGTGCGGGAGCCACTGGGTCCAGCTCCAGTGTTCCTCAGCGTCGGGTGCGGAGGAGAGGACCACGAGGGAGAGGTCGCGCGGGCTGTGCAGGACGGCGGCCTGGGCGGCTAGCCACCGGGTTGTGGAGACCGCGCGCGGTCGGTCGCCCGCGATGCCGACGACGCCAAGCTCGGCGAAGGGCAGCGTCAGCGGAACGTTGGTGACGACCGGGGGCTTCGGTTCCTCCCCCTCTTCCACGGTGGCGCCTCGGCCGAAGGCCAGGTCGATCTCGGCAGGCAGGTCACCGAAGCCCACCCGCAGCTGCATCGAGTCCAGGTCGGTAATCCGCCGCTCCCACAGCCGACGGCGCGGTCCCGTGGCGAACAGGAGCAACTGGCCGGGGTCCGGGAACGCCTCGCGACGGCGGCGCTGATCGACCTCGCCGAGACGTGCCACCTCGGCCTCATGGTCGGCCAGGGCCTTCTTGTACTCCTTGAGCGCGGCCCCGTACTTCTTCTTGCCGTGTCGCCGGTCGCTGAACCACTGGCCGATCATCATGACCGGGGACATCAGACAGAAGAGGAGAAAGTAGACCGAGTCCATCATGAAGTACATGCCCACGCCGAAGAAAAGCGGCAGGAGCATCGAGAGCAGCTGGAAGCGGTGCGCCTCGTCCTTCTTCGGCTCCACGGGCACGAGCAGGCGGGGGTTGGCACGCGGCGAGGTCAGCCGGGGCGGCCGGTTGTAGGCCAGGCCGCCTTCGCCGGCGGGTGAAAGGTGGGCGTCAGGCGCCCCGACCTCGGAAAGGCTGAACAGAGATTCGCCAGACTTCAGGAGCATGCCGGGCTCCCACTCCTGCGGCCCGGTCATTTGCTCATCGTCGAGCGCGAGGACGACCCCATCGAAGGGTGCGATCTCGATCCGGCCCTTGATGTCGACGGTAACTCGCGCGGCCATCTGGGCCAGGTAGGGATCCTCGACGGCGAGCGTGGCCGTGGGCGCGGAGCCGATCGTGCTGACGCCGGTCGAGAGCCTGGCCACCCGGCCGGCCCCCGCGCCGCCGCTGACTGTGACCTCGTACCGCCCTGCGGGTTCGCCGTTCATCATGAACGGCCCCAATGAGTCGTCGGTTGTGAGGCGCACGCCGTCCCGTAGCGTCTTGCCGACTGATACATCGGGTTCGCAGGGCGTACCGTCTACCCACAGCCGTCCGGAGCCGGCTGCCGGCGACTGGTGCCACCCGGGAACACGTCCAGGTGAGGGCGTCACCACGCCTGGGGCCTGGAACAGCAGGGCTCTGTCCTGCCCGTTCAACCGCTCCACCGCCGCGGCCACTTCCGCCGCAGTCGTACCGTCGTCGATGTTGATCAACGCTTCCTGTGGCGCGGCTCCCTCCCGGACCACGGTCGCCCGCACTCGCATCAGTACGTACCCCTCCCGCTCAGCTCTTGTGTGTCGTCAGGTGTTCGATACTTCGTCGACCGAGACCCCAGGGGCAAACACACCCACAGCCTCGGCAAGACGTCCGCGGTCCAGCGTCCACAGATTGATGTGCCTGCTCGCCAAAAAGACCTCGTGGTCGATGTGCGGTGCGAGACGGCCAGTCCGCTCCTGGCTCAGTCTGGCGTTGGCCCCAGGAAGCTGCGGTGCGCCTGCCCTGCGGCGCAAGCCCACATATTTCATGGGGGAGAGCCCTGCAGTGCTTTGCTGCCACAAGACCACTGCCTCAATGTCCTGCCATGGCACAAATGCCGTCTGCCGCGCGTACTTCGCAGGAGCACCGCCCAGGGTCACTCCTTGCTCATCGACTCGAAACGCGACAAGGCGGCGCGTCACAGCACCGCTCAGAAGCTGGATCGGCGTCCAGGTGTAGTGGGCTTCGTACGCCGTGGAAGGATCTGCAGGCATAGGCGGATGGTAATCCTTAACAATGGCTGGGCAGGTGTGATGGTTGCTGACGAATACAGTAACGACAGCCCTCAGGGCCTCCCCCTTGAGGCCGCAGCACCCACACTGGACCTGCGCAAGCCTGTTCCAGTAGCGCTGCTAGGATCCCGGTCCCGTTAAAGAGCCCCTCCCGACGCCTGCGTCCATCGGCAGTAGCGGCCCCTGGTCATCGCGATCCTGGTCGCAGCCTCCCTCGCCATCGCGATGTGCGCGGCCCGCCCCAAGCGAAGCCACCGGAACGGCTACTGCAGCTTCTCCGGGGAGTACTGCTGGGTCAGCCAGAACTATCCCTATATGTGAGCGGTAGGCCTGGCGGCCACAGCGCTCACGCCGGGGATGGGACTGTGGCTGCACTCGGTCTACGTCGGCCACCGCACGACGAATCCCTCCAGCGCGGCCGGGACCCCATCGGGCTGAGACGCGTCTCAGCCCGCGCGGGACATCCGCGCCTCCGGGTTCCCCGACTCCGCGTTCTCCGACAGATAGAGCAAATCGTCGCCCTTCGGGCGCAACCGCACCGTGTGCGTGTTCTTCGTGCACTGGGCGGCGCTCTTCGCCTGGCCCTTGCCCCTTGCGACGATCTCCTTCTCCGAGACCGACTTCAGGACCAGGTCCACCGCGCAGACGCCGCCCAGTTGGTCCGTCTGCGTCATGACTGCGAAGCGGTCGCCGACCTTGGCCTGCTCGACCTTGAGGCTGAACGTGCCCATCGGGACTGCGCCGTTGGCGGCGACCGCCTGGCCCTCCCATGTGCCGAGGTAGGAGTTCGGGACCTTGCCGTTGCCCTGCTGGTCGTCGCCTGCCGTCGCTTGAGGAGGCTGGGCCGTGTCGCCGGCCTTGTCGTTCTCTCCCGGGAGCAGCCCGAACACGAACGCGGAGCCGATGGTCGCCGCGGCGAGCGCGCCCGCGATGCCGAGTACCAGCGTGCAACTGACCTTGCGGCCCCGCCGCCCGTCGGTCCCACTCGGCGTGGACGTCGCGGCGACCGAGACGCTCACCCGGCCCGATGACGGAGGTGAGGTCTGCGTGGGGACGTACGCCGCAGGTGGCGGCGCGTACGACGCGTCCGGTGGGCCGAAGGAGCCGGCCACCGCCGAGCTGCCGAACGGCACCGGGCCTGACGGCTGTTCCGCGACTCCGGCCCCGTCCGTCTCCAGGTCCAGGATCCGCACCGCGCTCCGGCTGACCCGCTCCACCAGCGGCCCCGGCAGCCACCCGGCCGCCACGAGCCCGTCCACGCCTGAGGGCGCGAGCCGCCGCGCGATCTGCTGCGGAGTCGGGCGCCCGTCCGGGTCCTTGGTCAGGCACTCCCGTGCCAAGTCGCGCAGATCGCCTTCCAGCGCGCCTAGTTCCGGCTCCTCGTGTACGACCTTGTAGAGCAGCGACGCCGAGGAGTCGCCCGGGAACGGGGCCGCCCCCGTCGCCGCGTACACGAGGACGGCGCCCAGTGAGAAGACGTCCGCCGATCCTCCGACGCCGCTGCCTAGGATCTGCTCCGGCGACATGTAGCCGGGCGAGCCGACGGAGACGCCGGTCGACGTGAGCGACGCCGTGCCGTCCGTCGCCCGCGCGATGCCGAAGTCGATGAGGCGCGGGCCGTACATCGTGAGCATGACGTTCGACGGCTTGACGTCACGGTGGACCAGGCCGAGGCCATGGACGTGGCTCAGCGCCTCGGCCAAGCCCGCCACCAATACACGTACGGAGTGGGCGGGTAGAGGGGAGAGGTCGCGTACCGCCTCCGCGAGTGAAGGTCCCGCCGCGTAGCCCGTCGCCACCCACGGCACCGGCGCCTCCGGGTCCGCGTCGAGCACCGGCGCCGTCCAGTCGCCGCCCACCCGCCGCGCCGCGTCCACCTCGCGCCGGAAGCGGGCGCGGAACTCCTCGTCGAGCGCGAAGTGCGGATGGACGACCTTCACCGCGACCGTACGGCCACCCGAACTGCGCCCCAGGTAGACCCGGCCCATACCGCCCGAGCCCAGTCGGCCCAGCAGGCGGTAGGGCCCGACAGCTGTCGGTTCGCCGGGATCTAGCGGGTGCATGACGAAGGCCTCCCCCGGACGCGCCGCACGCCCGCGGCCACCGGCAACCCGGACCGCGGCATTGTCTGCGGCTCAGGGTAGTCCGCCGCAGCTCGGAGTCGTCCGCGTACTAAGGCTGCTTCCCCAACAACTCCACCCGCACATCCGCAGGGAAGCCCGTCGTCTCCCCCACCCGGCGCGCGAACTCCGCCACGCCCTCCAACTGCGCGCTCCCGAAACGGAAGTCGAGCGTCGTGAAGTACTGCTCCAGGATCTCCGCGTCGAAGGCCTCCCAGCGCGCGGCCTGTTCGGAGACCTTGCCGACCTCCTCCAGGGAGAGGTCACGCGAGGCCAGGAACGCCTTGTGCACCGCGTCCACGACGGCGGGCTCGCGCTCCGCGTAGTCACGCCGGGCCGCCCAGACCGCGAAGACGAACGGCAGGCCCGTCCAGTCCTTCCACATCTGGCCCAGGTCGTACACGTCCAGACCCAGGCGCGGGGCGTCGATCAGGTTCGCCCGCAGCGCCGCGTCCCCAATGAGCACGGCGGCGTCCGCATCCTGCATCATCAGGCCGAGGTCCGGCGGACACGTGTAGTAGTCGGGCTGCACGCCGTAGCGCTCGGCGAGCAGCAGCTGCGCCAGGCGCACGGAGGTGCGCGAGGTCGAGCCGAGCGCGACCCTCGCGCCGTCCAGTTGGTCGAGAGGGACCTGCGAGACGATCACGCAGGACATCACCGGGCCGTCGCAGCCGACCGCGAGATCGGGAAAAGCGACGAGATCGTCGGCGTTCCTGAGGAACTCGACGAGAGTGACGGGCGCGATATCGAGATCGCCCCGCACCAACTGCTCACTGAGCTTCTCAGGGGTGTCCTTCGTGAGCTCGAAGTCGAGCAGGGTTCCGGTCCGCGCGAGACCCCAGTACAGGGGCATGCAGTTCAGGAACTGAATGTGACCGACGCGCGGCCTGGGGGTGCGGTGAAGGCCGGGGAGCTGTTCTGAGCCCTCCCCGGTGATGGTGTCAACGGGAGAATTGTCCACATCGGGGAGGCTAGCCCCCTTGCGGTACGGTGCAGAAAGCGGGGCCCGATCTCGCCCTTGTCAACCCCTCCGGACCTGGTCCGTCAACCCCTCCAGGGGGTACGTCAAACATCCGGGTGACGTGATCTTGCCCCCTATTGCTTTCAGCTGCCTGCGTGCTAAGCTCACCGCAAGTTGCAGTTTGGTTTCCCTTGCAGTACAGAGCCTGCGGAGCATGTGACCCGCGGGCTCTCGTCGTTTTCAGACTTATGCAGTTGTTTCAACAATCGCAGGTTCTGGAGCAGGGCAACCCTTTGGCCCAAGGAGGGCTTATGGCTACCGGAACCGTGAAGTGGTTCAACGCCGAAAAGGGCTTTGGATTCATCGCCCAGGAAGGCGGAGGCCCCGACGTCTTCGTCCACTACTCCGCGATCAACGCGAACGGCTTCCGCTCCCTTGAGGAGAACCAGGCCGTGAGCTTCGATGTCACGCAGGGCCCGAAGGGTCCGCAGGCGGAGAACGTCACCCCCCAGTAGTGGGGCGTCCCATGCGAATGGGATGTGTGAGAGTTCCGGTGACTTGATCCGGACACGGATAGCAGTACCCAAGGAGCCCTGTCTCCCCGCGCAAGCGGGAAGACAGGGCTCCTGCCTTTTTCTGGCGTGGGCGCCTTCTTGTTCTTGCCCGTGGGCGCCTTCTTGTTCTTGCCTCTGCGGGTGCGCCGTGGCCGAGCGCGCAGTTCCCCGCGCCCCTAAAGGGGCTCTACGTCGACGTCAATGCCGCCCTCGCCGACGTCACATCCTGTGGGTTCCAGCCCTCCCCCGGGACCGAGGCGAGCAGCAGGTTCGTATACGGGTCTTCCGGTGCCGTCAGTACCCGGTCCGTGGGCCCCTGTTCCACCACCTTGCCCCGGCGCATCACAAGGACCTCGTCGGTGATGTGCTGGACGACGGCCAGGTCGTGGCTGACGAAGACCAGGGCCACCCCGGTGTCCCGGCGGATCTCGCCGAGCAGTTGGAGGATCTGGGCCTGGATCGACACGTCCAGGGCCGCTACCGCCTCGTCCAGGACGAGGACTTGGGGGTCCACCGCAAGGGCCCTCGCGATGGCCAGGCGCTGGCGCTGGCCGCCGGAGAGTTCGCGGGGGCGGGCGCCGGCCTCGCGTGAGCCCAGGCCCACCTGGTCCAGGAGCCCTGCCGCCGGCTTCTCGTCCCTGCCGTGCAGGCGCAGGGCCGTGCGCAGGCACTGGGACGAGGTGAGGCGGGGGTCCAGGGAGAGGTAGGGGTCCTGGAAGACCATCTGGATCTCCCTCGCCCTGGCCAGGCGCGCGGCGCGCTTTCGGGGCGTACGGGCCTCGCGCGGGCGGCCCTTCACTGTCACCGTGCCTGAGTCCTGGCGGACAAGGCCCACCAGCATGCGGGCGACTGTCGTCTTGCCCGAGCCCGATTCGCCCACGATGCCTATGGCTCCGCCGGGTTGGACCGTGAACGTCACGTTGTCGGCGGCCTGGTGACGGCCGCCGCCCGGCAGGGGGTAGCTCTTGCTCAGGCCGTCGACCGACAGCAGGTCCGATGGCATCAGTGACTCACCTCTGTTGTGTCGGTACTCAGCATCGTGGGCACAACGGCGCAGGCCGCCGTTCCGCCGTCGTCCAGCTTCAACTGCTCCGGGATCCACGTCCGACAGGACTCCTCCGCGTCCCCGCACCGCGACACGAACGGACAGCCGTCGAACGTGTCCGACAGGGACGGCGGGCGGCCCGGGATCGGGTGGAGGGTGTGGGTCGTGTCGCCCAGGGTGGGCGAGCAGGAGAGCAGGCCCCGCGTATAGGGGTGGGCCGGTTTCGCGAACAGGGCTTCGGCCGAGCGTTCCTCCATCACCCGGCCCGCGTACATGACGTACACGCGGTCGCAGTACGCCGCCGCCAGATGCAGGTCGTGGGTGATGAAGAGGAGGCCGAGGTCCCGGGTGGAGCGCAGTTCGCGCAGGAGGGCCAGGATCTCCGCCTGCGTCGTGACGTCAAGGGCGCTGGTCGCCTCGTCCGCCAGCAACAGGCTCGGCTCCGCCGCGAGCGCGCCCGCGATGACCACGCGTTGCAGCATGCCGCCGGAGAGCTCGTGCGGGCGCTGGCGTACGCGGTGTTCGGGGTCGGAGAGGCCGACGGCGTCCAGGAGTTCGACGGCACGTTCGCGCGTCGCGCCCCTCTCGACCAGGAAGTCGCCGATGCGGCGCACCGGGTTGAGGGCGGCGCGGGGGTCCTGGTGGACCATGGCCACCGTCCGCGCGCGATGCGTGCGCAGGGCCTCGCCCGTGAGGGTCAGGACTTCGGCGCCGTTCACGCGGACGGAGCCCGATGTCTCCGCCCCGGCCGGGAGAAGGCCGAGCGCCGCCTTCGCCGTGGTCGACTTGCCGGAGCCCGACTCGCCCACCAGGCCCACGACTTCGCCGGGCCGCACGGTGAGGGACACCGATTCGAGGAGCGGCCGGGCCGCGCCCGGTATCCGCAGGGTGAGGTCTTCGATCTCGAGCAGCATGGGTCACTGCCTCCCTAGCCGGTCGGCGGCCCAGACCCCGACCACGTTGAAGGACACGACGACCAGTGCGATGGCCGTGCCGGGGACGAGCGCCGGGAGCAGGGCGCCCTGGACCACGGCCGCCTGTCCCTCCTGCACCATCAAGCCCCAGTCGGAGGACGGTGGTTGAGCGCCGAAGCCGAGGTACGAGAGAGTCGCGAGCGACATCAGCGCTTCCCCGAAGAGCACCACCAAGTAGCCCAGGATCGCTCGGCCGAGGTTCGGGACCAGGTGCGCGACGCAGATCCGCGCGCCGCCCATTCCCTGCACCCGGTAGGCGTCGACGTACGGCTTGCGTGATTCCGAAAGGGCAAGCGAGCGTACGTACTTGGCGATCGTGGGTGTGAAGGCCAGACCGAGCGCCAGTACCGATGTCGTCATTCCCGCGCCGAAGACCGCGATGATCAGGACGGTGAAGAGCAGGCCCGGGAACGCGTACATCACGTCCGTGATCCGCGAGACCAGCGCGTCCACCCATCCCCCGCGCCATGCTGCGAGCACCCCGAGCGTGACGCCCAGGACGGCCGCGACGGCGAGGAGCAGTATCGGCGCGATCAGGCTCGTACGGGTTCCGTACAGGGCCCGCGACAGCAGGTCCTGGCCTGATGAGTCCGTGCCCAGGAGGTGGTCGCCCGACGTTCCGACCAGTGAGGCCGAGAGGTCGATGGCGTCGGGGGCGTAGGGCGCGAGGAGCGGTGCGAACACCGCTGCCAGTACGACGAGGCCGAGCAGGACCGCGGCCACCATCACCCCGATGGGGCGTCGACGACGGCGTACGGCCAAGGGCGGGAGCCCCACAGCTGCGGTGGAAGCCATCAGGAACGTGCCTCCTTCACTCGCGGGTCGAGGAGCGGGTGCACCACGTCCACCAGGGTCGTCACCACGATGTAGCCGGTGACCATGAGCAGCAGGACCGCCTGCGCCACCGGGAAGTCGTGCGTATTGATCGCGCCCACCAGGAGCGAACCGATCCCGCTGATGCCGAACGCCGTCTCCACGACCACCGTGCCCGCCAGCATTCCCGCCATGACGAGTCCGCACATCGTGATGATCGGCCCGAGCGCGTTGCGCAGGACGTGCCGCCGGATGATGTCGCGCTCCGGTACTCCCGATGCGCGCGCCGCCTCCACGTGGTCGGACGCGGCGGCGTCCGCCATCGCCTGCCGGGTGACCCGGCTGATGATGGCGAGGGCACCGAGCGCCAACGACAGGGCGGGCAGGGTGAGATGGTGCAGCGTGCCCGCGAAGCCATCCCCCGAGCCCGAGACCGGGAACCACCCCAGCTGCACGCCGAACAGGGAGACCAGCGCGATCGCCGCCACGAAGGAAGGGACCGAGGCCGCGAGCGTCGTACCCCCGACCACCGCCGAGTCCACCCACGTGGACCGCTTCACGGCGGCCAGGATTCCCGCGCCCACTCCCAGGACGACGAACAGCACCGTGGAGTAGGCGACGAGTTGGAGTGTCGTCGGGAAGCGGGCCGTCACCAGGTCGGCCACCTGGTCGCTGTATTTGAAGGAGCGTCCCAGGTCGAAGTGGACGCAGTCCCACAGCCAACGGCCGTACTGGACGACCAGCGGCTCGTCCAGGTGGTACTGGGAGCGCACCTGGGCGAGGCGCTCCGGCGTCAGCTTGTCCCGGCCGCCCGCCAGGAACACCGCCGGGTCACCGGGCGCCGCGTACACGGCGGCGAAGATGACGAACGACGCGGCGAAGAGGGTGGCGACAAGTCCGGCGAGACGCCGTGAGATGCGAGCGAGCATGGTCCGTGTCACCTAGCCCTTCTTCGTCTTGAGGCCGAGGTCGGCCGCCCACGGGTAGTAGAGGTAGGCCTGCGAGGCGGGCGGACCCGTCAGCTTTCCGCTGATGACGAGGGCCGATGGCACCTGCGCGACCGGGATCCAGACCCCCGCGTCCACGAACCGCTTCTGTACGTCGATGGCGAGCTCGGCCCGCTTCGCGTCGTCCAGGGTGCTCAGCGCCTGCCGGACCAACTTGTCGTACGTCGCGTCCTTGAAGCCGACCCAGTTGTTGGAGGAGTCGGAGAGGCCGTTGTCGTAGAAGCCCATGGGGTCGGCCTTGGAGATGTACCAGTCGCCGACCAGCACATCGATGTCGGCCCGCGCGGCCGGATCGCTGTAGAACTCCTCGAACTGGGCGGTGGGGACGGTCTTGATCTGTCCCTTGAGCCCGATCCGCTGGAGCGCGGAACGCACGGCGTTCGCGACGACCGTCCGCCCCTGGCTGCTGTCCGTGCCGATCACGATGGGATCGGCAGGCGCGCCCGCCTCCTTCACGAGCTCCTTGGCCTTCGCCAGGTCGTCGGCGTTCGGGGTGTCGGGCGCGGACGCCGACAACTCCTCCTGTGCCGCCTCGAATTCATCCTTCTCGTATCCCCAGGCGCCCGAGCCGACCGGTGTGGCCCACGGCTGGATGAGACCGCCGTATCCCGACTTGGCGATGCCCGTCCGGTCGATCGCGAGGGACAGGGCCCGGCGGATCTGCGGGTCCTTCAGGCCGCCGCGAGCCGTCGGGATGAGCACGAGCGACGCCGTGGACGGGCCGTAGTGCTCGTCGAGGCCCTTGCTGGTGCGCAGGGCGGAGGCGGTGTTCGGGGATTCGGCGTACGTTCCGTCGGCTGCGCCCGTCTTCAGGGCGTTGACGAGCGCGCTGTCAGTGGCCCAGCGGAAGACGACCTGCCGGGTCAGCGGCTTCTTGCCCCAGTAGCCGTCGTACGCCTCGATGGTGATCGAGTCGCCGGACTTCCAGCCCTTCAGCTCGTACGGGCCGCTGCACGCGTCCGGCTGCCCCGGCGTTCCGAAGTCCTCTCCGGAGCCGGTGACCTTCCTCTTGTTCCAGACGATGCCCGCGTCTCCGGCGAGCGCCTTCGTGAAGAGCGCGTCGGGAGACTTGAAGCGGACGGTGATCTCGCGGTCGCCGGTCTTCTTCATGGACTTGACGTTGACGAACTCGTCGGCCTGCTCCATGTCCGGATCAGCGTGCCGCTTCAGGGACCACAGCACGTCGTCGGCGGTGAGCTTCGACCCGTCGTGGAAGGTGACGCCGTCCCGGACGGTCAGGACGAGGGTCTTGTCGTCGGGTGCGTGGGCCTTCTCGGCGAGGAAGGGCTTCGTCGTCATGTCGGGTTGGAGCTGGTAGAGCCGCTCGCAGACGTTCGTGAGGACGACGCGGCCCGCGCTCGACCCCTGGGTGTCGAGGTCGAGCGAGTCCGGCTCGTCCTCAAGGAGCCAGTTCGCCTTGTCAAGGGTGCCCTTGGCGGGGGCGGTCGTCGCGCTCAGCTTCAGCTTCGCCGCGTCGGCGGGCTTTCCGCCGGTCGCTGCGGTGTCGGCGCCGCTGCATCCGGCGACGGCGGTGAGGAGCGTGGCCGCGGCGAGTCCGGCGACCACCGGCCGCTTCGAAGTCCTGGTGTTCGAAGTCCTGGTAGTGGTCGTCATCTGCTGTCTCCGTACGGGCCGTCGTAGAGGTTCCAGGGCATGTGCTGGTAGTCGCGGTCGCAGGGGGTGCCCGCGGTGACGTGGTAATCGCCGCTGGTCAGGTCCACGCAGGAGGAGACGAGCGTGGCCCAGTGCTTGACCTCGGCCTGTCGCGTGTCGGGGTGGGTGCAGAGCGACTCGGGGTGGCCGAGGTGGTCGGACATGGCCTGCTTGATGAGCTTGCGCGACTCGTCGGCGCCGGTGGAGGAGCGCAGGGACTTCAAGCCCTGCTCGGCGCGCGGGACGCGGACGAGCGAGTCCGACGACATGGGGCGGTAGTCGGCGGCGATCGCGGCAGGGACGCCCGCCTGGTAGTGGTTGCCGTGCACGAGGAGCCCGTCCGTGGGGTACATCCAGCCGTGCCCGGCGGGTGTCGTCTCCAGGTCGACGGCGAAGCCCTCGCGGCAGGTCAGCAGGGCGTTGGAGGCGATGTGCGCGCGGGTGCGGCAGAGCACGTCCAGGGCGTCGGTGATGGCGTGCTGGTCCAGGACACTGCGGCGTACGACGGTCTGCGGGAGGCCGATCGCGTCGTTGAAGCGCCCGCCCAGGCCGTTCGCGTTGAGCGCGATGCCCGCCGAGTTGGCGCCCTGGCGTCCGACCTGGCCCGCCTCGACCTGCATGATCAGGGTCGGGTGCGGGGGCTGGACGACGCGCAGCATGACGACGGTGTCGGCGACCCCGGCCCGCCAGTCCCAATTCTGCCCGGCCCAGACGTGGCCGTCGCCGCTGGCCTCTCCGTAGGCGGCGAAGGAGGTGCAGCCGTCTGCGGCCTCCTCCTCCCTGGACCCGGACTCATCGCCCTCTTTGGCCATGTCCGCGAAGGAGCGGTCGTAGATGACCTCGCCCCGGGCGTTGAGCGCGAGCACGTCGAGCAGGTCGACCCCGGCGCCCTCCGCGATGCCGCGCATCTCGTCGACGAGGTGGGGGGCGTAGTCGCGGACGGGCTGAAGCCAGCGGGCGGCGCGCGTGGTGACCTGGTCCCAGGTCAGTCCTGACGACTGGCCGAACGCCTCCTCGTAATAGGCGAGGGCGGCGTGCAGTTGGGGGCGGACGGCTTCGCCGTACTGGCGCCCGCGCTCGACGGGCGTACCGGATATCTCGACGAGCGGAAGGGAGCGTTCGGGGGCTGCGGGGGCGTCGGGGGCGGTGCGGGGTGCCATTCTTCTCCTCGCGACGGAGAGCTTCCGGTGACCGTGTTGTAACGTTGATTACGGGAAGCTCTCCTTCTGGAATGCGTTGCCCAGGAGAGTAACGGCCATCACACGAGAGTCAATAGCTGTAATGGAAATTTCAGAGGATGGTACGGGGGCCGGGTCCTCCGGCGGGGCGGGGCTCGCGCGGCTGCGGGCGGCGGTGCGCGATCAGTGGGAGACGCTCTCGACGTCCGAGCGCGCCGTCGCCCAGTACGTGGCCAGCGCCCCCGCGGAGTCGCTGCTCTTCGCCAGCGCCCAGGAGCTCGGCACGGCGAGCGGCACCAGCAACGCGACGGTGGTCCGCGCCATGCAGCGCCTCGGTTACGCGGGCCTGCCCGCGCTCAAGCGGGAGCTCGCGTCGGACTTCACGTCGGCGGTGCCGCCCGAGGTGCGGCTCCAGCAGCGCATCGCGCACGTGGGGCGGGACCTGGACGACATCTGGGGCGAGGTGTTCGACGAGGCCCAGGAGCGCATCGAGCACGCGCGGCGCCTGACGCCGGGCGAGGCGCTGCGGGACGCGGTGGGCTTCCTGGCGGAGGCGCCCGAGATCCACTGCTACGGCATCGCGGCATCCGAACTGGCCGCGCGCCACTTGGCGTTGGCCCTCGGCAGGATCGGCCGCCGGGCCCGCTACTTCGGGGACACCGGTTTCGCCCTCGCCGACCATTTGCTCGCCGTGCGGCAGGGCGACGCGGTGGTGATCTTCCAGCCGGGGCGCGCCCTTACCGAGCTGACGATCCTGATCGATCGGGCGCGGGCGGTGGGCGCGCGGGTCGTCCTTGTCACGGACGAACTGGCGGAGCTGTACGGGTCACGGGTGGACGCGGTCCTGACAGCACCGCACACGCCGACCGGCATCACGACGGAGGCACTGACCGCGCTGGTGGTGGCGGATGCGCTGCTGCTTGCGCTTGCGACGCTGGACGAGGGGCGGGCGGTGGAGACGTCACATCAACTGACGGCGTTGCGCGAGCAGTTGCTGGCGCCTAGGCCTCGGAAGGGGTAGCGGTGGAGCGGGCGGGGTAGCGCCCGAAGGGGCGCGGGGAACTGCGCGACAAGCCACGACGCGCCCGCAGACGCTCGGCGCATCCCGGCGCTCCCCGGCGCTCCCCGGCGAGGCGCCTAGCTGTGCCGCCTAGCTGTGCTGCATCACCAGCACGAAGGTCGTGCCCCGCTCCAGCGCCTCGTAGAGATGCGGAACGTCTCCCCGGTACGACATGTAGTCGCCGGCGGCCAGCTCCACCGTCGCGTCGCGCGGCCCCGCGAGCAGCCGCCCCGTGGAGACGACCAGGTGCTCCATGGACCCCGGGATGTGCGGCTCGGACTCCCGCACGGAGCCCGGCTCGACCGCCGCGTGATAGATGTCGCGCCGGACGCCGGAGGGCCCGGCGGAGAGCAACGTCCCTGCGTAGGAGGCCTGTTCGGCGTGCATGGTCGGCCCCTCCCCCGCCCGGATCACCGTCACGGCGGGGGCCGGTGACTCCACGAGAACGCTGAAGGGCACCCCGAGCGCCACGGCGAGCGCCCACAACGTCTCGATCCCGGGGTTACCGGTGGCCGCCTCCAACTGCGAGAGCGTCGACTTCGCGATCCCGGCCCGCTTGGCCAGCTCGGAAAGCGAAATCCCCGCCTTGGCCCGCTCACGCCGAAGCGCGGCGGCGACCCATTCACGGGGGAGGCGGGAGGGGGTTGGGCGGGGGGTGGGGGGTGCCGGGGCTGCCTGGGCGGAAGCGGGCGGGGCGCCGGTAGCGCCGGAGGCCGCTGCGGCGCCCGCGGCGGACTCGGGGGCTGCGGCTGCGGCGGACTCGGGGGCTGCGGCTGCCGCCGACGCCGCGTTGGACGCAGAGGGGCCGGACTCATCGGGAGCACCACCCGCCGGGCCCGCGCCGCCCGTCACGCCGGGGTCCGCCGCAGCGCCCGCATCAAGCCGCGCGCCCACACTTCGCCCGCCCGCGCCCGGCTCGGAGGCCGCGTTGCACGCAGAGGGGCCGGACCCATCGGGAGCACCACCCGCCGGGCCCGCGCCGCCCGTCACACCGGAGCCCTCCCCAACGCCCGCATCAAGCCGCGCGCCCACACTTCGCCCGCCCGTACCCGGCTCGGAGGCCGTGTTGGACGCGGAGGTGCCGGGGCCACCGGACGGACCGGAGGTCGCCGGAACGCCGCCCGCCGGGTCGTCGCCGCCCATCGCCCCGCTCACTGCCGCGCCCTCGTCCGCCCTGCCCCGCGCCATGTCCCGTACTCCCTCGCCTCTCGCCGATCGTTCGTCATAGCGGACCGTTCGTTCGGCTTGACGAACGGGATTCGCTCTGTCCATCCTACGACGTATGCGTTCGTCAGACCGAACAGACAGCCCGCCAGAGCGAACGAATGACGGATTCGTGCGCCTCTCCCACCTTCCCCGTGGTGTCCTGCGCGACATCGCCCTCGTCTGGGTCGCCGACGCCGTCGTCGGTGTCTCCTTCGGTGCGATCGCCGTCGCGGGCGGCCTGCCGGTCTGGGTGCCCGTCCTGATGTCCCTGCTCGTGTACGCGGGCTCCGCCCAGTTCAGCGCGATCGGCATCCTCGCCGCAGGCGGCGGCCCGGTGGCCGCGGCGGCGACCGGGCTGCTGCTCAACTCCCGCACGGCCGCATTCAGCCTGGCCGTCGCCGACAGCCTGGGACGGTCCTGGACCGCGCGGCTCCTGGGCGCCCATCTGATCACCGACGAGACGGCGGCCTTCGTCCTCGCGCAGCCCGACCAGAAGCAGCGCAAAGCCGCGTTCTGGATATCCGGGCTCGGCCTGTTCGCCGTATGGAACGTCAGCGTCCTCGGGGGCGCGCTCGCCGGTTCCGCCCTCGGTGACACCGACCGCTTCGGGCTCGACGCCGCGTTCCCCGCGGTGCTCCTCGCCCTGGTCCTTCCCTCCCTGCGCGCCGACAGCATGACGCGGCGGGCCGCGGCCGCCGGTGCCGTGATCGCCGTCGTCGCCGCTCCCGTGCTGCCCGCAGGGGTGCCCGTGCTTCTTGCCCTGCTCGGCCTGTTCGCCGCCCGGCGCGGACCGGGACGCGGACCCGGCCGCCCCGCACGCCCCGCCTCCCGGAGGAGTGACTCGTGAACGCCTATCTCGCCTGCATCCTCGCCCTCGCCGCGGGAACGTACGCCTTCCGCCTCGCCGGACCCCTGCTGCACGGGCGCGTCGAACTTCCCGCCCGTATGCAGGAGCTGCTGACCGTCGGGGCCACCGTCCTGCTCGTCGCGCTGCTCGCCACCGGCGCGCTCACCGAGGGGCACGGTTTCGCCGGGTGGGCGCGGCCCATCGGCGTCCTGGCCGGCGGAGTGCTCGCCTGGCGGAAGGCGCCCTTCGCCGTGGTCGTGGTCGGCGCGGCGGCGACTACGGCGCTGTTGCGTCTTGCGGGAGTGTCGTAGACCGCACCTCGCTCTTCTCGTACGTCCCCTTCTCGTACAGGCCATCGATCAGCCCCGCGTACCGCTCCACCACCGCCCGCCTCCGCACCTTCAGGCTCGGCGTGAGCAGGCCGCCCTCCACCGTGAAGTCCTCGTCCAATATGGCGAAATCGCGGATCCGCGCCGGGCGCGAGACCGTCGCGTTGGCCGCGTCCACCGCCTCCTGGACGAGCGCGCGGACGCGGGGGTCCCGCGAGAGGGCCGACCAGGTCAGCTCCCCGCCCTCCCTCTCCGCCCAGCCGCTGATCTCCTCCGCGTCCAGCGTGATCAGGGCGACGGGGTAGGGCCGCTCGTCGCCCACCATCACCGCCCGGGACACGAAACGCGAGCGCTGGACGGCCAGTTCGCTGAGGGACGGAGTGAGGTTCTTGCCGCCGGAGGTGATGATCAGGTCCTTCTTGCGGCCGGTGATGCTGAGATAGCCCTCGGCGTCGACCGCACCCAGGTCACCCGTGTGCAGCCAGCCCTCGCCGTCCAGGGCGTCGCGGGTGGCGGCAGGGTCCGCGTGGTAGCCGGGGAAGACCATCCCGCCCCGGGCGAGCACCTCTCCGTCCTCGGCGATACGGACCTCGCACCCCTCGATGGGCCGGCCGACCGTGCCGTACCGGACCGCCCCCGGATGGTTGAGGCTGATCACCCCGGCCGACTCGGTCATCCCGTACCCCTCATAGACCGCGATCCCGCACGCCCGCAGGAAGTCGACGACGTGCGGCGGGATCGGGGCGCCGCCGGTCAGCGCCCACCGCACCCGCCCTCCGAGTGCCTGCCGGACCAGGCCGTAGAGGGCCTTGTCGGCAGCCTCGTACGCCTCCCGGAGTTCGGGCGGCAGGACGCCGTCCGCCGCGAGGACCCCGATCCGTACCGCCTCCTCGAAGCGTGCGCGACCTCCGTCCTGCGATTCCGCGAGGGAGAGCACCACGGAGTACACCTTCTCGAACAGGCGTGGCACGGACGGCAGATGCGTGGGCCGCGCCTCGGCCAGCTCGGCGACCACATTCTCGATCTTCCCGCCGAAGAAACAGAGTTCGCCGCCCTGGATGAGGGTCGTGAACTCGATGAGCTGGGCGAGGAGGTGGGCGAGCGGGAGGTAGAGGTACGTGGAGTCGCCGGGGCCGCCCTGGATGAGAGGGAGCGTGGCGGACTGGACGGCGCCGAGGTTGCCGTGGGTCAGGAGACAGCCCTTGGGCAGGCCGGTGGTGCCGGAGGTGTAGATGATGGTGGCCAGGTCGGCGGGGGTGCGGGTGCGGGCGCGTTCCAACAGGGCTTCACGCTCGTCCAGTTCCGTTCGCCGCTCGCGCTCGCGCTCCGTCATGAGCAGCACGTGCCGTACGCCCGGCAGCCGTGGCCGCAGGCGCTCGATCTTCGCCGCCTGTGTCGCGTTCTCACAGATCACCGCCGAGGCGCCGGAGTCACCGATGACCCACTCCACCTCCTCGTCACCCGCCGTCGGGTACACGGGAACGACCACCGCACCCGCCGCGAAGGTGCCGAAGTGGGCGTAGGTCCACTCGGGGCGGGTCTCGGCGAGGATGGCCACACGGTCGTCCGGGCGGACACCGAGAGCGAGCAACTCCTGGCCGACGTCCCGTACGCGGTCGCGCAGCTGCTCGTACGAGACCTCCTCCCACGCCCCTCCTGCGGACCCTCCGGATGTGAAGCGGAGGGCGGGCAGCGTGCCGTGGCGTTCGGCCGCCCACTCGGTGAGGACGGCCAGGGTCTCGGGGCGCTCCGTCGGCTGCATGCGTACGACGCTAGGGACAGTGCGGCCCTTCGCGGGATGACGGGAAGCGTCAGCGGGGTTGGCCGATGAGCTCAGCGGGGTGTTCGGAGCATGGGCCGCCGAGTTGTGGGCCGCCGAGTTCGAGAGAGCGCGGGACGGGGGAAGGTCACCCCATGCCCAGCCGGACCATCACCGTTCACCACGTCCGCGCCATGCTGCACGGCGCCGAACGCCACGGTATCGACACTGTCCCGCTGCTCCGCACCGCCCAGATCCCCCCGCTCCTTCTCGGCGACGACCGGGCCCGCATCACCGAGGTCCAGTTCGCCCGCCTCTTCCGGGAGCTGTACCGCGCGACCGGCGACGAGTTCCTCGGCCTCGGCTCGGCGGTCAGCAGGCCCGGCACCTTCGCGATGATGTGCCACGCGTCCATCGGCTGCCGCGATCTCGGCGCCGCCCTGGAGCGGGGCGTCACCTTCTACGGGCTGTTTCCCGGCGGCCCCGACCTCACCCTCGAACACCGCGACACCGGAAGCGCCGTCTTCGCCGTACGCAACGACCTCGAACACGACTACTTCCTCGCCGAGTGTCTCGTCATCATCTGGCACCGGCTGTGCAGCTGGCTGATCGGGCGGCGCATCCCGCTCCACTGGGCCGAGTTCGGGCATTCGCCGCCCCCGCACAAGGACGAGTACGGGCTTCTCTTCGGCTGCCCGGTCCGTTTCGGCGCGGCGCGCACCGGGGCCGGGTTCGACGAGCACTGGCTGTCGGCCCCGCTGATCCGGGACGAGGCAGCGCTCGACGGCATGCTGAACCGGGCGCCGTTCGATCTGCTCTCACGGCGCGAGTACGGGACGACGATCGCCGAGCAGGTGCGCCGCACGCTCGCCCGCGCGCTGCGGACCTCACCCCGCCTCCCCTCCCTCGGCGAGATCGCCGCCCGCCTCGCGGTGAGCCCCGCGACGCTGCGTCGCCGCCTCGCCCAGGAGGGCACCTCCTACCAGCAACTGAAGGACGCCGTGCGGCGCGACGCGGCGATAGCGGGACTCGCCGAGGGGGCGGAACCGATCGCCGAACTCGCCGCACGGCTCGGATTCTCCGAGGACACCGCCTTCCACCGTGCGTTCCGGCGGTGGACGGGGACGACGCCGGGCGCGTACCGCTACGAGAACAGAGAGGGCCGGGAGAACCGGGAGAACCGGGGTCAACAAAGCTGAGCGCTCCCGCCAGCGCCCGACCTACTCACCAGTCACTACGGTCATCGCCTGCACACCTCAGCACCACCCCAGCACCTGAGGACAGTTGGGAGAGCCGCATGCACGTACGTACCAGCGCAAGAGCCCTGGCCGTGGTGGCCGCGCTCGGCCTGTCGGTCGTCACCCCGACGACGGCGCAGGCCGCACCGGCACAATCCGCCGCCCCGGGAGACGTCGTCGACTCCGCACCGAGCAGCTTCCACCCCCTGCCTGGCCAGCCGACCCACACCAAGGCCTGGAAGATCAACTACCGCTCGACGACGGCGAAGGGCGAACCGAACACCGTCTCCGGCACGGTCATCGTGCCGCAGGACGGCAGGAAGGGCCCCCGCCCCCTCATCACCTACGCCGTCGGAACGATCGGCATGGGCGACCACTGCGCCCCGAGCGCGGGCTTCCCCAGGGGGACGACCATGGAAGCCAACCTCATCCAGCAACTCACCCTGCGCGGCTGGGCGGTGGCGGTGACGGACTACGAGGGTCTCGGCACGCCCGGCGACCACACCTACACCGTCGGCAAGGCCGAGGGACAGGCGATGCTCGACGCCGCCCGCGCCGCGATCCGCCTCCCGGACGCGGGGCTCGGCGAGGACACGCCGGTCGGCATCATGGGCTACTCGCAGGGCGGCCAGGCAGCCGCCTTCGCGGCCGAGCTGCACGGTGCGTACGCCCCCGACCTGAAGGTGAAGGGCACGGCGACCGGCGGGATTCCCGGCGACCTGATGAAGGTGGCGGACTTCAACGACGGCTCGTACGGTTCCGGCCTGGTCTTCATGGCGGCGATCGGCCAGAACGCGGCCTTCCCCGAACTGAACCTGGCCTCGTACCTCAACCCGGCGGGCAAGAATCTGACCGGCGCGCTGCGGGACAGCTGCGTGGGGGACGGCGCGGTGCTCGGCTCCTTCAAGAAGATCACCGACATGACGGTCAAGAACCCCCTGGACCAGCCGGACTGGCAGCAGCGCCTGCGCGAGTCGACCGTCGGCACCCGGGCTCCGGACGCGCCGGTTTACCAGTATCACGTGATCACCGATGAGCTGATCCCGTACGGCGTGGGCAAGCAGGTCCGCAAGGACTGGTGCGCGAAGGGCGCGAACGTGGAGTGGCACACGGTTCCGCTGGGCGAGCACGTCTCCGGGGTGATCACACAGTCACCGCTGGCGGCGAACTGGCTGGCGGACCGCTTCGCGGACAAACCGGCGAAGGGTAACTGCTAGACGGCGCAAGGCTATTGACCGCCCCCCCTGCCCGTCTGCCGTCCGCTGGACCCCGGCAGGCGGGCAGGAGCACCCTGGAACCAACCGGAATCGACAGCAGACAGCAGCTCCGGAGGTGAGGGTGATGAGCGAGACCGCTGGGACAACTGACTCCGCTGAGGCCTGGCACGTGGAGCTGAAATGCGAGGAGGACGCCCACCGCACCCGGGTGGCCGCCCTCGTACGCCTCCCCGACGGGAGTGAGATGCGGGCCCACGGACACGCGAGCCGCCACCCTTCCGACTCACTGCGACCGAGGATCGGCGAGGAGATCGCGGCGGCGCGGGCACTGAACGAGCTGGCGATGCAGCTCCTTTCGAAGGCGCGCGACGAGATCGACGGACTCGGCGAGGGCCGGGAAGGGACGCTGCACGCGCTGAGGTGAGGTTCCGCCGCCCCCTCAGGAGGCCGCCATCCGCTCCACCGGGATCCACAATTCCGCGTCCGCGTGCGTCCCGTCATCGGAGAGACGGGTCCGCAGGATCTCGGGGCCCGGCCTGCTCTCGTACGGATTCGACGGGAACCACTGCGTGAAAACGTCCCGCCACAGGTACTGAAGCGTCAGCGGGAACGGCCCCGCGCTCACGAACACGGCCCAGGCCCCGGCGTCGACCGGGAGCGCGGTCATGTCATCAGGCACGTCTGCGCGGGTCGTCACCACCCCTTGGTAGTAGTCGAGTTCAGTCCCCTCGGCACGGCTCTCGTCCAGATCATGGCTCACCGAGACGAGCCCTTCCGGCTCCTGCCCATGCTCCGACAGGCTCTCGATGCGCCGCAGCGTCTCCCGCCCGATCCCCCGGATGAACTCGGCGATGTGCGGGTTCGCGCCCTCGTGGACGAGCGGGACGCGCGCCTTCCTGCCGACGACACGGAACGCGCCCTTCTCGACGATCTTGTACGTCATGCTGCTGCTCCCCTCGACGACGAGGCGGAAGGACATCCGTGGCTGGGACCGGAGCGTCACCCCGCCCCGCCTGGCCTCGCCGGGCCCGACCCCGTGCATGCCACGGAACGCCCGCGCGAACGCCTCGCCGGACGAGTAGCCGTAGCGCACGGCGATATCGAGCAGCGTCCGCTCGCCGCCGAGCACCTCCGCCCCCGCGACGGTCAGCCGCCTGCGCCGGATGTACTCCGACAGCGGGATCCCCGCCAACCCGGAGAACAGCCGCCGGAAGTGGTACTCAGACGTCACCGCCGTCCGCGCCAGCTCAGCCACATCGATCCGCTGATCGAGATGCCCCTCGATGTGCTCCATGGCCTGGTTCAACCGCTCAAGCACTGAACTCGACGATCTGCGGAGCGATCTTCTTCGGGGCCATGACCACGGCACCGTGATGGAGGCCGGGCAGGGTGCGGTGGTCGGCCTGCGGCAGGATCTCGGTGAGGGCGACAGCGGCGCGCCGGAACGCGGCCGGGCTCTTGGCGCCGGTGAGGACGCGGGTGGGCACGGCCACCCCCTTCCACTCCTCGGCGTCGAGCGGCTTGCCCTGCTGGGTGTCGCCCATGACCGCGATGTCGTAGGGGAGAGTGCGGGCCAGCGCGGTGAGGTTCGCCCACATCTTCGGCATGAGCTTCATGAAGAACACGGCGATACCGGGCATGCCCTGTACCCGGGTCATGAAGTACTTGACGGCGTCGCTGCGTCGGCCGTCCGCGAGCAGCGCGGTGACGTGCTGTGCGAGATCCGTGGGCGGCCCGTCGTCGCCCTCGGCTACGACGAACGGCGGCTCGTACAGGGCGAGGCGGTCCACGTTCACTCCGGCGGCTGCCGCGCGCAGGGCGAGGACCGCTCCGGAGGACGAGCCGAACAGCGAGGCCGAACCGCCGACGTGCTCGATCAGGGCGGCTATGTCCTCGACCTCGCGCTCGGGGGCGTAGGCGTCGGCGTCACCGCTGGCACCCCGGCCGCGCCGGTCGTAGTTGATGACGGTGAAGTGCGGGGCGAGGAGAGCCGCGAGTTTGGCCGTGTCGGAGCGGTCGGCAAGCGCCGAGGCGACCAGGACGACGGCCGGCCCGCTGCCCGACTCCTCGAACGCGATCTCGGTGCCATCGGCGGAGACGACGCGGGCCTCGGGTCTGGGCGACAGCTCTCGGGCTGTGGACATGTGGGTCTCTCCGGTTCGCGTAGGGCCCGCACTGGTGTGGTGTGGTGTGGTGCGGTGCGGTGTGGCTGTTGCTACGGGTGAGACCCCCCGGAGGCAGAGAACTCATCGGCGCCGGGGGCGCGGGAAGTTGCTGGGGTCGGCCCTCAGCCCCGAGGCTCCCCGTACCACCGCCACGACGTGAGCCGTGCCCGCCCCGACCCCGGCAACTCCCCGCGCCCGGTGGCCCAGAGCAGCGTGGGCCAGGGTTCCTCGTCCGACTCCGGCGGGGCGTCCGGGAAGAGGCGGTAGAGGACGCGGGCGCACACGTCGGCGGGCGGGGTCCACTCCAGCCCAAGGCCCTCGGCCAAGTCGTACGTGTGGACCAGCGTCTCCACGATCCCCATCGCCGCGAAGCCCTCCGGGTCCGAGGCGCCGAAGGTGTGGTGGGCTCGGATGGTCGGCGATGTCGTACGCACCATGGCGATCAGCAGCGCGCCGCTCGCCTCCAGGACCTGGAGCAGCCCGGCGGGGCCCGCCGTTCGGTCCGCGTGGATGGCGTTCGAGGGGCCGCCGGGCCTGCGCGGCTCCCAGACGAAAGGCACGTCGCCGCTCATCGGCGGTTGACGCGGGCCGAGTTGGGCGGCGTACGCGAAGAGGTCGTCGCTGAGGTGCTCCACCGTCTCCCAACAGTCCCACTCCAGCGTTCCCGCCTTGCCTTCCCAGGCCGTGGGCGGCGCCTCGCGGAGGGCGGCGAGGGCGAGTTGGACCGAGCGGTCGAGGTCGTCGGCGGTGACGGGGCCGGGCGTTGCGGGGTCTTGTTCGGCTTGTCGGCGCATGCGGGGAACGTTAGCGGCGCGACGGCCGCGACCCCAACGGAAATCCGGCCGGGGGTTGAGGGTGGGGGCGCTGCAGAAAAGTCCCGCACAAAAGGGGCATTACGCCCCCCTAGGTGGGACTTTTCTGCAATCGGGGCCCACACCTCAGGCGCGGGCGGCGGCGTCTCTCGGGAGCAGCCAGGCCGCCAGTGCCGTCGTCGCGCACAGGAGCAGGCCCACCGTGAGGAGCGCCGTCCGCATCCCGGGGAGCGAGAAGCCCGTACCGCCGCCGTCTGTCGCCAGGAGCGCGCCGAACAGCGCCACCGCCATCGCGCCGCCCGTCTGCCGCAGCGCGTTGAGCAGGCCGGAGGCCGTGCCCGCGCGGTGGGCGGGGACGGCGTCCATCAGGAGGGCGGTCAGCGCGGGGACCGCGAACGCGCCGCCCATGCCGGTGGGGATGAGCAGGACGAGCACAAGCCAGAGCGGGGTGTTCGCGGCGAGGGGCAGGAGTACGAACATGGCGAGGGCGAGTACCGCCTGGCCCGCCACGATGACCCGGCGGCGGCCGATCCGCTCCGCCATGCGGGGCGAGACGAGGTTCGTCGACGTGATGATGACGGCCAGGGGCACGAACATCAGGCCTGCCGCGATCGCGGACATCCCGCGCAGCTGCTGGAAGTAGAGGCCGAGCAGGAAGACGATGCCGTAGAAGCCCGCGTTGACGGCGAAGCCGATGGCCAGGGAGACGCTCACCTTGCGCTCGCGCAGGAGGGGGAGCGGGACCATGGGGGCGCTGTGCCGCTTCTCCGCGACGTAGAAGCCGAGGCCCGCCACGACGGCGAGGGCGGCGGCGCCGAGCACCGGCGCGCTCGTCCAGCCCAGGTGTCCTCCCTCGATGACGGCGAACGCGAGGCCCGCGAGGGTGAGTACGGCGGTGGCCTGGCCCGCGATGTCGATGGGCGCGGGGCGGCGTGGGGAGGGAGCGGTGCGGGCGAGGAGGGCGAGGATCACGGCGCCTATGGGCAGGTTGAGGAGGAAGACGGCACGCCAGCCCGCCCCCTCGGTGAGTACGCCGCCGAGTACCGGACCGGCGGCCATGGCGACGGAGCCGCCCACCGTCCACATCGCGATGGCGCGCGCCCTGCGGCGCGGGTCGTCGTACGCCTGCCGGATCAGCGCCAGCGAGGCGGGCATGACGATGGCCGCGGCCCCGCCCTGCGCCACGCGGGCGGCGATGAGCGTGCCGATGCCGGGGGCCAGGGCGCAGGCGAGCGAGGCGAGGGTGAAGAGTCCGACGCCCCAGGCGTAGGCGCGCCGCGCTCCCGCCCGGTCGGCGAGGGCTCCGGCGGAGAGCATGAGGGCGGCGAACATCAGCGTGTACGCGTCCACTACCCACTGCAGGCCCGCCATGCCGCCGTGCAGGGAGGTGCGGATGGCGGGCAGCGCGATGTTCACGGCGGACACGTCGACGGTGATGACGGTGAACCCGAGGAGCGAGGCGAGGAGAGCGAGGGTGGGGGTGGGGGCAGGGGCGCGGGTGGGGGGTGCGGTGCTGAGGGAGGCGGGGGCGGCGGGGGGAGTGGCGGCGGGGGCGACGACCGAGGACGGCATGGGCGGTGGCTCCTGTGGGCGATCGGACGGGTGGGCAGGTGGCCGGTGGGCCGGTCGATCGATGGGCCGGTGGCCGGTGGGCCGGTCGATCGATGGGCCGATGGGCCGGTAGGGCGGTGGGGCGTTCGCTCGGTTGCTCGGCCGGTGAGTCGGTGGGGCGTTCGCTTGGCCGGTGGGCCGGTGGGCCGGTCGCTCGGCCGGTGGGCCGGTGGGCCGGTCGCTTGGTCGCTCGGCCAGTGGGCCGGTGAGCCGGTCGCTTGGTTGCTCGGCCGGTGAGTCGGTGGGGCGTTCGCTCGGCCGGTGGGCGGTGGGTCAGGCGGCCAGTGGGGCAGTCGGCGGCGGGTGGTGGTGGGCAGTGGACCGGCAGGCGGGAAGGTGGGCGTCCCCAGGTGAGAAGGGTCCGTGCCCCCCGCCGGGAGGCCCTCGCAGAACCAGAATCCGGCAATGCCCGCCTCCCTGGCAGACCGCAGCGTTCCAGGCCCTGACACGGCCCCCCACGGGAGCCCGGCGCCGGGGACAATGGAGAGATGGCAGCACCAGAGGGAACAGAGCTGGGCCGTTATCTCCGTGCCAGGCGCGCGCAGATCAGCCCCACCGACGCGGGCCTCCCGGTAGGGACCGGCCTGCGCCGCACCCCCGGCCTGCGCCGCGAGGAACTCGCCACCCTCGCCGGAGTCAGCGTCGACTACTACACGCGCATGGAGCGGGGCCGCGAGACGAACCCCTCCCCCTCGGTCATCGACGCCCTGGCCCGCGCCCTGCGTCTCTACGGCGACGCCCACGAGCGCCTGCACGAGCTGGCCGAGCTGGCATCCGGCCGCCTCACGGAGCCGCACCCCACCGCCGGGGACACGGTCCGCCCGAGCGTGCAGCACATGCTGGACAACCTGAGCCCGCTGCCCGCGTACGTGGTCAGCCGCTACAGCTACATGCTGGCCGCGAACCCCGCCGGGCGCCGCCTCATGCCGGGCCTGTGGGACTGGCCCGCCGAGCAGCGCAACGTCACGCGCTATGTGTTCCTGCACCCCGTGGGGCGCGTGCTCTACCAGCCCTGGGAGGACACCGTCGCCAAGTCCGTCGCGCACCTGCGCGCGGTCGCCGGCGCCGACGTGGACTCGCCCCGCCTTGCCGCACTGGTCGGCGAACTCCTCCTCAAGTCACCGGACTTCGCCCGGCTCTGGGAGCGCTACGAAGTCAGCGAGCGCGGCGGGGGCATCAAGTCCTTCGACCATCCGAAGGTCGGCGCGATGACGTTGACGTACGAGGTGATGAAGCTGGCGCGGACGGACGGCCAGCGGCTCGTGGTCTACCAGGCCGAGCCGGGCAGCGCGGACGAGGACGCGATGCTGCGCCTCGGCCCGGCGGCTCGCACCGGCCGCCACTAGCCGTCGGTCCAGCCGTCAGTCCTCCTCCGCCGTCCCGCACGAACTCCCGTCCTTCGGCATCTCCCCGTACAGCAGGAACCCGTCCACCTTGTCCCGCACGCACTTCGACCCGGAGTAACCGGTGTGCCCGTCGCCCCTGTTGTCCAGGACGACGGCAGAAGAGCCGAGCCGCTTGGCGGTCTCCTCGGTCCAGCGGTACGGCGTGGCCGGGTCGCCCCGCGTGCCGACGAGCAGGAAGTCGGGGCTCTTCACGTCCCGTACGTCCTCGCGGATGTAGTCCGTACCGGCGGGCCGCCCGAAGCAGAAGAGCACCGGCATCAGCATCGACTTCCCGAAGATCGCGGACGTCGACTCGAACTCCTCCTGGAGCTTGGCGACTTCCTTCTCGATGCTGTCCTCGTCGGGCCGGTCCGGGTCGTCCTGGCAGTTCACGGCCATGAGCGCGGCGGCCATGTTGTCGGCGGGAATGTCCCCGGGCGAGAGGGGAGCCTGAGGGACGTGCGGGGCCTGCGGGACCTGCGGGATCTTCGGGACCTGCGGAGCCTGCTCGGCCAAGGCCCCGCCCATCCGCAGCAAGGCCCTCGGGTCCCCGTCCGCGAGCAGCGCGCCGAGCGCCTGCGAAAGGGCGGGCCACGACTGCCTGCTGTAGAGCGCCTGGCCGAGTACGTCCACGACGTCCTGGCCGGTGAACTCCGCGCCGTCGGAGGACTGGAGCGGATACGAGTCGAGCCCCTTGATCAGCTCGGCCATGCTTTCACGCGCCGCGCGCGAGTCCGCCCCAAGGACACAACCCGCGTTGCGCGTGCACCACTTGGTGAAGTTGTCGAGGGCGGTCTGCCGCCCCTCCGCGCTGACCAGGGCCTGCTCGGCGACGTCCTCGGTCAGCGTGTCCACGCCGTCGAGGACCATCCGTCCGACCTTCTTCGGGAACTGGGCGGTGTACACGGCGCCGAGCCGCGTTCCGTACGAGAAGCCCAGGTAGTTGAGCTTCTTGTCGCCGAGCGCCTGCCGCATGACGTCCATGTCGCGCGAGACGTCGACGGTCCCGATGTGCGGAAGGATCGGCCCGGACTTCTTCTCGCACGCCTCGGATATCTTGCGCATCCGGTCGAGTACGGCGCCGGGGTCGTCGGAGTCCTCGTCCATCCCCTGCTCGTCGGCACCGGCGTCACCGCAGCTGACGGGCGAACTCTCCCCCACGCCACGGGGGTCGAAGGAGACCACGTCGTACCCCTTGCCGAGGTACTCGAACTCCTTCTGCGCGCTGAGCAGCCCGGAGACACCAGCGCCGCCCGGCCCGCCGAAGTTCAGCAGGAGCGAACCCCGGGGCTTGCCGCTGGACTTGATGCGGACCATGGCCACCTTGACCGTGTCGCCCTTCGGCTTCCTGTAGTCGAGGGGAACAGTGATCTTGCCGCACTGGATGCTCTTGTCCTTGGGGACGGGAGTCGCGTCGGACTCGGATTCGAGGAGGCCTGCCCCGTCTCCTTCGCAGGCGCTCCACTTGATCTTCTGCGTGTAGAAGCGCGAAAGATCGGGCGACCGATCGGGCGAAAGGTCGGGCGAGAGGTCGGGCGACGGCGAAAGAGACGCGGAAGGGGAAGCCGCCGCGCTCGCGCCCGGCAGCCATATCCCTGTCCCCATGACGGCCAGCGTGGTCACACCGGCGAGCGCACCAGCTCTGCGCACGGCAACCTCCCAGGATTCCCAGGGTCGGGTCTGCCCCTCGATCACCCTAAGCGCGGGGCAGCAGCCCCGCCCGTTCAGGTGACCGTGGGTGACAGCCGCTACCTACCGTGTCCGTAGAGGCCCTCGATCTCCTCCGCGAAGTCCCGCTCGATGGCGTCCCGCTTCAGCTTCAGGGACGGGGTCAGATGGCCGCTCTCCTCCGTGAATTCCACCGGAAGGACCGCGAACCGGCGGATGGACTCGGCCCGCGACACGAGCTTGTTGGCCTCGTCGACGGCGCGCTGCAGGGTCTCGCGCAGTTCGGCGTCGTCCACCAGGCCGGGGCCCGTGTGCACCTTCTTCTTCATACGGCACCAGTGCGCGATGCCGTCCGTCTCCAGCGTGAGCAGCGCGGTGATGTACGAGCGGCCGTCGCCGACGACCATGCACTGGCCCACCAGCGGGTGGGCGCGCAGCCAGTCCTCCAGCGGGGCGGGCGCCACGTTCTTGCCGCCGCTGGTGATGAGGATGTCCTTCTTGCGGCCGGTGATGGACAGATATCCGTCGGCGTCGAGTGCGCCGATGTCCCCGGTCGCGAACCACTCCCCCTGCGCGGGCACCACACTCCGTGCCTGCCCGTCCCAGTACCCGCCGAAGACCTGTCCCCCGGCGAGCAGCACCTCGCCGTCGTCCGCGATCCGCACCCGCGAACCGGGCAGCGGCCAGCCCACCGTGCCGAGCCGGGGCTTCAGCGGCGGGGTCACGGTGGCCGCGGCCGTGGTCTCGGTGAGGCCGTACCCCTCGAAGATCTCGATGCCCGCCCCGGCGTAGAACGCGGAGAGGCGGCGTCCGAGCGGCGAGCCGCCGCAGATCGCGTACCGCACCTTGCCGCCCAGGGCGGCGCGGATCCGCCGGTAGACGAGCGGGTCGTACAGCGCGCGGGCCATCCGCAGCCCGAACGTCGGTCCTGGGCCCGTGCCGTGCTGCCGCGCCTCGACCGCCTCGCCGTAGCGGACGGCGATACGGGCCGCGCGGTCGAAGGACGAGGCTCGCCCCATCTTCTCGGCGGTGGCGCGCCCCGTGTTGAAGACCTTCTCCAGGACGTACGGGATGGCGAGCAGGAAGGTGGGTCTGAAGCCCGCCAGGTCGCCGAGCAGATCCTCGGTCTGGATGCTGGGCGCGTGCCCGAGCCGCACCCGCGCACGCAGGCACCCGATGGCGACCATGCGCCCGAAGACATGGGACAGGGGCAGGAAGAGCAGGGTGGAGGCGGGCTCCTTGCTGATGGACTTGAAGACGGGGTGGAGGAGTTCGATCGCGTTGTCGACCTCGGCGAAGAAGTTGCCGTGGGTCAGGACGCAGCCCTTGGGGCGGCCGGTGGTGCCGGAGGTGTAGATGAGCGTGGCGACGGAACCCGGCCGCAACTCCGCCCGCCTCCCCTCCACTTCGGCGTCGGAGACATCGCTGCGCCGTCCCAGCTCGGCGAGCCGCCGTACGTCCCCCTTCTCGAAGGACCACAGGTGCTCCAGGTCGGGCATCCGGTCCCGCTCGGGCCCGAGCGACGCGGCGAGCGCGACGGTCTCGACGGCGAGCGCGACGGCGCCGGAGTCCTGGAGTATCCAGCGGGTCTGGTAGGCGGACGAGGTCGGATAGACGGGCACGGTGACGAGCCCGGCCGCCCAGCCCGCGAAGTCGAGCAGCGTCCATTCGTACGTCGTACGCGCCATGATCGCGAGCCGGTCCCCCGGGGCGAGTCCTTCGGCGATCAACCCCTTGGCGACGGCGAGGACTTCCTCGGCGAACTCAGCGGCCGACACGTCCCGCCACCGCCCTTCGGCGTCCTTGCGGGAGAGCACGGCTTCGGCGGGGGCATCGCGGGCGTTGTCGAAGGGGATGTCGGCGAGGGACCCACTGCGGACGGCGGCGGCGAAGGGCGGCACGGAGACTTCGCGTACGGCGCCGTCGAGGTGACGCAGGTGGGGTTCCACGAGGGCGGGGCGAGGGGTGGAGGAGGAGGGTGACATAGGGGCGGCTCCTTGTCGGTGGGGGCAGAGATTCAGCCCGTCGAGGGGGTCCCCCTGCTCGTCAAGAGCTTGGGGGAGATTGAGGACGGACTCGGCGAAGCCGGTGCTCAACGGTGCGCTGGTCACCCCCGCTCCAGAATCGCCGTCACCCCCTGCCCGCCCGCCGCGCAGATCGAGATCAGACCACGTCCGGGAGTGCCGCGTTCGGCGAGCAGCTCGGCCAGGGTGGCGACGATACGCGCGCCGGTGGCGGCGAAGGGATGCCCCGTGGCGAGGGAAGATCCGGCGACGTTGAGGCGATCCCGGTCCACGGCCCCGAGCCCCCGCTTCTCCCAGGCGGCGAGCGTGGCCAGTACCTGCGAGGCGAACGCCTCATGGATCTCGACGAAGTCGAAGTCCGCGAGCCCGAGCCCCACCCGCTCCAGCATCCTCGGCACGGCGTACGCGGGCGCCATGAGCAGCCCGTCCTCGCCGCCGACGACGTCACCCCCGATGAAGTCGACGGCGGCGGTCTCGTACGCGGTCAGGTAGGCGAGCGGTTCGAGCCCGCGCGCCCCGGCCCACTCCTCGCTGGCGAGCAGCGCGACGGCGGCGCCGTCCGTCAGCGGGGTGGAGTTCCCCGCGGTCATGGTGGGGTTGGGCCCCTTCGCCCCGAAGACGGGCTTCAGCTTCGCCAGCTTCTCGACGCTCGACCCGGGTCGCAGATTCTGATCCCGCTCAAGCCCGCGGAAGGGTACGACGAGCCCGTCCAGCAGCCCCCTGTCGTACGCGGCGGAGAGCCGCTGGTGGCTGACCGCGGCCAGTTCGTCCTGGGCCTCGCGCGTGACGCCCCACGCCTGTGCGGTCACGGCGGCGTGCTCGCCCATCGAAAGCCCGGTACGGGGCTCGGCGTTGCGCGGGATGTCGGGCACGAGGTGCGAGGGCCGTACGCGGGCGAGCGCCTTGACCCGCCCTCCTGCCGTCCTGGCGCGGCGCGCGGCGAGGAGGATCTTCCGCAGGGAGTCGTTGACGCCGAGCGGGGCGTCGCTCGCGGTGTCGGCGCCGCCCGCGACCGCCGACTCCGTCTGCCCCAGCGTGATCTTGTTGGCGGCTGCGATGACGGCTTGAAGGCCGGTGCCGCAGGCCTGCTGGATGTCGTACGCGGGTGTGGTGGCCGCGAGTCGCGAGCCGAGGACGGTCTCGCGGGCGAGATTGAAGTCCCGGCTGTGTTTGAGTACGGCGCCTGCGACGAACTCCCCCACGGCGCCCGGCTCCTCGAGCCGGTAGCGCTCCACGAGCCCGTCGAGCGCGGCGGTCAGCATCTCCTGGTTGGACGCGGTCGCGTACGGGCCGTCGGAGCGTGCGAACGGGATGCGGCTGCCGCCGATGACCGCCACGCGGCGGGTGGTGGGCAGTTTCATGTCTCGACCAACTCCTGACCCTTGAGTAACCTTACTCCGAAGTAAATTTACGACCGAGCTGGGAGTTGGACAATGGCCGACCGCTATCTGAACTTCACGGGCACCGCGCCCGGCCGCTTCCTCACCCGAAGGCTCGGCCTCCCCCAGCCGTCGCCCCTGCGACGCTGGACTCCGGAACACCCGCACCTTGAGGGCGAGTTGCTGCACCTGACGGCAGGAGAGTCGACTCACGAGGCGGAGGTGGCGTCGATCTTGAAGCGAACGAACCTGAAGCTCACGACCGATCCCTCCTCCTCCCGCCCGGCGGCGGTGATACTGGACGCGACGGGCATAAGCGACACCCCCGCCCTGTCCGACGTGCACGCGGCGCTGCACCCCGTGGTGCGCTCGGTGGCGGAGAACGGCCGCGTGGTGGTGCTCGGCGCACCGCTCTCGCCGTCGGACCACCACCAGGCGGCGGCGCAGCAGGCTCTGGAGGGCTTCGTACGCTCCCTCGGCAAGGAACTGGGGCGTGGCCGTACGGCGACGCTGGTCCGCATGCGCTCGGCGGGGGCCGCGGAGTCGACGCTGCGGTTCCTTCTCTCACCGAGGTCGGCGTATGTCAGCGGACAGGTGATCGAGGTGGGTGAGGTGGAGCCGGACATCCCCGGCGACTGGGACCGGCCCTTGTCCGGCCGTACGGCACTGGTCACCGGGGCGGCGCGCGGGATCGGCGAGGCGGTGGCGGAGGTCCTCGCGCGGGACGGCGCGCAGGTGGTCGTGCTCGATGTGCCGTCCGCGCAGGCGGATCTGGTGCGGGTCGCGGACCGGCTCGGCGGTACGGCACTCCCGCTGGACATCACGGCGGACGACGCCGGGGAGCGCATGGCGTCGGCGCTCGCCCCCGGCGGCCTGGACATCCTCGTCCACAACGCGGGGATCACGCGGGACCGCAAGCTGGCCAACATGCCCGCGGACCGCTGGAACCCGGTCATGGACGTCAACCTGACGAGCGTGCTGCGCACGACGGACGCGCTGCTCGGGTCCGGGACGCTGAACCGGGGCGGGAGCATCGTGGCCACCGCGTCGATCGCCGGGATCGCGGGGAACGTGGGCCAGACGAACTACGCCGCCAGCAAGGCGGGGATCATCGGCCTGGTGCGTTCGCTCGCGCCGGGGGCGCTTGCGGAGTACGGGGTGACGGTGAACGCGGTGGCCCCCGGCTTCATCGAGACGAAGATGACGGCGGCGGTGCCTCTCTTCATCCGCGAGGCGGGTCGCAGGATGAACTCTCTGGCGCAGGGGGGTCTGCCGGTGGACGTGGCCGAGACCACGGCGTGGCTCTCCTCGGCGGCGTCCGGCGGGGTGAACGGGCAGGTCGTACGAGTCTGTGGCCAAAGCCTGCTCGGGTCGTAGCCCTCGTCAGCACCGGCCTCTGCTTACCCCGCGCCTCCCCCGCACCGAACAGCCCCCACTCACCCGCAGTCGGCATCGAGACGCGAGGGGACGTGTCGGGATTTCCGCCCGGAGCACGGTACTCAGCGCTCCCCAGCCGAAGCAGACACACGCCCACCAGCGGATGGCGAGGACGGACATACCGGCGCGGCCCCGCCCCCACAGACGGCCCCACCCCGAAAGGACCCCCCATGCTCACCCCCCTACTCCTCCGCGGCGCGATCCTCTCCCCCCTCAAGCGCCCCCACCCCGACGCCCCGCTCCCCGACTCCCGCCCGACCCTCACCGACGTCCGCCCCAGCGCCACCCACCTAGCCGCCTACTCCCGCCTCTGCGGCTACCGCACCCCCGAGCACACCCTCCCCCTCACCTACCCCCACGTCCTGGGCTTCCCCCTGGCCATGCGGCTCATGACCACCCGCGCCTTCCCGCTCCCCCTGCTCGGCCTCGTCCACACGTCCATCGAGATCACCCAGCACCGCGCCCTGACAACCGCGGACAACCTCGAACTCTCCGTCCACGCATCGCACTTGACCCCGCACCGCCGCGGCACCGAAGCCACCCTCGTCACCGAAGCCCGCGTCGACGGCACCACCGTATGGACATCCAGCAGCACCTACCTGGCCCGCCACCGCACCAGCACGCCACACGCACCAAGTGACAGCACCCCACTCCCCGCCGCCCAAGCCGAATGGCAGCTCCCCCCAGACCTCGGCCGCCGCTACGGCGCCGTCTCAGGTGACCGCAACCCCATCCACCTGTACCCCCTCACCGCATGCCTCCTCGGCTTCCCCCGCGCCATCGCCCACGGCATGTGGACCGCGGCCCGCTGCCTGGCGGAGTACACGCAGCACGAGACCCCCGAAGCCGCCCACGTACACGTCGGTTTCAAGGCCCCCGTACTACTCCCCGCCACAGTCACGTACGCGGCAACCGGCCAAGCCTTCGAACTCCGCAGCAACACCAAGACCCACCTCACCGGAACTCTCCACTAAGGAACCCAGCGCCGCCCGTCCATCAAATCCCCGAGCCCCGCCCACGCAAAGTTCATCAGCGTCGCCGCAGCCTCCTTCGCGGACACCGACGCATCCCCGTTGGCCCAGCCGGCGAGCGACTCCGCCGCGCCCACCAACGCCTGTGCCAAGCCCGCGACTTCACGCTCGGCAAGCTCCGGCTTCCGGTGCGCTTCCCGTGCCGCCTCCGCGATCAGGGACGTAACGAACGCCACGATCTCCTCGCGCATCACGGCGACTTCGGCCGCGAACGGCTCTCCCTGCGTACGGGCCTGGTTGTGCAGGACCACCCACGCGTCGGGCTGCTCGGCGGTGTGCGTGAAGAAGGCGCGCAGGCCTGCCCAGAGCTGCCGGTCGGCGGGGCCATCGCCGCTCACCCCGCCCCGCACCGCCGCGACCAACGCCGCGGCCTCCCGCCGGATGCACGCGATGAAGAGCTCTTCCTTGGAGTTCAAGTACAGGTACACCAGCGGCTTCGAGACCCCCGCGACCTCCGCGATCTCGTCCATCGAAGCGGCCCGGTACCCCCGCTGCCCGAAGATCCGCACGGCGGCGTCCAGCATCTGCTGCTCCCGCACGGCCCGCGGCATCCGCTTCTGCCGCTTCCCCACGGCGCCACCGGCCTTCACATCGCCCACCCCCGCCACCCACCTTCCACACAACCCGCGCACAGAACGACCAGCCTACGACGTCAGGGCAACAGGTCCGCGATGAGCGCTTCGACCCTCACCCTGATCGCGTCACGGATGGGTCGTACGGCGACGGTGCCCCGACCTGCGGGGTCAGCGAGTTGCCAGTCCAGGTAGCGCTTGCCGGGGAAGACAGGGCAACTGTCGCCGCAGCCCATGGTGATCACCACGTCGGATGCCTGAACGGCTTCGGCTGTGAGGATCTTGGGCACTTCGGCCGCGATGTCGATGCCGACTTCGCTCATGGCTTCGGCGACGGCGGGGTTGATCCTTTCGGCGGGGGCGGATCCCGCCGAGCGGACCTCGATACGGTCACCGGCGAGATGGGCGAGCCAGGCAGCCGCCATCTGCGAGCGTCCGGCGTTGTGCACACAGACGAACAGCACGGAGGGCTTGGCGGCAGCTGCCTCAGACATGGGCGGGGCCTTCCTCGTGAGCAGCCGATCCAGTTGCCGTTCGGCCGGGCCCGGGGAAGTAGCGGCGGGCCGCGAGCGCGACGTAGACCAGGCCGATCAGCACCGGCACCTCGATCAGTGGACCGACGACCCCTGCAAGCGCCTGCCCCGACGTCGCACCGAAGGTGGCGATGGCCACGGCGATGGCGAGTTCGAAGTTGTTGCCCGCCGCGGTGAACGCCAGCGTGGTGGCCCGCGGGTAGTCGAGGCCGACGGCCTTGCCCAGGGCCATGGATCCGGCCCACATCACAGCGAAGTACACGAGGAGCGGCAGCGCGATCCGCACCACGTCCACCGGCCGCGAAGTGATCGCGTCCCCCTGGAGGGCGAACAGCACGACGATCGTGAACAGCAGCCCGTAGAGCGCGAACGGGCCGATCCTGGGGAGCAGTTCGGCCTCGTACCAGGCGCGCCCCTTGGCCTTCTCCCCCAGCTTGCGGGTCAGGAAGCCGGCCGCCAGCGGGATGCCCAGGAAGATCAGCACGCTGCGGGCGATCTCCCACACCGACACGTCGAGGCCGGTCGTCTCCAGGCCGAGCCAGCCCGGCAGGACGGAGAGATAGAACCAGCCGAGCAGGCTGAACGCGATGACCTGGAACACGGAGTTGAGGGCGACCAGAACGGCCGCCGCCTCGCGGTCGCCGCAGGCCAGGTCGTTCCAGATGATGACCATCGCGATGCACCGGGCGAGCCCGACGATGATCAGGCCGGTGCGGTACTCCGGCAGGTCGGGCAGGAAGACCCAGGCGAGCGCGAACATCAGCACCGGGCCGAGGACCCAGTTCAGGACCAGGGAGGGGATCAGCAGGCGGCGATCCCGGGTGACGGAGTCGAGCCGGTCGTAGCGGACCTTGGCGAGGACCGGATACATCATCACCAGCAGACCGAGCGCGATCGGCAGCGAGACCCCGGTGACCGTCACCTCGGCCAGCGCGTCCCCGAGGCCCGGCACGAGACGCCCCAGGCCCAGACCGACGGCCATCGCGATCAGGATCCACACAGCGAGGAACCGGTCGAGGAACGACAGCCGCGCCGCGACCGGGCCCGCAGCGTCGGCAGCAGCAGCAGTCGGCGCATCGCTCACGAGACGGCCCCGGCAGCCTCGGCGGACGGCTCCGCCCCCACCGCTCCCCGGCGAGTGAGTACCGCCGCGAGCCTGTCCGTCGTCTCGGGCAGCAGCCGGTAGTACACCCACGTCCCCCGCCGCTCGGAATCGATCAGACCGGCCTGCTTCAGCAGCTTGAGGTGGTGGGAGATCGTCGGCTGGGACAGGTCGAAGGCCGGGGTCAGATCACACACGCAGATCTCCCCGCCCTCCTTGCCCTCCCGCGAGGCGATCATCGACAGCAGCCGCAGCCGCACCGGGTCCCCGAGGGCCTTGAACACCTTCGCCAACTCGACGGCCTGGTCCTCGGCCATGGGGGCGGTCAGCAAGGTCGGACAGCACTTCTCCGCAGCGCCGTCACCGTCCTGACCGAGCACCACCAGCTCTTGTTTCGACATACTTCTATATTGACAGGCATCGATCCACGGCGCAAGGTTGCATCGATAGATGTCAATGCAACCCGAGGAGCATCGTCATGAGCGAGCAGAACAGCGACCTGCGCGAAACCGTCCGCGAGCGCTACGCGGCCGCCGCAACCCAAGTCACCGAAGGCGGCACCGCCTGCTGCGGACCGGCCGCGATCGAGGTCGACGAGAACTTCGGCGGCACCCTCTACCCCGCCGCCGAGCGCGGCCAACTCCCCGCCGAGGCCGTCGCCGCCTCGCTGGGCTGCGGCAACCCCACCGCCGTCGCCGACCTCCACGAAGGCGAGCGCGTCCTGGATCTCGGCTCAGGCGGGGGCATCGACGTACTGCTGTCCGCGCGCCGCGTCGGGCCCACCGGCAAGGCCTACGGCCTGGACATGACCGAGGAGATGCTCGCCCTCGCACTCGCCAACCAGGAGAAGGCGGGCGCCACCAACGTCGAGTTCCTCAAGGGCACGATCGAGAGCATCCCGCTGCCCGCGCACACCATCGACGTGGTCATCTCCAACTGCGTGATCAACCTGTCCACCGACAAGCCCGCGGTGTTCGCCGAAATGTTCCGCGTCCTGGCCCCCGGCGGCCGGATCGGCATCTCCGACGTCGTCGCCGACGACACCCTCACCCCCGACCAGCGCGCCGAACGCGGCGACTACGTCGGCTGCATCGCGGGCGCGCTCTCCTTCACCGAGTACCGCGAGGGCCTGTCGGCGGCCGGCTTCACGGACATCGAACTCACCCCGACCCACCCCGTCGCCGACGGCATGCACTCCGCCATCGTCCGCGCCGCCAGGCCGGCAACGAACGTGCCCCGCACCCGGATCGAATGAACGAATCCAGGTACGGGGCACGCTCGCCACGAGCCGGGGGACGTCAGGCGGCGACAGGCACCGTCTGCGGCTCGTCGGTGGTGCCGTCGAAGTCGTCGAGCGGCGACGCCGACGCACTCTCGTAGGCCTCGCGGTCAAGGATCTTCTCGCGGGCGGCGACGATCACCGGGATGGCGGCCTGCCCTGCCACGTTCGTGGCGGTGCGCATCATGTCCAGGACCGGGTCGATGGCGAGCAGCAGGCCCACGCCCTCCATCGGGAGGCCAAGGGTCGACAGGGTCAGCGTCAGCATGACTGTGGCGCCGGTCAGACCGGCCGTCGCGGCCGAGCCCACCACCGACACGAAGGCGATCAGGACGTACTCCTTGATGCCCATCTGCACGTCGAAGATCTGCGCGACGAAGATCGCGGCGATCGCCGGGTAGATCGCGGCGCAGCCGTCCATCTTCGTGGTGGCGCCGAACGGCACCGCGAAGGACGTGTACTCCTTCGGCACGCCGAGGCGCTCGGTGACCTTCTGGGTGACCGGCATCGTGCCGACCGAGGAGCGCGAGACGAAGGCCAGCTGGATCGCGGGCCAGGCGCCCTTGAAGAACTGGAGCGGGTTGACCTTGGCGACCGTGGAGAGCAGCAGCGGGTAGACGCCGAACATCACGATGGCGCAGCCGACGTAGATGTCGACGGTGAACGTCGCGTACTTGCTGATCAGGTCCCAGCCGTAGTCGGCGATGGCGAAGCCGATGAGGCCGATGGTGCCGATCGGCGAGAGCTTGATGACCCACCACAGGGCCTTCTGGAGCAGCGCGAGAACCGACTCGCTGAGCTCCAGGATCGGCTGCGCCTTCTCACCGATCTTCAGTACGGCGACACCGGCGACGGCGGCCATGAAGACGATCTGCAGGACGTTGAGCTCGGTGAACGGCGTGATGATGTCCGTCGGGATGATCCCGGTGAGGAAGTCGAGCCACGAGCCCGCGTGGTCCGGCTTGGCGCCGTCCTTCGGGGTGAGTCCTGTGCCGGCGCCCGGGTTGGTGATGAGCCCGATCGCGAGGCCGATGACGACGGCGATCAGTGACGTGATCATGAACCAGATCAGCGTCTGCGTGGCGAGGCGCGCGGCGTTGTTGACCTTACGCAGGTTGGTGATCGACACCAGGATGGCGAAGAAGACGAGCGGGGCGACCGCCAGCTTCAGCAGCCCGATGAAGGTGCTTCCCACCTTGTCCAGGGTGGTGACGAGCCAGGACACGTCCTGGCTGCGGGCCAGCCAGCCGAGCAGGACACCGAGGACCAGACCGCCGAGGATCTGCGCCCAGAACGGCAGCTTGAGGAATCTGGGTATCCGGGAGCCGGACTGCGGCTCGTCGGTCTCGGAGACCGGGGATACAGGGGGGTTCGCGGACACGGACACACTCCGGGTAATGGCGGGGGACGTGAGGGAGCGGCGACCGCGAGGGGGTCAGACGGGACGGCCGAGACGGCGCCGCTGCAGTGCAGATGTCACTTGGTGCTTGTCGATTGCGCTGTTCAGAGAGACTCAGCGAGAACTCAGAGACGGCGACGACAGGCCGCGGACACGCAGCGGCAGAGATCGACATGCAGGCGCGCCACGAGCGGAACGCTCATGAGGATGCGGGGCGCGGCTGCTGTCTTCATGTCGAACACGTTAACACTTGAACTTTGAGAACATCAAAGGTGTTGTTTGAGGTAGACGAGGCCGATCGGAGGCGGGGGTGCCTCTGGGACGCAAGAAACCCCGGTCCGGAGCGGCTGCTCCAGTACCGGGGTTGAGGTCTTTGTGACGAAGGCGACGAAACCTACGGCCTACGGCTCACGCCTTACGACTTCGCGCGAGCGGTGTCGTCGGCGACGTCCTCCATGGTGCGGTTCGCCTCCAGGTTGGCCTTGGTCCGCTCCACGCGCTCGACGACCTGGACCGACGCCCTGTCCCGCTCCTTGCGCAGCAGCACGAAGCTGAGGGGGGCGGAGATGACGAGGGAGAGCAGCAGCACCCAGAGGAGGTTGGAGTCTCCGAGGCCCTTCGGCAGGATCCCGGCGTAGACAAGTCCCCAGACCGCGAAAAAGCAGCCCACGAAGAGTCCGAGGCGCATCAGCGTGTAGCGGAGCATGTCAATCCACTCTTCCGTTCCGAAATGGGCCCGAGTAGGACGAGCCCCTCCAGTGAAGCATGGGAGGGGTCGCGTCCGGCAAGGGGGTGAGCCTCAGCCCAGCGGGAGCAGCATCGTGATGTCGTCGCGGTCGTCACCGGGGGCGACGCGGATCGCGCCGGGCACCCGTCCGACCTCCTTGTATCCGCAGGACTCGTAGAACCTGTCGACTCCCGTGCCGCCCCGGCAGGTCAGCCGGATCGCCTCGATCCCGTCGATCCCGCGGGCTGCGTCCGCGGCGGCGGCCATCAGGTCGCGCCCGTACCCCTTGCCCTGGTGCCGGGGGTGCACCATCACCACGTACAGCCAGATCCAGTGCTTCATCAGGCGGTGCGTGTTGTACGCGAGGAAGGCGGTCGCGGCGACGGCACCGTCCTCGTCGTACCCGACGAGCAGCCTGGTGTGTCCTTCACTCAGCTGGGCCAGGCGCTTCAGCCACTCGGGGCGTATGTCCTCGACCGTCACGGGCGGTACGAAACCGACGGCTCCGCCGGCGTTGGACACGTCGGCCCAGAGGGCGAGGACGCCGTCGCGGAGGGCGGGGTCGATCTCCGGGTCCAGCCGGAAGGTAAGCGTCATGGGGCGAGATTAACCATTACCTACTTGACGCCTCAACCGTGTTTCGCATGCCGGACAACACGACGAGCCCCGGCCGAAGCAGCCGGGGCTCGTCACATCGTCCGTACGCGGCAGGACCGTCAGACCCGCATCGCCTGCGGCGTCTCACGCAGCGCCAGATCAGGACCCTCGTACTCACGGATCGACTCGTAGCGCGTGTTCCGCTCGACGGGACGGAAGCCCGCCTCGCGGATGAGGTCGAGCAGGTCCTCACGCGTCAGCTTGTTCGGCGTACCGAAGTTGTCCGCGTCATGCGTGATCTTGTACTCGACGACCGAGCCGTCCATGTCGTCCGCGCCGTGCTGAAGGGCGAGCTGCGTCGTCTGCAGGCCGTGCATGACCCAGAAGACCTTGACGTGCGGGACGTTGTCGAAGAGGAGGCGCGAGACCGCGAAGGTCTTCAGGGCCTCGGCGCCCGACGCCATGGTCGTCCGCGCCTGGAGGCGGTTCCTGACCTTGCCGTCCTTCATGTCCACGAAGTCGTGCTGGTAGCGCAGCGGGATGAAGACCTGGAAACCGCCGGTCTCGTCCTGGAGTTCACGCAGGCGAAGCACGTGGTCGACCCGGTGACGGGGCTCCTCGATGTGGCCGTACAGCATCGTGCTCGGGGTCTTGAGACCCTTCTCGTGCGCGAGCCGGTGGATGCGCGACCAGTCCTCCCAGTGGGTGCGGTGGTCGACGATGTGCTGGCGCACTTCCCAGTCGAAGATCTCCGCGCCGCCGCCGGTCAGCGACTCCAGGCCCGCCTCGATCAGCTCGTCCAGGATGTCGGACGCCGACATCCCCGAGATGGTCTCGAAGTGGTGGATCTCCGTGGCCGTGAACGCCTTCAGGGAGACGCTCGGGAGCGCCTTCTTCAGCTCGCTCAGGGAGCGCGGGTAGTACCGCCACGGCAGGTTCGGGTGCAGGCCGTTGACGATGTGCAGCTCGGTGAGGTTCTCGCCCTCCATCGCCTTGGCGAGGCGGACGGCCTCCTCGATGCGCATCGTGTACGCGTCCTTCTCGCCCGGCTTGCGCTGGAACGAGCAGTACGCGCACGAGGCGGTGCACACGTTCGTCATGTTGAGGTGACGGTTGACGTTGAAGTGCACGACGTCGCCGTTCTTGCGCGTGCGCACCTCGTGGGCGAGACCGCCGAGCCAGGCCAGATCGTCCGACTCGTAGAGGGCGATGCCGTCCTCGCGGGACAGCCGCTCACCAGCCCGGACCTTCTGCTCCAGCTCGCGCTTGAGTCCCACGTCTTTAATAGACGCAGCCATACCCCGGCCACCTCTCCAAATGTCTACGCAAATCAGGCCTCGCCCACGGTACGCCCACGCACCTAGCCCTCTTCAGGGAGCTCCCCGACCCGGTTCTCCCACTTCGTGGAGAGCACGATCGTCGTACGCGTCCTGGAGACGCCCTTCGTGCCGCTCAGTCTGCGGATCGTCTTCTCCAGACCGTCCACGTCACTGGCCCGCACCTTGAGCATGTACGAGTCGTCGCCCGCGATGAACCAGCAGTCCTCGATCTCGTGCAGGTCCTTCAGGCGCCGTGCCACGTCCTCGTGGTCGGCGGCGTCCGAGAGGGAGATGCCGATGAGGGCGATGACGCCAAGACCGAGCGACGCGGAGTCCACCGTCGCGCGGTAGCCGGTGATGACGCCCGCCGCTTCGAGGCGGTTGATCCGGTCCGTGACGCTCGGTCCCGAGAGGCCGACGAGCCGGCCGAGTTCGGCGTACGAGGCCCTGCCGTTCTCGCGCAGGGCCTGGATGAGCTGCCTGTCCACGGCGTCCATAGGTGCGATGCCTTTCATTATTCAGCGATACCGCGAGTCTATGTGTAGAATCTAAGGTGCAACAGGGTTCAACCCCTGTGAATCTTTCAGAATCTCCGCCGATCGGCGTTGATTCTTCAAACTGGCCTTCACTGGCTTTTCCACGACACCGCAGGAGTGAGACACACCGTGTACTCGATCGAGATGGCCTACGCCCGGATGCGCGAGCTGCAGGACCTGGCCAACCGCTCGCGTGCCCACAAGCCCGCCGCGCCCAAGGGCGAGCGCCGCACGTCGCGCGCCGCCAAGAAGCGCTAGTCCCCCGGAGGGGCGGAGCCCGAACCGAGCTCGCCCTTCCAGCGGCGGTACAGCTGATGCGGCACCCCTGCCGCATCCAGCGTCCGCCCGGCGACGAAGTCCACCAGATCCTGGATGTGCGTCGCCCCCGCGTAGAACGCCGGAGAGGCGGGCAGCACGACCGCGCCCGCCTCGTCCAGCGTCACCAAGTGCTTCAGCGTCTGCCCGTTGAGCGGTGTCTCGCGTACGCAGACGACCAGCTGCCGGCCTTCCTTGAGCGTCACGCTCGCCGACCGCTGCAGCAGATCCTTCGAGAGCCCGAGCGCGACCCCGGCCACGCACGCCGTGGACGCGGGCACGATCAGCATCCCCTTGGTCGCGTACGACCCCGACGAAGGCCCTGCGGCCAGGTCTCCGGCCGCCCAGTACCGCACGTCGTCCACCGGGGCGTCGAACGTCCCCGGCTTCCCGTCGGCACCGCGCTCCAGCCACTCCCGCAGATCCTCCTGCCAGTGCGCGTCCCGGAAGGCGATGCCCGTCTCGTCCAGGATCGTCAGGCGCGAGGCCCGCGAGACCACCAGGTCGACGCTCTCCCCCGCAGCGAGCAACGCCCGCAGCACGGCAGCGGCGTACGGGGTCCCTGAGGCCCCTGACACCCCCACGATCCAAGGCTGACGCTGTGTATCTCCTGGCTTCACGCTGTGAGCCTAGACGGTCAGACCGCGCACCAGCAGATCGAGCAGGGCGCAGACGAAGAGCGCGATGCCGATGAAGCCGTTGACCTGGAAGAAGGCGCGGTTGAGGCGCGAGAGGTCGTGCGGCTTCACGAGGGAGTGCTCGTAGAGGAACGCGCCCGCGACGATCGCGATGCCGATCCAGAGGAACGGGCCCGCGCCGGTGTCCGCGGCGTACCAGACGAAGAGCGCCGTGGTCACCAGGTGGCAGCCGCGCGCACCCCGGATGGCGGCCGGGATGCCGAACCGCGCGGGCACCGACTTCACGCCGACCTCGCGGTCCGTCTCCACGTCCTGGCAGGCGTAGATCAGGTCGAAGCCGCCGATCCAGATGCCGACAGCGAGGCCGAGGATGACCGCCTGCCAGGACCACTCGCCGGTGATCGCGATCCAGGCGCCGATCGGCCCGATGGCCTGGGCGATGCCGAGGATCGCCTGCGGGAAGTTCGTGAACCGCTTGCCGTAGGGATAGACCACCATCGGGATCACCGCGATGGGCGCGAGCGCCAGGCAGAGCGGGTTGAGCAGGGCGGCGGCGCCCAGGAACACGACGAGCGCGATCAGCGCCCCGGTCCAGGCGGACTTCACCGAGACGGCGCCCGTGACGAGCTCGCGGTGGGCGGTCCTCGGGTTACGGGCGTCGATCTCGCGGTCGATGATCCGGTTCGCGGCCATGGCGAACGTCCGCAGGCCCACCATGCAGATGGTGACCAGGAGCAGCCGGCCCCAGTGGATGTTCTCGTCCAGCTGGAACATCGCGGTCAGCGCTGCGATGTAGGCGAAGGGCAGCGCGAAGACCGAGTGCTCGATCATGACGAGGCGCAGGAACGCCTTGACCTTGCCGGGCGGGGCGGGCTCGGGTCCGAAGAGTTCCGGCGTTGCTGAATCAGCACTCATCTTTAGAGCCCGTACTCCTTCCAACGGCGGTCGACCTTCGACGCCGTCTCCGGGTCGGACTCGACCATGTTCGGCCAGCCTCCGTCCCGCGTGTATCCCTCTTCGGGCAGCTTCTTCGTCGCGTCGATGCCCGCCTTGCCGCCCCAGAACTGCTGGTAGGAGGCATGGTCGAGATGGTCGACGGGACCTTCGGCCACCGTCAGGTCGCGCGCGTAGTCGGTGTTGCCGAGCGCACGCCAGGACACTTCGTGCAGGTCATGGACATCGCAATCCTTGTCCACGACCACGATCAATTTGGTCAGCGACATCATGTGGGCGCCCCAGATGGCGTGCATGACCTTCTGCGCGTGCTTCGGGTACTTCTTGTCGATCGAGACGATCGCGCAGTTGTGGAAGCCGCCGGACTCCGGCAGGTGGTAGTCCACGATGTCCGGGACGATCACCTTGAGGAGGGGCAGGAAGAACCTCTCCGTGGCGCGGCCGAGCGGGCCGTCCTCCGTCGGCGGGCGGCCCACCACGATCGACTGGAGCAGCGGGCGCTTCCGCATCGTCACGCAGTCGATCTTCAGGGCGGGGAAGTCCTCCTGCGGCGTGTAGAAGCCGGTGTGGTCGCCGAAGGGGCCCTCCGGCAGCATCTCGCCCGGCTCGAGCCAGCCCTCGATGACGACCTCGGCGTGCGCGGGGACCTGGAGGGGGACCGTCTTGCAGTCGACCATCTCCACGCGCTTGCCCTGGATGAACCCGGCCAGCATGTACTCGTCCATGTCGCCCGGCAGCGGCGCCGTGGAGGCGTACGTCACGGCGGGCGGACAGCCGAAGGCGATCGCGACGGGGAGCTTCTCGCCCCTGCGGGCGGCCACCTGGTAGTGGTTGCGGCTGTCCTTGTGGATCTGCCAGTGCATGCCGATGGTGCGCTTGTCGTGGCGCTGGAGGCGGTACAGGCCGAGGTTGCGGACGCCGGTGTCCGGGTCCTTGGTATGGGTCAGGCCCAGGTTGAAGAACGAGCCGCCGTCCTCGGGCCAGGTGAAGAGCGCGGGCAGCTTCTCCAGGTCGACGTCGTCGCCGGTGAGGACGACCTCCTGGACGGGCGCGTTGTCGGACTTCACCTTCTTCGGCGGTACGTGCGTCATCGCGCCGAGCTTCCCGAAGGCCTCGCGCACACCGACGAAGCCGTGCGGCAGCTCCGGCTTGAGGAGGCCGCCGATCTTCTCGCTGATCTGGCTGTACGACTTCAGGCCGAGCGCCTTCAGGAGGCGGCGGTCCGTCCCGTACACGTTCATCGCGAGGGGCATCGCCGAGCCCTTGACGTTCTCGAAGAGAAGCGCGGGGCCACCGGACTTCTGGACCCGGTCGGTGATCTCGCCGACCTCCAGGTACGGATCGACCTCGGCCTTGATGCGCTTGAGATCGCCCTCGCGCTCCAGTGCACGGAGCAGGGAGCGAAGATCGTCGTAAGCCATGCGGTCAAGTATCGGTCACCGGCTACCCTGGCCCCGTCACCGGGGGCACGCTCGCTCCCCGCCGCCACCGCTTGGGGGATCGCGCCACCATGCTCAGGTATCTGCCGTTCCTTCTGGTCCTGGCGGTCTGGATCTACGCCTTCATCGACGTCCTGAACACTCCGGAGAAGGAGATCAGGCACCTGCCGAAGATCGCCTGGGTCTTCATCGTGCTGCTCTTCGGCGAGGTCCTGCTCGGGCCGATCGCCTGGTTCGTCACGGGCAAGGTGCGCAAGACACCTGCCGGTGGGAGTGGCCCGCGCGCCGGGCGCGGCGGACAGTGGGTGGCACCGGACGACAACCCCGAGTTCCTGAAGTCGCTCAGGGACGAGGACCCGGACGAGAAGAAGCGGGACGGCGGAAGCGAGGGCTGATGGAGCTACGACTGCTCGTCACGTTCGAGAAGGTCGCGTCCGTACTCAGCTTCACGCAGGCCGCCGCCGAGCTGAAGTACGCCCAGTCGAGCGTCACCAGCCAGATCCGCTCCCTGGAATCCTCGCTCGGCACGGAACTCTTCGACCGGCTCGGCAGCCGCATCCGCCTGACGGAGGCCGGTGAACGCCTGCTCCCCTACGCCCGGCAGATCATCGAGCTGACGGACGAGGCACGGTCCGCCGTCGTCGACGCCGAGGAGCCGACCGGCGCGATCGCGGTCGGCACGATGGAGTCGCTGACCTCCTACCGCCTGCCCCCGCTGCTCGAACTCTTCCACCACCGCTACCCCAGGGTGCAGCTCTCCCTGCGCCCCACGCTGGGCGACGAGACCCGGCACGCGCTGCGGCAGGGGACGTACGACGTCGGGTTCCTGATGGAGCGCGAGACCGAGCACGCGGGCCTGGAGACCGAGGTGCTCGCCGAGGAGCCGCTGGTCCTGGTCTGCGCGCCGACGCATCCGCTGGCCGGGCACGGGGCGGATTCGCTCGAAACGGGCGATCTGGCGGCGGTGCAGCTGGTCGGCACCGAGCCGGGCTGCCCCTACCGGGATCTGTTCGAGGACGAGCTGCGGGTGCGCAACGGCGGCCCGCCGCCCTTCATGGAGTTCGGCACGATCGAGGCCACCAAGCGGGGTGTCGCCGGTGGCCTCGGGGTGGCGCTGCTTCCGCGGATGGCGGTGCGGGACGAGCTGGCTTCGGGGGTGCTCGTCGCGCTGCCGTGGGAGCCGCCGTTCGTGCTGCACACGCAGCTGGCGTGGCGTTCGGGGAAGCGGCTGCCCGCTCATGTGCGGCTCTTCATCGAGCAGTCGGTACGGCTGGTGCGGGAGCAGGCAGCGGAGTCACCGAACTCGTGACCACCTTGGGCGACTTGGCCCGGTTGACCTTGAGGCTCGCGAGGACGATCAGCGGGACGCCGAGCGCCTGGACGAGCCCGATGTGGTGCCCGTAGACGGCCCAGTCGGCGACCATCGCGACCGCCGGGTACGTGAAGGCGAGTACGGCGATCTTGGCGGTGGGCAGCTTCGCGTACGCCGCGTACATCAGGACGTACATCAGGCCGGTGTGGATGATGCCGAGTCCGACGAGCCAGCCCCATCCGGCGCCCGTTCCGCTCATCGCGCCGAAGTCGGCGAAGGGCAGCAACAGCGGGATGCCGACGAGGACTTGGATTAGGGCGATGAGGTGCGGGCGTACGCCGGTGATGCGCTTGGTGACGAGCGTGGAGAGGCCGTAGAGCAGCGCGGCGATGAGCGCGAAGCCGATGCCGGTCAGCGAGCCGAGGTCTCCGGGGCGCACCCCGGAGACGAGGACGAGACCGGCGAACGCGGTTGCCAGCCAGATGAGTTGATGCCGGGTCAGACGCTCACGGAAGATGACCGCGCTGAGCAGCACGAGCAGGAACGGCTGCGTGTGGTAGACGACGGTGGCCAGGGAGATCGAGGTGGCTTCGTACGCCTTGAAGAGGAACACCCAGTTGAAGACGATGAACGCGCCGCCGAGCGCGGCGAGTCCGAGCTTCTTCGGGGTGATGCCGTGGTCGCGGAAGTAGCCGCGGGCGAAGGCGTAGGCGCCCAGGGCGAGCGCGCCGAAGAGCACCCGGAAGAACACGACGTTGAACGCCGACGCACCGGATTCGACGACGAAGATGCCGAGGGTGCCGGAGAGCATCATCGCGGCGGTGAGCTGGGCCGTGCCCTTGTTCTCTGCGGTCATGGAGCTCATGGAGGTCATGCCCAAGAAGCTACGAGCGGACGTATGCCCTGGTCCACGAGCCAGTGGGGCGTCCTGCCGATGGGGTCATCGGCCGGGACGATGACCCGCCGCCGGGGAGTGTGACGGGGTACTAGTCGGGCCGCAGGGCCAGGGCGAGCAGCCCGGGGAAGCGTGCCTCGAACTCCTCCCGGCGGAGCCTGTTGACGCGGCGTGGCCCCTCGTCCCGCTGCTCGACGAGGCCCGCCCCCCTCAGCACCCCGAAGTGATGGCTCAGGGCCGCCTTGCCGACGGGCACGTCGAAGCTGCCGCAGGAGCGGGTCCAGTCGGGGGACGACGCCAACTCCCTTACCAGTTCCATGCGTACGGGATCGGCGAGCGCGGTGAGCGCGGTCAGTACGGGCACCTCGTCCGGGTGGACGTGCACCGGCGCCGCGCGGTGGTGAGTGTTCACCACGGCCGACCCCTCCCTTCCCCTCTTCGACCCCTTGCAGAGTGTTCGATGAAAACCATACACTCCGAGTGTTCGCTTCCCGTTGAACACTCAGATCACCAGGAACACTCGAAGGGTGCCGGTCATGTCCACCATGCGCGCGATCCAGTTCCAGGAGTACGGCGGTCCCGAGGTCCTCAAGGCCGTGGAGACGAGCACCCCCGAGCCGGGCCCCGGCCAGATCACCGTCGACGTCGCCTACACCGGCGTGAACTTCGCCGACCTCAAGGCCCGCAGCGAGGGCTACCGCGTGCCCTCGCTCCCCTACGTTCCCGGCCTCGAAGTCTCCGGCCACGTGCGGGCGACCGGCGCGGGCGTCGAGGGGTTCGAGGTCGGTCAGGAGGTCGCCGCGCTCACCGAGGGCGGCGCGTACGCGGAGGTCGCGGTCGCCGACGCCACGACGGTGTTCGCCCTGCCCAGCGGCGTGGACCTGCGCACGGCCGCCACCCTGCCCACGGTCCTGCCCACCGCGCACGCGCTGCTCCACGAAGTGGGCAGGCTGCGCGCGGGCGAGAGCGTCCTCGTGCAGGGCGCGGCGGGCGGGATCGGCACGGTGGTGGGCCAGTTGGCGAAGGCGGGCGGCGCGGGCACGGTCTACGGCGTCGTGTCGAGCGAGGCGAAGGCGAAGTACGCGCGGGAGCACGGGTACGACGAGGTGTTCGTCGGGGACGGCTTCGCTGCCGAGGTCCGCGCCGCCACCGGAGGACGCGGGGTGGACCTCGCCCTCGACCCGGTCGGCGGCGACGCCTTCCGCGACGGCCTCGCCGCGCTCGCCGTGTTCGGCCGGCTCGTCTCCTTCGGCAACGCGAGCTCGGCGGAGCCGTGGCAGGTGGGTCAGCCCGAGCTGTACGGGACGGCGCTCGGCGTCTTCGGTTTCTCCATCCTCTCCCTCGCCAAGTCGGCGCCGCAGGCCCTGCGCGAGGTCGCCGCACGGGCCTTCGCGAAGGTGGCCGACGGGACGGTGGAGCTGCCGGTCACGGCGGAGTTCGCGCTGGCGGACGCTTCCGAGGCCCACCGCTTGATGGGCGCGCGCACGAGCACGGGGAAGCTGCTGCTGCGGGTCGCGGGCTGACCGCTCACGGCCGCTGCCCCGCCTTGTCGACGACGACCCGCTCCAGAATGGCGCTGCGGCCGGTGACGTCGCCCTTCTTGAAGCCGTACGCGTCCTTGGTCGCGACCTCCCGCTCCCCGAGGAACTGCTTGGTCTCCTTGTCGAAGATCAGCTCTTCCCTGACTCCGTCGTCCTCACGGGCGATCGCGACGCCACGGCGCCCCTCCGCGTCGGCCACGTCGTCGATCAGCTCGACGCCCGGGATCTTCGACGCGGCGAGGTAGAGAGCGGCGGCCTGCTTCGGTGGCATCAGCGACTCGTAGGAGAGATCGCCGACCAGCACGAAGGTGTTCTGGTCCTCGCTCTTGCCGCCGTCACTCACCTTGTGGAGCCAGTCCAGCATGTTGACCGGGTCGGTCGGCAGCTTCGCCAGGTTGCGGTAGTTGGCCGCCGAGTCCGGAAGGGGCTCGCCCGGCTTGACCTCCGGGTCGAGTCGCTCCATGTCGAAGTCGGAGGCAGGCTCGTTGAGCACATCCGCGTGTGTGCCGTCCACCGAGAGCCAGAACTCCCTCGGGTGGACGGGGTCGACCTTGGGCGGCTCCCCCTCGGTCTGCGAGCTGTAGCCGAGCCTGCTCTTGATGTACACGAACTGGTCGTCCCTGATGTTCTTCTGCGCAGGCTGCCGCTCGGCCGCCGCCGCGATCTCCTTCAGCGTGCGCACGGTCTCCGCCGAAGGCGCCGCCTGGGCGGACTGGCCGCCGAACGGCGAGGCCACGATGACGCCCGCCGCGACGGCCGCCGCCACCGCTCCCGCGATGAGCGCGGGACGGAACCAGCGCTTCTGGGTCCTCTCGGACGCGGGGGACTTCTGGGGCTGCTTCTCGCTCTGCCGGATCTCGGTCAACAGGTGCTCCCTGAGCAGGTGATGACGGCCCGGCGGAAGGTCGCGCTCGGGAAATTCACTCATCGGTTTCCCTCCCTGATGGGCCTGACCGCGGTGGTGCGGTCACCTCTCATCTGTCCGCGCCCGGAAGGCGGTTCCCTATGTTTCGCGAGTTTTGTACGGGCTCGCGACAGCCGGGAGCGTACGGTCCCGACCGGCACTCCCAGTGCCTCTGCCGCCGCCGCATAACTGAGCCCCGACCACACGCACAGCGCGAGGACCTCGCGCTCGGCACGGCGCAGCGTCGCCAGGGCGGCCCGTACGAGAGCGAGCTGCTCCTTGTCGTCGATGCGCTCGGCTACCTCGTCGGCGAAGTCGGCCACGGTCTGGTCGCGCGGCAGCCGTGCGACCGCCGCCGCGTGCCGCCGGGCGGCGCGCCGCGCGTTGCGGGTCACGTTCGTGGCGACGCCGAGCAGCCAGGGCCGCAGGGATCCGCCGTCCTCGTCGACCTTGCCCCTCAGCCGCCAGGCCTCCAGGAAGGTGAGCGACACCATGTCCTCCGCCGTCGACCAGTCCCCCGTCAGGCGGTAGGCGTGGTTGTAGACGGAGCGGGCGTACGCGTCGAAGACCTCGCCGAAGGCGTCGGCGTCCCCGTCCCTGATGCGGGCGCGCAGCGCTCTCCGGCGGGCCTGAAGTTCCCCCTGGTTCGTCTCCACACCCTCTGACTGTCCGTACGACGAAGGCCGGTTCCCGTGACGTGAGTCACAGGAACCGGCCTTCAGGCGGCCTTCAGGGTGTCAGACCCCGGCGTACGAGTGCTTGCCGGTGACGAAGATGTTCACGCCGTAGTAGTTGAACAGCCAGCAGCCGAAGGCGATCAGGGCCAGGTAGGCGGCCTTGCGGCCCTTCCAGCCCGCCGTCGCGCGCGCGTGCAGGTAGCAGGCGAAGGCGACCCAGGTGATGAAGGACCAGACCTCCTTGGGGTCCCAGCCCCAGTAGCGGCCCCACGCGTCGCCGGCCCAGATCGCGCCCGCGATGATCGTGAACGTCCACAGCGGGAAGACCGCGGCGTTCACGCGGTAGCCGAACTTGTCGAGCGAGGCCGCGGCGGGCAGCCGCTCCATGACGGACGTGGCGAACTTGCCGGGCTGACCGCCGCGCTCCAGCTTCGCCTCGTAGCTGTCCCGGAAGAGGTAGAGCACCGTCGCGACGCCACCGACGTAGAAGCACGCCCCGCAGAAGATCGCGGTGGAGACGTGGATCCACAGCCAGTACGAGTGCAGGGCGGGGACCAGCTGGTCGCTCGCGGTGTACAGGACCGTGACGGCGAGACCGAGGTCGAGGAGGACCGTGGTGATCAGCGGAAGGCCGAGCCAGTTGACGTTCTTCTTCAGCGCCATGAGCACGAGGTACACGCCGACGGCCATCGTGGAGAACGTCAGGTTGAACTCGTACATGTTGCCCCACGGCGCCCGCTGCACCGAGAGGGCGCGGGTGAGCACACCGCCGAACTCGACGAGGAACCCGAGCACGGTGAGGGACACGGCGATACGGCCGTAGAGGTCCCCCTTCTCGTCACCGGCCGCGGCGCCGGGACCGTCCGGAACGTCGCGGCGTCCGGCTGCGGAGCGGGTGACGACCTTGGGGGCGGTCTGCGGCCGGTCGAGGACGGCGGTGCCGCCCTTGGCCTTGGCGGTGACCGCGGGCGCCTCGACGGCGGCGTCGGTCTTCGCGGTGATCGCGGAAGCCGTGCGGGCGACCTTGCTGCGGCTGCCGAGGATCCACTCGGCCATGTGCGCGAAGAAGGCAAGAAGATAGACGGCCATCGCGGAGTAGATCAGCACATTGCTGATGCTCGCGAGGTTCTCGTTCGGTTCGGCGGCGAGGGTGGTGGCGAGATTCACTTCTCAGCCCCTTCGGCAGGAACAACTTGGGGGGTGGAATCGGCATGGTCTGGATCGGGCGCGCTCGGCGCCTTCTCATGAAGGTGCGCGGCGAGGTCGCCGAGTTCTTCGGGCAGCTTGGCGGACTCGCTGCGGCCGAGCCCGGCCATCTCGACGACGGTGACGCCGTCAGCGCCCCGGACGGCCCGCACCCACACGCGGCGGCGCTGGATGAACAGCGATCCGGCGAGGCCGACGATGGCGGAGATCGCTCCGATCAGCGCCCACATGCTGCCGGGCTGCTGGGAGATCTGGAAGGTCGCCCAGCGCTTGATGTCCTTCTCGAAGGTGATCGATCCCGCGCCGTTCGGCAGCGTCATCGTCTCGCCGGGCCGCATCCGCTTCTTGAGCAGGTCGCCCTTGGAGTCCTTGAACTTGTCCATCTTGCTGGTGTCCAGCTGGTAGACGTTCTGCGGAAGGCCGGAGTCCACACCGAGGCTCCCGTGGTACGCGGACAGCGCGAGCACGGGGTAGTCCAGGGCGGGGAACTGGGAGAACATCTGGCCGTGTCCCTCGCCAGCGAACGTCGGCACGAAGAAGGCGTTGAAGCCGAGCTGTTCCTTCTTGCCGCTCTTGTCGCGGTAGCCGTCGAGGACCTTGACGGCGCCGGTGGCCGTGCCGTTGGAGTCGATCGGAAGGAACGGCACGGACGCCTTGTAGACGACCTTGCCCTTGCCGTCGCGAACGGTGACGGTCGGGGCGTAGCCGTGGCCGATGAGGTAGACCTTCGAGCCGTCGACCTCGAGCGGCTTGTTGACCTCGATGGCCTTCTTCTTCTCCGCGCCGTCGGGGCCCTCGCTGTAGGTGACGTTCGCACGGTAGGTGCGTGCCGTCCCCTTCTCGGGGCCCTTGCGCTCGAACGTCGAGTCGAAGCTGTCCAGCTTGAAGCTGAACGGCGGTAGCTCCTCGGTGTCGAAGAGGCTGCCGGACTTGAAGTTGTCGTACTGGGTCAGGGTGTTGGAGAACCCGTCTCCCTGGACGACGAGCTTGCCGCCCTCTGACTTGAACAGGGCCCCGACGGCGAAGGCCACCAGGAGCACGATCAGCGAGATGTGGAAGAAGAGGTTGCCCGCCTCACGCAGATAGCCCTTCTCCGCGGCGACCGACGTCTTGGACGTCCCCTGGCCGCCGGTGGTGTGCACCCGGAAGCGGCGCCCCTTGAGCAGCGAGAGCGCGGACTCGTGCACCTTCTCGGGCTCGGCATCGGTGCGCCACGTGGTGTACGCGGGCAGCCGGTCGAGGCGTTTGGGGGCGCCCGGCGGGCGTCCGCGCAGCTGGCCGACGAACTGCCAGGTGCGGGGCACGATGCAGCCGATGAGGGAGACGAAGAGAAGGATGTAGATCGCCGAGAACCACACCGAGCTGTAGACGTCGAACAGCTGGAACTTCTCGTAGATCGGCCCGAGCGTGGTGTGCGCCTTCTTGAAGTCGGCGACCTTCAGCTCGTCGATGCTGGTCTGCGGGATCAGCGAGCCCGGGATCGCGCCGAGCGAGAGCAGCAGGAGCAGCAGGAGCGCGACCCGCATCGAGGTCAGCTGCCGCCACATCCAGCGCACCCAGCCGACGACCTCGCGGCCGGACCAGACGAGCCACCCGACGGCGCCGGGGGCACGCTTCCCGCCGAAGGATCCGGGCATCGCCCGGTCCACGGGCGCGGTGGAGAGCTGGGAGCCCGCGGCACCCAGCTCGTTCTGCTCTTCAGGGGCTTCGGTCTTGCTCATGGATCAGATTCCCACCGTGTAGCCGTTGGACCAGACCTGCATCTGCTGCACGATGCTGTCCCAGACGCCGGTGACAAGCAGCAGTCCGGTCGCGATCATCATGATGCCGCCGATGCGCATGACCCAGACGTAATGCTTCTTGACCCAGCTGAAAGCGCCTAGCGCCTTGCGGAAGGCGATCGCCGCGAGGATGAACGGAACACCGAGCCCCACGCAGTACGCGACGCTCAGTATGGCCCCGCGCCCGGCGCTCGCCTGGTCGAGGGCCAGAGTGTTGACGGATGTGAGTGTCGGCCCGACGCAGGGCGCCCAGCCGACGGCGAACAGCGCGCCCAGTACCGGAGCGCCCGCGAGCCCGGCGGCGGGCTTCTTGTGGAAGCGGAACTCGCGCTGGGAGAGCCAGGGCATGAGCCCCATGAAGAAGATGCCGAGGACGATCATCAGTCCGCCGAGCACCTTCGTGATGACGCTCTGGTACTGCTGCAGGTTCTGCCCGGCATAGCCGAAGAGGGCGCCGGTGGAGACGAAGACGGCGGTGAAGCCGAGCACGAAGAGCCCGGCGCCCGCGGCCATCCGCCCCCGCTTGGCCTCCGCGAGATCCGTGCCGCCGACCCCCGTGACGTACGACAGGTAGCCCGGCACGAGCGGCAGTACGCACGGCGAGAAGAAGGAGACGAGGCCGCCGAGCAGGGCGACGGGGAGCGCGATGAGGAGCGCTCCGTTCAGTACGGTCTGGTTCGGTTCACCGACTGCGGCGAGGGTGGCAAGACCCCCGGAGGTGACCAGGCTCGACATCACTTCTCCGCGACCAGCGGGTCGATCATCTTGCGCAGCTTCTTCTCGTCCAGCGGCTGCTGCGAGCGCGCGGCGACCTTCCCGTCCCGGTCGATGACGATCGTGGAGGGGATGTAGTTCGGGTTCAGCGTGCCCTTGGGGAAGCGCAGCATGAGCTTGCCCATCGGGTCGTGCAGGCTCGGGTAGGGAACCTTGTAGTTCTCCTCGAAGGCGAGCGCGGGGCCCTTGTCCGTGTCGCGGGTGTTGATCCCGACGAACTGCACGCCCTTGTCCTTGGTGGCGTCGGCGACCTTCACGAAGTTCGGCGCCTCCGCCCGGCAGGGCGGGCACCAGGAGCCCCAGACGTTGAGGACGACGACCTTGCCCTTGTAGTCGTCGAGGCTGAGCTGCTTGCCTTCGAGGGTCTTCCCGTCGATCTTGGGCCCGTCCTTGCGGTCGCCCTTGTCGACGGTGGAGATGCCGTCGGTCCCGGTGATGAAGTTGGTGTTCCCCGAACCGCCCGATGCCCCGCCGGAGCCGCACGCCGACAGGGTCAGCGCGGCGACCGCGGCCCCAGCGCCCAGAAGGACGGCGCGGCTGCGGCTACGGCTGCGGTTCGTGCTGTGTGGGGCGCGGCAGGCGGCACTCATGTGAAAAGTTTCGCATGTCTGTTTCGGGGATCTTCCGCACCCCCCGGGGTTGCGGAAAGTCCCATTTCAGACGGCCTTTCCGAGTCCCTTCCAACCGGCTGTCGGCGCCTGGCCCACCTCGAGACCTTGCAGGTCGGCGAGGACCTTCGGGTCCTGGACGTCGAGCCAGTCGACGAACTGCCGGAACGAGACGAGGCGTACGTCCTTCTGCCCCGCGATGTGCTTCAGGGCCTCCTCGACGGCGTCCATGTAGATGCCGCCGTTCCACTCCTCGAAGTGGTTGCCGACGAAGAACGGCGCGCGGTTGGACTCGTGGGCCCGCTTGAATCCGGCTATGTAGGACTCGGCGGCCTGCTTGCGCCAGCCCGGGTAGTTGGCCGGCGGGGCCTTCGTGGAGTTCTTCGACTGGTTGGCCAGGATGTTGTAGTCCATGGACAGGACCTCGAAGGTGTGGCCGGGGAACGGCATCGCCTGCAGCGGCAGGTCCCAGACGCCCATCTTCTTCTCGGGCCAGCGCTGACGGCCGCCGGGCGACGAGGCGTCGTAACGCCAGCCGAGCTTCTTCGCCGTCGGCAGCAGGTTGTCCTGGCCGAGGAGGCAGGGGGTGCGGCCGCCGACGAGTTCCTTGTCATAGTCGAAAGGCAGCGACGGCAGGTCGGTCCAGCCCGTATTCGTGCGCCATTCCTTCACGAACGAGATGGCCTGGTCGATTTCGCTCTGCCATTGCGCGGACGTCCAGTTGGCGACCGTGCCGCTGCCCGCGCAGAAGTGCCCGTTGAAGTGCGTGCCGATCTCATGGCCTTCGAGCCAGGCCTGCCGGACGTACTTCAACGTCTCCTTGATGTGGCCGTCGGTGAGATAACCGATGTCGGAGGCGCCGACTCCGTTGTTCGGCGGCTTGTAGAGACGCTTCTTGGATTCGGGAAGGAGATAGAGCCCGGAGAGGAAGAACGTCATCTTCGCGTCGTGCTCCTCGGCCAGCTTCAGGAAGCGCGGGAAGAGGCCGTTGCCGACCTCGCCCGCGCCGTCCCAGGAGAAGACCACGAACTGCGGGGGCGTCTCACCCGGCTCCAGGGGCACGGGCTTGGCCGGCTGCTTCGGCTGCTTCCCCGTGTACGAGGTCGAACCGTCGCCGATCGGCTTCCCCGGACGCTTGCCCGCGCCCTTGTCCTGACCCTGACCCTGGCCCGTGGAACCGCCCGAGTTACCGCTGCCGCCCGTGCCGCAGCCCGCGAGTCCCAAAGCGGCCGCGGACCCGACTCCGAGGCCGAGCATTCCCCTGCGACTGAAGTCGCGCATTCCATCCCCATTCGTCGCGCTCGTCGTCCATGCACGATGGACGCCCCCTTAGAGGGCGTGACGAACAATGGGGTTCCTGGCAACAGTCACATATTTAGCGCCTGTTACCAAGAGTGGACATTCGGTGGACATTCAGTCGCCGGGCAATTACTCGACGTGGGCAACGAATCGAAGGTGCACCCCGGACGGGGCCGGTTAAGCGCACCCCGGACGGGCGGGTTATGCGCCGAACGCCTTGGCCTTTCCCTTCACCGGCTTGGCGCCCGCGAGGAGATGCGCGGGAACGAGATCCCGCGCCGGTTCCGTGTATCCCACCGACACGATCTTGTCGCCGCGGTACGTGAACGTCGTCAGCGAGGCGAGCGTGCACTGCCGCTTGCGCGGGTCGTGCCACAGGCGCCGCTTCTCCACGAAGCTCCGCACGATCCAGATCGGCAGCTGATGACTGACGCACACCGCTTCATGCCCGCGGGCGGCGTCCTTCGCCGCGTCCAGGGCGCCCATCATCCGCACGACCTGCTCCACGTACGGCTCGCCCCAGGACGGCTTGAAGGGGTTGACCAGGTGCTTCCAGTTCTCCGGGTTCTTCAGGGCGCCGTCGCCCACGCCGAAGGTCTTGCCCTCGAAGACGTTGCCCGCCTCGATGAGCCGCCCGTCCGACGCCAGCGCGAGCCCGTGCTCCTTGGCGATCGGCGTCGCCGTCTCCTGCGCGCGGTCCAGCGGCGATGCCACGACGTGCGTGATGTCACGCGGGGCGAGGTGCTCGGCGACCCGGTCGGCCATCTGCCGGCCCAGCTCGGAGAGGTGGTAGTCGGGGAGGCGCCCGTAAAGGATGCCCTCCGGGTTCTCCACCTCGCCGTGGCGCATCAGGTGGACGACGGTGAGCTCGCTGCCCGCGCTCATGCGGTGGCCTCCGTGGACTCAGTGGCTTCGGCGGCCGCGCGCGCCGCAGCGGGCAGGGCCGCGGCGATCTTCTCGATCGCCTGCTCGTCATGGGCGGTGGACACGAACCAGGACTCGAAGGCCGACGGCGGCAGATACACGCCCTGCGACAGCATCGAGTGGAAGAACGCGGTGAAGCGGAACGACTCCTGCGTCTTCGCGTCGTCGTAATTGCGCACGTCACCGTCGGTGAAGAAGACGGAGAACATGTTCGACGCGTTCTGCAGGCGGTGCGCGACGCCCTCCTTGGAGAGCGCCTCGGTGACCAGGCCGCGCAGCTGCTCGGAGACGGCGTCCACCTTCGCGTACGCCGCGTCGTCGAGCAGCCGCAGCTGCGCGAGGCCCGCGGCCGTCGCGACCGGGTTCCCGGACAGCGTGCCCGCCTGGTAGACGGGACCGGTCGGGGCGAGGTGCTCCATGACGTCCGCACGGCCGCCGAAAGCGGCGGCCGGGAAGCCGCCGCCCATGACCTTGCCGAAGGTCATCAGGTCGGGCCGCACACCGTCGACGCCGAACCAGCCCGCCTTCGACGTACGGAAGCCGGTCATCACCTCGTCCGAGATGTACAGCGCGCCGTTCTCCCGGCACAGGTCGGCGAGCCCCTGGTTGAAGCCCTCACCCGGCGGTACGACGCCCATGTTGCCCGGCGACGCCTCGGTGATGACGCACGCGACCTCACCGGCGTTCGCGGCGAACGCGGCACGCACGGCATCCAGGTCGTTGTACGGGACGACGATCGTGTCGCCCGCCTGGGCGCCGGTGACGCCCGGGGTGTCAGGAAGCCCGAAGGTGGCGAGACCGGAGCCCGCCGCGACGAGCAGCGCGTCCACGTGACCGTGGTAGCACCCGGCGAACTTGATGATCTTCGCGCGGCCGGTGAACCCGCGCGCGAGACGGATCGCGGACATCGTCGCCTCGGTGCCGCTGGACACGAGCCGCACCTGCTCGACGGGCGCGATGCGCGCGACGATCTCCTCGGCGAGCGCGACCTCGCCCTCGCCGGGCGTGCCGAAGGACGTGCCGCGGGAGACGGCCTCCTGGACGGCAGCGATCACATCGGGGTGGGAGTGGCCGAGGATCATCGGCCCCCACGAGCAGACGAGGTCGACGTACTCACGGCCGTCGGCGTCCGTCAGGTACGGACCGGTACCGGACACCATGAAGCGGGGCGTACCGCCCACAGCGCGGAAAGCGCGCACGGGAGAGTTCACACCGCCGGGCGTCACGGCCGCCGCACGGTCGAAGAGAGTCTGCGAAACTGGGGCGCTATACGGGAAGCTCACATGAACCATGGTGTCAGAGGCTTCGGACATCCTGCGGACAGGTGTTTCACTCCACGTTTTAGCCGGTGACCGTGGGGGAGGTCACTGACACGATGATCGGGTTGCGCGGCGGGGGCCGCGAGGCCTAGAAAAGCAGGGGCGGGCGCCCTGGGAAAAGCAGTCGGGTGGAGATATGCATCGCGGTGGCGGACTGGGCGAGGGGACCGACGGCCTGGGTCCGCGGCGTGCCCGGCGGATCGGCAGGCACCGGCGCGAGGCGGAAGCGGCCGAGGCGGCGGCTCTGGCACGGGGCGAGACGGAGCAGGACGGGGCGGGAACCAGGAGTGGCCGGGTGGGCGGGGTGACCTACAAGTATTTCGGAGCCCCGGACGGCGCGACCGCCGCCCGAGTGCCCATCTCGATGCGCCCTGAAGAGCTCGGCGGTGACGAGCTCGGCATGAACGGCATGTTCACGAAGATCAAGCCGGAGACGGTGGCCGCGATGGTCCTGACCGGCATCGAGGGCATACCCCTGTCCAAGGTGCCCCCGCTCGAACTGGTCGTCCTGCACCCCGACTACGCCGTGGTGAAGCTCCCCATGACGGTCGTCGACCCACTGCGCGGCATCGGCGAGGAGTCGGTCGGCGCTGCGGCGTTCATCTGGTCCACGGTCCCCGACCGCGGCGGCCCGCGCGACGCGTTCAACGTCTATCAATTGCTGCACGAATGGCAGGACTTCAGCCACCGGCTGCATGACGCGGGGCATCAGGCGTACTGCCTGGTGTGGCCGTGAGCCTGCCTGAGCCCCGCGTCTCTTTCTGCGTGCCGGTTCTGCGTGCCGGGTCTACTCCTGGCGTAGCGCCGCCAGTTGCTGCTCGAAGGGGATCAACTCCTCGATCAGCCCCTCTTCTCCTGTCGGCACGGGCCGCATGATTCCGGCCAGTTCGGCCGCGGCCCTCTCGACGCGCTCGTCCAGGCCGTCCGCGCCCCAGTCCTCGGACGCCGCGTACACGGCCGTCGGCAGGACCACAGCACGCAAGTAGGCGAACAGCGGACGCATCGCGTGTTCCAGGACCAGCGAATGCCGTGGGGTGCCGCCGGTCGCCGCGATCAGGACCGGCGTACCGGCGATCGCGTCCTTGTCCAGGACGGTCAGCACGTCGAAGAACGACTTGAACAATCCGCTGTACGACGCGGAGAAGACCGGCGTGACGACGATCAGACCGTCCGCGCTCTTCACCGCTTGTGCCGCCGCGCTCAGCTCCGGCCCCGGGAAACCGGTGACGAAGTTGTGCGCGATCTCCACGGCCAGGTCGCGGAGTTCGACGACCTGGAGCTCCACGTCGGCGTGGCGTCCGGTGGCCGCCGCGAGACGGTCGGCGAGGAGACGGGTGGAGGAGGGGACGCTGAGCCCCGCGGAGACGACGACGAGCTTCATGGACTTCACGGGCTTCATGCGGTGACTCCCTTCTCGCTCTGGAGGGCCGAGACGCGTGCGGCATGGGTGGGTGCGTCCGGGACCGTCGCCGGGCGGTTCTTCGCGAACTCCTCGCGCAGGACCGGGACGACTTCCTCGCCGAGGATGTCGAGCTGCTCCAGGACGGTCTTGAGGGGCAGGCCCGCGTGGTCCATCAGGAACAGCTGCCGCTGGTAGTCGCCGACGCTGTCGCGGAAGGACAGTGTCCGCTCGATCACCTGCTGCGGGGAGCCGACGGTCAGCGGCGTCTGGGACGTGAACTCCTCGAGCGAGGGCCCGTGTCCGTAGACGGGCGCGTTGTCGAAGTACGGCCTGAACTCGTTCACCGCGTCCTGGGAGTTCTTCCGCATGAACACCTGACCGCCGAGCCCGACGATCGCCTGCTCCTCGCTGCCGTGCCCGTAGTGCGCGAACCGGCGGCGGTAGAGGTCGACCATCTTCTTGGTGTGCTCCTGCGGCCAGAAGATGTTGTTGTGGAAGAAGCCGTCTCCGTAGTACGCGGCCTGTTCCGCGATCTCCGGGGAGCGGATGGAGCCGTGCCAGACGAAGGGCGCGACGCCGTCGAGCGGGCGGGGCGTCGAGGTGAACGACTGCAGGGGCGTACGGAACTTGCCCTCCCACGTCACGACGTCCTCGCGCCACAGGCGGTGAAGCAGGGCGTAGTTCTCGACGGCGAGGTTGATGCCCTCCCGGATGTCCTTGCCGAACCACGGGTACACCGGGCCCGTGTTGCCGCGGCCCATCATCACGTCCGCCCGGCCGCCTGCCAGGTGCTGGAGCATCGCGAAGTCCTCGGCGATCTTCACCGGGTCGTTCGTCGTGATGAGGGTCGTGGAGGTGGAGAGGATCAGGTTCTCGGTGCGGGCGGCGATGTAGCCGAGCATCGTGGTGGGCGAGGAGGGGACGAACGGCGGGTTGTGGTGCTCCCCGGTCGCGAAGACGTCGAGCCCGACCTCCTCGGCCTTCAGCGCGATGGCCACCATGGCCTTGATGCGCTCGTGCTCGGTGGGGGTGCGGCCCGTAGTGGGGTCCGGCGTCACGTCGCCGACGCTGAAGATCCCGAACTGCATGCCGGATCCGGACTGCATGGCTGACTCACTCTCCGCAGGTTGTTGATGCTTCAACTATACCTACGGAACGGTGGGGTGCCAGGGGGTATTCCCGGGTGGCTTCGGGCCTCACCGCCCTACGGGGTCCAGCGGGGGTCGCGGCCCGTCTCGGCCAGGAGTCGCTCCAGCTCAGCGGCCCCCTCGGGCACGGCGACCGGCTCCCCGAAGACACCCATCTTCCGGGCCGTCGGACCCAGGCCCGCCACCGATTCCCGCAGTGCGTCGACCACGCCGCTGCTCTCGGGGGCGGCCTCGTACTCCTGACCCGTCGCGCGGGCCAGATCCCAGGCGTGCACCGTCAGGTCGAGCAGCACCATGCAGCCGACGGTCCTAGCGGGCATGTCCATCGCGCCCGTGGTGCCCTCTTCGGCGCCGGGCGCGGCCCAGGCGGCGACCAGCTTTCCGGCCTCGTCGGCGAAACGGTCGCGCCAGTCGGGGTTCTCGCCCACGAAATCAGGGGCTTCGGCACCGAACTCGGAGTTCCGCTTGGCGGCCAGCGCCTGGAACTGGACGATCACCTGAACGAGGTGGTTGACCAGGGCCTTCACGTCGTACTCGGCACAGGGTGTGGGGGCGGAGAGGCGGTCGTCGGGGATGGCGCGGACCACCGGGACGGCGTGGGCCGTGGCCGCCTTCAGAAGGTCGGCAATGCTGTTCTCGGTCATGACACGACGGTATGGCGGCGAGTGCTCCCGCGGCTTGAAGAAACGCGACACGGAGCACGGGGACAGGCGGCAGACCCCGGCATACGATCCAGCCATGGCCGACGCCTCCGCCCCGCGCAGCGACACCAAAGGCATCGTCGACGCCGCCGGGCTCTTCGCCCGCGTACGCTTCCGCCGCCTCGCGCCGGGCGCCGCCGCCCTGCACCCCTACGTGGAGCAGTACTGGCTGATCGACTGGGACCTGACCGAGCCGTACGCCTCGCACATCGTTCCGCACCCGTCCGTGAACGTCGTCTTCCAGACACTCCCCGGGCAGCAGCCCTTCGCCGAGGTCGCGGGCATCGGGCTCGGCCTCTTCACGCAGAAGCTGGAGGGGCGGGGGCGGGTGTGCGGGGTGAAGTTCCGGCCGGGCGGCTTCCGGCCGTTCGCCCCATCGGCGCCGGTGTCCGCGTGGACGGGGCGGCGGCTGCTGCCTCTGGACGAGGTCTTCGGGGAGGTCCCCGACGGCGCGCTCGACGCGGTGCTCTCCCCCGACGAGGAGCACGCGCGCGTGGCGGCACTCGACGCCTTCCTCCTGGCCATGGGCCCCACGCCCGACCCACAGGCGGACCTCGCCATGGCCCTCGCCGAACGCATCGGCACGGACCGCGGGATCCGCCGGGTCAGCGAGTTCGCCCGGGCGGAGGGCATGTCCGTACGGGCGCTGCAGCGGCTCTTCTCGGCGTACGTAGGCGTAGGACCGAAGTGGCTGATCCTGCGCCACCGGATCCATGAGGCGCTTGAGCGGGCGGAGCAGGACACGGAGGTGGACTGGGCGGACCTGGCTGCGACGCTGGGCTACGCCGACCAGGCCCACCTGATCAGGGACTTCACGGCGACGGTGGGGGTGCCCCCTACGGCTTACTCTCCGCACTGAGGCTCAGGTCGGCACCCGGGTCGGCGTCCAGGTCGACGCTCCAGTCGTTGCACCGCATCCAGTGCCCCTTCGGATACTCGAAGTCGTGCTCGCCCCCCGGCGTGAACCCGGCCTTGCGGCACACCCCGTTGGAAGCCGCGTGGTCCGTGGAGGGGAAGGCGTGCAGCCGCCGGTGCCGCCCGGCGGCCCGCGCCTCCTCCACCACGAGGCGCGCGGCCATCGCCGCGATGCCCCGCCCCTGGAACCAGGGCAGCACGCCCCACCCCGTCTCCCAGGCGGACTCCCCCTGCCAGGTCGTCTCCCAGTACCCGATGGACCCGACGGCGTCATCGCCGAGCGTTATCCGGAACATGCGCCCCCGCTCCTCGAGCGCCAGATAGCGGCGGTGCCGGGACACCAACTGCTCGTGTGTCTCGGGGCCGCCCAAATGCGCGGTCATCTCAGCGGAGTTGCAAGCGACCAGAAGATCGAAGTCACCCTCCGACCAGGGAACCAGAACCGGACCTGCCAACGGCGATCTCTCCATGCCCGCCACGGTACGGCGAGGGTCTGACAACGGGCCCGGGAAAGCCGTCCGGGCACCTGACGGGTCCGGCACGCGCCCGGCACGTGCCCGGCACGCGCTCGGCCCGTGCCACGATCTCCTCATGCTCGCCGTCACCCGCTCCGTAGCCCTCTTCGCCGTAGCCGCACTCTTCGAGATCGGCGGCGCCTGGCTCGTCTGGCAAGGCGTGCGCGAGCACAAAGGGTGGGCGTGGATCGGCGCGGGCGTCATCGCCCTCGGCGTCTACGGCTTCGTGGCCACGCTCCAGCCCGACGCCGAGTTCGGCCGCATCCTCGCCGCGTACGGCGGGGTCTTCGTCGCGGGCTCGATCGCCTGGGGCATGGTCGCCGACGGCTACCGGCCCGACCGCTGGGACGTGACGGGGGCGCTGATCTGCCTCGCCGGAATGGCGGTCATCATGTACGCGCCACGGGCTCGCTAGGCAGGCGACCTATCCTGGCGGGACAGGCCAGGAACGTACGCACGTCCAAGGAGCAACCATGACCGCCGCGCCCGCCGCCACCCGCATCGCGATCATCACCGGCGCGAGCAGCGGCATCGGCGCCGCCACCGCGCGCGGACTCGCGGCCGCCGGCTACCGCGTCGTCCTCACCGCCCGCCGCAAGGACCGCATCGAGGCCCTCGCCGCCGAGATCACGGCCGCGGGCCACGACGCGATGGCGTACGCGCTCGACATCACCGACCGCACGGCCGTGGACGAGTTCGCCACCGCCTTCCGCAAGGTCGCCGTCCTGGTCAACAACGCGGGCGGCGCGCTCGGCGCCGACACCATCGCCACCGGCGACCCCGCCGACTGGCGCCAGATGTACGAGACGAACGTCATCGGCACCCTGAACGTCACCCAGGCCCTCCTCCCCGCGCTCACCGCCAGCGAGGACGGCACGATCGTGGTCCTCTCCTCCACGGCGGGCCACGGCACGTACGAGGGCGGCGGTGGCTACGTGGCCGCCAAGCACGCCGAGCACGTCCTCGCCGAGACCCTGCGCCTGGAGATCGTCGGCACCCCGGTCCGCGTCATCGAGGTCGCGCCCGGCATGGTCAAGACGGAGGAGTTCGCCACGACCCGCTTCGGCGGCGACACGGAGAAGGCGGCGAAGGTCTACGCGGGCGTGGCCGCCCCCCTCACGGCCGACGACGTGGCGGACACGATCACCTGGGCGGTGACACGCCCGCCCCACGTCAACATCGACCTCCTGGTGGTCCGCCCCCGCGCCCAGGCCTCGAACACGAAGGTCCACAGGGAGCTGTGACCCCCGGGCGCGGGGCATGAGGTGCTCGCGCGCGGGCAGGGGCTGGTTGCGCGGCAGTTCGCCGGGCACGGTCGTGCCAGTCACGCCGTCGACGGGCGCACGCGCCGAAGGAGTAACGGCCTATGACACAGGGCGAACCAGCCACCAGGAACCCGGACAAAGGCTATGTAGCGCTTCTTGGCTGGAGTCTCAACGCGGTGGAAGCCCTCGACCGATTCGACCGGCGATACGTCGTCGTGGCCCCGGAGTGGGCCGAAAAGTACTGCGTAGAACACGACATTCCCTACGTGCCGTGGAATTTCGAGCGGCTCAACGACCGCTCCGTGGAGATCGCCGAGACCCTTCGGGACGAGGGTGTCGACGTCGCGATCCCGCTGTACGAGGAAACGGTCGAATGGGCGGGGGCGATCAACTCCGTCCTCCTCGACAACCCGCGGCTGTACGGTCAGGCCCTGCTGCTGCGGGACAAGGCGCTGATGAAGCGCCGCGCGCAACTCGGCGGCATCCGGGTCGGAATCTTCGAGGAAGCCCACGACCGGGACGACGTGACCCGCTTCCTCAAGCGCGTCAACCAGACCCTGCTCAAGCTGGACGGCGACCCGAACGACCCGATCCACCTCAAGGCGTTCGACAAGGCAGGCTGCCTCGGGCACCGCGTCATCCGCACCCCGGACGAGGTCGACACGATTCCGGACGAGGAATTCCCCGTCCTCATGGAATCCCACCTCGACGGCTGGGAGTTCGCGGTCGAGGCGTGGGTACACAACGGGAAGATCAAGTTCCTCAACATCTCCGAATACGTCACCCTTGGATATTCGGTGTTCGTCCCTGCGACCCCGGAACTGGAGCAGTACCGCCCGCAGATCACGGCGCAGATCGAGAAGCTCATCAAGACGTTCGACATCGAGTTCGGCTTCGTGCACCCGGAGTACTTCGTCACCAGCGACGGCGAGATGTACTTCGGCGAGGTCGCCTACCGGCCGCCGGGCTTCAAGGTGTTCGAGCTGCTCGAACGGGCCTACGGCTTCAACGCCTACCATGCGCTGGTGCTGGCGTTCGACCCGAAGACGACCGAGGAGGAGATCGATGCCTTCTTCCCGCGCGAGGTCGTCGACGCGTCCGGGGTCGCGGGCTGCTTCGGCGTCTACCCGCGCCGCCGCGTCGTCAGCGAGCTGGAGATCCCGCAGGAGACCGAGGACGACGACTACTACGAGTCGCACGACCTCTCGACACCACTTGAGGAGACTGTCACCAAGAGGACGGCGTTCGGCACCCACTGGGGCCTGGTGTACTTCTTCGGTGATGACCCTTACCGGATGCGCGACCTGTTGAAGAAGCAGGAAGAGCTCGACTTCTACGTCTGACGACCCCGTCGACGCAGAAGGCCAACCCGAGGGAAACCCTTTGAAACCGACCGTCGACGTCAACGGTGAGGCCACGACGCTGGACAAGCGCGTGACCTCACTCGACGACGCCATCCTGGCCATGGCCGAAACCCGCGACTTCGGCAAGCACACGAAGCTGCGGCGGGTCCTGGAAGCACTGCGCCGGGTGCTCACGCAGCCGGGCGGCGTCGCGGCGGTCCAGGCCAGGGCGCAGGCCATCGAGGAGGCCGGGCTCTTCCTGGGAACGGACTGGGCGTCACCGGAGATCCTTGTCCCGGCGCTGGTCAGCGGCAGCCTGCACAGCGGAGATGCGGACACCGTCGTCATGGAGGCGACCAGCGAGCTGCGGATGCTCGCCGTGGCCCGCGGCGACTTCGCACACCCGACGCTGCCCGCCGATGACGCCCGCCAGTTCCTGTCCCAGGTCCTTGCGGCCAACCTGGAGCTGCTGTTCAGCTCGCCCAGTGAGGCGGAGCGAGTACAGCAGGGCCGGACCGCGCAGCTCGTCCGGGACCTGTTCCGCCGCCTCGGCGACGAGATCGGTTACGACAGCGTCCTGGACGACCTGGTCGACGAGATCTGGCGGATCCTGCGCCAGCGTCCGATACAGGTCGAGGCGGTGCAGGCACTGATCACCCGGATCTCGGTCTACCGCAACGACCCGGACGTCGCTCTCGGCGTGTCGTCGGGGCAGGGCATCGACCGGCTCATCACGGGCCTGTTCGGGACCACCGAGGCGTGCCGGGACGACCCGGGCGTCGACGTCTTCCGCTCCCGGCTAGAGGCGATGGACACCGGCGGCCTGCAGTACGAGGCGACGGGGTTCGCGCGGGCGATGCACGACACCGGCCTGGTGTCGCCGTACCACGCGGAACTGCTCAGGTTCCTCCTGCGCGAGAGCGACTACCTCGTCGGTGAGGCGCTCGGGCTTTCCGACACCGGCCGGAACTGCATGCTGCGCTACAGCGAACTGGTGCACCGGCTGATCGAGGTGGCCGTACACCCGCAGACCGCGCAGAGCGTCTACGGCCTCGCGCTGCTGCTCGACCGCGGCATCCTCTACGAGCCGCCGCTGGTGCCCGCGCTGTGGCGCCAGCTGTCGCTCGAGCTCTCCCCGGTCGCGCGGGAGCGGTTGACGACCGTTTTCGGCGAGGTGCCGGGGCCGCGGGCGCGTCTTGTCGCGGGAGTGCTCTCGATGCTGGGCCAGCCGCTCGGCGTCGGTCAGGGCGACAACCCCACCTGCCAGTCGGCCCGCGCCCTTTCGATGTGGTCCTACAACGACCCGGACTACCTGCTGCAGATGGTGGTCTGGGCGGCCCGCGACGACGAGATCCTCATGCACTTCGAGGGTCAGCCGATCTCGTCGAAGGACAGCGTGTCCGGAGTCGCGAGCACGCTGCCGATGGACCTCGACCCCGTGTCGCTGCTCGTGGTGCCCCACCTGGACCGGATCTACGCCGAGATGGGACGGCACTGCGCCGCGCGGCCGGGTGACCCGCACCGGTGGATCAACCCCGAGTTCCACGGCTGGTGGGCGTGCCGCGGGTTCCACATCAACGTCGACGTCGCGACCGGCAACCTGGTCGACCTCGACGAGTTCCTGCGGCAGTTCCACGCCGGCTACCACCCGGCCTACAACGGCGGGCAGCCGCTGATCCACCCGCAGCCGGCAGGCGTCGCCGTCACCGACAGCGCGGCCCGCTACGTCGGCTGGCACGCGATCACGATCCTGCGGGCCGCGCCGGACCCGCAGGACGTCATGCGGGTGTACTTCTTCAACCCGAACAACGACAGCGGCCAGGACTGGGGCGACGGCGTCGTCGTCTCCACCGCGGGCAACGGCGAGCGGTTCGGCGAGGCCTCACTGCCGTTCGACCAGTTCGCCTCGCGGCTCTACATCTTCCACGCCGATCCGCTGGAGCACGGCGAACCGGAGCAGGTACCGGCCGAGGACATCGCGCGGATCATCGGCTACATCGAGCGCAGCTGGGGCGACGACCGGCTGCCCGCGGGAACGCTGCAAGCCCTCGAAAGGCCCTCGGCCCTGTGAGCCCGGACATGAAGATGTAGATCACGATCTACATCTTCATGTCCGGGCGGGTTCTCGGTTCAGCCCTTGACGCAGACGACCTGCTTCAGCTTGGTCACGACCGCGACGAGGTCCTGCTGATGCTCCATGACCTGCTCGATCGGCTTGTAGGCACCGGGGATCTCGTCCACGACGCCGGAGTCCTTACGGCACTCGACGCCCTGCGTCTGCTCTTCCAGATCCCGCACCGAGAAGCGCTTCTTCGCCGCGTTACGGCTCATCCGCCGCCCCGCGCCGTGCGAGGCCGAGTTGAAGGCCTTCTCGTTGCCGAGGCCCTTCACGATGTACGAGCCCGCGCCCATGGATCCCGGGATGATCCCGTAGTCACCGCTGCCGGCCCGGATCGCGCCCTTCCTGGTGACCAGCAGGTCCATGCCCTCGTACCGCTCCTCGCTCACATAGTTGTGATGGCAGCTGATCTCCGGTTCGAACGACGGCTTCGCCTTCTTGAACTCCTTGCGGACCACGTCCTTCAGGAGCGCCATCATGATCGAGCGGTTGTACTTGGCGTACTCCTGAGCCCAGAAGAGATCGTTCCGGTATGCCGCCATCTGCGGGGTGTCCGAGACGAACACCGCGAGATCACGGTCCACGAGGCCCTGGTTGAACGGGAGTTTCTGCGCGACGCCGATGTGGTGGTCCGCGAGCTCCTTGCCGATGTTCCTGGACCCGGAATGCAGCATGAGCCACACCGAATCGGCTGTATCCACGCAAACCTCTACGAAGTGGTTGCCCGCTCCGAGCGTCCCCATCTGCTTCGTCGCCCGCTCATGACGGAACTTGACCGCATCGGCGATCCCGTCGAAGCGCGACCAGAAGTCACCCCAAGCGGACGTCCCGAACCCGTGCAGCCGCCCCGGATCAACGGCGTCGTCATGCATCCCACGCCCCACCGGAATCGCCTGCTCGATCTTCGACCGAAGCCGCGACAGATCGCCCGGCAGATCGTTCGCCGTCAGGGAGGTCCTGACCGCCGACATGCCACAGCCGATGTCGACCCCCACCGCGGCGGGGCACACCGCACCCTTCATGGCGATCACCGAACCGACCGTCGCGCCCTTGCCGTAGTGGACGTCCGGCATGACGGCCAGGCCCTTGATCCAGGGCAGGGTCGCCACGTTCTGGAGCTGCTGGAGTGCCACGTCCTCGACCGAGGCCGGATCCGTCCACATGCGGATCTGTACCTTTGCCCCTGGGACCTCCACGTACGACATAACGTCCTCATTCCCCCGTAGTTGAACAGAAGTTCTCAAAGTCTCTTAGCGCAAATACCGGAGCCAAGGTCCATGAAAGGGACGACGGACCGGCGTCCACGGCATTGCGTGCGATACACATTGTGTCCACCGGTCGCCCACCAGCGGCAACCGAATATCCCCGGCCAGAAGGAGCCCACACGGTGCAGCGGAAGGCCTACGTACCGGGCATCGCAGCCCTCCTCACGGCGCTGCTCGCCGGCTGCACGGGCGGGGGCGCGCTCGGCGGTGAGCCGGACGACTCGAAGCCCGGCGACACCGGCGGCACGACAGCGGCCGCCGAGCCCGGCAAGTACCGCACGCTCCGCGAGCCCTGCAGCCAGGTCGACTCCGGCTCGCTCGACTCGATGCTGCCCGGCATCAAGGAGATGACGGACGAGAGTCAGCAGGAGAAGGCGTACGAGGGTGTGCCGACCGTCACGTACGACACCGACCGGCGCGTGGGCTGCCGCTGGAAGGTGGAGTCGTCGGACGCCACCCACCATCTGCTCGTCGACTTCGAGCGCGTCGTCTCGTACGACACCTCCGTGAGCGACGACACCCGCGCGACGGAGGTCTACTCCTCCAAGGCGCAGAAGGCCGATCTGTCCGCGCCCTCCGGCACCGCGACCTCCGAGGGGGACACGCCGTCGGAGACCGAGTCAGGTACGGACAAGTCCAGCAAGGGTGACGAAAAGGGCCCAGGCAAGGGGAAGGGGAAGGGTGACGCGGGCGACAGTGCCGCCTCCGGAGAATCCCCGCAAGACGCCGTCACACCCCTCGGCCTCGAGCCCCGCATCCTCGACGACCTGGGCGACGCCGCCTTCCTCGACGACGCCCTGACCACGTCCGCGTCCGCGACCCGGCACCGCACCGTGACTGTGGTGTTCCGCACGTCGAACGTCATCGTGACCGTCGAGTACGACGAGCAGCCGGGGCGTCGCACAGACATCCCCGACAGCAAGGAAATGCAGGACAAGGCGCAGGAACTGGCCGGAAAGCTGGCCGACAGGTTCAGCGATTAGGGACGATTTCGGGGGGTGCCCGGCTCTTTGGAAGCGGAGTCGTCCGCGTCGGGCACGGCGTACCGTGGCCCATCGAACCGACGACAGCCGTCTTGAGCGACTTGAGTGAAGGAACCATGCACCGACCAGCACAGCGACTCACCCGCATACTCACCTGCGCAGCCGCCGTACCGGTGATCCTCATTGCCTCCGGCTGCTCCTCCGACTCCGACTCGGGCTCGGACGGGGCCAAGAAGGACTCGGGCTCGAAGGCTTCCGCCTCGGCCTCGGGCAAGGGCGAGGACAAGGCCGCGAGCGTGGAGAAGGCGGCGTTCAGCAAGCTGCCCGAGCCCTGCGAGGTCCTGTCGAAGAAGTCGCTCGACGACCTCGTCCCGAAGGCCAAGGACAAGTCGGGCAAGGCGGGCACGTCCGACGACACGTCCGCGCGCGGCACCTGCTCCTGGGACAGCCTGGAGAACAACGGCGTCGACGGCTCGCAGTTCCGCTGGCTGCGCGTCTCGCTGATGCGCTTCGACTCGGACGCGTCCCTCGGCAGCGGCGCCAAGCGCGCCCAGAACAACTTCGCCAAGCAGGTCGCGGACGCGCAGGCGACGGACGGCGCGAAGAGCGTCAAGACGGAGCCGGTGCCCGGGATGGGCGACCAGACGACGGTCGTGCACTACGACCTGAAGAAGGACAAGGAGAACTTCAAGCAGCAGACGGTCGTGACGCGCGTGGAGAACGCCGTCGTCACGATCGACTACAACGGCGCGGGCCTCGCGGGCGACAAGGCGCCGAGCTCGAAGGACCTGTCCAAGTCCGCCGAGAAGGCCGCGAAGGAGGCCTCGGAAGCGGTCGTCTCCGCGAACAAGGCGGGCGGCGCCTCCTCCTCCCCCTCGAAGGGCTCGGACGACTCCAAGTCGGACGACTCCAAGAAGTCCGACAGCTCCAAGAAGTCCGACGACCCCAAGTCGGACTCCAAGTCCAGCGACAAGCCCAAGAGCTGACGCCGGGCGCGCGCAACTCGCTGCGCGGCCAAGGCAGTTGTGGAGCCCGGCCCCTCTGGCGGCCGGGCTCCTGCCGTACCGGCACACCGTGTTCCGCATGCGTGTGCCAGGCTGTCGCTCGCAACAAACCGAACAGGGAGGGGTTCGCGGGTGGCCGCGATGCAGCTGACACGCACGCACCGAATACTCATCGGCGTGGTCGTCGCCGGTGCGGTCGTCATCGCCGCGATCGGTTTCGCGGGGTCGTACACGGCCGTGCGTGACCTGGCCGAGCAGAAGGGCTTCGGCGGCTTCTCGGTGGTCTTCCCGATCGGCATCGACGCGGGCATCTGCGTCCTGCTGGCCCTCGACCTGCTGTTGACGTGGATCCGCATCCCCTTCCCGCTGCTCCGCCAGACGGCGTGGCTCCTGACGGCGGCGACGATCGCCTTCAACGGCGCCGCGGCCTGGCCGGACCCGCTGGGCGTGGGCATGCACGCCGTCATCCCGATCCTGTTCGTGGTCTCCGTCGAGGCGGCGCGGCACGCGGTGGGCCGGATCGCGGACATCACGGCCGACAAGCACATGGAGGGCGTACGCCTTACGCGCTGGCTGCTCTCCCCCGTACCGACGTTCAAGCTGTGGCGCCGCATGAAGCTGTGGGAGCTGCGCTCCTACGAGCAGGTCATCAAGCTGGAGCAGGACCGCCTCATCTACCAGGCCCGCCTCCAGGCCCGCTTCGGCCGCAACTGGCGCCGCAAGGCCCCGGTGGAGTCCCTGATGCCGCTGCGCCTGGCGCGCTTCGGCGTACCGCTCGCGGAGACCGCGCCCGCGGGGCTCGCGGCGGCGGGGATCGAACCCGCGCTGCTTCCGCCTGCGCCGGTGCCGGTGCCGGTGCCGGTGGCGGCGCCCGCGGAGTCTCAGCAGCCGGAGCTGGCGGCGGCGCCTGCCCAGGTGCCTGTGCCGCCGCAGGCCGAGCAGCAGGTGCCCCAGCCTGAGCAGCAGCACGCCCCCGACGCCGAGGCCGAGGCCGAGGCGGCGCAGGTGAACCCCTGGTTCGCGGCTCAGCAGCCTTCGTACGTTCCTGAAGAGCCGCACGACCAGTGGTACGCGGACCAGCAGGCGTACGCGGATCAGCAGGCCTATGCCGACCAGCAGGCCTATCTGGAGCAGCAGCAGGCGTACTTCGACGAGCACGGCAACCCTGCGCCTGCTCCTCCCGAGTCCGAGTTCCAGGTCCCCGCGGGGCCCGGCCGCACGCGCCCGCTCGGCGGTCAGCACCTGATTCCGGGTCCGCGCGAGGAGCAGGCTCCCGAGGGCCAGACCCAGGAGGACGGGCCGGAGGAGCTGGGGCCGCTGCCCGAGTCGTCCGGCCTTCCGGACGACGTCACGCGCGAGGAAGCGTACTTCGCCGCGTTCCGCAAGTACGTGAGCGAGCTTGGGGGCTATCCCAACGCCCGCCAGTTCGGCCTGTACTTGATGGACCTGTACGGCATCACCGGCCAGGCGGGCGGCCCTCCCGCAGAGAGCACGCTGCGCCCGTACCTGCGTGATTTCCGGGGGCGTTACCAGGAGGACCTGGACTCGGAGTACAGCACTTAGCCGCTGCTGCGGGCGCGGCTCTTGCTGCTCTCGCCCCAGATGGCGAGGGCGGCGCCGACGATGAACAGGGCGAGGTATCCGGGGGTGGGGATGTCCCACCACTTGTGGAGTAGGCCCCACGGCTTGTCCCCGAAGATGCGCCCGCCGGCGCCAAGGGCCCCCTGAATTCCGGCGACCCATCCGACGATGGAGATGATTTCCTTCATACGTCCACGATCACTCGCCCCGGGGCGCTGTTCATCCTGCCCCGGAGTGATCCCCCTGTAATCCAAAGGATGCAGCGCCCCTCCACCCGGGCCCTCGCCGCCCCACGCCGCGCGGCCTGAAGCTGCCCCTCGCCGCCCTCTCCCTTACGCCCCTTGCTTCGCGACGTAGCTCATGCCGCCCCCGACAAGCCCGCCGCTTCGCGGCGGATTTTTCCCCGCCCACCCACCCGATTACCCGGGGTACTCGGGTGGGTGGGTGGGAGACATCCGCCGCGAAGCGGCGGTTCAGTCCGCGGCACGCGAAAAGGGGCGCCGCCCAAGTAATTGGACGGCGCCCCCATCTGCGTAAGCGCTACGCGCCAAGCAGCTTGCGTACCCGCTCCGCGCCCACGGCGAGCAACAGCGTGGGCAGCCGCGGCCCCGTCTCCCGGGTCACGAGGAGGCGGTACAGGAGAGCGAAGAACGAGCGCTGGGCGACCTTGATCTCCGGGGGGAGTTCCTTGGCCGTCGCGTCCGGGGAGAACCCGGCCTGCACCTTCGGCACGCCGTACACCAGGTGCGTAAGACCGTCGAGGGACCAGTGCGAGTCCAGGCCCTCCATGAGCAGCCGCAGCGACGCACGCCCCTCCTCGTCCAAGGACGAGAGAAGCTCCGTGTCCGGCTCCGCCCGCACGATCGTGCGGGCGTCGGCCGGGACCTGGGTGGTGATCCAGTTCTCGGCGCGGTCGAGCCGAGGCCGCGCCTCGTCGAGAGACGAGATCGGGTCCGACGGGTCGAGGTCGCGCAAGATCCGCAGGGTCTGGTCCTCCGCACCCGCCGTGACGTCCGCGACGGACGCCAGCGTCCGGTACGGCAGCGGACGAGGCGTAGAAGGCAGCTCACCCGCAGCCGTGCGCACCGCACGCGAGTGCGCCGCGGCGTCGGCGGGCAGCGCGGACCCGTCGGCGACCTTCGCGTCCAGCTTGTCCCACTCGTCGTAGAGCCGCTGGATCTCCTGGTCGAAGGCGATCTTGAAGGACTGGTTCGGCCTGCGGCGGGCGTAGAGCCAGCGGAGCAGCGGCGCCTCCATGATCTTCAGCGCGTCGGCCGGGGTCGGCACGCCGCCCTTGGAGGACGACATCTTCGCCATCCCGGAGATCCCCACGAACGCGTACATCGGGCCGATCGGCTGCACGCCGTCGAAGATCTCGCGCACGATCTGCCCGCCGACCACGAAGGACGACCCGGGAGACGAGTGGTCCACGCCGCTCGGCTCGAAGATGACGCCCTCGAACGCCCAGCGCATGGGCCAGTCGACCTTCCAGACCAGCTTGCCGCGGTTGAACTCGTTGAGGTGGACCGTCTCGGTGTGACCGCAGTCCGCGCACACGTACGAGAGCTCGGTGCTCTCGTCGTCGTACGACGTGACGGTGGTCAGGTCCTTCTCGCACGCGCCGCAGTACGGCTTGTACGGGAAGTACCCGCTGCCGCCGCCGCTGCCGTCGTCCTCGCTCGCGGCGCCCGAACCCTCGGCGGCCTCCAGCTCGGCCTCGTCGACCGGCTTCTGCGACTGCTTCTGGCCGCCCTTCCCGGGGGCCTTCTTGGTGCGGTACTGGTCCAGGATCGCGTCGATGTCACCGCGGTGCTTCATCGCGTGCAGGACCTGCTCGCGGTAAACGCCCGCGTTGTACTGCGCCGTCTGGCTGATCCCGTCGTACTCCACGCCGAGTTCGTCGAGCGCCTCGGTCATCGCCGCCTTGAAGTGCTCGGCCCAGTTCGCATGCGCGGAACCGGCCGGGGCGGGCACGGAGGTGAGGGGCTTGCCGATGTGCTGGGCCCAGGACTCGTCGATGCCGGGGACACCGGCCGGGACCTTGCGGTACCGGTCGTAGTCGTCCCAGGAGATCAGGTGCCTGACCTCAAGACCGCGCCGCCGGATCTCGTCCGCGACCAGGTGCGGGGTCATGACCTCGCGGAGGTTGCCCAGGTGGATCGGGCCCGAAGGAGAGAGACCGGAGGCGACGACGACCGGTTTGCCCGGGGCACGACGCTCCGACTCGGAGATGACCTCGTCCGCATAGCGGGAGACCCAGTCGGTGGTATCGGTGCTCTGAGCCACGATCGGCACGCCTCTCTCTTCTTCTGATCTTCTTCTACGTGAGTACCGCTGGTACCCGCTTGACGGACCCATTCTCCCAGCTCCACCCGCAACCGCGAAAACCGCTTTTCCTTGCATGGGATACTTGCCGGGTCTATCTGCACCTCGAGGAGAACGGCATCCACTCCATGGCCTCGGTCACGTCCCTCACCGCCTCCGTCCACCAGCGCCTCGCGGACGCCCTCTCGGCTGCCCTGCCGGAGGCCGGTTCCGCCGACCCGCTGCTGCGACGAAGCGACCGGGCCGACTACCAGGCCAACGGGATCCTGGCCCTCGCCAAGAAGGCGAAGGCGAACCCGCGCGAGCTCGCGACGAAGGTCGTGGACGCTCTGCCCGCCGACGACGGCATGATCAAGGACGTCGAGGTCTCGGGCCCCGGCTTCCTGAACGTCACGGTCACCGACAAGGCGATCACCGAGAACCTCGCCGCGCGCGCCGCCGACGGCGACCGGCTCGGCGTGCCGTTCGCGGAGAAGGCCGGTACGACGGTCGTCGACTGGGCTCAGCCGAACGTGGCCAAGGAGATGCACGTCGGCCACCTCCGGAACTCGGTGATCGGCAACTCCGTCGTCAAGATCCTCGAGTTCACCGGCGAGAAGGTCGTCAGCCGCCACCACATCGGCGACTGGGGCACCCAGTTCGGCATGCTCGTGCAGTACCTCATCGAGCACCCGGACGAGCTGGGCCACAAGGCCGCGGACGGCTCCGACGACGACACGGCGGCGGGCGAAGAGGCCATGTCCGGCCTCAACCGCGTCTACAAGGCGTCCAAGGTGCTCTTCGACTCCGACGAGGACTTCAAGACGCGGGCCCGGCGCCGGGTCGTCGACCTCCAGGCGGGCGACCCCGAGACCCTCGCGATCTGGCAGCGGTTCGTGGACGAGTCGAAGGTCTACTTCTACTCGGTCTTCAACAAGCTGGACGTCGAGATCCGCGACGAGGACATCGTCGGCGAGTCCGGCTACAACGACATGCTGGCGGAGACCTGCCGCATGCTGGAGGAGTCCGGCGTCGCGGTCCGCTCGAACGGCGCGCTGTGCGTGTTCTTCGACGACGTGAAGGGCCCGGACGGCAACCCGTCCCCGCTGATCGTCCAGAAGTCCGACGGCGGCTTCGGGTACGCGGCCACCGACCTCTCCGCGATCCGCGACCGTGTCTTCAACGTCAAGGCGGACACGCTTCTGTACGTCGTCGACGCGCGGCAGTCCCTGCACTTCAAGATGGTCTTCGAGACGGCGCGCAGGGCGGGCTGGCTGACGGACGGCGTCAAGGCGGTGCAGCTCGGCTTCGGCACGGTGCTCGGCAAGGACGGCAAGCCGTTCAAGACGCGTGAGGGCGAGACCGTACGCCTCATCGACCTCCTCGACGAGGCGATCGAGCGGGCGTCGGCCATCGTCCGCGAGAAGGCCCAGGACCTCTCCGACGAGGAGATCGCCGAGCGCGGCGCCCAGGTGGGCATCGGCGCGGTGAAGTACGCGGACCTGTCGACGTCGGCGGTGCGCGACTACAAGTTCGACCTGGACCAGATGGTGTCGATGAACGGCGACACGTCGGTGTACCTCCAGTACGCGTACGCCCGTATCCAGTCGATCCTGCGCAAGGCGGGCGACGTACGGCCGAAGGCGCACCCGGAGCTCGAACTGGCCCCCGCCGAGCGGGCGTTGGGCCTGCACGTCGACCAGTTCGCGGAGACGGTCGCCGAGGTCGCCGGGGAGTACGCACCGCACAAGCTGGCCGCGTACCTGTACCAACTGGCGTCGTTCTACACGACGTTCTACGACAAGTGCCCGGTCCTGAAGGCGGACACCCCGGCCCAGATCGAGAACCGCCTGTTCCTCTGCGACATCACGGCCCGCACCCTGCACCAGGGAATGGCCCTGCTCGGCATCAGGACCCCCGAGCGCCTCTGAAGCCCCGTCAGGGGCGCCCCGTAAGGGGCGCGGGGAACTGCGCGACCAGCCACACACGGCCCGCAGGTCTCAGCCCACCAGTGCGCCCCCGAGCCTCCGCAGTCCCTCGGCGATCTCGTCGGGGGACTGCGTCACGAAGCACATCCGCAGGGTGGCGGGGTCGGGCTCACCGGCGTAGAACGGCGCCCCGGGCACGTAAGCCACGAGATGCTCGACGACCTCGGGCAGCAGGGCCCCGGTGTCGTACCCCTGAGGCAGCGTCGCCCAGACGAACATGCCGCCCTCGGGCCGAATCCACCGTGACCCCTCGGGAAGCGCCTCCCCGAGCCCCGCGAGCAACGCGTCACGCCGCTCGCGATACGCCCCCGCGACGCGGGCCACGTGCGCATCCAGGTCGTTGTCCGCCAAGTACCGCGCCGCGGCGAGCTGGTTGACGGTGGGCGTGTGCAGGTCCGCCGCCTGCTTGGCCACCGCGCACGCCCGCAGCAGCGCCGCGGGCCCCCGCAGCCAGCCGAGCCGCAGCCCCGGCGCCATCACCTTCGAGAAGCTGCCGAGCAGGACGGTGCGGTCCTGTGCCCCCGGGTACGTCGCGATCCACGGCACCCGCTCGCCCTCGAACCGCAGCTCCCCGTACGGGTCGTCCTCAATGATCCACAGTCCGCGCCGCGCGGCCACGGCGGCGATCTCCGCGCGCCGCCCCGCGGGCAGCGTGCGGCCCGTCGGGTTCTGGAAGGTGGGGACGGTGTAGAGCAGCTTCGGCCGGTGCGCGGCGACGAGTTCGTCGAGAGCGGCAGGGTCGATGCCCGCCTCGTCGCACGGCACGGGCACCACGCGGGCGCCCGCGAAGGCGAAGGCCTGAAGTGCCGCCAGGTAGCAGGGGCTCTCGACGAGAACGGTGTCGCCGGGCTCGACGAGCGCCGTCGCGAGCAGCGAGAGCGCCTGCTGCGAGCCGGTGGTGACGAGCACGTCGTCCGCGTCGGTGGGCAGCCCGCGCGCCGCTGTCCGGGCGGCGATGGCGGTACGGAGAGCGGGCTCGCCCTCCGTCGTGGAGTACTGCAGCGCCGTGCCGGGCGTCGACGTCAGGACCGCCTGGAACGCGGCGGCGACCCCCGCCGCGTCGAACAGCTCGGGCGCCGGGAGCCCGCCCGCGAAGTTGATGACCTCGGGGCGCGCGGTGACCGCGAGGATCTCCCTTACGGGCGAGCCCCCGACGGCGGCGGCGCGGGCCGCCAACGCGGGGACGGGGGCCGGGGCTTGGGCCTGTTCCTGCTCTTCTCCCCCGGCTGTGGGAACGGGGGCGTCGGTGAAGGTCATCTGCGGCTCCTTTGCTTCCCGGCAGCGTAAGGAACCGTATGCCGCTTACAAGCATCATTCCGGGATACGGACGTGACCGGACGTGACCGGACGTGACCGGACGTCCCGCCCTTACACCCCGCCTCTACGCAGGCGGGTCAGGCACGTTGTCGTTGTCCCGATTCGTCTTCGTCCACTTCTTGCTGTTGAGCGAGAACGCGTAGACGGAACGGCCCTTGTCGCCGCTCGTGGCGAACGGCTTGCCCGTGTCGTCGATGCGCACCGTGCCGTGCCGGGAGCCGCTCGACCACTCCAGTTCCAAGTACCAGCGCACGTAGCGGGTGTTGGCGGTCGCGTTGATGTAGAACGCCTCGGGGTCGCTCGCGCTCACCGTGTAGGGGAAGCCGCTGTCCCCTTCCAGCGGGGTCGGCCGTGGCACCGACGCGTCCAGGTTGACGCCGAAGGAGTGCTGGGGCACCTTGCCGCCGCAGCCGACGCCGAGGTACCCCATCTTGTAGTTGTTCCACGCGAGCGGCGCGCTGGTTCCCGCGACGCGGACGTGCAGGGACTCCAGGACGACGGTGTCCTTGCCCGTGCCCTGGACGGTCAGCTTCACGGTCTGGTCCCGTGCGGAGACCGCGCCGTTCGCGGACACCCAGCCGGGGGCGTCCTGCTCGTTGGGGGGCGGGGAGAGGCCGGCGGGGTCCTTGTCGACGAGGTAGGGGTGGCCGCAGGGCTCGTCCCAGTACTGGGCCTGGGTGGAGACGGTCACCGGGACACCGCCCTCGCCTGCCCCGCCCTTGCCGCCGTCCCCGGTGGTGGGGGCCCCGGTCTCGCCACCGGAGCCCTTGCCCTCATCGCCCTCCGGCTTGTCGGAGCCCGTCGCCTCCTTGCCCGCCTTGCCCTTCTCGGACTCCTTCGCGGACTTCTTCCCGGAGGGCGAGGCGGACTTGGCGCCGTCCGGGCCCTCCTCCCCGCCGTCGAAAGCACTCGGGGTGTCGGTGGCCACGTGGTCGCGGCCCCCCTTGTCGTCGGCGGCCTGTACGGCGACGGCGGTGGCTCCGAGCGCGAGTACGACTCCGGCGGCGACGAGCACACGCGCCCTGGGCAGCCTTCTCCCCTCGCGCCGCCCCGCCGTGGGTGCCGCGCCGATCACGATGCCGGGCGCCGCGGCGTCGGCGGCCGGGGTGACGGGGTCGGGGGCGACCACGGGGTCGGGCGTCGCGGCGGGCGATGACTGCTCGCCCTCCTTGCGCTCGCCTCTCGACGCGTCGGCCAGGATCCACCGCCGGTGGACCTCGACCATCTCCTCCCGCGAGGCCTCGCACACCCGGGCGAACCGCTCCAGCGGAGCGAACTCCGTCGGTACGGCCGAACCGCTCACATATCGGTGCAGAGTCGACGTCGACACATGCAATCGCTTGGCCAGTGCCCCGTAACTGAGCCCCGACCTCTCCTTCAGCTCTCGCAGCAACTCCGCGAGATCACCCGCCCCCACGCTCTCTCCCATCCCGTCCATCCGTTCCGAGGAACGGAGTTTTCGCAGACCACAGCCGTAGGAACGTCCCGACGTCCCCAACTGCCGTGCCGCGCTGGCCGCCGGGACAGAACCCCGCACAAGCTCTGGGTCATCCAAGCACGCCGCATCCGGGAGCCTTCGGGCGCGACTCACGTCTCCCGCGTCACACCGAAAGAGACAAGCCATGCGACTCACCACCAAGGCAACCGCCGCCGCCGCGGCCCTCACCGCCGCTCTCTCGCTCACCGCGCTCGGCAGCGCCGCGTCGGCCGCGACGCCCGCCGCCAAGTCGGCGCCGGTCACCTGCACCGCCGCCACCACGAAGGTGACCGTCGAGCAGGTGAGCAACCCCATCAACCACCTGCTCCTGAAGGCCAAGAACACCGGCACGAAGGCCTGTTACGCGTACGGCGCCCCGTACCTCCGCTTCGACGACGCACAGGCCGCCACGCAGTGGCTGGACGACAGCGTGCCGCAGGCGGTCGTCACGCTGGAGCCGGGCCAGAGCGCGTACGCGGGCATCGCCACGTCGTCGCCGGAGGGCTCGAACGGCTACCAGGCCGACAAGCTGGGCGTCACCTTCTCCAACCGCGGGATGAACGGCGGCGCGGGCGGCACGGCGGCGGCCAAGCTGCCGGCGGGCGGCGTGTACCTGGACGACTCGGCGTTCGTCACGTACTGGCAGACGTCGGCGTCGGACGCGCTGATGTGGTGAGCGCAGGCCGCTGACCGCGAGGCCGGGGCCCCGGGAAGAACCCCGGGAACGACAAACGCCCCCGGCCTCGTGCGGGGGCACAACGAGGCCGGGGGCAGCTGGAGGGAGCCAGGTCAGGGGCGGGTCAGCTCGACTCGCCCTGTCCCGCGCTGCCGATCGGGCCGACCTTGACCGGGGAGCCAGCGCCGTCGGTGACGGGCAGGGTCTTGGCGCCCGGCCATTCGAGGGTGACGGACTTCGTGTCGTCCGGCGGGGTCACCACCAGGCTCGTGACGCTGACGCCGGAGCCGCCCGAGTCGTTCATCGGGTAGTTGACGCCGAAGGACACCGACTCGCCGTCCTTGAGGGTGCCCGGGGTGGGCTGCTCACCGGTGCGCTCGGCGGACAGGTCGCCCTCGCTGGTCTTCAGGTCGACGCCCGCGTACCCGGAGATCGCGCACTCCTTGCCGCTGCCGTTCGTCAGCGTCACCGCGACGGTGCGGTCGTTGTCGCCGTCGATGGTGCTGTCCTGCGCCGTGATGTCCAGGTCGTCGGCGCGGCACTTGCCGAGCTCGCCGCCCTCGTCGGAGCCGGAACCGGAGTCCTTGTCGCCGCCCTGCTCCGAACCGCCGCCCTGCTCCGAACCGCCGCTCGACGACGGCTCGGACGCGGCAGAGGACGAGGAGTCCCTCACTCCGGTGCCGTCGTCGTCGTTGCACGCGGTGAGCGAGAGCGCGGCGACGAGGGAGAGGCCGGCGAGGATCGAACGGGTCGTGGTGCGCGTGAACTTCATGAGAGTGGAGCCCCCGGGGTCAGGAAAGACTGTGGTGCGAATGGCCGTGCCGCGGCGGCGGCACGGCCAAAAGCGAAACAGCCCCTGCCCGACCCGTACAAGGAACCTCGGCCGATCTGGAACGCTGGAACGCTTCCACCCATCTGACCTGCGCGAATTCCGCTGCCCTGGAACATCGCTCTGGGACGCCGGAAACCCCGCCTGTGCCGCGCCCCTCACCAACCTCCCGGTAAGTACGCACAAAAAAGTAGGTACTTGTCCGCTTCTCCGTGCACGGCAAGGATCGGAGGCGTCCCCACCACACGCCTCCGATCGGAGTCTCCCAGCCATGCCCGCACAGCCCGTGCAGCCCCCCGTAAGCGTCCTCGGTCTCGGCCTCATGGGCAGCGCGCTCGCCGCCGCGCTCCTCAAGGCGGGCCACCCCACCACCGTGTGGAACCGCACCGCCGCCAAGACGGGCCCCCTGGCAGCCCAGGGCGCGACCCCGGCGGACACCGCGCGAGACGCCGTCACGGCGAGCCCGCTCACCCTCGTCTGCCTCACCACCAACGACGACGTCCGCGCCCTCCTGGAGCCGGAGGCCGACGCCCTCGCGGGCCGCACGCTCGTCAACCTCACGAACGGCTCGCCCTCCCAGGCCAGGGAGCTCGCCGACTGGGCGGCGGCCCACGGCATCACGTACATCGACGGCGGCATCATGGCCGTACCCCAGATGATCGCGACGCCCGGCGCGTACATCCTCTACAGCGGCACCGACGAGGCCGCCTTCGAGACGCACCGCCCCACGCTGCGGGCACTGGCGGACACCAAGTGGGTCGGCAAGGACCCCGGCCTCGCCGCGCTGTACGACCTGTCCCTGCTGACCGGGATGTACGGGATGGTGATGGGCGTCGCGCAGGCGTACGCGCTGATCGGCACGGAGGGCATCCCCGCCCGTGAGTTCGCGCCGCTCCTGACCGACTTCGTCGTCGCCATGACGCAGAGCCTCGTGCCGGGCACCGCCGAGGCGCTCGACTCCGGGCAGCACCTCACGGACGTGTCCAGCCTCGCCGTCAATCAGGCCGCGCTGCCCAATTTCCTGAGCGCCTACGCCGAACAGGGCATCAGCGGCGCCCTGTTCGAGCCCCTCCAGGGGCTCCTGGACCGCGCGATCGCCGAGGGTCACGCGGCCGACGGCCTCTCGCGCCTCGCGGAGCTGCTCAAGCAGAGCTAGGGCACGAGCAGGACCTTCCCCGTGGTCTCGCGCCGCTCCATGGCCGCATGGGCCCGAGCCGCCTGGGCCAGCGGGAACGTCTGCACCGCGGGGGCCAACTCCCCCTTGGCGGCGGCCTCCAGAGCCCGCCGTTCACGATCGGCCCCGCCCTCGGGCCGTGCGATCAGCTCGAGCAGGGCGTTGGTGACGGTGATCCCCCGCTCCTCCACCACACCCGCGTCCGGCTCGAACCCTTCCTGCGACGACCAGCCGATGACCACGTAGCGCCCGCCCTCGCCGATGAGACCGAACGCGGCGGCGGACTTCTCTCCGCCCACCCCGTCGAGTACGACGCTCACCTGCCGCCCACCGAGCCGCTCGCGCACGACGTCCGCCCAGCCGGGCTCGTTGTAGTCGACGGCGAGGTCGGCGTCGAGACCCCGGACGGCCTCGACCTTGTCGGCCCCACCGGCGGCTCCGATCACGACCGCCCCGAGCGCGACGGCGTACTGCACCACGAGCCGCCCGACACCACCGGCGGCGGACGTCACCAACACCACGTCGTCGGACGTGAGTCGAGCGGCGTCCAGGAGGCCCATGGCAGTCGCCCCGGTCATCACCATGGCCGCGGCGGCCTCGAACCCGAGCCCGTCCGGCACCTCGTGCAGCTGCGCGAGTTCGGTGACCGCCAGCTCGGCGTACCCGCCGGGTTCACTGCGCGGAGTCACGACGGCCCGGCCGAGCCACGCGGGATCCACACCGTGCCCCACCGCGTCGACGACCCCGGCGACCTCCCCGCCGAGGACGGCGGGCAGCTCGGGCAGCGGCGGCGCCATGTCACTCGACGCGCCCCGCCGCATGACGGTCTCGACGAAGTGAACTCCCGCCGCCCGCACGGCGATCCGCACCTGGCCCGGCCCCGCTACGGGGTCGGGCAAGGTCTCGTACGTCAGGTTCTCGGCGGGCCCGAACTCGTGCAGGACGACAGCGTGCATGGTGTGCTCCTCAGAACGTCGGAACGTCGATGCACACCACTCTGCGACCTCAACCAAGCTTGAGGTCAAACCGCAAGCCTGACCGGGACCCCGGGCAGAGCCTCAGAGCTGTCGCGCCACCTCGGTCGCCCAGTACGTGAGGATCATGTTCGCGCCCGCACGCTTGATGCCGGTGAGCGACTCCATGATCGCCTTGTCCCTGTCGATCCAGCCGCGCTCGGCGGCGGCCTCGATCATCGAGTACTCGCCACTGATCTGGTACGCCGCGACAGGCACGTCGACCGAGTCCGCGACCTTCGCGAGGATGTCCAGGTAGGGCCCCGCGGGCTTCACCATCACCATGTCGGCGCCCTCTTCGAGGTCGAGCGCCAGCTCCCGCAGGGACTCCCGGGCGTTGGCCGGGTCCTGCTGGTAGGTCTTGCGGTCGCCCTTGAGGGACGAACCGACGGCCTCGCGGAAGGGGCCGAAGAAAGCGGACGAGTACTTCACTGTGTAGGCGAGGATGGAGACGTCCTCGTGCCCGACCTGGTCCAACGCGTCCCGGATGACACCGATCTGACCGTCCATCATGCCGCTCGGCCCCACCACATGGGCGCCCGCGTCGGCTTGGACCTGCGCCATCTCCGCGTACCGCTCCAGAGTGGCGTCGTTGTCGACGCGCCCCTGCGAGTCGAGGACACCGCAGTGGCCGTGGTCGGTGAACTCGTCCAGACACAGGTCGGACATGACGATGAGGTCGTCGCCCACCTCGGCGCGCACATCGCGCAGGGCGAGCTGGAGAATCCCGTCCGGATCGGTGCCGACGGTCCCCGCGGCGTCCTTCTTGTCCTCCTCCGGCACCCCGAAGAGCATGATCCCGGAGACCCCGGCCTCCATCGCCTCGACGGCGGCCTTCTTCAGGCTGTCGCGGGTGTGCTGGACGACGCCCGGCATGGCGCCGATCTCCACGGGCGCACTGATTCCCTCGCGCACGAACGCGGGCAGGATCAGGTCGGCGGGATGCAGCCGCGTCTGGGCGACCATGCGCCGCATGGCGGGCGTGGTGCGAAGGCGGCGGGGCCGCGCCCCGGGGAACGATCCGTACTTGGTCACTGTCTCTCTCACCTCACGAAAGAATCCGGCCCCGGCTGAAGGATCTCAGCCGGGGCCAGGGAGTAACTAGCTCAACGGTGCCGGCACCCTCAGGGTGCCGCACGCCGCCTGCGTGATCCGGGCCGACGCTCGCTCGGCCTGGTGACGGGGTCCCCCGCCTCCAGGGCGGAGAGTCTGCGCCGCGTACCGAACTCTGCCAACGCCTCCGCCAGCTTGTGGACGGAAGGCTCCGGAGCCATCACGTCCACCCGCAGCCCGTGCTCCTCCGCCGTCTTGGCGGTGGCGGGGCCGATACACGCGATGACGGTCACGTTGTGCGGCTTGCCCGCGATACCGACGAGGTTCCGCACGGTCGACGACGACGTGAAGAGCACGGCGTCGAAGCCGCCGCCCTTGATCGCCTCACGCGTGTCCGCCGGGGGCGGCGACGCACGCACCGTCCGGTAGGCGGTCACGTCGTCGACCTCCCACCCGAGATCGATGAGCCCGGCGACCAGCGTCTCCGTGGCGATGTCGGCCCTGGGCAGGAAGACCCGGTCGATCGGGTCGAAGACGGGGTCGTACGGCGGCCAGTCCTCAAGGAGACCGGCGGCCGACTGCTCACCGCTGGGCACCAGGTCGGGCTTCACGCCGAAGGCGATCAGCGCCGCGGCCGTCTGCTCGCCCACCGCCGCGACCTTGATCCCGGCGAAGGCACGCGCGTCGAGCCCGTACTCCTCGAACTTCTCGCGTACGGCCTTGACGGCGTTCACGCTGGTGAAGGCGATCCACTCGTAGCGACCCGTGACGAGTCCCTTGACCGCGCGCTCCATCTGCTGGGGCGTGCGGGGCGGCTCCACGGCGATGGTCGGCACCTCGTGAGGCACCGCGCCGTAGGAGCTCAACTGGTCGGAGAGCGAGGCCGCCTGCTCCTTCGTACGCGGAACGAGCACCCGCCAGCCGAAGAGCGGCTTCGACTCGAACCACGAGAGCTGGTCGCGCTGGGCGGCTGCGGACCGCTCGCCGACCACGGCTATGACGGGCTGGCCCCCCTCGGGCGACGGGAGGACCTTCGCCTGCTTGAGGACCTGCGCGATGGTGCCCAGGGTCGCCGTCCACGTGCGCTGACGTGTCGTCGTACCGGCGGCGGTCACCGTCATCGGGGTGTCCGGCTTGCGCCCGCAGGAGACGAGTTCACCGGCGGCCGAGGCCACGGAGTCCAGGGCGGTCGACACGACCAGAGTTCCGTCGGACGCCCCCACCTCGCTCCAGCAGCGGTCGGACGCGGTGCGCGCGTCGATGAAACGCACGTCCGTGCCGTGGGCGTCGCGCAGCGGAACACCCGCGTAGGCGGGCACACCGACCGCCGCCGCGATGCCGGGCACGACTTCGAAGGGGATGCCGTCCGCGGCGCAGGCGAGCATCTCCTCTGCGGCGTAGGTGTCGAGGCCCACGTCGCCGCTGACGGCTCGTACGACCCGCTTGCCGCCCCTCGCCGCCTCCATGACAAGATTGGTGGCAGCTCGCAACGACGACGCTTCGGCGATCGCTGACGCGTCGTCAACTGTCCCTGGCCGAGGTGTGTCCACACCTCCCCTGGCATGCGCGCGTACGACGTCGAGCACATCAGGCTCGGCGATCAACACGTCCGCTCGGGCCAGCGCCTCTACGGCGCGCAGCGTTAGTAGTCCCGGATCTCCGGGTCCGGCACCCAGGAAGGTGACGTGCCCGTGTGCGGGAAGGCCGGCAAGGTTCGAGGTGGGGCTCAAAGTGCTCGCTCCCCCATCAGACCGGCCGCGCCCTTGGCAAGCATCTCGGCAGCGAGTTCACGGCCGAGCGCCAAGGCTTGGTCATGCGTCTCGGGCACGGGACCGGTGGTGGACAGCTGCACCAGCGTCGAGCCGTCGGTTGCCCCGACGACGCCGCGCAGGCGCATTTCCTTGACAATCTGCCCGTCGGCCAGCAAGTCGGCCAGCGCGCCAACAGGCGCGCTGCAACCGGCTTCCAGGGCGGCGAGCAGGGATCGCTCGGCGGTCACGGCGGCCCGGGTGTACGGGTCGTCGAGCTCGGCGAGCGCGGCGGTCAGTGACGCGTTGGACGCGGCACATTCGATCGCCAGTGCCCCCTGGCCGGGGGCGGGCAGAACTGTGTCGACCGACAGGAAGTCGGTCACCTCGTCGATCCTGCCGACGCGGTGAAGTCCGGCGGCGGCGAGCACGACGGCGTCGAGCTCACCCTTGCGCACGAATCCGATGCGGGTGTCGATGTTCCCGCGGATCGGCACGGTCTCTATGGCGAGCCCGTGGTTGCGTGCGTAGGCGTTGAGCTGCGCCATGCGCCGTGGCGAACCCGTGCCGATGCGCGCGCCGCCCGGCAGCTCCGGGAACGTCATCCCGTCGCGTGCGATGAGTACGTCGCGGGGGTCCTCGCGCAGCGGCACGGCGGCCAGCGCCAGGTCGTCCGGCTGCGCGGTCGGCAGGTCCTTCAGCGAGTGCACGGCGAAGTCGACCTCACCGCCGAGCAGCGCGTCGCGCAGGGCGGTCACGAAGACGCCGGTGCCGCCGATCTGTGCGAGCTGCTCACGGGACGTATCGCCGTACGTCGTGATCTCCACGAGCTCTACGGGGCGGCCGGTCACGCGGCTCACTGTGTCTGCCACCTGCCCGGACTGGGCCATGGCCAGCTTGCTGCGCCGTGTCCCGAGCCTGAGTGCCCTCTCGGTCATGCCCGGCCTCGTTTCGGGTCTGTTTGCTGTGCGATCTGCGGTGCGTTCTGATCGGTGGATTCGGAGTCATTGAGCTTGTCGGCCCTGCTGACGGCGGCGACCGTCTGCGGGTCGAGGTCGAAGAGGGTGCGAAGCGCGTCCGCGTACCCGGCGCCGCCGGGCTCGCCCGCCAGCTGCTTGACCCGCACGGTGGGTGCGTGAAGCAGCTTGTCGACGACGCGGCGGACGGTCTGGGTGATCTCCGCGCGCTCCTTCTCGGCAAGTCCGGGGAGCCGTCCGTCGAGCCGCGCGATCTCGTTCGCGACGACGTCGGCGGCCATGGTGCGCAGGGCGACCACGGTCGGCGTGATGTGTGCGGCCCGCTGCGCCGCGCCGAAGGCGGCGACCTCGTCGGAGACGAGTCCGCGGACCTGCTCCACGTCGTCGGCCATCGGGGCGTCGGCGGACGCGTCGGCGAGCGACTCGATGTCGACGAGGCGTACGCCGTCGATGCGGTGCGCGGCGCCGTCGATGTCGCGGGGCATGGCCAGGTCGAGCAGGGCGAGCAGGACGTTGCCGGTCTCGACGATCGAGGGACGGCGGCGGCGCTCGTCCGGCATCCGCGCGCCGGCGGCCACGGCCGCGGCGAGCGCGGCGATGGTGTCGGCCTCGCTCTGCGGGTCGTCGCGGCGCGCGGCGGGCGCGTTGTCCACCCAGGCGGCGTGCTGCTCCAGGGTCGCGGCGTCCATCCCGGCCACGGCGTCCTCACCCATGACGGAGAACCCGACCCCGCGGGGTACGGCGGCTCCGTCGCCGGAGAGCCCGAGCGGACAGGCCTCGTCGGTGTCGGGGGCGGTGTCGTACGAAGTGGAGGCAGCCGAGGAACCTGCCGCCGCTGCGCGGGGTGCGCCCACCGCGACGGGCAGGCCCGCACGGTCCTCGACGGCGGCCGCGACGGCGTCGGCGGTCAGGACGAGTCCGGTGGCGCCGGTGCAGGACACGGCGACATCTGCACGTGTCAGTTCGGCCGTCACTTCGTCCATCGGCACGGCGCGCGCGATGGTGCCCGTGCCCCCTTCGGAGAGGATCTCCGCGAGACGGTGTGCCCGGTCGAGCGTGCGGTTGGCGACGACGACCTCGTGGACCCCGGCCCGCGCGAGCGTGGCCGCGGCGAGCGAGGACATGGATCCGGCGCCGATGACCAGGGCGCGCTTGCCCTTGGCCCACGTCTCGACGGGTTCGCGCCCGGCGAGCTGTTCGAGTCCGAAGGTCACGAGCGACTGACCGGCCCGGTCGATGCCGGTCTCCGAGTGCGCGCGCTTGCCGACCCGCAGGGCCTGCTGGAAGAGGTCGTTGAGGAGGCGCCCCGCGGTGTGCAGCTCCTGGGAGCGCGCGAGGGTGTCCTTGATCTGGCCGAGGATCTGCCCCTCGCCGACGACCATCGAGTCCAGGCCGCAGGCCACCGAGAACAGGTGGTGGACGGCCCGGTCCTCGTAGTGGACGTAGAGATAAGGGGTGAGCTCTTCCAGACCCACGCCGCTGTGCTGCGCGAGCAGGGTCGAAAGCTCGGCGACGCCCGCGTGGAACTTGTCCACGTCGGCGTACAGCTCGATGCGGTTGCAGGTGGCGAGCACGGCCGCTTCGGCCGCGGGCTCGGCCGCGAGGGCGTCCTGCAGGAGCTTGGCCTGCGCGTCGGCGGCAAGGGCGGCCCGCTCGAGCACGCTCACCGGAGCGCTGCGATGGCTCAGCCCTACGACGAGGAGACTCATGCCGGCATCACGGCGGGGACGTCCCCGTCGGGTCCCTTCCGCTGCTGCTTGGCGGCGACGGGCGGCGCGACCTCGTCGGCCGCCGCTTCCTCGCCGGCCTTGCGCTGCTCGTGGAAGGCGAGGATCTGCAGCTCGATGGAGAGGTCCACCTTGCGTACGTCGACGCCGTCGGGCACGGAGAGAACGGTGGGCGCGAAGTTCAGGATCGAGGTCACACCGGCGGCGACGAGCCGCTCGCAGACCTGCTGGGCGGCGCCCGCCGGGGTCGAGATGACGCCGATGGAGACGCCGTTGTCGCTGATGATCTTCTCGAGGTCGTCCGTGTGCTGCACCGGCATCCCCGCGACGGGCGTGCCCGCCATCGCCGGGTCGGCGTCGATCAGCGCGGCGACACGGAAGCCGCGCGAGGCGAACCCGCCGTAATTGGCAAGAGCCGCACCGAGGTTACCGATACCGACGATCACCACGGGCCAGTCCTGGGTCAGGCCGAGCTCGCGTGAGATCTGGTAGACGAGGTACTCGACGTCGTAGCCGACACCGCGCGTCCCGTAGGAACCGAGGTAGGAGAAGTCCTTGCGCAGCTTCGCGGAGTTGACCCCCGCGGCGGCCGCGAGCTCCTCGGAGGAGACCGTGGGCACCGAGCGCTCCGACAGAGCGGTGAGGGCTCGGAGGTACAGCGGAAGCCTGGCGACGGTGGCCTCGGGAATCCCTCGGCTGCGGGTCGCCGGTCGGTGAGTTCGGCCAGTTGCCACGGTGCTCCTGCGGGTAGAGCGGGGCTGCAGGCGGTCACACGTCCCCAGACCGCCCCGTCTCCTGCAGGCTATGTCTTTGTGAACGCGTGCACAAAGATGGTGTCCGATTTGCCCGCCCAACGTGACCGGGGTCACGCGCCCCCGGCGCGCTTTCCTGGAACCGGCGCGCAGGCAGCGGCATTGCTCAGTTGAAGGGGGCAAAACCGCACACTCTCCTCACGATCATCGCCCCCGAGACCAAACCGCCCACGATCCTAAGGGACCATTCGGGCCACTTGGACTACTCAGTCAGTCTCGATTCGGACTACGGGGCGAGCTCGCGGCGCAGTCGATCTTCGTCGACGCGCCAGAACGTGTGCTGCTCACCGTCCACCAGAACCACCGGAATCTGTTCCCAGTAGGCGCGGTTGAGCTCTTCGTCCCGCGTGATGTCCTTCTTCTCCCAGGGCACTCCCAGGTCGCCGCAGACCTTCTCGACCACCAGCTGTGCGTCATCGCACAGATGACAGCCGGGCTTACCGATCAAGGTGACCGTCCGGTCCTGGGGCTTCTTCTTCTCCGTACGGCGAAAAATCGGGCTCATGACCCCATTCTCGCCCCCTCGACGCGCCGCGCGGGCCGCCTGAGTACCGGCCCGAGTACCCGCCTGTTTAACGGTGTGGTCGCGGAGAGTTCACAGCGTCGAATCCTGCCGACTCCGGATCGACCGAACGAACTAGCTATGCTCACGACATGGCCGCTCTCGGATGGCTCACACCCCGTAGGCGCTCCGCCACCGCGCGGAGCGTGCTGGCAGGCGAGGCCTCGGCTGAGGCAGCGCGCAAGTCCTCGCAGGAAATGGAGGCACTGGACGATCTGGCGGCTCAGGCCGCGCCCGATGAACCGGAGGAGCCCGAGTTCCCGGTCGTCGGCGACGACAAGGCCGCGGCCTTCTTCGACCTCGACAACACCGTGATGCAGGGCGCCGCGATCTTCCACTTCGGCCGCGGCCTCTACAAGCGGAAGTTCTTCGAGCGCCAGGAGCTGGCCCGATTCGCCTGGCAGCAGGCGTGGTTCAGACTGGCCGGTGTCGAGGACCCCGAGCACATGCAGGACGCCCGCGACAGCGCCCTGTCCATCGTCAAGGGCCACCGGGTCGCCGAGCTGATGTCCATCGGCGAGGAGATCTACGACGAGTACATGGCCGAGCGCATCTGGCCGGGGACGCGCGCCCTGGCCCAGGCCCACCTCGACGCGGGCCAGAAGGTCTGGCTCGTCACGGCCGCCCCGGTGGAGACCGCGACGATCATCGCCAGGCGCCTCGGCCTGACCGGCGCGCTCGGCACGGTCGCCGAGTCCGTGGACGGCATCTATACGGGAAAGCTCGTCGGCGAACCCCTGCACGGCCCCGCGAAGGCCGAGGCGGTCCGCGCGCTCGCCTCGGGCGAGGGCCTGGACCTGGCCCGCTGCGCCGCGTACAGCGACTCGCACAACGACATCCCGATGCTCTCGCTCGTCGGGCACCCCTACGCGATCAATCCCGACGCCAAACTGCGCAAGCACGCACGCGAGCGGGACTGGCGCCTGCGGGACTACCGCACGGGCCGCAAGGCCGCCAAGGTGGGCATCCCGGCCGCCGCGGGCGTGGGAGCCCTCGCAGGCGGTACGGCTGCGGCCATCGCCCTGCACCGCCGCCGCCACTGAACATTCTCTCGGTCATACCCCGCCCGGGCTCCCGCCAGTCACGTTGGTAGCACCCGACCACAACACGCCTCGCGCTTAGCCGGAATGTGAACCATTTCGATCAACAACTGATCACTGTCCGCTACTTGAACGGGCATCGTCCGGCTACAGAAGCGACGTAATCGGTGATTTGAGCAACTGGGTGTAGTGCTGCCTGTACGAAGCGTTATTCTCCTCAGACGCATTACGGACCCCACACGTCGCTACGACGGGTGAACGGTTCCGCACTGCACGTGATGGAAGCTCTGCCTCTGGGAGTCCCGTGTACCCACACGTCGGGGTTGACGCCTCGGGCCTGGCTACGCTGCGCGCAACGGTCGCTGACCGCTTGCGCGGCTTCGTCCCCACCGCGTACGCCGGCCCCGCCGTCCCCGCATTTGCCGTCCCCACACCCGCCGGGCCCGTCTATGCCCTGGCGGACAGCGGCGCGGCGGTCAGCAGACGGGCTCGTTCCGCCTCTACCGCTACCTCAACCCCCACCCATCGCCGTCCCGCCGCGGACAGCGACAGCGCCCGCATGATGGATCTTGTCGAACGCGCCCAAGCGGGCGAGTCCGACGCCTTCGGCCGTCTCTACGACCAGTACAGCGACACGGTCTACCGCTACATCTACTACCGCGTCGGCGGCAAAGCGACCGCCGAAGACCTCACGAGCGAGACCTTTCTGCGCGCCCTGCGCCGCATCAGCACGTTCACCTGGCAGGGCCGCGACTTCGGCGCCTGGCTTGTCACGATCGCCCGCAACCTGGTCGCCGACCACTTCAAATCGAGCCGTTTCCGCCTCGAAGTGACCACCGGCGAAATGCTCGACGCCAACGAGGTCGAGCGCAGCCCCGAGGACTCTGTCCTGGAGTCCCTCTCGAACGCCGCACTGCTGGACGCCGTGCGGCGCCTCAACCCCCAGCAGCAGGAGTGCGTGACCCTGCGCTTCCTGCAGGGCCTCTCGGTCGCCGAGACCGCTCGGGTGATGGGCAAGAACGAGGGCGCGATCAAGACCCTCCAGTACCGCGCGGTCCGCACACTCGCCCGGCTCCTGCCGGACGACGCGCGCTAGCGCCGCGCACCGTCGATAGCCCTCTGTAGCCGTGCGGAGTCCTCAACTCACCCTCCGTGGCGGCCAGATGGCCGTCGCGGAATTAGGGCGGTCCGATCATCCTCCGTCCGTAACCCAAGTGCCGCGACGCTCGTTGTGCGGGATGCAGGCTCCCTGTGGTCGCCCCTGAACACCTCCGCTCACTCGATCGTGTGGAAGTACTCAGGTCGTGCAACCCTCAGGACCCCCTAGGGAGTCGATCGTCATGACGAGAGGAGGTGCCGCCAGTGATCGCGAACGTATCGGCACACCGGCGGGCGAACGCCTTCGCCCAGGACCTGGAGGAGCGATCCGACCAGGACCCGGCGGCCGAGCAGTCCGAAGGTTCCGTCACACCCGATTCCGGGCCGTCCGAACAGACGGCCCCGGACCGGATGCTGACCCTCGCGACCGAACTCGGCGAGCTGCCGAAGCCGGAGCTGGATCCCGAGGTCAAAGTGGTCCAGCGGGCCCAGCTCGTAGCCGCCATGGAAGCCATGCTCCTCGAGGGCACGGCCGCGGGCGCTGGGACCATCGGCACCTCGGTGCCCGAACAGCGCTCCCGCAAGGGCGCCCACCGGGCCACGGGACTGCACAGACTGAAGCCACGCTCCAGACTGTCGAAGGGCATCGCCGCGGGCGGGCTCACCGTCGGTGTGGCCGCCGGGGCGTTCAGCGGGGTGGCCGCGGCCAGCTCCGACGCGCTGCCGGGCGATTCGCTGTACGGCCTGAAGCGCGGCATGGAGGACCTCAAGCTCGGCATGGCCGACGGCGAGAGCGACAAGGGCGGGATCTATCTCGACCACGCCTCGACGCGCCTGAACGAAGCCCGTCGCCTCATGGAGCGGGGCCGCTCCGGCGACCTCGACCACGAATCCCTCGGCGAGATCAGGCGGGCCCTCTCGGGCATGCGGTACGACGCATCGGAAGGCCACCGTCTGCTGCACGAGGCGTATGAGCGGGACGGCTCGCTCGGCCCCATGCAGACCCTGTCCGCCTTCTCGGAGTCGCACCGCAGAAGCTGGCGCGACCTGCAGAGCAGGCTGCCCGTCCAGCTCGGCGACGTGGGCGAGCAGGTGAACTCGGTCTTCGACGCGATGGACCAGGAAGTGGACCCCCTCCGCTCCCTCTTCCCCCGCGCCCCGGAGAAGGGCGACGCCCCCGGCCGACCGAGCCAGGGCAGCTCCTCCGGCTCCTCGGCACCGGACAGCCCCTCGGCCCCGGACTCGTCGCCGAGGGACGGCAAGAGCGCCGACAAGGGCAAACCCCACCCGTCGGCACCGGACAAGGGCGAGAGCGACGGCTTGCTCGGCGGCAACACGGGCGGCCTCCTGGACCCCCCGAAGTCCGACACGACCCACCCGAGCAGCCCGTCGGACGACGACTCGTCCGACAAGCAGTCCCCACCGGCGAAGCCGGACGTCACGGTGCCTCCGATCCTCCCCGGCCTGCTGCCGGGCCTGGGGATCGACGGAGAGGACGCGAAGTAGCGGTACGGCATGAGGGAGGGGCCGGATCCTCGGATCCGGCCCCTCCCTCATGCCCAAGAAATATGTGCTCGTCTCAGAAGAACACCGAGTCAGAAGAACACCGAGCGCCGCTGCACAAGCAGCTTGTACAGCGTGTGCTGAATCTGCTCCCGCACCTGATCGGTCAGGTTGAACATCAGCATCGGATCCTCGGCCGCCTCAGGCGGATACCCGTCCGTGGGAATCGGCTCCCCGAACTGAATCGTCCACTTCGTGGGCAACGGCAGCGCCCCGAGCGGCCCGAGCCAAGGGAACGTAGGCGTGATCGGGAAGTACGGGATACCGAGCACCCGCGCCAGCGTCTTCGCGTTCCCGATCATGGGGTAGATCTCCTCCGCCCCCACGATCGAGCAGGGCACGATCGGCGTCCCCGCCCGCAACGCGGTGGAGACGAACCCGCCCCGTCCGAACCGCTGCAACTTGTAGCGCTCGCTGAACGGCTTCCCGATGCCCTTGAACCCCTCCGGCATCACCCCGACCAGCTCACCCCGCTCGAGCAGCCGCTCGGCATCCTCCGCGCACGCCAGCGTGTGCCCCGCCTTGCGCGCCAGCTCATTGACCACCGGCAGCATGAAGACGAGGTCCGCCGCGAGCAGCCGCAGATGCCGCCCCTCGGGGTGGTTGTCGTGCACGGCGACCTGCATCATCAGGCCGTCGAGCGGCAACGTCCCGGAGTGGTTGGAGACGATCAGCGCCCCGCCGTCCGACGGGATGTTCTCGATGCCCTTCACCTCGACGCGGAAGTACTTGTCGTACAGCGGCCGGAAAAGGGACATCAGGACCTGGTCGGTGAGCTCCTCGTCGTAACCGAAGTCGTCGACCTCGTAGTCACCCGTGAGCCGCCGGCGCAGGAACGCGAGACCACCCGCGATACGCCGCTCCAGGCCCCCGCCACCGTCCCGCGGCTGCGGTACGCCCCCGGCGCCCGCCCCCGTCCCGGCAGCCCCCTGCCGCGAAGCCTGCGGCTCGGGCCTCTCCACTTGCGGATCCCCGTCCTGCTTGCCCGGCATGGCCGTGACCTCACGCACCGCTGCCGGATCGTTCTTGCGCCGGGCCGCGCCCCTGCGCCGCGCCGGGCGCTGCGCACCCGCGCGCGACCGGTCGTCATCGAACGGAATGACCTTGGCGTCCGCCATCGTTGACGCTCTCCTCAGTTAACGCTCTGGTTGCCCGCGAAGGGCAGCGTGGCGATCCGGTCGATGACCCCCGCGACGGCCTGCGGCGGCAGAAGTCCCGGACCCCGACTGCGTACGAAATCCGCGAAGGTCTCCGCGGTCGTGTACTTGGGGCTGAAGCCCAGTGTCTCGCGCATCTGCCGGGTGGCCACGACCCGGCCATGGGTGAGCAGCCTGATCTGCTCGGGCGAGAAGTCCGTCATGCCCAGGGTGCGCAGCGCCTGGCCGACCCAGGTGACCGCGGGCATGAACACCGGCAGCGTCGGACGCCCGAGGCGCCGCGAGCACTGCGAGAGCAGCAGCAGACCGTCACCCGCGATGTTGAACGTACCGCTGTTGAGCGTCCCGCGCTCCGGGTCGCGCGCCCCGATCCGCAGAACCTCGATCGCGTCGTCCTCGTGCACGAACTGCAGCCGCGGGTCGTAGCCGAAAACCGTCGGCAGGACCGGCAGCGAGAAGTACTCGGCGAGCGGCGAGTCCGCGGCGGGACCCAGGATGTTCGCGAAGCGCAGCACGCAGACCGCCACGTCCGGGCGGCGGCGCGCGAATCCGCGTACGTATCCCTCGACCTCGACGGTGTCCTTGGCGAAGCCACCGCTGGGCAGCGACTTCGGCGGCGTCGTCTCGGTGAAGACCGCGGGGTCGCGCGGCGCGGAGCCGTACACATTGGTGCTCGACTTCACCACGAGCCGCCTGACCGTCGGCGACTTCTGGCAGGCGCCGAGCAGCTGCATCGTGCCGATGACGTTGGTTTCCTTGAGCGAGCCGCGATTTCCGCCGGCAAGCGCGGTGCCCGTGACGTCCATGTGCACGACCGTGTCGACGGAGAACTCGGCGAGCACCTTGGCGATCGCGGGCTGCCGGATGTCCGCCTGGACGAAGTCGGCGCCGCCCAGATGGTGCTCGGGCGGGACCGCGTCGACGGCGACCACCCGGTCGACCTCGGGGTCCCTCAGCACGCGTCGGACGAACCGCCCGCCCAGTTGACGGGCCACTCCGGTCACGAGCACGACCTTGCCCAAGATCAGCGCCTGCCTTCCCCAGCCCTCGAAGTCCTGCCGCGCCCCATCATGTCCCTCCCGGCACACGCTAGCGGGTCGATGTTGCGCTGTGATGACCGCCCGATGCAGCAAGTGACGACAGCCACGACGCACGCGCACGGACCTGGCCCTATGCCCAGACCAGGACGTACGCCGGATCGGGACGCACATCCTGCCCAGAGCGTACGTTCGAAACAAGCCCCCGAGCGGTCCGGTAGAGCCCGAAAACCGGCCGGAAGCCACCACGGCGGGTACCCGGAAAACACCGAAGCCCTCCCGTCGGATGACGGGAGGGCTTCGGGACGCGCAATCCAGCTGTCGCTTACTTCTTGTTACGACGCTGAACGCGGGTGCGCTTCAGCAGCTTGCGGTGCTTCTTCTTGGCCATCCGCTTACGCCGCTTCTTGATAACAGAGCCCACGACTACCCTCGCTCACTTCTCTTCACTCGGTGCGGGGCAGCTGACTGGGCCCACACGACCTACGTCGGCCCTAGCCTACCCGCCCCTGGGTGAGGGACGTAATCGAGGGGGATCGATCGGCTCCGATCAGCCCGCCTCGACTCCTACATAGGACTCGCGGAGGTACTCGTGAACCGCCTGCTCCGGAACCCGGAAGGACCTTCCGACCCGGATGGCGGGCAGATGACCACTGTGCACCAAGCGGTACACGGTCATCTTGGACACTCGCATCACCGAGGCGACTTCCGCCACGGTCAAGAACTGAACCTCGTTCAGCGGCCTCTGGTCTGCAGCCATGACACCCCACCTGAACCTTCCGCACATGACGGGCACCGGCTTCCCCTTCCGGTGACTCTTCGTCTCTGCGCGCTCACTCCCCAGACTAGGGGCGGATGATGCGAGTGGGGAAGAGGAGTAGCGATCGGCCGCCTACTGTGACAGACACGCTCGATTGAGTACATAGCGAGTAAGCGGTCGGTAGTAATCAGACCGCACAGCGTCATCAAGCGGAACGACGACGGACACCTGCCCCTCGGCCTCTCCGACGAACAGCGCGGGATCGTCCGTATCCGCGAGGCCGATCGCCTCGAACCCCAGCTGACCTGCCCCGCACACCCATCCGTGGTCCCCGATGACAAGCTCGGGAAGCGGTCCCTCACCCTCCGCTGCGGCTGCGAGCGCGGCTCGAACCGGGAGCGGGGAATGGGTGTGTGCGCCGGTCTCACTCCCGGTCGGACGTGCGCCGGGTTCCCGCACCAGCGCGACTCCCTGTACGTAGTCAAGGTTGTACGTGCGTAGACCGAACCGGGTCGTTATGTCGACACTGTTGCCCTGCGCAGGGGTGAGAACGGTGCACCCCGCCGCCGACAAAGCGTCCGCCAGAGCGGCGTAGAAGCCGAGTAGCCGGTGCGGATGCCCCGTCCCGAAGAGCACGGGAAGCCGCCTCCGGGCCGCGTCCGCGAGCCTCTCGGCATAGGCGTCGAGCGCCGCCAACGTCCGCTCGGGGTCGATGACATCGGCCCCCTGGGTGTGCCGAGGGTCGGCGGATACCCCGCACTTGTCCGCCATGAGCCCCAGCAAGTCACCGCAGCCCCAGCTCCACTCGGGATCGAGCCCGAGCAGTATCCGCGGATCCCGGGCCGCGAAGAGCCGATAGCTCCGCAGGCTCTCTTCCCGCGTGGTGGCCACGGGCCCGGCAAGCCGGGCGGCCAACAGATGCGCACGCAATGCTCCGGTGCTCAACACGCTGTGAGCGTGCCGCAGAGAAACGTTCCGTGCCCCCAAAACCCCGGAAATGCCCCACAGTTGGGCTAACGGGGCTACAGCTGTTCAGCCCGGGTCATCGCCGCGCCTACGGCAACAGCCCCCGCAGCGGAAACGCCGCCCGCCGCGCCGCGACCACCGCCTGATCAAGCCGATCAGCGGGGTCGTACCCCTCGGACCAGTCCGCCCAGGTGACAGGCCACCTGCCGTCACTCATCCGAGCAGGCGCCAACTGCCGCGTACGCGCGAAGACTTCCTGCCGCCAGGCTTCAGGGATGTCCGCCGAAGGCAGCACCTCCCGCCCCGCGGCGATGGCGGTCAGATGGGTCCAGGACCGAGGCACCACATCCACCACGGCGTACCCACCCCCGCCCAACGCGACCCACCGCCCATCGGCGTACGAGTGCGCCAGCTCATGGCAGGCCACCTGCACGGCCCGCTGCGCATCAAGCGAAACAGCAAGATGGGCCAACGGATCCTCGAAGTGTGTATCGGCACCGTGCTGCGAGACGAGCACCTGCGGCCGGAAGTCCGCGAGCAGCTCGGGCACCACGGCGTGGAACGCCCGCAACCACCCCGCGTCCCCCGTCCCCGCAGGCAGCGCGACATTGACGGCCGACCCCTCCGCCACGGAGGCCGCACCCGTCTCCTCGGGCCACCCGGTCTGCGGAAACAGCGTCCGCGGATGCTCGTGCAGCGAAATCGTCAGGACCCGTGGATCGTCCCAGAAGGCCGCCTGCACCCCGTCCCCGTGGTGCACGTCCACATCCACGTACGCGACCCGCTCGGCGCCCAGTTCGAGCAGCCGCGCGATGGCAAGCGCGGCGTCGTTGTAGATACAGAACCCCGAAGCGGACCCCGGCATCGCATGGTGCAGTCCGCCCGCGAAGTTCACCGCGTGCAGCGCTTCCCCGCGCCACACCGCCTCGGCCGCTCCCACCGACTGCCCGGCGATCAGCGCGGACACCTCGTGCATCCCCGCGAAGGCGGGATCATCCGTGGTCCCCAGGCCATAGCTGCCGTCCGCCGACGCCGGATCGGCGGACGCGGCCCTGACCGCCTCCACATAGTCCTCGCGATGCACGAGCCGCAGGGTCGAGTCACCGGCACGCTTGGCCGCGACCACGTCGAGATCCCGGTCGAGCCCGAAGGCGCTGACCAGACTTCTGGTCAGCGCGAGCCGGACCGGGTCCATGGGGTGCTCAGGACCGAAGTCATAGCCCGTTACTGCCTCGTCCCACATCAGCTGTGCGCGGCCGCTCATGCCCGTCACCGTATCGGTCCGCTTCCGGAGCGAAAGAGCGGGCGTACAACAAGGTCATGAGCACAAGGACCATGGGTACGAGCATCGCCGCGCGGTAGTTCCAGGCGTCCCCGAGCGCACCCACGAGCGGCGACCCGATCAGGAACCCCACGTAGTTGAAGACGTTGAGCCGCGCGACAGCGGCGTCCGACGCCCCGGGAAAGAGCCGCCCCGCCGCGGCGAAGGTCTGCGGAACGATCACACAGAGACCGAGCCCGAGCACCGTGAAGCCCAGAATCCCGGTCCACGCCCCGGGCGCCACCGCCACGACCGCGAACCCGAGAGCGGCCACCACCGACCCGACCCGCACCACCGCCACGGCCCCGAACCGCCGCACACCCAGGTCCCCGAGGCCCCGCCCCAGCAGGGTCATGACCATGTAGACGTTATAGGGGACGGTCGAGACCTCCTCCGAACTCCCGAGCACGTCCTGCAGATACTTCGCACTCCAGTTGGAGACCGTCGAGTCCCCGATGTACGCGAAGGTCATCACCAGGCAGAGCGGCAGGAGCAACTTGAAGACGACGGTCCCGCCCTGCCCCGCACCGCCGTCACTGTCCTCAACACGGGAGGACCCGGCATCGACGTACCACCGACTCCCCACCAACGCGGTCGGAAGGAGCACCACGACCACCGGCAGATACGACACGAAGAGCGAAAGATCCCAGTGCGCCCCCGCCCACGCGAGCGAAGCCCCCGCGATCCCGCCCAGGCTGTACGCCGCATGGAACCCCAGCATGATGCTGCGCCCGTACGTCCGCTGCAGACTCACCCCGAGCATGTTCATGGAGGCGTCGAGCGCCCCCACCGCAAGCCCGAACGATCCGAGCGCCACAGCCACTTGCCACAGGGTGTCGCCCGCGCCGACCCCGAGCAGCGCCAGGAGCACCACGGGCTGCGCCCACCGCAGCACACGGCTGGGCGGCACCCGCTTGACCAGCCACTCCGTGCCCACGCTCCCGACGCCGGCGAGGATCGGCACGGCGGCCAGGAAGACGGGCAGCAGGCCGTCGGATATCCCGTACTGATCCTGAATGGCGGGGATCCGCGTCACCAGCAACGCGAAGGTGACGCCCTGCACCAGGAAGCTGAACGCCAAAGAGGCCCTGCCGCGCCGCAGCTCATCTGTCATGGCTGCTGAGCGTAGGACCCCTGACTACCGGTGGGTAGATAGATCACCCATTCAATTTCCTACGCCTCTCCCGCAAGGGGGCGCACGGCAGGCTCCCCGTCACCGCCCGAGCGCGGTGACCTCCTCGCTCACCATCTCCTCCATCGGGGCGACGACCAGGCGACCGCTCATCAGGACCGTCGCCGTGATGGTGACCCCGGCGATCGCGCCACCGAGCCACACCATGGTGTCGACGGGCAGCGTGTAGGCCCCCAGGACCCGCGCCACTGCCTCGCCGAACAGCGCCACGCCCCAGATCACCGAGAACATCCGCTCCATCCGCGCGAACCGCCCCCGCTCGGCGATCAACCGCTCCCACACCGCGGTCCGCGCCGCGTTCCCCTTGGTGACCCAGGGCTTGAGCCCGGCGGTCATCAACGGCCGCCCGGCGCCCACGGACACCAGCACGGCGATACCGATCGTCGCGGTGATCCCGCTGTCCTTGGCGAGCATCAGCCGCGGGTCACCGGCAAGGAGACTGAGCAGCAGCCCGACAAGATTGGCGGTCAGGATGAGCGCCGCGAGCCCGTTGACCCGCCGGTCCTTGACCACGCTCCACGCCGTCCGTCCCGCGGGCACCACGCTGCTCCAGGCGAGCGCCGCCATCGTGCCCATACCGAAGCCCTTGCTGAGCAGGTAGTACGAGGCTGTGGGCACCACCGCGTCGAGCACGAGCGGCTTCAGCGACTCCCAGCGCGACCGCCGGGCTGCTGCTGTGTCCGTCGTACTGGTGGCGGTGCTGGTGGTCCTGGTGGCGGTGCTGGTGGTCCTGGTGGCGGTGGCGGCGAGCTGGCTCATGGTGATCGGTCCTCCGTCGGCTCTGTCACTGGCTCTGTCACTGTGTGCGTCGTCCCGTTCGTTCTCGACGTACTCAGCTTCGCCGCGACCACCCATCGGCCGACAGAAACGATCGTCCGGACCTGGCAGTGACAAATGTCAGCCCGAACCCCAGGCCCCCGTCATACGAGCAGGTCAGCCAACTCCCCCATGTCCCCGAAGAGTTCAGTGGCCTCCGAGAGCCGCTCCGCCGGCGTCATGGCGGTGAACCCGTAGACGTCCATCCCCGCCGCCACAGCGGCCCGCACCCCCAGCGGACTGTCCTCGACCACCACACACTTCTCGGGCGCCACTCCCATCCGCTCGGCGGCGTACAGAAAGAGATCCGGCGCCGGCTTCCCCCGCCCCACGTCCTCGGAGCTGAAGATCCGCTCGTCGTCGAACCACCGATCGAGCCCGGTCCGCCGATGTCCGACCCGGATCCGCTCATGGCTCCCGGACGAGGCCAGGCAGTAGGGCACTTCGTCGGCCACCAACTCCTCCAGTACGCCCACCGCCCCCGCCACGGGCTCCAGCTCCCGCTCGAAGGCGGCGAAGACACGAGCGTGGAAGGTCACATCAAAATCCCCGGGCAACCGCTGCCCACTGCGCTCGAGAACAAGGTCGTGTACGCGATGGACGGCGGCCCCCATGTAGTCACGCAGGGAGTCCTCGTACGTGGTGGGGTGGCCGAGCTCCGTCAGATAGGCGGCAAGGATGGTGTTGGAGAGCGGCTCGCTGTCCACAAGGACGCCGTCATTGTCGAAGATGACCAGGTCGTATCGCATAACTCGACCCTAAACGCAGAAAAGCCCCCTTGCGGGGGCCTGGAACGCAGAAAACCCCCGCACCCAGAGGGTGCGGGGGTTTCCCGTTAATAATAGTTCGGCGGCGTCCTACTCTCCCACAGGGTCCCCCCTGCAGT
>NZ_JBSGRD010000008.1:363587-413150 GCF_053606205.1 Streptomyces sp. NPDC055239 | reverse complement strand
GACTTTTGGCACGCTGTTGAGTTCTCAAGGAACGGACGCTTCCTTTGTACTCACCCTCTCGGGCTTTCCTCCGGGCGCTTCCCTTCGGTGTTTCTATTTTGTCTTGCTGTGTTTCGTTCTTGCGTTCCCAACTCTACCAGATCCGTTTTCCGTTCCGTTTCCGGTTCGGATTTCATTTCCGGTGGCCGTTGGGGGCCTTTGCCTTTCGGCGTGTTCACTACGTTAGCGGATTCCCTCTGCAACTCATAATCGAGTTCCGCGAGTTCGAATTCCGGCATGCGAGCATGCGAAATGCGCCCCCGCTGAGGGGAAGTCGTAGGTAGTGGTTGGCCGCTTCCAGCTGCTGGCAGATTGCCGTAACCGGGTCAAGCGGCTCGGGCCACATTACGGTCCGCCCAGGGCCGAGTCAAGTTCGGCGGCGTCGGGGCGCATGGGCCCGATAGGGGCTGACCGTCGGGTCGTTGGGGATCCAGAAGCGCCAGGGGTGGACGGCGCCTTCACCGCCGACTCCCGTACGGGGTCCGCTGCTGACCTGGTCGGGGTGGACGGGGGTGCCCGTAAGGAGGGTGAGAGGGGCGTCCGGGCCCGCGCAGAAGTCGACGCCGTTCAGGCTCCGGTCCACGTCAAGGGCCGTGGCCAGGCGCGCCGGGCCTTTGGCCAGTTCCCTGTCGTTGCGGGCCGAGAGCCGACGCTTGCGGGCGATCTCGGCGCCGGTCGTGATCTCCCCTGCCCTGAGCAGGACCCCGCTCGCCTTGCCTTCCGGACCGCACACCACGTTGAGGCAGTGCCACATGCCGTAGGTGAAGTAGACGTACGCGTGTCCGGGCGGACCGAACATCACGCTGTTGCGGGCAGTCGGACCGCGATAGGCGTGTGATCCCGGATCGGCCTCGCCCGCGTACGCCTCCACCTCTGTCAGGCGCAGTTCGATCGGGCCGCCCGGTGAGCTGCGTACGAGGACACGGCCCAGGAGATCCGGGGCCACATCGAGGACGGGGCGCTCGAAGAAGTCGGGGGTCAGGGGCGTACGGTCAGGGACCTCGATCATGGCGTCCGAGCCTACTGGAGACAGTTTGGCCAGGTGGGTGGTCACCGGCTGAGCGGATTGCCAGGGTGAGGCGCGGAACCGGACGTGGGTTCACCGCGTTTGTATGGATCAAGGATTCAAGTCGAGTCGAGTCGAACCACAGGCTGGGCCTGGGGGGATGGAGAGTCATGGGGTTCAAGAAGCTGCTTGCGAGCCTGGGTGCCGGTGGTGCTTCGGTGGAGACGGTGCTGACCGAGGTCAACGTCGTACCCGGTGGTGTCGTCCAGGGTGAGGTGCGGATCCAGGGCGGCTCCGTGGACCAGGAGATCGAGGGTCTGTCCGTCGGTCTGCAGGCGCGGGTCGAGGTCGAGGGCAACGACCAGGAGACGAAGCAGGACATCGAGTTCACCAAGGTGCGGCTCGGTGGGGCCTTCACGCTCCAGGCGGGCCAGGTGCACGCGGTGCCGTTCGGGCTCGAGATCCCCTGGGAGACGCCGGTCACCTCCATCGACGGGCAGCAGCTGCGCGGGATGAACATCGGTGTGACCACGGAGCTCGAGATCGCGCGGGCCGTGGACTCCGGTGACCTGGACCCCATCAACGTGCACCCGCTGCCGGCGCAGCAGGCCATCCTGGACGCCTTCATCCAGCTGGGCTTCCGCTTCAAGAGCGCCGACATGGAGCGCGGTCACATCCGTGGCACGCGGCAGAAGCTGCCGTTCTACCAGGAGATCGAGTTCTACCCGCCGCAGCAGTACCGCGGCCTGAACCAGGTCGAGTTGAGCTTCGTGGCCGACGACCGCGAGATGGACGTCATCCTGGAGATGGACAAGAAGCCGGGTCTCTTCAGTGAGGGCAGCGACTCGTTCCGGTCGTTCCAGGTCGGTCTCGCCGACTTCCAGGGGACGGACTGGGCGGCGTACCTCAACGAATGGCTGTCCCAGGTCGGCAGCAAGCGCAACTGGTTCTAGGGTCAAAGGGTTCTAGGGTCGAAGGGTTCTAGGCTCGTAACGGAAGAGCAGTAGAGCTACCGACCAGCAGAACCAACCAGGAGGTGCCGACGTGACCGAGCTCAAGAGGCCGCCGCTTCCCCACGCCTTCCATCCGCCCGTGCCGTCGTTCACGGTCGTGAGCGAGGACTTCGAGCCGGGGGCGGTCCTTAAGGACGCTCAGGTCCATGCGGCCGGGAACACCTCGCCGCACCTGCGGTGGGAAGGCTTCCCGCCGGAGACCAAGAGCTTCGCCGTGACGTGCTTCGACCCGGACGCGCCCACGGGCAGCGGGTTCTGGCACTGGTCCGTCATCGACATCCCGGTGTCGGTGACGGAACTGCCCACCGGCGCGGGCAGCGGCAAGTTCGAGGGGCTGCCCGAGGGCGCGGTGCAGGTGCGCAACGACTACGGGACGAAGGAATTCGGTGGCGCGGCGCCGCCGCCCGGTGACCCGGCGCACCGCTATGTGTTCACCGTGTACGCCGTGGATCAGGAGAAGCTCGGACCCGACTCCGACGCTTCGCCTGCCGCCATCGGTTTCAACCTCCGGTTCCACACGCTCGGGCGCGCACAGGTGCTCGCCGAGTACGCGGCTCCCGCCGACAGCTGAGAGTCAGCGTCCAGCGTTCACCGGACGTTTGCCCGCCCCTGGTCATGGAATTGATCAGGGGCGGGCATTTTTTATTGCGTTGTCCATCTCGGCGTGCCCGGCCAGAGTTGATCCCAGCCCGCCAGGGGGTGGGTCGGTGTGCATACGGGAGGTGGGCGAAATGCGGGACACGCTGGTGCTGAACGCGAGCTTCGAGCCGCTGTCGACGGTGACGCTGAACCGTGCCGTCGTGCTGGTCCTCAACGACAAGGCCGTCGTCGAGCAGGCCCACCCCGGACTCCGTGTGCGCGCCGCGGCGGTCGAGATACCGGTGCCTCGGGTGATCAGGCTCTGCAGGTACGTACGGGTGCCTTTCCGAAGACGGGCTCCGTGGTCGCGGCGCGGTGTTCTCGTGCGGGACCAGCACAGGTGCGCGTACTGCGGGAGGCGGGCGACGACCGTGGACCACGTGGTGCCGCGGGCGCAGGGCGGTGCGGACACCTGGCTGAACACGGTCGCTTCGTGCGCGATGGACAATCACCGCAAGGCGGACCGTACGCCTGAGGAGGCGGGGATGCCCTTGTTGCGGCAGCCCTTCGAGCCGACGCCTGCGGGTGCGATGCTCTTGTCTCTCGGCAGGGACGAACTGGCGACGCTTCCGGGTTGGCTGGCGGCGCCTGCCGCGTAGCTGCTCGGTGCTGAGTGCGCGAGAAAGCCCGCACCCCTTTCGGGGCGCGGGCTTCTCGCGTCAGCGGGTTTCTCGCGTCAGTCGATCGGCGGCTGTTCGCGGCGCTCCTTGGCGGGCTCGCCGCCCCCGCCGCCCCCGCCGCCCATCGGCCCGAAGTTGCCCATGGCGCCACTCAGCCCCTTGAGCGCGTCGCCGATCTCGCTGGGAACGATCCAGAGCTTGTTCGCGTCGCCTTCGGCGATCTTCGGAAGCATCTGGAGGTACTGGTACGCGAGGAGCTTCTGGTCGGCGTCGCCGGCGTGGATGGACTCGAAGACCGTACGGATCGCTTGGGCCTCGCCCTCGGCGCGCAGGGCCGCGGCCTTGGCCTCACCTTCGGCGCGCAGGATCGCGGACTGCTTCTCACCTTCGGCGCGCAGGATCTCCGACTGCCGTACACCTTCGGCCTGGAGGATCGCGGCGCGCTTGTCGCGGTCGGCGCGCATCTGCTTCTCCATCGAGTCCTGGATGGAGGTCGGCGGCTCGATCGCCTTGAGCTCGACGCGGTTGACGCGGATGCCCCACTTGCCGGTGGCCTCGTCGAGGACGCCGCGCAGCGCCGCGTTGATCTCCTCGCGGGACGTCAGGGTCCGCTCGAGGTCCATGCCACCGATGATGTTTCGCAGTGTGGTGACGGTGAGCTGCTCGATCGCCTGGATGTAGCTGGCGACTTCGTACGTCGCGGCGCGGGCGTCGGTCACCTGGTAGTAGATGACGGTGTCGATGTTCACCACGAGGTTGTCCTGGGTGATCACCGGCTGGGGCGGGAAGGGCACGACCTGTTCACGGAGGTCGATGCGGTTGCGGATCGAGTCGATGAACGGGACGACGATGTTCAGGCCCGCGTTCAAGGTCCGTGTGTAGCGGCCGAATCGCTCGACGATCGCCGCACTGGCCTGCGGGATGACCTGGATCGTCTTGATCAGGGCGATGAAGACCAGCACCACCAGAATGATCAGGACGATGATGATTGGTTGCATCGTTGTTCCCCGTACCCCTCTTGCTCGGTGTTCCCAAAAGATCCGCGGAGCCGGCACGTGGACCGGCGAAGATCTTGCTGGTCGAGTCTGTCAGACCGTCGCACACCCTGTGGTGCATTCACCGTGGTGCATCACATGACGATCGCCGTCGCTCCGTCGATCTCGACGACATCGACCTCGCGTCCCGCCTCGAAGGCCTGGTCGGTGTCGAGCGCGCGGGCCGACCAGATCTCGCCGGCTAGCTTGATCCGGCCGCCGGAGCCGTCGACCCGTTCAAGGACAACGGCCGTCCTGCCCTTCAGCGCGTCCACTCCCGTGGCCAGCCTGGGTCCTTGGGAACGTTGTCGCGTCGCCATGGGGCGTACGACCGCGATGAGCGCGACCGACACCGCGGCGAAGACAGCCACTTGGAGCACGGCGCCGCCACCGAGGCCCGCGGTCACGGCGCCCGCGACGGCGCCCACGGAGAGCATGCCCAACTCGGGCATGGCGGTCAGTACGAGCGGGATTCCGAGCGCGGCGGCGCCGATCAGCCACCACACCCAAGCTTCGATGTCCACATGGTCATGGTAGGACGGCGAGCTCTTCCCGCACAGGGCACGTGATCTCCCGGCCTGAGCGCGCCCGGCCGTTCGCGCCGGTGTCAGCGGAGCGAGAGGCCCTGGGCGCTCCAGCGCTCGCCCCGCTCCTCGACCACCAGGGGCAGTCCGAAGCAGAGGGAGAGGTTGCGGGAGGTCAGTTCGAGCTCCAGCGGGCCCGCGGCCAGAATCTTGCCCTGCCGGATCATGAGGACGTGGGTGAAGCCGGGGGCGATCTCCTCGACGTGGTGCGTGACCATGATCATCGAGGGGGCGATCGGGTCGCGGGCGAGGCGGCCGAGGCGGCGTACGAGGTCTTCGCGGCCACCGAGGTCGAGGCCCGCGGCGGGCTCGTCCAGGAGGAGCAGCTCGGGGTCGGTCATCAGGGCGCGCGCGATCAGGGTGCGCTTGCGCTCTCCCTCGGAGAGAGTGCCGAACTTGCGGTCCAGGTAGTCGCTCATGCCGAGGCGGTCGAGGAAGGCGCGGGCGCGCTGCTCGTCGATGTCCTCGTAGTCCTCGTGCCAGCCGGCGGTCATGCCGTACGCGGCCGTGAGCACCGTCTGGAGCACGGTCTGGCCCTTGGGCAGCTTCTCGGCCATCGCGATTCCGGCGACACCGATGCGCGGGCGCAGCTCGAAGACGTCCGTGCCGGGCTTGCCGAGGGTCTCGCCGAGGATGGTGGCGGTGCCGGTGCTCGGGTAGAGGTAGCTTGACGCGAGGTTCAGGAGGGTGGTCTTGCCCGCGCCGTTCGGTCCGAGGATGACCCAGCGCTCACCCTCCTTGACCGACCAGGAGACCTGGTCCACCAGAGCCCGGCCCTCGCGGACAACGGATACGTCCTCCAGCTCCAGTACATCGCTCATGAGCGCGTTGTCTCCCATTGCAGTCTCGGCTGTCGCTTGCGTCTGTGGACGCAGTCCCCTGGGAGAAAACCTACGCCACCGGTCGAGCGCTCCAGTGCCTAGCCCGGTCCTTAGGCTGTACGCATGCTCTCGGAACCACGCTCAGGACGCTTGGCAGCATGGGGAAATGCCCTTCTTGCCGGACTTGTCTCACCGGATGACGCGGTGCTCGCGACGGTCGGCGACGACGCCGTGCACCGGGTCGAAGGTCTTCCCGGCGAGGCGGGGCCCGTCGGTCTCACGCTCGCCCTCGGAAGATTGCGCACGCTCGGGGTGACCGGGCTTCGGGTCGCGCTGCCCGCGCCGGGGCACCCGCTCGGTCTGAGCGGGCCGCCCGCTTTCAACGCGCGGGCCCTCGATGCGCAGGAGGCGGTCGTCGCCTACGGCGCGCCGTACGGCCTGGTGCCCGAGGTGTCCGAGGCGGGGCCCGCCGGCGACGTGCATGTGGAGGTCCTCTGGCACTGCCTGCCCGTACGGGAGGCGCCGCCCGCCGATGTGCCCTCGCTGAGCGAGGCGGAGCGCGAGCTCGCCGAGGCGCTGCGGGATGCGACGGAGGTGCTCTCGCGGCTGGACGTCGCGGGCTCGGGGCCGGTCGCCGAGGCGGCGGTGGACGCGTACCGGGCGCGGGCCGAGCGGGGGCGCGAGGCGCTCGCACCGGGGTATCCGCCACGTGCGGTACGGGTGTTGGAGCTGGCTCAGCGGGTCGGCCTGCTGATCTCGGTGGCGTACGAGAACGGCCATGGCGGGGCTGTGAGCGCCTCGGAGATGGCGGCACGGGGTGAGGCGCTCCGGCCGGTGGAACGGACGGCTCGGCGGGCACAGGTGGCCGCGTACAACGCCTTTGTGGAGGAGCGGGAGCGGGGCTGAGGCCCTCGGGGCGCGTGAGCGGCATCCGGCGGGGCCGTCGTGGCTTGTCGCGCCCACGCGGCGCAGCCGCCTATCGATACGGCCCCGGGCCCCCGTGGGACACAAGACCGGCCCCTCGGGAGTTGACCGAGGGGCCGGTGGTCACTGCTGCGCCTGGGGCGTCGGTCAGGCGTTGAGGCCGGCGTTCGCGAAGGCCGGGTTGAGGGCGCCGATGACGGACACGGTGTTGCCCACGGCGTTCACGGGGATGTGCACCGGCGCCTGGACGAGGTTGCCCGAGCCGACGCCCGGCGACTTCACGGCCTTGCCGTCCGCGTGCGCACCGTCCGTGGCGGAGGCGAGACCGGCACCGGCGACGATGAGGCCACCCGCGACCATCGTGACTGCAGCGGCCTTCTTCAGGTTCTTCACTTCTTGGGTCCTCCTAAGCGATCGCTGCGGCCAGCCGCCGCAGCACACTGGAGAACGGCCGGGCGGCTCACAGGTTGCGCCGAACGAGGGACATTGACACGACGGTATGAATCTCAGACCGGAACGCAACCATCCGGTCCGCCGGTCGACGGAGTGCGCCGGAGCGTTGATCAGCCGGTCACACCGTGTCGTACGGCCCACAGGGCGGCCTGGGTGCGGTCGGCGAGGTCCAGCTTCATCAGGATGTTCGAGACGTGGGTCTTGACGGTCTTCTCGGAGAGCACGAGGGCACGAGCGATCTCGCGGTTCGAGCGGCCGTCGGCGATGAGCCCAAGGACCTCGCGCTCCCGCTCGGTGAGCGAACCGCCCCTCCCCTGCCCGCTGTTGTTCTCCTCCTGGGACAGCAGCGCCCCCGCCACCTCGGGCTGAAGGAGCACATGGCCCGCGTGCACGGAGCGGATGGCGCCCGCCAGGGCGTCCGGGTCGACGTCCTTGTAGACGTACCCGGCGGCGCCTGCGCGCAGGGCCGGGACGACCGTGCGCTGTTCGGTGAAGCTGGTGACGATGAGCACGCGCGCGGGGTTGGCCAGTTCGCGGAGCTTGCGCAGCGCCTCGACCCCGTCCATGCCCGGCATCTTGACGTCCATGAGGACGACGTCCGGTTTCAACTTCTCGGCCTGCTCGACCCCTTCGGCGCCGTCCGACGCCTCGCCCACGACCTCTATGTCGTCCTGCACCTCGAGGAACGTACGCAGACCGCGGCGGACCACTTGGTGGTCGTCGACCAACAGCACCCGGATCCCCGTCTTAGGATTGAACACAGCGTCAGCCACCGGGAACCTCCATCTCGATCGTCGTGCCCTTTCCGGGCTCCGATTCCACGGTCAGCCGTCCGCCGACCCCGCCGGCCCGGTCCCGCATCGAGACCAGGCCCAAGTGCCGCCCCGCGCGGCGGATCGCACGGGGGTCGAAGCCGCCGCCGTCGTCCGTGACGCGCAGCACGGCTCCCGCTCCGCGTCGCACCAGGGTGACGCGGACGCGTTCCGCGCCGGAGTGGCGCAAGGCATTGTGCAGCGCTTCCTGGGCGACGCGCAGCATCGCTTCCTCCTGGGCCGCGGGCAGGGCGCGCACCGCGTGGCTCTCGAAGGTGACTTCGGCGGAGTGCGCGCGGTCGAGGACCTGCGTGTGCGTGCGCAAGGTGGCCACCAGACCGTCCTCGTCCAGGGCGGCGGGGCGCAACTCCACCACGGCGGCGCGCAGTTCGTCCGCCGCCTCGGCCGCGAGCACGGCCACCTGCTGGAGTTCACCCTTGGCGCGCGCCGGATCGCGGTCCACCAGGGCGGTCGCGGCCTGGGCCGTCAGGCGCAGGGAGAAGAGCTTCTGGCTGACGGCGTCGTGCAGTTCGTGGGCGAGGCGCGAGCGCTCCTCGGCGATGGTCAGCTCGCGGCTGCGTTCGTAGAGCCGGGCGTTCGTGAGGGCGATCGCGGCGTGCTGGGCGAGGATGGAGAGAAGCTCCTCGTCGTCGGCGGTGAAGCCGCAACCGCCTTCCGGCTTGGGGCAGTTCTTGTTGGCGAGGAAGAGCGCGCCGAGCGTCTCGTCCCCGTACCGGATCGGCAGGCCGAGGAAGTCGGACATGTCCGGGTGGGCGGACGGCCAGCCCTCGAAGCGCGGGTCCTCGCGCACGTCGGCGAGGCGCTCGGGCTCGGCCTTGTGCAGCATCGCGGCGAGGATGCCGTGCTGACGGGGCAGCGGGCCGATGGCGCGCCACTGCTCGTCGCTGACGCCGTCGACGACGAACTGGGCGAATCCGCCGTGGTCGTCCGGGACACCGAGCGCCGCGTACTCCGCGTCGAGCAGTTCGCGGGCGGAGGCGACGATCGTCTTGAGGACGTCGCGCACCTCGAGCTGCCTGCTCATGGCGAGAAGCGCGGAGCTCACCGCGTTCAGGCCGGACCGGTGACCTTGACTCATGGCCTCACCGTACCGGCGGGGTGTGACAGTGCGTATCGGACCTGTGGCGGCCACCGCCTAGGGCCGTGGACGTAGGCACGCAGGTGTAGGCCCAAGGGCCCTGAGCTGTTGCGGCCCGCGCACGAGGCGCCGGGGGCGGGTCCGTTCGTAGCGTGGGGTCATCCGCTGCAGAAGCGGATGCCAGGGCGACCCGAGGGGACGGATGTCATGCCGGTAGCGATCATCACAGGGGCTTCGAAGGGACTGGGGCGTGCGCTGGCGGCGGCACTCGCCGGGCGGGGCTGGGGTCTGGTGCTCGACGCGAGGACGGCCTCAGCGCTAGATGAGTCCGCGCGGGATCTGACGGGGCTCGGCGCGCGCGTGGCGGCCGTCGCCGGGGATGTCACGGACGCCGGGCACCGGGCGGACCTGGTGGCTGCGGCGCGCGATCTCGGCGGTCTCGATCTGCTGGTGAACAACGCGAGCGCGCTGGGCGCGGAGCCGCTCGTGCGCCTTGAACACCTCACGCACGACGGGCTGCGGCAGGCCCTTGAGACCAATGTGGTGGCGGCTCTGGGGCTGATCCAGGAGGCGCTGCCCTTGTTGCGGGCCTCCGGGACGGGGGCCGTGGTCGATGTCAGCTCCGACGCGGCCGTCGAGGCGTACGAGACATGGGGAGGGTACGGAGCGTCGAAGGCCGCTCTTGATCATCTGTCGGCGGTCCTCGCCGTGGAGGAGCCGGGGATCAGGGTGTGGGCGGTCGACCCCGGTGACATGCGGACCGATCTCTACGAGGCGGCTGTTCCGGACGACGACGCCTCGGGGCGGCCGTCGCCCGAGACGGTGGTGCCCGCCTTCCTGCGGCTGCTCGACGAGCGGCCCGTGAGCGGGCGGTACTCCGCTCCTTCTCTGCTGGACGGCTCTTTGTCCGCCGCTTCTCTGCTGGACGCCCGATGACGCTCGCCGTGCGGGTGCCCGAGGAGCTGGCGGCCCGTGTGCCCGCCGAGCAGCGGGGTCCGGGTCTTGGCAGGGATGCGGTGCGGCTGCTCGTCTCGCGCGGGACGGACGTCTCGCACCACGCGTTCGCCGATCTGCCCGCGCTGTTGCGGGCCGGGGACCTGCTGATCGTGAACACCTCGACGACGCTGGCCGCCGCAGTCGACGGAACTGTCGGAACCCTTGGAACCCCTGAAACCCCTGAAACCGCAGGGCACGCGCGCGTAGTGGTGCATTTCTCGACGCGAGGGGACGACGGACGGTGGGCCGTCGAGTTGCGGGATCCGGATGGCCGGGGCACCACGCGGGCGCGCGCGGGCGGGCCCGCGGATTCAGTCGTGCGGCTCCCCGGAGACGTACGCCTTGTCCTCGACGAGCCGCTGGCCCCGGGGAGCGGGCGGTTGTGGTGGGCCCGGGTGTCGGCCGACGTGCCCTCCCTGCTGCGGAGGCACGGGCGCCCCATCCGTTACTCCTATACAGAGAGGGATCAGCCGCTCTCCGCCCACCAGACGGTGTTCGCCCTGCCGTCTGCCGACGGGACGGGCAGCGCGGAGATGCCGAGCGCGGCCCGGCCGTTCACCGCGGGCCTCGTGGCGCGCCTGGTGAGCCGGGGTGTGCAGTTCGCGCCGGTCACGCTGCACACGGGGGTGGCGTCACCCGAGGCGCACGAGCCGCCGTATCCCGAGCTCTTCGAGGTGCCCGGGACGTCGGCGCGGCTGATCAATGCCGCCAGGGCGGGCGGCGGGCGCGTCATAGCGGTCGGTACGACGGCCGTGCGCGCCGTCGAGTCCGCCGCGGGGTCCGACGGGGTGGTCCGGGCGGCAGCGGGCCGTACGGAGCTCGTGGTGACGCCGGAGCGGGGCGTGCGCGCGGTGGACGGGCTGCTCACGGGGCTGCACGAGCCGCAGGCCTCGCATCTGCTGATGCTGGAGGCGATCGCGGGCCGGGCCGCCGTCGACCGGGGTTACGCACAGGCGGTACGCCGTCTCTACCTCTGGCACGAGTTCGGCGACGTACATCTCCTCCTTCCGAAGGAGTTTGCTCACGCAGAGAATTGCGACGGCAACTGTTGGTGAGGTTGTTACGTGCTCGATGTGAGCCCGCGCATAGGGCGCACGTCACGTACGAAGTCCCCTAGTGGATAAGAAATCCCTTTATGCGCAGGGGGTGCAATGCCGTCAAACCGTACGGCGCACCCCCTGATCCACTACCCGGCTTCGTATGTCACTCCTTTGCCACGGAATTTTGCTGCCGCTAAGAATTGCTCCCGTCGCTCGGCGCCGCGGTCTCGCACCGCGGCGTTTGTGCCGGAGAAGCAATGTCCCCGCCGGCCGGAGCGACCTCCGCTATTCGAAGAGGTCCATCCGCATGTCCCAGCACAGCACCCCTGGTCATAGTCGCCCCGCGCTGACCAAGACCCAGAAGTTCTCGATCGCCGGTGTCGCCACGCTCGGTGCCGCCGCCCTCGCGTTCTCCCTCGTGCCGGGCAGCGCCGATGCCGGAACCCAGACGCAGAGCCTCGACGCCGCCGCCCCGGTGGCCTTCAAGCAGAACGTCGACGCCCAGCAGGCCGTCCACGCCGGTGTCATCAAGCAGCAGAACACCGCCGACAAGCAGGCCAAGGCCGCCAAGGACGCAGCCGCCGCGAAGGCGAAGACCGAGGCCGACGCCGCCGCGAAGAAGCGGGCCGACGAGGAGGCCGCGGCCAAGAAGAAGGCCGAGGACGAGCGCAAGGCCGAGGAAGCCGCGAGCCGTGCCGCCGCTCGCAAGCCGGTCTACGCCAACAACCTCGACGGCTGGATCCGCCAGTCCCTGGACATCATGAAGTCCAAGGGCATCCCCGGCTCCTACGACGGCCTGCACCGCAACATCATCCGCGAGTCCGCGGGCGACCCGAACGCCAAGAACGGCTGGGACATCAACGCCATCAACGGCACCCCGTCCGTCGGCCTGCTCCAGGTCATCCAGCCGACGTTCGACGCGTACCACGTCGACGGCACGTCCACGAACATCCTCGACCCGGTCGCCAACATCACGGCCGCGGCCAACTACGCGGCCGACCGGTACGGCTCGATGGACAACGTGAACAGCGCCTACTGAGCCTGATCTCCGGATCGACGGACCTCTTCACCGAGGCTCGGCAGACGCCGAAGGGCGGCACCCCACAGGGGTGCCGCCCTTCTCGTCTGCCCACAGCTCGTCTGCCCGTGGGCGGACCGACGTGCTTACTTGCGCATGACCTCCGGCTCGTGGCGGCGCAGCAGTCGCGCGACCGCGAAGCCGCAGGCGACGCCGAGCAGGAGCAGGACCGTGATGTTCAGACCCCACTGGCCGACCGAGTGCTCCCACAGCGGGTCGAGGTCGCCCGGCTTCTTCGGGTCCCACGGCGGCATGAGGTGCGCCAGGTCCAGCGTGGAGCCCGCACCGGCGATGGCCCAGCGCGACGGCATCAGCCAGGCGAACTGCTCCAGGCCCGGCGAGCCGTAGATCTGGAAGAGCACGCCGGTGAAGACGACCTGGACGATCGCGAACATCACCAGGAGCGGCATGGTCTTCTCGGAGGTCTTCACCAGCGAGGAGATGACGAGACCGAACATCATCGAGGTGAAGCCCAGGGCGATGATGACCAGGCAGATCTCGACGGCCGGAGGCATGATCAGGCCCTCCGCCGGCATGTCTCGCGTCGCGAAACCGATGCCGCAGATGATGACGCCCTGGAAGGCCGTGATCACGCCGAGGACGATCACCTTGGACATCAGGTACGCCGAGCGGGAGAGGCCGGTGGCCCGTTCCCGTTCGTAGATGACCCGTTCCTTGATCAGCTCACGTACGGAGTTGGCCGCGCCGGAGAAGCACATGCCGACCGCGAGGATCAGCATGATCGTGCCCGCGTCGCCGTTGAACTTGGACGGCGGCTTGGGCGGGCCGAGCCCGAAGTCGGCCGGGATGACGACGCTGACGATGCCGAGGACCGCGGGCAGGATCACCATCAGACCGAGGAAGCCCTTGTCGGAGGCGATCACCGAGGTGTAGCGGCGGATCAGGGTCCACAGCTGCGAGCCCCAGCCCTGCGGCTTGGGTGGCCTGATCGCCTGCGGCGGCGGCATGTGGACCGACTGCGCGGCCACGGCGTCGATGTCCGCGGCATACATCTGGTAGTGCTGCGAGCCCTTCCAGCGGCCCGCCCAGTCGTAGTCGCGGTAGTTCTCGAACGCCGAGAAGACGTCCGCCCACGTCGAGTAGCCGAAGAAGTTGAGCGCTTCCTCCGGCGGACCGAAGTACGCGACCGAGCCGCCCGGCGCCATCACGAGGAGCTTGTCGCAGATCGCCAGCTCGGCGACCGAGTGCGTGACGACAAGGACCGTACGGCCGTCGTCCGCGAGGCCGCGCAGGAGCTGCATGACGTCGCGGTCCATGCCCGGGTCGAGGCCTGAGGTCGGCTCGTCCAGGAAGATCAGCGACGGCTTGGTGAGCAGCTCAAGGGCCACCGACACTCGCTTGCGCTGGCCACCGGAGAGGGAGGTGACCCTCTTCTCCTTGTGGATGTCCAGCTTGAGCTCGCGCAGGACCTCGTCGATGCGCTGCTGGCGCTCCTGCTCGCTGGTGTCCGAGGGGAAGCGCAGCTTGGCGGCGTACTTGAGGGCCTTCTTGACGGTCAGTTCCTTGTGCAGGATGTCGTCCTGCGGGACCAGACCGATGCGCTGGCGCAGCTCGGCGAACTGCTTGTAGAGGTTCCGGTTGTCGTAGAGGACGTCGCCCTGGTTGGCGGGCCGGTAGCCGGTGAGCGCCTTGAGCAGGGTGGACTTTCCGGAGCCCGAGGGGCCGATGACCGCGATGAGCGACTTCTCCGGGACGCCGAAGGAGACGTCCTTGAGGATGTCCTTGCCGCCGTCGACCGTCACCGTCAGGTGGCGCGCGGAGAAGGAGACCTCACCGGTGTCGACGAACTCCTCGAGCCGGTCGCCGACGAGCCGGAACGTCGAGTGACCGACGCTGACGGTGTCGTTCGGGCCGATGAGGGCCGTGCCGGACTTCGCGATCGGCTGGCCGTTGATGTACGTGCCGTTGTGCGAGCCGAGGTCGTGGATCTCGAAACGGCCGTCCGGAGTGGCCGTGAACTCGGCGTGCAGCCGCGAGACCTGGAGGTCGGAGACGACCAGTTCGTTCTCCAGGGCACGGCCGATGCGCATCTTGCGGCCGAGCGAGAGCTGGTGGAACGTCGTCGGGCTGCGGTCCCCGTAGACCGGCGGGGCCCCCGCGGCACCGCCGGAACCCGCACCGGGACCCTGCTGCTGCGGGACCTGCGGCTGCTGAGGCTGCTGAGGCTGCTGGTGATGAGCCTGCTGCTGGGGCTGCGGCCAGCCCTGCTGCTGGGGCGCCTGCTGCTGCGCCTGGTACTGCGGCTGCTGCTGAGGTGCCTGCTGCTGTTGGGGGGCCTGGGCAGCCCAGCCCGGTCCGCCCTGCTGCTGCCCGTGGTGCTGCGGTGCCTGGTGTTGCGGCGCCTGGTGGGCCGGTGCCTGCTGAGCGGCCTGCTGCGGTGCGGACACGGCGGCGGCACCCGACGCATTGCCGGACACATTCAGGCGCGGACCGTCGGTCGCGTTGCCGAGGTTCACGGCCGAACCGGGGCCGATTTCCATCTGGTGGATCCGCTGGCCCTGCACAAAGGTGCCGTTGGTGCTGCCGTGGTCCTCGATGACCCAACTGCGGCCGCTCCAGCTGATCGTGGCGTGACGCCAGGACACCCTGGCGTCGTCGAGCGCGAGATCCCCCTGCGGATCACGTCCGAGGGTGTACGACCTGGACGGATCGAGCGTCCAGGTCCTTCCATTCAATTCCAGTACGAGTTCCGGCACTCCAGCCCCACTGAGTTGTCCCCCGAGCTAGCCCCCATATGGGGAGTCTAGGGATGTCGAACATCGGGAGGAACTATTTCAGGCGGAGGCCTCTGACCGAAAGTCGGGCCTTGTGAAGACTGCGTACGGGCCTCCGTGACCGCCCCGTTGACGGGGCAGAAAACGCCCCGGAGAGTAGTAACCGCCCATGAGTGCATACGGATCATGCGCATTGCGTATATCTCGTACGAACAGGGCGACGCGGTGCGAGTCGGGGGGTCCTGATGAAGACCGGCGGGAAACGGGCCGAGGGCCGGGGTGTGCGGTGGGGCGATGTGCTGATCTCCGCGATCGCCGCCGTGAGCTGGGCTCTTGTCGGCATGGCCGGCACGGCGGCGCTCGGCCTGCATCTGCTCGGCGCGGACGCGGTGGGGTCACTGGGGCCGATGACCGCCGCTGTGGTGGCGCTCGGTGCGGGTGGCTCGGTCACCCCGTCCGGTGACGTCTCGGCGTTCGGGCTCAAGGGGGCCGAGGCGGCCACCGCGATCGACGTCGCGCCCTTGGGCGTGGGGCTCGCGGGCGCGGTGCTCCTTGCGTATTTCTTCCTACGCTCCCTGCGTGGGGCGGGAGTTGTGATCGCACCCGCCGAGCTCGCCGCGCGCGCGGGCGCCGTGGTCGTCCTCTTTCTGGCGATGCTCGGAGGGCTCGCATGGGCGGGTCACGACATCATCACGATCGACGGCTCCAAGCTGGGGATCGGCAAGGGCATCGACAAAGGACTCGACCAGCTCCCGGGGGGCATCAAGGACAAACTGCCCGGCGGGCTCGGTGACATCGGCGGCCTGCTGCCCGACCGGCTCGGCGATCTCACCAAGGCGAAGGCGTCGGTCGGCTTCACCGTGGACACGGGTCCGACGCTGCTCGGGGGCGCGGTGTGGGTGCTCGTCGTCCTGCTGATCGCGCTGCTCGTGTCACGTCGTACGCCGCTGCCGCGCGGGTGGGACGCCGTGCACCGCGTGGTGCGGCCCGCCTCGTCCGCGCTTGTCACGGTGGCGCTCGTGGCGGTGCTCGCCGGACTCGCGGCGGCGGCGTACGCGATGATCGGCGACGCCCATCCCAAGCGGATCGCGGGCGCCGCGCTGCTCGGGGCGCCGAACGGGGTGTGGCTCGGGGTGCCGATCGGGCTCTTCGTGCCGTGGGACGGCGAGGCGACGGGCGCGCTCGCGAAGCTGCTTCCGGATCCGCTGGACGACCTCCTGACGGGGTCGGGCTCCTCGGGGAAAGAGGCGGTGACACTGGGGCGGCTCGCGGAGCTCGACAGCCGGGTCTGGCTCCTCGGTGTCGCGGCGGCGCTGATGATCCTGTTCGCGGGGGTGCTCACCGCCGTCCGCACTCCCTACTTACGTGGCAGGACGGGCACCCTGAGGTTCGCGGGGCAGTGTGCGGTGCGGCTCGGTGCGGTGACGGCGCTCGGACTTCCGTTGATGGTGTGGCTGACGGGGTTGTCCGCCGACGCCTCCCTCTCGGTGCTCAGCTTCGACGCGTTCGGGGCGGGCATCGAGCTGCACGGGCGGCTTGGGATGGCGTTCGTGCTCGGCGCGGCGTGGGGCGCGGGGGCGGGTGCGGTGGGGGCGTTGCTGGCGGTGGCGAGCGGGGCTGCGGGGGGTCGGGTGGCGGCGCTGGCCCGTGTCGGGGAACCGCCTGAGGTGGCGCCGCCGGTTGAGGCGGGGGCCGGGGCGGTTGGGGCGACTGGGGCAGCGGGGGCGGCTGGGGAGGCTGGTCCGTACAGTCCCAGCGCGCCCTTCCGGCCCTCCAATCCCGACACCAATCCTTACCTCCGGCCGCCCCGGGATGTCTCCGGGGCGCCGACGGTGGTGGGGCCGATCACTCCACCTCCGCAGCCGAAGCCGCGGCCCCGTTCCTCGGGCAACGGCGACTGGCCGCCGCCTCCTCCCCCACCGCCTCCGCCGCCTACGCCGGGCGGGGGCGGCCGGTAGGTACGGTGCTCGGCTTGCGTTCGGCTTGTCGTCGCCCCGTCGCCCCGTCTTCGTGCCGCCGCTTCGCGGCGGATCTTTCCCTCCCACCCACCCGATCACCCCGCGACACGACGGCTCGACGCGATGCATCGCCGGGTAAACGGGTGGGCGGGTGGGAGAAATCCGCCGCGAAGCGGTGGGACAGGAACGCCCCCTACTGGCCGGCAGCCAAAGACCGGCGACGGGGCTACTGGGCAACGGGGCAACGGGGCAACGGGGCAACGGGGCAACGGGGCAAGAACGCGACGCGGCCCCGGATGTGTCCGGCACGCGGACCACTTCGCTGCCCGCGCAAGGCACCCGGATACGGTGGCCTCACCATGAGCGCTCCTCAGCCACCGCAGCCCGCCGACGTCCCCACGCTCCTCGTCAAGATCTTCGGCAAGGACCGCCCCGGAATCACAGCGGGGCTCTTCGACACCCTCGCCGCCTACTCCGTCGATGTCGTGGACATCGAGCAGGTCGTCACCCGTGGCCGCATAGTGCTGTGCGCGCTCGTGACCCAGCCCCCGGCCGGTCTGGAGGGCGACCTGCGGTCCACCGTGCACAGCTGGGCCGAGTCCCTGAAGATGCAGGCCGAGATCATCTCGGGTATCGGCGACAACCGCCCGCGCGGCCTCGGCCGTTCCCACGTCACCGTGCTCGGCCACCCCCTCACCGCCGAGTCGACCGCTGCCATCGCCGCCAGCATCACCGTGACCGGCGGCAACATCGACCGTATCTTCCGGCTCGCCAAGTACCCCGTCACCGCAGTGGAGTTCGCCGTCTCCGGCGCGGAGACCGAGCCGCTGCGCACCTCCCTCGCCCTTGAGGCGGCGAAGCTCGGCGTGGACGTCGCCGTCGTCGCGGCGGGCCTGCACCGCCGTGCCCAGCGGCTCGTCGTGATGGACGTCGACTCGACCCTCATCCAGGACGAGGTGATCGAGCTCTTCGCGGCGCACGCGGGATGCGAGGACGAGGTCGCCGAGGTGACCGCGGCCGCGATGCGTGGCGAGCTGGACTTCGAGCAGTCGCTGCACGCCCGCGTGAAGCTCCTCGCCGGGCTCGACGCCTCGGTCGTCGACAAGGTCCGCTCCGAGGTCCGCCTCACCCCCGGCGCCCGCACCCTCATCCGCACGCTCAAGCGCCTCGGCTACCAAGTGGGCGTCGTCTCGGGCGGGTTCACCCAGGTCACCGATGATCTGCAGGAACGTCTCGGCCTCGACTTCGCCCAGGCCAACACCCTGGAGATCGTCGACGGCAAGCTCACCGGGAAGGTGACCGGCGAGATCGTGGACCGCGCGGGCAAGGCGCGGCTCCTTCGCCGGTTCGCCGAGGAAGCCGGGGTCCCGCTCGAGCAGACCGTCGCGATCGGCGACGGCGCCAACGACCTCGACATGCTGAACGCGGCCGGTCTCGGTGTCGCCTTCAACGCCAAGCCCGTCGTCCGCGAGGCCGCGCACACCGCGGTGAACGTCCCCTTCCTCGACACCGTCCTCTACCTCCTCGGCGTCACCCGCGAAGAGGTCGAGGCGGCGGACACGCACGCCGACTGACGCCGGGCGAGCGGCTTCATCGTCAGGTCGTACGCCGATGGGCCCCGGTACCGCAGTGGTACCGGGGCCCATCGGCGTACGTGCGTCAAGGACCTGCTCGCGTCAAGGGTCTGCTTGTGCCAAAGACCTACTCGGAAGGTGCCCAGTAGTCGACGAGTGTGCCGACCCCGGGCTCCAGGGCCTTCCACGAGCCGGAGTACGTCAGGACGGCGAAGGCGGATGTGGGAAAGCCGCGGCGGTCCATCCGCGTGCGGGCGTCGCCCTCGGAATCACCGGCGAGGACGTCGGCGAGCCCCTGCACTCCGGGGTTGTGGCCGATCAGCACGACGTTCCGCACATCGTCCGGGGTTTCGTTGAGCACGGCGATCAGCTCGCCGGGAGAGGCCTCGTACAGCCGATCCTCGTAGACGGTCTTGGGCCGGTCCGGCAGCTCATGGACGGCGAGCTTCCATGTCTCGCGGGTCCTGGCGGCGGTCGAGCAGAGGGCCAGGTCGAAAGGGATGCCGCTGTCGGCCAGCTTGCGCCCGGCGACCGGGGCATCCTTGCGTCCGCGCTCCGCGAGCGGCCGCTCGTGGTCGGACACCTGGGGCCAGTCGGCCTTCGCATGCCGGAAAAGGACAATCCTGCGGGGTTCTGCGACGCTCATGCGTCCCAGCTTCGCATGAAACCCGCCAGCGGGCGCAGGGAGTTGGACTGCTCCCCCGGCACGGGTGACGGCGTCCACCCGGGGCAGGTCACGAGGTCGTACGGAAGACCGTCTCCTGTATACGCTCGAGCACGTGCGTGACCACCTGTCCGCTGCCCGCCGCATGTGCGTCGGCGGGGTTCAGCATCAGCAGGAGCAGGGCCGCGAAGGCGATGGCGGGGAGGGCGATCGCCCACCACGGAAGCTGGATCTCGACGCTCGCGGAGTCCCTGGTGGCTCCCGGGTCGCGCCGTGTGTGCGAACGGGCCGACATGCCGCCTCCGTGGTCTTCGAGTCCTTCGTGCCGCGTCTTCGCGGCCACATCTCGAAGGTACGGATCCGGCGACCCTCAGCACATCCGGTGATCCACCCACTTGACCCTGACACTGACCCCCTAGGGGATGGTGGTGCTAACCCCACCATCGGCCCCGCCGGGGTCAGTTCACGGCGAGGCGATGGAGGCGATGATCCCGATGATCACGGTGATGGCCAGCATGGCTCCGAGTACGAGGAGCAGCTTCTTCTGGCCGTTCTGGGGGTTCGGGTCGAGCACTGGCATGGGGAGAGTCTCGCACCCTTTGTCCGGGGCGGCTCCGCCGGGGTCGGGAAGCCGCCGTCGGGCAGCCGGGGTCAGGAAGCCGAGGCCGCCGCGACCTCGTCCTCGACCGTGCGGTTGCGGCCCGCCAGGATGCCCACCACGATCTGCGGCACCATCAGGCCCGCCATCAGCGCGATCGGCAGCCCCCAGCCGCCGCTGTGCTGGTAGAGCACGCCCACCAGGAGCGGCCCGGGAATCGAGATCAGGTAGCCCGTGCTCTGCGCGAAGGCCGAGAGCTTGGCGACGCCCACACTGCTCTTGGCCCGCATGCCGACCATGGTGAGGGCGAGCGGGAAGGCGCAGTTGGAGACGCCGAGCAGCAGGGCCCACACCCAGGCGCCGCCCTGGGGGGCGAGGTAGAGGCCCGCGTATCCGGCGAGACCGCAGACGCCGAGCACGACCACCACGGGGCCCTGGTTCGTCAGACGTGTGGCGACCCGGGGGATGACGAAGGCCAGCGGCACGCCCATCGCCATGATGACGGCGAGGAGCACACCGGCCTGCCCCGCCGGGACCCCCGCGTCACGGAAGATCTGCGGCATCCAGCCCATCGTGATGTACGCGGCGGTGGCCTGGAGCCCGAAGAAGCAGGCAAGGGCCCATGCCGTACGGCTGCGCGTGATGCGCAGGTCGGCGTCCTCCTGGCGCACGGTGGAGCTGATGTGCTCCGGGGCGGCCGACGCGGCACTGCGGTCCCGTACGAGCGGCAGCCACGGCACGACGGCGACGACGGCGAGCGACGCCCACACCGCGAGGCCGGTCTGCCAACTGCCGCCCATCGCATCGGTCATGGGCACCGTGATGGCCGCGGCCAGCGACGTGCCGAGCGCGAGCGCCATCGAGTAGAGCCCGGTCATCGAGCCGACCCGGTCGGGGAACCAGCGCTTGACGATCACCGGCATCAGGACGTTGCTGACCGCGATGCCCATGAGGGCGAGCGCGCTCGCGGCGAGGAAGCCGACGGTGCCGCCCAGGAAGGGGCGGATCGCCAGGCCCGTGGCGATCGCGACCATGCCCGCGCAGACCACGGCGCTGGGGCCGAATCGGCGGGCGAGCCGCGGGGCCATCACTCCGAAGACCGCGAAACAGAGCGGCGGGACGGAGGTGAGGAGACCGGCGAGCGTGCCGCTCATGCCGAGCCCGTCACGTACCTCTTCGAGGAGGGAGCCGAGGCTGGTGATGCCCGGACGGAGGTTGAGGGCGGCAAGGACGATGCCGACGATGACGAGACGCGTGGCCCACGCGCGCGTGGCGGGCTGTTTCTCCGCTGCCCCGTCCGCCGCGTCGGTACGTGTCGGTGTTGTCGTCGGTGCGGGTGTCGGTGTCATCGTCCTGGTTTCCTCACTAGCCATGGGGCCATCATAGAATCATGGGATGATTGGCTGTCCAATCCGTTGTCTTTCCATCCGTCACTCCACTGCCTCCGTTTCCGTCACACCGCGCACGAAGGATCGTCATGCCGCTGACCACCCCTCACCGCTCTGCGCTCTCCGAGCAGGTCATCGCCGAGCTGCGTAACCAGATCTCGTCGGGAGAGTGGCCGGTCGGCTCCCGCATCCCCACCGAGCCCGAGCTGGTCGAGCAGCTGGGCGTGGCACGCAACACCGTCCGAGAGGCGGTCCGCGCCCTCGCGCACAACGGCCTGCTCGACATCCGCCAGGGCTCCGGCACCTATGTGGTCGCGACCAGCGAACTGGCCGGCGTGATGCAGCGCAGGTTCGCCGACGCGGAGCCGCGGCACATCGCCGAGCTGCGCAGCACGCTGGAGTCGAGCGCGGCGAAACTGGCCGCGCAGCGCCGCACGGAGCGTGACCTCAAACAGCTCGACGCCCTCCTTGAGCGCCGCGAGGAGGCCTGGGCTTCGGGCGACGCCGAGGCCTTCGTGACGGCCGACGCGACCTTCCACCTGGCCGTCGTGGCCGCGTCCCACAACGACGTGATGACGGCGATGTACGCGGACCTCGGCGAGGTCATGCGGGACTGGCTGCGTGAGGACGTCGGCGAGAAGCTGACCCCCGAGAGCCACATGGACCACGCCCGGCTCGTCGACGCGATCCGGGAGAACGACGAGGAGGCGGCGGCCAAGGAGGCTGCCGCCTACCCGTTCATGTGCCGCCCGGAGCTGTTCACTTCGCGTGGCTGACCCAGACGGACCGGATCTCTTTCCAGCACCGCCCGGTGAGCCGCACCGTCGAGGCGGGCCCCGCCTCGACCTGCACGCCGTCGCTGTCGATGTCCCACCACTGCTCGCACTCCACGTGCAGCCGGACCCGGTCGGTCTCGGGGTACGGGTTGTGGCAGGACGCGACCGCGTCCGAGCCCGCGACGCTGATGCGGCACTCCGAACCGAATGGCCGGGGTTCGACCGCCTCCACGCGCGCGCGTGGAGGCTTCGCCTCTGTGACGGCATGCGAAGCGGCGCCGTACGGCAGGGCGGTCAGCAGGGTGAGAGCGGCGAGCACCGCGGGAGATGACGGGCGCACACCTCAGGGTGCGCGGTTCTGCCCCGACCGCGCCTGGCCGGTGGGCCGAACGGGTGACGCCCCGCCTCCCGCACAGCGCGGGGGACGGGGCGTCAGGAACGTACAGAAGGCCTGGTCAGGCACCCATCATGTGCACGCCGCCGTCGACGTGGATGATCTCGCCGGTGGTCTTCGGGAAGAAGTCCGAGAGCAGCGCGACGATGCCGCGGCCCGCGGGCTCCGGGTCGGCCATGTCCCAGTTCAGCGGCGACCGGGTGTTCCAGACGTCCGCGAGCTCGCCGAAGCCCGGGATGGACTTGGCGGCCATGGAGCCGAGCGGACCCGCCGAGATGAGGTTGCAGCGGATGTCCTCCTTGCCCAGGTCGCGGGCGAGGTAGCGGCTCGTGGCCTCCAGGGCGGCCTTGGCCGGGCCCATCCAGTCGTACTTGGGCCAGGCGAACTGCGCGTCGAAGGTGAGACCGACGACCGAGGCGCCGTCCTCGAACAGCGGGCGGCAGGCCATGGTGAGCGACTTCAGGGAGAACGCCGAGACGTGCATCGCCGTCGCGACGTCCTCGAAGGTCGCCTCGAGGAAGTTGAAGGCGCCCTGCGGGGCGAAGCCGATGGAGTGCACGATGCCGTCGAGGCCGCCGAGCTCGTCCTTCACCACACCCGCGAGGCGGTCCAGGTGCTCCTGGTTGGTGACGTCCAGCTCGATGACCTTGGCAGGCTTCGGGAGCTTCTTGGCGATGCGCTCGGTGAGCGTGGGCCGCGGGAAAGCGGTCAGGATGACCTCGGCGCCCTGCTCCTGAGCGACCTTGGCCGCGTGGAAGGCGATAGAGGCCTCCGTCAGCACACCTGTGACAAGGATCTTCTTGCCTTCGAGAATTCCGCTCATGGTGATCAGTGACCCATGCCCAATCCGCCGTCAACGGGGATGACGGCTCCAGTGATGTACGACGCGTCCTCCGAGGCGAGGAACTTCACCGCGGCGGCGATCTCCTCGGGCTCCGCGTAACGGCCGAGCGGCACCTGCTTCACGATGTTCGTGCGCTGCTCGTCCGTGAGCGCCCTGGTCATGTCGGTGTCGACAAAACCGGGCGCGACGACGTTGAACGTGAGGTTGCGCGACCCGAGCTCACGGGCGAGCGAGCGCGCGAAGCCGACCAGGCCGGCCTTGGAGGCGGCGTAGTTCGCCTGCCCCGGGCCGCCCATCAGGCCGACGACGGAGGAGATCAGTACGACGCGGCCCTTCTTGGCGCGCAGCATGCCGCGGTTGGCGCGCTTCACGACACGGAAGGTGCCGGTGAGGTTGGTGTCGAGGACGGACGTGAAGTCCTCCTCGGACATCCGCATGAGGAGCTGGTCCTTGGTGACCCCGGCGTTCGCCACCAGGACCTCCACCGGACCGTGCTTCTCCTCGATCTCCTTGTACGCCTGCTCCACCTGCTCGGTGTCAGTGATGTCGCACCTGACGGCGAGGACTCCGAGCTCCGTGAGGGCCTGAGGCGGTTCACCCGAGCGGTAGGTGATCGCGACCTTGTCGCCGGCGTCGGCGAAGACGCGGGCGATGGCGAGGCCGATGCCCCGGTTTCCTCCGGTGACGAGAACCGAGCGGCTCAACGGATCACCCTTTCGATAGCGGTCTGGTTCCTCGAAAACCTATCGGTACGGTGCTCCATACGGAGAATCGACCACCGACAGTGGCGTACCGGACTCGCTGTCGGGTCCCTACAGAAAACTCTGGGCGCCGGGCCCCCGTGCGCGACATGATTCTGACCGACCGGTGCCGACAGCAGGGAGACATCCGTGCCTCATTCCATCGATGAAGCCTTCACGGCGCTGCCGCTGCGGGCTCTCGCCGACGCCGCGCTCGCCCGCGCGCGTGCCCTGGGCGCGGACCACGCGGACTTCCGCTTCGAGCGGGTGCGCAGCGCGTCCTGGCGGCTGCGGGACGCCAAGCCGTCCGGGACGTCGGACACCACGGACCTGGGCTACGCGGTCCGTGTCGTGCACGGCGGGACCTGGGGGTTCGCGTCGGGCGTCGATCTGACGATGGACGCGGCGGCGAAGATCGCGTCCCAGGCCGTGGCGATGGCGAAGCTCTCGGCGAAGGTCATCAAGTCGGCCGGGTCCGACGAGAGGGTCGAGCTGGCCGACGAGCCGGTGCACGCGGAGAAGACCTGGGTGTCGTCGTACGAGATCGACCCCTTCTCCGTGCCGGACGAGGAGAAGAGCGGGCTGCTCGCCGAGTGGAGCGCCCGCCTCCTGGCCGCCGACGGCGTCTCGCACGTCGACGCCTCGCTGCTCACCGTGCACGAGAACAAGTTCTACGCGGACACGGCGGGGACGGTGACCACGCAGCAGCGGGTCAGGCTGCACCCGCAGCTCACCGCCGTCGCGGTCGACGAGGCGAGCGGCGAGTTCGAGTCGATGCGGACCATCGCGCCGCCGGCCGGACGTGGCTGGGAGTACCTCACAGGCACCGGCTGGGACTGGGACGCCGAGCTGGACCGCATCCCCGAGCACCTCGCCGAGAAGATGCGGGCGCCGAGCGTGGAGGCCGGTTCGTACGACCTGGTCGTCGACCCTTCGAACCTCTGGCTGACCATCCACGAGTCCATCGGCCACGCCACCGAGCTCGACCGCGCCCTGGGCTACGAAGCGGCGTACGCGGGGACGTCGTTCGCCACCTTCGATCAGCTCGGCAAGCTCGCGTACGGCTCGTCGATCATGAATGTGACGGGTGACAGGACGGCCGAGCACGGGCTCGCGACCATCGGGTACGACGACGAGGGCGTGGCCGCGCAGTCCTGGGACCTGGTGAAGGACGGCACGCTGGTCGGCTACCAGCTGGACCGTCGCATCGCGAAACTCACCGGCTTCGAGCGCTCCAACGGCTGCGCGTACGCGGACTCCCCCGGCCATGTGCCGGTGCAGCGCATGGCGAACGTGTCGCTCCAACCGGACCCCGGCGGCCTCTCGACCGAGGACCTGATCGGCGGCGTCGACCGCGGCATCTACGTGGTGGGCGACCGGTCCTGGTCGATCGACATGCAGAGGTACAACTTCCAGTTCACGCAGCAGAGGGCGTACGAGATCCGCGACGGGCGTCTTGTCGGTCAGCTCCGCAACGTCGCCTATCAGGGCATCACCCCCGAGTTCTGGGGCTCCATGGAGAAGGTGGGCGGCCCTCAGACCTACGTACTGGGAGGGGCCTTCAACTGCGGCAAGGCCCAGCCGGGCCAGGTCGCCTCCGTCTCGCACGGCTGCCCCTCGGCCCTGTTCCGAGGCGTGAACATCCTCAACACGACGCAGGAGGCAGGGCGATGACCTCTCGTACGAACGGCAGGACCGGTACGAACAAGCCGCACGAGATCGTCGAGCGCGCCCTGGACCTTTCCACCGCCGACGGCTGCGTCGTCATCGCCGACGAGCACTCGACCGCGAACCTGCGCTGGGCGGGCAATGCCCTGACCACGAACGGCGTGACCCGCGGCCGCACCCTCACCGTCATCGCGACCGTCGACGGCAAGGAAGGCACCGCGTCCGGCGTCATCTCGCGCTCGGCCGTGACCGCCGCCGATCTCGAGCCCCTGGTCCGCGCCGCCGAGCACGCGGCGCGCGGGGCGGGGCCCGCCGAGGACGCACAGCCGCTGGTGACCGGCGGCGAGGAGTCCGCAGGCTTCAGGGCCGCGCCCGCCGAGACGTCATCGGCGGTCTTCTCGGACTTCGCCCCCGCGCTCGGCGAGGCGTTCGCCACGGCCCGCGCCGGCGGGCGTGAGCTGTACGGCTTCGCGAACCACGAACTCGTATCGAGCTACCTCGGTACGTCCACGGGGCTCCGCCTGCGGCACGACCAGCCCAACGGCACCCTCGAGCTCAACGCCAAGTCCCCCGACCGCACGAAGTCGGCGTGGGCGGGGCGCGCGACCCGGGACTTCACAGACGTGGACCCGGCGGCGCTCGACGCGGAGCTCGCCAAGCGTCTGGGGTGGGCACAGCGGCGCATCGACCTGCCCGCGGGCCGGTACGAGACGATCCTGCCGCCGACCGCCGTCGCCGACCTGCTGATCTACCAGCTGTGGTCGGCCTCCGCGCGGGACGCGGCCGAGGGCCGGACCGTGTTCTCCAAGCCGGGCGGCGGCACCCGCGTCGGCGACCGGCTCGCGAAGCTGCCCCTGAACCTGCGCAGCGATCCGAACGAGCCCGGCTTGGAGTCCGCGCCGTTCGTGCTCGCGCACGCCTCGGGCGGCGACTCGTCCGTCTTCGACAACGGGCTTCCGCTGGCCGCCACCGACTGGGTGCGCGCGGGTGAGCTCGCGCATCTGACGAGCACCCGGCACAGTGCGTCCCTGACCGGCCTTCCGGTCGCCCCCGCCATCGACAACCTCATCCTGGACGGCGGCACCGACCGCTCCCTTGAGGAGATGGTCGCGAGCACGGAGCGGGGGCTGCTCCTGACCTGCCTCTGGTACATCCGAGAGGTCGACCCGGCCACCCTGCTGCTCACCGGGCTCACCCGGGACGGCGTCTACCTCGTGGAGAACGGCGAGGTCGTCGGCGAGGTGAACAACTTCCGCTTCAACGAGTCGCCGGTCGACCTGCTCTCGCGGGCCGCCGAGGCCGGACGCACGGAAAAGACGCTGCCCCGGGAGTGGGGCGACTGGTTCACCAGGGCCGCGATGCCCGCCCTGCGCATCCCCGACTTCAACATGAGCTCGGTCAGCCAAGGCGTGTGACGCCCATAGACTGGCCGGTACCGGTTGGTACCGGCCAGAAGCCTTTCCCGGAAACCTTTCAAGGAGACACAAGACCGTGACGGACATCGTCGACGAGCTGAAGTGGCGGGGTCTCTTCTCCCTGTCCACTGACGAAGATGCACTGCGCAAGGCGCTCGCGGACGGTCCCGTCACGTTCTATTGCGGCTTCGACCCGACCGCGGCCAGCCTGCACGTCGGGCACCTGGTGCAGGTCCTCACGGTCCGCCGCCTCCAGCACGCGGGGCACCGGCCGCTCGCCCTGGTGGGCGGCGCCACGGGTCAGATCGGTGACCCGCGGCCGACCGCCGAGCGCACCCTGAACGACCCGGAGACGATCAAGAACTGGGTGGCCAGGCTGCGCTCGCAGATCGAGCCGTTCCTGTCCTTCGAGGGCGAGAACGCCGCGCTGATGGTCAACAACCTGGACTGGACCGCGGGGATGTCCGCGATCGAGTTCCTGCGGGACATCGGCAAGCACTTCCGTGTCAACAAGATGCTGACCAAGGACTCCGTGGCCCGCCGCCTGGAGTCCCAGGAAGGCATCTCGTACACGGAATTCAGCTACCAGCTCCTCCAGGGCATGGACTTCCTGGAGCTCTACCGGCGCTACGGCTGCACGCTCCAGCAGGGCGGATCCGACCAGTGGGGCAACCTCACGGCGGGCATCGACCTGATCCACCGCCTGGAGCCGGACGCGACCGTCCACGCGATCGCGACGCCCCTGATGGTCAAGGCGGACGGCACCAAGTTCGGCAAGTCCGAGAACGGCGCCGTCTGGCTCGACCCGGAGATGACCACGCCGTACGCGTTCTACCAGTTCTGGCTGAACGTGGACGACCGCGACGTCTCGACGTACTCGCGCATCCTCAGCTTCAAGTCCCGCGAGGAGCTCGAAGAGCTCGAGAAGCTCACCGAGGAGCGCCCGCAGGCCCGTGCGGCCCAGCGCGCGCTCGCCGAAGAGCTGACGACGCTGGTGCACGGCGCCGATCAGTGCGCCGCGGTCATCGCCGCGTCCAAGGCGCTGTTCGGCCAGGGTGAGCTCGGCGACCTCGACGAGGCGACGCTGAGCGCGGCCCTCTCCGAGCTGCCGCGCGTCCAGGTCGGCGAGCTCGGCCCGGTGGTGGACCTCCTCGCGGAGGTCGGCCTGGTGGCGAGCAAGTCCGCGGCGCGGCGCACGGTCAAGGAGGGCGGGGCCTACGTGAACAACGCGAAGGTCGCGTCCGAGGACGCTGTGCCCTCCCGCGAGGAGCTTCTGCACGGGCGCTGGCTCGTGCTGCGCCGGGGCAAGAAGAACCTGGCGGCTGTCGAGGTCACTGAGGTCACCGCGGGCTGACCCGCGGTCCCGTACATGTGCGAAGGGGGTCGGCCCGTGCGGGCCGACCCCCTTCGCATGCCGCGTACCCGCAGGTCAGGCCTGCTGCTTGTTGCCTCTGATCATCTTGTACAGCATGTCTCCGACGCCCACGACGACGAGAGCCGCCACGAGCTGCAGGGCGTGCCGGCCCCAGTCGATGCCCCTGGTGTCATCGATGCCGAACCCAGAGGCAAGCGAGTTGCCGATGATCGCGCCGATGATGCCGAAGATCGTGGTCAGCCAGAGCGGACTGTGCTGCTTTCCGGGCAGGATCGCCTTGGCGATAAGCCCCAGCACGAATCCGACGACGATGGCCCACAACCAGCTCATAGCTGCCTCCTCATCCGGCTCAACATGAGCATTACGGTCAGTGTCGACCGATCCTCCATACGGCGCATGTCGGGCGAGCCCATACGTGGCATGGCGCAGGCAGGACACCGAGAAGGGACCTGCCCCGGTCTCGAAGCCTGCGCAGCCCCGGCGTAACGTGGAGCAGGTCCGGGCCGGGGAGCGCCCGGCTTCTTGTGAGCAGGCGGTGGAATGTGATGCGGAAGCAGAGCGGCGCCCAGGTCTTCCGGATCACAGGGGCCCGGCAGTCACTCGCGGACGATGTGCGCGGCAGACAGCGCCGGTACGTGATCTCGATGTCGATCCGTACGCTTTCGGTCATTGCCGCGGCGGTGCTGTGGAACGTCGAGCGGCATGTCGCCCTCGTCGCTCTGGTGCTCGGCATCCTCCTCCCGTACATCTCCGTCGTGATCGCCAACGCGGGCCGGGAGAACATTCCTTCGCTGCCGTCGACCTTCGTACCGGCACCGTCCCGGCCGAGCCTCCCGCCGCCGACGGCGCACGACGAGTCCGCGGAACCCGTCCCGGAAGCCGGAACCGGCCCCGCGCCGGGCGAGCCCAACACCCCGTCAGGTCAACAGAACTGACCGTCGACGTTGCGCCAAGCTCAAGAAAACCTCAGATCAATCATGTAGTTCAGGTGCCAGGCACTGGGTCCCCCATGACATACTTCGTACGCGCTCCGCATCCCCCGTCGGAGCGACAGACCGACGCCGGGCAGCTCCCCCCGTGGCTGCTCGGCGTCGCCTTGTTTTGAACGCACTTGGACGTTACCTGTGAGCGACGAGACACCGATCTGTTCCGCCAAGGGCTGCCGCGCCGCCGCGGTGTGGGTGCTCGCGTGGAACAACCCGAAGATCCACACTCCGGAGCGCCGCAAGACGTGGCTCGCATGTGAGGAACACCGCGAGCACCTCTCTCAATTCCTGGGCGTACGCAGCATGTTGAAGGACGTCGTGCCGCTGGCCGAGTGGGAAGCGCGCGACGCAGGCCCTGCGGAGAACTGAGCGGGCCGGGCAACTACGCACCCCGCAGGGCCCGTTGGGGGCCTTACCTGATCTGGAAAGCTCAAGAAAAGCTCAGATCAATCGTGAGGTTCCAGTGCCGGTCGACGGGCCCCCCATGGGATACTTCGATCGCGCTCCGCGTCCCCCGTCGGAGCGACGGACCAACACCAGGCCTTCCCTGCGTGTGGTCTCGTGCGGCCATTTCCGTGGTGAAGGGGGGTGGAAAAATGGATGATCGTCAGTGGAAGCCGCGCAAGCGCTGGACCGGCCCTGAGAAGTGGCAGGTCTTGATCGGACTGCTCGGCTTACTCGTCACGATCACCGGATGTGTGGGGCAGTTCGTCCAGTAGGGCGCCCACCCATGAGAGACGGTCGCGGCCGGCACTGCTGCTACACGCAGCGAGCCCGGTCGAGTGTTAGGCGACCGGGCTCGTGAACTACTGCGCGGAGGGCCTCGCTCTGGCAGGAGCTGGGGCCCTTCGTCGTGCCCGGAGACGACCGTTCACGACGGTGGAAATAGTACAGGGCGCGGCACCTCGAGGTTAAGTCATAAGCGTCATTGCCCCCTGCTCCGAGCAGGTCAGCCGCCGATCGCCGACATCGGGCGCTCGGGCTGCAGGAACGTCGGGTCGTCCAGGCCCGAGCCCGCCTTCTTGCCCCACATCGCGAGCTTCCATATGCGCGCGATCGCCCCGTCCGAACCAGACTCGCTGTCCTCTTCGTTCGCCCGCAGGGCCGCCCGCAGGTCGGTCTCCTCGGAGGCGAACAGGCATGTGCGGACCTGGCCGTCGGCTGTGAGCCGGGTGCGGTCGCAGGCCGAGCAGAACGGGCGGGTCACGGAGGCGATGACGCCGACGCGATGCGGGCCGCCGTCCACGATCCAGCGCTCGGCCGGGGCGGAGCCGCGCTCGCCGGAGCCCTCTTCCGTGAGCGCGAAGCGCGTACGCAGCGACTCCAGGATGTCACCGGCGGTGATCATGCCCTCGCGCTTCCAGCCGTGCTGGGCGTCAAGGGGCATCTGTTCGATGAAGCGCAGTTCGTAGTCGTTCTCGACGGCCCACGCGAGCAGGTCCGGGGCCTCGTCGTCGTTCAGGCCCGGCATCAGGACCGTATTGACCTTGACCGGGGTCAGGCCGGCGTCGCGGGCGGCCTCGAGGCCCTCCAGGACGTCCTTGTGGCGGTCGCGGCGGGTGAGGGTCTTGAAGACGTCCGGGCGCAGCGTGTCCAGGGAGACGTTCACCCGGTCGAGACCCGCGGCCTTGAGGGCCTTGGCGGTGCGCTTGAGTCCGATGCCGTTCGTCGTCAGGGACATCTTGGGGCGCGGCTCCAGCTGGGCGCAGCGCTCGACGATGCCGACGAGGCCGGGGCGCAGGAGCGGCTCGCCGCCGGTGAAGCGGACCTCGGTGATGCCGAGCTGCGTCACGGCGATCCGGACCAGACGGACGATCTCGTCATCGCTGAGGAGTTCGGACTTGGACAGCCACTGCAGGCCCTCTTCGGGCATGCAGTACGTGCACCGCAGATTGCACTTGTCGGTCAGCGAAACCCGCAGATCGGTGGCCACTCGGCCGTAAGTGTCGATGAGCACGTGGGCCCCCTCCCTGATCCTGGTCGAGGCAGTTCGGTTCAGATACCACGAGCCTACGTGACGGGACTGACACCGACCCGGGCCCGATCCCACGAGGAGCGGCACGGCCGCGTCGTAGAGATCTACCAATGATCTACGACGCGGCCGCTGACGTGCGTGTTTCAGAGGAACCGAGTGGGCTCAGTGGGCTCCGGTTCCCGTGAGGGACCGCACCTCCAGTTCCGCGTACTTGCCCTTGTCGGGCTCCTCCTTCGACAGGAGCGTGCCGAGCCAGCCGAGCAGGAAGCCCAGCGGGATGGAGATCAGGCCCGGGTTCTCCAGCGGGAAGAAGTCGAAGTTGGCGTCGGGGAACATCGAGGTGGGCTTGCCCGAGACGACCGGCGAGAACAGCACAAGGCCGACCGCGGCCACGAGTCCGCCGTAGATGGACCAGAGCGCGCCCTGCGTGGTGAACCGCTTCCAGAAGAGGCTGTAGAGGATCGTCGGCAGGTTCGCGGAGGCCGCGACGGCGAAGGCGAGGGCGACAAGGCCCGCCACGTTGAGGTCGCGGGCCAGGGCGCCGAGGGCGATGGAGACGATGCCGATGAAGACGGTCGACCAGCGAGCGGCCTTCATCTCCTGCTTCTCGGTGGCCTTGCCCTTCTTGATGACGTTGGCGTAGATGTCGTGCGCGAACGACGAGGACGAGGCGAGGGTCAGACCGGCGACGACCGCGAGGATCGTGGCGAAGGCGACCGCGGAGATCACGGCGAGCAGGAGCGCGCCCCCGGTGGAGTCGCCACCGCCGCCGATCTCCAGGGCTGCGAGCGGCGCAGCGGTGTTGCCCGCCTTGTTCGAGGCGATGATGTCGCCGGGCTTGAGCAGGGCGGCGGCGCCGAAGCCGAGGACGATCGTCATCAGGTAGAAGGCGCCGATGATGCCGATCGCCCAGTTCACGGACTTACGCGCGGCCTTGGCGGTCGGCACCGTGTAGAAGCGGATCAGGATGTGCGGCAGTCCCGCCGTGCCGAGCACCAGGGCGATGCCGAGCGAGAGGAAGTCAAGCTTCGATGTGCCGCTCGCGCCGTACTTGAGACCGGGCTCAAGGAAGGCCGAGCCCTTGCCGCTGTTGGAGGCGGCGGTGCCGAGCAGGTCGGAGACGTTGAAGTTGAACTTCAGCAGGATCAGGAAGGTGATCAGGATGGTGCCCGCGATGAGCAGCACGGCCTTGACCATCTGCACCCAGGTGGTGCCCTTCATGCCGCCGATGGTGACGTAGACGATCATCAGGACGCCGACGAGGGCGACGATCAGGATCTTGCCCGCGTCGCTGGTGATGCCGAGCAGCAGCGAGACCAGGACGCCGGCGCCCGCCATCTGCGCAAGCAGGTAGAAGATCGAGACGACGATCGTGGAGGTGCCCGCAGCGGTGCGCACCGGACGCTGGCGCATGCGATAGGCCAGCACGTCGCCCATCGTGTAACGGCCGGAGTTGCGCAGCGGCTCGGCGACCAGGAGGAGCGCCACCAGCCAGGCGACCAGGAAGCCGATGGAGTAGAGGAAGCCGTCGTACCCGAAGAGCGCGATGGCGCCCGCGATGCCGAGGAAGGACGCGGCGGACATGTAGTCGCCGGAAATCGCCAGGCCGTTCTGGAAGCCGGTGAACTGGCGGCCGCCCGCGTAGAAGTCGGCGGCGCTCTTGGTCTGGCGTCCCGCCCAGACGGTGATGACGAGGGTCGCGACGACGAAGGCCGCGAAGAGGCTGATGATCAGCACCCGGTGCTCGGAGGCGTCGGACGTCGCTGCCAGGACAGTGGTGTTCAGCGCGGGGCTCATGCGCCGCCCTCCATACGGGACTTGATCGCCTCGGCCTTGGGGTCGAGCTTGGTGGCCGCGTGGCGCGAGTAGAACCAGGCGATGAGGAACGTGGTCAGGAACTGCGCGAGACCGAGGACCAGGGCGACGTTGATGTTGCCGAACAGCTTGGTGCCCATGAAGTCACCCGCGTAGTTCGAGAGCAGCACGTACGCCAGGTACCAGACGATGAAGGCGACGGTGAGCGGGAAGGCGAACGAGCGGTGCGCCTTGCGGAGTTCACCGAACTCGGGGCTGGCTTGCTCCTCGAGGAATTCTGCCGTGGTCGGCGCGTACGGAGCGGGGGCTTCTCCGTCCTTGGACGGTGGGGATGCTTCGGGGGCCACGGAGTCTCCTCGTGGTGCGGGTGCGGTGGGGACGGACAGCTGATCCATTGGCTCTCTCTGGTCCGGCAGTGATGCGGATCACGTGAGCCACGGATGGCGATGCTAAGGCCACAGGGCGTGATCCGACAGGGGGGTTGATGTTGCTTCTGTTAACGGTTCAACGTCATAACGGCACGTCCGGCGCGGCACGGTGCGCTGCTTTCTTCCGGAATCCATTGCTGGCCTGGGAGTTCTGGGGATAGCTTCACCCTGCACGCCCCGTCATGTACCTGCCCGATCACTGGATGTGTTCGGGCAGTTCACGTATCCGGATGATGTGGAGACCCCATGGCTCATCTGCGTTCCAGACGCCGAATCGCGCTCACCGTGCCCCTCGGCATAGCGCTCGCCGCGTCGGTCGGTTTCGCCCCGGGCATCGCGACCGCGGCCCCCGACGCCCCCGCCACCGCGTCGGCCACGGCAGAGGCCCCGAAGCTCGCGTACGTCGTCAACACCCGTACGGACTCCAAGACGATCGCGTACGTCAAAAGGGCGATAGCCAAGGCGGACGGTTCCGTCGTCGTCGCGTACCCGAAGATCGGCGTCATCGTCGCGCACTCGGCCAACCCCGACTTCGGCAAGCAGCTGCGCAAGGTCAAGGGCGTCCACTCCGCGGGCGCGACCCGCACCTCGCCCCTGACGGCGGCGGGCACGACGGAGGAGGGCGCACCGACCCTCCTGTCGAAGTCCGAGGCCAAGTCGCTCAAGGCCAAGGCCGATGCGGGCGCCGAGCCGCTCGAGGCCGACCAGTGGGATCTGCGCGCGATAGGCGCCGACAAGGCAGCGAAGATAAACCCGGGCAGCAAGAAGGTCACCGTCGGCGTCATCGACACCGGAGTCGACGACACCCACCCCGACCTCGCGCCCAACTTCTCGGCCTCGCAGTCGGCGAGCTGTGTCGGCGGCAAGGCGGACACGTCCCCCGGCGCCTGGCGCCCGGAGAAGCCGGACCACTACCACGGCACGCACGTGGCCGGCGAGATAGCCGCCGCGCGCAACGGCGTGGGCGTCGCGGGCGTCGCGCCCGGCGTCAAGGTCGCCGGCATCAAGGTGGCCGACCCGGTCAGCGAGCTGTTCTACCCGGAGAGCGTCGTCTGCGCCTTCGTGTTCGCCGCCGACAAGGGCATCGAGGTCACGAACAACAGCTACTACGTGGACCCGTGGCTCTACAACTGCATGGACGACCCGGACCAGCGGGCCATCGTCGACGCGGTCAACCGGGCCCAGCTGTACGCCCAGAAGAAGGGCACCCTCAACCTCGCGTCCGCGGGCAACTCCAACCACGACCTCGCCGCCGACGAGATCCTTGACGACTCGAGCCCCGACGACTCGACGCCGGTGCCGCGCACCATCGACCCGTCCGAGTGCTTCGACATCCCGACGCAGCTTCCCGGCGTGGTCACGGTCAGCGCGACGGGCGTGCAGAACCTCAAGTCGTACTACTCCACGTACGGCAAGGGCGTCATCGACATCGCAGCGCCCGGTGGCGACGCCCGCCAGATCCCGGCCGACACCCCGTCGAAGAACGGCCGCATCCTCTCCACGATGCCGGGCAACCAGTACGGCTGGCTGCAGGGCACCTCGATGGCCTCGCCGCACGCAGCGGGCGTGGCCGCGCTCCTGAAGTCGACGCACCCCAAGGCGAGCCCCGCCGAGATCCAGCGGCTTCTTAAGAAGCAGGCCGACAACCCGGGCTGCCCGACGACGCCGTACGACCCGGACGGTGACGGCAAGGTCGACGCCGTCTGCGAGGGCGGCAAGAACAAGAACGGCTTCTACGGCAGCGGGATCGTCGACGCGCTCGACGCCGTGAAGAAGTGAGGGGCTCGCACACCATGACCACCCCCCTCACGCGCTCCCGGCGCGTGCTCGCACTCCCGCTCGGCATGGCGGTGGCATCGGCCGTCGCGTTCCTGCCGGGCACGGCGTCGGCTCAGCCCGATGCCGCGTCCCGCCCCGGCGGCCCGGTGTCGTCCGTCACGTCCGCCCTGGGCGCCTCGCTCGCGGACGGCACGTCGATGAGCTACGTCGTCAATGTCCGCGCCGGGCACGGCGGTTCGCCGTCCGGCAAGACATCGGCGTACGTGAAGAAGGCCATCGCCAAGGCGGGCGGCAAGGTCGTCATCGCGTACGACAGGATCGGCGTGATCGTCGTCCACTCGTCGGACGCGGACTTCGCCGAGAAGATCCGCGGGGCGAAGGGCGTCGCTTCGGCGGGCGCCACCCGTACGGCTCCGCTGTCCGCGCAGTCCGACGACGCCCTTGAGGCCGACAGGCCGCTGAGTGCCGCCGAGGCGAAGCAGGCGGCAGGGCAGGCGGCCCCGGGTCAGGACGATCTTGAGCCGCTCCAGTGGGACCTGCCCGCCATCAAGGCGGACAAGGCCCACAAGGAGTCCCTGGGCAGCTCCAAGGTCACCGTCGGCGTCCTGGACTCCGGTGTGGACGACACGCACCCGGACATCGCGCCGAACTTCGACGCGAAGGCGTCCGCGAGCTGCCTGGGCGGCGTGCCCGTGCAGAAGGGCGACGCGTGGCGTCCGGTGGCCGGCGAGAGCGACCACGGCATGCACGTGGCGGGCACGATCGCCGCCGCGAAGAACGGCACCGGCGTCACCGGTGTCGCTCCGGGCGTGAAGGTGGCGAGCCTGAAGGTGGCCGAGCCCGAGACCGGCATGTACTACACGGAGGCCGTGGTCTGCGGCTTCATGTGGGCGGCCGATCACGGAGTGGACGTCACCAACTCCAGCTACTACACCGACCCGTGGCTCTTCAACTGCAAGACGGACGACGACCAGAAGGCCCTGGTCGACGCCGTCGGGCGGGCCACCCGGTACGCGGAGCGCAAGGGCGCGGTGAACGTCGCGGCGGCCGGTAACGCCGAGACGGACCTCGCGCAGGACGAGATCGTCGACGACTCGAGCCCGGACGACACGACGCCCACGGAGCGGACGATCAAGACCGCGGACTGCTTCGACCTGCCGTCGCAGCTTCCGGGTGTCGTGACCGTCTCGGCCACGGGCGCGAAGGGCATCAAGTCCTCGTACTCGAACTACGGCAAGGGCGTCGTCGACATCGCGGCCCCGGGCGGCGACTCCACGAAGTTCCAGACGCCGGACGCGCCGGCCACGGACGGCCGCATCCTGTCGACGCTTCCTGGCAACAAGTTCGGCTACAAGGCGGGTACGTCGATGGCGTCACCGCACGCCGCGGGCGTCGCCGCACTCATCAAGTCGGCCCACCCGCACGCGTCATCGGCGAAGGTGAAGGCGCTGCTCTACGGCGAGGCCGACGCCATGAAGTGCACCGATCCGTACGACATCGACGGTGACGGCAAGGTCGACGCGGTCTGTGCGGGCGGCAAGAACAAGAACGGCTTCTACGGCGTGGGCATGATCGACGCGCTCGACGCCGTGCGGAAGTAGCGAACCCGGGGTAATCCGCGGGTTCGTGAGACGAGCGGGGGCCGGGCGGCTGTATGCCGTCCGGCCCTTCGCGAGAGGATCTCGTTCCATGTATGAGTACAAGGACTCCCGGTTCGTCCACGCCGACACGGAACACTGGGTGGCGGCGCGCCTGCGGCCCCGGTGGGAAGTGGTGCTCGGCTTCGTCGGCATGATCGCGTACGTGCCGTTGTGGTGCGCGCTCGCGGCGCTGGTGATAGCCGGGTTCATAGTGACCCTGTTCCTGGCGGAGATCGTCCAGTCGGTCAGCGACTCCGGCGGGCGGAAGCTGGAGGCCCGGGCGGACCGCATGGTGGAGACCCTCAGGCTGCCGGACTGGTGCGTGACCTGGCCGGAGCTGCGCCACGAAGGAGACACGGCGTACTACCGCGCGCGGGTCGACAAGGTCGTCGGCCGTTGGACGGCCCAGGCATCCGCCCCCAAGAAGCCGAAGAAGTCGGCCCCGCCCGTCGAGTGCGAGATCACGTGGCGCAACTACCGCGGTGTGGGCGGCCATTACGTGGTCGAGACCGCGACCGCCCAGGGGTGGGAGCTGCGGCCGTCGGATCCGCAGGAGTCGGTCAGGCTGTGGTGGTCGGCGGCCACGCGGGCCGAGGCAGAAACGGGCACGGCGGCCTAAGCGGTCTGTCGGGCGGAATGGGATTCCGCCAGTTGTTTGCCAGGACTTGCCCGTTAAGGGTGCACCTGGTGAAGATCATGTGGTGAGCTCCATACAGCCGTCCGCCGACTCCGGCGGCGAGGCCTCGGCGGACGCGGTCGCCGCCACGCCCCACGCCTCGCACAGCGCGCCGCGCCGACGCCCCTCCACGGCCCGTGCGGTCGCCGTGCTCGTCCTGGTGCTCGTCGCCGCCCTCATCCCCCTGCTCGGCCCGTCGGCGGCGCTGAACGGCACCGGGGAGGCCGAGGCGCCCGGCACGGCCGGGATCACGTTCCTGCGGACGGTCATGTTCGCCGCGCTCTGCGTGCAGTTGGGCGAGATCTACGCGATCCGGCTGGCCCGCAGGGTGCCGGGGGCGCCGCTCGACCGTGAGCCGCGGAGCTGGGCGGCGTACGCGGCGGGCGCGGGCATCGTCGCCGCGCTCGGCCTCGCCTCAGTGGTGGCCACCGGCAACCTGGTGCCTCACCAGCTCTCCGACATGGACATCGGCGGCCTCTACGCGTCGCGGGACGGCAGGCTGGCGCTCCTGGAGGTCAACGCCTTCATCGTGGCGCTGCTGTGCTCGCGCTCACGGCGGCCTTCCACCGCCGCGCTTCCGCTGGCCGCGGTGATCGTGGCGGAGGCGCTGCGGGCCCACTCTCCGGTGGAGGACACCCCGCTCATCGGCACCGGTCTGACGCTGGTGCATCTGACGTGCGGGGTGCTGTGGGCGGGCGGCCTGTTGCAGGTGATGCGCATGCTGCGGCTGTGGCGGACGTTCGCCCCGGAGGCGGGCGCGGCGGTACTGGGGCTCTACGCGCGCGTGGCGGCCGTTCTGTTCGCCGCGATCACGGTGACGGGGGTGTGCAGCACCCTGCGCCGGATGCCGGCGAGCACGGTCGTCGGCCAGCTCACGGACACGGCCTACGGGCGCACGCTGCTCGCCAAGGTGCTCCTCGTGGTGGTCGTGGTCGCCCTCGCGCTGCTCGCGCGCCGACGGCTGCGCAGGGCCACCGACCCGGTCTCCGCGTACTCCCCCGCACGCGGAGAGGTCATCGCGCTCGGTCTGGTCGTGGCGGTGTCGGCGCTGCTGACCGCGTTGCCGCTGCCGATTCGCTGGTGAGCTGCGCGGGGCGTGCCCCTTGTACGCCTCTGACCAGCAGGAACTGGGCGGCTATATAAGTGAGCATGATCCAGAAGTCGGGGCGCGGGGCCTGTGGCCACTCGGCGACGCCGGTCGCGATGAGGGTGTCCGACAGGAGGAACAGCGCGCCGCCCGCCGCCGCGGTGAGACCCAGCCTCGCGGCGGCGCACGCCATCGCGGTGAGCAGCAGGCTGTAGCCCGCCACCGGGCCGCGCATGTCCGCGGGGAGGTCCGGCCAGAGGAGGGCGACCGTGACGATGAGGGCGGTGGCGTACGCGGCCACCAGCCAGGCGGCACGCGCGCGTGACGTGCCGTCTCGCTTGAAGCCATCGCCCTTGAACCCGTGGCGCTTGAAGAGGACGAGGTAGCAGACGTGGCCCGCCGCGAAGGAGCCCATTCCTGCCAGGAACGCGGGGTCGGCGTCGAAGAGGAGGAGGGTGTCGCCTCCCCAGCCGAAGAGGAGCGCGACGGCCAGTAGGCGCGGGCCTTTGACCGTGACCACGTATCCCGCGAGGAGCGGCATCAGCAGCGGCTTGAAGACAGTGTGGGCTGCGTCTGAGCCTGCCAGCAGCGCCGCCAGGTCGCCGACTGCGGCGAGGCCGAACGCCGCGAGGAGCAGCCGTGCTCCAGTGGACGCCTCTGGTTCGGCACCCGGCGTTGTGGGTTGTGCCCACCCGTTCCGCCCTGCGGAACGCCTGCCCACAACAGGGACAGGGCTCATGCCGCACCCTCCGCCACAGGCTCTGGCGCCGTCTGTGGCGCCGTCTGCGCCTGTGGTTGCCAGCCCGGGCCCCGGAACAGCCGTCCGCCCCGCTCGCGCCAGCTGGTCGCCTTCCTCAGGTCCTTGGCTATCGCCGCGTACTCGTGCGTGGCCACCCGCAGCGGGTTGTGCGTGGCGATGTTCTTCGTGAGGCCGTAGACCGGTCGGTCCGTCTCCGCGACCCAGGAGCCGAACACGCGGTCCCAGATGATCAGGATGCCGCCGAAGTTGCGGTCCAGGTAGCCGCCCTGCGACGCGTGGTGGACGCGGTGGTGGGAGGGTGTGTTGAAGACGAACTCGAAGGGCCGGGGCAGCTTGCCGATGCGCTCGGTGTGGATCCAGAACTGGTAGACGAGGTTCGCCGACGAGCAGAACGCGAGCGCCGCCGGGTGCACGCCGAGGGCGATCAGCGGGATGTAGAACGGCCAGACCGTCAGGCTGGTCCAGGGCTGGCGCAGCGCGGTCGTGAGGTTGAACTTGCGGCTCGAGTGGTGCACTACGTGGCAGGCCCACAGGATGCGGATGACGTGGTGTCCGCGGTGCGACCAGTAGTAGAAGAAGTCCTGCCCGAGCAGCATCAGCGGGATCGTCCACCACAGGACGGGGATGTGCAGCGGCGTCAGCGCGTACACCGCCGTGTAGATCGCGACGATGGGGATCTTCCACAAGAAGTCGAAGGCGAGGCTGCCGAGCCCCATGGTGATGGAGGTGGCGGCGTCCTTCGTCTCGTACCCGGCTTCGTCCTCGTCGGGATGGATCCGGTGGCTCACGATCTCCACCACGGTGAGCAGCACGAAGGCGGGGATGGACCACAGCACGACATCGGGCAGGTTCGGCGGCATGCGTGCACCGTAAGGGCCCGTTGTCGGCCGCCGCTAGACGTAGTTACCGACAAGTATTACCAGCGGTAAGGCGGCGAACGTTGGTGATCTCCACCAAATGCGGACGCTCAAACAAACGCGGGCGCTCGGATAAACGGGGGCGCTCAGACACCCACCGCCCCGAGCAGCACCCCCGCCCCGTACGTCACCGCCATCGCGAGCGCCCCTCCCCCTATGTTGCGCACCACGGCGGGCCGCACCTTCGCCGAGCCGAGCCGCGCGCTGCTCCAGCCCGTGAGGGCGAGCGCGCCGAGGACCGAGACGACGGTGACCCAGAGACGCCAGTCGGCCGGCGGCAGGACGATCGCGAGGAGCGGGAGGAGCGCGCCCACGGTGAAGGCCACGAAGCTGGCCCAGGCAGCGTGCCAGGGGTTGGTGAGTTCGTCGGGGTCGATACCGAGCTCCACGCGCGCGTGCGCCCGCAGCGCGTCCCGCTCGGTGAGCTGCTCGGCCGCCTCCCTGGCCACCTCGCGGCTCAGCCCCCGGTCCGCGAGGAGATCCGTCAGCTCGACCAGTTCGGCCTCGGGCTGCTCCCGCAGCTCGCGCTTCTCCTTGGCGAGGGCTGCCTTCTCGGAGTCGCGCTGGGTGGACACGGAGACGTACTCGCCCGCGGCCATCGACATCGACCCGGCGAGCAGCCCGGCGAGACCGGCCGTGAGCAGCGTGCTGCGCTCGCCCGTGGCGCCCGCCACGCCGACGACGAGACCCGCCGTGGAGACGATGCCGTCGTTGGCCCCGAGCACCGCCGCACGCAGCCAGTTGAGGCGCGATGCGAGAGCGCCGCCGTGCGGTTCGTCATGTCCAGCTGCCTGATCGCTCACCCGGGGAGGGTCTCACCCCCGGGTGAGCGAGTTCGGCAAGGGCACGCCGTCACGGGATCCGTCAGCGGCACGCCGTCACCAGACGCGCGCCGACCCTCCCTTGGCGAACACCGGGCTCGTCGCTCCTGCCGGTGTCTCCTTGAGGGGCTCGTCCAGTTCCTGGACCGTCGGTCCCACGCGCGCGGCGACCGCCCCGAGCCGCTCCAGGTCGAAGCCGTAGACACCGGCCGCGTTGCCGCCGACCATGGCCGCTATCTCGTCCTTCGGGAGGCCCGCGTAGGCGATGCGGAGGCCTTCGCGCGAGTACGGGTGCGTGCCTTCGTCGTGCGGGTAGTCGCTGCCCCACATGATCTTGTCCAGGCCGATCCGGTCCCTCATCAGCGCTTCGTGCGGGCGCATGAAGCTCGCACCGACGAAGCAGTTCTCGCGCCAGACCTCGGACGGCCCCTTGCCCATCGAATCGGCGAGCCCCGCACCGAACTTCGCCTCGGCGGTCCCGGTGTCCGCCTTCGATGCCGCCGCGACCAGGCGCCCGTGGTAGTAGTCCAGCATGTCGAGCACGCCCGGGATCCATCCCGAGCCCTGCTCGGTGAGCACGAGCCGCAGCTCGGGGTGGCGGCGGAAGGCGCCGCCGAACACCAGGTGCCACAGCGCCCGGTGCGAGAACCACGTGGTCTCCACCATGAAGACGGCCCGCGCGGCCGGTTCGTCGCCCAGCGGCGGCGAGGCCGATCCCGCGTGGTGGTTGACCGGCACGCCGCGCTCGGCACAGGCCGTCCAGATCGGGTCGTACGTCGCCGAGTAGAGCTCAGGGAGTCCGCTGCCCGGCGGTGTGCCGGGCAGCAGCAGGCCGCCGGTCAGGCCCGCGTCGGCCGAGCGGTGGATCTCCTTGACGGCCTCGTCCACGTCGTTCAGGAGGATCTGGAAGACGCCCGCCCTGCGGCCCGGCGCCGCCGCGCAGAATTCGGCGAGCCAGCGATTGTGGGCGCGCAGGCCCGCCCAGCGCTGCTCGAACTCCCCGCGCGTGGGCGCCGGCGCCATCAGGGACGCGGTCGGGAAGAATGGCGGGATGGTGTTCGGGAAGACGACCTCGGCGACGATGCCGTCCTTCTCCAGCTCGGCGAGGCGGCGGTCCGAGTTCCAGTTGCGGTCGGCGGTGTCGGCGAGCAGGTCCTCGTACGGATTGACGTAGGTGGCCGCCCAGGCGTCGAACGCGTCGTGGAAGCGGGACTCCAAGTAGGGCTTGTAGTCCATGAGATCGGCGCCCGCGTGGCAGTCGGCCGAGATGACGGTGTAGCGCTCTTCGGTCGTGTTCCCGGCCGTGTTCTCACTCATGGCTTCGCTCGTCTCCTCGGTCATGTCTGGGCCCCCAGTACCGGGAAGTCGTGGTCCGTGAGCCAGTGGCGCCCCACGTCGCGCGAGCGCGCCCAGGACGCCTCCACCGCAGTCTGATCGGCGTCCTGTCCGAGCTCGGCGGGTGTCGGGCCGATCCTGCGGGCCAGCGGCGCCAGCTTCTCGGTGTCGAAGCCGAACACCTCCGCCGCCGCGAGACCCAGCATCCGGCGGGTCTCACCCACCGGGATGTCGTGGAAGGTCTTCTTCAGCCACGCGCGCGTGTCGGGCCAGGTCCCTTCGGGGTGCGGGAAATCGCTGCCCCAGAGGATGTTGTCGACGCCGATCTCGTAGCGCTGGGCGAGCTCACGGCGCTTGGTGTTGGTGGCGCAGACGAAGAGCTGCCGGTCCAGGTACTCGTGCGGGGGCCGCTTGAGCTCCGCGAAAGGCGAGAGCTTCTTGCCGCCGTGCGCGCCCAGGTAGAGGCGGTCCATGAACCACAGGAGGTTCGGCAGCCACCAGCAGCCGGACTCCGCGACGCCGAACTTCAGTCCCGGATGACGTTCGAAGACGCCCGACCAGAGCATGAACCACAGGGGCCTCGCGGGCCACCAGGTCACTTCGGAGACGTAGATCCCCAGGTGATCGCCGTACTCGTGGCGGGGCGCCGCCCCGGAGTGGGTCACCACCGGCATCGCGCACTCGGCCGCCGCCGCCCACACGGGGTCGTAACGGCGGTCGTGGTAAGGCGCCTTGTCGACCCACATGGAGGGGATCATCAGCGCCCCGAGCCCGGACTCCTTGGCCCGGTGGACCTCGGCGACGACACGGTCGACCTCGCCGGTGATGGGCAACAGGGCCACACCGCAGTGCCGTTCGGGGTGCTCGGACACGAAATCGGCGAGCCAGCGGTTGTGCGCCTGCGCGCCCGCCATGCCGAGCTCCGGGTCCTGGTCGCCCGAGAGGCCCAGGCCCACCCCGAAGGGCGCGGCCGTCTGGCTGTCGACGGCGTCCGCGTCGGGGAAGACGACCTCGGCGGCCACCCCGTCGCCGTCGAGCTCCTTGAGGCGCTGCGCGGTCTCCCAGCCGCCGCGCAGGCCCTCCTCGTTGTCCTGGAACCACTTGGCGGCGAACGCGTCGTTGCGGATGCCGAGCCGGGTCGCCTCCGCACGGCGGGCGTCGCGTTCCCCCAGGAACCGGTCGAAGTCCCGGTGGAAGCGGCTGTCGAGATAGGGCCGATACTCCTCGGTGGGAAGCCCGGCGTGGCAGTCGGAGGAGATGATCAGGTACGGGTCGTTCTGCTGAGCGCTCTGCTGAGCCGTCATCACACGTCCCTCAGTCAGTCGAGGATGAAGCTTTCCAGGTACGCCGGGTTGGCGCGGTCCAGCATCGAGTGCGACCTGGCCTTGATCTGCCGGTCGCTGTGCTCGCTCTCCGGGAGCAGCCAGAAACGGTCGGCCGCGATCCCCTGCGCCACGAAGTCCGCGACCTGCTCGACCGGCGTGAACTCCACCTCCTGGCCCGCGTCCTTCATCGCGGACTCCCACTGGTCGAGGCTGCGGTAAGGGGTCTTGCGGGGGCGGGACTTGGCATACCGGTCGGGCCGGTTGCGGTGCGACTCCCACAGCCCCGTGCGCAGCATGTGCGGCCCGGGGAAGAGCACGGAGGCGCCCACGCGCGCGTGCTCCGCCTTCAGGTGCGCGTACAGGGACTCCGTCATCGTCACGACGGCGGCCTTGGTGACCGCGTACACGGACGCCGTCGGCAGCGGTGCGATGCCGCCGTCACCGGAGGACGTGTTGACGACATGCCCCGGCTCGCCACCCGCGATCATCCGGGGCACGAAGGCCTGGATGCCGTGGAAGACACCCCACACATTGACCTCGAAGGCCCACTTCCAGTCGTTCGGCTCGTGCTCCCACATGCGGCCCTCGGCGCCCGAGCCGACACCCGCGTTGTTGCACAGCACATGGACGGCGCCGAACTTCTCGTACGCCGCTTCGGCGAGGGCGAAGACCTGCTCGCGCGAGCCGACGTCGACCACACGCGCGTGCACGCTCGCCCCGTCCTCGCGAAGACCGGCCGCCGCCTTCTCCAGGGCTCCCTCCTCGACGTCCGCGAGGACCACCTTCAGTCCTTGCGCCGCGAACCGCCGCGCCATGGCGAGCCCGATGCCGCTCGCCGCGCCCGTGACGACGGCGGCCTGCCCTTCCCGCAGCTCCATCTCAGAGACTCCCCTCGGGCGGGCCGTCGAGGATCTGCTGCGGGTCGTCGTAGCGCTGGTGGATGTAGGGAAGGAGCGCCTGCGCGCTGACCCGCTCGGCCACCCGGCCCTTCTGGTCGGTGGTCTTCTCGCCGATGGTGATCTCGACGACCGCGCGTACGGGGAGGTCCGCGACCGGGTCGTACATCGACTCGCGCAGCACGACGTCCCCGGTGATGCCCTCCAGCTTGCGGACCTTCTCGTTGCGCACGCAGTGCACGAGCACCGGATCGGCGTCGAAGCCCGAACCGTCCACCGCGGGAAGGAACTTGAAGTAGAAGTCCGTCTTCCGGACCGGCTCGGGAAGCGGCAGGGGGCCGCTGACCGCGCCGCGCACCTCCACGAAGGCGATGCCGTGCCGGGCCAGCGAGGCCCGGACGACCAGGCCGTCGCGCTCCACCTCGACCTCGCCCAGTTTCTTCGGCTCCCCGAAGACCTCGCGCCCGCCGATCAGCGCCCGCTCGTGGGTCATCGGCATCACAAGGGGATACCAGCCCTGCACCCCGTCGTGCTCGGCGGCGACGGCCACCGAGCCCGCGCCGAGCGGATACCCGGGCAGGTCGACCTTGCTGATGTTGGCCCGCACCAGAGGCCGGTGCGTGGGCTTCAGCGGGGGCGGCAGGACCGCCGCAACCGCGTCCGGATCGCTCTCCCAGACGGCCACCACACCGGTGGACCAGATGTCGGGCAGCTTCGAACTCGCGGTGCGCGCAGCGGCGATCTCCGCCTCGGTGCGCGCTCCATAACGTACGCGTGCCATGTCGTACCACCCTTCGTCAGGACTACCAGAGGTCTTGCGGGCGGTTCTGTAACACAGTTACAACAGGAGGCGTGAAGAGTGAAGAGACGCGTGCACATCCGGACCAGGAACGCGGCCATCCCGACCCGGAACGCGGCCATCCCGACCGGGAACGCGGCCGTCTCGACCGGGAACAGGTCCTCGCCGCCGCCACGGCCCTCGTGAAGCAGCACGGCCCGGAGGCCCTGACGATGCGCAAGCTCGCCGCCGAGCTCGGCACCGCCGTCACCTCGATCTACTGGCACGTCGGCAACCGCGAGTCGCTCCTGGACGCCCTCGTCGAGCGCACCCTCGCCGACCTCGGCGCGATCCACCCCGCGGGACGCACCCCCGAACGGCGCGTCGTCTCCGTGGCGCGTGCCCTGCGCCGCCAGCTGCGCGACCACCCGCACCTCGTCGCGATGGTGCACGAACGCGGCCTCACCGAGCGGATGTTCCTGCCCGCCCAGCAGGTCCTCGTCCACGAAGTACACGCGGCGGGCCTGCGCGGCGCCCGCGCAGCCGACGCCGTACGCGCCGTCCAGGTCCACGTCGTCGGCCACGTCCTCGTCGAGCGCAACCGCGAACGCGCGCCCGTGCAGCGGCCCGGCGAGGAAGAACTGTGGGGCGCGCGGACGGCCGAACACGACCCGGCACTCGCCCGCGCGCTCGCCAGGCCCGCCGACCCCGAGGCGCTGTTCACCGTGTCGACAAGGGCACTGGTGTACGGACTTCTCGACGGGGCGACCGCCTCGAGCACACCTCCCGGCGACGGAATCGGCCACGCGACGGACCCGCGTACCGGACCGGGGACCTGACTGTCAGTCGCGGCCCGTATCCTCAGGGACCATGCTCGAAGACCAGACGACCGCAGCGTCCGCAGCCACCTGGCCGGCCGCGTACCCAACGGGGTACGCGGTCGTCGACGTCGAGACCACAGGTCTCGCCCGCGACGACCGCATAGTGTCGGCCGCCGTCTACCGGGTGGACGCCCAGGGCGAGGTGGAGGACCACTGGTACACGCTGGTCAACCCCCAGCGCGACCCCGGACCCGTCTGGATCCACGGCCTCACCAGCGACCTCCTCGCGGACGCGCCCCTCTTCAAGGACATCGCCGAGGAGTTCGCCGCGCGCCTCGCCGACCGCGTCCTGGTCGCGCACAACGCCGTCTTCGACTGGTCGATGATCGCCAGGGAGTACGCACGCGCGGAGCTCACCGCCCCCGTGCGCCAACGTCTGTGCACCATCGCCCTCTCCAAGGAGCTGCAGCTCCCGCTGCCCAACCACAAGCTGGAGTCGCTCGCCGCGCACTTCGGCGTCGAACAGCGCCACGCGCACAACGCGCTCGACGACGCGCGCGTGCTCGCCGAGGCGTTCAGGCCCAGCCTCAAGGCCGCCGCGAGCGGTGGGGTGCGGCTGCCGCTCCTGGAGTGCCGTCCGCTCACCGAGTGGTCCGACGGGGCGCCCAGGATCGTCCGCCAGCCGACGGGACCGGGCTCCGGATCGTCCTCGTACTCCTCGTTCGGTCCGGGGAGTTGGCGCCCCTCGCGCAAGCGGCCCGCCTGCCCCTACCCCAACCCGGGGCGGTACGAAACGGGCAAACCGCTCCAACAAGGCATGCGTGTCGCTTTCTCCGGCGACACCTCCATCGAGCGCGACCTGCTCGAGGACCGCGCGGTCGAGGCCGGTCTGCACATCGCGACGAGCGTGTCACGGCTGACCAGCCTGCTCGTCACGAACGACCCCGATTCGGGCACGTCCAAGACCGTGAAGGCGCGGTCCTTCGGCACGCCCGTCATCGACGAGGCCGCGTTCGGCCAGCTCCTCCAGGATGTCGCTCCGGCGGCTCCCGCGACGGGGGCCTGAGCCGCCCGCGGACGTCAGACGGGTGATTATCGGCCCGGCGCCCGCCTGCTTGCTCGCATGCGGGCGCCGCGCGTCCCACCCTGTGGCGCATGGCACGTTGCGAGGTCTGCGGAAACGACTACGGCATGTCCTTCGAGGTGCACGCGCAAGGCGCTGTGCACGTCTTCGACTGCTTCTCCTGCGCCATTCACCGCATGGCGCCCATCTGTGAGCACTGCCGGTGCCGGATCATCGGCCAGGGCGTGGAGGTGCAGGAGAAGTGGTACTGCGGTGCGCACTGCTCGCGCGCGGACGGGCAGGTGGGCATCGTCGACAGGGTGTGACCCGGCCTCTCCCTCACGGGCTCCTACGGGCCTTCACCATTGCCCGGAGTACCCCACTCCCATGCACCCCACGACCGAGTTGTACCGTCGTGGGGTGTACCGCTTCCTGTTGACCCGGCAGTGGGTGATCCTTACCCTCATCGGCCTCGTTCTCATCCCCACGATGATCGAGCTGGGCTTCTGGCAGTTGCACCGCCATGAGCACCGCGTCGCGCAGAACGCGGAGATCTCCAAGGCGCTCGACGCGAGGCCGGTACCGGCCGAGCAGCTGACGTCGCCCGGCCACTCCGTGGCGGACTCCGAGCGCTACCGCAGGGTGAGCGCGCACGGGACGTACGACACGAAGGACGAGGTCGTCGTGCGGCGTCGCACGAACTCCGACGAGGAGATCGGCTTCCACGTCCTGACCCCGTTCGTCCTCGACGACGGCAAGGTCCTCCTCGTCAACCGCGGCTGGATCCCGGCGAACGGACCGCAGACCGCCTTCCCGAAGGTCCCCGCGCCGCCCAAGGGCGAGATCACCGTCACCGGCCGCATGATGGCCGACGAGACGTCCGCGCAGAGCGGCATCAAGAACATCCAGGGGCTGCCGGACCGTCAGATCATGCTGATCAGCAGCGGGCAGCAGGCGCACAGCCTCGGCAAGGAGGTGCTCGGCGGCTATGTCGAGCTGACCTCGCCGGAGCCCGTCGGGGACTCCCCCCAGCTGATCGGCGAGCCCGAGCACGGCGACATCGGCCCGCACATGGCGTACGCCGTCCAGTGGTGGCTGTTCTGCGCGGGCGTACCCATCGGCTGGGTGGTCCTGGTGCGCAGGGAGCTCAAGGACCGCCGCGAGGCGGCTGCCACCGAGGCACCGGCGCCGGAGGCCACGCCCGCCGAGGTGTAGGCCACCGCCCTCGCGTTCGGTTGCCGCGAGGCGGCAGGATAGGGCCATGGATCTTGGACTGAAAGACCGCGTCTACGTCATCACCGGCGCCACCCGGGGCCTGGGCAACGCCGCCGCGCGTGCGCTGGTCGCGGACGGCGCGAAGGTACTGATCACCGGCCGGGACGAGAAGACGGTCGCCGATGCGGCGGCCGAGCTCGGCGACAACGCCCGCGGCCTCGCGGCGGACAACGCCGATCCGGCCGTCGCGGGCCGCCTCATCGCCGCCGCGCGTGAGCACTTCGGGAGCTTCGACGGTGTGCTGATCAGCGTCGGCGGGCCCGCGCCGGGTTTCGCCGCCGACAACACGGACGAGCAGTGGGAGTCGGCCTTCGAGTCCGTCTTCCTCGGGGCGGTGCGCCTTGCCCGCGGCGCCGCGGCGGAGCTCGGTGAGGGGGGCGTCATCGGCTTCGTACTCTCCGCCTCCGTGCACGAGCCGATTCCGGGTCTGACCATCTCCAACGGGCTGCGGCCCGGACTCGCGGGCTTCGCGAAGTCGCTCTCCGACGAGCTCGGCCCCCGGGGCATCCGCGTCGTCGGGCTGCTGCCGTCCCGGATCGACACGGACCGGGTGCGGCAGCTGGACGGGCTTTCGGCGGACCCCGAGGCGACTCGGGCGGGGCACGAGTCGCGGATTCCGCTGCGGCGGTACGGGACTCCGGAGGAGTTCGGGCGTACGGCGGCGTTCTTCCTCTCGCCTGCGGCTTCGTATCTGACGGGGGTCATGCTGCCGGTGGACGGCGGGGCGCGGCACGGGTTCTAGCCGCGGGGTTCCTGTATGACGTCGGGCGGGGGGGGTTGTGAACCCCCCCCCCCCGCGTGCGCGGAGCCCCAAAAAACCCCCCCCCCCCCTGGGTTACACACCCCCCCCGCACCACCCCCCGGCCCCCCCCCCGCCCCCCCCCCGGCCCCCCCGGGGC
>NZ_JBSGRD010000008.1:0-363577 GCF_053606205.1 Streptomyces sp. NPDC055239 | reverse complement strand
TTTTCCCACCACTAGGCGTATACCGTTAAACATGGGTGTGGGGGGGGTTGTTTTTTTTTTTAATCACCCTGTTTGTTTTTTGGGGGGGGGGGGGCTGGATGTTCCAGCCCGGCCGACGTCTTCCGAGGACCTCAACTCACCCGCTCAGCCCGATGCTTCACACCCCGCAGCTGCACCACCGCGGGCAACCCGTCGAGCCCCGCCGAGTCCCTGGCGTGCGCCAACGCCTCCGCGGAGAGCCGGTGCAGCGCATCGCCGGGCGTCGCATGGGCTTCCAGGAGCAGGGACACCCGCGCGTGGGGCGCGGTACGGCGGCCCGTCAGAGCGACCGCGGCCCGCTGCACGCCCTCGATCGACTCCGCCTCCCCCACGAGTACGTTCTCCAGGGCCCGCCCCCGTAGCAGCGCGCCCTCGCCGTCCCCGGTCTCCACGAGCACCTCGGCCAGCCTCCGCCGCCGCAATTGCGCCGCCAGCCACCACAGGGCGAGCAGCACGCACACCGCGAGTACGGCGATGACCGTGGGCCAGAACCAGCCCTCGTCCCGCCACCTCGCCCGGTCCGCGTCGCTCAGCAGGACGTCACGCTTCCCGTCGTGGACCCACCACGACGGCGGCGAAGCCCCGAGCCCGACCGCGAGCACAGAGCCGCCGCCGAGCACCAACACCAGGCCGATCAGGCCGAGCACCACACGGTTGACCGTCTTCAGCATCGCGCGCTCACCCCTTCCTGCCAGGCCGTGCCACCCGGACCGAGAGCGCGGGAGCGCGGCCGAGGCCAAGGTCCCTGATGCCGTCGGCCAGTGTGGTGTCCAAGTCGTTTCTCACGTCGTCGAGTTCACGGAAGTGCGAGACCGCGCGGACATCCACCTTGGAGCGCTTCATGCGGACCCGCACCGACTGCACGCCGGACACGTCCATCGCCCGGTCCCGCAGCACCATCGCGGCGGCGCCCCTGTGCAGCCCCGCCCGTACGTCGGGGTCCCCGCGCCGCATCGCGAGGACCGCCCGCAGCCCGGGCGTCGCGGCGAGCACGATCAGCCAGAGACCGGCGGCAGCGGCCACCCCGGCGCCGACGAGGACGGCCGTGTCCTTCAGGGGCCGCTCGGCGAGTTCGCGGGCGAGGTCGCGCCGCCAGCCCATGGCGGAGTGCCCGGCCCGCACCGCCGCGATGTCGTACAGCACGAGCCCCGCGCCGCCGAGGACGAGCAGCGCGAGGACGGCGGCGGGCACGCGCCGCGGTGACCAGAAGCGGGCCGCCTTGGTGTCCTCGGCCAGTGTGGGCCGCGGGTCGTAGGACGCCGCGGACGCCGACTGGTCGAGTTCGCCGTCGGCCCGTTCGATGACGGGCAGCGGCTGTGTGCCGCCACCGGCGCCCGCGCCCTGAGGCCCCTGAGCCTCGCTCATCGTGTCCTCCCCTGCGTCGCGGCGTGGACGTGCGCCGAGTGCAGCCGTTCGACCTGGACCGCGACCTCGGGCACTTCCATCCCCGCCAACGCCTCTACCCGCTCGGCGACTTGCCGACGCACCGCGCCGCACTGCCCGCCGATGTCCGAGGGGTAGTCGAGCTCGACGCTGATCCGCACACGGGCGACGTCATGGCGCACGGTGACGGTCGCGTGCGGCGGCGAGCCGTCAGCGGGCACCGCCGTCAGCGCCTCACGTGCAGCCTGTGCCGCGATCTTCGCGACGACCCGGTCGGCGATCCTGGTCGCGCCTCGCTCCCCGGGCGCGACCTGTGCCGCCATGGCTCACCGCCGCCGGTCGTCGCCACGGGTACGGAAGAAGTCGCCGAGCTCCAGGTCCCCCTCGAGGAACCGGCCCGCGACAAACCCTATGGCGCCCAGGGCTGCCACCAGGAGAAACGCCCCGAACCCGCCGAAGTACCCGGCGAAGCCGAGGGCCATTCCGGCCACCATGCCGATAACGGCCATGCTCATCGTGCGCTCCTTGAGTTGGGGCTCCCGGTGACAGCGTTGCTCCTGGCGACAGCGTTGCTCCCGGCGACAGCGGCGCTGTCGCTCGCGGCGGCAGCGTTACTGAAGGCGGCCTTGCGGCTCATCGTCTTCCTCGTCCGGGAGCTTCACATCGCTCACCGCGATGTTGACCTCGACGACCTCGAGGCCGGTCATGCGCTCGACCGCCCCGATGACGTTCTCCCGTACGGCGCGCGCGACGTCCGCGATCGAGACGCCGTACTCGACGACGATCTCCAGGTCGAGCGCCGTCTGCACCTCGCCGACCTCGGCCTTCACGCCGCGCGATACGGACTTGGAGCTCGAACCGCCGGGCACGCGGTCGCGTACGGCCCCAAAGGTCCTGGCGAGTCCGCCGCCCATCGCGTGGACGCCGACGACATCACGGGCCGCGAGCCCCGCGATCTTCTCGACCACGCCGTCCGCGATGGTGGTGCGCCCCCGGGTGGCGGGGTCGCCGCCGCCCCTCTTGGTCGAGCCGCTCTTCCCCGCCTCGTCCGGAGATTCCTTCGCCAGGGTCTCCTGAGGCCGGTTCCGCTGTCCGGTGTCACTCATTGCGGTCTGTCCCTTTCGAAAGGGGATCTGCTCCTTCGCCCACACTAAGTGCGCTTACGTCCGCGCGCGCCAGGGATGCGGCAGGCTGGAGCAATGACCGGTGACGGATGGACCGAGGCGGTACGGCGGCAGCTCGGCCTGGGGCGGGTTCTGCCCCTGGGCGGACCGGGTGACGGATCCTGGTTGACGGAGGCGTGCGCGGGCGGGGTACTGCGCCAAGCGGCGGATCGGGTGAGCGGCGTACACCTCGGTGACCTGCGACTGGCGCTCACCGATCCGTCGAAGGCGGACGTCTCCTCCGTGCCGTCACCGCCGAGCGCGCTGCCGCCGGGCCCGCTGCGGATCACGGCGGAGTTCGCTGCCGAGCCGACCGAGCCGCTTCCCGAGGCGGCGGCCCGGCTGCGGGCGGCGCTGTTCGCGGCAGCCGACGAGCGGCTGGGCCTGGTGGTCGACGAGGTGGATCTCAGCGTGACGACACTGCTCGACGAGGGGCAGGCCCCTCAGGCTCCGCAGGCCCCCGTCGACGTGAAGCCGGACAACGAGACGCCGCCGGACGGCGGGCAGGCGACCACCGGGAGCGGGGACGAGGCCCGTGCGGCGAGCGCCGCCCTCGGCGTGCCGGGCGTGCGGCGGCTGACCGGCGCCCTCGGCGGCTTCGGCCGTGCCGTGCACATCGACGCGTTGCCGACGGCGGACACCGCCCTGCCGCGCCGCCACGCGCGCGTAGAGGTGGCGACGGACCGCGAACACCGCGCCCTGGACGTGGCGCTCGCGGTCCGTACGGCGGTCGGCAAGGCGCTGACGGACCACCCTTCGGTGGCCGTTCTGGTCACCGCGGTGGAGTGAAGAGTGACGAGGTGAGGTGAAGGGGTGTCAGTCGCCGAGCCCCGCCAGGTCCCGCAGACGGCGCCCCTGTGCGGCACGCTCGGCGGTGCGCTGCTCCTCGTACGTACGGCCGGCCACGCCCTGCAGGAGTGCCTTGGTCTCGATGACCGCGTCACGCGGCGCGGTGAGGAGTGCGGCCGCCAGATCACTCACGGACGCGTCGAGCTGGTCGGCGGGCACGACGAGGTTGGCCAGGCCGACGCGCTCGGCCTCGGGCGCGTGGACGAACCGCCCGGTGGCGCAGATCTCGAGCGCGCGGGCGTAGCCGACAAGCCCCACGAGGGGGTGTGTGCCGGTGAGGTCGGGCACCAGGCCCAGGCTGGTCTCGCGCATGGCGAACTGCACGTCGTCGGCGGCGATCCGCAGGTCACAGGCGAGCGCGAGCTGGAAGCCCGCACCTATGGCATGCCCCTGAACGGCAGCGATGGACACGATGTCACTGCGCCGCCACCAGGTGAACGCTTCCTGGTACTCCGCGATCGTCGCGTCGAGGACGTCGTCGTCGCCGCGCGCCAAATCGATGAACGACGGCTCACCGTCGAAGCCCTCTGGCGTGAACGCCTGTCGGTCGAGGCCCGCGGAGAAGGACTTGCCCTCACCGCGGAGCACGACGACACGGACACTGCCCGGCAACATCCGGCCTGCCTCGGCCAACGCCCTCCACAGCGCGGGAGATTGGGCGTTGCGCTTGGCCGGGTTGGCCAGCGTCACCGTGGCGACGGCCTCGTCGACAGTCAGGCGTACGCCGTCCTTGTCGATTACCGGTGCGGATCCGCCGAGTTCACTGCCGGGCGAAACCATAGGGGCCTCCGATGGTGGTGTGCGGTCGGTCCGGGCGCGCACGCGCGTCCGTAAGTGACTGCACAGTAACCACCCGACCGATAGAGGTTCCCCTCAGGCCCCTACTAAGGGCCCTGGGGGACGATCGACCGGGTGGCCACCGTCGAAACCGGTGAACCGCCCGCAGCCGTCAGCCGGCTGCGGCCTTCTTGCCTCGCGTCGCCCCGCCGCGTCCCCGCAGCGTGACTCCGGACTCGCTGAGCATGCGGTGCACAAAACCGTACGAACGGCCAGTCTCCTCGGCCAACGCCCGGATGCTCGCACCGCCGTCGTACTTCTTCTTCAGGTCTGCCGCGAGCTTGTCGCGCGCGGCGCCGGTTACCCGGCTGCCCTTCTTCAGAGTCTCGGCCACCCGTGCCTCCTCGTGGGAAGTGCGCTCTGGACTTCTCATGATCACCCCTTCCGGCCTTCCTGGCCACCCATTCGGCAAGGTCCGTACGACGAGGTTTCCCGCCGGGGAAGGCGGGACCACGATCGGAATTAACGATTCCGCGTGTCGAATTCCGTACGGCTGAATGAGTTGCGGGAAGAAATGCCAGGTCAGAGCGGTGAGGAGCGAGAGCCGAGTTCCAGGCCCAGACCACAGGGGAAATCCGTGTATCCCACACTTCGGTACGAGGAGACCTCACACAGATGAAGGATCACGGATCGGCCGAATGATCCATACGCAGTGGATCAGTTATTCGATCAACCAATGTGGACGCCTGGACGGCATCAGGCGAGCGCGACCAGATCCGCGTAATCCTGGCCCCACAGGTCCTCGACGCCGTCGGGCAGCAGGATGATCCGCTCCGGGTGGAGCGCCTCCACCGCGCCCTCGTCGTGCGTGACGAGGACGACCGCGCCCTTGTAGGTGCGAAGGGCGCCGAGGATCTCCTCGCGGCTCGCCGGGTCGAGGTTGTTGGTGGGCTCGTCGAGGAGCAGCACGTTGGCGGAGGAGACCACCAGGGTCGCGAGCGCCAGACGGGTCTTCTCGCCGCCGGACAGGACACCCGCCGGCTTGTCGACGTCGTCGCCGGAGAAGAGGAACGAACCGAGCGTCTTGCGCACCGCGACGAGGTCGAGGTCGGGAGCGGCCGAGCGCATGTTCTCCAGGACCGTGCGCTCCGGGTCGAGGGTCTCGTGCTCCTGCGCGTAGTAGCCGAGCTTGAGGCCGTGGCCCTCGATGACCTGCCCGGTGTCGGGCTTCTCGGCGCCGCCGAGCAGCCGCAGGAGCGTGGTCTTGCCCGCGCCGTTGAGGCCGAGGATGACCACGCGCGAGCCCTTGTCGATGGCGAGGTCGACGTCCGTGAAGATCTCCAGGGAGCCGTACGACTTCGAGAGTCCCTCGGCCATCAGCGGGGTCTTGCCGCAGGGCGAGGGGTCGGGGAAGCGCAGCTTGGCGACCTTGTCGCCCTTGCGCACCTCGTCGAGGCCCGCGAGGAGCTTGTCGGCGCGCTTGGCCATGTTCTGCGCGGCGACGGTCTTGGTGGCCTTGGCGCGCATCTTGTCGGCCTGCGAGTGGAGCTGGGTGGCCTTCTTCTCGGCGTTCTGACGCTCGCGCTTGCGGCGCTTCTCGTCGGACTCGCGCTGCTGCTGGTAGAGCCGCCAGCCCATGTTGTAGACATCGATCTGGGCGCGGTTGGCGTCCAGATAGAAGACCTTGTTGACGACCGTCTCGACCAGGTCGACGTCGTGGGAGATCACGATGAAGCCGCCGCGGTAGGACTTGAGGTAGTCCCTGAGCCAGACGATGGAGTCGGCGTCGAGGTGGTTCGTCGGCTCGTCGAGGAGCAGGGTGTCGGCGTCCGAGAAGAGGATGCGGGCCAGCTCGACGCGGCGGCGCTGGCCACCGGAGAGCGTGTGGAGGGGCTGGCCGAGCACGCGGTCGGGGAGGCTGAGCGCGGCGGCGATGGTGGAGGCTTCTGCCTCGGCGGCGTACCCGCCCTTGGTGAGGAACTCCGTCTCCTGGCGCTCGTACTGCTTCATCGCCTTGTCGCGGGTTCCGCCCGAGCCGTTGGCGATGCGCTGTTCGTTCTCACGCATCTTGCGGATGAGGGTGTCGAGTCCGCGGGCGGAGAGGATGCGGTCGCGCGCGAGCACGTCCAGGTCGCCTGTACGGGGGTCCTGCGGGAGGTAGCCGACCTCTCCGGAGCGGCTGATGGTGCCGCCGGCCGGGACGCCCTCACCGGCGAGGCACTTGGTGAGCGTGGTCTTGCCCGCTCCGTTGCGGCCCACCAGGCCGATGCGGTCGCCCTTGGCGATTCGGAAGGTGGCGTTCTCGATGAGGATGCGGGCGCCGGCGCGCAGCTCGATGCCGGAAGCGGTGATCACGGACAGACTCCAGGGCAGGGGGGATGGACGGCGGAAGGTTCGAAGGCGTTCACGCCGTCTAATGCACGAGGAGAATGGCCATGAGGCCAATTCTACCGGTGCGGTGCAAGCTCTTTTTCAGCCCGGGCCCGTACGCCGTCGGGGGCGCCGCCCGGCAGCGCGTTGCCCAGGGGCGTGCGCCGGGGCACGATCCGGCCGAGGTCGTCCACGGCGATCAGCTGTGAGGTCCACGGCGTCGCGGCGTCCTCGCAGGGCTGGGCGACGAGCAGGGCCTCGCGGTGGCGCACGGCCCTGGCGGGTTCGAAGGCGCAGCCGGGTTCCGCGGGCAGCACCCAGCGCAGGTCGCCGTCGGCGCTGCGGTAGGCGGCGATGCGCTGCGGGGTGACGACGGCGAGCATGCGGCCGCGGGGGTCGAGCGGCTGAAGGACTCCGGCGGCGCCGCGGGCCGCCGGCGTGCGCAGCCAGGGGGCGCTGTCGGGGATGGCGCGGTGCCAGCGGACGGCGCTGCCGTCGGCGCGTGCGGTGTCGGTGACCAGGCCGTCGTTCCAGAGCGCGACGGCGTGCCCGGGGACGGGGAGCAGGGCAAGGGGCCTGGCTCCCTCGCGGCGGTACGTCCAGCGCGGGCGGCCCGTCGTCCTGTCGTACGCCTCTACCGCGCGGCCGGTGGTCCGCAGCGCGGGGGCCGCCGTACCGGCGTCCACGCGCGCGTGGACGGTGACGTGGTCTCCGTAGGGGGCCGGTCGTGAGTGGTGGGCGGCGGTGATGAGCGGCAGGGCGAGGAGACCGAGGACCACCGGGAGGGCGATCCGGGGCCCGCGTCGGGCGGACACCGCCCGCACGGACCCGGACCCCTCGCACGACACGGGCCCGGATCCCGCCGCCCCGCACGGCACAACGGTCACGACGCTCCCCCTCTTCGGCATCTCTGCCGGTACCTCTGCCCACGCAACAGGCGCAGAGCGTAGCGGCGGCGTGAGTGCGTGGACCCGGGCGGCGGGCGCGACACGGCGTGCCATGTCGCCGGGGTCCCCCGTTCGGACCCCCGTCCGGCGCCGCGCGGGATGGGGCATATCAGGATGAAGGCGCCGACATCTCGGCACAGGGCGGCACAACGCCACCCCGGATGCGAGGCAGAGGGTGGTGCGCCCATGCAGTTCGACGACGACGCCGATCTGGACACGTCCGAGGTGCAGGATGTGCGGGGCAGCCGGATTCCCGGCGGCAAGGCGACGGTCGGCGGCGGCATCGCGGGCCTGATCGCGCTGGTGCTCGGGCTGCTCTTCGGGGTCGGCCCGGATCAGCTCGGGCTCTCGTCGGGCAGTGACGAGCCCGCCGCGTCGTCCTCGTCGCTCGCGCAGGTCCAGCAGAGCTGCCGTACGGGGCAGGACGCGAACACCAAGGACGACTGCCGCATGGTGGCGGTGGTCAACAGCGTGCAGGACTACTGGCGCCCCGAGTTCCAGCGCAGGAAGGGCACCTACTCCCCCGCGCCGACCGTCCTCTACACCAGCCGGGTGGGCACGGCGTGCGGTGCCGCGTCGTCGGCGGTCGGCCCCTTCTACTGCCCCGGTGACCGGAAGGTCTATCTGGACCTGGGCTTCTTCGACGAGCTGCGGACCAAGTTCGGCTCGAGCGGCGGCCCCTTCGCGCAGGCGTACGTCGTCGCGCACGAGTACGGGCACCACGTGCAGAACCTCATGGGGACGCTGCAGCGCTCCCAGGACGGGCGTACGGGACAGAACAGCAACGCCGTGAAGGTCGAGCTGCAGGCGGACTGCTACGCGGGCGTCTGGGCGCGGCACGCGACCCGTACCGCCGACGACAAGACGGGCAAGCCGCTGATCACCAGCCTCGACGACGCGGACATCCGCGAGGGCCTGGACGCGGCGGCCGCGGTCGGCGACGACCGCATCCAGGAGAAGTTCCAGGGCCGGGTCACCCCGGAGTCCTGGACGCACGGCTCGGCCGAGCAGCGGCAGCAGTGGTTCTACCAGGGCTACCGCACCGGCGACATGGGGCAGTGCAACACCTTCCGGTGAGGAGCCCGGCGGGGCTCAGACGCCCCCGGTGTGCACCTGGAACGCCGCCCGGCGCACGGCCTTCGCCAGTGCCGGATCGGGGTGGGCCGCGGCCAGGGCGACAAGGACCTGGACGGTGCGGGGGTGGCCGATGCGCCGGACCTCGTCGAGGAGCGCGGGCACCGTGGGCTGCACGGCGGACTCCAGGTGACGTACGAGGAGGTGGATCTCCCCGTGGTCGGCGACGGCGGCGGCGGTGTCGACCCACAGCCACGTCGACTCCTCCCGCGACAGGACGAGGTGGACGTCCTCGGGGTCGGCGCCCTCCTGCTCGGCGAGCCAGATGAGGGCGTAGGGCCGCAGCGAGGTCTCGTCCACGACGGTCCGCACCTCGGCCTCGGCCGGGGCGCCGACCACCCGCAGGCATTCGAAGGCGAGGCCGCGCAGGAGGGCGTCCTCGCCGCGGGCCGCGTCCAGGAGCTCGGTGACGGCGCTGCCGACGGGGCGCGGGGCGAGCCAGGCGCGGTACTCCGAACGGGCCGCGTTCGGGCGCAGGCGCGCGCAGCCGCGGAGCATGTCCTCGGCGGACTGCTCGATGTTGCCCGCCGGGCTCTGCGCGGCCACGCAGATCTGCTCCAGCTTGACCCAGACCGCCCAGCTGCCGAGCGGCGTGAGTGTGGCCTGCCCTTCGGCGAACGTCAGCGCGCCGACGGCGGCGAGGCCGCGCAGCGCCCAGTCCAGGAGAGTGGCGAGGGGCGGCGTCTCGGCCGGGTCCACCGGCTCGGGCTGCGGGCCGTAGGGGATCTCGCAGCGCTCCGTGCGCAGTTCCGTGACGCGCTGGTCCAGGAGGTCCAGGAGCTGCGGTACGGGGACGGGGCCCGCGGAGAGCTGCAGCAGGGTGAGGAGCTGCGGCATGGCCTCGACGGTCTCGGCCACGGTGGCGGGCGCCAGTTCGCGTGATGCCGCGTGCGCGAGCGACCAGGCGTCGAAGAGGGCGACCCAGCCGCGCAGCACGGCGGCGTCGTCGCGGTCCCAGGCGCGCAGCCGCCAGCCGGGGCGAGCGATGTCGCCGTGCACCTCGATGAGTCCCGCGAGCCGTGCGGTGTCCCAGTCGGCGCGGACCTGATCCGGGGTCAGCGCCAGTTCCGCGGCGGCCCGTTCCGCGGTGGCTACGGAGAGGGTGCCTTTGGTGCCTTCGGCTCCGTCGGCGGCGTCCGGTTTTCCCGCGCGGGCGGGTCCCGAGCGCAGGGACGTGTCGGCCCAGCGCGCGACCCTGACGGCGTCGGCGAGGCCCTTGCGCGCCATGCGGGCCAGCTCTCCGGGGGCGGGTGTGCCCTCGGGCGGCCGGGGCGCGGGACGGCGCGCACGCTGCTGTGTCACTGCGCCGGGGGCGGTCAGGGGCCGCGCTGTGCCGCGCTCCGCCCCCGCTCGCCTCTCGGCCCTGGGGGATTGAGCGCGGACGAGTCGGAGCCTTGAGTCGCGCGGGATACGGGACGTCACGGGAGCAGTCTTCCTGTTGACGGTCCGAAAACCCAAACGGAATGCCTTCGCGAGGCTCCGGAGAGCTACCGCAGGGGGCTCTCGCCCGCTACATGAGAGGCGTGAGGAAGCGCCGTAGCGCCTCTTCGTAGCCCGCGGGGTCGGCGTTCCACATGGCTCCGTGGGGCGCATCCGGAACGGTGTGGAGAGTGACGAGTTCCGGGCGCCGCTCGGCGAGTTGACGGGAGAGCGCCCAGGGGGCGATCACGTCGTCCGGGCCGTGGAAGAGGAGCGTGGGGACCTTGAGCACCTCGGGGTCGGCGGCCTGGAGGATGCGGTCGCCGCGCAGGCCCGTGCGGCCCTGGGCGGCGCGCACCGCGAGGGGCAGGAGGAGTCCCGGTGTGCGCCGGGCCGCGGCGAGCGCGCGCAGGGTGGTCTCCCAGTTGAGCACCGGGGAGTCCAGGACGAGACCGCTGATCCTCTCGCGCAGGGCGGAGTGCGCGGCGGCGCGCAGCGCCATGGCGGCGCCGGTGGACCAGCCGTGCAGGATCACGTTCTGCGCCCCGTGGCGCACGGCGTAGCGCATGGCCGCGTCCAGGTCGCGCCACTCGGTCTCGCCGAGGTGGCCGAGGCCGTCCGGGGAGCGGGGCGCGCCGAGGTCGCCTCGGTAGGCGATGTCGAGCACCGGGAACCGCTGGCGGTGCAGGAAGTCCATGACGACCATGGGGTGCTCGCGGGTCGTGCCGAGGCCGTGCACGGTGATCACCCAGGTGTCGCGGACGCCCGGCACGAACCAGGCGGGCAGGCCGCCGAGTTCGCCGGGGATGTCGACGTCCGCGTGGTCGATGTCCAGTGCGGCGTGCGGGTCGCCGATGTGTACCTGCGGGGTGAGCCAGACCTTCGCGCCGGGTTCGAGGGAGCCGTGGGTGACGCGCTCAAGGCGGCGTACGACGGTGTCCGCCGCGTGCGGCGCTGAGTCCAGGACGGGCCCGATCACGGCATGGCTGCCGTTGCCGCTGAGGCCGTACGTACCGGGGCGCAGGGTCGCGAGGGCGCGGGTCAGGGTGATCTGGCCCGCGGCCGTGGAGTGGACCGTGAGGCGGTGGTCGGTCGGCAGCGGGCGGCCGGCCGGCGCCTTCAGGGCGGCGTTGCTGGCGAACCGGCCCGCGGCGACGGCGGCTGCGCCGCCCAGGAGGGCGGTGGTGACGGCGGTGACGGCCGTTGCCGTCGCTTTGGCTGGGCGCACCTGCCCAGTGTCCGGCGGGTGGCTGGTCGCTGCCAGTGGGCGGGGCTCGCGGGGTGACGTCACCCCGTCCGCGTACCCGTAGGTGATGTCACTGAATCCGCGGCCTCTCGGGACGAAGCCGCCCCCGACGCGCCCCCGAGGGCCGTCACTGTTGGCCGTAGCCGCGCAGCCTGTCCTCCGCTTCCCTCAGCTGCCCGGCGGACAGGAGCGTCGGGGTGTGACCCGGGACCGCGCTGGCCGTCAGCCAGAGGCGGGACATCCATTCCAGCTGCGCCGTGCGGTCGTACGCCTGGTCCAGGGTGTCTCCGTAGGTGACTGTTCCGTGGTTCTGGAGCAGGCAACCAGTGCGGTCCCTGAGGGCCCGGAGCATGTTCTCGGCCAACTCGTCGGAGCCGTAGGGGGCATACCGGGCAACCCGGGCAGGGCCGCCGAGCGCCGCCGCCATGTAGTGGATGGGCGGGAGCTCCGGGACGAGGGTGGAGACGGCGGTGGCGTGCACCGCGTGGGTGTGGACCACGGCTCCGGCGTCCGTGGTGCGGTAGACGGCCAGGTGCATGGGCAGTTCGCTGGTGGGGGCGAGGTCACCGAAGAGCTGATTGCCGTCCGTGTCGACGCCGACCGCGTCCCGCGGCCCGAGGCGGTCGTACGGCATGCCGCTCGGGGTGACCAGGATCGTGCCGCCGACCCGCACCGAGACGTTGCCCGACGTGCCGACCACCAGGCCGTCCGTCACCGTCCTGCGGGCCGCCGCCACCAGCTCGCCCCACGCCCGCTCCACCGCGTCCTGCCGGACTTCGTCCCGCTGCTCCCGCACGTCCCGCTGCTCCGTCATGCCGCGATCCTGTCAGCCGTGGGGCGCGGCACCGTAGGGGCGGAGGCAGGGAGTCCGTAAGAGTACAAATGTGCATACATCACTCTCTGGTGCTGATTGGCTGGCCATCGACCGCCATCCGATGATCTTCCAGTACTCTCCGGAAGATTTGTCCCGCACGTCGCAGTCCGGGGGGAAATATGGCTCATGACCACAAACCATCCCGTCGCCGCGCGCGCGTCATCGCGGCCTCAGTAGTGACTCTGGCCCTCGGGTGGACCGTCCTCGCCGAGATTCCGGTTTCGGCGGCGAGCAAGCCGAGGGGGCACGACGTCTCGTCGCACCAGAAGCGAGTCAACTGGCACAAGGCGAAGAGCAAGGGCGCGCGCTTCGTCTACATCAAGGCCACCGAGTCCTACACGTACCGCAATCCCCACTTCAAGCAGCAGTACAACGGCTCCCGCAAGGCGGGCATCCTGCGCGGCGCGTACCACTTCGCCGTGCCGAGCAAGTCGTCCGGCAAGAAGCAGGCTGCCTACTTCATGAGGCACGGCGGACGGTGGAGCGCGGACGGCCGGACGCTGCCGCCGGCCCTCGACATCGAGCACAATCCCTACGGCAAGCGGAAGTGCTACGGCATCAGCAAGAGGGGCATGGTCCACTGGATCAAGTCGTTCAGCAACGAGGTGAAGCGGCAGACGGGACGGCGTCCCGTGATCTACACGACCACCAGGTGGTGGAACAAGTGCACGGGCGGCAGCCGTGCCTTCGCGGCGCATCACGCGCTGTGGCTGGCGCACTGGTCGTCGACGTCGGGGAAGCTGCCCAGGGGCTGGTCGTACCTGACGTTCTGGCAGTACGACAACGGCGGCAGGTTCCCGGGTGACCAGAATCTCTTCAACGGTTCGATGAAGCAGTTGAAGAAGTTCGCCCGAGGGTAGCCGGGCACGGCCGGATACCGGTCGGACACCCTTGGAAGCCCGCATTCCGGGCCTCTGGAAGCTCACGTTCCAGGCCTCGCGACGCCACTCCGGGCGATCTTCGTCAGAGCCACGACGGAACCGGAGTGGCAGTGCCCCGAATTGGGTCACCGCACGGCCCGACCAAGTTCACTTTCCGTTCACCCAGCTTGCCTACGTTCCACTTGCCACTGACGTCCAACAGAAGCCTGGGTAAATGGAACACATCACGCTTCTCCTCGGGATCGTGATCGTTACCGCTCTCGTGTTCGACTTCACGAACGGTTTCCACGACACGGCCAACGCGATGGCGACCACCATCTCGACTGGCGCTCTCAAGCCCAAGACGGCGGTGGCCATGTCCGCCGTGCTGAACCTCGTCGGCGCTTTCCTGTCGGTCGAGGTCGCCAAGACGATCTCCGGCGGAATCGTCAACGAAGACGGACTGAAGACAGAGGTGATCTTCGCCGCCCTGGTGGGCGCGATCCTCTGGAATCTCCTGACCTGGCTGGTGGGCCTGCCCTCCAGTTCCTCCCACGCGCTCTTCGGCGGCCTCATCGGCGCCGCGGTCATGTCGATGGGCTGGTCGTCGATCAACGGCGGCACCGTCGTCACCAAGATCCTGATCCCCGCGATCGCCGCGCCCCTCGTCGCCGGCATCGCCGCGACGCTGGCCACGCGTCTGACGTACCGCATCGGACGCAACACCGACACCAAGGCGACCGCCAAGGGCTACCGCACCGGTCAGATCGCCTCCGCGGGCCTCGTCTCGCTGGCGCACGGCACGAACGACGCGCAGAAGACCATGGGCATCATCACGCTCGCCCTGATCACCGGCGGCGTCCTGAACCCGGGCGCCAACCCACCGATGTGGGTCATCGTCTCGGCGGGCATCGCCATCGCGCTCGGCACGTACCTCGGTGGCTGGCGCATCATCCGCACCATGGGCAAGGGCCTCACGGACCTCGCGCCGCAGCAGGGCTTCGCCGCCCAGACCAGCGCCGCGACCGCGATCCTGGCCTCCTCGCACATCGGCTTCTCGCTCTCCACCACCCAGGTCTGCTCGGGCGCCGTGATGGGCGCGGGCCTCGGCCGCAAGGGCGGTGTGGTCCGCTGGTCCACGGCGACGCGCATGTTCGTCGCCTGGGGCCTGACGCTCCCGGCCGCCGGTCTGGTCGGCGCGGGCGCCGAGTTCCTCACCAAGCAGGGCCCCTGGGGCATCGCGGCGACCGCCGCGCTCCTGGTGACCGGCTCTGCCGTGATCTGGGTGCTGTCCCGGCGCAACGCCGTCGACCACACGAACGTCGCCGACGACGAGATCCGCAGCTCCTTCGCGGACGAGCCGGCGGGCGTCGTGACCACCGCGATCGCCGCCGTCTCTCCGCCGCCCACCGGGTCGGCCGTGACGAGCCCCGACGTCGACCTCGTCAAGGCCACCATCCAGGCCCCGGCCCCGACCGGCACCGCGGCGGACCCCGCCCGGCCCGCCACGGTGTAAGGACAAGTCAGCATGAACATCGACTGGGCAGCTCTCGGCTCCGTGTTCGGAGTCAGCCTCGCGGTGACGGTGGCCCTGGTGGGCCTGTTCACCCTCGGCATCGTCGGCCTCTCCAAGCGCGAGACGGCAACGTCCGGCGCCACTTCGACCGCTTCCGCCGCTTCCACGGCGGGCGGGCCCCCGGTGGCGGCACGCACGGGCGCGTACGTGTGCTTCGCGCTCTGCGCGGCGGCGGTGGCGTACGGGATCTATCTGATCGTCGCCTGACGATCGCAGCTCCGGGTGGGGTGCGGGACGCTTCGGCGGCCCGCACCCCACCTCTGTCTGTGGGCCTCGGCACACTCTCCCGCCCCAGGTCAACGGCAAGTTGACGGGCGTTCGCGGGCGTGGTGGACTGCCGGAGCCATTACGGCGGCAGAAGAGGAAGCCGGTGCGAATCCGGCGCGGTCCCGCCACTGTCATCGAGGAGCTGACTCAGCCGGCTCCTCGGAAGCCAGGAACTCTCGCCGCCGATCTCGTCGAATCAGGGCGCGGACACCCTGAGTGAGGACATATCGCCATGCGCGGCCGCCCGTTGCCGGTCTCTGTGCCCCCGCCTGTACAGGCCGGGCCCCTCGCTCCCCTCCGCGTCACGGCCGGCTGAAGCCATGCGTGCCGATCGCGACTTCGCGTACGGCGCCGCCGCCGGCCTCCTCGGTGATCTGTTCCTCGGCGATCCTCGCCGCGGGCATCCGGTCGCCGCGTTCGGCCGGGCCGCCGGTGCCGTAGAGCGTGTGCTGTGGCGTGACCACCGCGGGTGGGGCGCCCTGCATGCCGTGGTGTGCGCCGGGGGTGCGGCAGGTGCCGCCGTCCTGGCCTCTTCTCTTGTACGTGACTCACGCGCCGCATCCGTCGCGCTGACCGCCGCCACCACCTGGGCCGTCGTCGGCGGGACCTCGCTGGGGCGCGAGGCGCGGGCCGTCGGCGGTGCGCTCGCCGCCGGGGACATCGAGGTGGCACGGGAGCGCCTTCCGCATCTGTGCGGCCGTGATCCGCAGTCCCTCGACGCCGACGGCATCGCGCGGGCCGTGGTCGAGTCCGTCGCCGAGAACACGTCCGACGCGGTCGTCGGCGCCTTGGTGTGGGGGGCTCTCGGCGGGGTTCCCGGGCTTGTCGCCTTCCGGGCCGTGAACACGCTCGACGCCATGGTCGGGCACAAGTCGGTGAAGTACCGGCGGTACGGGTGGGCCTCCGCGCGGCTCGACGACGTACTGGGGTGGCCCGGAGCCCGGCTCACCGCGGTGCTCGCGGCTGCCGCCGGAGACGCGCCGCGCGGTGCCCTGAAGGCCTGGCGTGCGGACGCGGCCAAGCATCCGAGCCCCAACGCGGGGCCCGTGGAGACCGCCTTCGCAGGGGCGTTGGGGGTACGGCTCGGGGGGACCCTCTCGTACGGAGGCCGCATCGAGCACCGGCCCGTCCTGAACGGGGACGGGCGGGACGTCGAAGTCGCCGACATCGAACGGGCCGTGAAGCTCTCGCGCCGGGTAGGGCTGCTTGCCCTGGGGGTCGCGGCCGTGGTGAGCACTATGCGGAAAGGCAGGGTCTGATGAGTGGTGGGCTGCTCGTTGCCGGGACCACGTCCGATGCGGGCAAGAGCGTGATCACCGCCGGGATCTGCCGGTGGCTGGCCCGCAAGGGGGTCTCCGTCGCGCCCTTCAAGGCACAGAACATGTCCCTCAACTCCTTCGTCACGCGCGAGGGCGCCGAGATCGGGCGGGCCCAGGCCATGCAGGCGCAGGCCGCCCGGGTCGAACCCAGCGCACTGATGAACCCCGTGCTGCTCAAGCCGGGCAGTGACCGCAGCAGCCAGGTCGTCCTCATGGGAAAGCCCGTGGGCGAGATGAGCGCGCGCGGCTATCACGGGGGGCGCCAGGAACAGTTGCTCTCCACCGTCGTGGGATGCCTCGAAGAACTTCGGGGCGGCTATGACGCCGTGATCTGCGAAGGCGCGGGCAGTCCCGCCGAGATCAATCTGCGGCGTACGGACATCGTGAACATGGGGATCGCGCGGGCCGCCCGCTTCCCGGTCGTCGTGGTCGGCGACATCGACCGAGGCGGCGTCTTCGCCTCCTTCTTCGGTACGACCGCGCTGCTCAGCGCCGAGGACCAGGAACTGGTCGCCGGTTATCTCGTCAACAAGTTCCGTGGCGACGTCTCGCTGCTCGAACCCGGGCTCGACATGCTTCATGAGCTCACCGGGCGGCGTACGTTCGGCGTCCTTCCCTTCCAGCACGGCCTCGGCATCGACGAGGAGGACGGCCTTCGGGTGTCCCTGCGGGGCGCCGTGCGGGAGTCCGTCGTCGCTCCCCCGGTCGGCGAGGACGTGCTGCGGGTCGCCGTCTGCGCCGTACCGCTGATGTCGAACTTCACGGACGTGGACGCCCTGGCCGCCGAACCCGGCGTCGTGGTGCGGTTCGTGGACCGCGCCGACGAGCTCGTCGACGCCGATCTCGTCGTCGTACCCGGCACGCGCGGCACCGTCCGCGCCCTTCAGTGGCTGCGCGAGCGCGGCCTCGCGGACGCCATCGCGCGGCGCGCCGCCGAGGGGCGGCCGGTGCTCGGGATCTGCGGCGGCTTCCAGGTGCTCGGCGAGCACATCGAGGACGACGTCGAGTCGCGGGCGGGAGCCGTGGACGGGCTCGGCCTGCTGCCCGTGCGCGTGCGGTTCGCCCGCGAGAAGACCCTCGCGCGCCCGGTCGGCGAGGCGCTCGGCGAACCCGTCGAGGGGTACGAGATCCATCACGGCGTCGCCGAAGTCCTGGGCGGAGAGCCCTTCTTGGACGGCTGCCGAGTAGGCGAGGTGTGGGGCACGCACTGGCACGGCTCCCTGGAGAGCGACGCGTTCCGGCGCCGTTTCCTGATGGAGGTCGCCCGCGCCGCCGGGCGCCGCTTCGTGCCCGCGCCCGACACCAGCTTCGCCGCACTGCGCGAGGAGCAGCTCGACCTGCTCGGCGACCTGATCGAGCAGCACGCGGACACGGACGCGCTGCTCCGCCTGATCGAGACCGGCGCCCCGCCCGGCCTCCCCTTCATCGCACCCGGGGCGCCCGCACGACCGGCGGAGGGGGACGGGTGAGAGCCGCTGCACCCTGGGCGAGAGCCGCTGCCCCTTGCCCCGCCCTGAACCACGTAATGGAGGCCTTGTGAGTACCCCCTATCCGTTCACCGCCCTCGTCGGACAGGACGACCTGCGGCTCGCCCTGCTGCTCAACGCCGTCTCGCCCGCCGTCGGCGGTGTGCTCGTACGCGGCGAGAAGGGCACCGCCAAGTCCACTGCCGTGCGCGCCCTTTCGGCCTTGCTGCCGCAGGTACCCGTCGTCGCCGGATGCCGCTTCTCCTGCGCCCCGGCCGCCCCGGACCCCGCCTGCCCCGACGGTCCGCACGACGCCGGCGGCGCTTCGGTGCGCGACGCGCGGATGGTCGAACTGCCCGTAGGAGCCTCCGAGGACCGCCTCGTCGGGGCGCTCGACATCGAGCGGGCGCTCGCCGAGGGCGTGAAGGCCTTCGAGCCGGGTCTGCTCGCCGACGCCCACCGCGGCATCCTCTACGTCGACGAAGTCAACCTGCTGCACGACCACTTGGTCGACCTGCTGCTCGACGCCGCCGCCATGGGCGCCTCGTACGTCGAGCGCGAGGGCGTGTCCGTGCGGCATGCGGCGCGGTTCCTGCTCGTGGGCACCATGAACCCCGAAGAGGGCGAACTGCGACCGCAGTTGCTCGACCGGTTCGGGCTCACCGTCGAGGTCGCCGCATCGCGCGAGACCGATCAGCGGGTCGAGGTCGTGCGCCGACGGCTCGCGTACGACGACGACGCGGAGAACTTCGCCGCGCGGTGGCACGAGGACGAGTCCGCGCTGCGGGACCGGATCGTCGCGGCGCGTGCGCTGCTTCCCCACGTGCGGCTCGGGGACGGTGCGTTGCGGCAGATCGCCGCCACCTGTGCGGCCTTCGAGGTCGACGGGATGCGGGCCGACATCGTGATGGCGCGTACGGCGACGGCGCTTGCCGCCTGGGCCGGACGCGACGACGTACTCGCCGAGGACGTACGGCAGGCCGCTCTCCTCGCGCTCCCGCACCGGCGCCGTCGCAACCCCTTCGACGCGCCGGGCCTCGACGAGGACAAGCTCGACGACACGCTGGAGCAGAACGGCGACGACGGCGACGGGGACGGCGGGGACGACGACCCCGACGGCGGCGGTCCCGATGGAGGCGGGCAGCCGCCCCAGGACGGACCCGACGCCCCCGAGGCACCCGATGCCCCGGCGCCGGACGCACATGACGCCCCCGCCACCGACAACGAGACCGAGAGCGGGCAGGACGAGGACCTCTCCCCCGCGCAGGCACCCGCGGCCGGTGGCGGTGGCGGTGAACAGCGGCCCGTGCAGGCCTCCGAGCCGTTCCGTACGAAGATGCTGAGCGTCCCCGGTCTCGGTGAGGGTGCCGCGGGGCGCCGCTCGAGGGCGCGGACCGAGCACGGGCGGACCACCGGGGCCCGGCGGCCCCAAGGTGCGCTCACCAAGCTGCACCTGGCGGCCACCGTGCACGCGGCTGCCCCCCATCAGCGGGCGCGCGGACGTGTGGGGCGGGGGCTCGTCGTGCGCCGGGACGATCTGCGGCAGGCGACGCGGGAGGGGCGTGAGGGCAACCTCGTGCTCTTCGTCGTGGACGCCTCCGGGTCCATGGCCGCGCGGCAGCGGATGAGCGCCGTGAAGGGAGCGGTGCTGTCCTTGCTGCTCGATGCCTACCAGCGCCGGGACAAGGTCGGGCTCGTCACCTTCCGCGGGTCCGACGCCGAGGTGGCGTTGCCGCCCACGTCTTCCGTCGACGCGGCTGCCGCCCGTCTTGAGACGCTGCCCACGGGCGGGCGTACGCCGGTCGCGGCCGGGCTGCTCAAGGCGCACGACGTACTGCGCGTCGAGCGGCTGCGGGATCCGGCGCGGCGCCCCCTGGTCGTGGTCGTCACGGACGGCCGGGCCACGGGAGGCGTGGAGCCGGTGGCCCGCGCGGGACGTGCCGCGCGTCTCTTCGAGGCCGCCGGGATCGCGTCCGTGGTCGTCGACTGCGAGTCGGGGCACATCCGGCTCGGGCTGGCCGGGCAGCTGGCGGGCGAGCTCGGCGGGACGGCCGTGACGCTCGACGAGCTGCGGGCTGATTCCATCGCCGGGCTCGTCAAGGACGTACAGGGAACTCAGATGCAGACGAGGAGCGTGGCCTGATGCCGCAGGGACAGCCGAACGTGGTGCCGGACGACGGGCTCACCACGCGTCAGCGGCGCAACCGGCCGCTGGTCATGGTGCACACCGGGATCGGCAAGGGAAAGTCCACCGCCGCCTTCGGGATGGCGCTGCGGGCCTGGAATCAGGGATGGCCCATCGGGGTCTTCCAGTTCGTGAAGTCGGCGAAGTGGAAGGTCGGCGAGGAGAACGCCCTGAAGGTGCTCGGCGCGAGCGACGAGGGCGGGTCGGTCACCTGGAACAAGATGGGCGAGGGCTGGTCGTGGATCCAGCGCGCGCCCGCCGAGGGCGAGCCCAGCCACGAGGACAAGGCCCGCGAGGGCTGGGAGCAGGTCAAGCGCGACCTCGCCGCGGAGACGTACTCGCTGTACGTCCTCGACGAGTTCGCCTATCTCCTGCACTGGGGCTGGATCGACGTGGACGAGGTGGTCGAGGTTCTGCGGGACCGTCCCGGGCACCAGCACGTCATCATCACCGGGCGCTACGCACCCGAGGCCCTGGTCGAGTTCGCCGATCTCGTCACCGACATGTCCAAGGTCAAGCATCCGATGGACGCGGGTCAGAAGGGCCAGAGGGGCATCGAGTGGTAGCTCGGCTCGTCGTCGCCGCGCCGTCTTCAGGAAGCGGGAAGACGACCGTGGCCACGGGGTTGATGGCCGCGTTCTCGGCGGCAGGGCTCGCGGTGTCCCCGCACAAGGTGGGACCCGACTACATCGACCCCGGGTATCACGCGCTGGCCACGGGGCGCCCCGGGCGGAATCTCGACGCGTACATGTGCGGGCCCCAGATGGTGGCGCCCTTGTTCAACCATGGGGCACGCGGCTGCGATCTCGCCGTGGTCGAGGGCGTCATGGGGATGTACGACGGGGTCTCCGGTCAGGGTGAGCTGGCTTCCACCGCACATGTGTCGAAGCTGCTCCGTGCGCCGGTGGTCCTCGTCGTCGACGCGTCGTCGCAGTCCCGCTCCGTCGCCGCGCTCGTGCACGGGTTCGCTTCCTGGGACCCGGAGGTGCGGCTCGGGGGCGTGATCCTCAACAAGGTGGGGTCCGCGCGGCACGAGGAGCTGCTGCGCGATGCCCTCGGCGAGTCCGGGGTGCCCGTGCTCGGCGCACTCGGCCGGGTGCAGCAGGTCCGGGCGCCCTCGCGGCATCTGGGACTCGTTCCGGTGGCCGAGCGGCAGGCGGAAGCCGTCGAATCGGTGGCCGCGCTCGCCTCCCGGGTGCGGGAGGGCTGCGATCTCGACGCGATTCTGGCGTTGGCGCGCAGTGCGCCCGCGATGACCGGTGAGACGTGGACGCCTCACGAGGTGCCGCAGGACGATGAGCGAGAGCGGGACGAGGAGCGGCGGCCCGTGGTCGCCGTCGCGGGCGGGGCCGCGTTCACCTTCTCCTACGCCGAACACACCGAGCTGCTCACGGCCGCGGGCGCGGACGTCGTCACCTTCGATCCGCTGCACGACGAGGAGCTGCCGCCCGGCACCGCGGGACTGATCATCGGGGGCGGATTCCCCGAGGTGTACGCGCCCGAGCTCTCCGCCAACGAGCCGCTGCGGAAGGTCGTCGCCGATCTTGCGCTGAGCGGTGCGCCCGTGGCCGCCGAGTGCGCCGGGCTGCTCTATCTGACCCGGGAGCTGGACGGGAAGCCGATGTGCGGGGTGCTCGACGCCCGCTCCCACATGTCCGAGCGGCTCACGCTCGGGTACCGCGAGGCCGTCGCCGTGTCCGAGAGCCCGCTCGCGGTGGTCGGGACCCGGATGCGCGGGCACGAGTTCCACCGCACCGTCGTCGAACCGGGCGCGGGGGCGGCTCCCGCCTGGGGGCTGCACTCCCCCGAGCGGCGCGTCGAAGGCTTCGTACAGCAGGGTGTGCACGCGAGTTACCTGCACACGCACTGGGCCGCCGAGCCGGGTATCGCGCGCCGGTTCGTGGAGCGGTGCCGGGGATGAGCGGTACGCGGGTCGGGGTCCGCTTCCGGGTCGAGGCCGGGGTCCGCTTCCGGGTCGGGGGCGGCCGGAGCGGAAGACTGTGACCTCGGTCCACGCCGTGGCCGCCTCACTCCGCGATGCCCACCACCAGCCAGATGAACGCCGCCCCCGCCACCGTGCACAGCAGCGTCGAGCGCGCCGGATGCTCGTGGTGCGCCTCCGGCAGGATCTCCGCGGCCGCCAGGTAGAGCAGCGCGCCGCCGAAGAAGCCGAGATATCCCCCGAGCAGTTGCGCCGGAATGGTGAACAGGAGCGTCGATGCCGCGCCCACCACCGGGGCCACCGCGTCCGCGAAGAGCATCGCGAGGGCCTTGCGGCGGGCGTTCCCGTACAGACTGGTGAGCGTGTACGTGTTGAAGCCGTCGGCGAAGTCATGGGCGATGACCGCGAGCGCCACCGCCACGCCCATGCCGCCGCCCACCTGGAACGCGGCGCCGATCGCGACGCCGTCCATGACGCTGTGCCCGACCATCGCCCCGGCCGCCGTCATCCCCACCTGCGGGATCCGGCCGTTCGTGTCCTCGCCCGCCCCGTGGGCGGCCTGGCGGCCCGCGAGGAGGTGTTCCACCAGGTGCGCGGTGAGGAAGCCCGCGACGAACAGGAGCAGCGCCGCGGGTACCCCGAAGACGGGGCTGCCCGCGGCGTCCAGCGCCTCGGGCAGCAGGTCGAGACCGACCACGCCGAGCATCAGACCGCCCGCGAGCCCCAGGACGAGGTGACGCCGGTCGGTGACCCGCTGGGCCGTCCAGCCGCCCACCAGGGTCATCACAAAGGCGCCGAGCGCCACGAACACCGCCATGCGCCCTTGCTAGCCGATCGCCCCCCTGCCCCGCACATCGACATCGGGCCCGCCGAGCGGACACCGACCCGTTTCTGGTCCCGTTTCTGGTCTCGTTCCTGGTCCCGCTTCCGTCCCGTACGAGAGGAGCCCCCGCCCATGGCCGACGCCGAAGCCGCCAGCGGCGAGGTCCGCCCTGCCGGGGCGGGGGCGGCCGACCTCGCGGAGGCGGCGGTCATCGAACACACGAGGGAAGGCGCAGAGGTCATCGGCCCGATGACGATGTCCCCCGAACAGGTGGCGGCCGGTGGCTCTCTCGTGGTGGGCGTCGGCGCGAGCAAGGGCGCGCCCGCCGAAGAGGTCATCGGCCTCGTCGAGGACACGCTTCGGGACGCGGGGCTCTCCCCCGCCCGTGTCGCCGCGCTGGCGACGCTCGACACGAAGGCCGAAGAGCCCGGCATCGTCGAGGCGGCGGCGCGGCTCGGGGTACCGGTCGTGTCGTACGCGGCCGACGATCTTGCCGGTGTCGACGTGCCGAACCCCTCCGACGCGCCGCTCGCCACCGTGGGCACGCCCTCCGTGGCGGAGGCCGCCGCGCTGTGCGGAGGCGGTGAACTTCTCGTGCCCAAGCGGAAGTCGGCACCCGGCGGCCGTGCACCCATGGTGACCTGTGCGATCGTGCGCTGCGGGCCCGCGATGAGGGTGTCCGCACCTGATCCGAACGAAACAGGCAAAGCAATCAAGGAGTCCGAGTGACCACCCCGCCCGCCCCGCTCCCCACACCGCTTCCCGCACTGCTCATCGCCGGACACGGCACCCGGGACGAGGCCGGGGCGGCCGCTTTCCGGGGCTTCGTACAGGAAATCGCCCGGCGCAACCCCGAACTCCCGGTGGCCGGCGACCTCATCGGCCTGTCGCCGCCACTGAGCGAGGCGGTCACCGACCTCGTCGACCGGGGCGTGAAACGTTTCGCTTCCGTACCGCTGACGCTGGTGCCGGACGAGCGCGCCGGCGGCGGCATCCCCGTGGCGCTCACCCGTGAGCAGGAGCGCCACCCCGGCATCTCGTACACCCACGGCCGCCCGCTCGGCCCGCATCCCTCGCTCCTGAACGTCCTCAGCCGCCGCCTCGACGAGGCGCTCGGCGGCTCGGCCCGCCGCTCGCCGCAGGACCGCGCGAACGTCACGGTGCTGCTCGTGGGCCGCGGTTCGACCGACCCGGAGGCCAACGCCGAGGTGTACAAAGCGGCTCGGCTGCTGTGGGAGGGGCGGGGTTACGCGGGTGTGGAGACGGCGTTCGTGTCGCTCGCGGCGCCGGACGTGCCGTCGGGGCTCGACCGCTGCGTACGTCTTGGCGCGCGGCGGATCGTGGTCCTGCCCTACTTCCTCTTCACCGGCACCCTGCCGGAGCGGGTCCTCCAGCAGACGGAGGGCTGGGCGGCGGCACACCCCGAGATCGAGGTGCGCTCGGCGGATGTGATCGGCCCCGAGGAGGAGCTGCTCGACCTCGTCATGGAGCGCTACCGGGAGGCGGTCGGCGGCGATGACGCACATACCCACTGAGTACGGCGCCGGGTACAACGCCGACCACGACGGCGGACCGGACCTGCGCCACCACGGGGACGCGGAGGTCCGCGGCGCCGCCGACCTCACCGACCTCGCCGTGAACGTCCGCGCGAACACCCCGCCCGGCTGGCTCAAGCGACACCTCGCCGCCTCGCTCGACGGCCTGGCCGCGTACCCGGACGGCCGGGCGGCGCGGGCGGCGGTGGCGGCGCGGCACGGCGTGACGCCGGACCGGGTGCTGCTCACGTCGGGCGCGGCGGAGGCGTTCGTGCTGCTCGCGCGCGCCCTGAAGGTGCGTCAGCCCGTGGTGGTGCACCCGCAGTTCACCGAGCCGGAGGCGGCGCTGCGGGATGCGGGGCATGTGGTGGGGCGTGTGCTGCTGCGGGAGGAGGACGGGTTCCGTCTCTCGGGGGCGACGGTTCCGGGGGACGCCGATCTGGTCGTGATCGGCAACCCGACGAACCCGACGTCGGTCCTTCACCCGGCCGCGTCGATCGCCGAACTCGCCCGCCCCGGGCGGTACTTGGTGGTGGACGAGGCGTTCATGGACGCGGTGCCGGGTGAGCGCGATGCGTTGGCGGGCCGTACGGACGTGCCCGGCCTTGTGGTGCTGCGCAGCCTCACGAAGACATGGGGTCTTGCGGGGCTGCGGATCGGCTACGTCCTGTCCGACCCGGAGACGATCGCGACGCTGGCCGCGGCTCAGCCCTTGTGGCCGGTGTCCTCTCCCGCGCTCGCTGCGGCGGAGGCATGCGTGACGCCTGCGGCGCTGGCCGAGGCGTCCGATGCGGCCCTGCGGATCGCCGCCGATCGGGCCCATCTCCTGGACGGGCTCAGGGAGTTCGCCTCCCACGGGGTGCGGGCCGTGGAGGCCGCCGAGGGACCCTTCATCCTGCTCCGGGCCCCCGAGGCCCCGGCCTTGCGGGAACGCCTGCGGGAGCGGGGGTTCGCGTTGCGGCGGGGGGACACGTTTCCGGGGCTCGGGGCTGAGTGGCTGCGGGTGGCGGTGCGTGATCCGGGGACGACGGATCGGTTGCTGGGGGCGGTGCGGGGGTTGTTGAGCGGTTGATTCGTCCCCAACCCCGCCCCTTCCCGAAAACTCGCTCGGCGCGAGGGCCCTGTGCCTTGTGGTTGCCGTCATCACCGGCTTCGCCGAGTTCGTCCTCAAACGCCGGACGGGCTGAGATTTCCCCGGCTCGGGGAAATCTTTCAGCCGTCCGGCGTTTGAGGACCGGGGTCTGGGGCGGAGCCCCTGCGCGGCAAAGCCGCCAATAGATACAGCCGGGAAGGGGCGGGATTGGGGAAGGCCCCGCAGGGACCGCCCCGACCTCAGCCCCTGCGCCCCCGGCGCGTCATCGCCACCGCCCCGCCCCCTGCGGCGAGCAGCACGACCGCGCCACCCACCAGGTACGGCGTCGACGAGTTGCCCCCGGTCTCGGCGAGGTTCGCTTCCTGCGGCTTCTCCGCCACCGGCTTCTCGCCGGTGCCGCCCTGCGGCTTCACCGGCGGAGCCGAAGGCTTCGCGACCGCCGCGGGCGTCTCGCACGACGCGCCCGCGAGCGTCACCGTCCCCTCGACCTCCGCGACGTTCAGCTTCAGGGGGTTCACGGACACCTTCAGCTCCAGTGCGGAAGCCGCCGCCGTACGCGATGTCGTGTGCGTCTTCGACAGGTCGAGCCGCACCTCTCCGACGCCCGGCACCTCCACATGGGTCGTGCCGCCCGCCGACAGCGTGACCTTCTTGCCGAGCACCGTCACGCCGCCCAGCAGGTTCGCCTCGGCGACAGGACGCTTGCCCGCCGCGCAGACCGCCTTGGAGGTCACCTGCTCGACCTCGATCAGGGAGAGCAGCGGAAGTCCCGGCACGTGCACCTTCGCCCGCGCGATGTTGCTGTAGCCCTCCGCCTTCCCGTCCTCGACGGTCGCCTTCGCGGTGGCGACGTCCGCCTTCAGCACGCTGAACGGCTGCCCTCCGTTAACCCCGTTCAGTTCGGCGGTGAGCGCGGTCTTGTCGGCGCTTGCCGGTGCCTGTACTTCGTTGAGCGCGACCTTGAGCGGGACGTTCAGGGTCTTGTTGAGCAGGGACACGTCGAGCCCGGTGCGCAGCACGACGGCGTTCGCGCGGCCCTTGTCGCCGCCCGTTGCCGAGGCGGATCCCGCGGTGGCGAGCGCCGCGGGACCGGCGGCGAGAACCGTGGCGGTGGCGATCACACCGAGGCGGCGTGCGGGCAGGCGGAAGGCATTGCTGTTCAAGGTGGTGGAACCCCCACAAGAGTTACGGAGCCGCCGGAAGCCTCGCGCTTCGCTGGATGGGGACATCGCTTGAGCGCGACACCGGCAACATCGACAGGGGGAATCTTTACGCACTGAGAGTGAATAGCCAGCAACGAAGCGTGAGTTCACTCCAAAGGGAGGTTTCCGCCCCTGCTTTCGAATCTTCCGGCACGTACGTTCCCCGCAGTCACCCGAGCAACTCCCTGGCTCGAACACGTCGGTTGACGCGGCTGCCGTGGCCGAATCATGTACAACGAACCAAGGGCCCTACACGTAACGCTCCGTCAACGCCGGTCCTCTGCGGAACCCGCCCCGTCTACCCCACGACCCGCCCGTTCAGGACCACCCTGCGAGGCGCCGCCAACACCCCCACGTCCTCGCGGGGATCGGCCCCGTACACCACCAGGTCCGCCGGTGCTCCCTCCACAAGGCCGGGGCGACCAAGCCAGGACCTCGCTCCCCACGTCGTCGCCGAGAGCGCGTCCACCGCCGGGATCCCCGCGTGCCTCAGTTCGGCGACCTCGGCCGCGACCAGGCCGTGGGCCAGTGAGCCGCCCGCGTCGGTGCCCGCGTACACGGGCACTCCGGCGTCGTACGCGGCCCGAACCGTGTCGTAGCGGCGCTCGTACAGGCGCCGCATGTGCCGTGACCACTTGGGGAACTTCGCTTCGCCGCCGTCGGCCAGCTGCGGGAACGTCGCGATGTTCACCAGGGTCGGGACGATCGCCACGCCCCGTTCGGCGAAGAGCGGGATGGTGTCCTCGGTCAGGCCCGTGGCGTGCTCGATGCAGTCGATGCCCGCCTCCACCAGGTCGCGCAGCGAGTCCTCGGCGAAGCAGTGCGCCGTCACCCGCGCGCCCAGGCGGTGCGCCTCGGCGATCGCCGCCTCCACCTCGGCACGCGGCCAGCACGCCGTCAGGTCCCCCGCGTCGCGGTCGATCCAGTCGCCGACAAGCTTGACCCAGCCGTCGCCGCGCCGGGCCTCCTGGGCGACGTACGCGACGAGGTCGGACGGCTCGATCTCGTGGGCGTAGTTGCGGATGTAGCGGCGCGTGCGCGCGATGTGGCGGCCCGCGCGAATGATCTTCGGGAGGTCCTCGCGGTCGTCGATCCAGCGCGTGTCGGACGGGGAGCCCGCGTCGCGGATCAGGAGGGTGCCGATCTCGCGGTCGGTCAGCGCCTGCTTCTCCGCCACGTCCGGCTCCACCGGGCCGTGCGTGTCCAGGCCCACGTGGCAGTGCGCGTCGACCAGGCCGGGGAGTGTCCAGCCGTCGATCGTGACGTCCGGCGCCGCCGACGGGCGGTCGTAGGTGACTCTGCCTGCGACCAACCACAATTCGTCCCGGACCTCGTCCGGGCCGACGAGCACCCGCCCCTTCACGTGCAGCACCGCGTGATCGCTGTGATCGCTCATGTGCAGAAGCTTAGGAGCCTGTCGGTACGCTCTGTCCGGCAGCCCGAACGAACTCGTGAGCGAAGTGAGCAGCACCGTGACGCACCCCTTTCTCGACCTGGCACCCCTCAGTGCCCAGCACTTCGCCTCCATCGAGGAGCGCGTCGCCGGGCTGCTCTCCACCTCGCAGGACGTCGTGATCATGCAGGGCGAGGCGCTGCTTCCCCTGGAGGGGTGTATCCGGGGTGCGGCGCGACCCGGCACGACCGCCCTGAACGTCATCACCGGGCCCTACGGGCAGACCTTCGGCAACTGGCTGCGCGACTGCGGGGCGACCGTCGTCGACCTCGCCGTTCCCTTCCACACCGCCGTGACCGCCGAGCAGGTCCGCGAGGCACTCGCCGCGCACCCCGAGATCGACTTCGTCTCGCTCGTCCACGCCGAGGCCGCGACCGGCAACACCAATCCCGTCGCCGAGATCGGTGAGGTCGTACGCGAGCACGGCGCCCTGTTCATGCTCGACGCCGTCGCCTCGGTGGCCGCCGAGCCGCTGCTCCCGGACGCGTGGGGCGTGGACCTGTGCGTGATCGGCGCCCAGAAGGCGATGGGCGGCCCCGCGGGCGTCTCGGCCGTCTCCGTGAGCGAGCGGGCCTGGACGCGGCTCGCCGCCAATCCGCAGGCACCGCGCCGCTCGTACCTCTCCCTCCTGGACTGGAAGGAGCGGTGGATCGACGGCGGGCGCAAGGCGCTCCTCCACGCCCCGGCGCAGCTGGAGATGCTCGCCCTCGAAGCGTGCGTGGAGCGCATCGAGGCGGAGGGTCTCGACGCGCTGACGGCGCGGCACGCCACCGCCGCCGCGGCGACCCGCGCGGGTGCGATCGCCCTGGGTGGTGGCCTCGCGCCGTACGTCCACGAGGCGCGGGACGCCGCTCCGGTCGCCACGACGCTGCGCGCCCCCGAGGGTGTCGACGCCTCGGTGCTCGTCGCCAAGGCGCTCGCCGCCGACCCGGTGCTTCCGCTGGTCGCCGGTGGGGGCGCGCTGGCCAAGGAGATGATCCGGGTGAACCACTACGGCCCTGACGCGACCCGTGGCGTCGTGCACGCCTCGCTCGCCGCTCTGGGCGCCGCGATGGGCGAGGCCGGACTCGCGGTGGACCTCGAAGCGGCACGGCGTGCGGTGACGGCCGCCTGGCAGTAGGCGGGCGGCAGACGAGCCGACGGCAGGCGAGCGGTATACAGCCGCCGGCTCCTACCCGCCGCACGGCCCGTCATGCACACAGCGGCCGCACCAAGCTCACAGCGAACAGCGAGCGCCCCAAGCGGCGGGAGTGGCAGCGTGAGCGCCATGACCACGCTCCCGGACGGCCGCCTCGTGCCCGACCCGACCGCCGGCGAGCCCGCGATGCTGATGGGCTGGCTCGATTTCCATCGCGAGACGCTCGCGGTGAAGTGCTCGGGGCTCGATGACGCACAGACCCGTGTCGCCTCGGTCCGGTCCTCGTCGCTGACCCTGCTCGGCCTCGTGCAGCATCTGGCCGAGGTGGAGCGGAACTGGTTCCAGCGGGTGCTGGCCGGACAGGACGTCCCACCGGTGTACGAGGACGGGGCCGGAGGCTTCGCTCTGGCCCCGGAGCGGACGTACGCCCAGGCCCTGGCCGTGTGGCGGCGCGAGGTGGCGGTGAGCCGGAAGCTCTGCGAGGGACGGTCGCTCGACGGGGTGGGGCGGCTGAGCGCGCGGGAGGCGGCCGTGACGGGCAGCGGCGAGGTCAGCCTGCGCTGGATCCTGGTCCACCTCATCGAGGAGTACGCGCGGCACAACGGCCACGCCGATCTCCTCAGGGAGGGAATCGACGGGGTGACGGGGCCTTAAATGGTCTACGTAAATTCACGGACGCATTCTCACCGCTTCATTATCCACTTTATCCGCACAGCTTTCCGTATTCTTCTTCCCGCTTTTCGGAGACCTAAACACTAAGGTTTCGACAACGGTAAGTCTCACAATTCGGACACGCTTCGAGGGAGTTACGGTTCTGTGACGTACTCCACATGACGTCCGTTATGCACTCTATGACCCCAGCAAATCAGGCCATTTCGCCGGGGATTCCTGCGGGCGCGCACCCCCGCGTGATAACACATAGGGCTCTCTTACGTAACCCCTCCCGGCGATGCAATTAAAGAAATTGCTCGGTAAATTCAATCCGCATGACCGCTGCACAAGCCGATGTACCGACCGACCTGGAAGCGAATTCCCTGAAAATGCCCGAGGGGCTACGCCTCGACACCCCTGACGTCGCCGACGGCGCCGCAATCTGGCGGATCGCGCGCGACTCGAAGGTGTTGGACCTCAACTCCTCGTACAGCTATCTGCTGTGGTGTCGCGACTTCGCGGCGACCTCAGTGGTGGCCCGGGACGCGAACGGTGAGCCCGCCGGGTTCATCACCGGCTACATCCGGCCCGAGCGGCCACGCACCCTGGTGGTCTGGCAGGTGGCCGTCGATCAGGCGCACCGAGGCCGCGGCCTCGCCGGTGCGCTGCTCGACGGACTGACCTCGAAGGTCGCCGCCGACCGGGAGCTGGTCTCGGTCGAGACGACGATCACGCCGGACAACAAGCCGTCCGAGCGGCTGTTCACCTCGTACGCACAGCGCCATGGCGCGTCGGTCGAGCGCACCGTGCTCTTCGACGCGGGGCTCTTCCCCGAAGAGGGGCACGAGCCCGAGGTCCTGTTCCTCATAGAGCCTGTCACCGAGTCCGGGAAAGCCGCGCGGAACAAGCCGGTCGAGCCAGTCGGCTGAGCTACGCCGCTCTTCCCCCCACGCACCACCTGTCACCCCCACCTCCCAAGTCTTTCCATCTCCCAGGAGATCTGCTGTGACCATCACCCAGCCCGACCTGAGCGTCTTCGAGACCCTGGAGTCGGAGGTGCGCAGCTACTGCCGCGGTTGGCCCACTGTCTTCGACCGTGCGCAGGGCAGCCGCATGTTCGACGAGGACGGCCACTCGTACCTCGACTTCTTCGCCGGGGCCGGCTCGCTCAACTACGGCCACAACAACCCGGTCCTCAAACGCGCCCTGATCGACTACCTGGAGCGCGACAGCGTCGTCCACGGCCTGGACATGTCCACGGTCGCCAAGCGCGCGTTCCTCGAGTCGTTCCAGAACATCATCCTGCGCCCGCGTGACCTGCCGTACAAGGTCATGTTCCCGGGCCCGACGGGCACCAACGCCGTCGAGTCCGCGCTGAAGCTGGCGCGCAAGGTCAAGGGCCGCGAGTCCATCGTGTCGTTCACGAACGCCTTCCACGGCATGTCGCTCGGCTCGCTCGCGGTGACCGGCAACGCCTTCAAGCGCGCCGGCGCCGGCATCCCGCTGGTGCACGGCACGCCGATGCCGTTCGACCGCTACTTCGACGGCCAGACGCCCGACTTCATCTGGTTCGAGCGTTTGCTCGAGGACCAGGGCTCCGGCCTCAACCAGCCCGCCGCCGTGATCGTCGAGACGGTCCAGGGCGAGGGCGGCATCAACGTCGCCCGCGCCGAGTGGCTGCGCAAGCTCGCCGACGTGTGCGAGCGCTGGGACATGCTGCTCATCGTCGACGACATCCAGATGGGCTGCGGCCGCACCGGCGCGTTCTTCTCCTTCGAGGAGGCGGGCATCACGCCGGACATCGTGACGGTGTCCAAGTCCATCAGCGGCTACGGCATGCCGATGGCGCTGACCCTGTTCAAGCCCGAGCTGGACATCTGGGAGCCGGGCGAGCACAACGGCACCTTCCGCGGCAACAACCCGGCGTTCGTCACGGCCGCCGCCGCCCTGGAGACCTACTGGTCCGACGGCCCGGCCATGGAGAAGCAGACCCGTGCCCGTGGCGAGCAGGTCGAAGAGGCCTTCGCCGCCATCGTCGACGAGAACCCCGGCGCCATCAAGGAGTACCGCGGCCGCGGACTCGTCTGGGGCATGGAGTTCATCGACAAGCCTCGCGCGGGCGCCATCGCCAAGCGCGCCTTCGAACTCGGTCTCCTCATCGAGACCTCCGGCCCCGAGAGCGAGGTCGTCAAGCTCCTTCCGGCGCTGACGATCACCGCCGACGAGCTGGACGAAGGGCTTCGCACGCTGGCCCGTGCGGTGCGCGAGACCGCCTGAGCGGCCCCCGCGCCGCTTCGTCATCCCCGTAAGAGAAAAGGAACCGATTCACCGTGATCGTCCGTTCGTTCAAGGACATTGAAGGCACCGACCGGCACGTCAAGTCCGCGTCGGGCACCTGGGAGAGCAAGCGCATCGTCCTCGCCAAGGAGCGGGTGGGCTTCTCGGTCCACGAGACCATCCTGTACGCGGGTACGGAGACGTCGATGTGGTACGCGAACCACATCGAGGCCGTCGTGTGCACCAAGGGCCAGGCCGAGCTGACCGACGACACGACCGGCAAGAAGTACACGATCACGCCGGGGACCATGTACCTGCTCGACGGGAACGAGAAGCACACGATGCGGATCAAGGAGGACTTCCACTGCATCTGTGTCTTCAACCCGCCCGTCACCGGTCGTGAGGACCACGACGAAAACGGCGTGTACCCGCTCCTGACGGAGCCTGAGCCCGCCTGAAAAACTGAAGTGCCGGAGCCGGGGCAGCTCCTGCCCCGGCTCCGTGCCGCAGGGCTGAAGCAACACGCCCCCTGAATCTCCCCCGCCGCCCTCTTCCTCTGGGCGGCGGGGGTGTACATCCCGGAAAGGGCCGTACGAGAGGAGAGGCAGGCAACACCATGACCACCGCACCCGAACGCACCGCCGATCTGTACCCCACCCGAGGCGCCGAAGAGGTCCTCATCGAACGCAAGGACCCCGTCGTGTGGTCCGAGCCGGGTACACCGGGGCCCATCGTGGCCGACGAACTGGCGGGGTTCGAACGGGACGGATTCCTGGCGATCGACCAGCTCATCACCCCGGACGAGGTGAGCGTCTACCACGCCGAGCTCACGCGGTTGATCGATGACCCCACGATGCGGGCGGACGAGCGCTCCATCGTGGAGCCGCGTTCCCAGGAGATCCGGACAATCTTTGAGGTGCACAAGCTCAGCGAGCTGTTCGCGAAGCTCGCCGCAGACCCGAGGGTGGTGGGGCGGGCCCGGCAGATCCTGGGTTCCGACGTCTACGTCCACCAGTCCCGGATCAACGTCAAGCCTGGCTTCGGGGCCTCGGGGTTCTACTGGCACTCGGACTTCGAGACCTGGCACGCCGAGGACGGCCTCGCGAACATGCGGACTGTCTCGGTCTCGATCGCGCTCACCAAAAATCACGACACCAACGGCGGCCTCATGATCATGCCGGGGTCGCACAAGACGTTCCTCGGCTGTGAAGGCGCGACGCCGAAGGACAACTACAAGCGATCCCTGCAGATGCAGGACGCGGGCATTCCCTCGGACGAGACGCTCACGGACTTCGCCTCGGAGCACGGTATCCGGCTCTTCACCGGTGAGGCGGGTTCCGCGACCTGGTTCGACTGCAATGCCATGCACGGCTCGGGGGACAACATCACGCCGTTCCCGCGCAGCAACGTCTTCATCGTGTTCAACAGTGTGGACAACACGGCGGTGGAGCCGTTCGCAGCGCCGATCCGGCGGCCGGATTACATCGGGGCTCGGGACTTCACTCCGGTGAAGTAAGCAGTCTCGTATGAGAGTTGGCCCGGCACCTTGGAGTGCCGGGCCAAGCTTGGTTGTGACGCCCGGGGCGCGGTTACAGCGCGGGGTAGTCCGTGTAGCCCTTCTCCGTACCGCCGAAGTACGTCGCCGCGTCAGGCGTGTTGTACGGACCCGAGGCCTTGAGGCGGGCCGGCAGGTCGGGGTTGGCCAGGAACATCACGCCGTACGCCACGATGTCCGCCGTGCCGTCCTCGACGAGGGCGAGAGCGTCGGGTCCTGTGGGGCCCTCGGTGGCGGGGTTCAGGATGAAGGTTCCGCCGAAGATCCCGCGCAGGGTGGTCGTCAGATCGCGGATCGGGCCCACCTCCACGACGTGCAGGTACGCCAGGTCCAGGGCGCTGAGCTCCTTCACCAGGGCGGTGTACGTCGCCTCGAGCCCGTCATCGGGCTCGGAGATGCTGTTGAACGGGTTGCCGGGCGAGACGCGCAGGCCGGTGCGGGCGGCGCCGATCTCGGCGGAGACGGCCCTCGCGGTCTCGACCGCGAATCGGATGCGGTTCTCCGGGGTGCCGCCCCATTCGTCGGTGCGCAGGTTCGAGCCGGGAGCCAGGAACTGCTGGATCAAGTAACCGCTGGCACCGTGCAGTTCGACTCCGTCGAAGCCCGCGTCGATCGCGTTGCGGGCCGCCGCCGCGAAGTCGGCGATGGTGGCGCGGATCTCGTCACCGGTCAGCTCGCGGGGCGTGACGAAGTCCTTGAGACCCTCGGCCGTGTACACCTGACCCTCGGCCGCGACGGCCGAGGGAGCGACGTTCACCAGGCCGTCGGGGAACAGCATGGGGTGGCCGACGCGGCCCGCGTGCATGAGCTGGGCGAAGATCCGGCCACCGGCGGCGTGGACGGCGGACGTGACCTTGCGCCAGGACTCGATCTGCTCGTCGGAGTGCAGACCGGGGGTGGCCGGGTAGCCCTGGCCTATGACCGAGGGCTGGATGCCCTCCGTGATGATCAGCCCGGCCGAGGCGCGCTGGGCGTAGTACTCGGCGGTGAGCTCCGTGGCGGTGCCGCCCGCGCCCGCGCGGCTTCGGGTCATCGGGGCCATGGCGATGCGGTTGCTGAGCGGTGTGCCGGAGAGGTCGATCGAATCGAAAGCGGTGGTCATCGGGGGCTCCCAGGGGGGTGCTGCGGATTACTGGCAGGCATAGTTGGTCGGCCAATTAATTGAACCGAGCGCCACCCTAACTCATTCCTTGGTCGGCCAAGCTAATCTGGTGGGGCCGGACCGCGACCACCACCACCCGTCACTACCGCCCCTCACTACCGCCCCTCAGGAGTACCGATGAAGGCCTCGGCCGAACCCGCCTGTACCGAGCTCCCCACCGCCAAGCGGCGGGGACCCGTCAGCCACATCATCAGCCGGGTGGCCCGACTGCACCGGAACGCGGCGGGCAGGGCGCTGAGGAAGGTCGGGCTCTACCCCGGCCAGGAGTTCGTGATGATGTACCTGTGGGACTCGGGGCCCGCGCGGCAGTCGGACATCATCAAGGCGGTCGGCCTCGATCCGTCGACGGTCACGAAGATGCTGCAGCGCCTCGAGCAGGCCGGACACGTACAGCGCCGCCCGGACCCGGAGGACCGTCGCGGGGTCCTCGTGGCGGCCACGGAGTCGAGCTGCGGGTTGCTGACGGAGGTGGAGGTCGCCTGGGGCGACCTCGAGGACCAGACGCTGGCGGGCCTGGACGAGACCGATCGGGCGGAGCTGACGCGGCTCCTCGGCCTGGTGGAGACGAACCTGTGCACGGAGACGACGACGGAGACAGCGGAGACGACAGGGTGCGGTGAGGGTTAGAGCCAGGCCAGCGACGCCGCTCGGGCCAGGACCTGGTCCGCGGCGGACGCACTGCCCGAGACCCCCCTGGGGACTCCAGCGGGGTCGACCCGCCCGCCCATGAGCAGGCAGAAGTCCACCGGCCCGAGCACCAGCTCCGCGCTCACCGGCTCCGCCCCGCTCCCCAGGACCCACGACACCTCGTCGTCCTTCTCCGCGACGGTCAGCGCGACGGCCGGCGCCTTGGAGCCGAGGGCCAGGTCAAGGATCCGTACGGCAAGACGCACCAGCTGCCAGAGGTGACGGGAGAGGGGCGGCGGGACCGGCCTGTCCAGGGCCCTGCCGATGTCGTCCGTGTGCACCCACGCCTCGAAGGCCCTGACCAGGAAGTGATCCGCGAGCGGAAGGCGCGCGCCCATCAGCGTCGTGGCCTGCCCTGCCCGTTCCGGGTCGTGCGCCTCGGGGGCGGAGAGAAGCGCGGTCGCCTGATCCTGCCAGGACGCGACCGTCTCGGCCGGAGTGCGTCCGCGCTCACGGCGAAGGACCTCCTCCGTACGCCCCGCCCAGGCCGTACGCCACGGAGTCCCGTCCACGCCGTCCCACGGCCCTGCCGCCCGCAGGCCGAGGCGCACGGCCAGCGGCTCATCGGCGGCCAGCAGATGCGCGACCGTGTCATGGACGTTCCAGTCGTGCACGACGGGAGTTCCCCAGGAGCCCTGCTCGTCCAACTCCCCCAGGAGCGCCCGGAGTCCGGAAACGGCAGCGGCGTACGGCGCCGCGTGCGCGGCCGTAGGGGGAACAGCCGGGCGGGCGCGCAGGGCCAGCGCGAGGCCCCGGTCCGCAGCAGGGGCGGGTCCATCGGTGACGGGCGGCCCGTCCAAGTGCCGTACCGCGGCGCGCAGTCGCGATGCCTCCGCCGCGCACGGATCGCAGGCGGCCAGATGCGGAGCGACCGTCCGCTCGTCGCCCGGCATGAGCGCGCCGACGGCCCAGGCCCCGAGAAGTTCACGTACGGCTTCGTGATCCGTGGTCATCACGCGCCTCTTTCGCCTGGAGCGTCGGCAAGTGCCGCATCGGGTGGGTCGGTGAGTGCTTCGGCCAGTGCGCGCAGGGCCGTACGCAATCGGGTCTTCGCCGTGCCCTCGGGGATGCCGAGTTCGACCGCGGCCTGGCGGTAGGTGCAGCCCGCGAAGTACGCCAGGTGCACCACCTGGCGCTGCGGGAGCGGGAGCCTGGCCAGCGCGGAGTGCAGGAGCAGGGAGCGTTCTCGTGCCATGACCACGTCTTCCGGGGGCGGATCCGGGGTGGGGATCGTGTGCAGGGTCGTGTCGTCGGCATGGGCCGCCTTGCGGTGGCGCTCCTCACCGCGTACCCAGTCCACCGCCCGCCGATGCGCCAGCATGCTCAGCCAGGTGCGCAGGCTGCCCCGCCGCGCGTCGAACGCGTAGGGCCTGGACCAGAGATGGGCGAAGACCTCCTGGGCGACGTCCTCCGCGCCGCCGGGGCTGCGGGTGACGCGTCCCGCGATGCGGTGGACGAGGGTGCCGTACGTGTCGTAGATCTCGGCGAGAGCCGTCTCGTCGCCGTACACCAGGCGCTGGTGCAGGTCGACGTCCCCGTATGGCTGATGAGCCGCTGACACTGACACCACCGCCTCGTGAGGCCGCCCCGTCCTGCCTTCCTAGTGCCCCGCGGCCCGGCGCGCCAGGGTTCAGCCGGAGAGCACGTCGAGGATCCGGTCCACGTCCGCCTCCGTGTTGTACAGGTGGAACGAGGCGCGCAGGTGTCCCGCCCGTGCCGCCGTGATGATCCCGGCCCGCCTCAGCTCGGGCTCCCTGTCGGCGAGGCCGGGGACGGAGACGATGGGGGACGCACCGGGCACCGGCTCGTGGCCCAGGTCCGCGAGTCCCGCGCGGTAGCGGGCCGCGAGCGCCGTGTCGTGGGCGTGCACCGCTTCGATTCCGGTCTCCTCCAGGTACGCGAGGGACTGTGCCGCGCCGTGGTACGCGAGGAAGGCGGGGGGCTCGTCGAAACGGCGGGCGTCGGGGGCCAGCTCCGAGAGCGGTCCGTACGTGGAGTTCCAGGTGTCCGCCGCCGCCATCCAGCCCGCGTGCAGCGGCACGAGGGACTCCTGCGCCTCCTCGCTCACCGTCAGGAACGACGTGCCGCGCGGGCAGAGCAGCCATTTGAAGGCGCCGGTGACGGTGTAGTCGTACGGGCTCGCGTCGAAGGGCAGCCAGCCCGCGGCCTGCGTGGCGTCGTTGAGGATGCGGGCGCCGTGGGCGGCTGCGGCCGCACGTACCGCCGTGTCGTCGGCGAGACGGCCGTCGGCCGACTGCACGGCGGAGTACACGACGAGGGCCGTGGTGGGGCGGACCGCCTCTGCGAGGTCCTCAAGGGGTACGTAGCGGATCTTGAGGTCGCCACGCACCACGAACGGGTTGATGATCGAGCTGAACTCCCCCTCGGGGAGCAGGATTTCGGATCCTGGCCGCTGCGCCGCGGCGATCACTCCGCAGTGGACGGCGACCGAGCCGCCGGTGGCCACCCGCGAGCGGTCCACTCCGACAAGGCGCGCGAAAGCCTCACGGGCGGCGTTCACGATCCCGAAGTCGCCCGAGCCGCCCGCGCCCGTGCTGTTCTCGGCCGCGAGGCGTTGGATCGCCTCGACCGCGCGGGCGGGCAGCAGGCCGCCTTTCGCAGTGTCCAGATACGTCGACGTGGGCGCGAACTCGGCGCCATTGATGATCCCCATGGGATCAACTCTCGCGCCCGTTCACGCCCACGTCCATCACGCGTATGTGGAGACAACCGGTCAGCGGTGCTTAAGCGTCCTTGCCGGTGGCCTGCGGAACCGCGCAGCCGTCGGGGCCGCAGGCGTCGCCGTCCGCGAGGGTGGTGAGCGGCGAGCGGCTGTCCCACGCCTGTTCCAGGGCCTGGGCGAAGACATCGGCGGGCTGGGCTCCGGAGACGCCGTACTTGCGGTCGAGGACGAAGAACGGCACGCCGTTCGCACCGAGTTCGGCGGCCTCGCGCTCGTCGGTGCGTACGTCGTCGGCGTAGCGGGAGGAGTCGGCGAGGACCGCGCGGGCGGCGTCCGCGTCGAGACCGGCCTCGGCCGCGAGCTCCACGAGCCGCTCGTCGTCGTCGAAGACGGAGCGCTCATCGGCGAAGTTGGCGCGGTAGAGGAGCCCGAGCAGCTCGTCCTGCCTGCCCTGCTCCTTGGCGAAGTGCAGGAGGCGGTGCATGTCGAAGGTGCTGCCATGATCGCGGCCCTCGGTGAGGTAGGCCAGGCCCTCGGACGACGCGTTGACGCCGAGGTTCCGCTCGGCCTCCTGGGCCTGCTCCTCGCTCATGCCGTACTTCTTGGCGAGCATCGGGATCACGAGCCCGCTGTCGCCCTTGGTGCGCGAGGGGTCGAGCTCGAAGGAGCGGTGCACCACCTCGACGTCGTCGCGGTGCGGGAAAGCGGCGAGCGCCTTCTCGAAGCGGGCCTTGCCCACGTAGCACCAGGGGCAGGCGATGTCGCTCCAGATCTCGACGCGCATGTGTCCAGCTCTCTTCAGATCGAACGGTGACGGTGGTGCGGAGGATCCCTCCGGTCAGTTGAAGAACGTACGATTTGGTCCGGTCATTCCCCGGCTTCCCCGGGACCCCCGACCGTCACGGACAGCCGCATCCGCAGGTGCGTGCCCGCGCCCTCGCCCGGCTCCGCCGGCTGCCAGCCGTGGCGGGTGTAGAAGGCCTGGGCGCGCCGGTTCTCCCGGTGGACGTCCAGAGTGGCCACCCGGATGCCGTCGGCCCGCCACTCCTCCACGCACGCGGCGTGCAGGGCCGCGCCCACCCCCGCGCGCCAGTGGTCGGGGTCGACGTGGAACTGGAAGAGCGCCATGGTGTCCGCCGCCTCGCCCTCGGGCGTGCGGAAGGACGCGAGGCCCACGATCCGGCCCTCGCGGACCGCGCAGAGCACATGCCCGCCACGGCGCTCGACGGCTTCCCGCCACATCATGAGCGCGTCGACGCGCTTCTCCGGCAGCCCCTCGGGGTAGTACGTGGCGCGGGCACGGGCGTGCAGGGCCGCGAGAGCCGGGGCGTCGGCGCTGACGGCGGTGCGTATGACGGTCGGCATCACGGTCCGCATCGTCGTGGGGAGTGCTGAGTGGATCACGCTGCGACAGACGTGTTCCGGGGGCCCTGGGTTCCGAGGCGGCTGAACTGGGTCCGGTAGGCGCTCGGCGTGAGCCCGGTGCGGCGCACCAGATGGCCGCGGAGCGAGTCGGCGGTGCCGAGCCCACAGGCCTGTGCCACCTGGTCCATGGAGAGCGACGTCGTCTCCAGAAGCTCCTTGGCCCGCTCGATGCGCTGGTGGAGCAGCCACTGCAGCGGGCTCACCCCGCTCTCCGCGTGGAAGCGCCGGGAGAGGGTGCGCACGCTGACGCCCGCCTGCCGGGCGAGGTCGGTGAGCGTGAGCGGTTCGTCGAGGTGGCGCATGGCCCAGCCCCGGGTGTCGGCACAGGCGTTGCCGCGCTCGGGCGGCAGCGGGGTCTGGGTGAACTGGGTCTGGCCGCCGGGCCGTACGGGGGCGACGAGCGCGGCTCTGGCCACCTCGTTGGCGACGGCCGCCCCGTAGTCGGTGCGGATGATGTGCAGGCAGAGATCGATCCCGGCGGCGTACCCGGAGGACGTCATGACCTGCCCGTCCTCCACGTAGAGGACGTCTCCCTTGAGGTCGAGCGCGGGGTAGCGGCTGCGCAGCTCCTCGGCGAGCTCCCAGTACGTGGTCGCGCTGCGCCCGTCGAGCAGTCCCGCCTCCGCGAGCACGAAGGCGCCGCTGCAGATGGACGCGATGCGCCGGCCCGCTTCGGCGGCCTCGCGGACGGCGGCGACGGTCCGCGGGTCGGGTTCGTAGCGGTGTCCGGTGCCCGCGACGAGGAGGGTGTCGGCCTCGCGCAGGGCGTCGAGCCCGTGCTCCACGTGGAGGCTGAGCCCGCCGGTGGTGGCGACGGGGCCGGGCTCCGGGGTGCAGACGACGACCTCGTAGCCGGGTCCGCCCGCCACCTCGACCTTCCCGAAGAGCAGCTCGGGGATCGCGAGGTTGAACATCGACACGGGTGAGGGCGCGATGACGGCGACGCGGTGGGGCCGGTGGGGCTGGCGCGGCCGGTCCGGTCGGTCCGATCGGTCCGGCCGACGGGCGGGCTTCGGACGGGGCATGGCCAGAACCTCCGGAGGTATGGCATTCAGGCCACTACTGTAGCCGCGCCGCCGTCAGCAGACTCATGGACATGGCAACGAACTCCCTCACCGAGGGCTCCCGCACGGCGGGGCAAGACCTGACGGAACCGGCACCCGTTCCGTCACCCGGCAAGCGCCGCACCTCCCCCGGCCTCACGCTCACCGCCGCCATGCTCGGCTTCGCCCTGATCACGCTCGACGCCTCCGTGGTGAACGTCGCGCTGCCCGCCATCGGCGACTCCCTGGGCGGCGGCATGTCCGGGCTCCAGTGGGTCGTGGACGCCTACACCCTCGCTTTTGCCGCTCTGATGCTCTCCACCGGCGCGCTCTCCGACCGGATCGGCGCGACGCGGGCGTACGCGATCGGCATCACGGTGTTCACCGCCGCCTCGGTGGCGTGCGGGCTCGCTCCGTCGCTGCCCGTGCTGATCGGCGCGCGGGTGGTGCAGGGCGTGGCCGCCGCGGTGGTCCTGCCCGCCTCGCTCTCCCTCGTGCGCCAGGCCTACGCGGACGCGGCCAAGCGGGCCCGTGCCGTGGCGATGTGGGCGGCGGGCGGTTCGGTGGCGGTGGCGCTCGGTCCGGTCGCGGGCGGCGCGCTGACCACCGCGTGGGACTGGAGCGGCATCTTCTTCATCAACGTTCCGCTGGGGGCGGTGGCGCTGGTCCTGCTCCTTCGCGCCCCGCGCTCGGAGCGGCGGCCCGCGCCGCTGGACGTGCCGGGTCAGTTGCTCGCCGTCCTGACGCTGACGGCCTTGACCTTCGCCGTCATCGAGGGCGGTACGACGGGGCTGATCGCCCTGGCCGTCGCGGTGGCGGCGGGCCTTGTGTTCCTGCGGACGGAGGCGCGGCAGCCGCATCCGGTGGTGCCGTTGGCCCTCTTCCGCGACCGGACGGTCGCGATCACCGTCGCGGCCGGGGCCGCGTGCAGTGTCGCCTTCTACGGTCTCGTCTTCGTCTTCAGCCTCTTCTTCCAGGAGGTGCAGGGGCGTTCGGCGCTGTGGGCCGGTCTGATGTTCCTGCCGATGACGGGGCTCATCGCGGTGACGAACGTCTTCGCCGGGAAGCTGGCGGCGCGGGTGGGGCCGCGCGTCCCGATGCTGGCGGGTCAGTCGCTGGCCGTCCTTGGGCTGCTTGCCCTGCTCTTCGCCGACGCGTCGACGCCCGCGGTCGGTCTCGCGTTCCTCATGGTGCCGCTGGCCCTGGGATGCGCGCTGACGATTCCGCCGCTCACCGCGGCGATGATGGAGGCGGTGCCTGCTGACCGGGCGGGTCTTGCCGCAGGGGTCCTCAACTCGGCCCGGCAGGTGTCCGGGGGCTTGGGGATCGCGGCCTTCGGGGGGCTTGTGGCCGGGGACTTCGTCTCTGGGATGCGGGTGAGTCTGCTGATTTCGGCGGGACTGCTTGCGGCTTCCGGGGTGGCGACGCTGGGGTTGCGGCGGGGGCGTTGAATTCCCCAACCCCGCCCCTTCCCGAAGACCCACTCGGCGCGGGGGCCCAGTGCCTTGTGGTTGCCGTCATCACCGGCTTCGCCGAGTTCGTCCTCAAACGCCGGACGGGCTGAATGCTCTCGGCCGGGCTGGATAGTTCCAGCCCGGCCGGCGTCTGGCGAGCAGTGTCAGGAACCGTCCCTCAGACCCCTCGGCCAGTTCGGACGGAACTCGATCTCCTCGTACGTCACCACGCACCCCTCCCCCACCGGCGACTGCGCCATGAAGCCGACCAGTGCGGCTCCCGCCGTCTTCTCCTCGCCGAGGGAGAAGATCCGGACGAACGTCCACTCCTCCCCGTCCAACGACGCGTGGAAGGCGAACGCCGAACCCGTGCGGCTGATCCGGAGCCAGACGCTGTTGCCGTCCACCACGAACGCGTTCGAGTCGTCGGAGTGGCCGCGGGTGACGACCGTGCAGACCGTCGCCTTGTCCGGTGACCGCTCGAGGCAGAGCTTGGCCCACTCCCGGTCGCCGACGTGGAGGTACAGCACACCCGCGTCGAACGCCGCCGCGAACCCGACCGTCACCCGCGCGATCAGCTGGAAGTCCCCCTCGGGCGCGCCGAGAAGACGCGGCGCGTCCGCTGCGGGGTCCAGGGCCTCGCCCGTCGGCGGCACGAAACGGTCCTGCCGGGCGCCCGCCCAGCCGGTGAGCGCCCCCTTCTCGTACGACCAGTTGCCGTCCGGGCCGTACGTGCGCAGGGAAAAGGGCAGTTGGGGGATGTCGACGTCCATGGGCGTCAGTGTTGCAGGCGCCCGTCGTAGCGACGCGGCAGCCCCAGCGGATTGTCGTCCCGCAGCTCGGCCGGGAGCAGCGCCTCGGGCGTGTTCTGGTACGCGACAGGACGCAGCCAGCGCTCGATCGCCGTACCGCCCACGGAGGTGGAGGTGGACGTCGTCGCGGGGTAGGGACCGCCGTGGTGCTGCGCGGGCGCCACCGCGACCCCCGTCGGCCACCCGTTGACCAGCACGCGCCCGGCCAGCGGCGTGAGTTCGGCGAGCAGATCCACGCCGCGTCCCTCGCCCGCGGCCTCCTCGGCGGACAGCTGAACCGTCGCCGTGAGGTTGCCGGGGAGCCGGGTGAGCACGGAGGTGATCTCCGCCTCGTCCTCGTAGCGCGCGACGACCGTCACCGGGCCGAAGCACTCCTCCAGGAGCAGATCGTGCTCGCCCTCGGTGGCGAGCTTCGCCGCCGGGACCGTCAGGAAGCCCGCGCTCACCGTGTGCTCACTGCCCGCGCCCGGTGTCACCGGCGCGTCCACGTCCGGCAGTTCGCCGCGCTCGCGCACGCCCGCGACGAAGTTGTCCCGCATCCGGTGGTCGAGGAGCACCCCGGCCTCGGTGTCGCTGACCGCCTCCGTCAGGGACTTCACGAACCGGTCGCCGCCCGCGCCGGTCGGCGCGAAGACCAGGCCCGGCTTGACGCAGAACTGGCCGACGCCGAGCGTCATGGAGCCCGCGAGACCCGCTCCGATCTCCTCCGCACGCTCCACCGCCGCGGCCTCGGTCACGACGACCGGGTTGAGGGAGCCGAGCTCGCCGTGGAAGGGGATCGGCACCGGTCGGGCAGCCGCCGCGTCGAAGAGGGCACGGCCGCCGCGGATCGATCCGGTGAAGCCCGCACCGGAGACGAGCGGGTGCCTGACCAGCTCGACTCCCGCGTCGAAGCCGTGCACGAGGCCGATGACGCCCTCGGGGATGTCGTGCCGGGCCGCGGCCCGGCGCAGCGTCGCCGCCACCAGCTCGGAGGTGGCCGGGTGGTCCGGGTGCGCCTTGACGACCACGGGGCAGCCCGCGGCGAGCGCGCTCGCGGTGTCGCCGCCGGGCACGGAGAAGGCGAACGGGAAGTTGGAGGCGGAGTAGACGGCCACGACGCCCAGCGGGATCTTGTAGCGCCGCAGGTCCGGGATGGGCGGGGTCGCGCTGCTGTCGGGGTGGTCGATGACGACGCCGAGGAAGCCGCCCTCGTCGACCACGTCGGCGAAGGCCCGCAGCTGGAAGCAGGTGCGCGCGAGCTCACCCGTGAGCCGGACGGGACCGAGCGCGGTCTCCGCGTCCGCGGCCTCCACCAGGTGGTCCTTGGCCCCGTCGAGCAGTTCGGCCGCGGAGCGCAGGAACGCGGCGCGTACGGCGCGGTCGGCGAGGGCGTCCTTGGCGGCCAGTGCGGAACGTACCGCCTGATCCACCTCTTGGGGCGAGGCTTCGACCGCGACCTGTTCGCGCTGCTTCCCGGTTCGGGGGTCGACACTCCAGACTGGTGCTGCTGCCACCGCGGGGTCCTTCCAAGGGTGATGCCACAGATGTGCTGCCACCCACCTGGGCTGTTCGATATACTGAACGCTGTCTCCGGTGATGAATAGCGGAGACTTCGGAGACTATTTCTCGTCGAACTAAGGGGTCAAGGGCGATGTCGGCTGGCGAGACTGGCGGGGCACAGGTCAAGTCCGCGGTGCGGACCGTGGAGTTGCTCGAATACTTCGCGGGGCGCCCCGGAATGCACTCTTTGGCCGCCGTCCAGGAAGCCGTCGGGTACCCCAAGTCCAGCCTCTACATGCTCCTTCGTACGTTGGTGGAGCTCGGCTGGGTGGAGACGGACGCGACGGGCACGCGGTACGGGATCGGGGTGCGGGCCCTCCTTGTCGGCACCTCGTACATCGACGGCGACGAGGTGGTCGCGGCGGCGCGTCCGACGCTCGACCGCCTCTCGGACGACACCACGGAGACGATCCACCTGGCGCGCCTCGACGGCACGAACGTCGTCTACCTCGCCACGCGCCAGTCGCAGCACTACCTGCGCCCCTTCACGCGCGTGGGCCGCCGCCTCCCGGCGCACTCGACGTCCCTGGGCAAGGCGCTGCTCGCCACCCACACCGACGAGCAGGTCCGCAAGATGCTCCCGGAGACGCTGCCCGCGCTGACCGAGCACACGATCACCGACCGCGAGAAGCTGATCGATGAGCTGCGCACGGTCCGCGAGCAGGGCATCGCGGTGGACCGCGAGGAGAACACGCTCGGCCTGCGCTGCTTCGGCGTCGCCATCCCGTACCGCACGCCCGCGCGGGACGCCATCAGCTGCTCCGTGCCGGTGGCACGCCTCACGCCCGCGCACGAGCAGATGGTGAAGGACGCCTTGTTCGACGCACGGGACCGATTGTCACTGGCAACTCGTAGGCTCTGACCATGGTCGGTATGGATGTCACTCTGCGCCCGGTGCACAACAGCGATCTCCCGGTCTTCTACCGGCAGATGAACGATCCCGAGTCGAACCACCTCGCCGCGTTCACCTCGCCGAAGGCGGCGGACCGGACGCTTTTCGAGGCCCACTGGAAGGGGCTTCGGGAGTCGGCCGACGTCGTCGTCCGCACGGTCCTCGCGGACGGCGACGTCGTGGGGAACGCGGCGGTGTACGGGGAGCCGGGGGAGCGCGAGGTCACGTACTGGATCGACCGGGCGTACTGGGGTCGTGGTCTGGCCACGGCGGCTTTGGGTGCGCTCCTTGTGGAGGTGCCGGAGCGCCCCCTCTACGCGCGGGCCGCGTCGGACAACGCGGGGTCCCTGCGGGTCCTTGAGAAGTGCGGGTTCCGCGTCACCGCCGCCGCACGGGGCTTCGCGCACGCGCGGGGCGAGGAGATCGATGAGACGGTGCTGGTGCTGGCGTAGTGATCGCGGCGCCCGCGGTACGCCGGTCGGAGCTCCCGCAGTATGAGGAATGTCTAAGAAACCCCTCAGAACGGAACGAATACGCCCGCGCCGCTCGTCTTTTCACGGGATGAACAAGACGATCAGGCGCGCCGCGGTCTTCACGCTGCTGCTCGTGGTCGCCCTCCTTGTACGGGCGACCTGGGTGCAGTTCTACGACTCGAAGGCGCTCGCGGACGACAAGCTGAACCGGCGCAACGCGATCGAGCAGTACGCGAACCCGCTGGGGAACATCATCGTGGGCGGTGAGTCCATCACCGGCTCCGCGCGGACGAAAGGCAGCGACCTCGCGTACAAGCGCACCTACAAGGACGGCGATCTGTACTCGTCCGTCACGGGCTACAGCTCACAGGTGTACGGAGCGACGCAGCTCGAGGGCATCTACAAGGACATCCTCGACGGCACCGACAACCGGCTGAAGAACCCCCTGGACACGGTCACCGACAAGCGCGCCGATCCGGGTGACGTGGTCACGACGATCGACCCGGCGGTACAGAAGGCCGCGTACAAGTCGCTCGGTGACACGAAGGGCGCGGCCGTCGCCGTCGACCCGAAGACGGGCAAGATCCTCGGCATGGTGTCGACTCCCTCGTACGACCCCTCGGACATCAGCGGTTCCACCGACTCCAAGGAGTGGAGCTCACTCCTGAAGGACGAGGAGAAGCCGATGGTCAACCGCGCGCTGCGGCAGCCCCTTCCGCCGGGTTCGACGTTCAAGCTGGTCGTCGCGGCGGCGGCCCTGGAGGACGGGCTCTACGGTTCGGCGGACACGAAGACGGACAGCCCGAATCCGTACAGGCTGCCCGGCACGACCACCGACCTGAAGAACGAGAACGCGAGCGCGCCCTGCGAGGACGCCTCGATCCGTACGGGCCTGCAGTACTCGTGCAACAACGTCTTCGCGAAGATGGCCGTCGACCTGGGCCAGGACAAGGTCAAGGCGATGGCCGAGAAGATGGGCTTCAACACCGCGAAGCTCGACGTGCCGGTGCGCGCGTCCGAGAGCTCGTACCCCTCGGACATGGACAAGGCCCAGACGGCCCTGACCGGCATCGGCCAGTTCGACGTGACGGCGACGCCGCTCCAGATGTCGATGGTCTCGGGGGCGATCGCGAACGGCGGCGAGCTGGTCGCGCCGCACATGGTCTCCCAGATCACCGACTCGGGCGGCGATGTCCTGGAGTCGTACGACGACGCCGACTCGCAGCGTGTGATGAGCGAGGACACGGCGAGTCAGCTGCAGTCGGCGATGGAGACGGTCGTCGAGAAGGGCACGGGTACGAACGCGCGGATCAGCGGCGCGGACGTGGGCGGCAAGACGGGCACGGCGCAGCACGGCGAGAACAACAGCAAGACGCCGTACGCCTGGTTCACCTCGTACGCCAAGGGCAGCGACGGCAAGGAGGTCGCGGTGGCGGTCATCGTCGAGTCGTCGAGCGCGGCGAGGTCGGAGGTCAGCGGCAACGGCCTCGCCGCGCCCATCGCGAAGGCGATGATGTCGGCGGCCCTGAACTAGCGGCCGGACTACTCCACGAAGTACGTCGGGTTCGGGAGCTTGTACGTCTTGTCCGCGTACCCGCCCGCGAGGTCGGAGACCTGGTCGCCGAAGCTGCCGACGATGTTGTAGCCGGTCGACTCGATGTGCTTGCGGGTGCCTTCCTTGAACTGCACGGTGGTGCACTCCCACTTGGCGGGCGTGGCGCAGTGACTCAGGTAGGCCGGCGGTGCGGTCTTGTTCTTGGTGAACACGTGCGTGGTGTCGAGCTTCGTGTCGTACCCCGCCTTAGCGAGGTTGGTGACCGCGCCCTCGCGCTGTGTCTCGCTCAGACCGGTCAGGAAGAAGACCTCGACGCCCTTGCCCTTGGCGTACTCGACGAGTTCGGGCATGCCGAAGACGGCGGGGCGCTTGGCCTCCTTCACGTAGGCGTCCCAGGTGGCGCCGTTGTACGTGTAGTTGGTCGACTTCTCGTAGTCGAAGCTGAGCAGCGCGGTGTCGTCCACGTCGAGGACGATCGCGGGCTTCTTGCCGTGAGCGCCGCCCTTCCCGCCGTGACCGCCGCTCTTCGCGCCGTGCGCGGCGGCCTTCCTGATGTCCTTCTTCGCCTTCGCCTGGACGCGCGCCAGGTCCTTGGCGTACGGGCTGTCGGGCGAGGAGCGCCAGACGCCGTCGGCGTCCTGGTACGCGCCGTAGTAGTCGTCGATCTCGCCGACGAGCACGCCGATGTTCTGGGGTTCGGCGGTGTGCCGCGCAGAGGCGTTGTCGGCGGTGGCGGCGCCGGTGCCGTACAGCGCGGCTCCGGCGACGGCACAGGCGGTGGCGATGCCCGCCACCCGTAGGGACTTCCGCATAGGTCGATATCTCCGGATCAGGGTCAGAGTGTGCGCAGGGGCAACAAGTTCGAGCAGGTCAATGCCCATCTACGCGCACTGTCTACGCGCATCACACGGTGCACCGCGAGACTCTTTGCCCGATCGATACCTGATCCGGAGAAAACCCGGTCCACAGAAGCCTCAGTACTACGCGCCCGGCGTCCACCCCGGGTCACGGCCGCTGAGGCCGATCACCCGGTCGAGGAGCGGGGCGTCGTCCGGTACCGGGAACACGGCCCCGAACAGGCTGTTCCCCGAACTGTCGCCCTCCTGGGGCGTGAGCAGCCCCTTGGCCACCCCGAGGCTCGCCTCGTCAGGGGCGTACGCCTGTCCCGTCGCGCGGGCCAGGTCCCAGCCGTGCACGACGAGTTCGTCCATGGCGACGGCGCCCGCGACGCCACCCGGCAGATCGAGGCCGCCCGCCCGGGTCATGCCCTCCCACGCGGCGGGGTCGCGCCACGCCTCCGCCAGCTCGTCGAGCAGCTTCGGCAGGGCGGCACGCCACTCGGGGCCGATGTCCGGCACGGCGCTTCCCGGGTTCTGGTCGAGGTGGGGCCCGAAGTCCTTGCGCGCGGCGTCCCGGAACGCGCCGGTCAGCTGGATCACATGGCCGAGCAGATGGCGCACCCGGTACTCCGGACAGGGCGTGGGCCCCGCGAGCTGCTCGTCGCTGATGCCTTCCGCGATGCCCACCACCAGCCGGGCCTGCGGCGCGAAATCGACCGTCTCCGTCATGAGTCCTCCAGAATCTCAGCGGTCCTGCCTTGTAGACCGGCCCGCGCCCCGCAACTCATCGCCGACCCGGCGCACGGATCTACCGCACCTGCCCTATGCCGAGCCCGGGTCCTTAGAACCACCATCACCTGCCATGACATCGACGATCACGCGGATCCTGCGCAACCGCGACGCGAGCCTCTGTCTGGGCGCGGTGGTGGTCTCCGGCTTCGGGAGCTCCGCGATGTGGCTGGTGGCCGGGATCTGGGTGAAGCAGCTGACCGGCTCGGACGGCCTCGCGGCCCTCTGCACGTTCGCCCTCTGGGCCCCGTCCCTGGCCGGCCCCCTCCTGGGCACGATCGCCGACCGCACCCGCCGCAGACCCCTGCTCATCGGCACGAACCTGGCCCTGGGCGCCCTGCTGACCTCCCTCCTCTTCGTCGGCTCCACGAGCACGCTGTGGATCCTCTACGCGGTCCTCTTCCTGTACGGGGCGTGCGGCGCCGTCACCGACGCGGCGGAGGCGGCCCTTGTGACGGCGGCCGTCGGCAAGGACCTGACGGGGGACTTCAACGGCCTGCGGATGTCCGCGAACGAGGGCATGAAACTGATCGCGCCACTCGCCGGAGCGGGCCTCTTCGCCGCCTGCGGAGGCGCCCGGGTGGCGCTCCTCGACGCTGCCACCTTCGTACTCGCGGCCGGGATGTTCACGCTGCTGCGCGTGCGCGAGGACGCACCCGCGCGCGACGGGTCGGGCTGGCGGGCCCAAACGGTGGAAGGCGCACGCTACTTGTGGGGCAGTCTGCAGCTGCGCCCCCTGGTCCTCGCGGGCGGCCTGACCATGCTGACCTCGGGGATCAGCGGAGCGGCCGTCTACGCGGTCGTGGAGGGCCTTGGCCACTCCCCCGCGTACACCGGCGTGCTGTACGTCGTGCAGGGCGCCGGTTCCGTCGCGGTCGGCGTCTCTTCGGGGGCGCTGATGCGGCGCTTCGGAGGACGCAGGTTCGGCGGGGCGGGCATCGCGCTCACCGCGCTCGCCGTGGTCCTGCACGCGCTGCCGTACGACGCCACGGCCCTGGCGGGCAGCTTCGCCAACGGGCTCGGGCTGCCCTGCGTGCTGATCGCGGGCATGACGGCGGTGCAGCGCGAGACACCGCGGGTGCTGCTCGGCCGCGCGGCGGCGACCGCGAGCACCCTGATGTTCACGCCGACCGCGCTCGGCATCGCCCTGGGCGCGGGCCTCGTGGAGAGCGTCGACCACCGCGTCCTGCTGCCGGTCCTGGCAGGGGCGCGGCTGCTGATCGCCGTACCCCTGCTCAAGAACTCTTCGGTGGCGGCTACTTCACGTTCGCCCAGCGCTTGATGGTCGCGACGGCCTCGGCCTGTTCGGCGGCGGGCAGTTTGGCGATGGAGGCGCCGTGGTTGGAGCCCGGGACCTCGTAGCGGTAGGAGTCGCGGTGGCTCGGCGTGAACTTCTCCGCGCTCCACGGGTCGTTCTGGCCGTAGACGAACATCATCCGCTGACCCCGGGTCTTGACCCAGCGGTCGACGTCGGCGGTGGTCCTGTTGTCGTACGAGCCGCGCATCGACTCGGGAAGGACCGAGTTGGGCTGGTAGATGTCGGGGTAGTGGCGGATGTCCTTGAGGTGCTTGAACTTCAGGTCGGCCCAGCCGAGCTGGGTGGCGGCCTGCCGGTAGTAGGGCCCTGTGCCGTTCGTGCCGAGGGTCTCGTCCTGGTAGACGCTGAAGCCGTGCTTCTTCGACCAGTCGTAGAGCTCGTCGTCAGTGGCTTTCTTGGCGTCGGGCACGGTCGGGCAGTTGTCGACGGTGCCGCTCTGCCAGAAGTTCCACACCTGGTCGAGCACCGCGAACTCGTAGGCACGGTCGGTGGTGCCGAGGGTCTCCTCGAAGGTGTCTCCGGCGGCCTTGGCGTCCGCCTCGAACTTGGGCAGCAGCGCCTCACGCCGTACGAGCATCTCGCGCTGCACGGCGTTCAGCGCGGTCCGGCACTCGGCCGTGCCGACGGTCTTGAAGAACCGCTCGTAGCCGCTGTCGTCCCTGTTGTTCGCGTCGTTCGGCGCCACGAACGCGACGACCGCGTCCAGATCGTCGGGGTAGAAGCGCTCGTGGTAGGTGGCCGTCATCCCGCCCTTGCTGGCGCCCGTGCCGAGCCACTTGCCCTTCTCGATGCCGCGCAGCGCCCGGGTCAGGCGGTGCTCGTCGGCGGCCTCCTGCTGGACCGTGAGCTTGGACCAGTCCGACGCCGCCGGGCCCGAGGGGCGCGACTGCTCGAAGTAGCGGTGCTCGACGCTGACCTGGTTGGCGTCGATCAGCTTGGTGAGGGCGGTGGTGTTGGACGCCAGGGTGTAGCCGCCGGTGTAGAGGACGGTCGGCTTGTCGGTGGCCTTGTGCCAGAGCGTGGCACGCTGGGTGAACGTGCCGGCGCCGGGGTTGTGATGGTCGACCGGCTGGGCGTACGTGAGGGTGTAGAAGGGGTAGCCCTCCCTGTCGGCCACGGAGACGACCTTCATGCCGGGGATCTTCTCCAACTGCTCCCGGATGTCGGCTGCGGCGGCGGTCTGTCCGTCACCGGTCCGCGCGGCGGCGGGCACGGCCCCGCCGAGTACCGCCGCGCCCGCCATGACCCCGGCGCAGACCAGCGCCGCTATCCCCTTGTTGCGCACCTTGTCTCCTCGTCTCCTCGTACTGGAGCGAAATGTTGGGCGGATGGTAACCGCTTCCACTTCGCGGGCGACAGAGGGAGGTTGGGGAGCGCGTGCCGGGCTAGTCCAGCTGCGCCAGAGCGGTCCTCACCTGCGCGAGATCCGCGTCCGACGCCAACCCGGCGTGGTAGAGCCGCAGTTCATCGGCGCCCAGGGTGAGCGCCTGCGCCGCGTCGGCGGCGAGGGTCGCGGGCCTTCCGCCCATGCCGGAGACCACGGTGAGGTTCGCGGCGAGGGTGGTGCGGGCCGTGCGGTGCGCGTCGAAGGGGGTCAGGGCCTGGGCGCCGCCCGTGCAGGGCACGACCACGCCGTCGGCCACGGAGAGGATGTGCTCCGGGTCGACTCCGGCGTTGGCGCCGCAGTGGTAGGCCACCGGGTCGGCGTGCAGCAGCACCTGGAAGCCGTCCGGCGCCGCGGCGCGCACGGCGGCGATCGCCGCCTCCTGGAGCGTGCGGGCGGCTTCCTCGCGCCACGCGCGCGTGGCGGTCGCCGTCTCGGCGCCGATGAGCTTCTCCACGCCCTCCCAGCCGCCGGGCGGCTCGTCGCCCCGCCAGACGGGCTCCAGGGCGCGACGGACCCCGGCCGCGAGCTCGTCGGGGGCGAGCCCTTGTCCGGCGTACCCCGCACGGCAGTCCGCGCAGAAACACAGCGACATCAGGTACTGCGCGGCCTCGCCGAGCGGCACTCCCGCGATCTTGTCGTGGGCGTGCAGATGCGCGAGGCCGTACCAGCCGAGGGACTCCAGCTCGGTGCCGCGCGCGCCGGGGCGTACGGCGGCCTCCGCCGCGAGATCGACGAGGTACGCGCGCGTGGCGGGCTGTGCGATGCAGGGGGCCCAGGGGTAGCGGTCTCCGTAGGCGTTGACGACGGAGGTGTCCGGATGGTCGGCGCCCATACGGGAGTTGTGGGCGAGGACAACCCAGGTGTGCACGTCGAGCCCGGCGGCCGCCAGTGCGTCGGCGGCCTCCCCGTAGGCGTCACCAGGGGCCCAGCTTCCGGCCGCGTACGGACGCAGGTCGCGGCCCTGCCACCGGCCACCGGGCTCGTAGAGGACCACCGCGTGTTCGGCGGTGACGATGCGGTGGCGGGGGTGGCGGGGGGTCAGCGCGCGCGTGGAGTGGTAGGCGGAGGCGAGGGTGACCTGCTGGACGCCGAGGTCGGCGACGCGGGCGGGCGCCTCGGGGTCGCCGACGACGTCCCAGGGGTACAGGAAGGCGGAGGTCCTCACGCGCTCTCCTCCCGCACCAGGGCGCGCCCGCGCTCGGTCAGTTCGGCCAGGCGCTTGATGTGTTCGTCGGCGGGCTCGTGCAGCGGCGTCCGCACCCCGCCGACGTCGAGCCCTGCCATGCGTACGCCCGCCTTGACGAGGGAGACGGCGTATCCGCGCCCCTCGGCGCGCAGTTCCACGAAGGGCCGGTAGAAGCCGTCGATGAGCCGGTTCACGAGGGCGTCGCCCTCGGCGGTCCCTGCGTTGAAGGCGCGGTGGAAGGCGAGCGCGATGTCGGGCGCGAAGCAGAAGACCGCCGACGAGTAGAGCGTGACGCCGATGCCCCGGTAGGCGAGCCCTGTCAGCTCCGCGGTGGGCAGCCCGTTGAAGTAGAGGAATTCCTCGGGGCCTTCCGCGCGCACGGCGCTGACGATGCGCTGCATCAGGTCCATGTCGCCGAGGCCGTCCTTGAAGCCGATGACGCCCTCGGTCCGGGCGAGTTCGACCACCGTCTCCGGGGTGAACACGGCGTTGTCCCGCTGGTAGACGATGATGTCGAGCGAGGTCGCCGCGGCCAGTTCGGCGTAGTGCGCGAGCAGTCCCTCCTGCCCGGCGACGACGAGGTAGGGCGGCATCGCGAGCAGCCCGTCGGCACCGGCTTCCTCGGCGAGCTTGGCGTACCGTACGGCGAGCGCCGTGCCGTACCCGGCGCCCGCGACGACCGGCACCCGGCCCGCCGACTCCTCGGCGGCCGCGGCGACGCAGGCCCCGAACTCCTCGGGCGTCAGGGCGTGGAACTCTCCGGTGCCGCAGCAGGCGAACACGGCAGCCGCGCCCGCGTCGATGCCCGCGCGCACGTGCGCGCGGTAGACGTCGAGGTCGACGGACCCGTCAGGACCGTAGGCGGTGACCGGGAAGAACAGCGGCCCGCTGGGGACATTGAGTCGATCGGCGAGGGTTGCTGACGTCACGGGCTCTCCCTAAGCGTGCACGTTTCTGATCCACGTCCATATTTCTGAACGCACCCACGCTAAGCCGCCGTCTGAGCCCCGGTCAAGCTCCGAGGCCGGCCGGGGATCAACAAGAGATCGGCAAGAGAAGCGTGATTCAGGAGCGGATCCGCCACCTCCGTACGACACTTGACTCGAAGAGGCATTGATCCCTAGCTTGTCCACAGATGTGAATGCTGTACGCGCACGCGAACACGACCGTTGAACAGCAGCCGTTGAACAGCAGCAGCCCCTGATCGGCCCCTGATCCGAGGAGACCCCCTCATGCCCGCTCCCCGCACCATCCTGCTCACCGGCGCCGCGGGCGGCCTCGGCACCTTGATGCGGGGGCTGCTTCCGGCCTACGGCTACGAACTGCGGCTGCTCGACGTACTGCCCATCGACGGCGAGCCCGACGCGATCACGGCGGACCTGGCCGACAAGAAGGCGCTGCGGGAGGCCGTGCGGGGCGTCGACGCGGTCATCCACCTCGCGGGCATCTCCCTGGAGGCGTCCTTCGACAAGATCCTGCGGGCCAACATCGAGGGGACGTACAACCTCTACGAAGCGGCCCGCGAGGAAGGCGTCCGCCGGGTCGTCTTCGCGTCGTCGAACCACGCCATCGGGTTCACGCCGCGGCCCGTCGGGGACGATCCGCTGATCGCGGTGGACGCGCCGCGCCGCCCCGACACCTTCTACGGCCTTTCGAAGTCCTTCGGTGAGGATCTCGCCCAGTTCTACTGGGACAAGCACGGGGTGGAGACCGTCTCGGTGCGGATCGGTTCGTGCTTCCTGGAGCCGTCGAGCGTGCGGATGCTGTCGGTCTGGATGAGCCCCGGGGACGGCGCCCGGCTCTTCGACGCGGCACTGACCGCGCCCGCCGTGGGACACACGGTGGTCTACGGATCGTCCGCGAACACGCGTCTTTGGTGGGACCTCTCGTCGGCGCGCGCGCTCGGCTACGCGCCGCAGGACGACTCCGAGCAGTACGCGGAGAAGCTGGTCGCCGAGCAGGGAGAGCTGGACCCCGCGAATCCGGACCACGCGAACCTGGGGGGTCACTTCTGCACGAACCCTCCAGTCTGGCCGTACTGAGCACTCGGCCGTACCGGCGCCCGGACAGACCGAAACCAGCCCTTCCGGTGAGGGAAGAACAGCTGTCCGAACCCCACCCGGGCATCAAACGGGCACCCCGAACCCCCCGAACGGGCACCGCTCCCGCCCGAAGCAGAGGCCGCAGCCCTGCCAAGCGGGCACATCCGGGCACCATCGTCTCCACTCCGAGCCTGTTCACACACCGTCCCCCGCTGTAGAACTTCCCCACAGGGCCCGAACGGGCACAGCGAGGAAAGGCGGCGGCACCCATGACCGCGGAAGAGCGCCAGCGGGAGATCGTCAAGGCAGCACGGAACTCCGGCTCCGTGGACGTCACCGCACTCGCCACCAAACTGGGTGTCGCCAAAGAGACCGTCCGCCGTGACCTGCGTGCCCTGGAGGACCACGGCCTGGTCCGCCGCACCCACGGCGGCGCCTATCCCGTGGAGAGCGCGGGCTTCGAGACGACCCTCGCGTTCCGCACCACCATGCACGTCCCCGAGAAGAGGCGGATCGCCACCGCGGCCGCCGACCTCCTCGGCGACGCCGAAACGGTCTTCGTCGACGAGGGCTTCACCCCGCAGCTCATCGCCGAGGCTCTCCCCGAAGCGGCCAAGGGCCGCCCCCTGACCGTCGTCACCGCGTCCCTGGCCACCGCGGGCGTCCTCGCAGAGGCCGACAACATGTCCGTCCTCCTCCTCGGCGGCCGTGTCCGTCCGGGCACCCTCGCGACCGTCGACCACTGGACGACGCGCATGCTGGCCGGATTCGTGATCGACCTCGCGTACATCGGGGCCAACGGCATCTCCCGCGAACACGGCCTGACCACGCCCGACCCGGCGGTCAGCGAGGTGAAGACGCAGGCCATCCGCGCGTCACGGCGCACCGTGTTCACGGGCGTGCACACCAAGTTCGGAGCGACGAGCTTCTGCAGGTTCGCGCACGTCGGCGAGTTGGAGTCGATCGTCACGAGCACGCAGTTGCCCGCGTCCGAGGCGCACCGCTACTCGCTCCAGGGCCCCCAGGTAATCCGCGTCTGACACCACCACCCCACCCGCTCGCCTCCCTCAATTTCCCCTTCCTCCCACTCCCCCGCCCACCTCTCGTGATTCCGCACGCCCATATTTACCCAGACGCACCCCCACACATCCCATAAGTCCCCATACGTCCAGGAGCATTCATGCGAACCCAGAGCCGACGGAGGTCGCGCGCACTTGCCGCGGCAGCCGCAGGGACGCTGCTTGCCCCGCTGCTCTCCGGCTGCTGGGCCGGGGCGGGCGGGACCGGTTCCGGCGACTCCATCAACGTACTGATGGTGAACAACCCGCAGATGGTCGAACTGCAGAAGCTCACCGCCGCCCACTTCACCAAGGAAACGGGCATCAAGGTGAACTTCACCGTCCTGCCCGAGAACGACGTCCGCGACAAGATCAGTCAGGACTTCGCCAACCAGGCGGGGCAGTACGACGTCGCCACGCTCTCCAACTACGAGATCCCGATCTACGCCAAGAACGACTGGCTGCACGAACTGGGCTCGTACACCAAGAAGGACAAGGCGTACGACGAGAAGGACGTACTGCCGTCCATGCGCCAGTCCCTCACCGGCGACGACGGCAAGCTCTACGGACAGCCCTTCTACGGAGAGTCGTCCTTCCTGATGTACCGGAAGGACGTGTTCAAGAAGGCCGGGCTCACCATGCCGAAGAACCCCACCTGGCAGCAGGTGGCGAAGCTCTCGGCCGACGTGGACGGCGCCGAGTCCGGCATGAAGGGCATCTGTCTGCGCGGGCTCCCCGGCTGGGGCGAGTTGATCGCGCCCCTGACGAGCGTGGTGAACACCTTCGGAGGGACCTGGTTCGACAAGGACTGGACGGCCCGCCTCGACTCCCCCGAGTTCAAGAAGGCGACGCAGTTCTACGTGGACCTCGTCCGCAAGCACGGCGAGTCCGGAGCCGCTCAGTCCGGCTATGCCGAGTGCCTGAACAACCTCACCCAGGGCAAGACCGCCATGTGGTACGACGCCACGGCCGCCGCCGGTTCGCTGGAGGCCGCCAAGTCCCCGGTCAAGGGCAAGATCGGCTACGTACCGGCGCCCGTGGAGAAGACCAAGAGCTCCGGCTGGCTCTACACCTGGGCATGGGGCCTGCAGAAGGCCTCGCGCAACCCGGACAAGGCGTGGAAGTTCGTCTCCTGGGCGTCCAGCAAGGAGTACGAGCAGCTGGTCGGCGAGAAGATCGGCTGGTCCAACGTCCCGGCGGGCAAGCGCGCGTCGACGTACGAGATCCCCGAGTACCGCAAGGAAGCCGCCGCGTTCCAGGACGTCACCCATGACGCCATCGAAGGCGCGCGGCCGACCGACCCGGGCGTGCAGCCGCGTCCCGCGCCCGGCATCCAGTTCGTCGGCATCCCCGAGTTCACCGACCTCGGCACGAAGGTCTCCCAGGAGATCAGCGCGGCCATCGCCGGGCGCCAGTCCGTCGATTCGGCCCTCAAGAAGTCACAGAAGCTCGCCGAGAAGATCGCCGAGGAGTACGAGGGACGATGACCGCCACCGCGAGTACCACCGATGTCGCGCCCAAGACCGCGCGCACCCCAGGACCCAAGGCGCCGGGAAGACTGCGCGCCTGGGCCACCAGGGCCCCGCTCCTGCCCGCCCTGATCTTCATGGTCGTCGTGACCCAGCTGCCGTTCGTGGCCACGCTGGTGATCTCCTTCTTCGACTGGAACGCCCTCTACCCCGACGCCCGCAGCTTCACCGGATTCGGCAACTACTCCGAGGTCCTCACCGACCCGGACCTGCGCAAGTCCGTCCTGACGACCATCGTGCTCACGGCCACCGTCGTGATAGCCAGCCTCGTCATCGGCCTCGGCCTCGCCCTGCTCCTCGACCGGAAGTTCCGGGGCCGCGGATTCGTGCGTACGTTGCTCATCGCGCCGTTCCTGCTCGTGCCGGTGGCCGCGGCGCTGCTGTGGAAGCACGTGCTCTACAACCCCGAGTACGGCCTCTTCAACGGCCTGCTCAACTGGATAGGCGGTGACGGCGCGGCCCAGCCCGACTGGGTCTCCAACACCCCGCTGATCGCCATCGAGGCCTCCCTGATCTGGCAGTGGACGCCCTTCATGATGCTGATCCTGCTCGCGGGACTGCAGAGCCGCGACAGCGAGCTCATCGAGGCGGCCCGCATGGACGGCGCGGGCAACTGGCAGGTGTTCCGCTATCTGACGCTGCCGCATCTGCGCCGCTATCTGGAGCTCGGCTCGCTGCTCGGCTCGATCTACATCGTGCAGAACTTCGACGCCGTCTTCACGATCACCTCGGGCGGTCTCGGCACAGCCAACCTGCCCTACACCGTCTACCAGAGCTTCTACCAGGCCCACGAGAACGGCCTCGCGTCCGCCGCCGGTGTCCTCGTCGTCATCGGTTCCATCATCATCGCGACCTTCGCGCTGCGGGTCGTCTCGTCCCTGTTCCGTGAGGAGGCGTCCCGCGCATGAGCACCGACGTGACGCGTGTACGTACACAGCAGCCCGGGAGCCGCTTCCGCATCCGGGGCTCCGCAGGACTCGGTCTCGCCGCCTGGCTGGCCGGAATCCTGTTCTTCCTGCCCATCGCCTGGATGACGCTGACGTCCTTCCACTCGGAGTCGGACGCGGCGACCAATCCGCCCTCGCTCGCCGCCTCGCTCACCCTGGACGGCTACCGCGACTTCTTCGGCACGGGCGGCGGCGCGAGCCCCTGGCCCTCGCTCATCAACTCGACGGTGGCGTCGGTCGCCTCGACCCTGTTCGTGCTCGTCCTCGCGCTGCCCGCCGCGTACGCGCTCTCCATCAGGCCGGTGAAGAAGTGGACGGACGTCCTGTTCTTCTTCCTTTCGACGAAGATGCTGCCGATCGTGGCGGGCCTCCTGCCGATCTATCTCTTCGCCAAGAACACCGAGATGCTCGACAACATCTGGCTGCTCGTCATCCTCTACACGTCGATGAACCTGCCGATCGCGGTGTGGATGATGCAGTCCTTCCTCGCCGAGGTGCCGGTCGCGATCATCGAGGCCGCGCAGATCGACGGGGCTCGCCTGCCCACCATCCTCACGCGCGTGGTGGCCCCCATCGCGCTGCCCGGGATCGCGGCGACGTCCCTGATCTGCTTCATCTTCAGCTGGAACGAACTCCTCTTCGCACGGGTGCTCACGGGCGTCGTCGCCCAGACCGCACCCGTGTTCCTGACCGGCTTCATCACCAGCCAGGGCCTGTTCCTGGCGAAGGTGTGCGCCGCGTCCCTCGTAGTCTCCCTGCCGGTGCTCGCCGCAGGGTTCGCCGCCCAGGACAAGCTGGTCCAGGGCCTGTCGTTGGGAGCAGTCAAGTGAAGGCCGCCATCATCGAGTCCGTTGGCAAAGCCGTCGTCGGCGAGGTGCCCGACCCCACCCCGGGGCCGCGCGACGTCGTCGTCGAGGTCGCCGCCTGCGGTCTGTGCGGAACCGACCTGCACATCCTTCAGGGCGAGTTCGCACCCACGCTGCCGGTGGTCCCGGGGCACGAGTTCGCCGGGGAGGTGGTGGGCCTCGGCCGCGACGTCACGGAGCTCGCTGTCGGCGACCGGGTCGGCGTCGACCCCTCCCTCTACTGTTACGAGTGCCGCTACTGCCGTACCGGCCACAACAACCTCTGCGAGCGCTGGAACGCGATCGGCGTCACCACGGCGGGCGGCGCGGCCCAGTACGCCGTCGCGCCCGTCGCCAACTGCGTGCGGCTCCCCGAGAACGTACGCACCCAGGACGCGGCCCTCATCGAGCCGCTGTCCTGCGCGGTGCGCGGCTACGACGTCCTGCGCGCCCAGCTCGGCGCGCACGTCCTGATCTACGGCTCCGGGACGATGGGCCTGATGATGCTGGAGCTCGCCAAGCGGACGGGCGCGGCGAGCGTGGACATCGTGGACCTCAACGCGGACCGCCTGGCCACGGCCCGGCAGTTGGGCGTCTCGGGGTCGGCCGCCGGTGCGGACGAGTTGGAGCGGCCGCAGGGGTGGGACATCGTCGTCGACGCCACGGGCAACGCGGCGGCGATCCAGGACGGCCTCGGCCGGGTCGCCAAAGCGGGTACGTTCCTGCAGTTCGGGGTGGCCGACTACGCGACACGGGTCAGCATCGACCCGTACAAGATCTACAACCAGGAGATCACCATCACCGGGTCGATGGCGGTCCTGCACAGCTATGAGCGGGCGGCGGAGCTGTTCGCCGCGGGCGTCCTCGATCCGGATGTGTTCATCAGCGACCGGATGCCGCTGGACTCCTACCCCGACGCGCTCGACCGGTTCGCGTCGGGAGTGGGCCGGAAGATCGTGGTGGTGCCGTAGAGCGGCCACAGACGCCGGACGGGCAAAATCGCAGCCCGTCCGGCGTTCGGGGCACGCGGGAAAGAAATCTGTGTAGGTAAGGGAACGGCAAAGCCGGGACGTTCGTTACCCCGGACATGACCGCTATGACACCCGGCTCGAACATCCCTCTCACCGCCTCTCGCGTAGCGGTGGACGTCGCCGCACCGGTGCGGCTCGACGTATCGGGCCTGCTGCTCACCGCCGACGGCAAGGTGCGCTCCGACGACGACTTCATCTTCTTCAACCAGCCGGCAGGCCCCGGCGTGACCTACCAGTCGGGTGGCGGCACGACCCCCGACAAGATCACGGTGGACACCAGCGCCGTGCCCGCAGGCATCGAGAAGATCGTCGTCACCGCGAGCCCGGACGCGGCGGGACAGACCTTCCAGGGCGTCGAGCCCACCGCCACCATCCGCAACGCGGACGACGGTTCCGTGCTTGCCACGTTCACGCCCCCGCAGCTCGGCGGCGAGACGGCCCTGGTGATCGTCGAGGTCTATCTGCGCAACGGCGCGTGGAAGGCGCGCGCCGTCGGTCAGGGGTACTCGAACGGCCTGGCAGGCATCGCCACGGACTTCGGCGTCTCGGTCGAGGAGCCCGCGGCCCCGGCCGCCCCCGCCGCCCCGATGGCGCCCCCGACCGGCTCCCCGGTCCAGGGCCCGCCCCCGCCGGTCGCCGACCCCCGCCTCGCGGCGCCGGCGGCCCCCGCCGCTCCTCCGGCGCCCGCGGCCCCCGCGCCCGGTGCCGGGAAGATCAACCTGGACAAGGGCCGGGTCAGCCTCCAGAAGAACCAGACCGTGTCCCTGGTCAAGGGCGGCAAGCCGCTGCTCTCGCAGGTCAAGATGGGCCTCGGCTGGGAGCCCGCGTACGGCGGCAAGGACATCGACCTGGACGCCTCCGTCATCGCGTACGGCCCGCAGCGCAACCACGTGGACAGCTGCTACTTCGGCAAGCTGTCGATCGTGAACGGCGCGATCAAGCACTCCGGCGACAACCTCACGGGTGAGGGCGGCGGGGACGACGAGGTGATCGTCGTGGACCTGGGGCGTCTGCCGCAGGACGTGACGGGTCTCGTCTTCACGGTGAACTCGTTCTCGGGCCAGAAGTTCACGCAGGTCGCCAAGGCGTACTGCCGCCTGCTCGACGCGGCGACGGGCGAGGAGCTCGTCCGCTTCGACCTCACGAACGCCGAGGCGCAGACGGGCGTGATGATGGCCAAGATGATCAAGCAGTTCAGCGGCGAGTGGGAAATGACCGCCATCGGCGACTTCGTTAAGTCACGGACCGTGCGCGGAATGGTGAAGCCCGCAGCGCAGGCGCTGTAGCCCGCAGCGACCGCCGCGCGAGTGCCTACGGGCCCGCGCGGCGGCGCTGGGCGACATGCAGGGGCGGTCGGCGGGAAGGGGATGAACCTTCCCGCCGACCGCCCTTTGTCGTGCGTGTGGACGCGCCCGGAGGCCTGCGTCAGGTCAGAGCTTGGCCAGCTTCGCGTAAGGGCTCAGGAACCTTCCCTGGCGGCCTGCGAAGTCGATGACCACTGCTTCTTCGCCTTCGACTCCGACGATCCGTCCGAGTCCGTATTGGTCGTGTGACACCCGGTCGCCCACGGCGAACTGCTCGATGGGCGGTGCGGGGGGCGGCGGAACGTTGAAAGGACTGTTCGGCAGGTGGCGTCGGGTACCGGGGGGCCTCGTCATGTTCTGAGTATGCGCCCTCCGGACCCCGGCGCACCATGCTCCGAGCTCACACGGTCCTCACATCGGCATCAAACCGACACACAATCCCGGTTTCCTCGTAGCGGTACGTAGTTGCTCCGTGGCACCGCGCGCACATGTGTGCCCCAGGGGCCTCCGTCAGCTCCCCGCCGCCAGGAGAATCAGAACAAGGCGCTGTAGGCGTTCAGGGCGGGCTGCCCGCCGAGGTGGGCGTACAGGACGGTCGCGTCGCGTGCGATCTCTCCCCTGTCGACCAGGTCGATCATCCCGGCCATCGACTTCCCCTCGTAGACCGGGTCGGTCAGCATGCCCTCCGTGCGGGCCGCGAGCCGCATCGCGTCGAGGGTCGCCTCGTCGGGGAGCCCGTAGGTGCCCGCGTGATAGCGCGCGTCCAGCTCGATCTCGGAATCCTTCACTTCTGCCTGTACGCCGATGAGTTCCGCCGTCCCGCGCGTGATCCGGGCTATCTGCTCGCGGGTACGGTCGGGGTCGGCGGAGGCGTCTATGCCCAGAACCCGGCGGGGACGGGCGCCCTCCTCCGCGAGCGCGGCGAACCCGGCGACCATCCCCGCCTGCGTCGACCCGGTCACCGAGCAGACCACGACGGTGTCGAAGAAGACCCCCAACTCTTCCTCCTGCTCGGCCACTTCGTACGCCCAGCGCGCGAAGCCCAGACCGCCGAGCCGGTGCTCGGAGGCGCCCGCCGGGATGGCGTACGGCGTGCCGCCCGCCTCCTCGACCTCGCGCACCGCCTGCTCCCAGCTGTCCTTGATGCCGATGCCGAATCCGGCGCGTACGAGGCGTACGTCGGCGCCCGCGAGCCTGCTGATCAGGATGTTGCCGACCTTGTCGTAGACGGAGTCGGGCCAGTCGACCCAACTTTCCTGGACAAGGACGCACTTGAGCCCGGCGCGGGCGGCGACGGCCGCGACCTGGCGGGTGTGGTTGGACTGGACGCCGCCGATCGACACGAGGGTGTCGCAGCCCTGGGCGAGCGCGTCGGCGACCAGGAACTCCAGCTTCCGCGTCTTGTTGCCGCCGTACGCGATGCCGGAGTTGCAGTCCTCCCGCTTGGCCCAGAGCGCGGCACCGCCCAGGTGATGGGTGAGGCGGTCCAGGGGGTGGACGGGCGAGGGGCCGAAGAGGAGGGGGTAGCGGGCGTAGGAGTCGAGGGGCGTGGACTGTGTGGTCACGGGGGGCCTCCCGGGCGGTTCAGGGGTGTGCGAGTTCTTCCAGGGCGCGCCAGATCTCGGTGGTGACGGCCGCCGCCGCGTCCGGGTCGCCGTCCGCGCACGCGTCGATGAGCCGCTCGTGCAGTGCGGCGGAGCCGCAGGTCAGGCCCTCGCCGAAGCGCTGTCTCTCCAGGCGGCGGATGAGGGGGGTGTAGCGGCTGATGGTGGCCGCTGCCGCGCTGTTGCCGCAGGCGGCGACGAGGACGCCGTGCAGGTCGTCGTCGGCCCGCAGGGCACCCTCCACGTCGCCGGACGCGACGGCCGCCGCGAACCGGCGGTTGGCCTCGCGCATCGCGTAGAGGTGCGCGGGCTCGAGGCGGGGCACCGCGCTGCGGGCGGTGAGCTCGTGCATGGCGCGCACCACGGCCGCCGCGTCCCTGACGTCGGCGGCGTCGAGCGGCGTCACACGGGTGTGGCTCTGCGGTTTGGTCTCCAGGAGGCCCTCGTCGACGAGGCGCGAGAACGCCTCGCGGACGGGCGCGCGGGAAAGGCCGAGCGACGCGGCGAGGTCGGCGTCCCGCACGATGCTGCCCGGCGGGATGTCCCCGCCGACGATCGCGTCACGGATCGATGCGTACGCCTGGTCCCGCAGGAGGGTGCGGCGCACGGGTTGCATGGCTCCCATGCACTGAAATGTTAGATACCAATTTCCGCCGTGGGCAAGGGGCTTGAGCGAACGGAAAACGGCGGGAAGGGGCGCGGGGAGGCATACACGGCGGACCCTGCCCCTCCGCGCGCCCTTCGCACGGACATCAGTGGCGCTGGCGCCGCCAGGGGCCGGTGATCGCCAGCATGATGCCGGGGGTCTGGATGTTGGCGTAGAGCGTCTTGCCGTCGGGCGAGAACGTGACGCCGGTGAACTCGCTGTAGGAGGGATCCTCGGGCGTGCCCGCGTTGAGTTCGTTGCGCGCGATCGGGTACGTACGGCCGCGCTCGGTCGCCCCGAAGAGGTACTGGATGCCTTCGCCGTCCTCGGCTATGACGAGGCCGCCGTACGGGGAGACGGTGATGTTGTCGGGGCCGTCGAAGGCGCCGTCCTTGGTGGGGTCCGGGTTGACGCCCAGGAGCACCTTCAGGGTGAGGGTGCGGCGCGAGGGGTGGTAGAACCACACCTGCCCGTCGTGCTGGACGGGGCTCTCGTCGCGGGCGAACGAGGCGACGATGTAGACGCCGCCGTCACCCCACCACATGCCTTCGAGCTTGCGGGCGCGGGTGATGTCACCGTCGCCGAACTGCTTGCGCACCGAGACCGTACGGGCGTCGCGGTCCGGGACCTCGACCCAGTCCACGCCGTAGACGGTGCCGATCTTGGTGGCGCGGGAGAGGTCGTCCACGAAACGGCCGCCGGAGTCGTAGCACTTGGGCGCCTTCAGGACGCCCGCGTCGTCGGCGAGGGTGCGCAGCTTGCCGCGACCGTGCTTGAAGCCGTGCGGCGGGGTCCAGCGGTAGAGCAGGCCGTTGGGCCCCGACGCGTCCTCGGTGAGGTAGAGGTGGCCGCGCTTGGGGTCGACGACAACGGCTTCGTGGGCGTAGCGGCCGAGCGCCTTGATGGGCTTGGGGGCGCGGTTGGCACGCCGGTCGTGCGGGTCGACCTCGAAGACGTAGCCGTGGTCCTTGGTCATGCCGTTCTGGCCGACCCGGTCCTCGGTCTCCTCGCAGGTCAGCCAGGTGCTCCACGGGGTGCTGCCGCCCGCGCAGTTGGTGGCGGTGCCCGCGATGCCGACCCACTCGGCGACGTGTCCGTCGCGGCGGACCTCCACGACGGTGCAGCCGCCGGAGGCAGCAGGATCGTAGACGAGTCCTTCGGTGAGCGGGACCGGGTGCGGCCACTTGGAGCGGGCGCCGCTCAGCTCGTGGTTGTTGACGAGCAGGGTCGCGCCGCGCGGCCCCTCGAAGGTGGCCGTGCCGTCGTGGTTGGACGGCGTGAACTCGCCGCTCTCCAGCTTCGTCTTTCCGCTGTGGGTGAGCACGCGGTACGAGAATCCGGCGGGCAGCGCGAGCAGGCCCTCCGGGTCGGGGACGAGGGGGCCGTAGCCGGGGGCGCCGCCGAGCGCTTCGGCCCCGTCAATGCCGTCCGCCGTCGTCTCATCGGCCGCGAGCGCGCCCGGCGCGGTGGCGAGCGCGCCGACGCTGCCGGCCAGCGCGACCCCCGCTCCGGTGATCGCGGAGCGTCTGGTGAAGTCCCTGCGGGTGAGCGGCATGATGTCTCCTGGGGCGCGTACGAGCGGGCTACGGGCTGGCTGACTGTGTACGTGCTGGGCATTTCCGGGCCGGGCTGCCGGTCGGGCTTCGGGCCGGGCTGCTGTCGGCGTCACGTTCCCGCTCGCGTATAAACGGCGGTTGAACGCCGTCCGACATCAAGGGGCCTCCTTCCATGAATCTGCCTGCCACCGGCCGCCGTGTACTGATCAGCGGGGCCTCCCGAGGCCTGGGGAGAGCGCTCGCGCAGGCCTTCGCGGAGAATGGCGACCGCGTCGCGGTGCACTACGGCTCACGTGCGGACGAGGCACGTGCGACGCTCTCCTCGCTCAAGGGCGAGGGCCATGTCCTGGTGGGCGGCGACCTGTCGGATCCGGCGGGCGCCGCGGACGTCGCGGAGCGGGCCGCCACCGGGCTCGGCGGCTCGGACGGCCTCGGTGGCTCCGGTGGCCTCGGTGGCCTGGACGTCCTGGTCAACAACGCCGCCGTGAACCTGCCGCATCCCCTCGCCGACACGTCGTACGAGGACTGGGCGGCGCTCTGGCAGCGGCACGTGTCGGTGAACCTCCTCGCCACGGCGAACCTCAGCCACCTGGCGGCCCGTCGCATGATCGACCAGGGCACGGGCGGCCGGATCGTGAACATCGGATCGCGCGGGGCGTTCCGCGGGGAGCCCGACCACCCGGCGTACGGGGCGACCAAGGCGGCCGTCCACGCGCTCGGCCAGTCCCTCGCGGTGTCGCTCGCGCCGTACGGGATCGCGGTGGCGTCGGTGGCGCCCGGGTTCTTCGCGACCGAGCGGGTCGCGCACCGCCTGAGCGGGGACGAGGGCGCGGCGATCCGCGCGCAGAGCCCGTTCGGGCGCGCGGGCACGGCGGACGAGATCGCGGCGGCGGTGCTCTGGCTTGCCTCGCCGGTCGCGGAGTGGGCCTCGGGCACGGTTCTGGACCTCAACGGCGCTTCCCATCTGCGTACATGAGCCACAGGCATGTGCGCACATGAGCCGCAGGAGGGAAGAGACTTCGTAAACAAGGTCAACAGGCGCGGATCACCAGTAAAGCCAAGATTTCGTGCAGAACGCCTTGACCCGCCACCCACACGGCAATAGACATCCCCTACCTGCATCACCCGTAGGGGAGGCGAGCCGCGTGGATGCGTCCCAGGCACGCAGCCTCCATGAGGACCGGCTGATGAAGCTGGCAAACGTCACCGGAGTCGGCATCGGCAAGGACGAGCGCTCGGGGGCAGACGTGATCGTCGTGTTCGTCACCCGCAAAGTGCCCCGTGACCGGCTCCGGGACGAAGACATGGTTCCGGAAGTGCTCGAAGGCGTCCCCGTGCGCGTCCTCGCCATCGGCGAGCCCATGGCGCAGCAGGGCGAGGCCCAGCAGTAGGACGATCTGCACGAGCGAACCGGAACTCCACCCTTCGATCAAGGGGAAGAGGTGGTCTGGCGTGGTGAGCCAGCCCGAATTGATGCGAGGACCCACCGGCGGTCAGCTCAGCGACAGCTCGCGTCAGCAGGCGAAAGGGGACTTCCTGGGCCCCCAGACGTCGCTGGCCAATGTCGTGGGCTTCGGCCACGGCGTGAAGTGGACCGACGGAGAGCCCACCGGCGAACCCGCGGTCGTCGTGTTCGTGACCCAGAAGCTGCCGGAGTCCATGCTCCCGGAGCGGGACGTCATCCCCTCCCAGATGGACGACGGCACCCCCACCGACGTCATCGCCGTCGGCCACGTCGCCGCACAGCGGCAGCAGCGCAGGATGAGCCGCCCCGACGAGCGCTCGGTGACGTACGGCCCCGACGGCGGCGTGAGCGATCAGCTCGGGGGCCTCTCGCAGCCCATGCTGGAAGAGCTCAGCGGGCTCGGCACGTTCGAGCCGCAGCTCCTCAAGCGCCGGATGCGTCCGTGCCCCGCGGGATTCTCGGTCGGCAACGTACGCGTGACGGCCGGCACGCTCGGCAGCGTGGTCTACGACTTCCTGCCCGGCGCCTCCGTCGACCCGCCGGGCCCCGGCCTCGGCACACCGGCGAAGTTCTACATCCTGTCCAACAACCACGTGCTCGCCGACTCCAACCGGGCGCAGCTGGGCAGCCCGATCGTGCAGCCGGGTGTCTTCGACGGCGGTCAGGACCCGGCCGACCGCATCGCGACCCTGGAGCGCTTCATCACGATCCAGTTCGCGCCGCAGATCCCGCTGGAGCGGCACAACAACGTCGTCGACGCGGCGCTCGGCACCGTCGAGTTCCAGGACGCGACCCGTGAGACGTACTTCAGCGGTGCGCCGCGCGCCTGGCGCCGCAAGGCGAACGTCGCGGTCGGCGACCTGGTGAAGAAGACCGGCCGTACGACCAACATCTCCTTCGGCCGGATCATCGCCGTCGACGCGACCATCGACGTCAACTACGGCACGGCGGGCACGGCCCGCTTCAAGGACCAGATCCTGACGACGAACATCTCGGCGGGCGGCGACTCGGGGTCCCTGGTGACCTCGCTCGACACCGTCGCGCTCGGCCTGCTGTTCGCCGGTTCCTCGACCGTCACCGTGCTCAACCACATCGAGAACGTCCGCGCGCTGCTGCGGGTCGAGGTCTCCGAACAGCTGGCCTGACCGGTCGCACCACGAGAGGAGGGTTTCATGACCACTCAGGCACGCAAGCAGAAGGGCCAGGCCCGCGGGGAGCACCGCTTCCACAATCCGCAGGGCGCCGAGGTCAAGACGCGCGACGAGGCGTTCGCCGCGCCCCAGGAGGTCTCCGCCGAGGCGGTCGCCACCACCTCCAAGCTGGAGCTGCACAACGGCGCGATCACCTTCGCGATGGAGGTCAAGTTCAACCCGAACACCTACCCGCACGTGGTGGTGGGCGGGCAGATCACCTCCGGCATCTGCGGCGCTCCGTGGGACATCACGGGCGGCTTCATCGGCGACACCATCCGCCTGGACGCCAAGCGCACCGGCCAGGGTTCCTGCGCCAACACGATCACGATCGTCGGCGAGTTCCAGAACCCTCCGGCGTACCGGGGAACGTACGGGTTCGACGGCGCGACGTCGTCGTTCAAGCACACGACGCTGTACAAGTGCTGAGCTGAACCGGGGAGCCGGCCGGGTCGGATCGTCCGCCCCGGCCGGCTCTCGGCGTCGAACGAGCGAGCGTCAGACGCCTTGCTGCGAGCGCGCCTTGAAGGCCGCCTTCCGGGCTTCCTTGGCCACCTTCTTGTCGGGGTGAAGCCGCCCCATCGCCTCCAGGACATCCGCGGTGGCGGGGTGCTCGACCCGCCAGGCCGCTGCGAAGAACCCGCTGTGCTGCTCGGAGAGCCCCTCCACGAGCCCCTGCAGCTCGTCCGAGTTGCCCTCGGCGGCGAGCTGGGCCGCGATCGTGTCGATGGTCAGCCAGAAGACAAGGGCCTCGGAGGGCGCGGGCACGTCGGCCGCCCCGTGCTCGGCCAGCCACACCCGGGCGAGCCCACCGAGCTCGGCGTCGTCGAGCACCTCCCTCAGGGCGGGCTCCGCGGCCCTGCCCACCAGCGAGAGCGCCTGCTGGCACCGGAGCCGCCGCAGCGGCGCCCCCTCGTCCCCGCCCCGTGCGGCGGACAGGAGCTCCCGCGCCGCGGCCAGCGGTTCGTGCCGGGCGGCGAGCCACTGCTCGATCTCGGCCTGCGCGGCGGCCTGCGGGAAGCCCGCCGTGCCTTCGAGCAGCGCGTCGGCGCCCTTGTCCGCGAGATCGCCGACCGCGGGAGCGTCCACGCCCGCCTCCAGCATCCGCGCCCGGATGCCGTACACACCGAGCGGCGTGAGGCGGACCATCCCGTACCGCGTGACGTCCTCGTCCTCGTCCGGCAGCGGCGCCTCGGCCTCGTCGATGTCCACCATGAGGGCCTCGTCGACCGGCTGGTACTCGACGAGCCCCAGCGGCTCGAAGAGCCGGAACTGGTCGTCGAGCTTCATCATCGCGTCCGACACCTGCTCCAGGACGTCGTCCGTCGGCTCCCCCATGTCGTCGGGCACGATCATCGACGCGGCGAGCGCGGGCAGCGGCACGGGGCTCTCGTCCGCCCCGGCGTCCCCGGCGGTGAGCAGGTACAGGTTGCCGAGCACGCCGTCCAGGAAGTCCGCCTCCGCCTGCGGGTCCCAGCCGAGCTCCTCGAAGTCGATCTCGCCGTTCTCCTCCAGGACGTCGAGGAGGTTGTCCATGTCGGGCACGGTCGCGTCCCCGTACACGGTGTCCAGGGCGCCGAGCCAGACGCCGAGGATGTCCTGCGGGCTGCCGGACGTGAGCGCGGCGAGGTCCTCGCCCGCGCTCACCGTGCCCGGCGCGTCCTCGCCCTCCGTCTCGTCGGCGTCCGTGACGTCGACCAGACCGGTGTCGACGGCCACGCGCCAGGCCTCGCTCGCGTACGCGACGGAGTCCGGGTCGTCCGCTTCGAGGCCCAGCTCCGCGACGGCGGCCGGCAGCTGTTCCTCGACGAGCTCGCCGCCCGCCCCGACCCGCGTGTCGGGCCCCGCCCAGCGGGCGAGCCGCGCGGCGCGGGAGAGCAGCGGTGTGGCGAGCGCGGCCCGCGCGAGTTCCGCTTCGGAGTGCAGCCGCACCGGCGGCAGGGTGGCGGGACTTACGGACATCGGCTGGTTCTCCTCCGAAGGATGGGGTCTCCCCTGCCCGAGCTGAGTCACGAGCCCGAGGAAGGGTGCGCTGGGCTGAAGCCTAGACGGATTTGGACCCATGCCGCCCGGTTCATGTCCCTGTCAGAAGACATACACGGTGAGAACACCCGCCGAACCTTGACAACTCCCCTGGCCACGCAAGAGATTGACGCGCGTAGAACGCCGGGCACCCGCCGGTCCGCCTCACCCGCTCCACACGTGCTCACCCCTCATATACGTACTCACCCTCATCCGGAGTCTCTCCATGCCGTACATATCCCGTACCACCCGGCCCGCCGTGAGATCCGCCGCCGTCTCCACCGTCGTGGCCACCGCCCTCGCGGCCGGTCTCCTCGCCGCGGGCTCCTCGTCCGCGTCCGCCGCCGATGTGCGCATCCACGACATCCAGGGCAGCACCCGCCTCTCGCCGCTGGCGGGTCAGCAGGTCACGGACGTGACGGGCATCGTGACCGGCGTCCGCGCGTACGGCTCGAAGGGCTTCTGGATCCAGGACCCGAAGGGCGACGGGGACCCCGCGACGAGCGAGGGGATCTTCGTCTACACCGGCTCTGCCGCTCTGACGGTGAAGGCCGGTGACGCGGTCCGCGTCTCCGGGACCGTCGGCGAGTACGTGCCGGGCGGCGAGGCGTCCGGCAACCAGTCCCTGACCCAGCTCACCAAGCCGACGGTGACGGTCGAGTCGTCCGGCAACGCGCTGCCCGCGCCCGTCACGGTGAACGCCAAGACGGTGCCTTCCGCGTACGCGCCCGAGGGCGACCCCGCGAACGGCGGCAGCATCAACGCGCTGCGCCTCAAGCCCCGCTCGTACGCCCTCGACCTCTACGAGTCCCTGGAGGGCATGAACGTACGCGTCGGCACCTCGCGCGTGGTCGGCGCCACGGATCCCTACGCGGAGCTGTGGATCACCGTGAAGCCGCACGAGAACCCGAACCGGCGCGGCGGCACGGTGTACAAGTCCTACGACGACCAGAACACCGGGCGCCTCCAGATCCAGCAGCTCGCTCCGCTCTCCGAGCAGCCCTTCCCGAAGGCGAACGTCGGCGACTCCCTGTCCGGCGGCGCCGAAGGGCCCCTGGACTTCAACCAGTTCGGCGGCTACACGCTGGTCGCGCGGACGCTCGGCAAGGTCACGGACAAGGGCCTGGAGCGCGAGAAGACGCGGCGGCAGGCCAAGAGCGAGCTCGCTGTGGCGACGTACAACGTGGAGAACCTCGACCCCACCGACCCGCAGACGAAGTTCGACGCGCTCGCGGGGGCCGTCGTCTCGAATCTCGCCTCGCCCGACATCCTCGCCCTCGAGGAGATCCAGGACGACAACGGCGCGAAGAACGACGGGACCGTCTCGGCGGAGGCGACCCTGAAGAAGTTCACGGACGCGATCGTCGCCGCGGGCGGCCCCCAGTACGCGTGGCGGTCCATCGACCCGCAGAACAACAAGGACGGCGGGGAGCCGGGCGGCAACATCCGCCAGGTGTTCCTCTTCAACCCCGAGCGGGTCTCCTTCACGGACCGCGGCCACGGGGACGCGACGACGGGCACGGGCGTCGTACGTTCCTCCGGCGGGCGCGCGGCACTGACCCTCTCCCCCGGTCGCGTCGACCCCACGAACACCGCGTGGGCGGACAGCCGCAAGCCGCTGGCCGGTGAGTTCAGCTTCCGAGGGCGTCCCGTGATCGTCGTCGCCAACCACTTCGGGTCGAAGGGCGGCGACGAGAGTCTCGTCTCGCGGCACCAGCCGCCGGTGCGGTCGTCGGAGGAGAAGCGGGTGCGGCAGGCGCAGGCGGTGAACTCCTTCGTGCGGGACGTCCGCAAGGTGCAGAAGAACGCGGACGTGGTGGTCGTGGGGGACGTGAACGACTTCGAGTTCTCGGCGACGACCGCCGCCCTCGAGGCGGGGGGCGCACTGAAGTCCGCCGTCAAGTCCCTTCCCCGGTCGGAGCGTTACTCGTACGTCTACCAGGGGAACACCCAGGTCCTCGACCAGATCCTGACCAGCCCCGGGGTGGGCGGCGCGGGCAAGGGCGGCTTCTCGTACGACAGCGTGCACATCAACGCCGAGTTCGCGGAGCAGAACAGCGACCATGATCCGCAGGTGCTGCGGTTCCGGCCGTAGTGTTCCCTCGAATGCGCGTGGAACGTCACGCGTAGAGCCTGAGCAGCCAGTCCCGCCAGGCCAGTTCGGTGCCCTTGGCGTCCGCCTGCGGGGCGAAGTCGTGGATGCTGATGCCCACGGAGGCACCGAAGTGGTTGCGGCCGAGGAAGCGGTAGAGCGCGGTGTCCGTACGCAGGCCTATGAAGTGCCGGCTACGGAAGTCGATCATCGCGTCGAGGGGTTCGCCGGGGGCGTCCACGCGTACGCGGGCGCCCTCGGACGCGTCGTCGGGCAGGCCCAGGCGGCGGCCCAGTTTGGCGAAGGCGCCCGGGGCGGCGGAGGGGGCGGGTCCTTCGAGGGCGGTGAAGGTGACGGCGAGGCCCGGGAAGTACGTCAGGTACTGGCACAGGGTGTGCAGGTAGAAGTCGGTGTGCTTGCTGGCTCCGTCGTACTGGTTGTCCCAGTCGCCGGTGAGGACGCCGCTGTGTACGTAGCGGATCCAGGAGCGGCGGCCTCCGTCACGGGGCTCGACGGCGAGGTCGAGCTGATTGCGGATGTGGCCCGGCGGGAGGCCTTCGGGGTTCTCGACGCGGCCGGTGAGGCGGTGGGGTGGTTCCCAGTGGGTGACCGTGCCGCCGAAGGGGGCGGCACCGCCCTCGCGGGGTTCGTACTCCATGGGCCACAGCCAGCCGCCCGTGCCGGTGGTGAGCGCCTCCCAGACCTCGGCAGGAGAGGCGTCGACCTCGAACTCCCGCTCGATCTCAAACTCCTTGCCGGTGGCCATGGCGACTCCTCAGGGGTGCTGCGCCGCACTGTGCTGCGCGCTGTGCCTCTCGCGCAGCCACGGCGGATTCGGGCCAGCCCTCCACGGTTTCGAGCCAGCCCTCCAAGCATCCCCGGAGGAACAGCCTCCGTCAGCTACTCTGCTCGCCCGCAAGGCGGGCCAACTCGCCCTGGAACAGGTCGAGTCGCGCTTGCAGCAGCGCCGCCTCGGCGACCAGCTCCGGCACCCCCATGGCCTCGGCGGGAGACCCCGGCACGGAATCGGGGCGCGCCGCGGTGACCGTGAGCCCCTCACCCGCGAGGCGGGCGAACTCCGTGAGCCGCAGCGACATGCGCCTGCCTACGCAGAAACCGCACACCCCCTCGATCACGCGCCACCCCGGCCTGCCCCACCCGGCGTCCGCGAGGACCGAGGCCCGCGCGCCGCATCCGCACGGCAGCACCGTCACCGCGCGCACCCGCTGCCGCGCGTACCGGAAGCCGCGCTCGAAGCGGATGTACGCGCCGAGCACCGTCACTTCGAGGAGCGCGGCCCCTCGGTGCTCGCCGCTGCACAGGAGAGCCTCCGCCGCGCGGCGCTCGTGGACGCAGTGGAAGCCGCAGTCGCAGCGGCGGTGCGGGGCCGTGTGCCGTCGGCCGTAGACACAGCGGGCCGCGTCGAGCGCGCCGTAGGGCAGGGCCGCGCCCAGGGAGACGCCGGTGAACCCGGCCCTGGCTCCGTCCTGGGACAGCGCCAGGCGGGCGATCTTGTATCCGGTCGGCGGCTCCTTCGGGCGTTCCGCGGGGAGCCGCAGCCTCATCGGACTGCCGGGACCTCGGGCGTCGGCTGCTCGGCGGCCGTCTGCTCCACGGCCGCCACCGCCCGTTCGGGCTCCGGCTCCGCGTGCCGCTCGAGCTGTCCCTGCCGCGGCCGATCCCGCGGGGCTTCCTCGGCGATCCCGGTGGCGAGTGCTTTGCCCAGCCTCATGACGCCTCCTGTGAACCGGCCGCGGTGCCGTGCGGCCATCCGTCGACTACCGATCCCCCCATGGTGGCGCATACGGGGGCGAGTTGACACCAGGGTGCGGCCTGCTCGCGGCCACTTCGTAGCGTTCCTGTCGCCCACCTCGTAGCAGAATTAAGTGGAGCTTCAGTGTCGGCGTACCGACACTGCCTCTATGACCTCCTCCATGACCTCTCCCACGACTTCCCTCTCCCCGGCGCCTCCCCCTCTCGGCCGCGCCCTCTGCGCGATGGTCACGCCCTTCACGGACGACGGCCTGCTCGACCTCGACGGCGCCCAGTTGCTCGCCGAGCGCCTGGTGGCCGAAGGCTGCGACGGGATCGTGCTCTCCGGCACCACCGGCGAGTCCCCCACCACGTCCGACGACGAGAAGGCCACGCTCGTACGGGCGGTCGCCGAGGCGGCGGGCGACCGGGCCACGATCGTCGCGGGCGTCGGCAGCTTCGCGACGCGGCACACCGTCGAGATGGCGCTGCGGGCCGAAAAGGCGGGCGCGGACGCCCTGTTGGTGGTCACGCCCTACTACAGCAAGCCGCCGCAGGACGCCGTCGAGGCGCACTTCCTGGAGGTCGCCGAAGCGTCGGGGCTCCCGATCGCGCTGTACGACATCCCGGGGCGCACGGGGACCCGCATCGAACCGGAGACGATGATGCGGCTCGCGGAGCATCCGCGGATCGTCGCCGTGAAGGACTGCGCGTACGACCTGATGGGCACTCAAAGGGTGCTGTCCCAAACCGATTTGGCGTACTACACGGGCTGCGACGAGCTCATTCTGGCGCTGTACGCGGTGGGCGGCGTCGGATACATCAGCACCGTGTCCAACGTCGTGCCGCGTCACCTCCGCTCGATCATCGACGCGTTCGACGCGGGCGACACGGCCGAGGCACGGCGACTTCAGCAACAGGTCATCGCGCTCATCGAGTTGATGATGAGCGCGGGCCTTCCGGGCACGGTCACCACCAAGGCACTGCTCGGCGCGCTCGGTCTGCCCGGCGGCCCCGTCCGCGCACCGCTGCGCCCCGCCGGCCGCGAGGCGACCGACGGGCTGCTTGCCGCGTACGAGACGTCGCGGCAGCCGGTTTAGCTGCGGCGACAGGTGTCAGCTCGCGGCGGGGAAGCCCCCGGCCTTGGTCCAGGTGAGCTTGTCGGCGCCGCTGCTGAACGTGACCTTCTTCCCCCCGGTGGCGACGGCGATCTTCTCCCAGCCGTCGAAGTTCTTCGTGAGGTGCGTGGCCCACTTCGTCAGCGGGCCCGTGGCGACCGCGGCGACCGACTCGGTCGGCGGCTCACCATCCGCGCAGTACACGCCGAAGTCCCCGAAGGCGGCGACGGTGCCGTCCTTGGCCTTGAGCGTGATCCCCTGACAGGCGTCGGTCTTCGTCTTGTACACGAGGGCCGACTTGGACCAGCCCTTGGCCTTGGGGCTGTAGTCCTGCACGAGGAGCCCCTTGCCCTTCATGTAGTGCATGGCCACGCGACGCCCGTCGGCGAGCTTGACCTGCGCGTTGAACGGGCTCGGGCTGCCGCTCCAGTGGATGTCGCTCTTCTCCAGCGGATAGCGGTGGTCGCCGGTGGAGGCCCGGCTCACCTGCTGCGCCGCCCCCGCGCCGATGTCCTGACTCTGCCCGGCGCTCTCACCGCACGCGGCGACAAGACCGAGTACCGCCACTCCGCTCAGGGCCAGGGCCCGGATACCCGCTCGCTGCATGTCGCTCTCCTGTCGTCCCACGTCCCACGCGGCACACGCACACGTGGCAGGGCAGCTTACGCACGGCGGGACGCGAAGAGCGCCCTCCGGGACACCGAAGGGCGCTCTGTCGTGCGGCGGTGATCAGTTGTGGCTGTGCAGCACGTCGTTCAGGCCGCCCCACACCGCGTTGTTCGGGCGGGCCTCGACGGCGCCGGTGACCGAGTTGCGGCGGAAGAGGATGTTCGAGGCGCCGGAGAGCTCGCGGGCCTTGACGATCTGCCCGTCGGGCATGGTCACCCGGGTCCCCGCGGTGACGTAGAGACCGGCCTCGACGACGCACTCGTCGCCGAGCGCGATACCCACGCCCGCCTCGGCGCCGATCAGGCAGCGCTCACCGATGACGATGCGGACGTTGCCGCCGCCGGAGAGGGTGCCCATCGTGGAGGCGCCGCCGCCGATGTCGGAGCCGTCGCCGACGACGACACCTGCGGAGATACGGCCCTCGACCATGGAGGTGCCGAGCGTGCCCGCGTTGAAGTTCACGAAGCCCTCGTGCATGACGGTCGTGCCCTCGGCGAGGTGCGCGCCGAGCCGGACGCGGTCGGCGTCGGCGATGCGGACGCCCTTCGGTGCGACGTAGTCCGTCATGCGCGGGAACTTGTCGATGGAGGTCACGGAGAGGTGCAGGCCCTCGGCGCGGGCGTTGAGCCGGACCTTCTCGACGTCGTCGACGGCGACCGGGCCGAGCGAGGTCCAGGCGATGTTGGCGAGGAAGGCGAACTGTCCTTCGAGGTTCACGCCGTGCGGCTTGACCAGGCGGTGCGAGAGCAGGTGCAGCCGCAGGTAGACGTCGTGGGCGTCTACCGGCTTCTCGTCGAGGGACGCGATGACCGTACGTACGGCGACGATCTCCACGCCACGGCGGGCGTCCGGGCCGATCGCCTTGGCCGCGCCGTCGCCGAGCAGCTGCACGGCGCGCTCGGCGGTGAGCCGCTCGGTGCCTGCGGGGCCCGCTTCGGCGACGAGCTCGGGCGCGGGGAACCAGGTGTCGAGAACGGTGCCGTCGGCGGTGACGGTGGCGAGGCCTGCGGCGACGGCGCCGGTGGTGCGGGAAGCGTTCGTGTCGGTCATGGGGAAAACCTAACCGGCGGTGCGGCGCGCGGGCGAACCGGTCTCAGGGACCGGGCCCCGGAAGTCACCGGTCCGACGGAACCAGCCGGCCGAACACCTCGCGCGCGTACGCCTCGTCGTACGGCACGTCCGTGAGCAGCACCTGAAGGCAGATTCCGTCCACGAGCGCGATGAGCGCCCGCGCGGTGACGGGATCGATGCGCCGCCGCAGCACCTCGGCGAGCCCCTCGCCGCACTCCGCTGCGACGGGTCGCAGCGCGGGCTTTCGCAGGGCGGCCAGATACAGCTCGTACTCCAGCTCGAGCTCCGTACGGTCCCCGGCCAGCCACTGGCCGAGCAGCCCGGCGAGCTCATCGGCGATGCCGACCCGCGGATCCTCGAACGCGCCGCTCGCGGTGACCGCCTTGGCGAACCCCTCGTTGGCCTGCCGCATCGCGGCCACCATCAGCTCGTCCAGTGTCTTGAAGTGGTAGGTGGTCGACCCGAGCGGCACATCGGCCTCGGCGGCGACGGACCGGTGACTGAGCCCCTTGATCCCCTTCTCGCCGACCACCCGGATCGCCGCGTCGATGATCCGCTGCCGCCGCTCGGGGTCGTAACGGCGAACCATCAGTGGGCACCTCCCAGATTGAGCACGATGACGCCCGCGATCACGAGGACGACCCCGGAGATCTTAACGAGGCTGGCGGACTCCCCCATGAACAGCATCCCGATGGCGGCGACGGCGGCGGTCCCGATGCCCGCCCAGATCGCGTAGGCGGTCCCCATCGACAGCGTCTTCAGCGTCTGCGCGAGCAGCGTGAAAGCGATCAGATACCCCGCGACCGTGATCAGCGAGGGCCAGAGCCTGCTGAACCCTTCGCTGTACTTCATGGCCGTCGTCCCGGCCACCTCCGCCAGGATCGCCCCGGCCAGCAGTCCATATCCCATGCGTACGACTGTACACAACGTTGCGTACAGTCGTACATAACGACGCTGATCAAACCGGATAGGGTGACGCGATCGCTGTGGGGGGCCACAGAGAGCGCACGCGGGACACCGCACGGAACAACGGAGCGCAAGAGCGATGTCAGACACGTCGGGGTGGGGGCCACAAGCGCCCTATGGCGGGCCGCAGGGACCACAGGGGCCGTACGGGCCCTATGGCGGGCCACCGCCCGGCTGGGGCCGGCACGGCGGCTGGGCGCCGCCGCCACCCCCGCCGCCCAAGCCCGGCGTCATACCGCTCGCCCCGCTGGGCGTCGACCACATACTCGGCGGCACGTTCGCCACGATGCGGCGGTACGCGAAGCCGCTGTTCGGCACCGCGGCGGCGGCGTACGGCCTGCTCGCCGCGGTCATGATCGCGGCGGGCGTCCTCGCCTACGTCAGTGTGCGTGAGCACTTCCAGGCGCTGTCCGAGACGGACGCGACGTTCTCCTGGGACCACGGAAGGCCGCTGCTCATCGCGTTCGGCGCGGTGTGGCTGGTGGGAATGCTCGCCACGCTCGCGGTCAACTCGTTCGTCCAGGCCTCGTGCGCGGCCACGCTGCACGAGGCGGTGCTCGGCCGCCCGGCGGCGTTCTCGGCGGTCTGGCGCAGGGCGTGGTCGCGGACGCCGTCCGTGATGGGCGTGACCCTGCTGCTCGCCTTCATCCTGATGCTGCCGATGGCCGCGTGCGTGCTGCTCTTCGTCTCGTTCTTCGTCTCGGTCCTGACCAGCTCAGCCGCCCCCTTCGGCCTGATCTTCCTGCTGCTCCTGGTCGTGACCCCGCTGGCCGCCTGGCTGTACGTTCTTTTCGCCTTCGCCCCCGCGGCCGCGGCCCTGGAGAGCGCGGGCCCGCTCGAAGCGCTGCGCCGCTCCGCACGCCTGGTCCGCGGCGCCTGGTGGCGCACGTTCGGCATCTCACTGCTCGCCGGGATCATCGTGGTCGTCGTGTCGCTCGCGGTGCGCCTCCCGCTGCAGTTCGCCACGCCGGCCCCGCCCCGGGTGGACCCTGACACCTCCGCGTCCACGGTCATGTTCGACCAGTTGCGCTCCCAGTTCGGCCTGTACGCCCTGTTCAGCCTGGTCGGCACGTTCGTCACGCAACTGGTGGCCAGCGTGTTCCTGCCCTTGGTGACCGCCCTGCTCTACATCGACCAGCGCATCCGCAAGGAGGGCCTGGCGCAGACACTGACGGAAGCCTCGTCGGTCGAGCAGCAGCCCGCCCCGTAAAAACAGTTCGGCCCCCCGCGCGGTGAGCGCGGGGGGCCGAACCAGCAGTACTTACTGTCACACCTCAGACGTTGAACCCGAGCGCGCGAAGCTGCTCCCGGCCGTCGTCCGTGATCTTGTCCGGGCCCCACGGCGGCATCCAGACCCAGTTGATCCGGAGCTCGTTGACGATGCCGTCGGTGGCGGACTTCGCCTGGTCCTCGATGACGTCCGTCAGCGGGCAGGCCGCCGAGGTGAGCGTCATGTCGATCGTCGCGATGTTCGCGTCGTCGACGTGGATGCCGTAGATCAGGCCGAGGTTGACGACGTCGATGCCCAGCTCGGGGTCGACCACGTCGTACAGCGCCTCGCGGACCTCTTCTTCGGAGGCCGGTTTGGTCAGGGTCTCGTTCTCGCTCATGCGGTCTTCCTCTCAGCGACGTCGTCGGTACCGAGTGCCTGCGCCGTCGCGTCCTTCCACGCCATCCAGCTCAGCAGAGCACACTTCACACGCGCCGGGTACTTCGAGACCCCGGCGAACGCGACGGCGTCCTCAAGGACCTCCTCCATCGCGTCGTCCGGCTCCAGCTTGCCCTTGGACTGCATCAGCTCCAGGAACACTTCCTGGATCTTCTGCGCCTCGGCGAGCTCCTTGCCGACCAGGAGATCGTTCAGGACGGACGCGCTGGCCTGGCTGATGGAGCAGCCCTGGCCCTCGTACGACACGTCGGCGATCGTCGACCCGTCGTACTTCACGCGCAGCGTGATCTCGTCGCCGCACGTCGGGTTGACGTGGTGCACCTCGGCGTCACCGTCGCGCAGACCGCGCCCGTGAGGGTGTTTGTAGTGGTCCAGGATGACTTCCTGGTACATCGAATCAAGCTTCACGATCCCAGCCAGCCCCTCAGCCGAAGAAGTTCCGTACGTGCTCCAGGCCGTCGATCAGCGCGTCGATCTCGCCGGGCGTGGAGTACAGATAGAACGACGCTCGCGTGGTCGCAGGAATTCCGTAACGGAGGCAGACGGGGCGGGCGCAGTGGTGACCCACGCGGACCGCGATGCCTTCCTCGTCAAGGACCTGGCCCACGTCGTGCGGGTGGATGTCGCCGAGCGTGAAGGAGATCGCGGCGCCGCGGTCCTCGGCCGATGCCGGGCCGATGATCCGCAGGTCGGGGACCTCCAGGAGGCGCTTGACCGCGTACTCGGTGATCGCGTGCTCATGAGCGGCGATCTTGTCCATGCCGATCGCGGAGAGGTAGTCCACGGCCGCGCCCAGGCCGACGGCCTGGGAGACCGGGGGCGTACCCGCCTCGAACTTGTGCGGCGCGGGAGCGTACGTCGACGAGTTCATCGAAACCGTCTCGATCATCTCGCCGCCGCCGAGGAACGGCGGCAGGTCCTCGAGGAGCTCCTGGCGTCCCCACAGGACGCCGATGCCCGTCGTGGCCAGCATCTTGTGGCCGGTGAAGGCCACGAAGTCGGCCTGAAGGGCCTGCACGTCGAGCACCTGGTGCGGGGCGGCCTGCGAGGCGTCGATGCAGACCAGCGCGCCGACCTCCTGCGCACGGCGGACGATCGCCTCGACGGGGTTCTGCGTGCCCAGGATGTTCGAGACCAGGACGAAGGAGACGATCTTCGTCTTCTCCGTGATGACCTCGTCGATGTTGGACAGGTCGAGCCGGCCGTCGTCCGTGAGGCCGAACCACTTCAGCTTCGCGCCCGTGCGCTGCGAGAGCAGCTGCCACGGCACGATGTTGGAGTGGTGCTCCATCTCCGTGATGACGATCTCGGTCTCGTGGTCCACGCGGTAGGGCTCGTCGGCCCAGCCCAGCATGTTGGCCACGAGGTTGAGCGACTCCGAGGCGTTCTTGGTGAAGATCACCTCGTCGCGGCTCGGCGCGTTGATGAACGCGGCGACCTTGTCACGGGCGCCCTCGTACAGCGCCGTGGCCTCCTCGGCGAGGACGTGCACGCCGCGGTGGACGTTGGCGTTGTGCTTCTCGTAGTACTCGTTGAGTACGTCGAGCACCTGGCGCGGCGTCTGCGAGGTCGCCGCGTTGTCCAGGTAGACGAGCTTCTTGCCGTCGTGGATCCTGCGATCCAGGATCGGGAAGTCCTTGCGGATCGCCTCGGTGTCGAGGAGGCCGGAGAGCCCCTGGTGGGCCACTGTCACGCGGATGCGCCACCCTTCGTGTAAGCCTCGTAGCCCTCGGCCTCCAGCTTGTCGGCGAGCTCGGCGCCGCCGGACTCGGCGATGCGGCCGTTCGCGAAGACGTGCACGAAGTCGGGCTTGATGTAGCGCAGGATGCGCGTGTAGTGCGTGATCAGCAGGGTGCCGACCTCGCCGGTCTCGCGGACGCGGTTGACGCCGTCCGAGACCTGGCGAAGGGCGTCGACGTCCAGGCCGGAGTCCGTCTCGTCGAGGATCGCGATCTTCGGCTTGAGGAGCTCCATCTGCAGGATCTCGTGGCGCTTCTTCTCACCGCCGGAGAAGCCCTCGTTCACGTTGCGCTCGGAGAAGGCCGGGTCCATCTGGAGCTGCTCCATCGCGCCCTTGACCTCCTTCACCCAGGTGCGCAGCTTGGGGGCCTCGCCGCGGATCGCCGTGGCCGACGTACGCAGGAAGTTGGAGACCGAGACGCCGGGGACCTCGACCGGGTACTGCATGGCCAGGAACAGGCCGGCGCGGGCGCGCTCGTCGACGGACATCTCCAGGACGTCCTCGCCGTCGAGGGTGACGGTGCCCTGCGTGATCGTGTACTTGGGGTGACCCGCGACGGAGTAGGCGAGCGTCGACTTGCCGGAGCCGTTCGGGCCCATGATGGCGTGCGTCTCGCCCTGCTTCACGGTGAGGTCTACGCCCTTGAGGATCTCCTTCGTGGCGTTGTCGGCCTCGACGGTGACGTGCAGGTCGTGGATTTCAAGCGTTGCCATGTGCCTCAGGACTCCTGGGTGAGGGAGACGAGCACATCGTCCCCTTCGATCTTTACGGGGTATACGGGGACGGGGCGCGTCGCGGGGAGACCGGACGGCTTACCGGTGCGGAGGTCGAAGGCGGAGCCGTGCAGCCAGCATTCGATCTGACAGTCCTCCACCTCGCCCTCGGAGAGGGAGACGTTCGCGTGCGAGCAGATGTCGTTGATCGCGAACACCTCGCCCTCGGTGTGGACGACCGAGACCGGCGTGCCGTCGAGTTCCACCCGCTTCGGGGTGTCCTCCGACAGCTCGCTCAGGCCACAGGCGCGTACGTAGGTCATGCGGCCGACGCCTCCAGCTCCTCTTCGATCTTGGCGAGGAGGCGCTCTTCGATGTCGGGCAGGCCGATCTGCTGGATCAGCTCGGCGAAGAACCCGCGGACGACGAGGCGGCGCGCCTCGTCCTGCGGGATGCCGCGCGACTGCAGGTAGAAGAGCTGCTCGTCGTCGAAGCGGCCGGTCGCCGAAGCGTGGCCCGCGCCGACGATCTCGCCGGTCTCGATCTCGAGGTTCGGTACGGAGTCGACACGGGCACCGTCGGTCAGAACCAGGTTGCGGTTCATCTCGTACGTGTCGGTGCCCTCGGCTGCGGCCTCGATGAGGACGTCGCCGATCCACACCGCGTGGGCGTCGTCGCCCTGGAGCGCGCCCTTGTAGACGACGTTCGACTTGCAGTGCGGCTGGTTGTGGTCGACCAGGAGGCGGTGCTCCTGGTGCTGGCCCGCGTCGGTGACGTACAGGCCGAAGAACTCGGCCTCGCCGCCCGTGCCCGCGTAGGTGACGCGCGGGTGGAGGCGGACGAGGTCGCCGCCGAAGGTCACGACGACCGACTTGAGGGTGGCGTCGCGGCCGACGAGCGCGTTGTGCTGGGCGACGTGGACGGCCGTGTCGTCCCAGTCCTGGACGGAGACGACGGTGAGCTTGGCGCCGTCGCCCAGGAGGTAGTCGACGTTGGCGGCGAGCACGGCGTCACCGGTGTGGTCGATGACGACGAGGGCCTCGGCGAACGCGCCCACCTCGATGACCTGGTGGGCGAAGGCGGTGCCGCCCTCGCCGTGCACGGCGATGCGGATCGGCTCCGTCAGGACCGTCTCCTTGGGGACGGTCACGACCGAGGCCTTCTCGAAGGACGAGTACGCCTGCGCGGCGACGCGGTCGACGGGCTTGCCCGCCTTGCCCACGCGCGGGTCGTCACGGCCGACGGTCTCCTGGGTCACGCCCGCCGGGGCGTTCACCTCGACGCGGATGCCGCCGGTGGCGACCGCCGTGCCGTCGTGCAGCCCGCGCAGACGCTCCAGCGGCGTGAACCGCCACTCCTCCTCGCGACCGTGCGGGACCGGGAAGTCCGCGACGTCGAAGGACGGGGGAGCGCTCATGCGGGTGGCGACGGTCGACTCGGCGGCCACCGCGATCGATCCGGCGGTGGTGGAGCCCACCGGGATGTTCTGAGCCTCAGCCATGGCTGTCGTCGTGCTCTCTCTCTGGGTAAAGAAGTCGGTCGCTGCGGGGACGGTCGGCGGAATTAACCGACCGAGCCCTCCATCTGCAGCTCGATCAGCCGGTTCAGCTCCAGGGCGTACTCCATGGGCAGCTCCTTGGCGATCGGCTCGACGAAGCCGCGCACGATCATCGCCATGGCCTCGAACTCCGTCAGACCACGGCTCATCAGGTAGAAGAGCTGGTCGTCGGAGACCTTGGAGACGGTCGCCTCGTGGCCCATGGACACGTCGTCCTCGCGGACGTCCACGTAGGGGTACGTGTCCGAGCGGGAGATCGTGTCGACGAGCAGTGCGTCGCAGAGCACGTTCGACTTCGATCCGGCAGCGCCCTCGCCGATCTCGACGAGACCGCGGTAGGAGGTGCGGCCACCGCCGCGGGCCACGGACTTCGAGACGATGTTGGAGGACGTGTTGGGCGCCATGTGGACCATCTTGGAACCGGCGTCCTGGTGCTGGCCCTCGCCCGCGAAGGCGATGGACAGTGTCTCGCCCTTGGCGTGCTCGCCCATGAGGTAGACGGCGGGGTACTTCATCGTCACCTTGGAGCCGATGTTGCCGTCGATCCACTCCATGGTCGCGCCCTCGTACGCCACGGCGCGCTTGGTGACCAGGTTGTAGACGTTGTTCGACCAGTTCTGGATCGTCGTGTAGCGGCAGCGGCCGCCCTTCTTCACGACGATCTCGACGACCGCGGAGTGCAGGGAGTCCGACTTGTAGATCGGCGCCGTGCAGCCCTCGACGTAGTGAACGTAGGCGTCCTCGTCGACGATGATCAGCGTGCGCTCGAACTGGCCCATGTTCTCCGTGTTGATACGGAAGTAGGCCTGGAGCGGGATCTCGACGTGCACGCCCTTGGGGACGTAGATGAACGAGCCGCCGGACCACACCGCGGAGTTCAGCGACGCGAACTTGTTGTCGCCGACCGGGATGACGGTGCCGAAGTACTCCTTGAAGAGCTCAGGGTGCTCCTTGAGCGCCGTGTCGGTGTCCATGAAGATGACACCCTGCGCCTCGAGCTCCTCGTTGATCTGGTGGTAGACGACCTCGGACTCGTACTGGGCCGCGACACCGGCGACGAGGCGCTGCTTCTCCGCCTCGGGGATGCCGAGCTTGTCGTACGTGCTCTTGATGTCCTCGGGCAGGTCCTCCCATGACTGGGCCTGCTTCTCCGTGGACCGCACGAAGTACTTGATGTTGTCGAAGTCGATGCCCGACAGGTCCGAGCCCCAGTTGGGCATGGGCTTCTTGTCGAAGAGCCGCAGGCCCTTGAGGCGCAGCTTCGTCATCCACTCGGGCTCGGACTTCTTCTGCGAGATGTCCTTGACGACGTCCTCGTTGATGCCGCGCTTGGCGGACGCCCCGGCCACGTCGGAGTCGGCCCAGCCGTATTCGTACGTGCCCAGACCATCGAGTTCGGGGTGGGCAGTCTCCGTGGGGAGCGTCATGCGGGGTTCCTCCCGGCCGTGCTTGCGGATACGTGATCAGTGGTCTGTGAAGACTGAGGGGTGTTGCGGGGGATGAACGTCGTGCAGACGCCGTCGCCGTGGGCGATGGTGGCGAGCCGCTGGACGTGCGTCCCAAGGAGGGCGGAGAAGATCTCCGTCTCCGCCTCGCAAAGCTGTGGGTACTGCTCGGCGACGTGGGCGACCGGGCAGTGGTGCTGGCACAGCTGCTCGCCTACTGGCGCCGTGCGGGCCGTAGCAGCGTACCCGTCGGCGGTCAACGCCTTCGCGAGAGCCTCCGCGCGCTGCTCCGGGGGCGCCGCGTCGACCGCCTCGCGGTAGGCCACCGCCTGGGCGGCCATCCGCTCGCGGGCGAATTCGACGACCGCTCCTTCGCCGTGCCGCTCGCTGATCCAGCGCAGGGCGTCGGCGGCGAGCTTGTCGTACGACTGGTCGAAGGCGTCCCTGCCGCAGTCGGTCAGCGCGAACACCTTGGCGGGGCGCCCGCGCGTACGAGCGCCGTAGATCCGCTGCTCACGAGGCTCGACGACGTTCTCATGGGCGAGTGTGTCGAGGTGGCGGCGGACGGCGGCCTGAGTGAGACCGAGGCGCTTCGCGAGATCGGCGACGGTGGAGGGGCCGTGGTCCAGGATGGATCGCGCGACCCGGTTGCGCGTCGAGTGGTCCGAGCGCATCCCAGCCGCGAGTTCCTCCTGCGGAGCCTCGCCAACGTTTTTCACAACGCCATTGTTGCGTAATTCCTCAGAGCCTGACAACCCGCGTCCGGATCAAGACCCGGTGCGCTGCATCACTTAGGCATACCTAAGCTGACCTGCGGAAATGATCATTGATCGATCAAATCAGTGGCGCGGGCAGGTCGGGGCGAGGACACTCTCCGACCATGTCGACACCCCCTCCGACCGGCCCTTTGTGTACGCGCGCGTCCCTCGCGGCCGACCTCCGCGAGCTCGGCGTGAGCCCCGGAGAGACCCTCCTCGTGCACTCCTCGCTGAGCGCGCTCGGGTGGGTCAGCGGCGGCCCTGTAGCCGCCGTCCAGGCACTTCTCGACGTACTGGGCCAGACGGGCACTCTCGTGGTCCCCGCGCAGTCCAGCGACAACTCCGACCCCGCCGAGTGGGGAAACCCGCCCGTGCCCGAGTCCTGGTGGCCCGAGATCCGCGCGTCCATCCCCGCCTACGACCCGCGCACCTCCCCCACCCGCGCCATGGGCGTGATCGCCGAGACCGTACGGACCTGGCCCGGCGCCCTGCGCAGCGCCCACCCGCAGACCTCCTTCGCCGCGATCGGCCCCCGCGCGGCGGTGCTCCTTCAGGGGCACGCGCTCGACTGCCGGCTCGGCGAGCGCAGCCCGCTGGCCCGCCTGGAGGAATCGGGCGCCCGGGTGCTGCTCCTCGGCGCGGGATTCGACTCCTGCACCTCCTTCCACCTGGCCGAGTACCGGATCCCCGCCCCGGAGGTCGAGAACTCCTTCGCGGTCATGACACCGGAGGGGCGCCGCTGGACCACGGTGCGCGAGACCTCGATCTCCGAGGAGCGCTTCGACGAACTCGGCGCGGACTTCGAGCGGGACCGCCCCGTGGTGCGGGGCACTGTGGGCGCGGCGACGGCCAGGATCTTCCCGGTGGCCGACGCGGTCGCCTACGCGCAGAAGTGGCTTGACACCCACCGCTCACGGGCCGAGTGGGCGGGCTGACATCCCCCTGCCAGCGGCCCGCCTCACCCTCTCTAGACTTCCCGCCATGGGAAATGAGTCCGTCGTCCAGGTCACAGGACTGGTCAAGCGGTACGGCAAGAAGACCGCGGTGGACGGCCTCGACCTCCGGGTCCGCGCGGGCACCGTCACCGCGGTCCTCGGCCCGAACGGCGCGGGGAAGACCACCACGATCGAGACCTGCGAGGGCTACCGCAGGCCGGACGAGGGTACCGTCCGCGTCCTCGGCCTCGACCCGGTCCGCGAGGCCGGCGCGCTGCGCCCCCGCATCGGCGTGATGCTCCAGTCCGGCGGCGTCTACTCCGGCGCCCGCGCCGACGAGATGCTGCGCCACATGGCGAAACTGCACGCGCACCCGCTCGACGTGGGCGCGCTGATCGAGCGCCTGGGCCTGGAGAGCTGCGGCCGCACCACCTACCGGCGGCTGTCCGGCGGTCAGCAGCAGCGCCTGGCGCTCGCGATGGCCGTGGTGGGACGGCCCGAGCTCGTCTTCCTCGACGAGCCGACCGCGGGCCTGGACCCGCAGGCACGCCGGGCCACCTGGGACCTCGTACGCGATCTGCGCACCGACGGCGTCAGCGTCATCCTGACCACGCACCACATGGACGAGGCCGAGCAGCTCTCCGACGAGGTCGCGATCATCGACGCGGGCAAGGTCATCGCCGAGGGCACCCTGGAGGCGCTGTGCCGCGGCGGCGCCGAGAACACCCTGCGTTTTTCCGGGCGCCCCGGGCTCGACGTCGGCTCCCTCCTCAAGGCCCTCCCGCCGGACTCCGCGGCGGCCGAACTCACGCCGGGCGCCTACCGCGTGAGCGGCACGATCGACCCGCAACTGCTCGCCACGGTGACCTCCTGGTGCGCCCAGCACGGCGTCATGCCGGAGAAGATCGCCGTCGAACGACACACCCTGGAAGACGTCTTCCTGGAGCTCACAGGCAAGGAGCTGCGCGGATGAGCGCCGCCGGTACGTACACACCGAAGCCGGGCGCCGCCCCGCTCCCCCGCATGATCGGCGCGCAAGCGGCGCTAGAGACGAAGATGCTGCTTCGCAACGGCGAACAGCTGCTGCTCACGGTCGTCATCCCCACGCTGCTGCTGGTCCTCTTCAGCGCGGTCGACATCGTCGACACGGGCGACGGCAAGGCCGTGGACTTCCTCACCCCCGGCATCCTCGCCCTCGCCGTGATGTCGACGGCGTTCACCGGCCAGGCCATCGCCACGGGCTTCGAGCGGCGCTACGGCGTCCTGAAGCGGCTCGGTGCCTCGCCGCTGCCCCGCTGGGCCCTGATGGCGGCGAAGACCCTTTCGGTCCTGGTCACCGAGGTCCTCCAGATCGTCCTGCTCACGGTGATCGCGTTCGCGCTCGGCTGGTCACCGCACGGCAACCCCTTCGCCGTACTCCTGCTCCTGGTCCTCGGCACGGCGGCCTTCTCCGGGCTCGGCCTGCTGATGGCGGGAACCCTGAAGGCGGAGGCGACGCTCGCCGCCGCGAACCTGGTCTTCCTGCTCCTGCTCGTGGGCGGCGGGGTCATCGTGCCGCTCGACAAGTTCCCGGACGCGGCCCAGTCGGTGCTCGGCCTCCTTCCCATCTCGGCGCTCTCCGACGGCCTGCGGGACGTGCTCCAGGACGGCGCGGGGATGCCGTGGCGCGACCTCGGGATCCTGGCGGTCTGGGCGGTGCTGGGGCTCGGGGCGGCCGGGAAGTTCTTCCGCTGGGAGTGAATTGAGGCGGAATGGGCGTAACTCGCGTCACAGAAGCACCGGATACGTCCCCCTCGTGAAGCCGTGCACAAGCGGCCCCCTACGATGGGCCCGTGCCAAACGTGACCCGAGCCGACGCCGTTTCTGCCGTGCGCAATCCGCTCGCTTTCATCGCCGAACGCTGGACCCCGCAGCAGCGGACCGTCCAGCAAGCTGCCCTCATCTCGCTGGCGATGACGGTGTGCATCGTGGTCACCGGCGGCGCCGTCCGTCTTACGGGGTCCGGCCTCGGCTGCCCGACCTGGCCCAAGTGCACGGACGAGTCGCTCACCGCCACCCACGAGATGGGCTTCCACGGCTACATCGAGTTCGGCAACCGCATGCTGACGTACGTGCTGTGCGCGGCCGTCGGCTGGGCGATCATCACGGCACGCTCCCAGAAGCCGATGCGGCGCAGCCTCACCCGTCTCGGCTGGACCCAGTTCTGGCTGGTCATGGGCAATGCCGTGCTCGGCGGCATCGTGGTACTCGTCGGTCTGAACCCGTACACGGTCGCGGCGCACTTCCTGCTCTCCACCGCGTTGATCGCGGTCGCCGTCACGATGTGGCAGCGCACCCGCGAGGGCGACGGCGAGGTACGCCCGCTGGTCGGCAAGGCCGTGGCGCAGCTGGTGTGGTTCCTGGTCGCGGCAACCGTGCTGCTCATCGCGGTCGGCACGGTCGTGACGGGTTCCGGGCCGCACGCCGGTGACTCCAGCGAGGTGCCGCGCATGGGCTTCGACTGGGAGACCGTCAGCAAGCTGCACGCGGTGCTCGCGTGGATCGTGGTGACGCTGACGTTCGCCCTGTGGTTCGTCCTCAAGGCGGTCGACGCCCCCAAGGGCCCGCTGCACCGCACCCGCGACCTGTTCCTGATCCTGCTCGCCCAGGGCGCGATCGGCTACGTCCAGTACTTCACGGACCTGCCGGAGGTCCTGGTCGGCCTGCACATGTTCGGCTCGTGCGTGGTCTGGATCGGCGTGATGCGCGTCCTGCTGTCGCTGCGCGAACGCCCGTACGGCACGGCGGAGGTCCCGTCCCAGAGCGGCGACTCCCGACTGTCGGCCGTCTGAGTCCTCCCCCCTTCGGGGGTCAGCCCTCCGCGAGCCCGTACACGCGGCGGGCGTTGCCCGCCGCGATGAGGCCCGCCACGCGCTGGGCGTCCGGCAGCGACCACGCTCCCTCGGTGACCCACCCGCCGAACACGCGCCCGAGCGCCTCCCCGAAGAGCCGTGCGCCCACCACGTGCAGCTCGGGCAGGCCGTGCGCGCCGCTGGAGAACAGCAGCTTGCCGAAGGGCGCCAGCTCCAGGATCTCCGCGAGCACGGCCGCCGCGCGGGCGCCGGTACGCACCAGGGCGGGCCCCAAGTCGGCGTACACGTGCGGGAAGAGGCCAGCGAGGTCCGCGGCATTGCGGTGGTACGGATAGCCGTGCAGCAGGACCAGGTCGGTGCCGAGCCCCGCGGTCGCCCGCGCGAAGCCGCCGAAGTACCCCTGCGGGTCCCCCGCCCCCGCGTGCAGTTGCAGCGGCCGTCCCGACGCGACGGCGATCCACAGCAGATGCCTGAGCAGTACGGGGTCCTCGAGCGCACCGCCCACCTGCCGCCGGGCCAGCCAGCGGCCCGCCGCGCCCCGCACCTCGCCGGGCCCCGGCGGTTCGGGTGCGAGGGCGAGACTGCGCCGGACGCCCGCGACGGAGGTGAAGGCGACGGCGTGCGCGGCGGCGGCGTGCACGGACTCGGCGAGATTGGCGAGGAACGAGTCGACAGTGCCGGAGGTGTCGGCCACCTGTTCGGCGAGCAGCTCCAGGCGGACGATCTCGTGGGCGTCGGCGCAGCCCGTGGAGGCCATCTCGCCGGGCCCTGTCAGATCGCCGGGCAGCCCCGTGTCGACGAGGTAGGTCGTGATGCCGCTCCCCCGCAGCAGCCGTCGCCCCACCTCGAGGACGCCCAGTTCGCGGCGGCGGGCGAGGTAGCGGGCCGGCGGACAGTGCGGTTCGAGGCCGAGGAGCGGGGGGCACCAGCGGCGTACGGCGAAGCCCGTCTGGGTGTCGAAGAAGGTGGTGCCGGGCGCGGGTGGTCCCTCGCCCCTGCCGAGGTGGGCCTCGAAGGTGCCGAGGCCCAGCTCCGTACGCAGCACACCGTGGCAGTACTGGTCCACCAGGGACGGCGTTTCGATCATCCGGGCTCTCCGTAGGCGGACCGTGCTCCTACGGTCTAACGGGTGAACGGGCGTCAGGTGTTGCCCTCGGACGCGCTCGGAAACAGTGCCGAAAAGAGTGCCGCGAATAGCGGGTCCTCAGCCGTTGCTGGGACCGCCGAGCTGAATGCCCGCCATGCGAGACCACTCGTACGGACCGGTCTTGACCTTGGCGGCGAAGTCACCGTCGAAGTCCTCGTGGACCGTGATCCCGGCCTTCTCGACGGCGCTCTGCGCGATCGCGTAGGTGGGCGCCACCAGGTCGCCCCAGCCGCCGTCCTCGCCGACCAGGACGATGCGGGTGCCCTCGTGCCCGATGTACGCGACCTGCGCCTCGGCACCGCCGTGCGCCTTCACGAAGGCGCCGATCTCCTTGGCGAGCTTTGCCGCTCGGCGCTCGGCCTTGGCGACCTGCTTGCTGTCCTCACCCTGCTGCGTCTCTGCCATGGGAGGGATGCTACCGACGGGTAGATCATCTGGCGACGGCCGGGTGACGTGGCGTCGGCCACGCGGCTGCCGCACATCGGCGCAGACCGCACCCCAGCGCGGGCACTTCGCGCTGCGCGGAGCGCCTGCGCGTTCGCGGGCGAAGCATTCGACGTTCTCAAAACAAACAGCCCCCTGCCGCCCGCAAGGGCGGCAGGGGGCTGCGAAGTCCGTCCACCGGGCCGGAGGCCTAGCGCAGGAAGGGGTCCACCGCGACCGCCACGAACAGCAGCGAGACGTACGTGATCGACCAGTGGAAGAGCCGCATCTCCTTGAGCTTGCCGCCCGTGACCTCCGCCTTGGCGCGGTTCTGCAGGCCGTGTGCCTCCCACAGCCACCAGCCGCCGGTCACGAAGGCGACGATCGTGTAGAACCAGCCGGTGTAGCCGAGCGGCTGGAGCAGCAGCGAGACGGCGACCATCACCCAGCTGTAGAGGACGATCTGACGCGCGACCACCTTGTTCGACGCGACGACCGGCAGCATCGGCACGCCCACGCGGGCGTAGTCCTCCTTGACCTTCATGGACAGCGGCCAGTAGTGCGGCGGCGTCCAGAAGAACATGACGAGGAAGAGGATGACCGGCGCCCACGAGAGTGAGTTCGTGACCGAGGACCAGCCGATGAGCACCGGCATGCAGCCCGCGATGCCGCCCCAGACGATGTTCTGCGAGGTGCGGCGCTTGAGGATCATCGTGTAGACGACCACGTAGAAGAGCAGGGCACCGAGGGCGAGCCACGCGGACAGCCAGTTGACGACGAGTCCGAAGAGCAGCGTCGAGGCGATCGCGAGCGCGATGCCGAAGGCGAGGCACTCGCGGGGGCTGACCATTCCCGTGACCAGGGGCCTCTGGGACGTACGGTCCATGAGGGCGTCGATGTCACGGTCGATGTACATGTTGAGCGCGTTGGCGCCACCCGCCGACAGGTAGCCGCCGAGGCAGGTCACGAAGACCAGCCACAGGTCGGGCACCCCCTGCTCGGCGAGGAACATCACCGGAACGGTGGTGATCAGAAGGAGTTCGATGATTCGCGGCTTGGTCAGCGCCACGAACGCCATGACACGGGCCCCGAGCGGCCGGTGGCTTGGGCTAGAGCTCGTCCCAATCGCTCCCGCTGGACGGGATTCAACGGCCGTCACGCACACCCCTGACAGAGACTTCCCAGCAAGCCGCGTCGGACGTTCAGAAATGAAGATCCGGTAAAGGCTCACGCGTACCACGCCACTGTAGACGTTGCCCATACCTTGCCCTTCGCGGGGGTGGGGTCGTGTTGAGCGGCGTGTTGAGCCGCCCGAATCTCGGCCCGACACCCATTCAGATGAGCGGTCCGGCACTCGTTCTGAAGGTCCAGATGAGCGGCTCGGGGATCACATGGTGAACACCATGGATCCCTTTCGGGAGGCGGATCCCGGCGCACCCCGGCAGTCTGGAATCACTCGAAAAAATGCACGTCTTTACAGCGGTAGGCTCGACATCGGCCGGTGGGATCTACATCGCCGGCATTCGACATGTGGAGAGGAGCCCTGACTCAGGGTGAGCACCAAGCCGACCACCACAGACCTCGAGTGGACCGAACTGGACCAGCGGGCTGTTGATACTGCCCGCGTCCTGGCCATGGACTCCGTACAGAAGGTCGGCAACGGCCATCCTGGTACGGCCATGAGCCTCGCGCCTGCCGCGTACACCCTTTTCCAGAAGGTGATGCGGCACGACCCCGCTGACGCCGAGTGGACCGGACGCGACCGGTTCGTTCTCTCCGCGGGCCACTCGTCACTGACCCTCTACATCCAGCTCTACCTGGCCGGTTTCGGCCTGGAGCTCGATGATCTGAAGGCGTTCCGCACCTGGGGTTCCAAGACCCCCGGCCACCCGGAGTACGGGCACACCACTGGCGTCGAGACGACGACGGGCCCCCTCGGCCAGGGCGTCGCGAACGCCGTGGGCATGGCGATGGCCGCTCGTTACGAGCGTGGCCTCTTCGACCCCGAGACCCCCGCGGGCGATTCGCCGTTCGACCACCACATCTTCGCGATCGCGGGCGACGGCTGTCTCCAGGAGGGCATCTCCAGCGAGGCGTCGTCCCTGGCCGGGCACCAGAAGCTCGGCAACCTCGTACTGCTGTGGGACGACAACCACATCTCCATCGAGGGCGACACGGAGACCGCGGTCTCCGAAGACACCATGAAGCGGTACGAGGCCTACGGCTGGCACGTCCAGCGCGTGGAGCCCAAGGAGGACGGCGACCTCGACCCGGCCGCCCTCTACCGCGCGATCCAGGCCGCGAAGGCGGAGACCGAGCGTCCCTCCTTCATCGCCATGCGCTCGATCATCGCCTGGCCCGCACCGAACGCGCAGAACACCGAGGCCGCGCACGGCTCGGCGCTCGGCGACGAAGAGGTCGCGGCCACCAAGCGGGTCCTCGGCTTCGACCCGGAGCAGACCTTCGAGGTTTCGGACGAGGTCCTCGCGCACACCCGTGCGGCCCTGGACCGCGGCAGCGACGCCAAGACCGAGTGGGCCAAGGGCTTCGCGTCCTGGCGCACCGCCGAGGCCGAGCGCGCCGCCGAGTTCGACCGCATCGCCGCGGGCGAGCTCCCCCAGGGCTGGGAGGAGAAGCTCCCGGTCTTCGAGACGGGCAAGGGCGTCGCGACGCGTGCCGCGTCCGGCAAGGTCCTCCAGGCCCTCGGCGCCGTGGTCCCCGAGCTGTGGGGCGGCTCCGCCGACCTCGCGGGCTCGAACAACACCACGATCGACAAGACGTCGTCGTTCCTCCCCGCGGGCAACCCGCTGCCGGAGGCCGACCCGTACGGCCGAACGATCCACTTCGGCATCCGCGAGCACGCCATGGCCGCGGAGATGAACGGCATCGCGCTGCACGGCAACACCCGCATCTTCGGCGGCACCTTCCTGGTGTTCTCCGACTACATGCGCAACGCCGTCCGCCTCTCCGCGCTGATGCACCTCCCGGTGACGTACGTGTGGACGCACGACTCCGTCGGTCTCGGCGAGGACGGCCCGACGCACCAGCCGGTCGAGCACCTGGCCTCGCTGCGCGCCATCCCGGGCCTGAACGTGGTCCGCCCGGCGGACGCGAACGAGACCGCGATCGTGTGGCGCGAGATCCTCAAGCGCTACACGAAGGAGTTCGGCAAGGGCGCCCCGCACGGCCTCGCGCTGACCCGTCAGGGCGTGCCGACGTACGACCGCGAGGTCACCGAGGGCGCCGTCAAGGGCGGTTACGTCCTGTTCGAGGCCGACGGCGGCAAGCCCGAGGTCGTCCTCATCGGCACCGGCTCAGAGGTGCAGCTCGCCGTCGAGGCGCGCGAGCAGCTCCAGGCCGCGGGTGTTCCCACGCGTGTCGTCTCGATGCCGTGCGTCGAGTGGTTCGAGGCGCAGGACCAGGGGTACCGCGACAGCGTCCTTCCCCCGTCCGTGAAGGCGCGCGTGGCGGTCGAGGCGGGCATCGGCCTGACCTGGCACCGCTTCGTGGGTGACGCCGGGCGCATCGTGTCGCTCGAGCACTTCGGTGCTTCGGCGGACGGCAAGGTGCTCTTCCGTGAGTTCGGCTTCACCGCCGATCACGTGGCATCCGCCGCCCGGGAATCGATCGACGCCGCTCAGCGCTGACGCCGACATACGACCTAGTAGGAGATGCAATCCTCATGACAGACGCACTCAAGCGCCTTTCCGACGAAGGCGTCGCGATCTGGCTGGACGACCTGTCGCGCAAGCGGATCACGTCCGGCAACCTCGCCGAGCTGATCGACCAGAGCCATGTCGTGGGCGTCACGACGAACCCCTCGATCTTCCAGAAGGCCATCAGCAGCGGTGACGGTTACGAGCAGCAGCTCACCGACCTCGCCGCCCGCGGGGTCACCGTCGAAGAGGCCATCCGCATGATCACGACGGCGGACGTCCGTGACGCCGCCGACATCCTGCGCCCGGTCTTCGACGCGACGGGCGGCCAGGACGGCCGCGTGTCGATCGAGGTCGACCCGCGCCTGGCCCACAACACCCAGGCGACGATCGCCGAGGCCAAGCAGCTCGCGTGGCTGGTGGACCGCCCGAACACGCTCATCAAGATCCCGGCGACGAAGGCGGGCCTGCCCGCGATCACCGAGGTCATCGCCAAGGGCATCAGCGTGAACGTGACGCTGATCTTCTCGCTCGAGCGCTACCGCGAGGTCATGGACGCGTTCGTGGCGGGCCTGGAGAAGGCGAAGGCCGCGGGCCTCGACCTCTCCACGATCCACTCGGTGGCGTCCTTCTTCGTGTCCCGCGTGGACACCGAGATCGACAAGCGCCTCGACGGCATCGGCACGGACGAGGCCAAGGCCGCCAAGGGCAAGGCCGCCCTCGCCAACGCCCGTCTCGCGTACGAGGCGTACGAGGAGGTCTTCTCCTCGGACCGCTGGGCCGCGCTCGACAAGGCGCAGGCCAACAAGCAGCGTCCGCTGTGGGCCTCCACCGGCGTCAAGGACCCGGCGTACAAGGACACCCTGTACGTCGACGACCTGGTCGCGCCGAACACGGTGAACACCATGCCGGAGGCGACCCTCGAGGCCGCCGCCGACCACGGCCAGATCACCGGCAACACCGTCGCCGGCACGTACGACGCCGCGCGCGGCGAGATCGAGGCCGTCGAGAAGCTCGGCATCTCGTACGACGAGGTCGTACAGCTGCTGGAGGACGAAGGCGTCGAGAAGTTCGAGGCCTCCTGGAACGACCTGCTCAAGTCGACCGAGGCCGAGCTCAAGCGCCTCGCTCCCTCGAAGGGCTGACCACTTTGTCAAGCAGCAATCCGCTGCGTGACGCCGCAGACCGACGGCTCCCGCGTATCGCGGGGCCGTCGGGCCTGGTCATCTTTGGCGTCACGGGCGATTTGTCCCGTAAAAAGTTGATGCCCGCTGTCTACGACCTCGCCAACCGAGGCCTGTTGCCGCCGGGCTTCTCGCTCATCGGCTTCGCCCGCCGCGACTGGGAGGACGAGGACTTCGCCCAGGTCGTCCACGACGCGGTCAAGCAGCACTCGCGTACGCCGTTCCGTGAAGAGGTCTGGCAGCAGCTCATCCAGGGGATGCGCTTCGTCCAGGGCAACTTCGACGATGACGCCGCGTTCGAGCAGCTCAAGGCCACCATCCAGGACCTCGACAAGGCACAGGGCACGGGCGGCAACTTCGCCTTCTACCTCTCCGTGCCGCCGAAGTTCTTCCCGCAGGTCGTCCAGCAGCTCAAGAAGCACGAGCTCGCCGACGCCCCGCAGGGCTCCTGGCGCCGTGCGGTCATCGAGAAGCCCTTCGGGCACGACCTGGCGTCCGCCAAGGACCTCAACTCGATCGTGCACGAGGTGTTCGCCCCGGACCAGGTGTTCCGGATCGACCACTACCTCGGCAAGGAGACCGTCCAGAACATCCTGGCGCTCCGCTTCGCCAACCAGATGTTCGAGCCGATCTGGAACCGGTCGTACGTGGACCACGTCCAGATCACGATGGCCGAGGACATCGGCATCGGTGGTCGCGCCGGTTACTACGACGGCATCGGCGCCGCCCGTGACGTCATCCAGAACCACCTGCTCCAGCTGATGGCGCTGACCGCGATGGAGGAGCCCGCCTCCTTCGACGCGAACGCGCTCGTGGCCGAGAAGGCGAAGGTGCTCGGCGCCGTTCGGCTGCCCAAGGACCTCGGCGAGAGCACGGTCCGCGGACAGTACGCCGCGGGGTGGCAGGGCGGCGAGAAGGCCGTCGGCTACCTCCAGGAAGAGGGCATCGACCCCAAGTCGAAGACCGACACCTACGCGGCCATCAAGCTGGGCGTCGACAACCGCCGCTGGGCGGGCGTCCCGTTCTACCTGCGCACCGGCAAGCGCCTGGGCCGACGCGTCACGGAGATCGCGGTCGTCTTCCAGCGCGCGCCCCACTCCCCCTTCGACCACACGGCGACGGAGGAACTGGGCCAGAACGCGATCGTCATCCGCGTCCAGCCCGACGAGGGCATCACGGTCCGGTTCGGCTCCAAGGTGCCCGGCACCTCGATGGAGATCCGCGACGTGTCGATGGACTTCGCGTACGGCGAGTCCTTCACCGAGTCCAGCCCGGAGGCGTACGAGCGCCTGATCCTGGACGTCCTGCTCGGCGACGCCAACCTCTTCCCGCGCACGGAGGAGGTCGAGCTCTCCTGGAACATCCTCGACCCGATCGAGGAGTACTGGGACAAGCACGGCAAGCCCGCGCAGTACCCGTCCGGGACCTGGGGCCCGTCCGAGGCGGACGAAATGCTCGCACGAGACGGACGGAGCTGGCGTCGCCCATGAAGATCGACCTTACGGACTCCACGTCCAGCAAGATCAACAAGGCCCTCGTCAAGGGGCGCAGGGCGATCGGCACCCCGGCCGTCGGCATGGTGCTCACCCTCGTCATCGTCACCGACGAGGAGAACGCCTACGACGCCCTGAAGTCGGCCAACGAAGCGTCCCGCGAGCACCCCTCGCGCACGCTGGTCGTCATCAAGCGCGCCGCGCGCTCGCCCCGCGACCGCACGACGTCGCGCCTCGACGCCGAGGTACGGGTCGGCGCGGACGCGGGCACCGGCGAGACAGTGGTCCTTCGGCTGTACGGCGAGGTCATCAACCACGCCCAGTCGGTCGTCCTGCCGCTGCTGCTCCCCGACGCCCCCGTGGTCGTGTGGTGGCCGGTCAACGCGCCGCTCAACCCGGCCAAGGACCCGCTCGGCGCGCTCGCCCAGCGCCGCGTCACGGACACGTACGCCGCCGAGCAGCCGATCCACGAGCTGACCGCGCGCGCCGAGGCCTACCACCCCGGCGACACGGACCTGTCCTGGACCCGGATCACGCCGTGGCGTTCGATGCTCGCGGCGGCTCTCGACCAGGTCACCTGCCGGGTGACGTCGGTCGAGGTGGAGGGCGAGGAGTTCAACCCGAGCTGCGAGCTGCTCGCCATGTGGCTCGCCGACCGGCTCCACGTCCCCGTGAAGCGTTCGCTCTCCGCGGGTCCAGGGCTCACCGGCGTGCGCATGGACACCGACTGCGGTCCCATCGTGCTCGGCCGGGCCGACGGCTCGCTCGCCACGCTCTCCATCCAGGGGCAGCCCGACCGCGCGGTGGCGCTCAAGCGCCGCGAGACGGCCGAGCTGATCGCCGAGGAGCTGCGCCGTCTCGACCCGGACGACACCTACGCGTCCGCGCTGAAGTTCGGCGTGGACCGCCTGGGCGAGCCGGCGGAGGAGACGTCGGTCCCCGCAGTGGAGGAGCCCGCCGAGGCGGCCAAGAAGGCTCCGGCGAAGAAGACCGCGGCCAAGAAGGCGGCGGCGAAGTGACCGCGGCCCCGCAGCTGGTCGTCCACCGCGACAAGGAGCTGATGGCGCAGGCCGCGGCGGCCCGCCTCATCACGAAGATCGTCGACGCGCAGGCCGCCCGCGGCTACGCGTCGGTGGTCCTCACCGGTGGCCGCAACGGCAACGGCCTGCTCGCGGCGCTGAGTTCGTCCCCTGCGAAGGACGCGATCGACTGGTCGCGCCTCGACCTGTGGTGGGGCGACGAGCGCTTCCTGCCGGACGGCGACCCGGAGCGCAACTACACCCAGGCCAAGGAGGCACTGCTCGACTCGGTGCCCCTGAACCCGGCCAGGGTGCATCCGATGCCCGCGTCGGACGGTGCGTACGAGGTGGACGCGGCGGCCGGGATATACGCGGCCGAGCTCACCGCTGCTGCGGGGCCCGAGGACCACGGCCCGGTGCCGACGTTCGACGTGCTGATGCTCGGCGTCGGCCCGGACACCCATGTCGCCTCGCTCTTCCCGGAGTTGCCCGCGGTCCGCGAGAGCGAGCGGACGGTGGTCGGCGTGCACGGCGCGCCCAAGCCGCCGCCCGTGCGCATCACGCTCACGCTCCCGGCGATCCGGGCGGCACGTGAGGTGTGGCTGCTCGCCGCGGGCGAGGACAAGGCGAACGCCGCGGCGATCGCCCTGTCGGGCGCGGGCGAGGTACAGGCCCCCGCTGCGGGCGCGTACGGCAGGGCGCGGACGCTGTGGCTGCTCGACGCCGCCGCGGCCTCGCAGCTGCCGCGCGATCTGTATCCGCCGGCTTCTCCCTGATCGGCTCGCACAGCAGTAGGGCCCGGTCCGCCTCTCGGCGGACCGGGCCCTACTGTTTTCAGCGGATCAACGTCCGCGCAGGGTGCGGTACTTGGCGACGAGTGCCGTCGTCGAACCGTCGAGGTCCGGCACGTCCGCGCCCTCGGTCAGGGCGGGCTCGATGCGCTTGGCGAGGACCTTGCCGAGCTCGACGCCCCACTGGTCGAAGGAGTCGATGTTCCACACGGCGCCCTGCACGAACACCTTGTGTTCGTAGAGCGCGATGAGTTGACCGAGAACCGACGGCGTCAGTTCCTTGGCCAGGATCGTCGTCGTCGGGTGGTTGCCCTTGAACGTCTTGTGCGGGACGAGTTCGTCCGCCACACCCTCGCCGCGCACCTCGTCGGGCGTCTTGCCGAAGGCCAACGCCTGCGTCTGCGCGAAGAAGTTGGCCATCAGGAGGTCGTGCTGGCCGACGAGGCCGGGCAGCAGATCGGCGACGGGCTCGGCGAAGCCGATGAAGTCGGCCGGGATCAACTTCGTTCCCTGGTGGATGAGTTGGTAGTACGCGTGCTGCCCGTTGGTGCCCGGCGTGCCCCAGACCACAGGACCCGTCTGCCAGTCGACCGGCTCGCCGTCACGGTCGACGGACTTGCCGTTGGACTCCATGTCCAGCTGCTGGAGGTAGGCGGTGAACTTGGAGAGGTAGTGCGAGTACGGCAGGACGGCGTGCGACTGGGCGTCGTGGAAGTTGCCGTACCAGATGCCCAACAGGCCAAGGAGCAGCGGCACGTTGGACTCGGCGGGCTCGTTGCGGAAGTGCTCGTCGACGAGGTGGAAACCGTCGAGCATCTCGCGGAAGGCGTCCGGGCCGACGGCGATCATCAGCGAGAGACCGATCGCCGAGTCGAACGAGTAGCGTCCGCCGACCCAGTCCCAGAACTCGAACATGTTGGCCGTGTCGATGCCGAAGTCGGAGACCTTCTCGGCATTCGTCGACAGGGCCACGAAGTGCTTGGCGACCGCGCTCTGGTCGGCGCGCAGGCCCGCCAGGAGCCAGTCGCGCGCGGAGGTCGCGTTCGTGATCGTCTCGATCGTGGTGAACGTCTTCGAGGCGATGATGAACAGCGTCTCGGCCGGGTCCAGGTCCCGCACGGCCTCGTGCAGGTCGGCGCCGTCGACGTTCGACACGAAGCGCACGGTGAGGTCGCGGTCGGTGAAGGACCGGAGCGTCTCGTACGCCATGGCGGGGCCGAGGTCCGAGCCGCCGATGCCGACGTTGACGATGTTCTTGATGCGCTTGCCGGTGTGCCCGGTCCACTCGCCGGAGCGGACCTTGTCCGCGAAGACGGCCATCTTGTCGAGCACGGCGTGCACGGCGGGCACCACGTTCTCGCCGTCGACCTCGACCTCCGCGTCGCGCGGGGCGCGCAGCGCGGTGTGCAGGACGGCGCGGTCCTCGGTGGTGTTGATCTTCTCGCCACGGAACATGGCGTCCCGCAGGCCGAAGACGCCGGTGGCCGCGGCGAGCTCGCGCAGGAGCGTCAGCGTCTCGTCGGTGACGAGGTGCTTGGAGTAGTCGATGTGCAGGTCACCGACCTGGAGCGTGTAGCCGGTGCCGCGCGCCGGATCCTTGGCGAACAGCTCACGAAGCTGCACATCCCCGAGCTGCTCACGGTGCTTGCTGAGCGCCGCCCATTCAGTCGTCTGGTTGAGCCTGGCGCGGCTTTCTGCGTTCATCTCGGACTTCAGCCTTCTCTCGTACCTGTGTACGTACCTTGCCCCGCTGCACGTTCCAACCTAATTGATCAGGGCCCGATATGAGATCTCTGAAGCTGTCTGTCCGGACACGCGCCGGTAAACGCCATGCGAAACGTCATGCGAAAAGCACAGCGGCCGGACATCGTCGGATGTCCGGCCTTCATACGCTCTAGATCTCGCCCCGCAGTTTGGCAAGCGCCTCCGCGAGAATCGCTTCGCCGTCCGCGTCGCTGCGCCGTTCCCGTACGTACGCCAGGTGCGTCTTGTACGGCTCGGTGCGGGGCGGGTCCGGCGGGTTGTCCCGGTCCTGACCGGCGGGGAAGCCGCAGCGGGGGCAGTCCCAAGTATCGGGAACCTGCGCGTCGCTGGCGAAGCTGGGCACCGTCTCGTGTCCGTTGGAGCACCAGAAGGAGATGCGCAGTCGCGGCGCGGACTCACCGCGCTCGGCCTCGCCCATCGGGCCCGCCCCGACCCGACTTCCACGGATCGCGTTGCCACTTGCCACGGTCGTAACTCCCTGCGTGATGGTGCTGCTGCGGGCGCCTCAGTCTACGTAAGGCCCAACGCGCGTCCAGTGTTCGGAGTTACACCCTCACCCCGACACGCAAGCCCCATGATAATCCGCGCCGTGCGGCGCGCACCGTACATGGGGCTTTAAGCGAAGCTTTCGCAAGGTGGCAATCAAGCCGCTTTCGCGGTCAGTTGTTCACCTTCATCAACAGGCCGAGCACGACGATGCACGCGAACCAGCAAAGACCGACCACGACAGTGATGCGGTCGAGGTTGCGTTCGGCGACGGAGGAACCGCCGACGGACGACTGCATGCCGCCACCGAACATGTCGGAGAGACCGCCGCCCTTGCCCTTGTGCATCAGCACCAGCAGCATCATCAGCAGGCTGAAGACGATGAGGGCGATCGAGAACCCCATAACCACAGCTGGACCAACTTCCTCGGATCTGAATCGATTCTCTGTCGACGACGGGGGCCGGTGCCTCTGAGTGAGAAGCCGCCCGGCCCCCGCAAGGGTACGACGTATCGGCGCTACCGCATACTCACTGGTCGCGGAACCGGACGATCTTGACGAACTCGTCCGTGTCGAGCGCGGCGCCGCCGATGAGGGCACCGTCGACGTCGGGCTGCGCCATGATCGCGGCCACGTTGCCGGACTTCACGGAGCCGCCGTACTGGATGCGCACCTTGTCGGCGAGCTCCTGCGAGTACAGCTCGGCGAGGCGGCCGCGGATCGCGCCGCACACCTCCTGGGCGTCCTCGGGAGTCGCGACCTTGCCGGTGCCGATGGCCCACACCGGCTCGTAGGCGATGACGATGGACTCGGCCTGCTCGGCGGGCAGGTCCTTCAGACCGCCGTCGAGCTGGGCGAGGGTGTACTGGATCTGCTCGCCGGCCTCGCGGATGTCCAGGCCCTCGCCGATGCAGAGGATCGGGGTCAGGCCGTGCTTGTAGGCGGCCTTCACCTTGCCGTTGCAGATCTCGTCGGTCTCGTCGTGGTACTGACGGCGCTCGGAGTGGCCCACGGCCACGTACGTGCACTTCAGCTTGGCGAGCATCGGGCCCGAGATCTCGCCGGTGTACGCACCGGTGTCGTGCGCCGAGATGTCCTGGGCGCCGTACTTGATCTTGAGCTTGTCGCCGTCGACCAGGGTCTGCACCGAACGCAGGTCGGTGAAGGGGGGCAGGACGGCGACCTCGACGGCGTCGTAGTCCTTGTCGGCAAGGGCGAAGGCGAGCTTCTGGACGTGTGCGATGGCCTCGAGGTGGTTGAGGTTCATCTTCCAGTTGCCCGCCATCAGCGGGGTACGCGTAGTCATCAGGTGTCAGTTCTCCAGTGCGGCGAGGCCGGGGAGCGTCTTGCCCTCGAGGTATTCGAGGGAGGCGCCGCCGCCGGTGGAAATGTGGCCGAATGCGTTCTCGTCGAAGCCGAGGATCCGTACGGCCGCGGCGGAGTCGCCACCGCCGACGACCGTGAAGGCCTCGGAGTCGAGGAGGGCCTGGGCGACCGCTTTGGTGCCCTCGGCGTAGTCGGGGTGCTCGAAGACACCCATCGGACCGTTCCAGAAGACGGTGGCCGCGTCGGCGAGCTTCGATGCGTAGAGCTTGCAGCTCTCGGGGCCGATGTCGAGACCCCCCTGGCCGGCCGGGATGGCGTCCGCGGCGACTGTGGTGGGGTGGGACGGGGCCTTGGTCTTCAGATCCGGGAACTCGGGGGAGACCAGCACGTCGACGGGGAGGACCAGCTCGACGCCGCTCTCCTTCGCGCGCTTGATGTACTCCTTGACGGTCGGGACCTGGTCCTCCTGGAGGAGGGAGGAGCCGACCTCGTGGCCCTGGGCCTTGAGGAAGGTGTACGCCATGCCGCCACCAATCAGGAGACGGTCGGCCTTGCCGAGCAGTTGGTCGATGACGGCCAGCTTGTCGGAGACCTTGGCGCCGCCCAGCGCGACGACGTACGGGCGCTTGACGTCCTCGGTGAGCTTCTTCAGGACGCCGACCTCGGTGGCGATGAGGTAGCCCGCGTAGTGCGGAAGGCGCGCCGGAAGGTCGTACACGGAGGCGTGCTTGCGGTGCACGGCACCGAAGCCGTCACCCACGTAGACATCGGCGAGGGCGGCGAGCTGGTCGGCGAACTCGCCGCGCTCGGTGTCGTCCTTGCTGGTCTCGCCCGCGTTGAAGCGGAGGTTCTCGATGACGGCGACCTGGCCGGGCTCGAGACCGTCCACCGCGTCGTGCGCGGCGGGGCCGACGGTGTCCTGGGCGAACGCCACGGGCTTGCCGAGGAGTTCACCGAGACGCTCGGCGGCGGGCAGGAGCGAGAACACCGGGTCCGGGGCGCCCTTGGGGCGGCCGAGGTGCGAGGCGACGATCACCTTGGCGCCCGCGCCCGCGAGCTTGGTGACGGTCGGCAGGACGGCGCGGATGCGGCCGTCGTCGGTGATGGTGCCGTCGGCGAGCGGCACATTGAGGTCGGCGCGGACGAAGACCCGCTTGCCCTCGACCCCTTCGGCGAGAAGTTCGTCGATCGTCTTCATGGCTGGACTCCAGGACTCCTTAAGAGGGCTGATGACGTGCAACAGGGTCCGGACCACGCAGTATCGCGTGGTCCGGACCCAGTGCTTACATCGAGGTGCCTGCTCTGGTGATCAGAGCTGACCGCCGACGAAGACCGTGAGGTCGACGAGGCGGTTGGAGTAGCCCCACTCGTTGTCATACCAGCCGAGGATCTTCACCGTCTTGCCCTCCTGGACCATGGTCAGGGAGGAGTCGAAGGTGCAGGAGGCCGGGTCGCTCACGATGTCGGACGACACGATCGGGTCCTCGGTGTAGAAGAGGATGCCCTTGAGGTCGCCGTCGTCGGCGGCCTTCTTGAACGCGGCGTTGACCTCGTCCTTGGTGACGTCACGCTGCAGGTCGACGACGAGGTCGGTGGCGGAGCCGGTCGGGACCGGGACGCGCATCGCGATGCCGTCGAGCTTGCCCTTGAGCTGCGGAAGGACCAGAGCGGTGGCCTTGGCGGCACCGGTCGTGGTCGGAATGATGTTCTCGGCGGCGGCGCGGGCGCGACGCAGGTCCGAGTGCGGGAAGTCCAGGATGCGCTGGTCGTTGGTGTACGCGTGCACCGTCGTCATCAGGCCCTTGACGATGCCGAAGTTCTCGTCGAGAACCTTCGCCATCGGCGCCACACAGTTGGTGGTACAAGAGGCGTTCGAGATGACGTGGTGGTTGGCCGCGTCGTACTTGTCCTGGTTGACGCCCATCACGATGGTGATGTCTTCATCCTTGGCCGGAGCCGAGATGAGGACCTTCTTGGCGCCACCGGCGATGTGCTTCTCGGCATCGGCCTTCTTGGTGAAGATGCCGGTCGACTCGATCACGATGTCGACGCCGAGCTTGCCCCACGGGATGTCGGCGGGGTTGCGCTCGGACAGCACCTTGATGGTGTGGCCGTCGACCGTGATGGTGTCCTCGGTGTGCGACACCTCGGCCTTGAGGCGGCCCAGGATGGTGTCGTACTTCAGGAGGTGAGCCGTAGTCGCGGTGTCACCCAGGTCGTTGACAGCCACGATCTCGATGTCCGCACCCTGCTCAAGCAGCGCTCGGAAGTAATTGCGCCCGATGCGGCCGAAGCCGTTGATGCCTACGCGGATCGTCACGAACCGATCTCCTCGTTGGTACGCCGGTTTCAGACGCCGGCGAGATGTATGGGATGTCCCCGACCGCCTCCGACCCTACCTCTCTGATGGCCTTTGGGTGACATCGACAGGGGGTCCGAACAGCACGGCGGCCCGTACCCCCGAGTAGGAAGTACGAGCCACCGGGATCACGCTCCCGACTACGCAGCGTCAGCGGCGCAGATGTGCAAGGGAGGCGCCCATAAGAGCAGTCCGCTCGGCACTGTTGGGTACATGCTCGAACCCGAAGCCGAGGAGCACGCTGTCACGCGCTGTGACGGCCGCATGGGGCTTGTAGAGCTCGCCCGTACGGGCCCAGTCACCCGTGATGTTGGCGCTTCCGGCGGGCGCCGGAGCGACCGCCCAGGTGCCCAGAGAGGCCTCGAATCCCTCCGTCTCCGTCGCGTTGCCCCCTACCACAACCTGCGCGTTGTCGGCAAAGAGTCCGCGGCCCCCGCTGGAGGGGTCGGTGATGGCGCTGAGCGACACCTCGACCTTCTTGCCCGCGTAGGCGCTCAGGTCGAAGGAGACGGGCTTCCAGCCGCCGGAGGATCCCGTGAAGCTGTTCCAGGCGCCGCTGGTGCCGCTCGCCGTGCAGCCGGTGGCCGACTGCGTCAGGTAGTGGCGCAGGAACGGGTGGCCGTTGATGAAGAACCCGGCCCCGCACTCGGCGGGCACGGCCGCAGACGAGTTGCCGTTCGTGTCCGGGAGCGTGGTCCAGTCGTCGGCGCCGGTGGTGTGCGCCTCCAGTACGCCGTGGTCGTAGCCGTTCTCGAGGTTCCAGTTGAGCGCGAACCGCAGCTCCGGCTTGTCCGCGGCCGTGACCCCGGTCAGGTCGATGGTGTGGGTCAGGCGCTTCCAGTCCTGGTCGGCGTGGGTCGCCGATGCCATGCCCTGGCCCTCGAAGGGTGCGTAGGGGTTGGTGAGGCCGGGGTAGCTGCCTGCCGCCGCGCTCTTGAACTGCGGGAACTTGTCGGCGGGCAGGCTGTCGGACGTGACGGTGAAACGGCCCGCCTTGTCCAGGGGGTTGGCGTCGGCGGCGCCCAGCGACGCCTTCACGCCGTCGAGCGCGCCGCTGCCGGCGAAGCTGGTGGCGCCGGGTGCGGAGAGGCGTTCGTACGCACCGAGGTAGTACTGCGCGAAGTCGTCGGAGAGCGCGCCCCCGAGGTCCACGTTTCCGCCGGTGCGCTCGCCGGACTCGATCAGCTTGCCGCCCTCGTTGAGGTAGGCGCGCAGGGCGAGCTGGGTGGCCGCCCCCGGTACCGGGTCGCCGGTGTAGTGGACGACCGCGGAGAAGTGCGACAGGACGCCCAGCGGGTGCGGAGCGCCCTGCTCGGCGACGTCCCAGACGACGGCCGAACGTCCGTTGGCCTTGAGGGCGTCCACGTACTTCTGGGCCTGGGTCGCGGCGGCACCCTCTTCGGCCACGACGAGGGTGTTGGCCTTCGCCCGCTCGGTCACGGTGTACGTGAAGTGCGGGCTCTCCGTACGCCCCTTCTTGTTGCGGCCGGTGAACCACACCTCGACCTTGTCGCCCACGCGGGCGTCCTCGACCTCGGCGCGGTACTGGTCGAAGTGGAGGTTGTCCTCACCGCCGTACGTCTCGCCGCCCTTCCAGGCCTTGAGGTTCTCGTCGTGCGTACGGCCGCCGTTGACGCGGTAGTTGAGCTCCTTGTCGCGCACCGACTTGCGGGCGGTGACGGCGACTTCCTGGTCCGCTCCGCGCGCGTACGAGGCGGTGAAGGCGTCCGGCGTGAAGTCGGGGGCCTCGATGCCGGGTACGGAGACCGGCTGGTCGGGGTGGAGCGCGGTCTCGGCGACGGCGAGCGCGAACGGCACGTTCTTCGCGAACTCCTGCTGGATCAGCTTCTCGTCGTCCGGGAAGGTGAAGATGGAGGCGCAGTCCTCGGGCTTCCAGGCGTCGTTCGGGTCGATGTTCGAGGCCGTCTGGCAGGTCGACATCTCCGGCGTGAACATCGACATGCCGTTCACGTTGCCCGCGTGGCCGTCCGCCTCGCCGTTGGTGGTGTAGAGCTCCGAGGAGACCTGCGGGTGGTAGCCGGGGACGGCGGGCTTCTCCGGGGTGCCGTTCAGCGCCTTGTAGAGGACGTCGTCCGGGCTCGGCGTGGCGACCTGCCAGCCGATTCCGTAGAGGAGCAGTTCGGCCGCCGAGTGGTAGTTGATGCCGTACGTGAAGCCGATGCGCTTCTCGAAGCGGTCGAGCGCCTTGGTCTCGGGCTCGGACATGGGGCCCGCGCCCCGGTAGGTCTCCGAGGACGGCTCGGGGGACGAACCCTCGTTGTCGTAGCCCCACTTGTAGGCGAAGTTGCGGTTGAGGTCGACGCCGTCGCCCGCCGCGATCTTGCCGTCGCCGTCGATGTCGCGGAGGTTCTTGCGCCACTGGCGGTCGCCGTCGGCGGCGTGCGTGAAGTCGTAGCCGTCGGGGTTGGCGGAGAGCACGAACCACAGCTCGGTGGAGTCCACGAGCTTCGTGATGCGCTGGTCCTTGCCGTAGTTGTCGAGGTAGTGGTGCATCAGGCGGCGGGTCATCTCGGGGGTGATCCACTCGCGCGCGTGCTGGTTGGACATGTAGAGCGTGGACGGCTTGGAGCCGTCCTTGGACTTGTTCGCACCCTTGGAGAGCTTCAGAGCGAGGATGTCCTGGCCCTTGAGCGTCTTGCCGATGGAGACGACCTTGGTGAGCCCGGGGTGGGCCTGACCGGTCTTGACGATCTCCTCCTTCAGGCCCCCCTTGCCGCTGTACGGCCTGAAGACGCCGTCCCCCGCGGCCTTCAGCTTCTGCTCCGTACGTGCGGAGACCTTCTGCTCGGTGAGCTCGACGCCCTCGCGCTCGACGCCCTTGGCCTGCGCCTTCGTCAGATAGACCTCGACGCGGGCGGTGCCGCGCTCGGGGGCCTGTCCCGCGAGCTCGTGGGCGTCCTGGCCCGCCTCGATGAGGATCGGGATCTGCTTCTTGCTGACCTGGGCCTCGTAGACCTTCACGGCCGCCGGATCGTCGGTGGCCGGGGCCTTCGCCCCGCTGTCGGCCTGGGCGTGCGGCACGGCGACGAGCCCGCCGACGAGCAGCGCGCCCGCGGCGACGACCGATCTGAAACCGGCTCTGGATCTCACTCTTCGTCTCATGAGCCCCCCTTGCGGTTGTCCAGCACATTTGTGTGCGGACGCCAGGCTCGTGACACTTCATGATCATGTCAATATGGCGTGAAGGGCGACACGAAAAGGGACGCAAAGAAGCCGCCGGGGCCTTGGCGGCCCCGGCGGCTTGCGTGCCGTACGACGACGGTCAGACCGCCATGTTGTCGGCGAGCTCCTCGCTCAGATTGGACTCCGTGCCCGCGATCCCGAGGTCCTGCGCCCGCTTGTCCGCCATGGCGAGAAGGCGGCGGATGCGGCCCGCGACCGCGTCCTTCGTCAGCGCGGGCTCGGCGAGCGCGCCGAGCTCCTCCAGGGAGGCCTGCTTGTGGTCCATGCGCAGCCGTCCGGCCGCCGCGAGGTGCTCGGGGACCTCGTCGCCGAGGATCTCCAGGGCACGCTGCACGCGGGCACCGGCGGCGACGGCCGCGCGGGCCGAGCGGCGCAGGTTGGCGTCGTCGAAGTTGGCCAGGCGGTTGGCGGTGGCGCGCACCTCGCGCCGCATCCGCCGCTCCTCCCAGGCGAGCACGGACTCGTGGGCGCCGAGCCGGGTGAGCAGGGCGCCGATCGCGTCCCCGTCCCTGACGACGACGCGGTCCACGCCGCGCACCTCACGCGCCTTGGCCGCGATCTGCAGCCTGCGCGCGGCGCCGACGAGCGCGAGGGCCGCCTCAGGACCCGGGCAGGTCACCTCGAGGGACGAGGAGCGCCCCGGCTCGGTCAGTGAGCCGTGCGCGAGGAACGCCCCGCGCCACGCCGCCTCGGCGTCACAGGTGGCCCCCGAGACCACCTGTGGCGGCAGGCCTCTGATGGGGCGGCCTCGGCCGTCCACGAGGCCCGTCTGCCGGGCCAGCTGATCGCCGCCCGCCACGACCCGTACGACATAGCGCGAGCCGCGCCGCAGCCCGCCGGGAGCCATCACGATCAGCTCCGAGCTGTGTCCGAAAATCTCAAGAATGTCCCGCTTCAGCCGCCGTGCGGCCATCGCCGTGTCCAGCTCCGCCTCGATCACGATGCGGCCACTCACCAAGTGAAGGCCGCCCGCGAAGCGCAGGATGGCCGAGACCTCTGCCTTTCTGCAGCAGGTCCGGGTGACGGGAAGCCGGGAGATTTCGTCCTTCACCGCTGCCGTCATCGCCATGGGCCGATCCTTCCATGCATCCGAAAAATACGGTCGTACGCGGTGGCCAGGAGCTCCGGATCGTGCCTCGGAGTGCCATCCTGCCTGGCCACCGGCGCCAGCTCGACCGTGGCGCCGAGCCGCTTGGCGGCATCGGTGAGTGACTCACGGTCGGGCACGGCGGCGTCGTCGGCCAGCACCACGTCCAGGGCGAGTTTAGGGGCGTGTCGGGCCAAAACCTCCAAATGACGCTGCGGAGAGAACCCATCTGTTTCACCGGGTTGTGGCGCGAGGTTCAGCGAGAGCACCCTGCGGGCCTTCGTCTGGATGAGCGCGTCGAGCAGTTCGGGGACGAGCAGATGCGGGATCACGGACGAGAACCAGGAGCCCGGACCGAGCACCACCCAGTCCGCGTCGAGCACGGCGGCGACCGCTTCGGGGACGGCCGGCGGGTCGCGCGGGACCACGTGCACGGACTGCACCTCACCCGGGGTGAGCGCCACCGTGGCCTGCCCGCGCACCGTGTCCACGTCGTCCGGGCGCTCCGGGTCGTGCCCCTTGACCAGGGCCTGGAGCTCCAGCGGGACCGCGGACATGGGCAGCACGCGCCCGTGCGCGCCGAGCAGCTTGCCGACCAGGTCGAGCGCCTGGACGTGATCGCCGAGCTGCTCCCACAGGGCGACGATCAGCAGATTGCCGACCGCGTGTTCGTGCAGATCGCCCTTGGACTGGAAGCGGTGCTGGATGACGCGGCTCCACGTCTGGCCCCAGTCGTCGTCGCCGCACAGGGCGGCGAGCGCCTTGCGCAGGTCGCCCGGGGGCAGGACGCCCAGTTCGTCGCGGAGCCGCCCGCTGGAGCCGCCGTCGTCGGCGACGGTGACCACGGCGGTGAGGTCACCGGTGATGCGGCGAAGACCGGCGAGCGAGGCGGACAGGCCCATCCCGCCGCCGAGCGCCACGACCTTGGGCTGAGCGCCCCGCTTGCGGCCCAGGCGGTTCAGCCGCAGGGAGGACTTCACTCGCGCCCCATGTCCCGATGGACGAGGACGGTCTCGACGCCCTCGGAGACGAGGCGCGCTGCGAGCTTCTCCGACATGGCGACGGAGCGGTGCTTGCCACCCGTACAGCCGACCGCGATCGTCACGTAACGCTTGCCCTCGCGGCGGTAGCCCGCGGCGATGAGCTGGAGCAGCTCGGCGTACCGGTCGAGGAACTCCTTGGCGCCCGGCTGGTTGAAGACGTACGCCGCCACCTCCTCGTTGAGCCCGGTGTACTGGCGCAGCTCCGGGACCCAGTGGGGGTTGGGCAGGAAGCGCATGTCCACGACGAGGTCCGCGTCGACCGGCAGGCCGTACTTGAAGCCGAAGGACATGACGGTGGCCCGCAGCTCGGGCTCCTCGTCGCCCGCGAACGAGGCGTCCATCTTGGCGCGCAGCTCGTGCACGTTCAGGCTGGACGTGTCGATCACCAGGTCGGCGTCGCCGCGCAGCTCGCGCAGGAGCTCGCGCTCGGCCTCGATGCCGTCGACGATGCGGCCGTCGCCCTGCAGCGGGTGGGGGCGGCGGACCGACTCGAAGCGGCGGACCAGGGCGTCGTCCGAGGACTCCAGGAAGACGATCCGGCGGGTGACGTGCTTGGCCTCCAGGTCCGCGAGGGACTGGCGCAGATTGTCGAAGAAGCGGCGGCCGCGGACGTCGACGACGACCGCGATGCGGGCGACGTTCCCCTGCGAGCGGGCGCCGAGCTCCACCATGGTGGGGATCAGCGCGGGCGGCAGGTTGTCGACGACGAACCAGCCGAGGTCCTCGAGACACTTCGCCGCGGTGCTGCGTCCGGCTCCCGACATGCCGGAGATGATCACCAGCTCGGGAACCACTTCGGCGGTCTCACCTGGCGTGATGGTCGTGCCCGTACTCACTTGCTCGCCGCCTTCGTCGTGCTCGGTGGTCATGTCTCCTGCCCCCGTCGTTCCTCTGAGGTGCCCGCGGTCACGGGATCCTCGCCGTCGCCCGCGGCTCCCGCGCTCGCGGGCTCCTCTTCTTCAATGATCTCTCCGGTCGCCGTGTTCACGGCGGGTCCGGCGGGTACGGCTCCGGCCAGGGCCACGACGATCGACTCGGCCGTCTTGCGGCCTATGCCCGGAACCTCGCAGATCTGCTCGATTGTCGCGGACCGCAGCTTCTTCACGGAACCGAAGTGCTTGATCAGCGTCTGCTTGCGCGCGTCACCGAGGCCCGGCACGGCGTCCAGCGGTCCGGCCTTGAAGCGCTTGGCCCGCTTGGCCCGCTGATACGTGATCGCGAAACGGTGCGCCTCGTCGCGTACCCGCTGGAGAAGGTACAGGCCTTCGCTGGTGCGCGGCAGGATCACCGGGTCGTCGTCGCCGGGCACCCAGACCTCTTCGAGGCGCTTGGCGAGGCCGCAGACCGCGATGTCGTCGATGCCGAGCTCGTCGAGGGCCCGCTGGGCCGCCGCGACCTGCGGCTGGCCGCCGTCCACGACGACGAGCTGGGGCGGGTAGGCGAAGCGCTTGGGACGGCCGTCCTCCTCGGTGCGGCTGTTCGTCTCGGCGGTCACCTCGCCGTTCGCCGCGTCGATCTCGCCGGACCGGCCCGCTCCGCCGGTCCCGCCGGCCTCTTCGGGGTCCCACTCCCCCGTCTGCTGCTTGTCGGAGAGGTAGCGCTTGAAGCGGCGCGTGAGCACCTCGTGCATGGAGCGGACGTCGTCCTGGCCCTCGAAGCCCTTGATCTGGAAGCGGCGGTACTCGCTCTTGCGTGCGAGGCCGTCCTCGAACACGACCATGGAGGCCACGACGTCGTCTCCCTGGAGGTGCGAGATGTCGTAGCACTCGATGCGCAGCGGGGCGCTGTCCAGTTCGAGCGCCTCCGCGATCTCCTCCAGGGCGCGCGAGCGGGTCGTGAGGTCGGAGGCGCGCTTGGTCTTGTGAAGGACGAGGGACTGCTGCGCGTTGCGCGCCACGGTCTCCATGAGCGCCTTCTTGTCGCCGCGCTGCGGGATGCGCAGCGAGACGTTCGAACCACGGCGCTCGGTGAGCCACTCCTGGACGGGCTCTACGGGCTCGGGCAGCGCGGGGACGAGGACTTCCTTCGGTACGGAGTCCCCGCTCTCCTCTCCGTAGAGCTGCTGGAGGGCGTGCTCGACGAGGTCACCGCTGGTGACCGCCTCGACCTTGTCGGTGACCCAGCCGCGCTGACCGCGCACGCGGCCGCCACGGACGTGGAAGATCTGGACGGCCGCTTCGAGCTCGTCCTCGGCGAGGGCGATGAGGTCGGCGTCCGTGGCGTCGGCGAGGACGACGGCGCTCTTCTCCATGGCCTTCTTGAGGGCCCCGACGTCGTCGCGCAGGCGGGCCGCCTTCTCGTACTCCATGTCCTCGGCGGCCTCGGCCATCTGCCGCTCGACGCGGCGGATGTAAGCCCCCGTGCGGCCGGTCATGAACTCGCAGAAGTCCTCGGCGAGTTCGCGGTGCTCCTGCGGGGAGACGCGCTCGACGCAGGGCGCCGCGCACTTGCCGATGTAGCCGAGGAGGCAGGGGCGGCCGGTGCGCTCGGCGTTCTTGAAGACTCCCGCCGAGCAGGTGCGGACCGGGAAGACACGCAGGAGGAGGTCCACGGTGTCGCGGATCGCCCACGCGTGGCCGTAAGGGCCGAAGTAGCGGACGCCCTTCTTCTTCTGGCCGCGCATCACCTGCACGCGCGGGAACTCCTCGTTCATCGTCACCGCGAGATACGGATAGCTCTTGTCGTCGCGGTACTTGACGTTGAACCGGGGGTCGAATTCCTTGATCCAGGAGTATTCGAGCTGCAGCGCCTCTACCTCGGTGGAGACGACCGTCCACTCGACGGAGGCTGCCGTCGTCACCATCGTGGCGGTGCGCGGGTGCAGATTCGAGAGGTCCTGGAAGTAACTGGCCAGGCGCTGGCGCAGGCTCTTGGCCTTGCCCACGTAGATCACCCGGCGGTGTTCGTCGCGGAACCGATAGACCCCCGGCGAGTCGGGGATCTGTCCCGGCTTGGGGCGGTAGCTGGAGGGGTCTGCCATGCTCCACACCCTACTGGCGGGGGCTGACAGTCAGGGTCTTGAGGGGGCCTGCCTTCCCCACCCTCCGTCGGGGGCGTCGGGTGGGGAAGCTCCCGGCCCTACAGGCCGGGGAGCAGCTCAGCCGCGCTGCCTGACGCGACGTCGCAGGACGGCCGCCCCGGAGAGGCCGAGGGCGACCAGGGCCCCCGCTCCGGCCACGGAGGAGGCAACCGTGACGGGCCCCTCGGCCGAAGCCTCAACCGGAGCCGCAGGGGGCTGCGCGACCGGCTCCTTCCGCTCCTTCGGGGCGAAGCCCCCCGCCTTGCCGGACTTCGCGTACGCCGAGCCGGGCAGCTTGTCGGCGTACGCAGCGTGCACACGCTTCTGATAGGCGGCGACCGAGGCCCCGTCCGAGCCCACGGCACGCACCGCGTCCGCGTTCAGCGGAAGGACCCGCCCCCGCCCCTGCACGTACCAGGCGTTGATCTGCGGCTCGTGGAAGACGGTGCCCCCGGGGAGCTTGTCGGCGCCCACGCGCGCGTAGTGCGTCTCGTCGTCCCCGGTGGCGATGTTCACGACCTTCCAGGAGCCTCCCTGTTTCACCGTCCACAAGGAGGCTTCCTGCCCGTCGGATGAGACCGCCTTGCTGGCGAGGAACTCCACGCGGGCGACCGGCGCGCCCTTCTCTCCGGCGACGAACTCCGGGGAGAGATAGCGCACGGGCACGGCGTCGCCCCGCACACGCGGGTCCGCCGCCGCCTTGCTGACGGCCCCCTCACGTGCGAAGAAGCGGGAGAGCGTGTCGAGGGTCCTGGGAGCGCTCGCGGCCTCGTGGGCCGCGTCCCGGGAAGCGGCGGACGGCCCGGGGTCCGCGGAGGCGTACGGCGCCGCGAGGCCGAGCAGCAGCGTGGCGGCCGACCCGGCGAGTGCCGCCCTCGGGAGACGACGGGAGGGAGGCAGAGGAAGGTGACGGGTCATCGCGCTCACGCCCCGATCCGGTACAGCGAGTGGGTCCAGGAGAAGGTGTTGTTGTTGACGTACCAGCTGTGCGAGGCCCAGTTGTAGCGGTCGTTGGACGGCCACGGATCGCCCCAGTAGACCCAGCTGCTCGCGTCGTCGTACCCGTAGAGGACGTGCATGTGGCCGCCGCCGTTCGACCACTGGATGCGGGTCTCGACCGGGCGGCCCGCGTTGATCTCGGCCTGCACGGTCGGGTAGCGCAGCCAGCCGCTGACGTACGAACCGGCGCTGATGCCCGCCCAGTCGAGACCGTTCTGCACGTCGCCGAGCGTGGCCTGCGAGTTGGGGCACTCGGTGTTCTGGCCCCGCCCGAAGGCGGCGTTGCAGAACTGGTTCTGGCTGTAGTTCTTGCCGTAGAAGGCGGCGATCGTGTTCCCGGACGCGGCCCAGCACCAGTTGGTCTTCTGCTGGGCCTGCATCGTGATGTTCAGGCGCTTGGCGGCGAGGAGCGAGGGGTCCGCGGGGGCTGAGGGGCCGGTCGCGTCGACGGCGCGCACCGCGCTGGACGAGGATATTTCGGGGGCGGCCGTAGCCGTGGCCGCCGGCGCGGCCACCAGGGCCGCCGCCACGACGGCGAGTGCGGACAACCGTCTGCGTCCGCTGTACTTACTGCACTCACTGCTTCTATGGCGCATCGCGTTCCTCCCGAGCGGGGGGTGTGGGGTGGTGGAGGAGCGCGTCCGGACGCTGCGATTGAGCATCGAGTGTTGTCCGGTGCAGGTCAACAAGGTTCAATGCGGGATTACTTGGGCCGTGAACGGCGGCGTACGGATGTGAACACCCCTCGTACGCCCACCTGGTGGCCCGGTCCGACCGGCGCGTATGCCCGGACGGCCGATGTGAATGTTCACAGAAGGGCCTTGCGATGCGGCACGGCACACAGCTCGCGGACGGCGCACCCGCTGACCTGGAGGCCGCGCTGCGCACCGGCCCCTTCCACGTGGCGCTGCGGGCCGCGATCGCCGCACGGCGCCTTCCCCTGCAACGCGTACGGCATCATCTCGCGCGCCAGGGCGTCAACGTAGGTGTGACAAGCCTGAGTTACTGGCAGCAGGGTGCGCGGCGCCCGCAGCGCACCGAGTCGCTCCGTGCCGTGCGCGCCCTGGAGGAAATCCTCGAACTCCCCGAGGAGTCACTGATCCGGCTCCTCGCCAAGTCCTCCGGACACCCCGACTGCGAACGCCCCGCCGCCCGCTCCTACCGCTCCCTGCTCGAAGGGTCCGACGTCCTCCAGGACCTGATCACCGGGCTCGGATCACCGCTCGACGGCGGCCTGCACACCGTCGGCCACCACGAGCGGGTGCGGATCGGCGGGCGCCGCGAGCTGCTCGGCCGCGACTCGCAGCACGTCGTGCGCGCCCACCGGGACGCCGTGGACCGCTACCTCGCGATCTACCGCGGCGACCCCGGCTGCGCACCGGAACGCGTCGGCGTCCACGCCCTGGAGAACTGCCGCACGGGTCGCGTGCGGTGGCACCACGAGACGGGGGTGCTCGTCGCCGAACTGCTCTTCGACTCGCGCCTGCGCGCGGGTGACACACATCTGTTCCGGTACGGCTTCGAGGACGGCACCGCGGGGACGGCCACCGAGTACTTCCGGGGCTTCACCTTCGCGGGCGGGCAGTACGCGCTCCAGGTGCGGTTCGACGAAGGTGCGCTGCCCGTACGCTGCCACCGCTTCGCCCAGCATTCGGCCGCCGCACCGCGCGGCGGGCGCCAGGAGCTGACGCTGAGCGGCAGCCATCGGTCCGTGCACCTCGTGGAGCCGCAGGTGCGGGCGGGGATCCTGGGGATCGCGTGGGACTGGGAGTGAGCATCGGAGTGGGAGCGAGCGTCGGACTCGGAGCGGACGGGCACGCCGGTCGTCAGCCTGCGATGATCTTGCCCTTCTCCACCTTGACCGGCAGCTCCGAGAGCGGGTTGACGGCCGGGTCGTGCAGCACCTTGCCGTTCGTAGCGTCGAACTGACTTCCGTGGCAGGGGCAGATGAGCTTGTGCCCCTCCAGCTTGTTGATGGGGCACTTGGCGTGCGTGCAGATCGTGCTGAACGCCTTGTACTCGTCGTCCGAGATGCGGCTCACGACCACGTTCTCGTCGGTGTAGAGCTTCGAGGCGCCCACCTTCACCTCGTCGGCCGCACCGATGTCCGTCGGCGCTGTCGGCGCCGAACGGTTGGAGCCGCCGTCGCCGCCGGACGAGCAGGCCGTGATCCCCAGACCGGCGGCCGGCACGAGGGCGGCGGCGCGCAGCACGGTGCGACGGGCGGGGGGCGGCGTACCGGGCATGGAATCTCCACAGGTCAGGCGCTTCGGTTACGGATCAGACCATACCGGTGGGGCGCCGCGTGCCCGCGTTGGGCGCGGCCGTGCCCGAGTACCGCCCGTGTCGGGCCGAGCCCGCCCACAAGCCCTAGCCTGTGGCGAAAGCCGGGGAGTACGAGCGCAGAGCCGCCGGCCGAGAGCGCAGAGCCGAGAGGAACCACCCGTGATAGTCGTCGCCGGAGAGGCCCTGATCGACCTCGTCCCGCAGGATTCCGCCGATGCCGGTACCGGGCTGCCCTCCCTCGCCCCGCGGCTCGGCGGCGGTCCGTACAACACCGCGGTGGCACTCGGCCGCCTCGGCTCCCCCGTCGCCTTCCTCTCCCGGATCTCGGCGGACGCGTTCGGTGACGCGCTGGTCGGCGGGTTGCGGGCCGCAGGTGTCGACGTTTCGTCCGTACAGCGGGGCGCCGAGCCGACGACGCTCGCCGTCGCCTCGATCGGCGCGGACGGCTCCGCCGGTTACTCCTTCTACGTCGAGGGCACGGCGGACCGGCTCTTCACGGCCCCGGAGCGGCTGTCCGACGACGTGACGGCGGTGTCGTTCGGCACGTGCTCGCTCGTCCTCGAACCGGGCGCGAGCGCCTACGAGGAGCTGATGCGCCGGGAGGCGGCCCGGGGCGTCTTCACGGCGCTCGACCCCAACATCCGGGCGGGCCTGATCCCGGACGCGGACGCCTACCGTGCCCGGTTCAAGAGCTGGCTGCCGTCGGTCTCGCTGCTCAAGCTCTCGGAGGACGACGCGAGCTGGCTCGGCGGGACTCCGCGGGAGTGGCTCGCGTCCGGCCCCGGCGCTGTGGTGGTCACGCGGGGCGGCAAGGGGCTCACCGTCTTCACACGGGACGGCGGGGAGTGGTCGGTGCCGGGCGAGCAGGTCGACGTGGTGGACACCATCGGCGCGGGCGACACGGTCAACGCGGCCCTGCTGCACGGACTCTCCGCACGGGACGCGCTGTCCACGGAGTCCCTCGCCGGGCTCGGCGCGGACCACTGGGGCGAGGTCCTGAACTTCGCGGCACGCGCGGCGGCCGTCACCGTGTCCCGCGCGGGGGCGGAACCGCCGTACGCGAAGGAGTTGGGCTGAGGCAGGTCAGCCCGTCACCGCGCGAAGACCGCCCGGCTTGCGGCCGTTGAGGCGGTCGAGCGCGGCCGATGACGCTTCGTCGGCAGGCAGGTGCACGATCAGTCGCTGACCGTCGGCGTCGGGCAGCGACAGCGTCTCGTACGAGAGTCGCATCGCGCCGACCTCGGGGTGCGCCATGCGTTCTACGCCACTGTGCCGGGGCAGCCGCGGCACGACCGTCATACGGTCGGCGAACGGCGCACCGGCGATGACGGTCAACTCGTCGGCGAATCCCTCGGCGTGCGGGTCGTCGAGCATGGACTGGCCCCGGAACAAGGCGATCTGCTCGTCGGCGACGGCGTCCCACTCGGGGTAGGCGGTGCGGGCCCGCTCGTCGGTGAACAGGAACCGGACGAGGTTCGGCCGTTCGCTTTCCAGGAGACCGATGGGCCCCACGATCCGCTCGTAGCCCGTGGTGTACGCGAGGATGTCGCTGAGCCGGTTGAAGAGCACGGCGGGCGTGGGCTCCAGGCGGTCGATGAGCGCCCGCACGGTCGGGCGCACCGACTGGGACGGCACGCTCGCCGTCGGGCAGCAGGGGTCGCCGCTCGTCTCCTTCTCCAGGCGGCGCAGGTGGAAACGTTCCTCCACCGTCAGCCGCAGGGCGTCCGCGAGCGCGCCCATCACCTGCGGCGAAGGATGGCGGTCCCGGCCCTGTTCGAGCCGGGCGAGGTACTCGACACTGACCCCGGCGAGCGTGGCGACCTCGGAGCGGCGCAGGCCCGGAGTGCGGCGACGGGGGCCGGTGGGAAGGCCGACTTCGGCGGGCGTGACCGCTTCACGGCAGGTGCGCAGGAAGGTGCCCAGCTCGTTGTCGCTCACCGGCCGAACGTACCAGCTGCCCCCGACCGGATCGTGGCCCTGTCACTACCAGTCTCAGCTCGGCCTTCCTCGCCTCCGTCCCGCCGCGCAGAGTGGAGCGCATGACCACTTCTGACAGCACAGCCACCGCCACGACCGCTTCCGGCGCCCTGCCGCTGCCCGCGGGCAACTGGGAGATCGACCCGTTCCACTCCGCCGTCAACTTCACCATCCGCCACCTCGGGATCTCGAAGGTGCGGGGCCGCTTCAGCGAGGTGACGGCCGGCCTCGTCGTCGGCGAGAGCGCCGAGACCTCATCCGTGACGGCGACCATCGACCTGGCGTCCATCGACACCGGCAACAAGGACCGCGACGCCCATGTCCGCGCCCCTGACCTGCTTGACGTCGAGCGCCGCCCCACGATGGCGTTCCGCTCGACGCGGGTCATCGGCAAGGAGGACGAGTGGACCCTGGAGGGCGAACTGACCATCGGTGACGTGACGAAGCCGGTCACCCTCGCCGTCGAGTTCGGCGGGGTCCAGGCCTTCCCGGGCAGCCCCCGACGCCATGCGGGTTTCGAGGCGACCGGCGAGATCAGCCGCAAGGAATACGGCCTCGACTTCGGTGCCGGGCTGCTCGGCGACGTGGTGAAGATCCAGCTGGACATGCAGTTCCTGGAGCCGGAGACCGCGCCCGCCGAAGGTTAGTCCGGCAGACAGCTAGTCCGGCAGACGGCGGCCGAGCGCTTCACTCACCGCCGGTGAAGGCCCCGTGGCGCCCCTCCCCCGCCGCGAACCTGGCCGCGCCGTCCGCCGCCTCGGCGAGGTACCGCAGGCCGTGGCGCAGTTCACCCGCCATCGCCTCCTCCTCGGTCAGGCCGCCCTGTTCAAGCACGGAGTGCCGGTCGTTCCGCAGGCAGGTCTGAGGGAACGCGGCGATCTCCGCGGCGAGCCGCTCGGCCGCGGCGCGGGACGTGCCCGGCGGTACGGTCCTGTTGACCAGGCCCATCGCCAGCGCCTCGGCGGCGGGTACGGGACGGCCGGTGAGCACCAGATCCATGGCCCGGCTCTCCCCGATGAGCCGGGGCAGCCGCACGGTCCCGCCGTCGACGAGCGGAACGCCCCAGCGGCGGCAGAAGACGCCGAGCACCGCGTCCTCGTCGGCCACACGCAGATCGCACCAGAGCGCAAGCTCCAGGCCTCCGGCGACCGCGTGTCCGGAGATCGCGGCGACGACGGGCTTGGAAAGGCGCATGCGGGTCGGCCCCATGGGCCCGTCCCCCTTCTCGGTCACCTCGTTCCCTGCCGGTGTCCCGATGGCCTTCAGATCCGCACCGGCACAGAAGGTGCCGCCCTCGCCCCACAGCACGGCGACGGACGCGTCGGGGTCCGCGTCAAAGTCCCGGAAGGCGTCCGCGAGCGCACGGGCGGTGGGCCCGTCGACCGCGTTCCGCACGCCGGGCCGGGACAGCACGATGGTGGTGACGGGGCCTGCACGTTCCGTACGTACGGTCATGCAGCCCAGGCGACCACGGGAACGGGCCGCCGGACAAGGGGGAAACCCTTGTCCGGCGGCACGCCCCGTAAGGGGCGCGGGGAACTGCGCGACCAGCCACAGCACACCCGCAGAGGCACACGGCGAACCGTCAGCCCTTACGCGGCTTGGCCACCTTCTTCGGAGCAGCCTTCTTGGCGGTGGCCGTCTTGGCAGCGACCTTCTTGGCGGCGACCTTCTTAGCGGCGACCTTCTTGGTTGCCGTCGAAGCAACAACCCGCTTACGCCCCTGCGAAGGCAACGCATCGCTGATCCGGTCCGACTCCAGGATGTCCCGCAGGAACTTGCCCGTGTGGCTCGTCGGGACCCCCGCGATCTCCTCGGGCGTGCCCTCGGCGACGACGAGACCGCCGCCGTTGCCGCCTTCGGGGCCCATGTCGACGACCCAGTCCGCGGTCTTGACGACGTCGAGGTTGTGCTCGATGACGATGACCGTGTTGCCCTTGTCGACCAGGCCGGACAGGACCGCGATCAGCTTGCTGATGTCCTGGAAGTGCAGACCGGTGGTCGGCTCGTCCAGTACGTAGACGGTCCGTCCCGTCGAGCGCTTCTGCAGCTCGGAGGCCAGCTTCACGCGCTGGGCCTCACCGCCGGAGAGCGTGGGCGCGGACTGGCCGAGCCTGACGTATCCCAGACCCACGTCGTTGAGCGTGCGCAGGTGGCGGGAGATGGCGGGCACCGCCTCGAAGAAGTCGAGCGCCTCCTCGATCGGCATGTCCAGGACCTCGGCGATGGACTTGCCCTTGTAGTGGACGTCCAGCGTCTCGCGGTTGTAGCGCGCCCCGTGGCAGACCTCGCAGGGGACGTACACATCCGGGAGGAAGTTCATCTCGATCTTGATCGTGCCGTCACCGGAGCAGTTCTCGCAGCGACCGCCCTTGACGTTGAAGGAGAAGCGGCCGGGCAGATAGCCGCGGACCTTCGCCTCCATCGTCTCCGCGAACAGCCTGCGGACGTGGTCGAAGACTCCGGTGTACGTCGCCGGGTTCGACCGGGGTGTGCGGCCGATGGGCGACTGGTCGACGTGCACGACCTTGTCGACCAGGTCGTCGCCCTCCACGCGCGTGTGCCGCCCGGGGACGGACTTGGCGCCGTTCAGCTCGCGCGCCAGGTGGGTGTAGAGGATGTCGTTGACCAGCGTCGACTTGCCGGAGCCCGAGACGCCGGTGACCGCGGTGAGGACACCGAGGGGGAAGGAGACGTCGATGTCCTGGAGGTTGTTCTCCCGGGCGCCGTGCACCGTCAGCTGACGGGTGGGGTCCGTGGGGCGGCGCACGTCGGGGATCGGGATGGACTTCTTGCCGGAGAGGTACTGCCCGGTGATCGACTTGTCGTTGGCCAGGAGCTCCTTCATGGAGCCGCTGTGCACGACCTTGCCGCCGTGCTCGCCCGCGCCGGGGCCGATGTCGACGACCCAGTCAGCGACCTTGATGGTGTCCTCGTCGTGCTCGACGACGATGAGCGTGTTGCCCATGTCGCGCAGGCGCACGAGGGTCTCGATCAGGCGGTGGTTGTCGCGCTGGTGCAGGCCGATGGACGGCTCGTCCAGGACGTAGAGCACACCGACGAGGCCCGAGCCGATCTGGGTGGCCAGGCGGATGCGCTGGGCCTCGCCTCCGGAGAGGGTGCCCGCGGCGCGGTTCAGCGAGAGGTAGTCGAGGCCGACGTCGACCAGGAACTTCAGCCGTTCGTTGACCTCCTTCAGGACGCGCTCGGCGATCTTCTTGTCGCGGGCGCCCAGCTTCAGCTCGGCGAGGAAGTCCGCGCAGTCGCTGATGGACATCGCCGAGACCTCGGCGATGGACTTCCCCATGACCGAGACGGCGAGGACGATCGGCTTCAGACGCGTGCCCTCACAGGTGGGGCAGGGCACCTCGCGCATGTAGCCCTCGAAGCGCTCGCGGCTGGAGTCGCTCTCGGCCTCGCTGTGGCGGCGCTTGACGAAGGGGACGGCACCTTCGAAGGCGGTGGTGTAGACCCGCTCGCGGCCGTACCTGTTCCTGTAGCGGACCTCGATCTGCGTCTTGTGGCCGTTCAGGAGGGCCTTCTTGGCGCGCTGCGGGAGTCCGGCCCAGGGCATGTCCGTGGAGAAGCCGAGGGCGTCGGCGAGCGCGCCGACCAGACGTGCGAAGTAATCCTTGGTGTGGCCGTGCGACCAGGGGTGGATGGCGCCTTCGTCGAGCGACTTGTCCTCGTCCGGGACGATCAGCTCGGGGTCGACCTCCATGCGCGTACCGATGCCCGAGCAGTCCGGGCAGGCGCCGAAGGGCGAGTTGAAGGAGAAGGAGCGGGGCTCGAGCTCCTCGAAGGACAGGTCGTCGTACGCGCAGTACAGGTGCTCCGAGTACATCCGCTCGCGCTCGGGGTCGTCCTCGGGGAGGTCGACGAAGTCCAGCACGACCATGCCCCCGGCGAGGCCGAGCGCGGTCTCCACGGAGTCGGTCAGGCGGCGCTTGGCGGAGTCCTTCACCGTGAGGCGGTCGATGACCACCTCGATGGTGTGCTTCTCCTGCTTCTTCAGCGTGGGCGGCTCGGAGAGCTGGATCGTCTCGCCGTCGACCCGCGCGCGGCTGTACCCCTTGGTCTGGAGGTCGGCGAAGAGGTCGACGAACTCGCCCTTGCGCTCGCGCACCAGCGGCGAGAGGACCTGGAAGCGGCTGCCTTCCGGCAGCTCGAGGACCTTGTCGACGATGGCCTGCGGCGACTGCCGGGCGATGGGGCGCCCGCACTCGGGGCAGTGCGGCTTGCCGATGCGCGCGAAGAGCAGGCGGAGGTAGTCATAGACCTCGGTGATGGTGCCGACCGTGGAGCGCGGGTTGCGCGAGGTCGACTTCTGGTCGATGGAGACCGCGGGCGAGAGGCCTTCGATGAAGTCGACGTCCGGCTTGTCCATCTGACCGAGGAACTGCCGGGCGTACGAGGAAAGCGACTCCACGTACCGCCGCTGGCCCTCGGCGAAGATCGTGTCGAACGCGAGCGAGGACTTGCCCGACCCGGAGAGCCCGGTGAAGACGATGAGGGAGTCACGCGGGAGGTCGAGCGAGACGTTCTTGAGATTGTGCTCGCGCGCGCCACGGACGATGAGACGGTCGGCCACGCCGGTCCGCACCTTTCTTGAGAGAAGTGACAGGGGCGGGACCCCTGTCCTTCACAGACTAGGGCGAGCCACTGACAACGCCGGGACGGATGCCCTGGTTGATAACAAACCCGGACCGCCAAGAATGCCCGATGCCGCACCCGACCATATAGCACGTGCATTCGATTTGCGGTGCCGCTCCGACACCTTCACCCGAACGTGTGGCGCGGCTATCGTCGGGCGCATGATTGATCATGTGCGCGACCTGGCGTCTGTACGTGACGCGACCGATCGGCTGCTCACCGCAGCCGCGAAACTGAACAACGATTCGACCGCCGAGCCGTCACGGCTTCCGGGCTGGACCCGCGGTCACGTGCTCGCCCACCTCGCGCGGAACGCGGACGCGCTGGTGAATGTGCTGGCAGGGCGGCCCATGTACGTCAGCGGCGACGCGCGGGACGCGGACATCGAGCGGGACGCGCCCCGGCCGTTGGCCGAGCAGCTCCTTGACGTACGCGAGTCCGCGGAGCGCTTCGAGACCCAGGCCGCCGTCCCCGCTGACTGGTCCCGCACCATCACGATGCGCAACGGGGTGACCGACTCCGCGTCGCGGGTGCCGTTCCGACGGTGGGGCGAGGCGGAACTGCACCACGTCGACCTGGGCATCGGCTACGAGCTGGAGGACCTCCCGGAGGAGTTCGTGCAGCGAGAGATCAGCTTCCTCACCAACCGGTTCCGGAACGCCCCAGGTCTGCCCGCGCTGCTCATCAGGCAGGACGACGGCCGAGGGCTCTACACGGGAGCGGTGGAGGGCGTCACGCTGGAGCAGGTCAAGAGCGGCTACGAAACCCACGTGGACATCACCGTGAGCGGTCGCCAGGCCGACCTCCTCGGCTGGCTCGCGGGCCGTCGTGACGGCTCCGCGCTGACGGCCGAAGGCGGCCTCCTGCCCGCCCTGCCCCCGCTATAGGCTGAGGCGCATGACGTACAGCGGAGCAGTGAAGGTCGGCGGCGGTGCGGACGTACACGAGTTGCAGGACCTGATGATCTCGAAGGTCGCCGTCGGCCCGATGGACAACAACGCCTATCTGCTGCGCTGCCGGGCCACCGACGAGCAGCTCCTGATCGACGCGGCGAACGACGCCGAGACGCTGCTCACGCTGATCGGTGACGACGGCATCGCGTCCGTCGTCACCACCCACCAGCACGGCGACCACTGGCAGGCCCTCGCCGCGGTCGTCGGGGCGACCCGCGCGCGGACCTACGCGGGCCGCGAGGACGCGGTGGGCATCCCGGTGCCCACGGACGTCCCGCTCGTGGACGGCGACACCGTCCAGGTCGGTCACGTCTCGCTCACCGCGCGCCACCTGGTGGGCCACACGCCGGGCTCGATCGCCCTCGTGTACGACGACCCGCACGGCCACCCGCACGTCTTCACCGGGGACTGCCTCTTCCCCGGCGGCATCGGCAACACGCACCAGGACCCGCGGGCCTTCGCGAGCCTCCTGAACGACGTCGAGACGAAGATCTTCGGCACGCTCCCCGACGAGACCTGGGTCTATCCCGGCCACGGGAACGACACGACGCTCGGCACCGAGCGCCCGCACCTGGCGGAGTGGCGTCAGCGGGGCTGGTGAGCAGCCGTACGTCGCCGGGGTTCAGGCCCCGGCGACCAGCGCCGCCACCCGCTCCACCCCGAACGCGTACCCCTGCACACCGCATCCCGCGATGACACCGTCGGCGCGCTGGGAGACGTACGAATGGTGCCGGAACGCCTCACGCTGATGGATGTTGGAGATGTGGACCTCCACCACCGGCATGCCGTCACAGGTGTTGAGCGCGTCGAGGATCGCGACGGACGTGTGCGAGTAGGCGGCGGGGTTGATGACGATGCCCGCGTGGTGCTCGCGCGCCTCGTGGATCCAGTCCACCAGCTGACCCTCGTGGTTGCTCTGCCGCAGGTCCACGGTGCCGCCGTGCGCTGCGGCGGCCTTGGCGCACAGCGCCTCGACGTCGGCGAGGGTGTCCGAGCCGTAGATCTCGGGCTGGCGCTGACCGAGCAGGTTCAGGTTGGGGCCGTTCAGGATCATGATCGGGGCGGTGGCAAGGGTGCGGGTCATGGGGTCAGCGTACTGAGGAGCGGACCGCGTCTCCGTAGCCCCCTGCGGCCGCCTGTCACGGCGTGACCGCCAGTTCCAAGTACGCCGCGAACAGCACCAGATGGACCCCGCCCTGCAGCAGAGTGGCGCGCCCCGGCACGACCGTGAGGGTGCCGACGATCAAGGTGAGCGCGAGCAGCACCATGTGGGTCGGGCCGAGCCCGAGCACCAGCGGCCCGGAGAGCCAGACGGAGGCGACCGCGACGGCCGGGATGGTCAGGCCGATGCTGGCCATCGCGGACCCCAGGGCGAGGTTGAGGCTGGTCTGCACCCGGTCGCGGCGGGTGGCGCGCACGGCCGCGATGGTCTCGGGGAGCAGCACCAGCAGCGCGATGATCACACCGACCACGGAGTGCGGCATGCCGGCGCTCTCCACGCCGGACTCGATCGTCGGTGAGACCCCCTTGGCGAGGCCGACCACGCCGATCAGGGCGAGGGCGAGCAGGCCCAGGCTGATCAGGGCCGTGCGGGTGGAGGGACCTGTGGCTTCCTCGGAGTCGATCACCTCGCCCTTGCGGGTGATCGGCAGGAAGTACTCGCGGTGGCGCACGGTCTGGGTCGTCACGAACAGGCCGTACAGGACGAGCGAGGCGAGGGCGGCGAAGGTGAGCTGCGCCGTGGAGAACTCCGGGCCCTGCTTGCTCGTGGTGAAGGTCGGCAGGACCAGGCTCAGGGTGGCGAGCGTGGCGACGGTCGCGAGGGCGGCGCCGGTGCCCTCGGACTGGAAGACGGCGACGCGGTGGCGGAGGGCGCCCACGAGGAGGCACAGGCCGATGATGCCGTTGCAGGTGATCATCACGGCGGCGAACACGGTGTCACGGGCCAGCGTGGAACTCTTGTCGCCGCCATCGGCCATGAGCGTGACGATCAGCGCGACCTCGATGATCGTCACGGCGACCGCGAGGACGAGCGAGCCGAAGGGTTCACCGACGCGGTGCGCGATCACCTCGGCGTGGTGCACGGCGGCGAGGACGGCCCCGGCGAGCACGAGCGTCACCAGGGCCACGACCGCGCCCGGCAGCTCGCGTCCCCAGGTCAGGACGAGCAGCACGACGGCCAGGATCGGCACGGCCGCCGTCCACTGCGTGGCGAGTCCCCGGAGCCGAGTGATCATGCCTTCGATGCTGCACCGGGCGCCGGGGCCCCGCTACTTCAGATCTGTCATCTCCCGTACGTCGCAGTCCGTGAAGGAAGGACCGCTCGTGCACATCGCGGCGAGCCGCTCCGCCGTCCTCGCGGTCTGCGGAGCTTCGCTGTTGCGCCGCGCGTCCTCGGCCGATGCGAACTCGAGCACGACGAAGAAGCGGCGTGGGTTGCCCCGGTCCTGAAGGACGAGGCGGTGCGTGGGGCCGCCCTCGCGGCCCGTCGCCTGCTGGTCATCCTGCTCGATCACGGATCGCATGTCGTCGATGCGGTCGGTCTCGAACTCGATCATCTGGACGAACTTCATGCGTCCAAGCAAGCACGGGCGGTGGCCCGCGGCAATGAGCCGCGGGCCACCGCCCGTGCTGGTAACTCCTACGCCGGATGCCGTCAGGCGCCGATGCTGTCCTTCGGAGTCTCGTCGGCCGCCTTCTCCGCGGCCTCCTTCTTCGCCTGCTTCTTGTTGGCCATGAGGCTGGTGATCGTGGTGATGACCAGGACACCGCAGATGACGCCGAGCGAGACCGGGATGGAGATCTCGGGGACGTGCACGCCGTTCTCGTGCAAGGCGTGCAGCACCAGCTTCACGCCGATGAAGCCCAAGATGACCGACAGGCCGTAGCTGAGGTGGACCAGCTTCTTAAGAAGTCCGCCGATGAGGAAGTACAGCTGGCGCAGACCCATCAGGGCGAAGGCGTTCGCCGTGAAGACGATGTACGGGTCCTGGGTGAGGCCGAAGATCGCGGGGATCGAGTCCATCGCGAAGAGCACATCGGTGGTGCCGATGGCGAGCATGACGATCATGAGGGGCGTCATGATCTTCTTGCCGTTCTTCTGGATGAACAGCTTGGTGCCGTGGTACTGGTCGGCGACGCCGAACTTCTTCTCGGCGGCCTTCAGGAGGCGGTTCTCCTCCCACTCCTCTTCGTCGTCCCCGGCGCGCGCCTCCTGGATGAGCTTCCAGGCGGTGTAGATCAGGAACGCGCCGAAGATGTAGAAGACCCAGGAGAAGTTGGCGATGACCGCGGCGCCCGCGGCGATGAAGATCGCTCGCAGGACGAGTGCGATCAGCACACCGAACAGCAGCACTCGCTGCTGGAGATGGCTGGGCACCGAGAACTTCGCCATGATCAGGATGAAGACGAAGAGGTTGTCGACACTGAGCGACTTCTCGGTGATGAAGCCCGCGAAGAACTCACCGCCCGCCTGGCCACCGCCCCAGATCAGCAGGCCCACTCCGAAGAGCCCGGCAAGGGCGATCCAGACTCCCGTCCAGATTCCGGCTTCCTTGATCGACACGTCATGCGGCTTGCGCCCGATGAAGAAGTCGACCGCGATCAGGGCACACAGACCAAGAATGGTCAGTACCCAAAGGGTCATTGAAACGTCCACTGCGCCTCCGGCGTCGTACGGCTACTGATCAGCGTCGTCGCTGCCGGAGGTCTCTTCCACCCGAGGCGGCTCACCGCCCCGCGGGCCGACGCCCCGGGACCGATGGCGGTCCGTATTGACGGGTACGTCGCGTTCGGGAGTACTCCCCTCCGCTGCAAGAAGAGTACGCGAAACACCAAGACTTAGTAAAGAAGACGGCAAGCAAGAGCCAAAAGGCCAGGTCAGCGAGGGTCAAAAGTCGCTTTACCGTTAGCCGCCATTAGCTGTCACCCGGGCTCGTCGGGCCCTTTGACGCGTCAGCGACCGCCCGTGCGCCGGGCGTGCGCGACCTGGTTCAGGACCTGCGTGAGCACCTTGCTGCCGGGTGGCGCCATCGGAGGTTCGTACGTCCACGCATGGCCCACCCAGGGGTCGGCGAGGTGGTCGTCGGCCACCGGGGTCAGGCGCAGGAGCGCGCGCCAGAGGGGGTCGAGCAGCGGGCCGTACTCGGAGGCGTCCTCGCGGTCGGCGACCATCATCAGGTGCACGCCGACCGCGGGGCCCTCGTCGGCGAGGTAGCGGAGCTGGGTCACGGCGCGGTCGTCGAAGCCGTGCGGGAAGTCGTTGACGATCAGGAGCTGCTCGGCGGTGTCCAGGTCCGGCGGCAGTGCGTCGGCTGCGCCCGCGCGGATCGCCATCTGCACCAGGTCGACGCGCTGGGTGAGCTTGGCGAGGACCGCGGAGACGCCCGCGGCGCCGGAGGCCGGGGGCTCGTCGAGCAGACCCGCCGTCACCAGCGGGGAGAGCGCTCCGGCCGCGGCGCCCGCCGCGTCGATGACGTGCACCGTGAACTCGCCCGCCGGATAGACCGCGAGCAGCCGAGCGGCGTGCGCGACCGCGCTGTCCATGGCGAGGCGGCGCAGCTGGTCCCCGTCGGCCAGGGAGTCCGTGCCGGACGAGCGGCCGCTGTCGATCCACAGGCCGCGCTCCAGGGGCAGCCGCACCAGCATCGGGATGCGCAGGCCGGGGCGCTCGGGCAGGTGGAGGTCGCCCAGGCGCAGGGCCATGGGGATCTCCATGGGGGTGCGGTAGGCGTGCCAGACGGGGCTGTCCCAGCCGGCGAACGCCATGGGCAGGGCGGGCTCGACGACCTCGGACTCGGCGGCGAGCTGGCCCAGGTCGCGGTCGAGGGCGTCCCTCGCCCGGTCGACGAGCTGGCCGTGCTTGGTACGGGCGGCCTCCCGAGCGGCGTCCCCGGTGTTGCCGATGCGGCTGCGCGGGTCGGAGAGGACCTTGTCGAGCTCCTGGTCCATGCGCGACTCGGCGAAGTCGACGGCACTTCGGTACGCGGCCGTGGTGCGGGCCAGGTCCTCGAACATGCCCCACACCTGGTTGTAGAGCCGCTCCTCCATGGACCAGCCGGTGGCGTCGCCCGCCACCGGCTGGGCGGCCTTGCCCGGCTCGGCCGGGGCTGCGGTCGGCGAGGGCGGAGGCGGTGCGCTGGTCTGGCGGCTGGGGTGGGTGTAGTTGACGGGACCGCCGGACGCGGCGCCCGCCTGGCGCGTCGGCGGGGCGGGCTCGGGAGTCACGGCGCCGTCCGGACCCGGCGCTCCGGGGCCGGGGGCGGTCTGGCCCGTCGCCCGCACGCGGGCCTCGTCCGAAGGGCGGGGTGGCGGCGCCGCCACCGAGCGGGCGAGGCCCTGGGCCACCGCTTCGTTGATCGTGCCCGCCAGTTCGTGCGCCCGCACAAGGCCCTGGTCGGTGAGCATGGCGGCGAGGCCGCCCGCGTACCCCTGGCCGACGGCGCGCACCTTCCACGCGTCCTGCCTGCGGTAGAGCTCCAGGGCGACGACTGCGGACTCGGCGTCCAGGTCGGTGATGGTGTAGCTGGCGACCTCGGAGCCGTCGAGTGCGGTGACGGCCACGAAGGGGGCGGCGAGGGAGCCGAAGCTGACCGGTCCCCCGACGCCGACGGGCAGCGCGAGCAGGACGTTCACCCGGTGCACCGCCTGCGGCACCGCGCCGAGGTCTACCGCGAGGCGGTGGTCGGCGGCGGCCTGCCTCGGCACCTCGAGGCCCGGCAGCGTGGGCGCGCCGGGATGGGCCACCCAGTCCGTGCCGCGCACCTTGCCCTGGTCGTCGCTGAGCGTGATCCCGGCCACGATCGGCTTGCCGACCGAGATCCTGATCTCCAGACGGGTCTCGGGAAGCGGGTGGTTCTGCCCCCGGACCAGCTCGGCCGTCATCGCCTTCGTCCCCCTCGTGCCCTCTGTACTTACTGGCGCCGCACGGCTAAAGGTGCGGCAGGATCGACGGCATCAGGTCCTGGAACGTGCGGCCGTTGGCGGGGTTGCCGATGGCCGTCATCTGCCAGCCGGAACCCGCGCGGTGGACCTTCGCCATGATCTGCGCGGTGTACTGACCGCCGCCGTCGAGTGTGTAGCGGGCGAGCTCCTGGCCGTTGGTCTCGTCGACCAGGCGGCAGAACGCGTTCTGCACCTCCTGGAACGTCTGACCCGTGAAGGAGTTCACCGTGAAGACGATCTGGTCGATGTGGACCGGGATCCGCGCCAGGTCGACGAGGATCGCCTCGTCGTCCCCGCCCTGGCCGACACCGCCGACGAGGTTGTCACCGGTGTGCCGCACGGAACCGTCGTCGCTGACGAGGTGACGGAAGAACACGACGTCCACCGGCTGCTTGTCGGCGAACAGAACCGCCGACGCGTCCAGGTCGACCTCGCGCGTGCGCGTGCCGAACAGGCCCCGCCTCGGGGCCGCCTGCCAGCCGAGCCCCATGCGCACCGCGGTCAGGGCGCCCCCGTCGTCCTTCTGCAGGCTGATGGCCTGACCCTTGGTCATGTTGACCGTCACGCGCTGTCCCCTCTCGAAATGCCTGGCAACCGCCGGTCCGCGCGGTTGCCCAGCACCCTACGCAGAGGCACTGACGGTGCCGCAGTGCGGGCGGCACTTTGTGTCGGTCTTGCAACACACCAGGCAGTACGCCTACGCCTGCCCCGCCTCCCTCATCTGCCGCAGCTCCTTCTTCATCTCTGACACCTCGTCACGCAGCCGTGCGGCGATCTCGAACTGCAGGTCGCCGGCGGCCGCGCGCATCCGTGCGGTCATCTCCTCGATCTGCTCGGCCAGTTCGGCAGCGGGCCGGTCGGTGGGCACCTTCTCGGCCGCCTTGCCCTTGGCCGCCCTCTCCGCCTTGCCGCCGAGCGCGGGCACCGGCGCCTTGGCGTCCTTACCGTCCTTCGCCTTGCGGTAGTCGGTGCCGAGCAGCTGTTCCGTGTCGACCTCCTCGCGCGCGATCGCCGACACGATGTCGTTGATCTTCTTGCGCAGCGGCTGCGGGTCGATCCCCTTCTCCTTGTTGTACGCGATCTGCTTCTCGCGGCGACGGTTGGTCTCGTCGATGGCCTGCTCCATCGCCGGGGTGACCTTGTCCGCGTACATATGGACCTGGCCGGAGACGTTGCGTGCCGCGCGGCCGATCGTCTGGATCAGTGAGGTGCCGGAGCGCAGGAAGCCCTGCTTGTCGGCGTCGAGGATCGACACCAGGGAGACCTCGGGCAGGTCGAGGCCCTCGCGCAGGAGGTTGATGCCGACCAGGACGTCGTACTCACCGGCGCGCAGTTCACGCAGGAGCTCGACGCGGCGCAGGGTGTCGACGTCGCTGTGTAGATAGCGGACCTGGATGCCCAGTTCGAGGAAGTAGTCGGTGAGGTCCTCGGCCATCTTCTTGGTGAGCGTGGTGACCAGGACGCGCTCGTCCTTCTCGGTGCGTGTGCGGATCTCGTGCACCAGGTCGTCGATCTGCCCCTCGGTGGGCTTGACCACGACCTCCGGGTCGATGAGGCCGGTGGGGCGGATGATCTGCTCGACGAAGCCGTCGCCGCGCGAGAGTTCGTACTTCCCCGGGGTCGCCGACAGGTAGACGGTCTGACCGATGCGGCCGAGGAACTCCTCCCACTTCAGCGGGCGGTTGTCGAGCGCGGACGGCAGCCGGAAGCCGTGGTCAACCAGGGTGCGCTTGCGGGAGGCGTCCCCTTCGTACATCGCGCCGATCTGCGGGACCGTGACGTGCGACTCGTCGATGACGAGGAGGAAGTCCTCGGGGAAGTAGTCGATGAGGGTGTTCGGCGCCGAGCCGGGCTCGCGGTCGTCGAAGTGCATCGAGTAGTTCTCGATGCCGGAGCAGGAGCCGATCTGGCGGAGCATCTCCAGGTCGTACGTCGTGCGCATGCGCAGGCGCTGGGCCTCCAGCATCTTGCCCTGCTTCTCCAGCTCGGAGAGGCGCTCGGCGAGCTCTTTCTCGATGCCGTTGACCGCCTTCTCCATGCGCTCCGGGCCCGCCACGTAGTGCGAGGCGGGGAAGACGTACAGGTGGTCGTCTTCGCTGATGACCTCGCCGGTGAGGGGGTGCAGCGTGGAGAGCGCCTCGATCTCGTCGCCGAACATCTCGATGCGGACGGCCAGCTCTTCGTAGACCGGGAAGATCTCGATGGTGTCGCCGCGGACCCGGAAGGTGCCGCGGGCGAAGGCCACGTCGTTGCGGGTGTACTGGATGTCGACGAAGCGGCGCAGGAGCTGGTCGCGGTCGATCTCGTCGCCGACCTTGAGCGGCACCATCCGGTCGACGTACTCCTGCGGGGTGCCGAGGCCGTAGATGCAGGAGACGGAGGCGACCACGATCACGTCGCGCCGGGTGAGCAGCGAGTTCGTCGCTGAGTGGCGCAGGCGCTCGACCTCCTCGTTGATCGAGGAGTCCTTCTCGATGTACGTGTCCGACTGGGGGACGTACGCCTCGGGCTGGTAGTAGTCGTAGTACGAGACGAAGTACTCCACCGCGTTGTTCGGCAGGAGCTCTCGGAACTCGTTGGCCAGCTGGGCGGCCAGCGTCTTGTTCGGCGCCATCACGAGGGTGGGGCGCTGGAGCTTCTCGATCATCCACGCGGTGGTGGCCGACTTGCCGGTGCCGGTCGCGCCGAGCAGGACTACGTCCTTCTCACCTGCGTTGACGCGCCGCTCCAGGTCGGCGATGGCCGCCGGCTGGTCGCCGCTTGGCGTGTAGTCACTGACGACCTCGAAAGGTGCCACCGTGCGTTCGATCTTGGATACGGGCCGCATGGAACCCACCGTACGACCCCGCACTGACAACGGGGTCGGATCACCAGCTCTGCGGGGTCCTGGGGCCGGAGCGCTGCTGGGTCCTGCGGCCCGCTCGCGGGTCGTGCCGGTCGCCCGAGCGGGGAACGGGGTAGGGGGCGCGCTGCCCCTGTGCGGCGTTCTGCAGGTCCGCCTTGCCCATCACCATCAGCGGGTCGAACATCACGATGACACCCGCGAGGAGCAGGAAGGCGAGCGGGCCGATCATCATGGGCGCGATCAGCTCGGCGGCCGAGTCCCCCGTGGTCGGCGCCGCGGACGAGCCCTCGTGCAGATGGACCCGGAGGGCGGCCATCCCGGTGTAGTGCATGCCGGTCACGGCCAGGCCCATGACGAGGCTCGCGCCCAGGCTCCAGAGGAAGCCTCTGACCTGTGCGGCCGCCCATAGTGCGGCGGTGGCGGCGACGACGGCGATCACGACGGACGCCGAAACGGTGAGCGTGTTGTAGTCCAGCGTCCCGCGCAGACGCATTCCGGCCATTCCCAGATAGTGCATCGACGCGACGCCGAGACCGGTGATCGTTCCCCCGGTGAACAGCGCTGTCCCGGTCGCGCCTCGGTAGCCCACGATGAAGATCCCGACGCCGACCATGATGATGGCCACGGCGAGACTCGCGAAGGTCAGCGCCCTGTCGTAGTGGATCGGGGCCTGCTCGACGGAGAAGCCCATCATCGCGATGAAGTGCATCGTCCAGATGCCGGAGCCGATCGCCGCCGAGCCGAGCGCGAGCCAGCCGGGCCGCCAGGAGTGCGCGACAAGGAGCGACCTGGTGGTGCAGCGCAGACCGAGCGCTCCACCGAGGCACGCCATGAGGTACGCCGTCACCGGTGTGACTAGTCCATAACTGAAACCGTCGACCGTGCCCTGCATGAGCGGTAGCCCTTCCGCCTATTGTGTCCAATTGCCCGGGATTGCGCCCAAGTGGCCCCAGTCGGCCGTCTACTGACAGGCCATGGACTGAAGCAGAGAGTAAAGCTCACTCCGGAACTTGCGAACGATTTTCCGGGAAATGAACCCGGCTGTCTCCGTTCAACCTGTGGCCATCCTGCACCTGTCTCGCGTTGGCCGTGGACTGTCACTCTCAACCGGTCCGTGACCATTTCATCGCGAGGAGTCACCCTTGTCCGCACGTCTTGCCGCTGCCGCCACCGCTGCTCTCCTCGGAGCCGGTGCACTCGTTCTCCCCTCCGCCACCGCTCACGCCGCCGACAAGCCGTCGGCGCGGACGTCCGTCTCGCACGACAGACCGCTGGTCGTCGCGCACCGGGGCGCGTCCGCCTACGCGCCCGAGAACACTTTCGCAGCCATCGACAAGGCGGCTGACATGGGGTTCCGCTGGGTCGAGAACGACGTCCAGCGCACCAAGGACGGCGAGCTCGTGATCGTGCACGACGACACCCTGAAGCGGACGACGAACGTCGAGGAGCTCTTCCCTGACCGCGCGCCGTGGAAGGTCGGGGACTTCACCGCGGCGGAGATCCGCACGCTTGACGCGGGCAGCTGGTTCAGCCCGAAGTACGCGGGACAGCGGGTGCCGACGCTGAAGCAGTACATGAACCGGGTCTCGCGCAACCACCAGAAGCTCGTCTTCGAGTTCAAGAAGCCCGAGCTGTACCCGGGCATCGAGAAGCAGGGCCTCGACGTCCTGCGCAAGACGGGCTGGCTGGACAAGCACCACGTCAAGAACAAGCTCGTCATCCAGAGCTTCAGCGCGGACAGCGTCAAGACGGTGCACAAGCTGCGGCCCGACATAAAGACCGGCTTCCTCGGTACGCCGACGGTCGCCGAGCTGCCCGAGTACGCCAAGTTCTCCGACCAGATCAACTCGACGCACACCTCCATCTCCAAGGAGTACGTCTCCGCGATCCACTCGCTCAAGGGTCCGCACCGGGGGCGCCTGGAGATCTTCACCTGGACCGTGAACGACGCGGCCGCCGCTCAGCGGGTGGCGGGCTTCGGGGTGAACGGCATCATCACGAACACGCCCGATGTCGTGCGCAAGGCCATCTCCTAGTAGCACCGGCTCCCACCAGCACCGGCGGGCTCGCGGGGCCGCGTTGTCAGTGCCCGGTCGTACGGTGGTCCACATGAACGCCAAGGGGCAGCACGGGCAGGGCGGGCCGGGGCAGGACGGCCCGCGGCAGGCGGTGTGGGCCGTCGTCGCGAGCGACATCGGCCCACTGCTGCTCGCCGCGACCGACGACGGTCTGGTCACCGTCGTCTTCCACGCCACGGACGCGGTGCGCGACCAGGCACTCGAGCGGCTCGGCTCCCGGCTGGGGGCCGAGCCGCTCGAAGCACCCGGCTCCGAGCTCCTCGCCGAGCCCATACGCCAGCTCGCGGCCTACTTCGCGGGCGAGCGGCACGACTTCGAGCTGCCGCTCGACTGGTCGCTGATCTCCGGGTTCAACCGCCAGGTCCTGCGCGAGCTGACGACAGTTCCGTACGGCGCTGTCGTGGGCTACGGAGACCTGGCCCGCCGCGTCGGTCAGCCCGGCGCGGCCCAGGCGGTCGGCATGGCGATGGGTGCCAACCCGCTGCCGGTCGTGGTGCCGTGCCACCGGGTGGTCGAGAGGGACGGCGGCATCGGCGGCTTCGGTGGCGGCGTCGAGACCAAGAGGCGGCTGCTCGCCCTGGAAGGGGTGCTGCCGGAGCCGCTGTTCTGACGCTCCCGGCACACCCCGGACAACTCTGTTTCCCGCGTACGAACGCCCTGGCACACTGCGTCAGTGACTTCGACCCTCGACGCTCCTGACATACCCGCGCCGGAGGCGCTGCCGGCCCTGCGCCGCCGCACCACCGCGGTGCTGGTCTCCAGTCAGATACTGGGCGGGCTCGGGGTACCGATCGGCATCGCCCTGGCCCCGGTGCTCGCGACCGAGGTGAGCGGGACGGAGGCGCTGTCCGGCCTCGCGCCCACCGCGTCCGTGGCCGGTACCGCCCTGCTGTCGCTGCCGCTCGCCGCCCTGATGACGTCGCGCGGACGGCGGCCCGGCCTCGTCCTCGCGTATCTGATCGGCGCGCTCGGGGCGGGACTCGTGGTGCTCGCCGCCGTCATCGAGAGCTTCCCCCTGCTGCTGGTCGGCATGGCGGGCTTCGGGGCGGGCTCGTCGGCCAATCTCCAGGCCCGCTTCGCGGCCGCCGACCTCGCCGAGCCCGAACGGCGCGGCCGTGCCATCTCCCTCGTCATCTGGGCCACCACCATCGGCTCTGTCCTCGGCCCGAACATCGCCGCGCCCACGAGCCGCGCCTTCTCCGGCACCTCCGTCCCCGAGTCGGCAGGGCCCTTCCTCTTCGCCGCCGGGATCTTCGCCGTCGCCGGTCTCGTGGTGGCGGTGCTCCTTCGCCCCGACCCGCTGCTCACCGCCCGCGCGCTCGCCCCGCAGGAGGACGATTCCGCGCGGAGCCGTTCGCTGCGGGCCGGTGTCGCCGCGGTGGCCGCGTCGCCGATGGCCCGGCTCGCCCTGGTGACGGTGGCCGTGTCGCACACGGTGATGGTGTCGATCATGGTCATGACCCCGGTCGACCTGGGGCACCACGGCGCGGATCTGCAACTGGTCGGCCTGGTCATCAGCGGTCACATCGCGGGCATGTACGCGCTCTCGCCGGTGATGGGCTGGCTCTCCGACCGGTTCGGACGGCTCTCCGTGATCGGCCTCGCGGTCGGACTGCTGTGCTGCGCCGCGCTGCTCGCCGGCACGGCGGGGCCGAGCCACGGCCAGACCGCCGCCGGTCTCTTCGTCCTCGGCCTCGGCTGGTCCGCGGGCCTGGTCTCCGGCTCCGCGCTGCTCACCGACTCGGTGCCGCAGCCCGCCAGGGCCGCCGTGCAGGGCCTGTCGGACCTGACCATGAACACGGCGGCGGGCATCGGGGGCGCGGCCGCCGGCCTCATTGTCGCGCGGGCGAGCTACGGCTGGCTCAACCTCGTCGGCGTCTGCGTGCTGCTGCCGCTGGCGGCGCTCGCGCTGCGCCGGGCGGTCAAGAAGGCCTGATCCGGGGTCTGGTGACCCCGGTGGTCACCTGACCTCGGTGGTCACGAGAGCGTGATGTGGTACGCCTTGCGCAGCGTCTCGTGCACGGTCCACGTCGTACGGTCGCCCTCGCGCAGAACGGCCGCGTCGCCGGGGCCGACCTCGATCACGTCACCGCCCTCGACCGCGATCGTGGCGCGGCCGCTGACGACCACGAAGAGTTCGTTGGCCTCGGTGTCGGTGACGACGCCGGGCGTGATCTGCCAGATCCCGCGCAGCTGCTTGCCGTCGGCGGACTCCCACAGGACCTTCCCGGTGACTTCCGGGGTGCCGGAGACGATCTGCTCGGGGTCGAGGGGCTCGGCCTCCAGGTCGACATCCGGAATGTGTACGGCGAAGGACGCGACAGCTTGATCATTCGTGGTCATGGCCGGTCACCCTAGCCGGGCCCCGCACGGCACTCCGGCACGGGTGGGTCGGGTCAGCCCTCCCCGGCCTCTCCGGTCTCTCCGACCTCTCCGGTCTCCCCGGCTTCTTCCGCCTCTCCGTAGTGCCGCGCCTCGAAGATGTTCCCGTCCGGGTCGCGGAAGTAGAAGCTGCGCAGAGCCCTGCCGCGAGCGCCGAACGCGTCGTGCGCGATGTCCGACACCGGCGTCCCGTGTTCCTCCAGGCGGGCACGCAGCGCCTCGAAGCCGGTCCGAGCCAGGGCGAGGCAGACGTGGTTGACCGGGTGGCCCGCGCTCTTGTCCGCGCCCGGCACGACGTTCATGCGCTCGGCGAGCGTGAGCGGGGCGAGGTCGAAGATGGTCTCCTCGTTGAGCCGCACGGAGGGGAACGAGGCCTTGCCCGCGGCGAACTCGGCGACGCGCAGTGGTTCGAGGCCGAGCACCTTCTCGTAGAAGCCGGCTGCCGCCGCGGGGTCGCGCACCCACAGAACGACGTGGTCGAGACGTGCCGTGTTGTCCGTCATGCACCCAGGCTGCTGCCCCGCCCCCGGCGCCGCAAGGGTCGGGCGGGACCCGCCGACCGACCGCCGGGGAGGGCGGTTGCTCTAGGCCTTCCTCCCCCACGCCGAGATCAGGGGGGAGGTCGCCAGGTCCATCGGCTCCGATGCGATGTTCGCGAGGTGGTCGGTGATGTCGGCGTCCGTGGCAAGACCCGCGGCGGTCAGGGCCGTGCGGGACTGCTGGATCGTGGCCGTCTCCAGGGCCGCGCAGGCGGGCGAGGTCAGCGGGAAGTACGCGTCGGCCTCCACCTGGCGCAGGCCCGCCGCGCGGAGCAGACGGGGCAGACCACGTCCGTACGCGAGTTCGGTGCCGCGCTGGGTGATCAGGGCGTGCCGCAGGCGGTTCGCAAGCTGCTGCGCCGGGCCGTGCTCGTCCGGGCAGGGCAGGGGCTGCAGGGCCGGATCGGCCTCCTCGATCAGCAGGCGGCCCCCGGGGCGCAGCGCCCGGATCATCGAGCGCAGCGCCAGTTCCCGGTCGGGCACCCCGGCGAGCACGAGCCGCGCGTGGACGAGATCGAATCCCCCGCCGGGCGGCGCCTGCGCCCCCACGTCGTGCGTACGCACCTCGACCGGCGGCCGGGCGGCCGACGTCTGCCAGGAGATGTCCGTGTCGGTCGCGAGGATCCGTCCGGTGGGGCCGACCCGCTTGGCGAGCCAGGAGACGACGGAGAAACCGCCCGCGCCGACCTCCCAGCAGCGCCACCCCGGCCCGATGCCGAGCCGCTCGATGTGCCGGAAGGTCGTGGGGTCGAAGAGCGCGGAGAACGCCTCGGAGCGCTGCCCCGCACCCGCCCCGTCGGCGGCCCCCTCGGCGTGCCGATTCCGATTGCCCGTCAGATAGCCGTCAATGAGCGTCATGCGGCGATTATCCCAATTATCCGGCTTACGCCCGGGAGGCAGCTCCGAACACCTGGAGCGGAGTGTTCCGTTCCCACAGGCTCGGGACGCGATGTCGGGACGTACTGGCAGACTGGCACGCCAAGTCACCAGAACGAGGAGCCACGCATGTCGATGGCAGGCAACCTGCGGAAGGTAGGGAACCTCCGCAAGGTAGGCGGCCTGCGGAAGGTCGCGCGGGTCGCCCAGTTCGTGCGCAAGCACAAGCGCGTCGACCTGAGCCACCCCGCCCGCTCCCCGCTGGGCTCGGCGGTGGTGAAGTGCGTGACGTACCGCAACGGCGTGCGCCAGGAGGACGGCCGCGACCTCGTCGAGGAGGTCGAGCGCGTCCGCAAGAGCGGTGACGGATTCGTCTGGCTCGGGCTGCACGAGCCGACGGAGGAGGAGTTCGCGGGCATCGCCGAACTGTTCGACCTGCACCCGCTCGCCGTGGAGGACGCGGTCCACGCCCACCAGCGGCCGAAGGTGGAGCGGTACGACGAGACCCTGTTCGCCGTCTTCAAGACCGTCTGTTACGTCGAACATGCCGAACTCACCGCGACCAGCGAGGTGGTGGACACCGGCGAGATCATGGTCTTCGTCGGCGCGGAGTTCGTGGTCACCGTGCGGCACGGCCGCCATGGTTCGCTCGGTCCGCTGCGCGAAGAACTCGAATCGGCGCCCGAGCAGCTCGCGCAGGGACCCGCGGCGGTCCTGCACGCGCTCGCCGACCACGTCGTGGACGACTATCTCGTGGTGACGGACGCGGTGCAGGCCGACATCGACCAGGTGGAGATGGACGTGTTCTCCAAGGACGGGGAGCGCGCCGACCCCGGCCGCATATACCAACTCAAGCGCGAACTCCTCGAGCTGAAGCGGGCCGTGGTGCCGCTCGGCCGCCCTCTGCAGATCCTCGCCACCCAGCCGATGCGGGCGGTCGCCCCGGAGATACAGGCCTACTTCCGGGACGTCGACGACCACCTCAAGCGGGTCACGGAGCAGATCGCCTCCTTCGACGAACTCCTGAACTCCATCCTTCAGGCCCATCTCGCACAGGTGACGGTCGCGCAGAACGAGGACATGCGGAAGATCACCGCCTGGGCCGCCGTGATCGCCGTACCGACGATGGTCTGCGGTGTGTACGGAATGAACTTCGACCACATGCCCGAACTGCACTGGAAGTACGGATACGGCCTGGTGATCGGCGTGATCGTCACCACCTGTCTCGCGCTCTACCGCGGCTTCAGGCGCAACGGCTGGCTCTAGGCTGCGCGGGCCATGCCAACCACGGGCGGCAGCCGAGAAATAGCTCCGGCGGCGTCCGGCGGTCAGCCCTTCGCGTACACGCTCTCGACCCAGCCCGCGAGTTGGTCGTCGGTGAGGTGCGTGGCGAGGTCGGCCTCGCTGATCATGCCGACCAGGCGTTTGTTCTCGATGACCGGGAGCCTGCGGATCTGGCTGCTCTTCATCTCCTGGAGGACCTCGTCGACGCCCGCGCCCGAGTCGATCCAGCGCGGTGTGCCCTTGGCCATGTCGCCCGCGGTCACCCGGGACGGGTCGTGCCCCACCGCGACACAACCGACCACGATGTCGCGGTCTGTGAGGATGCCGCAGAGCCGCTCGTTCGCGTCGCTGATGGGCAGCGCGCCCACGTCGAGCTGACGCATCAGTTGTGCGGCGCGGTCCAGGGTCTCGTGTGCGGGGATCCACTGGGCGCCGCGGTGCATGATGTCTCCGGCGGTGGTCATGAGGTACCTCCCTGTGCCGGGCGGCCGGCGCGGCGCGGAGGCGCCGCTAGTCCCGGCGCCCCTCATTCTCGCCGGGCCCGCGGAGGTCCGCACGCCGGAGCCGGGCACCCCCTCGCATGGGCGGGTTCCCCTCAGGCGGAGAAGCCGACGACCTTCTGCGGGATCACCCTGATGATCACCCGGGTCTCCTCGTCCTTCTCACCGGGCGGGTCGATGCCGAGGTACTTGTGCGAGAGCTCGTGCGGAAGCCGCTTCTCCGGATCGGGGAGTATCTCGGCGACGCCACGGATCTCGACCGACGTGTACGGGTCGGCCAGGTCGAAGACCGAGACACTGACGCGTGGGTCGCGTTCGAGATTGCGGACCTTCTGCCGCCGTGCCGTGGAGGAGAACAGCACGGCGTCGCCCTCCCGTTTGATCCACACCACCGAGTTCTGGGGTGCGCCGTCGGGTCCGAGTGTCGCGATGCCCGCGAAGTTCTTGCCGTCGAGGAGGGTGCGGACCGAATCGCTGAAGTGGAGCGCTTCCGTAGCCATGCCCAGACTCTAACTACATGCACGTGCACATAAAAGGGCTTTCGGTGCTCGCCTTCATCTCTCCTGCGCGTCAGACCCCTCAGCCGCTCCACGCCGGGTGCCGTGGATCGTCCGCGCGTACGACCACGTCGGCCACCGCGCCGGGGTCCGCCTCCGTCTCGTACCGCTCGAAGGCGGGCAGCGTCCATTGTTCGCTCTCCGGCGTACGTCGTCGCAGGGCGCCCGGCGAAAGACTCGTATGGACCGTCAGATCGAAGGGGAACCAATGGCCGAGCAGTAGCGGGCCGTGCAGCAACAGCATTGCGCCGGACTCGAGTTGGACGTACGGGCTGCGTGTCGCGCGGTCCGCTGCCGGGTCCCACAGGTCGGGCAGCACCCGTCCCGTACCGCCCGGATCCAGCGGCCCGAAGACCTCGCGCCAGAGCGCGCCGGTGTCGAACCAGCCGCTGTAGTACGACTCCACGTCCTCGCGCCCGTATTCGAGGCGCAGCGAGGCGGGGCGCAGGAAGCCCTCCGTGCCGACGACGAGTGCGGAGCGCCCGCGCACCCGCAGCGCGTCGGCCACGCTCCGGGCCAGTTCGCCGGGCCTGCCCGCCGGGGCCCCGTCGAAGGCGATGCGGGGCCAGGGGCTCGCGTCCGCCGTCTTCAGGTCGAGCAGGCGGTCGGCGAGGGTGTCCGTGAGCCGGTCCCAGGTGATCGCTTCGAGTCGCACCCGTCCCATGATGCAGGGCCGTCCCGCCGTGGTGTCGCCGGGCTCTCCCGCCCCTCCCCCACGACGGTACGCGTCCGCCGACCGGGGAATGAACCCTGTATGGCACCAATTCCCCTCCCCCGAAGCGGACTTCTCGCCATCCAGCCCCTCAAGCACCGCCACTGCGCGGAGTGCCGTGGCGGGCCGCTCGCCCTCCTGGTCATCGCGGACGCCGAGCCGCGCTGTCTGGACTGCGCCGACCTGGGCCATCTCGTCTTCCTGCCACGCGGCGACACCGCGCTGACGCGTCGGGCCCGCGAGGGGAGCGGGCTCTCCGCGGTGGTCATCCGCTTCAATCGGCGCCAGGGGCGGTACGAGCGCCAGGGCGTCCTCGTCGAGGAGGAGGCGCTGGCGCGGGCGGAGGAGCGGTGCCTCGCCGACGCGGAGGCTCGGGCGCGCCGTCGGGCGCGGGACGCGGTGCGCCGGGCCGCGCAGGATGTCCGCTTCACCGCGGCCTTCTCCGACGAGATACGCCGCCTCTTCCCCGGGTGCCCCGAGGAGCGGGCCCGCGCGATCGCCGCGCACGCGTCCGTGCGGGGCAGTGGGCGGGTGGGCAGGAGCGCGGCGGGGCGGGCCCTGTCGGCCGGGGCTGTGACGGGGGCGGTGGTGGCCGCCGTCCGGCACACGGAGACTCCGTACGACCGCCTCCTCATGAGCGGGGTCCCCCGGGGGGAGGCCCGTCGCCGGATCGCTCCTGCGGTGGAGGCGGTGCTTCGGGGCTGGCAGGGGCCTGAGCGGAGGGGCTTGGCGGTGTGAGGTGGGGTGCACCCTTGGCGGGGCCTGCCTCGTTGCGGGGCCTGGACCGTCGCTTCGCGCCGGATTTTTTCCCGCCCACCCCAAGCCAGGAACAGCGCCCCCCGGGCCCCCAGGCCAGACGCCCGCGCATGCGCCCGCGCGGCCCGCACATGGACCCCACCCCGGCAAGGGCAATTCACTTGTGGTGCGGGGCCGCGCCATGGAGGATCACTGCGGCTCACTCACCTGCCGGCTGCCTTACTCAACGCGGGAGTTGCCATGATCGAGGGACCGTATTTCGTGCTCGTCGTGCTGAGCGCACTCGCCTGCGGCCTGGTCGCCGGGGCGTTCGTCGCGTTCTCGACCTTCGTCATGCAGGGCCTGGCCGCGCTGCCCCCGGAGCAAGGCATCGCGGCGATGCAGTCGATCAACGTCAAGGCACTCACCGCCGGGTTCATGACCGTGTTCATGGGCGCCGCCGGACTCAGCGCGGTCGTCGCCGTCGTCACCTTCGTGCTCTGGCCCGACGACCACACCGTCGAGCTGCTCCTCGGCAGCGCGCTGTATCTGTTCGGCTCGTTCGGGGTGACCATCGCCGCGAACGTCCCCCGCAACGACGCCCTCGCGAAGCTCGACGCGCGGGCGCCGCAGAGCGCGGACCACTGGCGTGCGTACGTCCGTGAGTGGACCCTGTGGAACCACGTCCGGGTCGGCGCATCGCTGGCCGCGGCTGCGGCCTTCACCCTCGCCCTGACCTGACCTGACCCGACACTCGTCCCCCTTCGAACGTGCCGGGCCCGTCCACCCGTCGTACAGTGGCCGGAAGCCTGTGAAAGCACCCGAGGGAGACGGCCATGGCCGACCCCAAAGGCTTCCTCACCACCACCCGCCAGGAATGGCCGCGCCGACCCGTCGGCGAACGGGTCAAGGACTGGGACGAGGTGTACGTCCCCGGTGCGCTGCTGCCCATCGTCGAGCGGCAGGCAGACCGCTGCATGGACTGCGGCATCCCCTTCTGCCACGACGCGTGCCCGCTGGGCAATCTGATCCCCGACTGGAACGAGCTCGTCTCGCGCTCCGACTGGCGCGCGGCGGCCGACCGGCTGCACGCCACGAACAACTTCCCCGAGTTCACCGGGCGCCTCTGCCCCGCCCCCTGCGAGGCGGGCTGCGTCCTCGCGATCAACCAGCCCGCCGTCACCATCAAGAACGTCGAAGTGGCCATCGCCGACCGCTCCTGGCAGGACGGTCTCAATCCGGCCCGCCCCCCGGACCGGCACTCCGGGAAGACCGTCGCCGTCGTCGGCTCAGGACCTGCCGGACTCGCCGCCGCGCAACAGCTGACGCGGGCCGGTCACACCGTCGCCGTGTACGAGCGCGAGGACCGCGCGGGCGGGCTCCTGCGGTACGGAATCCCCGCGTTCAAGATGGAGAAGCACCACCTGGAGCGGCGGCTCGCGCAGATGCGGGACGAGGGCACGGTCTTCCGTACGTCCGTCGAGATCGGGCGGGACATCGGCGCCGCGGAGCTGCGGGCCAGGTACGACGCGGTGGTGCTCGCCGTCGGCGCCACCGCCTGGCGCGACCTGGACGTGCCGGGGCGGGAGCTGGCCGGCATCCAGCAGGCGATGGAGTACCTCCCGCTCGCCAACCGCGTGTGCGAGGGCGACGTCGACACATCGCCGCTGTCCGCCGCAGGCAAGCATGTCGTGATCATCGGCGGCGGGGACACCGGAGCGGACTGCCTGGGTACGGCGGTGCGCGAAGGGGCCACGTCCGTCACGCAGTTGGACATCTACGAGCGGCCCGGTGACCTGCGCGACGAACTGGCCGAGCCCTGGCCGACGTACCCCAAGGTCTACCGCCTCTCCGGCGCGCACGAGGAGGCGGGCGAGCTGCGCACCGCTCCCGCCGCGGACGCCGACGCGCGCCTGTTCGCCGCCTCCACCCTCCGCTTCAGCGGCGACGCGGCGGGCCGGGTGCGCTCCCTGCGGCTGACCGAGGTCGACGCGGATCGGCGCCCGCGGCCCGGCACCACCCGTACGCTCCCCGCCGATCTGGTGCTGCTCGCGCTCGGCTTCTGCGGGCCCGAGCGGACACCGGGCGGCCTGGTCGAGCAGCTCGGACTGAAGGTGGACGACCGCGGCACCCTCGCACGCGACGCGGACTTCACGACGAACGTGCCGGGCGTCTTCGCGACGGGCGACGCGGCCCGCGGCGCGTCACTGATCGTGTGGGCCATCGCCGAGGGCCGCGCGACAGCGGCCGCCGTGGATCGCTGGCTGACGGGCACGACCCAGCTCGCGGCACCGATCGGGCCGTACGACCGCCCGATGACCGTATGAAACTGCCTGGTCAGGGCCGCCGCCTGCTCAGGACAGCAGGAAGTCGGCCTCCCCCGCCTTCGCCCCCTGGATGAACGCGTTGATCTCGCCGTACGTGTAGATCAGCGCAGGACCGTCCGGATCGGCCGACTGGCGGACCGCGACCCGGCCGTCGGCCAGCTTCATGGCCTCCAGGCAGTTGCCGCCGTTGCCACCGCTCCACGGCTTGTGCCAGCCCTCGCTGCCGAGGTCACGCGCGGGCATGCCGTTGTAGATCCGGGAGTCGTCCCGGGACTCGGGGCGTGACCCGGCTCCGGGCTTGGACCCGGGTCGCGTACCGGCTCGGTGTCGATCCATTCACAGCTCCTTGCGGAGGTCCCTCAGGAGCTCCTTTGTGCGTTGTGCCGTCGCGGCTTGCGCCGCCATGCGGTCCATGACCTCGAGGTGGGTCGCGACCTCGGTGCGCGCGTCCAGATAGACGGCGCCGGTCAGGTACTCGCTGTAGACCATGTCCGGCAGTTCCGCCATGGCGAAGCGGAAGAGCACGAACGGCCCGTACGTGCCCGGGTGCGGACCCGCCGCGAACGGCGCGATCTGCAACGTCACGTGCGGAAGTTCGACGGCTTCGAGCAGCTTGTCGATCTGCTCGCGCATCACATCGGAACCGCCCACCGGTCTGCGCAGGGCGGTCTCGTCCATCACTATCCAGAGCCGTGGCGCGTCGTCACGGCTGAGCAGCGACTGGCGCTCCATCCGCAGCGCCACATACCGCTCGACGTCCTCGGGACGGGTCTGGCCGATCGCCCCGGAGCGCATCACACCACGCGCGTACTCCTCGGTCTGCAGCAGGCCGGGCACGAAGTGCGGTTCGTAGGACCTGATGAGGCTGGCCGCCCCCTCCAGGCTGACGTACATGCTGAACCAGCCCGGCAGGATGTCGTGGAACCGCTGCCACCAGCCCGGTTTGTTCGCCTCCTCGGCGAGCGTAACGAAGGCGTCGGCCTCGTCGTCGGCGACGCCGTAGGACTTCAGGAGGAGCTGGAGATACGGGATCTTGAGCGCGACCTCGGCCATCTCCATGCGGCGGACCGTGGCGGGGGCGACGCGGAGAATCCGCGCCGCCTCCTCTCGCTTGAGGCCCGCGCGCTCACGCAGGTCCTGCAAGCGACGGCCGAGGACGACCTGGCCGACGGTCGGCGCGGACCGCGGTTCGCTCACGTCCTACCTCCACGTACTCCATGTAATGCCAATTCACTCCGCACCTGGAGCCGTTGCGAGCAGTGTGCCATGTGCCGTCTAGAAGGGACACGCCACTGTGCACTTTTCAGAGTGGGTCTTGCCAAGGTGTTCCCGGCGGGGCGATAGTGGATGGCGTGACTCCGCCCGCGCCGTTACACACAGCTGCCGCCGAAGCCCCTGTTGGCGTTTCCGCCGACATGTGGGCCGACAGCGGCTCCGAGCTCTGCGTCAGCTTCGCGCTCGTGCCACGGCCGGGCTCCGCCGCGCAGGCCAGACAGCTGGCTAAAGCCCAGCTCCTGGGCTGGAACATAGGCGAGGAGGCCCGCGAAGCGGCGGCCCTCGTGGTGTCCGAGCTGGTGACGAACGCGATCGTGCACACCGCGAGCCACCGGATCGTCTGCGAGCTCTGCACACGGCCCGGGACACTGCGCATAGCTGTGCGTGACGATGGATACGGATCAGGTGTCCCGCGGCCCGCCCAGGAGGGGCCCGACGCAGACGACGAGCACGGGAGGGGACTGCTCCTCGTCGAAGCGGTGAGCAACGCGTGGGGTGTGCGGGACGAGGGTCCCGGAGCAGGCCTCACCGTATGGGCGGAACTGCGGGCGTGACGTGAGTGAGGGTGCGGGCGTGAGGACGACGTGGACAGGGGGCGTGTGAGCACGGTGACGGTGCGGCGGCTGTTGGATCTGGACACGCTGGTCCGCTTCGAACGGAGGCGGTCTGCCGCCGCCTCCCCACCGCCCCTGACACGGCTCGCCCTCCCGGACGGGATGTCGCAGCCCCTGGGGTGTGACGCGGTCTCGGTGCCTTCCCGGTTCGGACCCCTGCTGATGGCGCGGTTGCCTCGCGCCGGGTGTGTGTACGAGGACGTGGACGCGGCGCGCTGGTGGTGGATCGTGCCGGCCGACTCCGATGTCGCCCTGGAGTGGCCGTCCCCCGCCTATTACTCCGCGGGAGCCGTGGTGCCGGGCGCCCGGCGCGCTCCCTCACTGATCCACAGCCCCTCCGGGGGCGAGGTTCCCTATACGCCTCCGATTCCGCTGTATCTGGCGTGGTGCAGGGCGACGGGGACCACTCCGGCATGGTCGAGGACCGTACGGGCGTAGGGCCCAAACCACCTGCACCGTTGTACGCCGGGGCGGCACCCTCCCGCCGGAGCCGCCCCGAGCCCCCATCCCCTCGCCTCCCCTCGCCTCCCCTCGCCTCCCCTCGCCATGACACGCCCCGGTCGTGCGCCCCTAGATCTCGGCCATCATCGACTTCACGTCGGCGTGCTCGGCGATGCGGTGGCCGTGGCCACGGTGCGTGGAGGCGATGACGTCGCGGTCGTCGTCGAGATGGGCGCGCACTCCGGTGGCTGATGCCTCCTCACCTGCGCAGAGGTGGACGAAGCGAGGCATTCCTCGAAGTCACGGACCGTACGCATCGTGCGATACGCGTCAAGCGGTGCGGAGCCGTCAAGGCCCTGCTCATGGGGCGCTCGAGGTGTCCGGACTGTGTCGCTCACGGAAGAACTCCTTCGCCTGCGCGGGTGCGGAGCTGCGTGCATGGGGTATGGCACTGCGGCCCGGACGAACCGGCAACAGTTGCCCGGGGTTGCAAGCCCACATCCGACGTACGCACAACACAGAGGGAGAAGCAGACGAACGAAAAGCAGAACGAAAAGCAGAACAACAGCCGCCCCCAGAGCGGGACTTCGGATTCCGAGGCGCTGCTCTTCGGCGGCCCCCTGCGCTACGACACCGGCTGGGCCCAGTACGAGGAGGCCTTCCTCCAGCTGGGGTTCCGGTCCATGCTGAAGCGGCTTCCCGCACTCCTCGCCGCCAGCTTCCGGCTCGCCCGGCAGGCCGACCGGCGGGCCGCGCGCATCGTCATCGGCTCCGAGGTGGGCCGCGGGCTCGCCCAGGCGGTGAGCCTCCTCGCGGTCAACAGCGTCCTCGGCCGTCTGATGACCGACGCTCCGGTGGCCGACCGGCTGCGCGGCGCGGCGCCCGCCCTGGTGACGATGGCGTGCGTGCTGCTCGTGGCCGCGCTGCTGCGCGCCGCGTCGACGTACGCGACGGGCCGACTCGAACCGAAGGTCGAACGCGTCGCCACCGAGCAGTACTTGGAGAGGGCGGCGTCGGTGGAGCTCTCCGCCATCGAGGACGACGCCTTCCACAAGCTGCTCGACACCGCGCAGTACGGAGCCGCGTCCGCCCGCCGCATGATCGGCATCGCCACGCGCGTGGTGAACGCGATGATCTCGCTGATCGCGGCGGCGAGCGTGCTGACCGTCCTGCACCCGCTGCTGCTCCCGCTCCTGGTGACGATGACCCTGCCGAGCGCGTGGAGCGCCCTGACGATCGCCCGGCGCCGCTATGTCTCCTTCCACGCCTGGGTGCAGCACGCCCGCGCGGGGCGCCTCATCGGCAGTCTGCTCACGGAGGCGCGGGCGGCCCCGGAGATCAGGGTGCACGGCGTGGGTCCGTTCCTGCTGCGGCACTTCCGGTCCATGGCGGAGGCCGCGGAGGAGGAGCAGGCGCGCCTGGCGCGGCTCGCCGCCCGGACGGGGTTGATCGCGGCGGCCTGGACGGGGCTCGCCACCGTGGCGACATACGCGACGCTGGGCGGCCTGATGCTCGCCGGGGCGATGGCGCTCTCCGTGGCGGGCACCGCCGTCATCGCGATCCGCACCGGCGCCTCCAATCTCGACACCCTCGTGGTGGAGATCAACTCCCTGCACGAGGACGCCCTGTTCGTCGGCGACCTGGAGCGGCTCTTCGTGGAGGCGGCGCAGCGCGCGATCCCGGTCGGCGGCGCCGAACTGCCCGCGGATCCACGGGAGATACGGTTCGAGAACGTCACCTTCCGCTATCCGGGAGCCTCGGACAAGGACGCGCTCAGCGACATCTCCCTCACTCTTCCCACCGGGAAGATCGTCGCCCTCGTGGGCGAGAACGGCTCCGGCAAGACCACGCTGGTCAAGCTGCTCGCGGGCCTGTACGCGCCGAAGGACGGCCGGATCCTGTGGGACGACGTGGACGCGGCGACCGCGGACCGGCATCAGCTGGCGGAACGTATCGCGATGGTGGCGCAGGACTTCAAGCGCTGGCCGTTCACGGCGCGCGTGAACATCGCGATCGGCCGGTCGTCGGTGCCGCTCACGGACGACCGGATCGGCACTTCCGTCGGGGAGGCCGGTGCCGGGGACGTCGTGGCCGATCTGCCGCGCGGGCTCGACACGCTGCTGGCCCGCGCGTTCACCGGCGGGCACGAACTGTCGGGCGGTCAGTGGCAGCGGCTCGGCATCGCGCGTGCCGCGTACCGGCGCGGCAGCATCCTCATCGTGGACGAGCCGACGGCGGCGCTCGACGCCCGCGCCGAGCTTGAGGTCTTCGAGAAGATCCGGGCCCTTGCCGGAACGGGCCAGACCGTCATCCTCATCACGCACCGCCTTGCGTCGGTGCGCCAAGCGGACCTGGTCCACGTCCTGGAGGGCGGGCGTCTGGTGGAGTCGGGCTCACCCGACGAGCTCCTGCGGACGGGTGGTGTCTATGCGGAGCTGTACGCCTTGCAGGCCGACCAGTTCACGGCGAAGGTCCCCTCACCGAACGGGCACGCCGAGCGCTGAGGCTTGAGGCTTGCGGTCTGAGGCCTGAGCGCTGAGCGCTGAGGGCATGCTCGGGCCTACGCGGCGGCGGCTATCTCGGCCAGATCGGCCAGATCCGTCACCGCGGTCACGCCGGTCGGGGCGGGCCCGCGCACGATCACCAGGAAGGCGTCGGAGGCGAGGTCCATCACGACCTCCGCCTGCTGCCCCTCCATACGGCGGGCCCGCGCGAACTCCTCCGCGGGCCACGATCCTCGCGACCCACCGGCCGGAAAGCGTTCCAGTACCACTCGACTGTTCATCATTGTCCTTCTGCTCCCCCGTTGGCAGTCCTCATAGGACTCTTTCGAAGTAGAACGCGCCGAGGGGCCTGAAGGACTCGCAACGTGACGTACCTGACACCGAGTTGTACCGGTTCCTCACATCTCGTACTCGTCGTGATACCGCAGTCGGCTGCTGCCCGCCGGAGCCCCGAGCCCCGTCGAGCGGCCTTTCGGCTCCTCCCACTCCTCCTGCCGGCCGAGGGCGGTGAGATCGAGGAAGCTGGAGTACGAGGCCATCCAGTCGAGACCGCGGTCGTACGTCGAGTACGTGTGGAAGACGCGGTCCCCGTCGCGCAGGAAGCAGCTGAGGCCGGGCTGTTCGTAGGATCCTTCGCCCTTGTCGACGGTGGCGTCGAAGTCGTGGTTGAAGTCGCTGTCGTTCGAGGAGTACCACGGCACCGTCCAGCCCATCCGCGCCTTGAAGGGCAGGATCTTGGTGAACGGCGCGCGGGAGACGGCGATGAAGTTCGTGCTGCGGGCCCGCAGATGGGCGAGGTGGCCGATCTGGTCGATGAACGCCGAGCAGCTGCGGCATCCCGCGTCCCACTCCGGGGCGAACATGAAGTGGTAGACGATCAGTTGGGCGTCTCCGGCGAAGAGGTCGAACAGTGTCGCCTTGCCGTCGGACCCGTCGAACAGGTACTCCTTCTCGATCTCGACCATCGGAAGCCGGCGCCGCTCGGCGTTGAGCGCGTCACGCGCCCTGGTCGCCGCCTTCTCCTTGGCGAGCAGTTCCTTGCGCGCGGCGAGCCACTCCTCGCGCGTGACGATGTCGGGAAGTCCCATGATCCGTCAGTCCCTCCTGCGGACCCGCCCCTCGGATCCGTACCTCTGAGAGGGGTGACCTGCGGGATCGTCGGAACTCATCGGTCGCCGCGAAGAAACTTCGGAGAATGCCCCGCTCGCCCTCAGGCCTCGTGCTCCTCAGGCCTCGTACTCCTCAGCCCTCGTACTCCTGGATGCGTTTCCCGTGGCCGCGGTCGATCAGGGCGGGCAGCTCGGCCTCCAACTCCCCCACGATTTCCGGCACATCGAGGGTGAGGAGTCGCCGGTCGCGCATCAGGATCCGCCCGTCGACGATCGTCGTGGTGACGTCCGACGAGCGGGCGCTGTGCACGAGCGTGGCCGCGAGGTCGTGCACGGGCCGGGTGTGCGGCCCGTCGATGTCGACGAGGACGATGTCGGCGCGGCGGCCCGGCGCGAGGCTGCCGATGTCGTCCCCCAGGCCGACGGCCCGCGCGCTCTGCAGCGTGGCGTGGTCGAGGGCCTGGCGCGCGGTCAGCCACGCCGGGTCGCGCAGCGTGGACTTCTGCACGAGTGCGGTGAGCGTCATGGACTCCCACACGTCCAGGGTGTTGTTCGACGCGGCGCCGTCCGTGGCCAGGCCGACGGGGATGCCGATCTCGCGAAGGGCGCGCACCGGCGTGGTGTCCCAGCCGAACTTGAGGTAGCCGCGGGGCGCTGACGCGACGGCGACGCGCCCCGTGCCCTCCTGGAGGAAGGGCAGGTCGCGGTCGAGGATGCCGGTGCCGTGCGCGATGAGGACGTCGACGTCGAGCAGCCCTGTGCGGTGCAGGGTCTCGATGGGGGTGCGGCCGTGGCGGTCGAGGCTGTTGTCGGTCTGGGCGCGGTTCTCCGCCGCGTGCAGATGGACCATGAGGCCGTGCTCGCGGGCGAGTTCGGCGGTCGCGGCGAGGTCCTTGTCATCGACGGTGTACGGGGCGTGCGGGGCGAGCGAGGTGGTGATGCGGCCGTCGGCGGCGCCGCGCTGCCGCAGTGCGAACTCCAGCGATGCGGCGCGGCCCTCGGGCCCCTGCGAGGAGAAGAAGGCCGCGCCGAGATTGGCGCGAAGACCACTCCGGGCGACGGCGTCGGCGACGGTGTCCATCGCGAAGTAGTGGTCGGCGAAGGTCGTCACGCCGCCCCGGATCATCTCGGCGCAGGCGAGCCGCGCGCCGAGTCCGACGACCCGCTCGGTCAGATTCGACTCGATGGGCCAGATCCAGTCGTTGAACCACTCGTGCTCCGGCAGATCCTCGGCGATGCCGCGCAGGGCCACCATCGGCGTGTGCGTATGGCAGTTGATCAGACCCGGCAGGGCCACCTTCCCGCGCGCGTCGATGTGCTCGGCGGCCTGGAGCCCCGCGACCACGGGGTTGGCGGTGACGGCTTCGATGCGACCGTCGCGCACGACGATGGCCGCGTCGTCGAGAAAACCGATCTGGCCCTGTGCGTCGTGGGCGAGGGCCGTGCAGCCCGTGATGACGAGGTCGGCGGGGCCGTGCGCGGGAGGCGGCGTCATCTCTTCACGGTACGGGGAGTGCGCATCCCGTGCCCTGTCGCGTCGCCCGTTTCGCGAGCACGCTGACGTCAACTATCCACCGCGCGAGAACAGTTGGAGCCCGCCATGCTCCTCGGCACGTGGAACCTGGAGAACCTCTACCGGCCCGGCGGCAGGTTCGGACCCAAGGACAAGGCCGCCTACGAGGCGAAGCTGGCCTCGCTCGCGGCGACGATCAGGGCGCTGAACCCGAGTGTGCTCGGCGTGCAGGAGGTCGGCGACCCGGAGGCCCTCACGGACCTGGCCGGGATGCTTGAGGGCACCTGGCACACCACGCTCTCGGAGCACGCGGACGAGCGCGGCACCCGCGTCGGCTTCCTCAGCTCGCTCCCGGTCTCGGTCGTGGCCGACGAGAACCGCTTCCCCGCCCCGCTGCGGCCCGTGCAGGTCAGCGACGCGGGCAAGCCGGTGGCGCGGGCGGGGCGCGGGGTGCTCGCGGTGACGGTCTCGACGCGCGCCTTCTTCTTCGACGCGGCCGTCTGCCATCTGAAGTCGAAGCTGCTCTCGTACGGCGGTGGCCGGTTCACGCCGCGGGACGAGGGAGAGCGGGCCCGCTTCGGGGCGTACGCGCTGAACCGGCGTGCGGCGGAGGCCACGCTGGTGCGTTCGATGGCAGGGCGTCTCCTACAGGGTGACGGCCGCGAGCACGATGTCGTGGTGCTCGGCGATCTGAACGACGAGGTGTCGGCGGCGACGACCCAGATCCTGCTCGGCCCGCCAGGCTCCGAGATCGGCACCACGGGATTCGACCAGCCGGACAAGGGCGACGCGCAGCGGCTGTGGAACGTGGCCCCGCGCATCCCGGCCGAGCAGCGTTACTCCCGTATCCGTGCGGGGCGCCGCGAGCTGATCGACCACGTCCTGGTGAGCCGCGGCCTTCTGAGCCTGGTCACGGCGGCGGGCACGGGCGTGCCTGGCTCGACGGCGACCGCGCTGCCGTCGGTGGACGACGAGGATCCGGCGGTACGCAGGGACGCGAGGGGCTCGGACCACGCGCCGGTGTGGATCCGGATCGAGCGCTAGGCCCTGGCTCCGGCTAGGCCCCTAGCTCCGGCTGGTCGCCGCCGCCCCGACCGCTGCCGCCGTCGCCGCCTCCTGGCGCTCCCATGCCTGCTGGAGCCGCAGCGTGTCTTCGAGGACCGTGTCCTCGACCATCCGCCCCCAGCGGATCCTGGCCCACTGGATGCCCTCGTTCTCGTACAGGCTGCCGTCCGCGAGGGTCGCCTCGATGCGCAGCCGGACGACGACGTGGGTGTTCCAGGGCCAGCCCTTGACGACCACGTCGGTGAGGCTGAGCCGCATGCCGGGGATGCGCTGGTTGGCCCGCTCGAACCAGTCGGCGAAGGCATCGGGGCCGCGCAGTTCGGCGCCGAGGACACCGTCGCCGATGAAGCGGAACTTCAGATCGGGGGCGGCCATGGCGACGGCGGGCCGGTAGTTGCCGCTGCCGTCACCCGCGATGCGCCAGAGGGCTCGGACCTTGCGGCGGACGATGGCGTGGTACATCGGGGGCACCTCCGGCGAGAGAGTGGCTTGCAATTCACAAGGGGCCTGCACACATCACCGTAAGCCGGTTCCTTGCAAACGACAAGCGAGTACCGTGGGCGCCATGAGAGGCGAACGCTTTGCCCGCATGCACTGCTCGGTGGCGCGCGCGGCGGCCGTGACGGCCGACCGGTGGACGGTGCTGATCCTGCGCGACCTGTTCCTCGGCCTGAACCGCTACGAGGATCTCCGTGCCGACCTGGGCATCGCGACGAACATCCTGGCGGACCGCCTCGAGCACCTGGCCGCCGAGGGCGTCGTGGAGCGCCGGGCGTATCAGGACCGCCCAGTGCGCCACGAGTACGTACTGACACCCGCGGGCCAGGAGCTCTACGGCACCGTCCTGACCCTCATGACCTGGGGCGACCGCCACCGCTCCGGCGGCGAAGGACCGCCCCTGCTGCCGGTCCACGACACCTGCGGCCACCCCGCCGAGCCCCGCGTGACGTGCGCGCACTGCGGCGGGGAGCTGACTCCGGGGACGGTGACGCACACGCCGGGCCCCGGCGGGCGGACGGCGCCGGGGACGGCGCTGGTGCACACGGTGCTGCCCGCGGGCTGAGGCCCGTGCTGCTGAGGTCCGTGCTGCTGAGGGCTGAGCCTCAGCCGCGCGGGACCACCGTCGAGAGCACACCCGGCAGCGGATACCAGTCCGACGACACGATGCTGGCGTTGCCGCGCGCGAGCAGGGCGACACGGTCCCGGGCCTGGGTCTCGGTCGGGTTCACGGAGTCGATGGCCGGGGCGACGTTGTGGGCGTCGGACATGACGACCAGATAGCGCCGGTCGGCGTACCACTTCGTGTCGATGGTGCCGCCCGCGTACTTGGACGCGTCCCCGTCGAACAGTACGAACCAGGGCCGGATCGCCGCGTCCGTGTACCGCCCGCGCGGATCGCCAGCCTCGGCGCCGAGCACGGCGGGGAAGGCCGCGGCCTCACCTAGGCGCCCGGCCGCAGCGAGGTCGCGCAGATGCGTGGCGTACTCGCGGTCGGTCCACAGGGTGTCGAGCGGGTTGCTCTGCTCGACGGTGCCGGGGATGAGCTCGACGATGAACTTCCCCGCGAGGGCGCTCCGCTGGGGCCAGCCGTCACTCCGTACGGCCTCGTCGAGGTTGGCGTGCCCTCCGGTGAGCTGTCCCGGGCGGTAGACGGCGTCGCCGAGCTTGCTGGTCAGGAGGGCGTCGAGGTCGGCGGGCCCGCGTCCGTTCTTCCCCTGGAAGCCGTCCTTCAGCTCGACCTTCAGGAGGATGGGCCGGTGGCCGGGGTGGGCGTCGTGCCAGCTCTTCATGTCGGAGAGGCAGCCCGCGAAGCTCTGATTACGCGCTTTGGTGCGCAATTCGGCCGGGCTCGTGGCGTTCTCGCAGTTGCTGTCGTTGCCGACCGGGTTGCTGTGCGAGACCCGCCAGCCGCTGCCGAACACATTGGTCCACACGTCGAGTTCGAGCATCCCGGCGCCCGAGTCCAGCGCGTCGGCGAAGTACGGGAACTTCGACTTCTCGTAGGCGTTGTGGACGCCGACGCCGGTGGTGGAGGCGTACGGCGACTGCGGCGCCGGATCGTCGGCGGCGGATGCGGAGCCGCTCGCCGACCCGGCGGTTCCGAGCGCCAGCGCGCCGGCCGCCGCGACCACCATGGCAAGGCCTGCCCCTGTACGTGCCCTCATGTCAGCTGTTCCCTCCACCGCTCCGGTCAATTCTGATGAAACGTATGGGAGTTGAGTGGCGTATGGGAAGACGGCGATTTACGGGAGAGGAGAGATATCCAGCCGTGCGGCCACGAGGGAGAGGGCGGGGGTTGCGGCGAGTCCGCTACCGTCTGCGCCGGTTATGGATCAACGTACTCAGAGCATCGCCCGCTCACGGAACCCGTAGAACTAGCGAACCCGTAGAACTCACGAACCCGCAGAACTCGCGGAACCCGTAGCAACTGATCCGCCCCCACCGATCTGCCCCCACGGAACAGCCACAGAAAGGGATCAGCCCCCATGCCCCTCACCCTCTCCCGCGTCTCCCGCACCCGTCTCGCCGTGACCACGGCCGTCGCCGCGGTGCTCGCCGTCGGCGCACCGGCCGCGTACGCCACGCTCGACACGGGCGCGCGGACGCCCGGCACGACCACCACGACCCAGGTGTCGCGGGGCGACGCCTATACGGAGACCCGTCTCCTCTTCGGGACCGAACGCCCGGACGGCGGACCCGACGTGACGGACAAGCAGTTCATGAAGTTCATCGACGTCGAGGTGACGCCGTCGTTCCCCGACGGGCTCACCGTGCAGGACGGCCGCGGCCAGTGGCGGGACTCGAACGGCAAGATCGAGCGGGAGCGTTCGTACGAGCTGATCCTGCTGTATCCGACGTCGCGGGCGCACAAGAGCGACGCCCTGATCGAGGAGATCCGCAAGGACTACGTGAAGGAGTACGCGCAGGACTCGGTGGCGCGGCTCGACGACAGGCTGCGCGTGGACTTCTGAGGGGCGCTCGCGCCGTCCGGTTCTGTCAGGCCACCGCGGTGAGCTCTGCGAGCAGCGCGTCGATGCGCTCCGCGTGCCGCCGCGGCAGGCGACCCGTGTCGTCGACGTGCACCGCGCAGGCGGTCGTGGTGTCGACGAGGCGTTCGAGGGTGACCGCCACCTGCTCCGAGCCCGCGGAGTGCCGCGCGAGGGTGGGGAGCTCGGCGGCCGCGAGGTCGATCGCGGCACGGGCCTCGGCCAGCGTCCGGTAGGCATCGCGCCGCAGGGCCCAGCGGGCGGCACGGTGTTCGGCGTCGGCTGAACCACCGTCGCGGGCGCCGCTCAGGACGTGGCGCAGATAGGCGTGCGCGGACTCACGGGCGGCCGAAAGCCGGTCCTGTACGCGGCCCCCGCGCTGCACCGGCCAGGGCAGATGCCCGACGAGCAGGACGATCCCGCAGGCCAGCAGCGTCTCGCCGATACGCCCCCAGGAGGCCTGTGGCTCGCCGCCCACCATGACGAGGGCGAGGACGAGCACGGTGACGACGGCGGTCTGGGCGGCGAAGTGGCGGGTGGCGACGGGGATCAGCGCACCGCACACGGCGACGACGGCGACGAGTCCGGCGGGCCGCGGCAGCAGGGCGGCGAGCCCCGCGAAGAGCACGGCGCCCAGGACGGTGCCGAGGGCGCGGCACAGGACGCGCGAGGCGAGCGGCCCGAGGTCGGGCTTGACCAGGAAGACGGCGGTGGCGGGCAGCCAGTACCAGTGCGGGTGGTGCAGGGCCTGCGCGACCGCGGTGCTCGCCCCGAAGCAGAGCGCGACCCGCACGCCGTACTCGCGCCCGCCGGGGCCGATCGCCGTGCGCAGTACGTCGACGGGGCCGCGCCCGCGCCCGTGCGGGGGCCTGGCGGTGCCGCCGTCGAAGGCCTCGGCGGCGTGCAGCAGCGCGTCGTCGAGGGCGCGGAGCCCGGCGCCGGAGCGGGCGGGCGCGGGCAGCGGCCCGCAGGGAACGCCGTCGCGGATGGCGGCGGCGAGGCGGCGCGGCCCCTCTCCCGCACGTTCGGGGAGCGGCTCGTCGGCCCAGGCGAGCGCGGTCGCCGCCTCGCCGAGGGGCAGCGCGGCGCGGTACTGCGCGTGCAGCCGCCGCTCGGCAGCCGAACTGGCGCGCCGCCGAAGACGCGGCCCGGAGAGGGCGTCCTGTGCCTGGTCGAGTGCGGCGGTGAGGGCGGCGCGGCGGGCGGTCGATTCGGGGGTGCCCGCGGAGTCGAGGAGCGAGGCGACAGCTTCATACACGGCGCAGACTGCGGCACGCTCGCCGTCAAGCCGATAGGGAAGTCCGCCGCCGGCGCCGCCACCGACACCGGCCCACCCCGTGCCGGGCGAGGGCGAAGGCAGCAGGAGCCTCAGCAGGAGCAGCCACCCGGCTCCGGCGAGGAAGAACAGCGCGCGCTGCCACCCGGGCTCGGGCAACGGCATCCCGGCCCCGATGGCGGCGGCGACGAGCAGTTGTGTGCCGCCGGCCGACGCGACGGGCCCGACGGCGCTGAAGGCACCGGCGAGCAGGCCGAGCACCGCGAACAGCAGGGGCAGCGGATACGACCCTCCGACGCGATCGGCGACGTAGGCCCCCAGGAGCATCCCGCCCGCGCCCGCCAGCGCGGGCGCCCCGAGCCGCCGGACGGCGACGCGCCTGCTCCCCGGCCTGTCGTTGATCCCGGCCAGCATGGCCCCGAGCGCGGCGACGACCCCCATGGAGACCCGCCCGGCGACCACACCCGCGCAGAGCAACGGCCCGGCGGCCAGCGCACCCCGCACCACGGAGTGCCACGGCACGGGCCCACGCTGCGTACGCAGGGCATGACCGAGCCAGGGCGGAAGGGAAGTGGCAGCGCGCGGGATCAGCGGGATCACTGGTTTCACGTGCTCCTGTCGTCATCGGAACGGGTACGTGTACCGCCGGACGACATCGGCCTTGGCTTGGGATCAACCCTAAACGGTGTTCGTGCAGAGGGAGGAACGGGAGCATTTCCGTGATGTGACGTTCGGTGGGCGTTCTGTGAACGCCGCGCGGGTGGTCCGGCGGACGCTCCGCTCCGTCGGCGGCGCCTGACCATGGCTGTAGGCAGGTTCTCCCCCGTGACGGAGAACCTGCCTTAACCTGCCTTTTATAAGCCCCTTACCGAAAGCTCTCTCAAGCCTTCCCTCGAGCCCTCTCTCAAGCCCGCAGGGCTATTACCGGGCCGTGTACCACTTCACGGCATGCGTACGCTTCGGCCAGTTGAAGTCGCCCTCATCGGGAATTCCGATCGTGCCGCTTCCCGAATTCGTCGCCCGGTACTTGTAGCCCTTGTGGACCTTCAGCGATACCGTCGGGGACTTGCAGGACTTCGAGTTGCGGCAGCCGCCCAGCTTGGCACCCGAGTAGTCCTTCAGCTTTCCGCTCTTGTAGGAGCTCATGGCTGCGTCAGGGCGCTGAATGGGGAGCTTCTTGCTGCACTTCTGGTAGCCGTAGGCATACACCTTGCCGTGGCTGCGCCATACCTTCACGTAGTTCGTGCAGCCGTGGTAGGACTTTCCGTGCCCCGTGGCCGCCTGGGCTCCGCCGCTGCCCGCGAATACGCAGGCGAGCGCGACCGAGCCGACGCCGAGTCCCCGCAGAATCCTCTTCATTCTTTCCTCCCGTGTTTTTGGTGCCGCCGAAAACATTAAGGCAACTCGGCGCACCCAAAAGAGGCACTGACGGGAGTTGACGGGAATTTTAAGTTTCATATTGCACTTTTGTGCAATACCCGATCCCTATAAGGGGTGCAATCAGGGACACTTCGGCAGTCGGTCACGGGGCGATCATTCCCGTGACCGCCCCCACCGGGTCCGTGTCCGCCTCGCCCTCCGGCCACCAGTCGTCCCGGCCCGGTTCGCTTCGGTACGGGTACCAGCGGCCGTCTCGGCCGTAGCGGAGTTGGAGGGAGCCGGAGGCGTTGGTGAGGTGGTTGCGGTGGATCGTCATGCGGGGGAGGTCTGCCGTGATCAGGGCGCCCCGGGCTCGGTCGAAGGGGCCCGCCGGGGGGTCCCAGGGGGACTCCAGGAGCGCGAGGCCCTCCTCGCCGCCCTGGCGCCAGGCCGCTGCCGCTCGGGAGAGGTCGGCGGGGGTGTGGTCCACCGACCTCGCCAGTTCGGCGAACTGGCGGCTGAAGCTGCGGCGGCCCGTGAGGCCGGGGTGGGAGGCGGCAAGGCGGATCGCGTCGTGCCAGGGGTCGGCAGCGGCGAAGGGGTCCGCGCCGGTGGTGAGGTAGGCGTGGGCCCGGGATGCCGCGTCCGTGGCCAGGAACTCCAGGGATGTGGGGTTGGGGGCGCCGGGGAGGGAGGGGAGGAGCGGGGGTTCGCCCGGGTGGGCGGGAGCGGGTAGCGGGGGTGGGAGCGGCGGGCGGTAGTCCGTTGCCAGGACGTCGCGGGCCAGGGTGCCGGGCAGGGTTTCGCCGGTCGCGCCCGGCGACGTGGTGGCTTGCTCGCGGGCCGCCTGCTGCGCGTTGCGCCGGGCCAGTTCGTCGAGCAGTACCTGTTCGTCTCCGCCTCGCAGGAGGAGGAGTACGAAGGGGTCCGCGTCAAGGAGTCTCGCCGTCTGATACGTGAGCGCTGCCGCGTGCTTGCAGGGGCGGCCGTGGTCGGGGCACGTGCAGGACGGGACCAAGTCGCCAGAGCCTGGGAGGAGTTGGATGCCGGACTGGTCCGCCGCCTCCACCAGTGCGTGCGGCATGTCCTTGTCCAGGAGCGCCGCGATGTGTGCCGGTTCGGTGGCCACCGCGTCCAGGAAGTTGTCCCAGTCCTCCGGTGTGAGGGTGCGCATGCGGATCTCGGCGCGGTAGGGGCGGGGGCGGCTGCCGTGTACGTACGCCACGATGCGGCCCGGTGCGACCGTGATCGTGTCGACGTGCCCCTCACGGGCGTAGGCCCGCCCGCGTGCCAGGCGCCCGGCATCGAGCGACGTCCCCTCCAGGGCGCCGATCCAGGCGTTGCCCCACCAGGAGGTGGCGAACGGGGCTTGGGGGTCGGGGTGTCGAGGGAGCGGGGGGAAGATGCGGCCAGTGTTGTTGGCTAGGCGGGCGGCGGTCATGCCGGTGCGGGCGGCGGGGCGGGCGGAGGGGCGGGCGGAGGGAGTTGTGGCGTTTCGCTCGGCACGGTCTGCGGGGGGCACGGCGGCACGCTCGGCGGGGGTCACGGCGGCACGCTCGGCAGCCGTCTTGGCGTTTCGCTCGGCACGCTCGGCGGGTGTCATGCCGGACCGTCCGTCACGACCCGCGCGAGGCACACCGGACCGTCCGTCACGACCGGCCCCGCCTGCCCCTCCACGGTCAGCTCGATCGCCGTCACCAGCACCGCCCGCACGATCATCACCGTCCGCGCCAGAACGGCCGCGTCCGCCCCTCACGACATCCTCCGCAACGACACCAGATCCGCCAGCTGCGCATCCGAGAGTTCCGTCAGTGCCGACTCGCCACCGCCGAGGACCGCGTCCGCCAACGCCTGTTTCGCCGCGAGGAGTTCGGCGATGCGGTCCTCCACCGTGCCCTCCGTGATCAGGCGGTGGACCTGGACCGGCTGGGTCTGGCCGATGCGGTAGGCGCGGTCCGTGGCCTGTTCCTCGACGGCCGGGTTCCACCAGCGGTCGTAGTGGATGACGTGGCCCGCCCGGGTGAGGTTCAAGCCCGTTCCCGCCGCCTTCAGAGACAGCAGGAACACCGGGGCCTCGCCCGACTGGAAGCGATCCACCATCTCCTCCCTTCGCGGCACCGGCGTGCCCCCGTGCAGGAGTTGCGTGCCGATACCGCGCGAGGACAGGTGCGACTCCAAGAGGCGCGCCATCTCCACGTACTGCGTGAAGACGAGCACCGCGCCGTCCTCCGCCAGGATCGTGTCCAGGAGTTCGTCGAGCAGTTCCAGTTTCCCCGAGCGGGAGCGGCCCCCGCGTGTCGCGATCTCGCCGTCCTTCAAGTACTGCGCCGGGTGGTTGCAGATCTGCTTCAGCGCCATGAGGAGTTTCATGACGAGGCCCCTGCGCGCGATGCCCTCGGACGCCTCGATGCGGGCGAGTGTCTCGCGTACGACCGCCTCGTAGAGCGATGCCTGTTCGCGGGTGAGCGTCACCGGGTGATCCGTCTCCGTTTTCGGAGGCAGTTCCGGGGCGATGCCCGGGTCGGACTTCTTGCGGCGCAGGAGGAAGGGACGGACCAGGCGTGCAAGGCGCGCCATCGCCTCGTCGTCCTCACCGCCCTCCACCAGGCGGGCGTGTCGTGCGCGGAACGATTTGAGGGGGCCGAGGAGACCCGGTGTCGTCCAGTCCAGCAAGGCCCAGAGCTCGGAGAGGTTGTTCTCGACGGGGGTGCCGGTGAGTGCCACGCGCGCCGCGGAGGGGATCGTGCGCAGCGCCTTCGCCGTCGCCGCGTGCGGGTTCTTTACGTGTTGCGCCTCGTCCGCGACCACCAACCCCCATGCTTGGGAAGCGAGTTCGGGTGCACTCGTACGCATCGTTCCGTACGTCGTCAGGACGAAGCCGCCCTCGATGTCGCCGGTCAGGCTGCGGCCCGTGCCGTGGAAGCGGCGCACCGGGACCCCCGGCGCGAACCGCTCGATCTCCCGCTGCCAGTTGCCGAGGAGCGACGCCGGGCAGACCACGAGGGTCGGTTCGGGGCGCGCCCGGTGCAGGTGGAGGGCGATCAGGGTGACCGTCTTGCCGAGGCCCATGTCGTCGGCGAGGCAGCCCCCGAGGCCGAGCGACGTCATCCGGTCGAGCCAGGCCAGGCCCCGGAGTTGGTAGTCACGGAGGGTCGCGGCGAGCGCGGGCGGCGGGGTGACGGGATGCAGGTCGCCGGTCAGGCGTTCCCGCAGCCGGGCCAGGGCGCCGGTCGGGACCGCCTCGACCCGCTCGCCGTCCACCTCCGCCGCGCCGGTCAGCGCGACGGACAGCGCGTCCACCGGGTCCAGGAGGCCCAGATCCCTTTTGCGGGCCTTGCGTACGAGGTCGGGGTCGACCAGGACCCATTGGTCACGCAGGCGTACGACCGGGCGGTGCGCCTCCGCGAGGACGTCCATCTCCGCCTCGGTGAGGAAGCCGTCGCTTTCGGCTCCGTCGCCGGGACCAAGCGCCAACTGCCAGCGGAACTCGAGGAGTTGCTCGGTCTTGAAGAAGTCGAAGTTGTCCGCCGCCGTGCCGGGCGCCGGACGCACGACCGCCGTCGCGGTAAGGCCGCGGATCAGTTCCCTGGGCCAGTGCACGGCCACCCCCGCGGCGCCGAGCCGGGTCGCCGCCACGCCGAGGAGTTCGTACAACTCGCCCTCGCTCAGCGGGAGTACGTCGGGGCGCGGCCGTTCCAGGAGGCGGGCAAGCGGTGGCCATACGCGGGCCGCCCGCCGCACCGCGAGCAGCGTGTCCACACGGGCGCGCGGGCCGAAGTGGTCCGCTCCGGACCAGAGTTGGGCCGCGTCCGTGACGAGAGTGGGGTCGGCGAGGCTGTGCACCTGCACGACGGCCGCCGCCGGGCTCGCCACGCTGTCGACGGGCCCGCCGTCCCGGTCACCGGGCGTGGCGTCGCGTACGTCGTCCGATGCCCCGTCGAACACCTCGTGCGCCTGCAGATCGAGCCGCAGCGACACCCGCACCCCGGCGTCCATCCCGGCCGCCACCTCCGCGGCCCACTCCCGTGCGCCCGGCAGCCGCTGCGGCTCCCGCGCGGCGAAGGGCGCGCCCACCGCGTGCGCGGCGGCGGGCGTGCGCGGCAGGGTGTCCACCACCGCGTCGACGAAGGCCCTGACGAGGGCGAGCGGCTCGGGGAGCAGGAGGGGCTTGCTGCCGGGCAGCGGTACGGCGTGCGCCTCCACCGGCAGCGCGGCGGCGATCGCCCGCAGCTGCGTGACATCGGCGGCGTCCAGTGGTCCGGCGCGCCACGCGTCCAGGTCGCCGCCGGTCAGGCCGGGCAGCATCCTGCCCCGCGCGGCCAGGTGCAGGGCGTGCCGGGCGGCAGTGGCCCAGCAGGCCACCGCGGGGTGCGCGGGCCCGGTACGCAGCAGGAGCGGGGCGGCTTCCGCGACCGGCAGGATCAGCGCGGGGACGGTACGCGTACGGATGCCCTTGCCGTGGGGGCGTACGACTGCGATCTCGCCCTGCGTCGCGCCGGGGAGTCCCGGGGGCCCCTCCCTGCCCTCCCTGCCCTCGCCTGGCTCAGCCCCCGCCCCGGTCCCGGCCTCAGACCCGACCCCAGCTCCGGAAAGCCCGGCAGGCAGCTCTCCCTCCGGCGCCCAGAACGCGATCCGCCCCTCCCTCGGCACGTCGGCCGGAAGGAAGACGGCGGCACAGGAGCGCACGAGCTCTCCGAGCCGCCCCGCAGGCGGCAGAGGCGCCGTGGTGGCATCAGTGCGCGCGGCAATCGCTGCCATCGCGTTCACCACCTCGCTCGCCCTCGGTCACTCGTACGTCATTCCCGCACGCCACCCTAGGCCAGCTGTCCCGGAGCGAACGCTGGTAGGAAACTTTCCTAACAATAATTCACCCAAGGTATTGACGCGCTCATGCCATGTCGACAAGATGCCTGCGAATGGCCTCCGCACCGCTCACGGCCCCCCACGCCGATCTAGGAGACGGACATGCCGCCCACCCCCCGCGCCATGAAGTCCCGTACCGAAAAGGCCCGTACCGTAAAGGCCCGTTGGGCCATCCCCCTGGCAGCGGGCGCATCGCTCGCCCTCGTCGGCGGGGTCCTCCTCTGGTCCCCGGCAGGTGAGGCCGACGCCACACCGAACGGCACGGACACGAAGGCCGCCTTCACCGCGGTGGCCGCCGGAGACATCGCCGAACAGTGCACCTCGGACGACAGCGGCTGCGCACACCCCAAGACCGCCGCTCTCGTCCAGCAGCTCGACCCGTCCTTCGTCCTCACGATGGGCGACAACCAGTACGACGACGCCCGGCTGCGGGACTTCGAGGACTACTACGACACCAGCTGGGGCGCGTTCAAGGACAAGACGCGCCCGGTGCCGGGCAACCACGAGACGTACGACCCGGCGGGCGCCCTGAAGGGCTACAAGTCCTACTTCGGCAGCATCGCGTACCCCAAGGGCAAGAGCTACTACAGCTACGACCAGGACAACTGGCACTTCATCGCCCTCGACTCCAACAGCTTCGACGACAAGGCGCAGATCGACTGGCTCAAGGCCGATCTCGCCGCCAACTCCAAGAAGTGCGTGGCCGCCTACTGGCACCACCCCCTCTTCTCATCGGGCGAGCACGGCAACGACCCGGTCAGCAGGCCCGTCTGGAAACTGCTGTACGCCAACAAGGCCGAGCTGGTCATGAACGGCCACGATCACCACTACGAGCGGTTCGCCCCGCAGAACCCGGACGGAAAGGCCGACGCCAACGGCATCGTCGAGCTGCTCGGCGGCATGGGCGGCGCCAACCCGTACAAGATCGAAGAAGTCCAGCCCAACAGCGAGAAGCGGATCACCAAGACCTTCGGCGTGGTGAAGCTGAACTTCACCGACACCGGCTTCTCCTGGAACCTCGTCGGCACGGACGGCGCGACGAAGGACAGCAGCCCGTCCTACAAGTGCCGCTGAGCTGCTGCGATGTATCTGGCATCCACGGATGCGGTCGCCAAGGCCAAGAGTGAGACGGCAACGACTGCAACCAAGGCAACCACTGCTGAGGGCGCTGAGACCAAGGCCAAACGCGGTCGCGTCGCCGGGCCCGTCATCGCCCTCGGCGCGGTCAGCCTGGTCACCGACATCTCATCCGAGATGGTCACGGCGGTCCTTCCGCTCTACTTCGTCCTCCAACTCGGCCTTTCACCAATCCAGTTCGGATTCCTCGACGGCCTCTACAACGGCGTCACCGCCTTCGTGCGGCTCTTCGGCGGGTACGCCGCCGACCGCGGCGGGCGGCACAAGCTCGTCGCCGGCAGCGGGTACGCCCTCTCCGCCCTCTCCCGGCTCGGCCTGCTCCTCGCGGGCGGCGCCACGGCCGGGATCGGCGCGGCGCTCGCCGCGGACCGCATCGGCAAGGGCGTACGGACCGCGCCGCGCGACGCGCTGATCTCGCTCAGCAGCCCGCCGGACGCCCTCGGCCGGGCGTTCGGCGTGCACCGCGCGATGGACACCACGGGTGCGCTGCTCGGGCCGCTCGCCGCGTTCGCGCTGCTCTGGGCGACGGCGGACGCGTACGACGCCGTGTTCGTGGTCAGTTTCTGCTTCGGGCTGCTCGGAGTCCTGATGCTGGTCGCGTTCGTTCCGGGGCGGGACGATCTGGCCCGCTCACCGAAGGAGGCACGGCCGACAGGCCCCAGGGTCAAGGTGTCCGGCCTGTCCGGCCTCCTGCGTCTCCCCGCCTTCCGGCGCATACTCGGCGCCGCGTCCCTGCTCGGCGCGGCCACCATCGGCGACGCCTTCCTCTATCTGCTCCTCCAGCGTCGCCTCGACTTCGCGGTGAGCTGGTTCCCGCTCCTGCCGCTGGGCGCCGCCGCCGTCTATCTGCTGCTCGCTGTGCCCGCCGGGCGTCTCGCCGACCGCGCGGGACGCCGCACCCCCTTCCTGGCCGGACATGTGGCGCTGCTCGGCGGATACGTCCTGCTGCTCTCCCCCGCCGACGGCTGGGCCCTGCTCATCGGCGTACTCCTGCTCCTCGGCATCTTCTACGCGGCCACCGACGGCGTCCTGATGGCACTGGCCACGCCGGTGCTTCCACAGGGGCGCCGGGCCAGCGGCATGGCGGTCCTGCAGACGGGCCAGGCCCTGGCTCGCCTCGTCGCGGCTGCCGGGTTCGGCGCGGCTTGGACGCTGTGGGGCATCGGCCCCGCGCTGACCTGCGCGGCGCTCGCACTGACGGCGGCGCTGGCGGGGGCGGCGGCGCTCCTCCCTCGCCGGGAAAGGCAGAAACAGACATGAAGCCCCCCACCCTCACCCTCACCCTCAAGTCCCTGCGCGCCCGCATCATCGCCGTGTCCGCAGCCGCCGCGGTCCTCGCGACGGTGGCCGTCACCTACACCCTGCACGCGACCGACCGCGCCGAACCGGCCTCCGCCACATCGGAATTCGCCCTCGACCCGCACCACCTCTACTTCCGCGGCACGGAAGAAGCGGACGCGGGCCGCGTGGCCCGCACCGACCCTCCACCCGGCAAGGGCCCCCGCACCACAGGCGGCCCCTCCTGCGAGCGCTTCTACGCCGCCTCGGACACCGCGCTCTGCCTCCAGCGCCGCCCGGGGATCCCGCCCACGTCGTACGCACTCGTCCTGGACCGGCAGCTGCACGAGAAGCGCCGCATCGCGCTCACCGGCATCCCCAACCGGGCCCGGGTCTCGGCGTCGGGCCGGATGCTGTCCTGGACGATGTTCGCGACGGGCGACTCCTACGCGGGCTCTTCCTTCTCCACCCGCACATCGATTCTGGACACCCGCACGGGCTACCTGATCAAGAACATGGAGGAGATCCCCCTCACCCTCGACGGCCGCCGCTACCACTCTCCCGACGTCAACTACTGGGGCGTCACCTTCGCCAAGGACGACAACCGCTTCTATTCGACGGTCTCGACGAAGGGCAGGACCTATTTGGTCCAGGGCGACATGAAGAAGTGGGCGGCCCGCACCCTGCGCACGAACGTGGAGTGCCCCTCGCTCTCGCCCGACAACACGCGCCTGGCGTTCAAGAAGCGCGTACGGAAGGGCGGTTCGAACCCCTGGCGCCTGTACGTCCTGGACCTGCGCACTCTGCGCGAGCACCCCCTCGCCGAGACCCGTGGCGTCGACGACCAGGCCGCATGGCTTGACGACAAGACCTTGGCGTACTCCCTGCCCGGCGCCGAGGGCAGGAAGCAGGACATCTGGACGACGCGGGCCGACGGCAAGGGGGCTCCGAAACTGCTGGTGCGGGGCGGGACTTCACCGGCGGCGGTGCGCTGAGTGGAGGGCCTACTGCCGCCCCCCCTGAAAAATTCGGATACGCACCGCCGCCCACCGCCCGCAGGATCAGACCCATGACCACCACTCACCGCACCGTCGTGCCGACCCTCTTCCCGCCGCCCGGATACGCCCATGCCGCCCTCGTCGATGCGGGCACCAAGCTCGCTTTCATGGCGGGCTCGGTGCCGCTCGATCCCGAGGGGAACCTCGTGGGGGAAGGTGACGTGGCGCGCCAGACCCGGCAGGTCATCGCCAACCTCGACGAGGCCCTGCGCGCGATCGGCAGCGACCTGACGCAGGTGGTGGCAAGCACGGTGTACGTCGTGAGCGACGAGCCAGGACCGCTGAGCGAGGCGTGGGAGGTCGTGCGGGCCTCCGACCTGCTCGCGAAGGGGCCGCACACCTCGACCCTGCTCGGCACCACGTGTCTCGGCTACGCAGGGCAGCTGGTGGAGATCACCGTCACGGCCGTGGTCCCGGAGTAGGCCAGTACTCCGGGACCGGGGAGCGCGTCAGCCCCGCGCCCTGCTCGCGAGACCGAGGGCGTACTGCGGCCACCACTGCCCCGCCCTCGGCCCGCCCCGGCAGGTTCCGTCGGACTCGCCGGGCCGCTTGATCCACAGGTAGGCGTCGAGCGCGGCGGCGCCGGTGGCGGTGGTGGGCGGGGTGCCGAGGGCACGGCCGGGCGGGTTGCACCAGGCTTCGTTGCCTCCGCCGGTGTAGGGGCCGTTGCCGTTGCGGCTGCTGTCGACGACGAAGTGCTTGGCGCCGCCGAGCGCCCTTGCGAGGCGGTATCCGTACACCGAACTCGCGTAGTTCGTCTGGTAGTTGGACACGTTGACGGCGAAGCCGTCGGCCCTGGCGATACCGGACTGACGCAGCGGGGCGACCAGGCGGTTGTGGTCGGGGATCCAGCCCGAGTTGCCCGCGTCGAGATAGACCTTGGTGTGCGGGCGCGCCTTGATGCGGTTGACGGCGTAGGCGAGAAGGCCGTACCGCTCGCGGGCGTCGGCCTTCGCGCAGCCCGCGATCTTCTGCGCGACGGCGTCCGGTTCGACGACGACGTACGCGGCGCGGTCCCCGATGCCCGCGGCGAACTCGTCGATCCACCGCCGGTACTCCCCCGCGCTCCCCGCCCCGCCTCCGGAGTAGTCACCGCAGTCGCGGTGCGGGATGAAGTACGTGACGAGCACCGCGGTCCGGCGCGCGGCGGTCGCCGCCGCCGTGGCCGCGCGGACCACCGGGCCCGGCCCCGGGCTGTGCAGCCACACGGCTTGGGGGCGTCCGGCGATGCGCTCGATGAGTCGGGCGTCGGCGGTCCGGCCCTGGCGCCGCCACGCGGTGGCCTGGCGGGCGGCGGCGCTGCCCGGTTCGACCCAGAAGGCGGCGCCGGGGGCGCCGGCCGCTCGGGGGTCGGGCCCTGCCGCCGCCGCGCCACCGGACGCCGCCGCGCTCAGCAGGAGCGCGACGGAGAGAAGCCTGGCGAGGCGGGGACCGGCGCCACCGGGGCGGGGACGGGCTCGGTCGGGGCGGGGACGGGCTCGGCCGGGTGATCGGAAGGGCGGCTGCGACACCGGGCACCTCCAGTTGCTCGGCACCGGACGGGCCCGGCGCATTCCCCGGAGTCTGCGGTCGCCGGGCCCCCGCAAGGCCTCCTGCACCGCCGGTCCTGCGGCAGATCACCCGAAGAATCACTCCGACGGCGGCGGCGCCCAAGTGCGAGTCTTCGGCAGGGGTTTGGCATAACCACCGGCGCGGCTCGTGGTCAGACCGAGTCCGACGAGCGACTCGGCGAGCTTCACCGCGGCGGCCACCCCGTCGACCACGGGCATGTCGAGGGCGGCGCCGACCTTCTCCTGGAGCCCTGTCATCCCGGCGCAGCCGAGCACGAGGACCTCGGCCCCCGCGTCGCGGGCCCGCTCGGCCGCGGCGAGGAAGGCGCGGACGGTGGCCTCGGAGTCCCCGAGGTCGAGGACGCCGAGCCCGGTGCCGATCACGGCGGCGCAGTTCTGCGCGACGCCCGCCGCGTGCAGGCTGTCCTCGATCTGGCCGCGCGCCCGGTCGAGGGTGGTGACGACTCCGTACCGCCTCCCCACCAGGCAGGCCAGATGAGCGGCGGCCTCGGTGATGTCGACGACCGGCACGTCCAGGAGCTCCCGGGCGCCCTCACGTCCGTGCTCGCCGAACCCGGCCATGACCACGGCGTCGTACGACTCCTCGTACCCGCGCAGAGTGTCGAGGACGGCGGCCGCCGAGAGATAGCTGTCGAGCCACCCCTCGGCGGACTCCGGTCCCCAGGCGGGGGTGAGCCCGGTGATCGTGGTGCCGGGGGCTGCCGCGTCCCTGGCGCCGCGCACGATCTCCTCGGTCATGGCCTGTGTGGTGTTGCAGTTGGTGACGACGATGCGCACTAGCCCGCCACCTCCACCGCGTCCGTGAGCGCCGCGGTCCGCTCGGCGCGGCACAGGACCGCGTAGAGCAGCGCGGCCGTCGCCGTACCGATGAACCAGGAGTACGGCGCGACGTAGTCGAAGAACGGCACAAGGGCGCACACGGCCGCGAAGCCCGCCGTCGGGACGAAGGCCGCGAGCGCCTTCGGGTTGACGCCCTTCTTGTAGTAGTACGGCGATCCCGGCTCGGCCTTGAAGAGCGCCTCGGCGTCGATGCGCCCGCGCTTCACCCAGAAGTAGTCGACCGCGATGATTCCGAACAGCGGTCCGAGGAAGGCGCCGAGGCCGCCGAGGAAGTAGTTCACGACGGTGGGGTTGGAGTAGAGGTTCCACGGCGTGACGAGCAGCGCGGCGACCGTGGAGATGATCCCGCCGATCTTGAAGGTGATCTTCTGCGGCCAGACATTGGCCAGGTCGTACGCCGGTGAGACGAAGTTGGCCACGATGTTCACGCCCATCGTGGCGACGGCGAAGGTGAGCGCTCCGAAGACGAGCACCCAGGTGTTGCCGATCTCGGCGACCAGTTCGGCGGGGTCGGTGATGGCCTTGCCGAAGACCTCCAGACTGCCCGCCGTGACGATGACGGAGAGGATCACGAAGGCCGTGGAGTTGATGGGCAGGCCCCAGAAGTTGCCGCGCTTGACGGTGCGGTAGTCGGGGGCGAAGCGCGAGAAGTCGCAGAAGTTGAGCATCAGCGTGCCGTAGGTGGCGAGGATAAGACCGATGGCGCCGAACCACTGCCGGACCTGCTCGCCGGTGGAGACGGGGTGGGGCGTGCTGGTGAGCGAGATGGTCCAGCCCGCCTTCCAGAGGATCCAGACGGCGAGTGCGATCATCACGACCCAGATGGCGGGCCCGCAGAAGTCCTGGAACTTCCGTACGGATTCCATGCCTCGGGTCATGATCAGCCCCTGCACCAGCCAGAGGGCGACGAACGAACACCAGCCGAGGGCGTGCAGGCCGAGGAAGGAGTGCTCGGTCCAGGCGTCGAGCCCCGGGAAGGCGGCAATCAGCATCACATTGACCGCGATGGAGGCCAGATAGGTCTGGATTCCGTACCACATGATGGCGATCACGGCCCTGATCAGGGCGGGGATGTTGGCGCCCCAGACGCCGAAGCTGATGCGGCTGACGACGGGGAACGGCACGCCGTGGCGCTGGCCGATGCGCCCCATCATGTTCATCCCGACGTAGATGAGCAGGAAGCCGACGAGGAGCGAGGTGAAGATCTGCCAGACGTTGAGGCCGAGCACCAACAGACCGGCCGCGAAGGTGTAGTTGCCGAGGTTGTGGACGTCGGACATCCACAGGGCGAAGAGGTCGAAGACCTTCCACTTGCGTTCGGCGGAGGGGGCGAGGTCTTCGTTGGTGAGGCGGGGGTCTGGCACGAAGTCGGTCGCGGCGGCTGCGCCTGGGGAGTCGGCGGCGTCGGCGCGCTGGGTGAGGGACACGGGGCCTCCTGCGAAGGGGGACGGAGGTGCGGCGCGTTTCCCTTTGGTATACCAAAGTTTGGTATACCACAGATTCCGTCATGCTCCCGCTCCCGGAGGCGCCCGGCAATGTCCGTACGGTTACGAATCGGTAAATCGATGCGGGGTTCGGCAATGATGGACACATGACGACCGTGGAGCAGCCGCTGGCCGCCGTACGCGAACGCGTGCTCGCCGGGCTACGGCAGGAGATCATCGCCGGACGCCTCGGCCCGGGCGACCGCCTGGTCGAACGCGAGCTCGCCGAGCGCCTCGGAGTGTCCAGGGTCCCGGTCCGCGAGGCGATCCGGGCCCTGGTCGCGGAGGGCTTCGTCACCTTCGAGACCCCGCGCAGAACCGTGGTCCGCCGCCTCACCCGTACCGACGTGACCGAACTCTTCGAGCTGCGCGAGGCGTTGGAGGTGTTCGCGGCGGGGCGTGCGGCGCAGCGCGCCACGGAGGAGGGCCTCGCGGAGCTGTCCGCCCTGCTCGACAGCGCCGCGAAGGCGACGCGCACGGTGGACGCGGAGGCGATCACGGACATCAACACGCGCTTCCACGACCGCATCCTGGCGATGGCGGGGAACGGCCTGCTGACGTCGGTCATGGAGCCGGTGGACGGACGGCTGCGGTGGATGACGCGGCGGAACGAGGAGTGGACGCACCTGCTCGCGGAGCACCGGGAGCTGTACGAGGCGGTGGCCTCGGGGGATGCGGAGCGGGCGCGGGGCGTGGCACTGGCCCATGTGCGGACCAACTACCGCTCTACGGTGCGGCATCTCTTCGGCGAGCAAGAGGAACAGGGCTAGTACCCAATCCGGCCGGGCCGGAAATATCCAGCCCGGCCGGAGACTTCCAGCCCGTCCGGCGTTCGAGGACGAACTCGGCGAAGCCGGTGATGACGCCGGGTCACGAGGCCCGCAGCCCCCGCATCCGCCCGTACGCGTACACACACCCCGCAAGCGCCAGATCCGACAGCAGCATGAAGCCGATCGAGTACGAGTCCTTGGCGCTGTAGATCGCCCCCATGACCAGCGGCGGGACGAAGCCTCCCAGGCCTCCCATCGCCCCCACGATTCCCGTCACGGACCCGACCTGCGCCTGGGGCGTCACCTGGGAGACGAGTGCGAAGACGGCGCCGCTCGCCGTGCCGAGGCCCGCCGCCATGACCAGGAAGCAGATCGTGCCGCCCGGGTTCAGCGACGGTTCGAAGGCCTGCGCGATGGCGAGGAGCGCGACTACTGCCAGCGCGGACGAGGTGACCGTCGCCGGGTGGATCCGGTCGGAGAGCCAGCCGCCGATGGGCCGGAAGATGACCGTGACCAGGGCGAATCCCGCGGCCTTCGTACCCGCGTCCGTGGGCGAGAGGTCGTACCAGGTCTTCAGGTAGGTGGGCAGGTAGACCCCGAAGGCGACGATGCCGCCGAAGCCGATCGCGTACAGCGCGGAGAGCTCCCACGTCACCCGCAGCCGACCGGCCTCGCCGAGACGCGTGGTGAGGGGGCTCGTCGGCACCGGCCGCTCGGGGTGGTCGGTGATGAGCAGCGCCCCGACCACCGCGAAGGCGGCGAGCGCGATCGCCACGACCAGGAACGGCAGGTTGTCGCCGTGCTTGGCGATCCTCGGCGTGAAGTACCCGGAGAGCGCCACGCCTCCCATTCCCATCCCGAACACGCCGAGCGCGAAGCCGCGGTGCGCGGGCGGGAACCAGGAGTTGACCAGCGGGATGCCGATCGCGAACGTCGTTCCGCCCAGGCCGAGCAGGAAGCCGACCGCGAGCATCGCGACGTAACTGCCCTTGGCCGGAATGATCAGGAGCACCGGCACGATGGTGAGCGCCGAGACGAGCGGGAACATCAGCTTGGCGCCGTAGCGGTCGGTCAGCGCGCCGACCGGGACGCGGCCGAGCGAGCCGACGATGACCGGCACGGCGACCAGCAGGGACTGCGCGAACGAGGAGAGGCCGAGCCGCTCCCCGAAATCGCTGCCCAGCGGCGCGATCAGGTCCCAGGCCCAGAAGGTGAGCGTGAATCCGATCGTGGCGACCGCGAGATTGCGGTACGCGGCTGCCGAGGGCCGGGCCGCTGCGGCTGGTGAGTTCGCTGTCGTGCGAGGTGTCGTGTGAGGTGTCATGTGAGAGCCGCTCCAAGCGCCACGAACGCGCAGATGAGTACGAACAAGATAGCGAGCAACGGCCAGACGAAGCGCAGGTACTTGTCGTAGCCGACTTTCGCGAGCGCGACGCCACCGATGGTCACGGCGGTCGTCGGCACCCAGAGGTTCATCCAGCCGCTCGCCGCCTGCCAGGCCGTGACGACGACCGATCGGGAGACCCCGGCGAAGTCGGCGAGCGGGGCGAGGATCGGCATGGCGAGGGTCGCGTGGCCGGATGTGGAGGGGATCAGGAAGGCGAGCGGCAGGTTCACGACGAAGACGATGATCGCGAAGAGGCCGGATGACGTCCCCTTCACCACACCCTCGATGGAGTGCAGGACGGTGTCCGTCACCTTCGAGTTGTTCATGATCACCGTGACACCGCGCGCGAGCACGATCACCAGGGCGGGCGAGATGAAGTCGGCCGCACCCTGGATGATCGTCGAGCTGAGCTTCTGCTCGCCCATCCGTGCCACGCACCCGACGAGCGCCGCCGCGACGAGGAAGAGCGCCGCCAACTGCGGGAAGGACCAGCCGAGTTCGAATCCGTACGGCGTCGCGTCCGCCTTGCCCGTGAGCGCGCTCGACCAGGGCACCACGGAGAAGATCATGAAGGCGAAGACGAGGGCGACCAGGACGAGCACGGCCTTGTGCAGGCGCGTCAGCTCCGGCACCTCGCCCGCGTCGGACGCGGTCTGCTCGCGGTCGCCGGGCAGGAAACCGGTGAGGGAGCGTTCCGGGTTCCTCTGTACGCGCTTTGCGTAGCGGACGACGTAGGCGATGGTGACCGCGGTCAGGACGACCCACATCACGAACCGCAGCACGATGCCGTCGCCGAGCGAGATGTCCGCGGCGGAGGAGGCGACTCCGGTCGCGAAGGGGTTGACGGTCGAGCAGAGCACGCCGATCCCGGCCCCCAGGATGATCGCACCGACCGCGACCATCCTGTCGTAGCCGAGGGCGAGCATCAGGGGCACGATCAGGCCGTAGAAGCCGAGCGTCTCCTCCGCGAACCCCTCGACCGTGCCGAGTACGGAGAAGACGACCATCACGCCCGCGATCAGCATCGCGCCGCGCCCGCGCAGCCGGTGGGCGAGGCGGCCGATGCCGCGGTCGAGGGCGCCGGTGGCGAAGACGACGGTGATGAACGCGCCGATGGCGAGCACGAACAGGAACACGCCCGCGCTTCCGTACAGCTCACCGGCCATGTCGGGCCCGACGACGCCCGACTTCTCGTCCTGGATGCCGTAGAGACCGTTGACCGGCGCCAGGAAGAGATCGTTGAGCCGGTCGACGAAGGTCTGGCCCGAGTCGACGCGGTGGTAGCTGCCCTCGACGGGGGCGCCCTTGCCGTCGCGGTCGTAGGCGCCGGACGGGATGAGGAAGGCGAGCAGCCAGACGGCCACGGTGACGATCGCGAGGATGGTCAGGGCGCTGGGGAAAGTGAACTTCGGTTTGTGCTCGGGCTCTTCGGTGCCGGGTTGGTCGGTCGCGGTGGTGCTCATACGCGGCTCTCCCCGGCGGCGTCGGAGCCTGCGTCGGGGCCGCTGAAGTCGGCGGCGTACTCCCGCACGAAGGCGGCCATGGCGAGGACCGTGTTGCGCAGCTCGGAGAAGAGGACGCGCTCGTTCGGGGCGTGCAGGTTGCACATGCTGTCCTGGGCGCCGAAGAGCAGCACCTCGGCGCCGGGTGCCGCCTTCGCCAGGCCGTTGACCAGGGGGATGGAGCCGCCGGTCGCCACGAACGAGGCGTCCTCGCCCCAGGCCTCCTTGAGCGCGGCGCGGGCGGCACGGTAGGCGGGGCCGCCGGTGGCCGCCTCGTAGCCGGGTCCAGTGTCGCCGGGCGTGACGGTGAGGTGGACGCCGAAGGGTGTGAGCGAGCGCAGGTGCTTGACCAGCCTGTCCTGCGCCTCCTTCGCGTCCTGACGGGGATGGAAGCGGAGGTTCAACTTGGCGCGTGCGTACGGCACCACGGCCGACGCAGCGTGCTCCACGCTGGGCGCGTCCAGGCCGATCACCGTGATCGCGGGGCCGCTCCACAGCCGCTCGCCCAGACTTCCGCTGCCGATGAGCGGCACCCCTTCACGCACACCGGCGAGCGAGCGGAACTCGTCCTCGGTGTAGCTCGTACCGCTCCACTCCTCGCGCCGCAGCCCCTCCACGGCCACGTCTCCGTGTACGTCGTGGAGTGTGGCCAGAGCCTTGAGGAGCACGAGAAGGGCGTCGGGCGCCGCTCCCCCGAACTCCCCGCTGTGGCGCGGCTCGTCAAGAGTGCGCACCTCCACGACGACTTCGGACGCGCCGCGCAGGGCGGTGGTGAGGGTGGGGGTGCCGGGGCGGAGGTTGCCGAGGTCGGCGACCACCATGGCATCACAGGCGAACCGCTCGGGGTCGGTGGGCGGATAGTCGTCGAAGGCGCTGCCGTACTCCTCCTGTCCCTCGATGACGATCTTGATCCCGACGGGCGGCCTGCCGCCGTAGGCCCGCAGCATTCCCAGGTGGGCGATGACGTTGGACTTGTCGTCCGCGATCCCGCGGGCCCGCAGGCCCCCCTCGATCGGGGTCGGCTCGAAGGGCGGCGACTTCCACAGGCTCTCGTCGCCGGGCGGCTGGACGTCGTAGTGGCCGTAGAGCAGGACCGTCGGCGCCTCGGGGGTCGGCGGCGGGATCTCCCCGTAGATCACGGGCGAGGTGTCCGGCAGGTCGAGCCGCTCGACGGTCGGCACGCCCGCTCCGCGCAACAGCTCGACCAGCAGATCGTGCGCCTCGAGCACCGGTGCGGCCGGGAAGCCGGGGAAGGCGATCGAGGGAATCGCGGCGAGCCGTTCGAGGTCGGCGCGCAACGTGTCCATCAGGTCATCGACGGTGGCTTCGAGCTTCATAGGCGGCACCCCTGGGTCTACATCAGGCTTTGTAATGATTAGCCCGAATTATCAGACTCCAAGGCGAACGGTTTCCGAACGGCTCGCCGTACGGGCGGGGATGCCGCACTGCTGCCGCACACGCCTGTCCGGCCGGGCAGGCACTAAAGTCGGGGCATGGCTTCGGAGACTTCAGGCGGAGGCGCGGGTGCGGCGGGTGCAGGTGCGGGCGGTGCCGCAGGCGGTGGCTCCGTGCGGATCGACGCCTGGATCTGGTCCGTCCGTCTGGTGAAGACCCGCTCCATGGGCGCGGCGGCCTGCAAGGGCGGCCATGTACGGGTCAACGGCGAGCGCGTGAAGCCCGCTTACGGCGTGCACGTCGGCGACGAGGTGCGCCTGCGCCACGCGGACGGCCGCGAACACGTCGTCATCGTCAAACGCCTCATCCGCAAGCGCGTCGGCCCTCCGGTGGCAGTCGAGTGCTACGTCGACAACAGCCCTCCCCCACCACCCCGCGAGGCCGTGGCCCCCGCCGGCGTACGCGACCGGGGAACGGGCCGCCCCACCAAGCGCGACCGCCGGGAGATGGAACGACTGCGCGGCTTCGAGGGTTAGTCACGACCCCGCCCCTGTGGTGAGGGACGGGGCAACTCCGCCCCGTTGCAAGGTCTTTCGCGCTTCCGTGCTTTCACGCGCCGCGCCGCAGCAGGAGGCGGATCAGCTCCGTCGTCTGACCGCGCCGTGCCCAGGCGATCCACGCCAGCGGCAGGATCAGGATGAGCGGCGTGGCGGCGTTCTCCCCGCCGAGCGCGGTCACGCTCACGATGAACGCACCGATCATCAGCCCGATGAGAGCCGTCGCGCCGACGGAACTGAGCACCGGGATCAACAGCGCGATCCCACCGAGCACCTCAAGGGCGCCGATCACGTACATCCCCGGATCGCCCCACCCGAGCCTCTCGAAGGCCTCGACCGCCGTGGGGTGCGCGATCAGCTTCGGCGCCCCGCTGGCGAGGCCGAAGAACAGGGCGAGCGCCACCTGAATCGTGCGCAGCGCGATACGGACGGGACGGCGCCCGGCCCATGCAGTACCGGTGCCGGTGCCGGTGCCGGTGGAAGCGTTGGTGACGGAGGTGGCACTGGGGGCGGTGGCGGCCGTGGTCATGGTGATCTCCTCGGTGAACAGGGGCTGTTGTGCTGTCACCGTGATAGACCGCCCCGCCCCGCGGAACTCATCGCCCGGCGGGGCATCTCATCTCTCCGCCCGCCCGCCCGGGGCACCGGCCCCCTCCGGCAGCCGCGTCAGCCGACCGGCACCGCCCTCACCCAGATCCCGTCCTCCGTCAGGTACTTGTCGACCCTCAGTCCCGCCTCCCCCAGCGCCTGCTCGAACTGCTCCTTCGTGAGCGGACGGGCGCGGAACGTCTGGGTCCACACGGTGTCCGGGAAGACGTACTCCGCGTGCACCTCGTTCACCCCGTCCCCCACCGGCTCCGCCGACACGATCCGCACCGTGTACCCACCGGGGTCGACACGCTCCCTCGGCAGGTTCGTGTGGTAATCCGCGCCCTCCCGCTGGATCAGCACGCAGCCGCCGTCCGTCACATGGCTCCGACAGGCCCGCAGCATTCCGCGCCGCACCGACACGTCGCCCTCGTGCACCAGGAACGACGCGAGCATCACCACCTCGAACCGCTCGCCCAGGTCGAGCTCCTCGATCGGGCTCTGGATGGTGCGCACCCGACCTTCGAGCGCGGCGACCTTCTCCAGCATCTCGGCGGACTCGTCCACCGCCGTGACCCGGAACCCCCGTTCGAGCAGTGGACGCGTCACCCGCCCCGCACCACTGCCCAGCTCCAGAATGTGCGCCCCTGCCGGTACCGCACCGGCGATGACATCCGGCTCGTCCCCGACGGAAAGCCGCGCGTACAGATCCACCGCGCAGCCGTCCGGCGTGATCGCTCCAGGGCCCGTCCCCTCGTGTCCCTCACGCATCTCAGCAGTCATGCCCCGTCAACGAAGCGCTCCGGACGTCCGTTCCCTCCCCCTCCCCGTGGCCGCACGGTCCACAGCCTCCGGCCCTTCCGGTCCACCACCCACGGGTGGATCCTGGAAGGTGGGGAGGGAGGAGATGACCTCTCGTGATGCGCACAGGCAGTGAACCGGTGACCGCGCGCAGTCCTCTGCGCATGCGCTTCTGGTTCAGCGTGTGGGGCCTGGTCTGGGCGACGTTCGGCACCATCGCCTTCGCCCTCGTGGGACGCCCCGGATGGGCGGTGGCCTGCGGCGCGCTCTGGCTGATCGTCACCGCCGACATGGCGATGATCCTGCGCCACATCCACCAGGGTCCGCACTACCAGCCGGGCCGCGACATCCCGCCGTACGAACCCCCGAGGACGGGCTAGCCCTCAGTGGCTAGCTTTCAGCGCCCGCGTTGCCGTCGCCGTCGCCGTCGTCGAAGCGCGCCGCCGCCAGATACTGCGGCTGCGGGTCCAGCGCCGCGGCGAGGCGGAAGTGGCGCCGGGCCTGGTCGGGCCGCGCCGCGCGTTCGTAGGTGCGGGCGAGCGCGAAATGAGCGAACGCGTTGTCCGGCTCGCGCTCCAGGACGATGCTGAACTCAAGCTCGGCAGCACGCAGTTGAGCGGCGGCGAAGAAGGCGCGCGCCCTCAGCAGCCGCGCCGCCGTGTTCTCGGGGTGGGCCGCGATGACCGTGTCGAGCAGCTTCACCGCGCCTCGGGGATCCCGCGCGGCAAGGAGCTGCTCCGCCGCACGGAAGTCGATGACATGGGTCTCCGGGGTAATTTCGGGCACGCGTGACTCCTTCCCTCGCTGCTCCGTCTCAACGCCCGTCACGCCGACGCCTATTCCGGCAGACCGGCCGCCGGGCCGCTGTCCCGCCGCTCCGACACTCCGCTAGACCGCCCGTGCCCGCCCCGCGAGGTCCGCCCACACGGCGCCGACCCGCTGTTGCAGGCCCTCCAGCGGGCCGTCGTTGTCGATCACGATGTCGGCGATCTCCAGGCGCTTCTCGCGCGTCGCCTGGGCGGCCATCCGCGCGCGGGCGTCCTCCTCGCTCATGCCGCGCAGCCCCACGAGACGCTCCAGCTGGGTCTCGGGGCCCGCGTCGACGACGACCACCAGGTCGTACAGCGGCGCGAGGCCGTTCTCCGCGAGCAGGGGCACGTCGTGGACGACCACCGCGTCCTGCGGGGCCGCGCCCTCCAGCTCCGCGGAGCGGGCGCCGACCAGCGGGTGCACGATCGAGTTCAGTACGGCCAGCTTCTCCGGGTCGGCGAAGACGATCGAGCCGAGTTTCGGCCGGTCGAGGGAGCCGTCGGGGGCGAGGATCTCCTGGCCGAAGGCCTCAACAACCTCCGCAAGGCCGGGAGTTCCCGGCTCCACCACTTCCCGCGCGATCTTGTCGGAGTCGATCAGTACGGCTCCGGACGCGACGAGGAGACGTGACACTTCACTCTTGCCGGCGCCGATACCGCCGGTCAGGCCCACCTTCAGCATGACCGGCAGCTTAGGGGGTGACGTTCAACCCCGCCCTCTCGGTCCCGGCTACGCGTCGCCCTCACGCTCCGCGAGGAAGCGCTCGAACTCCTTGCCGATCTCGTCGGCCGACGGGATGTCCACGGGCTCCGCGAGCATGTTGCCGCGCGCGTCGGCGCCGGAAGCGGCGTCGTACTGGTGCTCGAGCCCCTGCACGAGGGCGACCAGCTCCTCGTCGCCCTCCTGGATCTGCCGGTCGATCTCGGTCTGGGTGCGGTGCGCCTCGGTCCGCAGGCCGTGCGCGACGCTCGGCAGCACAAGGCCCGTCGCGGCGGTGATCGCCTCCAGGACGGTCAGGGCGGCGTCCGGGTACGCGGAGCGCGCGATGTAGTGCGGGACGTGCGCGGCGACACCGAGCACGTCGTGGCCCGCTTCAAGGAGGCGGTACTCGGCGAGCGCCGCCGCGCTGCCGGGCACCTGCGCCTCGTCGAAGGGGCTGCGGTGCCCCGGCACCAGGTCGGTGCGGTTGCCGTGCGGGGTGAGGCCCACGGGGCGGGTGTGCGGCACCCCCATGGGAATGCCGTGGAAGTTCACCGCGAGGCGTACGCCGAGCCGCTCCACGATCTGCTCGACCGCCGCCGCGAAACGCTCCCACTCGATGTCAGGCTCGGGCCCGGAGAGCAGCAGGAAGGGCGCTCCCGTGGCGTCCTGGAGCAGCCGCACGTCGAGCGTGGGCACCTCGTAGTCGGCCCAGCGGTCACGCCGGAACGTCAGCAGCGGGCGGCGCGCGCGGTAGTCGACGAGCCGGTCGTGGTCGAAGCGCGCCACCACCTGACCGGGCAGGCTCTCCGTGAGCCTTTCGACGATCTGGTCGCCGGTTTCGCCCGCGTCGATGTAGCCGTCGAAGTGGTAGAGCATGACCAGTCCGGCCGATTCCTGGGCGAGCGCCATGTCGACGACAGCGAGGCCCTTCGGCTCCCATGCGTACAAACCCTGCGGATCAAGCACTGTGACCGCTCCTCGCCCTCTTCGTCGTGACTCGTACAGCAGAACGCCCGCAACGGCGTTGGCATTCCCTCCCGCGTCCGTTCACAGCGGCTTCTCACAACGCCCGTAGACAGACACCGAGTTCACGGCGGTCGGGCACCCACCCACACCCGGTCTGGTCCAGACCTTGACGCGGACATGACCCACCTCTACGTTCATATGCACACCCAGTGTTCACGTACAAGAACCGGAGGGTCACCCCCACATGCGCACCCGACGCACCCTGCTCATCTCCGCGCTCGCCGCGACGGCCGCCACCGGAGGCCTGGCCGCCGTGGCCGCCGCCTCCCCCGCATCGACGGCCGCCGCGACCATCGAGGTCTCCACGGCGGCCGAGCTCAAGTCCGCGCTCACCAGCGCCTCCCCCGGCGACACGATCCACCTCGCCGACGGCACGTACACCGGGAACTTCAAGACGAGTACGGCCGCGAGCTCAGGCGCCCGCATCACCCTGACCGGCTCTTCGAAGGCCGTGCTCACGGCGGGCGGCGGATACGGCCTGCACCTGAACGGCGCCTCCTACTGGACGGTGAAGGGCGTCACCGTCACGGGCGGCCAGAAGGGCATCATGATCGACTCCGCGAAGGGCGTCGTCGTGGACACCGTCACCGTCCACGGCCTCGACATGGAGGGCGTGCACTTCCGGAAGTCGAGCACCGACGGCGTCATCAAGGGCTCGAAGATCTACGACACCGGGAACGACGACCGCGGTATGGGAGAGGGCGTCTACGTGGGCAGCGCCAACGCGCTCTCCGACAAGAGCGACAACGTACAGATACTGAACAACACGATCGGCCCCGACGTGGGCGGTGAGGCCGTCGACCTCAAGGAGGGCACCACCGGCGGCAAGGTCTCCGGCAACACCTTCGACGGCAAGGGCCTGACCGGCAACAACTACGACGACTCGTGGATCGACGTGAAGGGCAACAACTACGTCATCGAGAACAACACCGGCAAGAACACCACGAACAGCGGCTACGAGACCCACAGCCAGCAGTCGGGCTGGGGCTGCGGCACGGTCTTCCGCGGCAACGAGTCCGACCTGAGCGGCTCGACGGGCGACAAGCAGCTGGCGATCAACGTGACCAACTTCAGCGGCAGTTGCAAGACGACGGTGTACGCGAGCAACACGGTGACGGGCGGCAAGGGCCTGACGGACATCACGGTCACGCCGTAACAGCGCCCCGAAGGGGCGCGGGGAACTGCGCGACCAGCCCCCACCTGGCCGCGGGCAGCAAACGACCCCACGCGCGAAGCGCAAAAAGCGGGCCCGCACCCAAGGGGTGCGGGCCCGCTTCTCACTACCTGCTAGGGCAGAGCTGTTCAGCTCTGACCACCCGCAAGCTTCTCGCGCAGAGCGGCAAGCGCCTCGTCCGACGCCAGGGCGCCGGAGTTGTCGTCCGACTCCGAGGAGTACGAACCGCCGCCGCCACCGCCGCTGCCACCGGCAGCAGGCGTACCGGTCGAGGAAGCGGGAGCCGCAGCGCCCTCCGCCTCGGCCTGGGCGTCCGCCTCGCGGGACTTGATGACCTGAGCCTGGTGCTGCTCGAAGCGCGTCTGCGCCTCGGCGTACTGGGTCTCCCAGACCTCACGCTGCGACTCGAAGCCCTCGAGCCAGTCGTTGGTCTCGGGGTCGAAGCCCTCGGGGTAGATGTAGTTGCCCTGGTCGTCGTACGACGCGGCCATGCCGTACAGGGTCGGGTCGAACTCGACGACCGACGGGTCGGCGCCGAAGGCCTCGTTGGCCTGCTTCAGCGAGAGGCTGATGCGGCGGCGCTCGAGGTCGATGTCGATGACCTTGACGAAGATCTCGTCGTTGACCTGGACGACCTGCTCCGGGATCTCCACGTGGCGCTCGGCCAGCTCGGAGATGTGGACCAGGCCCTCGATGCCCTCGTCGACGCGCACGAACGCACCGAACGGAACGAGCTTGGTGACCTTACCGGGAACAACCTGCCCGATCTGGTGCGTACGGGCGAACTGCTGCCACGGGTCTTCCTGCGTCGCCTTGAGCGACAGGGACACGCGCTCGCGGTCCATGTCCACGTCGAGAACCTCGACGGTGACTTCCTGGCCGACCTCGACAACCTCGGAGGGGTGGTCGATGTGCTTCCAGGAAAGCTCGGAGACGTGCACGAGACCGTCGACGCCACCGAGGTCCACGAACGCACCGAAGTTGACGATCGAGGAAACGACGCCGGAGCGGACCTGGCCCTTCTGCAGGGTCGTGAGGAAGGTCTGACGGACCTCGCTCTGGGTCTGCTCGAGCCAGGCACGGCGGGACAGGACCACGTTGTTGCGGTTCTTGTCCAGCTCGATGATCTTGGCCTCGAGCTCCTTGCCCACGTAGGGCTGGAGGTCGCGGACGCGGCGCATCTCGACGAGGGAAGCCGGCAGGAAGCCACGGAGGCCGATGTCGAGGATGAGACCACCCTTGACGACCTCGATGACGGTACCGGTGACGATGCCGTCTTCTTCCTTGATCTTCTCGATCGTGCCCCAGGCGCGCTCGTACTGAGCGCGCTTCTTGGACAGGATCAGACGGCCTTCCTTGTCCTCCTTCTGGAGAACCAGGGCCTCGATCTCATCGCCCACGGCGACGACCTCATTGGGGTCGACGTCGTGCTTGATGGAAAGCTCGCGAGACGGGATGACGCCTTCGGTCTTGTAACCGATGTCGAGCAGGACCTCGTCCCGGTCGACCTTCACGATGACGCCGTCGACGATGTCGCCGTCGTTGAAGTACTTGATCGTCTCGTCGATCGCGGCGAGGAAGGCTTCCTCGTTACCGATGTCGTTGACCGCTACCTGCGGGGTGGTGGAAGCGGTGGTCTCGGTGCTGCTCGTCATGTGGGTAAGGGCTCCGGTACGGACAGTGAGTCGTAGGTACTGCTAGCGCCGGAACCGATTTCGCTCTGAAGAAGCCGGACAGCCTTGGAAGCGCCGATTCCTGAGTTTCCGAAGAAACGGAAAGGCGCCTCGACAACCGAGGGGACATACAACAGATGCGAGCGCATCCCGCTAGGTCTGAGGACGGCAGGCTCGCAGCGCAACTTGTAGCATACGGGGGCAGCCGGACAGGGTCAATGCGCGAAGGCGCACACCCGGGGCGGATCGCCGCATACCCGGCACAAATGCTGTCGCATGAGGCCACACGGGCCGCACCGCGCCCTGTCGCGACGCTTTCCGATCCTCCCGGCCCACTGCCCCGCTGCGACGATCCGTGACAAGCCAGACGGAAGAGTACGACGATGGAGCCGATCATCCAAGAGTCCGAGTTGCCCGAGACGCCCGAACCGGAAGCCACCCGCCGAGACGCCGATGTCAAGGAGAGCAGTCGCGCCAATCGCGGCTGGTGGGACAGGAACGCGGACGACTACCAGATCGAGCACGGCACCTTCCTGGGTGACGACCGGTTCGTATGGGGTCCCGAAGGACTCGACGAGGTGGAGGCCGAGCTCCTCGGTCCGCCCGAGGAGCTTGAGGGCAAGGACATCCTGGAGATCGGCGCGGGTGCGGCGCAGTGCTCGCGCTGGCTCGCCGCGCAGGGTGCGCGCCCGGTCGCCCTCGACCTCTCCCACCGGCAGTTGCAGCACGCGCTGCGGATCGGCGGCGATGTGCCGCTGGTGGAGGCGGACGCGGGGGCACTGCCGTTCGCCGACGGCAGCTTCGACCTCGCGTGCTCGGCCTACGGAGCGATGCCTTTCATCGCCGACCCGGTACGGGTCCTCAAGGATGTACACCGTGTACTGCGCCCCGGCGGCCGCTTCGTGTTCTCGGCGACGCACCCGATGCGCTGGGCCTTCCCCGACGAGCCGGGCCCCGAGGGTCTCTCGGTCGCGGCCTCGTACTTCGACCGCACTCCTTATGTGGAGCAGGACGAAGAGGGGAACGCCGTCTACGTGGAGCACCATCGGACGATCGGCGACCGGGTGCGGGACGTCGTGGCAGGCGGTTTCCGGCTCGTCGACCTGGTGGAGCCGGAATGGCCCGCGTGGAACACCCAGGAGTGGGGCGGCTGGTCCCCGTTGCGCGGGAATCTGATCCCGGGGTCGGCGATCTTCGTCTGCGTACGAGACTGAGTGCGTGATCCGTCTCCGTAACGAAGCCCTGGACCTGCCCGTACGCGGCGCGCTGCCCGCGCTGCGCTCCGCCTTGGAGGGTCCTGGCAGCGCCGTGCTGTGCGCGCCTCCCGGTACGGGCAAGACGACGCTGGTGCCGCTGGCGCTCGCGGGGCTTCTCGGGGACGCGCCGGCATGCCGTGTGGTGGTCGCCGAGCCCCGGCGCATCGCGGCTCGGGCCGCCGCGCGGCGGATGGCGTGGCTGCTCGGCGAGAAGGTCGGGGAGAGCGTCGGGTACACGGTGCGCGGTGAGCGCGTGGTGGGCAGGAACGCGCGCGTGGAGGTCGTGACGACCGGTGTCCTGTTGCAGCGGCTGCAGCGGGACCAGGAGTTGACCGGTGTCGATGTGGTGATCATCGACGAGTGCCACGAGCGGCATCTCGACGCCGACACCGTGGCGGCGTTCCTGGTCGACGTACGGGCCGCGCTGCGCCCCGAGTTGCGCCTGGTGGCCGCGTCCGCGACGACGGACGCGCAGGGGTGGTCGCGGATCCTCGGGGACGCCCCCGTGGTGGAGGCGCACGGCACCTCGTATCCGGTCGAGGTGGTCTGGGCGCCGCCCGTACGTCCGGTACGGCCGCCGCACGGGATGCGGGTGGATCCGGCGCTGCTCACGCATGTGGCGGCGGTGGTGCGGCGGGCGCTGACCGAGCGGGACGGGGACGTCCTGTGTTTTCTGCCCGGGGTCGGTGAGATCGCGCGTGTGGCGGGGCAGCTGGGGGACGCGCCCGCGCAGGTCCTTCAGGTGCACGGGCGCGCGCCCGCCGCGGTGCAGGACGCGGTGCTCGCGGGCTCGGCAGGGGGCGAGCGGCGTGTGGTCCTGGCGACGTCGGTGGCGGAGTCGTCCCTGACGGTGCCCGGGGTGCGGGTCGTCGTCGACGCGGGGCTCGCGCGTGAGCCGCGTGTCGATCATGCGCGCGGGCTGAGCGCGCTGACGACGGTACGGGCTTCGCAGGCGTCGGGCCGGCAGCGGGCGGGCCGCGCGGGGCGTGAGGCACCGGGGGCCGTGTACCGGTGCTGGGCGGAGGCCGAGGACGCCCGTCTGCCGCGCTTTCCGGCGCCGGAGATCAAGCTGGCCGACCTCGCCGCGTTCGCCTTGCAGACGGCCTGCTGGGGGGATCCTGACGCCTCCGGGCTCGCCCTGCTCGATCCGCCGCCGGGTGGTGCGATGGCGGCGGCGCGGGGCGTCCTGGCGGCGGTGGGGGCGGTGTCCCCGGAGTCGGGGCGGGTCACGGAGCGGGGCTCGCGGATGGCGCGGGTCGGCCTTCACCCCCGCCTGGCGCGGGCCCTGCTCGACGCGGCTCCCCTCGTGGGGACGCGCCGTGCGGCGGAAGTGGTGGCACTCCTCAGCGAGGAGCCGCCGCGTGAGTACGGGGACGACCTCGCGGCGGCGTGGCGCACCGCCCGGCGGGGCGGGGACGGGTACGCGGCGCGGTGGCGCACGGAGGTGCGGCGTCTGACCGCGGCCGCGGGGGCGTCGCCGCCGGGAGCTGAGAACGGCGGTGGCAGCGATGAGCACACCGCCGGGCTCGTCGCCGCGCTCGCCTTCCCCGAGCGGGTCGCCCAGGCGCGTGGCGACGGGACGTACCTCATGGTGAACGGGACCCGGGCCGAGGTACGGACGGGGTCCGCGCTCACCGGGGCGGAGTGGATCGCCGTGGCCGTCGGCGACCGGCCCGTCGGCGCCGGGCACGCGCGCGTGCTGCTCGGCGGGCACATCGACGGGGACGTCGCCCGGAGCGCGGCCGCGTCGCTGTACAGCGAGGGGGACGAGGTCGCCTGGGCCGACGGGGATCTCGTCGCGCGGCACGTCGAGCGCCTGGGCGCCGTGGAGCTTGCGGTGCGGCCCCTGAAGAAGCCCGCCCCCGGACTCGTACGAGAAGGCCTTCTTGCGGGGCTCAGGGAAGAAGGGACCGCGCTGCTGCACTGGTCCCAGGGCGCCCGGGAGCTGAGGGAGCGACTCGCCTTTCTGCACCGGCATCTCGGGGCTCCCTGGCCCGACGTGTCAGAAAGCGCCCTGCACGCGCGCGTGGACGAGTGGCTGGAGCCCGAGCTCTCGAAGGCGCGGCGCCGGTCGGACCTGCGGCGCATCGACGCGGGGCAGGCTCTGAACCGGCTTCTGCCCTGGGCGACCGGCGAAGCCACCCGCCTCGACGCGCTCGCCCCGGAGCGGGTGGCGGTGCCCAGCGGGTCCAGGATCCGGATCGACTACTCCGACCCGCAGCAGCCCGTGCTCGCCGTGAAGTTGCAGGAGATGTTCGGGCTCGCCGAGACCCCGCGCATCGCGGACGGCGGCGTGCCCGTCCTCGTGCATCTGCTGTCCCCCGCCGGACGCCCGGCCGCCGTCACCGCCGATCTCGCCTCCTTCTGGCGGGACGGCTACCGGGCGGTGCGGGCCGAGCTGCGCGGGCGGTATCCGAAGCATCCGTGGCCGGAGGACCCTGCGGCGGCACAGGCGACGCGGTTCACGAACGCGCGGCTCAGGCGTTGACCGGTTCCGGCTCGGGCGCCTGAGTGGGTTCCGGTTCGCCGGGCCTGCGGCTGCGGGCCTCCAGCCAGAGGGAGAGGGCGAGCAGGAGCAGGCCGAGGCCCAGGAAGCCCCAGGGGAGATAGGACGTCAGGAGGAGGACGAGGACGCGCTGGGACTTCACCAGGTCGACGGTGCTCTTGATGTAGTCCTCGCGCATCTTCACGTGCCCGGCGAAGACGGTGACCTTGTCACGGCCGCCCAGGAGCGTGCCGCCGCGCAGCTCGTTCCGCTGGATCTCCTCGCCGTAGACGGGAGCCCCGGTGGTGGGGTCGACCCAGAACTTGCGGACGGTGGTGTACCAGCGCGTGGTGCCGGTCTTGGCGAGGGACTCCGGAGTGATGCCCTTGACCGGCATGGTCTTGGGGAAGGGCACCTTGGTCCAGGGGATGGTCTGCTCGAAGTAGTAGACCTCCACGCCGCGGAACGTCTGCGTGCCCTTGTAGTGGATGGGCTTGGTGACGCGGGCCTGGGCGTCGAAGTACTCGTAGTCCCGCTTCTCGGTCAGGAAGGGCCACTTGAACTCGATGCCCTCGCGCTTGACCGGGTCCCCGTCGACCATCTCTCCGGTCGCGTGCACCGGTTCCTGGCTGTGTGCGTCGAAGATGTAGCGCTCGGGGACCTTGGAGACCATCTTTCCGTCCCCGTCCTGTACGTAGGAGAGGGCGTCCCAGACGACGACGTCACGGTCCGCGCTCTTCTCGATCTTCTCCGAGGCCTCCACGTTGCCCTTGAGCGTCTGCACGATGGTGACCTTGTCGATCTTCTTGGCCCGCATGCTCCCGTAGTCGATGAGCGTCGGGTTCTTCGCCTCGAGGACCGCCTCCTGGTACTGGCTCGGCGGGATCTTGGCGAGGCGCGGGAAGGCGTACCAGCGCATGAGCGGGGACATCGCCGTGAAGAACACGGCGAAGGCGAGCAGGATCAGGCTTGCCTTGCGGCGCATCGCGGCGGCCCTCCCTACGGAGACGGGCGGTTGACGGTCAGGGGTGCTTGGGGACGGTGGTGAGCAGGGGCTTCGGCGATGTCTCGCCGGGCGGGGCCCCCATCGCCGTGATCGTCAGGACCAGGGCGAGGGCGACGGCAAGACCGGTCGCGGCGGCGACGAGAGCGCGCATGCGGATCCTCCCGGCATTAACTGACAGGGCGTCAGGGCTGGGGCACCGTAGCAACGCGGCGGCCAGATGAGAACACGTTGCACACACACGAACGCCCCTGCACCGGGCGGGCGCAGGGGCGTTGTGTGCGGGACGTGCGTGCGGGACGCGGTCCGTGCGTGGGGGACGTGCGCGCGGCTAGGCCGCGGGCGCCGCCACCTTCAGTTCGACCTCGAGCGTCGCGCCGCCCGCGGTGGTGATGCGGAGCAGGTACGTGCCCGCGTCGTCGTCCGCGTACATCTTGGGGAGCTTGAGCACGCCGTTCGCGTCGGTCTTCAGGGCCTTGAGGGTGCGGACCGGCTTGTCGTCCGCGTCCTTGAAGTAGGGACCCTTGTCGTTGGCCGTGGCGTCGGTCGCCGACTTGACCATGGTGGCGGTGGCCGCGACACGGTCTGCGGCCTCTCCCTTGTACGTCGCCTTGACCTCGACCTGGTCGGCGAACTCCTTGCCCGGCTCGCAGGTCAGCGCCTTGTCGCTGGCCCTGGCCAGCTTGTCGGCCTGGCGCGCGGTGACCGTCGCCGTGTAGGGGCGGCCGGGCAGCGAGCGGCCGACGACCTTGGCCGTGACCGTGAACTCACCCGTCTTCTCGCCCGCCTTGAGCGCCGGCGCTGTGGCCTTGCCCGAGGCGCTCGTGGTGACGGTCGCGCTGGTGGCGCCGCCCGGGAAGCGCGCGTCGGTGTCACCGACGATCGAGAACTTCACCTTGACCTTGGCCACGCCCGAGCCCGACGCGGACTCCGTGCGCACCGCTACGTGCTCGGCGAAGGCGTCGCCCGCCGTCGCGGAGAGCTTGCCGGTACCGGCGTCCTCCAGGCTAGCGACCCGGTCGGTGGGCGAGGGGCGGCTGGGGGTGGAGGGATCGGGGCTCCCGGAGCCGCCGCCGTTGCTCGGCGGCTTGGACGGGCTGCCGCCGCCGTTGCCGGGCTTGTTGGGCTTGGACGGCTTGTCGGGCTTGTGCGTGCCGGGGCCCGACGGCTTCGGCGAGGGCGAACCGGACGCCGGGGGCGTGGGGGACAGGCTCGGGCTCGCGCCCGGGCTGTTGCCGTCGCTGCGGTCGCCCGGCAGGTCGCCCGTGCCGTCGGGGATCTCGCTGACGCCCTTGCGGTAGTGCTCCAGCCACGTCAGGACCGTGTTCAGGTAGTCCGTCGAGTGGTTGTAGCTGAGGATCGCCTTGTGCAGATCGGCCTCGACGGACAGGTCGCGGTCGCTCGCGCAGAGATAGCTTCCCGCGGCGAGCGCGGCGTCGTAGATGTTGTTCGGGTCCGTCTTGCCGTCCGCGTTGCCGTCCTTGGCCCAGGTGTCCCACGTCGAGGGGATGAACTGCATGGGGCCGACCGCGCGGTCGTGCGTCTTGTCGTTGTCGTACGCGCCGTTGTCGGTGTCGGTGATCTTCGCGAAGCCGTTGCCGTTGAGAACAGGGCCGAGGATCGGTGCGATCGTCGTGCCGTTCGCGTCCACGCGACCGCCACGCGCCTGGCCCGACTCGACCTTGCCTATCGCGGCGAGCAGCTGCCAGGGGAGGTTGCAGCCCGGCTTGGAGGTGGCAAGGGACGCCTCGGCCTTCTTGTACGCGTCGAGGACGGTGGCCGGGATCTCCGATTCGGTCTCGTCGCCGTCGCCGCCGTCGGGCGCTCCGGTCGGCGGGACCGGGGTCTTCAGGGGCGGCAGGTCGGTGTAGTAGGGGGAGTTGCCGGTCGCGGAGTCCTCGGGTGGCTGCGTGGCCTCGGACGCCCCCGCCCGCTCGTCGCGAGGGACGTCCGTCACGCCCGGGGCCTGGGACGCCGCGAGCGCCGCCACCGCTGCCGCGGCCACCGCGGTGGTCACCGCTCCCCTGCGCATGCGCCTGCCGAATACCGCCGCCATGACTGTGGACCCCTCCCCTTGACGACTGTGCGTGTCGCCACCCGCTCTGTGGTGTTTTCCGTTGTGCTCCCCAGCGGGCCGACTCAGGCGACACTACGACAACTTCCGGCGCCCAGACACCCGTTCGTGCCCGATTTTCACCGGTTGACCGTGTCCTGTTCGGTCGGGGCCTCGGGAGGGGCGTCACCGGAGCCCTCGGGCGAGGCGTCGTACGGTGCCGAGCCGTCGGACACTTCGCTGATCTCGCTCTCCGGGGTGAGCTCCTGCCCCGCGGAGCGGCCCTTGTTGAGCGCGCGGTGCACGGCCTGGGCGACGCGTTCGATCGTACGGACTCCGTACTTCATCGTGGGGTTGTCGTGGGAGAGGACGACGATGCGGTAGGTGCGGTTGCGGTCCTTCGCTGTCGGCTTCGCCGTCTTTGTCGTCGTTCCGGTGAACGCTCCGATGCTGTGCACCCGCCAGCCGTGCGTGGACCGGGGCAGCCAGCCGTTCTTGAGGTATGCCTTGGTGCCGCGCGGCATTCCGGCGGGCACGCCCCAGCGCTGGTCGCGCCGCACCTCGTTCAGCTGCTTCAGGCCGTACGCGCGTGAGCTCGCGCTCAGCAGGGCGCGAGCCCTGGCTCCGGTGAGGACGCCGAGGAGGCGGAGCTGGTCGGCCGCGGAGGTGCGGGTCAGGCCCCAGAGGCCGTACGGGTTGAGGGTGGTGGCGGTGGTGCCCGCACGGCCCAGGTAGCGGGCGATGTAGCGCTGGCCCAGGTCGTCGAAGAGGCGCCGGGCCGCCGTGTTGTCCGAGCGGGTGATCATGGGGCGGATCTTGCGGCGCTCCCAGTCGGTGAGTCCGCGGCCCCAGTCCTGTGCGCGGCGGAGGGTCGCCTCCATGATCATGACCTTGGCGATGCTGGCGGTGTCGTAGCGGTGGCTGCTGCCAAGGGCGCAGCTCACGCCGGTGGCGGGGTCGTGGACGGCCACGGAGACGGTGCCCCGCCGGGCCGCCAGGACGGCGCGGATGTCGCGGGAGAGATGGGCGGCGAGGGCGGGGTCGCTGCGGGCCGTGCAGGATGCCGCGCGTTGCGCCGCGCTCGCCTGGGCGGCTGTTGCGGGTATCGGGGAGAGGAGGGTGGCGACCAGTGCCGTGGCTATCGCTATTCGACGCTTTCGCAGGTGAAGAGCCATGCGGTCATCGTGGCGGGGGCGCCTCGTCGCGGCTCGGGGGCGGGGGCCACGTGGGTGAGGGCGGAGGGACTTTCCCCCGGACGGGCTGAAGATTTCAGCCCGTCCGGCACTTGAGGACGAACTCGGCGAAGCCGGTGACAACGGTGCGCCCAAGGAACGTCGCTCAAGCCCGACGCCGTCAGTGCGCAGCCGACTCCCAGTCCGCCCCGACCCCCACCGACACATCCAGCGGAGCCCGCAGCGACGCCGCGCCCGCCATCTCGTGGCGGACGATCTTCTCCACCTCGGCGCGCTCGCCCGGCGCGATCTCCAGGACGATTTCGTCATGGACCTGGAGCAGCATGCGCGATTCGAGCTTCGCCTCCGTCAGTGCGCGGTGCACGTTCAGCATGGCGATCTTGACGATGTCCGCGGCCGTGCCCTGGATGGGCGCGTTCAGGGCCATCCGCTCTGCCATCTCGCGGCGCTGGCGGTTGTCGCTGTTGAGGTCGGGGAGATACCGGCGGCGGCCCAGCATCGTCTCCGTGTAGCCCGTCGCGCGGGCCTCGTCGACGGCTCGGCGCAGATAGTCGCGAACGCCGCCGAAGCGCTCGAAGTACGTGTCCATCAGGGCACGGGCCTCGCCCGCGTCGATGTTCAGCTGCTGGGAGAGACCGAACGCGGAGAGGCCGTACGCGAGGCCGTACGACATGGCCTTGATCTTGCGGCGCATCTCGGCGTCGACGGCGGAGCCCTCCACGCCGAACACCTGGGACGCCACGGTCGTGTGCAGGTCCTCACCCGAGGCGAACGCCTCCAGGAGTCCCTCGTCCTCGGAGAGGTGGGCCATCACGCGCAGTTCGATCTGGCTGTAGTCCGCGGTCATCAGGGACTCGAAGCCCTCGCCGACCACGAAGCCGCGGCGGATCGCCCGGCCCTCGTCCGTGCGGACCGGGATGTTCTGCAGGTTCGGTTCGGTGGAGGACAGGCGGCCCGTCGCCGCGACCGTCTGGTTGAACGTGGTGTGGATGCGGCCGTCCGCGGCGATCGCCTTGATCAGGCCCTCGACAGTGACGCGCAGCTTCGCCTGCTCGCGGTGGCGCAGCATGATGACCGGCAGTTCGTTCTCGGTCTGGCCCGCGAGCCAGGCCAGGGCGTCCGCGTCCGTGGTGTAGCCGGTCTTGGTCTTCTTCGTCTTGGGGAGGTTCAGCTCGCCGAAGAGGACTTCCTGGAGCTGCTTGGGCGAGCCGAGGTTGAACTCGTGGCCCGCCGCCTCGTGCGCCTCCTTCACCGCCTGCTGCACCGCGCCCGCGAACTGCTGCTCCATCTCCTCCAGATGGGCGCGGTCCGCCGCGATGCCGTGCCGCTCCAGGCGGGCCAGGAGGGTGGACGTCGGCAGTTCGATGTCCGTCAGGAGATCGCCCGCGCCGACCTCCTTCAGCTTCTCGCCGAAGGCCGTGCCGAGGTCGAGGATCGTGCGGGCCTGCGACATCAGCGCGTCGGCCTCCGCCTGGTCGTCCTCTTCTTCCGTACCGAAGGCGAGCTGTCCCTCGGGGGCGGACGCGGGCGCAAGCTCACGGCCCAGGTACTCCAGGGACAGGGCGTCCAGGGCGAAGGAGCGGCGGCCCGGCTTGACCAGGTACGCGGCGAGCGCCGTGTCCATGCCGACGCCGTCCACGGTCCAGCCGTGCTCGGGGAAGACCCGCATCGTGGCCTTGGCGTTGTGCAGGACCTTGGGCTTCTTCGGGTCGGCGATCCAGGCCGCGAAGGCGTTCTCGTCGGCCTCGTCGAGGCGGGACGGGTCGAACCAGGCAGCGGCTCCCCCTGCCGCCGCGAGGGCGACCTCGGTGACCGAGCCCGTGCCGAGCTGCCAGGTGTCGACCGTGGCCACGCCCAGGACGGCCTTGCCGTGCTCGGCGAGCCACGGCGCGAGCTCGCCCGCGCCGAGCACCGAGCCGTCCAGCTCCACACCCGGCTCGGCCGGGGTCTCCTCGGCCTCCTCCGCGCCGGGGTCGACGGCCAGGAGGCGCTCGCGCAGCGAGGGGTTGCGGATCTCCAGGGTGTCAAGGACGAGGGCGAGGGCCGTGCGGTCGTACGGAGCGCGCTCCAGGTCGGTGACCCCCTTGGGGAGCTCGACGTCGCGCACCATCTCCGTGAGACGGCGGTTCAGCTTCACCGCGTCCAAGTGGTCGCGGAAGTTCTGCCCGGCCTTGCCCTTGACCTCTTCGGCGCGCTCGACGAGCTCCGCGAAGGAGCCGAACTGGTTGATCCACTTCGCGGCGGTCTTCTCGCCGACGCCGGGGATGCCGGGGAGGTTGTCCGACGGGTCGCCGCGCAGGGCCGCGAAGTCGGGATACTGGCTGGGCGTGAGGCCGTACTTCTCCTCGACCTTGTCCGGTGTGAAGCGCGTCAGCTCGGAGACGCCCTTCGTGGGATACAGCACCGTCACGTGGTCGGTGATCAGCTGGAAGGAGTCGCGGTCGCCGGTGACGATCAGGACGTCGAAACCGGCCGCCTCCGCCTGGGTGGCGAGCGTGGCGATGACGTCGTCCGCCTCGAAGCCGTCCACCGCGAACCGCACCGCGTGCATCGCGTCGAGCACCTCGCCGATCAGCTCGACCTGCCCCTTGAACTCGTCAGGGGTCTTGGAGCGGTTCGCCTTGTACTCGGGGAACTCCGAGGAGCGCCACGTCTTGCGCGAGACGTCGAAGGCCACCGCGAAGTGCGTGGGCGCCTCGTCGCGCAGGGTGTTCGCCAGCATCGACGCGAAGCCGTAGATCGCGTTCGTCGGCTGGCCCGTCGCGGTCGTGAAGTTCTCCGCGGGCAGCGCGAAGAACGCCCGGTAGGCCAGGGAGTGCCCGTCCATGAGGAGCAGGCGCGGACGCTGCTCGCCACTCGGCTTCGTCGCGGTCTCGGACTTCTTCTGCGCTGCTTTTTCTGCCACGTCCCCGATCCTGCCACGCCCCACTGACACTCAGGCCCAACCCTCACCCGCGGCCGCGCTGTCACAGCCGCGTGGGAGGATCGGAGACGTACCTCACGCACGTGCTCGAAGGGGAGCCGACCATGGCAAGGAAGTCGCCCAAGGGTGATCCGGTCCAGGACGCACCGCAGGTCGCCGAGGTGCAGCACGCCGCGGCGGGTCTTCCCGCCATCGGGCACACGCTGCGCATCGCCCAGCAGCAGATGGGTGTGCGCCGCACGGCGCTGACCCTGCTGCGGGTCAATCAGAAGGACGGCTTCGACTGCCCCGGCTGCGCCTGGCCCGAGCCGGAGCACCGGCACAAGGCGGAGTTCTGCGAGAACGGCGCGAAGGCGGTCGCCGAGGAAGCCACCCTGCGCCGCGTCACCCCCGACTTCTTCGCCGCGCACCCCGTGGCCGACCTCGCGACGCGCAGTGGGTACTGGCTGGGACAGCAGGGCCGCCTCACCCACCCGATGTACCTGGCGGAGGGCGCCGAGGGCTACGAACCCGTCTCCTGGGAGCGGGCCTTCGACATCATCGGCGAGGAACTGGCCGCCCTGGACAGCCCGGACGAGTCCGTCTACTACACCTCGGGCCGCACCAGCAACGAAGCGGCGTTCCTGTACCAACTGTTCGCCCGCGAGCTGGGCACGAACAATCTGCCCGACTGTTCGAACATGTGCCATGAGTCGTCCGGCTCCGCCCTCACCGAGACCATCGGGATCGGCAAGGGCAGCGTCCTCCTCGAGGACCTCTACAAGTCGGATCTGATCATCGTCGCGGGGCAGAACCCGGGCACGAACCATCCGCGCATGCTCTCCGCCCTGGAGAAGGCGAAGAACAACGGCGCGAAGATCATCACGGTCAACCCGCTGCCCGAGGCAGGCCTGGAGCGCTTCAAGAACCCGCAGACCCCGGTGGGCATGCTCAAGGGCACCGCCCTCACCGACCTCTTCCTGCAGATCCGCCTCGGCGGCGACCAGGCCCTGTTCCGTCTCCTGAACAAGCTCATCCTCGACACGGACGGCGCGGTCGACGAGGAGTTCGTCCGCGAGCACACCCATGGGTACGAGGAGTTCACCGAGGCGGCGCGGCGCGCCGACTGGGACGAGACCCTCGCCGCGACGGGCCTCCCCCGCGAGCACATCGAGGAAGCCCTCGCCATGGTCCTCGCCTCGAAGCGCACCGTCGTGTGCTGGGCGATGGGCCTGACCCAGCACAAGCACGCCGTGCCGACCATCCGCGAGGTCGTCAACTTCCTTCTGCTGCGCGGCAACATCGGCCGCCCCGGTGCGGGCGTGTGCCCGGTGCGCGGGCACTCGAACGTGCAGGGCGACCGCACGATGGGCATCTTCGAGCGGCCCGCACCGGCCTTCCTCGACGCCCTGGAGAAGGAGTTCGGCTTCGCGCCGCCGCGCGAGCACGGCCTGGACGTCGTCCGCGCGATCAAGGCGCTGCGGGACGGCGACGCGAAGGTCTTCTTCGCTATGGGCGGCAACTTCGTGGCGGCGTCGCCCGACACGGAGGTGACGGAGGCTGCGATGCGCAAGGCCCGCCTGACCGTCCACGTGTCGACGAAGCTGAACCGCTCGCACGCCGTCACGGGCGCGCGGGCGCTGATCCTGCCGACGCTCGGCCGCACCGAGCGGGACCTCCAAGGTGGCGGCGAGCAGTTCGTGACCGTCGAGGACTCCATGGGCATGGTGCACGCCTCGCGCGGCCGTCTGGAGCCCGCGAGCCCGCAGCTGCTCTCCGAGCCGGCCATCGTGTGCCGCCTCGCCCGCCGCGTCCTGGGTCCCGAATCGGCCACGCCCTGGGAGGAGTTCGAGAAGGACTACGCCACGGTGCGCGACCGCATCGCGCGCGTGATCCCCGGCTTCGAGGACTTCAACGCCAGGGTGGCCGACCCCGCGGGCTTCGCCCTGCCGCACGCCCCGCGCGACGAGCGCCGCTTCCCCACGGCCACCGGCAAGGCCAACTTCACGGCGGCCCCTGTCGAGTTCCCCGCCCTGCCCAAGGGACGGTTGCTGCTGCAGACACTGCGCTCGCACGATCAGTACAACACCACGATCTACGGCCTCGACGACCGCTACCGGGGCATCAAGAACGGCCGCCGTGTCGTCCTGGTCAACCCCGACGACGCCCGCGAGCTGAACCTCGCCGAAGGGTCGTACGCCGACCTCGTGAGCGAGTGGAAGGACGGCGTCGAGCGGCGCGCGCCCGGCTTCCGGATCGTGCACTATCCGACGGCCCGGGGCTGCGCGGCGGCGTACTACCCGGAGACGAACGTCCTGATCCCGCTGGACGCGACGGCCGACACGAGCAACACCCCCGCCAGCAAGTCCGTCGTCGTCCGCCTGGAACAATCGGCAACCGACTGAGCGTTCGCTCAGCGCCAGGTGAGGACGACGGACGGAGCAGGGCCCCATGGGCGAGCAGCACAGCGTGAAGTTCCCGCAAGAGGTCATCGACGAGTACGCGGCGCTCGGCGTCGACCTGCCCGCCCTCTTCTCCGCGGGCGACCTCGGCACCCGCATGGGCGTCCAGATCGTCGAGGCCTCCGCGGACCGTGTCGTGGGCACCATGCCGGTCGAGGGCAACACCCAGCCGTACGGCCTGCTGCACGGCGGCGCCTCCGCCGTCCTCGCCGAGACGCTCGGTTCGGTCGGCTCGATGCTGCACGGCGGGAGCAGGAAGCTCGCCGTCGGCGTCGACCTGAACTGCACGCACCACCGGGGCGCGCGTTCGGGCCTGGTCACCGGCGTGGCGACGCCCGTGCACCGGGGCCGCTCGACGGCGACGTACGAGATCGTCATCACCGACGAGCAGGACAAGCGGGTGTGCACCGCGCGGCTGACCTGCCTGCTGCGTGACGTGGATCCCAACGGAAGCGCGGGATAAGGCGGTTGAAGGCGGCGCGCCCCCACGGGATCAGGAGTTACCCCACGGGATCAGGCGCGCCCCACGCATTGTCGGAGCGTGCGGCTCCGGTCTAGCGTCTGTGCATGAGGCACCGGAAACCGCTCTGTGCGCTCGCCTTCGCCACCCTCCTCGCCGCCACCGGATGCGGGAGCTCACCCTCCACCGACTCCCCCACTCCCTCCCCCGCCACCACATCCCCCGAAGACCTCTGCACGGCCCTGATCACCAAGTGGGGACGGCAGATCTACGACTCGGGCAAGGAGACCTACGGCGACTACCAGTCGATGGGCCTCTCCAACGGGCAGTACATGATCCTGCGGGACACCCTCGACCTGGCCCGCGCCGAGCGCGAGCGCCAAGGAGCCGACGCGGGACGGAAGTTGATCGCCCGCGAGGCCCACGAGCGGTGCGAGAAGCGCTACCGCCACGGTGAGCCGAGCGGCGGGCCGTGGGTGTGAACGCCATCGGACCCATCGAGCCCGGCGACCACACCTACGAAGCCGACGCCGACGCCGCGGACCAGGTCGCCGGACGCGCCCGACGGCCCCGCCCGCTCCTCACCCGGCGCCACCGCACCGCCCTGGCCCTCGCCACGGCCGCGGTCGTCGGGGCGGCCGGAATCAGCCTCTACCTGACCCGCCCCCGGCCCCCGGAGCCACCACCGCCGCCCTATCCGTCGCAGACCGTGTCCGTGACGTACAGGGGCGAGATGACGCACCCGAAGGCCGGTGACCGCACGTTCAGCTTCGCCGTCAGCATCGGCCAGTACTCGGGGCCGCCGGTGTCCGTCAGACGGATCGCCCAGCCGACAACGGCGCTTTCGGTCACCGCCGTCCCCCATACCCCATTCACAGTGAAATGGGGAAGCCCTCGTACCGTACGAATCACGATGCACATTCGCGAATGCGGAAATGTGCAGCGGAATGCCGGACTCCCTTTCCTGATCGTAACACTGCGTAATGCGCGCGCAATGCAGATGCAGAGCTTCATCCTCGGCTCGACGTACGCAAAAGATCTCTCCAGGGCCCTGACAGCCGCATGCCCCCCGAACACTGATGTCATGAGTGAAACACCCTGACAGTCCTGCAAGTTCTCACCATGCGGGATACGCCGAAGATGGCGCATTCCGCCCCAACCACCCCTCGAGTTCCAGCGCGGAATACTCCGTGGCATAACAAGAGCGTCACACCTTTGCCCGGACTACTCCACCAGGAACAAAGCGCCCCTTAGAGTCACGGCCAGTCACCGCGCCCACCGGATTCCTGTCAGTTCGGTTTCTGCGCTCGACTCGGCCACCCAACAGGGGACGGCCGTGCCAGGGGAAAGGACTGATCGTGCGTCAACGTTCGCTCATAGCCATCACCGCTGCACTCACCGCGGGGGCACTCACCCTCACCGCCTGTGGCTCACGCGACGACAAGGACAAGGGCGACTCCGGGGGCGGCGGCACCACCGTGGTCATCGGCGTCGACGCGCCACTGACCGGCGACCTGTCCGCGCTGGGCCTCGGTATCCGCAACTCCGTGGATCTCGCCGCCAAGCAGGCCAACTCGAAGAAGTACGTCGACGGCATCACCTTCAAGGTGGAGTCCGCCGACGACCAGGGACAGCCCGCGTCGGGCCAGACCAACGCGACCAAGTTCGTCGCGAACAAGGAAATCCTCGGCGCCGTCGGCCCCCTGAACTCCTCCGTCGGCGAGTCGATGCAGAAGGTCTTCGACGACGCGAAGCTCGTCCAGGTCTCCCCCGCCAACACCAACCCGGCCATGACCCAGGGCCAGGACTGGAACGGCGGCAAGAAGGTTCGCCCGTACAAGGCCTACTTCCGTACGGCCACCACGGACGCCATCCAGGGCCCGTTCGCCGCGCAGTACCTCTTCAACAAGGCGAAGAAGAAGAAGGTCTTCGTCGTCGACGACAAGAAGACCTACGGTGCCGGTCTTGCCGCCACCTTCAAGGGCGAGTTCACCAAGCTCGGCGGCAAGGTCGCGGGCACCGAGCACGTGAACCCGGACACCAAGGACTTCGGCGCCGTCGCCACGAAGATCAAGAACTCCGACGCGGACGTCGTCTACTACGGCGGCGAGTACCCCGCGGCAGGCCCGCTCAGCAAGCAGATGAAGAAGGCCGGAGCCAAGATCCCGCTCGTCGGCGGTGACGGCATCTACAGCGCCGACTTCGTCAAGCTCGCCGGCGCCGAGGGCAAGGGCGACATGGCCACCTCGATCGGCCAGCCCGTCGAGCAGCTGCCGTCCGCCAAGGAGTTCATCGCGAACTACAAGAAGGCCGGCTACAAGGAGGCCTACGAGGCCTACGGCGGCTACTCGTACGACTCGGCCTGGGCGGTCATCGAAGCGGTCAAGAAGGTCGTCGACGACAACGACGGCAAGCTGCCCGACGACGCTCGCGCCAAGATCGTCGAGGCCATGCAGGGCGTCACGTTCGACGGCGTGACCGGCAAGGTCTCCTTCGACAAGTACGGCGACGCCACCAACAAGCAACTCACCGTGTACCAGGTGAAGTCCACCGACGACCCGACCAAGGGCTGGAAGCCGGTCGAGTCCGGCACCTTCAGCGGCACCGGCTGATCCACCCCGCAGCCCACGACACCCCCGCGCGGGGCGCTGCTTCTGTCAGCGCCCCGCGCGGCGTCGCATCCGTCACCTGAGTCGTACGGCCCCGCGAGGCACCCCCGCCGCCGCAAACACGCCGCACGACACCGAAAGACTCGGAGGACCTGCGGTGCACGAACTGCCGCAACAGCTGGTCAACGGCCTGCTACTGGGATCCATGTACGGCCTGATCGCCATCGGCTACACAATGGTCTATGGCATTGTCCAGCTCATCAACTTCGCCCATGGCGAGATCTTCATGGTCGGCGGTTTCGGCGCCCTCACCGTCTGGCTCTGGCTGCCGGGCGGCACCAGCATGTGGCTCGCCCTGCCACTGATGCTCATAGGCGCCGTCATCGTCTCGACCCTCATCGCGGTCGGAGCCGAACGCTTCGCCTACCGCCCGTTGCGCGGCGCCCCCCGCCTCGCACCCCTCATCACCGCCATCGGCCTCTCCCTCGCGCTGCAGCAGGCCGTCTGGGCCTGGTACCCCAACGCGAAGTCGTCCCGCACCTTCCCCGAGCTGCCAGGCGGCTCCATCCACATCGGCTCCATCACCATCCAGCCCGGCGACATCTTCCTGCTGATCACCGCCCCGATCTGCATGTTCGCCCTCGGCTACTTCGTGATGAAGACCCGCGTCGGACGCGGCATGCAGGCCACCGCGCAGGACCCCGACACCGCCAAGCTCATGGGTGTCAACACCGACCGCGTCATCGTCGTCGCCTTCGCGATCGGCGCCGCCTTCGCAGGCATCGCCGCCGTCGCCTACGGCTTCCGCTACGGAGAAGTCCAGTTCCGCATGGGCTTCCTCTGGGGCCTCAAGGCCTTCACCGCCGCCGTACTCGGAGGCATCGGCAACATCTACGGCGCGATGATCGGCGGCCTCGTCCTCGGCGTCGCCGAAGCCATGGCCACCGCCTACATGAACGACATCCCCGGCATGAGCCAGCTCGGCGGGCAGTCCTGGGCCGACGTCTGGGCCTTCGTACTCCTCATCGTCGTACTCCTCGTCAGGCCACAAGGTCTACTTGGCGAGCGCGTCGCGGACAGGGCGTGACAACCATGACCACACAGACCACCGCGGCCGACGCGCCGGGCCCCAAGCAGGACCACACCGCCACCGGTCTCATCGCCATCCCCGAGGGCCCCGCCCGCGCACTGGCCACCGGCGGCGGCATCCTCACCGTCATCTCCACGTTCCTCGCCTGGACCTGGACCTCCGCGTTCCCCGGCGACCTCACCGTCTACGGCTACCCCGGCGGCCTCCAGGTCCTCGTCCTGATCGCCGGCATCCTGACGACGCTCTTCGGCCTCGCCTCGTACGGCATCAAGGGCGTACGCGCCCTGACTCCCGGCGGAGCCGACGCCGCACTGAAGTACGCGGCGCTCGCCGCCTTCGTCACCGCCTGGTACACGATCCTCTCGATCAGCTACCAGCTCGGCGGCCTCGCCAACCTGGAAGTCGGCGGCTGGGTCGCCGCGCTCGCCACCCTCGCCGCCTTCGTCGGCGCACTCGCCCTGCCCTTCACCCGGCCGCACACCTACGCGGTCGACCCCGAGGACAGCGGCAGCGAGCAGTTCAAGCACCGCATGCGCAACGGGATGACCATCTTCAAGGGCGCCTTCGCGGCCGAGGCCCCGCCCACCCCGCGCAAGCTCCCCAGCTACCTCGAGATCCTCGTCATCATCGCCGCCCTCGCCGTCGGCCTGCTGGTCTTCACCTACGGCATCGGCACCGAGTACGACGAACTCTTCATCGGCTTCCTGATCACCGTGGCGTTCAGCTTCGCCGCACTGTCCAAAGCCGGACTCGTCGCCCAGGTCTCCACCTACACCGCGCGGCACCGCAACATCACCCTCATCGGTGCCTTCGTCGCCGCCGCGGCCTTCCCGTTCACACAGAGCGACGACCAGTACGCCACCATCGGCGTCTACATCCTCATCTTCGCCACCGTCGCGCTCGGCCTGAACATCGTCGTCGGCCTCGCCGGACTCCTCGACCTCGGATACGTCGCCTTCCTCGGCGTCGGCGCCTACGCGGCATCCATGGTCTCCGGATCGCCGTCCTCGCCCTTCGACCTCCACCTGCCGTTCTGGGGCGCGATCCTGGTCGGCGCGGGAGCATCCCTCATCTTCGGCGTGCTCATCGGCGCCCCGACCCTGCGGCTGCGCGGCGACTACCTCGCCATCGTCACCCTCGGCTTCGGAGAGATCTTCCGGCTCGTCGCGATGAACTCCGACGGCACATCGGGCCCGGACATCACCAACGGCTCCAACGGAATCTCCTCGATCCCGAACCTGAAGATCCTGGGCTTCGACCTGGGCGTCGAGCACACCATCCTCGGCGTCACCATCGGCCGCTTCGCGAACTACTTCTTCCTGATGCTGCTCATCACCCTCGTCGTCGTGCTGGTCTTCCGGCGCAGCGGCGACTCCCGCATCGGACGCGCCTGGGTCGCCATCCGCGAGGACGAGACCGCGGCGCTCGCCATGGGCATCAACGGCTTCCGCGTGAAGCTCATCGCCTTCGCCCTCGGCGCCACACTCGCCGGACTCGCGGGAACGGTACAGGCGCACGTCACCTACACCGTGACACCCGAGCAGTACCAGTTCGCCAACACGGTCCCGCCCAACTCGGCGTTCCTGCTCGCCGCAGTCGTACTCGGCGGCATGGGCACCATCAGCGGACCCCTCGTCGGCGCGGCGCTGCTCTACCTCATCCCGAGCAAGCTCTCGTTCCTGGGCGACTACCAGCTCTTCGCCTTCGGCCTCGCGCTCGTACTGCTCATGCGCTTCCGCCCCGAGGGCCTCATCCCCAACCGCCGCCGCCAGCTCGAGTTCCACGAGGCCGACCTGGCTCCCGGCGACACGCCGCCACCCACAGTCCTCAGCAAGACAGGGGCCTGAGCCATGACCACCGACACCACCACCAGCAAGGACACCCCGGCCGCGACACCGGCCGGAGAGACCGTCCTGGACGCCAAGGGCGTCACGATGCGCTTCGGCGGCCTCACCGCCGTGCGCTCCGTCGACCTCACCGTCAACAGCGGCGAGATCGTCGGCCTCATCGGCCCCAACGGCGCGGGCAAGACCACCTTCTTCAACTGCCTCACCGGCCTCTACATCCCCACCGAGGGCGAAGTCCGGTACAAGGGCAAGGTCCTGCCCAGCAAGTCCTTCAAGGTCACCGCGGCCGGCGTGGCCCGCACCTTCCAGAACATCCGTCTCTTCGCCAACATGACGGTCCTGGAGAACGTCCTCGTCGGCCGCCACACGCGGACGAAGGAAGGCCTCTGGTCGGCCCTCCTGCGCGGCCCCGGCTTCCACAAGGCCGAGGCCAAATCCAGGGAACGCGCCCTGGAACTGCTCGAATTCGTCGGCCTCGCCGAAAAGGCGGAACACCTCTCCCGCAACCTGCCCTACGGCGAACAGCGCAAGCTGGAGATCGCCCGGGCACTCGCGAGCGAGCCCGGCCTGCTCCTCCTGGACGAGCCGACCGCGGGCATGAACCCGCAGGAGACCCGCGCCACCGAGGAACTCGTCCTCGCCATCCGGGACATGGGCATCGCCATCCTCGTCATCGAGCACGACATGCGCTTCATCTTCAACCTTTGCGACCGCGTGGCCGTACTCGTCCAGGGCGAGAAACTCGTCGAGGGCGACAGTGAAACCGTCCAGCAGGACGACCGCGTCATCGCCGCCTACCTGGGCGAGCCCTTCGAAGGTGCCCCCGGCAGCACAGAGGCCGACGCGACGGGCAACGAGGAGAACAGCTGATGACCGCACTGCTCGAAGTCGAGGACCTCAAAGTCGCCTACGGCAAGATCGAGGCCGTCAAGGGCATCTCCTTCAAGGTCGAGGCCGGCGAGGTCGTCACCCTGATCGGCACGAACGGCGCAGGCAAGACCACTACGCTGCGCACGCTGTCCGGGCTGCTCAAGCCGGTCGGCGGCTCCATCAAATTCGACGGGAAAGCGCTCCGGAAATACCGCGCCGACCAGATCGTCGCGCTCGGCCTCGCCCACTCTCCCGAGGGCCGGCACATCTTCCCGCGCATGACGATCGAGAACAATCTGCGGCTCGGCGCATATCTGCGCAGCGACAAGGCCGCCATCGAAAAGGACATAGCGCGCGCCTACGAGCTCTTCCCCATTCTCGGGGAACGCAGAAAGCAGGCGGCGGGCACGCTCTCCGGCGGTGAGCAGCAAATGCTCGCCATGGGACGCGCGCTCATGTCCCAGCCGAAACTGCTCATGCTCGACGAGCCTTCCATGGGCCTTTCGCCGATCATGATGCAGAAGATCATGGCGACCATCTCCGAACTCAAGTCCCAGGGCACGACCATTCTGCTCGTCGAACAGAATGCCCAGGCGGCACTCTCGCTCGCCGACCACGGTCATGTCATGGAGGTCGGCAAGATCGTCCTGTCCGGGACGGGGAACGACCTGCTGCACGACGAGTCCGTGCGCAAGGCGTACCTCGGCGAGGACTGAGGACTGAGCACTTCTTTGAGGCATACGAGAAGGCCCGCACCCCGGCTTCGGGATGCGGGCCTTCTTCTGTGCGAGCTTCTATACGAGCCGGGGGCTGCTGCGGGACTACTGCCCCTTCGCCGCCTTCTTCTCGTCGGCGTCCTCGATGACCGCCTCCGCGACCTGCTGCATCGAAAGGCGCCGGTCCATCGACGTCTTCTGGATCCAGCGGAACGCGGCGGGCTCGGTGAGGCCGTACTCCGTCTGAAGGATCGACTTGGCGCGGTCCACCAGCTTGCGCGTCTCCAGGCGCAGGGTGAGGTCCGCGACCTCGTTCTCCAGCGTCTTGAGCTCCGTGTAGCGCGAGACGGCCATCTCGATGGCGGGCACCACGTCGGTCTTGCTGAAGGGCTTCACGAGGTACGCCATCGCGCCGGCGTCCCTGGCCCGCTCGACCAGGTCGCGCTGCGAGAACGCGGTCAGCATGAGCACCGGGGCGATGCTCTCCTCGGCGATCTTCTCGGCCGCCGAGATGCCGTCCATGACGGGCATCTTCACGTCCAGGATCACCAGGTCCGGCTTGTGCTCGCGGGCCAGCTCGACGGCTTTCTCACCGTCACCGGCCTCGCCGACGACGGTGTAGCCCTCTTCCTCGAGCATCTCCTTGAGGTCGAGCCGGATAAGAGCCTCGTCCTCTGCGATGACGACACGGGTCGTCAGCGGAGGCACGTGCGACTTGTCGTCGTCATCGGCTACGGGCTGGGGCGACTCGGGGGAAGTCACGGGGGCTCCTTGTTGCGGGCCGGGCAGGTACTGCTGCGTCGCCAGCCTACCTAGCTGCAGCGTCCGGCGAAGACCCGGTATAGTTCCGGCAGTGCCTGCCGGGTTGGTGGAACGGTATACACGGAGGTCTCAAACACCTCTGCCTGAAAGGGCTTGCGGGTTCGAGTCCCGCACCCGGCACCAGCGAGCAAAGCGGATGTTCACATTCTCGTGAACATCCGCTTTTTGCTACTCGCCGCCACGGCTGGTCACACAGGGTGGCGGCATGAACTTCCACGGCGCAGAGGTACGGCAAAAGGCCCTCACGCTGCTGCGAGACGGCACGAAGAACGCCGAGGTCGCCCGCCGGCTGAATGTTCCGAGCGGCACCATCTCGTACTGGCGGCATATGGACCGCGCCAAGCGCGGAGAGTGTCCGGGCAAACCCAACCCCCAGTGCCCACGGTGCGACGGTCGCGACCTCGACGAGGGGGCGTACTCCTACCTCCTGGGGCTCTACCTCGGAGACGGGCACATCATCCAGCACTCCGGCCACCGTGTCCCTAGCCTCATGATCACCTGTACTCAGTCGTGGCCGGGCCTCATGGACGCCTGCGAGCGGGCCATGAGCGCTGTCTTCCCGGACAACTCCGTCTGCCGAGTACGCAGGACAGGGTGCAGCAACGTCAAGGTCTACTCGAACCACCTGTGGTGCATGTTTCCGCAGCATGGCGTGGGCAAGAAACACGAGCGCCGGATCGCCCTGGAACCCTGGCAGCAGGAGATCGTCGATGCCCGTCCATGGGACTTCGTCCGAGGGCTCATCCACTCGGACGGCTGCCGGAACATCAACTGGACGACGCGCATAGTCGGCGGGGAACGTAAGCGCTACGAGTACCCCAGGTACTGGTTCACCAATGCCTCCGACGACATCCGGAAGCTCTACACCGACACCCTCGACAAGCTGGGCGTCGAGTGGAAGAACTGCACCCGCCATGGCAACCCGTACAACATCTCCGTCGCCCGAAGGGCATCCGTAGCCCTCATGGACACCCACGTAGGCCCCAAATACTGACCCCGGCGCCCCCTCCCGCAATAGGACACGTCACCCCTCTCCCCCACCCTCCCTGGGACCTGTCCCAAATCCCCGGCGAACCCTTGCCCCGCCCCGGGCCCCGCTGCGATCTTCAGCCCCATGACTCCCTTGAACAGGCGCAGCTTCGTCGTCGCCGCCGCGGGTGCTGCCGCGGCGGCCGTGGCCATGAATCCCCGGACCGCGTTCGCGGCCGACCGTGAGGGCACCAGCAAGGGCGGGGACGATTTCGCCGACGCCGACAAGGGGTTCATCGCCGCCCTCACCCCGGGTGTCGTGAAGAACGCCGAGGGCCAGGTCGTCTGGGACAGCGACGCGTACGGCTTCCTGGAGGGTGACGCCCCCAAGTCCGCGCACAAGAGCCTGTGGCGCCAGTCGCGGCTCGTGGCGAAGCAGGGGCTCTACAAGGTCACGGACCGCGTCTATCAGGTGCGTGGGCTCGATCTGTCGAACATGACGATCGTCGAGGGTGACACCGGCATCATCGTCATCGACCCTCTGATCTCGGCGGAGACCGCGGCCGCCGCCCTGAAGCTGTTCCGCGCGCACCGCGGCGACAAGAAGGTCACCGGGCTCATCTATACGCATCCGCACGTCGACCACTTCGGTGGCTGCCGCGGTGTGCTGCCGGACGGTGCGGAGGAGGCTGACGTACCGATCCTCGCGCCCGAGGGATTTATGGAGCATGCCGTCTCGGAGAACGTCTACGCGGGGACTGCGATGCAGCGGCGCTCCGGATACATGTACGGGGCGCAGTTGCCCAAGTCGCCTGCGGGGCAGATCGGTTGTGGGCTCGGGCAGACCGTTTCGGTGGGGTCGATCGGGTTGGTTCCGCCGACCAGGGACATCACAAGGACGGGTCAGGTCGAGACCGTCGACGGGGTGAGGTTCGAGTTCCAGATGACGCCGGGGACCGAGGCCGCGGCGGAGATGAACTTCCTGCTTCCCGAGCTGCGTGCCGTCTGCATGGCGGAGAACGCGACGCACACGATGCACAACATCATCACGCTGCGCGGTGCGCAGGTGCGGGATGCCCGGCAGTGGGCGCACTATCTGGGTGAGTCGGTGGTGCTCTTCGATGGGCGGGCCGATGTCGCCTTCGCCTCGCACCACTGGCCGACGTGGGGCGGGGAGACGATCGTGGAGCTGCTCGAACAGCAGCGGGATCTGTACGCGTACATGCATGATCAGACGTTGCGGATGATCAATGCGGGGATGACGGGGCGTGAGATCGCCGAGGAGATCGAATTGCCGCCCGCGCTCGCCGGCGTATGGGCGAATCGCGGGTACTACGGGTCCCTGAGCCATAACGTGAAGGGCGTCTACCAGCGGTACATGGGCTGGTTCGACGGCAATCCCGCGCACCTGTGGGAGCATCCGCCGGTCGAGGAGGCCAAGCGGTATGTGAAGGCCATGGGGGGCCGTACGGCGACGGTCGCGAAGGCCAAGGCGTTCGCGCGCGGCGGTGATCCGCGGTTCGCGGTGACGCTGCTCAATCATGTGGTGTTCGCGGACCCGGGGCACAAGGCCGCCAAGTCCGAACTTGCCAAGTTGTACACCGAGTTGGGTCAGTCGTCGGAGAACGCCGTGTGGCGCAACTTCTATCTGATGGGCGCTCAGGAGTTGCGCGAGGGCGTGGCGGCGTCGCCGACGACCGTGACGAGTGCCGACATGCTGATGGCGCTCTCGGTGGATCAGCTCATCGATTCGGTGGCGATTCGCGTGAACGGTCCGAAGGCGTGGGATCTGAAGCTGCGGATGGACTGGAGTCTTCCCGCGTTGGGGAAGGTCTGGCATCTGACGTTGCGGAACGGCGTGTTGACGTATCGCAGCAATACGAAGAAGGCTCCGGACGCGGGTGTCACGCTGACGATGACCAAGCCTCAGCTACTCGCGATGCTGGGCGGCAAGGGGCTCGGGGACATCGGGGTCGAGGGTGACGCGTCGCTTCTGGCCGAGTTGCTCGGCGTGGTGGAGAAGCCGGATCCGAATTTCGCGATCGTGACGCCCTAGGCATACACAAAACGCCCTGGGCACACACGAACGAAGGAAGCCGAGGGGCCGCTCCCCCCGGAAACGGCCCCTCGGCCCACGTGCCCGTTGCGCCTACTTCGGGCTGTCGTCCTCGCCGATGTGGTGGATGCGTACGAGGTTAGTGGAGCCCGCGACTCCGGGCGGGGAGCCCGCGGTGATGACCACCACGTCGCCCCGCTCGCAGCGGCCGTACTTCAGGAGCAGTTCGTCGACCTGGTTGACCATGGCGTCGGTGGATTCGACGTGCGGGCCGAGGAAGGTCTCCACGCCCCAGGTGAGGTTGAGCTGCGAGCGTGTCGCCCTGTCCGGGGTGAAGGCGAGCAGCGGGATCGGTGAGCGGTAGCGCGAGAGGCGGCGGACGGTGTCGCCGGACTGTGTGAAGGCCACCAGGAACTTGGCTCCGAGGAAGTCCCCCATCTCGGCTGCGGCGCGGGCCACCGCGCCGCCCTGGGTGCGGGGCTTGTTGCGCTCGGTCAGCGGCGGGAGGCCCTTGGCGAGGATGTCCTCCTCGGCGGCCTCGACGATGCGGCTCATCGTGCGGACCGTCTCGATGGGGTATTTGCCGACGCTGGTCTCGCCGGAGAGCATCACCGCGTCGGTGCCGTCGATGACGGCGTTGGCGACGTCCGAGGCCTCGGCGCGTGTGGGCCGGGAGTTGTCGATCATCGAGTCGAGCATCTGGGTCGCGACGATGACCGGCTTGGCATTGCGCTTGGCGAGCTTGATGGCGCGCTTCTGGACGATCGGCACCTGTTCGAGGGGCATCTCGACGCCGAGGTCGCCGCGGGCGACCATGATCGCGTCGAAGGCGGCGACGATGTCGTCGATGTTCTCGACGGCCTGCGGCTTCTCCACCTTGGCGATGACGGGGAGGCGGCGGCCTTCCTCGTCCATGATGCGGTGTACGTCCTCGATGTCGCGTCCGCTGCGGACGAAGGACAGGGCGATGACGTCGAACCCTGAACGCAGGGCCCAGCGCAGGTCCGCCACGTCCTTGTCGGAGAGCGCGGGGACGGAGACGGCGACACCGGGGAGGTTGAGGCCCTTGTGGTCGGAGACCATGCCGCCCTCGACCACGGTGGTGGTGACACGGGGCCCGTCGACCGCTGTGACCTCGAGGGTCACTTTGCCGTCGTCGACGAGGATGCGCTCACCGGGGGTGACGTCATCGGCGAGGCCTTCGTAGGTCGTCCCGCAGGTCTGCCGGTCGCCCTGGACGCCTTCTTCGACGGTGATGGTGAACTCGTCGCCGCGTTCGAGGAGTACAGGTCCTTCGCTGAATCGGCCGAGGCGGATCTTCGGGCCTTGAAGGTCGGCGAGGACGCCGACGCTGCGGCCGGTCTCGTCGGCGGCCTTGCGAACGCGCTGATAGCGCTCCTCGTGTTCGGCGTACGTGCCGTGACTGAGGTTGAAGCGAGCCACGTCCATTCCGGCTTCGACCAGTGCCTTGATCTGGTCGTACGAGTCGGTGGCGGGGCCCAGGGTACAGACGATTTTTGCTCGACGCATGCTTCGAGCCTAGGGCTTACCGGTGGGTAGGGAATTGGCTGGGCATGACTACTCAACAACCGTTGCGTGAAAGGTTATTGACAAGTGTTGAATTGTGCGAGGTGCCGCTCTGATGAGCGATTTACCGGGCACCTCGCTGTGTGAATTCGCTCCGTGAACCCGCTGTAATTCTGTGGCTACAGCTGCGGGGGTGTCATCGTGAAGCGTGCGTTGACCTGTGCGTAGACGTGCTGCCGCTGGGGTTCGAGGTCGAGGGGTGCGGCTTCCTCGCCCATGTCGGGCGCGCCGCCGTACGCGACGGTGCGCATGGCGGGTGACGGGCCGCCGTAGCCGAACGGCTGGGCGTTCTCGGCGCCGATGTCGGCGAGCTCGACGAGGGCGGCCAGGCCCGTCCCCAGCGCCTCGGCGTACTCGCGGCCCCGCTGCACCGCTTCCCTGACCGCCTGCTGACGGGCCTCGCGGTGGGTGGGCGAGTCGGGACGCAGGGCCCAGTAGGGGCCGTCGACGCGGGTCAGTTCGAGGTCCGCGAGGCGTGTGGTGAGCTCGCCGAGCGCGGTGAAGTCGGTGAGCTCGGCGGTGATGTGGACCCGGCCGTGGTAGGCGCGGACGCGTTCGCCGCGGCCGTGTTTGGTCAGTTCGGGGCTGATGGAGAAGGCGCCGGTCTCCAGCTTCTCGACGGATTCGCCGTACGTCTTCACCAGGTCGATGACCGTGGCGTTGCGGCGCGTGAGGTCGTTCAGGGCGTCGCGTCGGTCGGTGCCGCGTGCGCTGACGGTGATGCCGATGCGGGCGATCTCGGGGTCGACTTCGAGGTGCGCCTCGCCCTTGACGGCCAGGCGCGGGGCGTCGGGAGTGCCGTAGGGGGCGGCGGCGGGGGTGGTCTCGTCCATGGGGCCACTCTCGCACTGGGGGGCGGCACCGGACAGTCGTCGGGACGCGGCACCGGACAGTCATCGGATCGAAACCTGCGGGGTCTGTTGCCGGTGGGTCCGTCGGGGTCAGAATCTACGCGCGTTACATCGATCGATTTAGGGTCCAAGGGAGTTACGAAATGCCGCTGAACCGCCGGAAGTTCCTGGGCAAGTCCGCCGCCGCCACGGGTGTGGCGCTCGCGGCCGGCGTGGCCGCCGCGCCCTCCGCGTCGGCGCACACGCCCCAGAAGCCCGCCAAGCGGAAGAAGCGGTACTCGTTCACCGTCATGGGCACGACGGACCTGCACGGCAATGTCTTCAACTGGGACTACTTCACGGACAAGGAGTTCGACGACAAGGACCACAACGACGTGGGCCTGGCGAAGATCTCCACCCTCGTGAACGAGATCCGCGAGGAGAGAGGCCGCCGCAACACGCTTCTCATCGACGCGGGCGACACCATTCAGGGCACCCAGCTCTCGTACTACTACGCGAAGATCGACCCGATCACCGCGAAGCGCGGCCCGGTCCACCCGATGGCGCAGGCGATGAACCGCATCGGTTATGACGCGGCAGCTCTCGGCAACCACGAATTCAACTACGGCATTCCGGTCCTGCGGAAATTCGAGGAGCAGTGCGAATTCCCGCTCCTCGGTGCCAACGCGCTCGACGCGAAGACGCAGAGGCCCGCTTTCCCGCCGTACTTCATGAAGCGTGTGCGCACCCCGCACGGCCGCGACGTGAAGGTGGCGGTGCTCGGCCTGACCAATCCCGGCATCGCGATCTGGGACAAGGTGAACGTCCAGGGCAAGATGACGTTCCCGGGTCTTGAGGAGCAGGCGGCGAAGTGGGTGCCCAAGCTGCGGTCCATGGGCGCGGACGTCGTGATCGTCTCGGCGCACTCGGGCTCCAGCGGCACTTCCTCGTACGGTGACCAGCTCCCGTACATCGAGAACGCGGCGGGTCTGGTGGCCGAGCAGGTGCCCGGCATCGACGCGATCCTGGTCGGGCACGCGCACACGGAGATCCCCGAGTACTTCGTTGAGAACAAGAAGACCGGCAAGAAGGTCGTCCTGTCCGAGCCGCTGAAGTGGGGCCAGCGCCTGACGCTCTTCGACTTCGACCTGGTGTGGGAGAAGGGCCGCTGGACGGTGGAGAAGGTCGGCGCGAAGGTCCTCAACTCCAACACGGCGAAGGAGGACCGCAAGATCATCGGGCTCCTGGCCGACGAGCACAAGAAGGTCGTCGCGTACGTCAACCAGGTCATCGGTACGTCGACACAGGCGATGAGCACGGCCGAAGGCCCGTACAAGGATGTCGCGATCATCGATCTGATCAGCCATGTCCAGGCGGAGACGGTCAAGGGGGCGCTTGCGGGCGGCCAGTACGCGGCGCTGCCCGTCCTTTCGCAGGCTTCGTGCTTCTCGCGTACGGCGGGGATCCCTGCGGGCGAGGTGACGATCAAGGACGCGGCGGGGCTCTACCCGTTCGAGAACACCCTTGAGGCGCGGCTCATCACGGGTGCGCAGCTCAAGGAGTACCTGGAGTACTCGGCGCGCTACTACGTGCAGACGGCGGCCGGGGGCCCGGTGGACCCGGAGAAGCTGACGAACGCGGACAACACCCCGGACTACAACTACGACGCGCTGTACGGCGTGACGTACGAGATCGACATCGCCAAGCCCGTGGGTTCGCGGATCGTGAAGCTGAGCTTCGACGGCAAGGACATCGACCCGAAGGCGGAGTTCGTGCTCGCCGTCAACAACTACCGGGCGAGCGGCGGCGGGAACTTCCCGCACGTGGCCGCCGCCAAGCAGCTGTGGGCGAACTCGGACGAGATCCGCAACACGATCATCCAGTGGGTCCAGGCGAAGGGCACGATCGACCCGTCGGCGTTCGCGTCGGTGGACTGGAAGCTGACCCGGGACGGCACTCCGGTGTTCTGAGGTTCGCCGGCCCCTCAGCTCTTGAGCGGTACGAGGTTGCCGCGCTGCTCGCCGATGAGGCCGGTGGCAGCGCGGGACTGCGGTTCCTGGAGGCCGAAGCTGGTGAACGCGGTGCGCTCCGGGAGGGGGTAGGGGGACGTCCCCGTCAGGCTGTTGAGGATGGTGGCGCTGCGCCAGGCGGCGAGGCCGAGGTCGGGGGCGCCGACGCCGTGGGTGTGGCGTTCGGCGTTCTGGACGTAGACGTTCCCGCCGCCGCCGGTGATGGAGGGGTCAAGGACGAGGCGGTACTGCTCGTCGATGCGGGGGCGCTCCGATGAGTCCCTGCGCATGTAGGGGTCGAGGCCCGCGAGGAGCTGGTCGAGGGGGCGCTCGCGGTAGCCGGTGGCGAGGACGACCGCGTCCGTGGTGAGGCGGGAGCGGGTGCCCTGCTGGAGGTGTTCCAGGTGGAGTTCCACGCGGGTGGTGGCGACGCGGCCCGCGGTGCGCACGGAGACGCCCGGGGTGAGGACGGCGTCGGGCCAGCCGCCGTGCAGGGTGCGTTGGTAGAGCTCGTCGTGGATGGCGGCGATGGTGTCGGCGTCGATGCCCTTGTGGAGCTGCCACTGGTGGGGGACGAGGCCGTCGCGCACGTTCTCGGGCAGGGAGTGGAAGTAGCGGGTGTAGTCCGGGGTGAAGTGTTCCAGGCCGAGCTTGGAGTACTCCATGGGTGCGAAGGCCTCGGTGCGGGCGAGCCAGTGGATCTTCTCGGCGCCCGCCGGACGGTGCTTGAGCAGGTCGAGGAAGACCTCGGCGCCGGACTGGCCGGAGCCGATGACGGTGATGTGGTCGGCGGCGAGCAGCCGGTCGCGGTGCAGGAGGTAGTCCGCGGAGTGGATCACGGGGACGGCGGGGGCGTCCGCGAGGGGCTTGAGGGGTTCGGGGATGTAGGGCGCGGTGCCGACGCCGACGACGATGTTCTTCGTGTACGTCCGGCCGAGCGCCTCGGCCTCCCCCTCGGCGTCGAGCTGCGTGAAGTCGACTTCGAAGAGGTCCCGTTCGGGGTTCCAGCGCACCGCGTCGACCTGGTGTCCGAAGTGCAGCGCGGGCAGGTTCTCGCTGACCCAGCGGCAGTACGCGTCGTACTCGGCGCGCTGGATGTGGAACCGCTCGGCGAAGTAGAAGGGGAAGAGCCGCTCGCGGGACTTGAGGTAGCTGAGGAAGGACCAGGGGCTCGCCGGGTCGGCGAGGGTCACCAGGTCGGCGAGGAACGGCACCTGGAGGCTTGCGCCGTCGATGAGGAGCCCCGGGTGCCAGTGGAATCCTGGCCGCTGCTCGTAGAAGGCGGCGTCGAGTCCGGCCAGGGGCTGGGCGAGGGCGGCGAGGGAGAGGTTGAAGGGGCCGATGCCGATGCCGACCAGGTCCCGGGGTTCCTCGGGGGTGGTGAGCGGCGGGGCGGGCTTGTCGTTCTGGCCGGTCATCGGGGGGTGGTCCCTTCCACGAGCTTCAGAAGCTCGGCGAGGTCGCCGGGCCGGGTGTGCGGGTTGAGCAGGGTGGCTTTGAGCCAGCGGCGTCCGTCGATCCTGGCGCGCCCGAGCACGGCACGGCCCTGGCCGAGCAGTTCGCGCCGGACGTACGCGATGTGGTCGTCGTCGGCGCCGACGGGCCGGAACAGGACCGTGCTGATGACGGGCTGGTCGTGGAGCTCGAAGCCGGGGTGCGCGGTGATGAGCCCGGCGAACTCCTCCGCCTGTGCGCAGACCCGGTCGACGAGTGCGCCGATCCCCGTACGCCCGAGCGCCTTGAGGGTGACGGCGATCTTGAGTACGTCGGGCCTGCGCGTGGTGCGCAGGGAGCGCCCGAGGAGGTCGGGGAGGCCCGCTTCGGTGTCGTCGCCCGCGTTGAGGTAGTCGGCGTGGTGGCCCAGTGCCGCGATGTCGTTCGGGTCGCGGACCAGGAGAAGTCCGGCGGCGACGGGCTGCCAGCCGAGCTTGTGCAGGTCGAACGTGACGCTGTCGGCGCGCTCCATGCCGTGCAGGCGCACTCTGCGTACGTCGCTGAAGAGGAGCGGGCCGCCGTACGCGGCGTCGACGTGCAGGCGGGCGCCGTGGCGTGCGCAGAGGTCGGCGATCTGGTCGAGGGGGTCGATGAGTCCGGCGTCGGTGGTGCCCGCGGTGGCGGTGACGAGGAACGATCCTGGCGGCCCGGTGAGTTCGCAGAGCGCCTCGTCGAGTGCGGCGGGGTCCAGGACACCGGTGGGCGCGGGGACGACGACCGGTTCCGGCATGCCGAGGAGCCAGGCTGCGCGGCCGAGGGAGTGGTGGGCGTTCTCGCCGACGATGAGCTGGACGGGGCCGTGCGCGGCGGTGCGCTCGCGGGCCAGGAGCAGGGCGAGCTGGTTGGACTCGGTGCCGCCGGTGGTGACGAGGGCGTCTCCCCTGCCGGTTCCATAGGCCTGCGCGGCGACGGCGCGCGTGACCAGGGTCTCGATCTCCGAGGCGGCGGGGGCCTGGTCCCAGGAGTCCATGGAGGGGTTGAGCGCGGACGCGGCCAGGTCGGCGGCGACGGCGAGTGCGAGCGGCGGGCAGTGGAGGTGGGCGGCGCACAGCGCATCCGCGGGGTCGGCGGCGCCCTCGGCCAGTGCGTGGACCAGCGTGCGCAGGGCCGGTTCGGCGCCTTCGCCCCTGGCGGGCAGGACCTCCCCCGCGGCCTCGCGCACCCGGGCGGCGACGGCGGCGGGGCCGCCCGCGGGGAGCGGCCCGCCGCGTGCGGTCGCCCCGGTGCGCAGGGCCTCCAGGGTGGCGGTGAGCAACGGCCGCAGGGCGTCGGGTCCGTGGGCGCCTCCGGCGAGGGGCGGCGGGGTGCTCATGGCAGACATGGGCGGCGTCCTTCGGGTGCGCGCGGACTGGGACTCCAGCCTGGCTGGCGAGCAGGCGGCGCGCCCGGGGACCTCGACGATCCGAACCCGAAAGTGGTACTGCCGTGCGGAGAGAGGGTGTTGGCGTGGGCTGTAGTGCTAGGCGCTCCCGCGGGGGGGCGGTTGTTGTCCGCGGGTGCGTCGCGGCTGGTTGCGCCCACGCAGCGGGGCTGCGTGTGTCACAGCCCCGCGCCCCCGTCGGGGCGCTCGTGGCTCAGGCCCTGAAATCGTCCCTGTGGTCCCGTGCCCACTCCGCGAACGTTCGCGCCGGGGTGCCTGTCACCGACTCCACCGTGGTGGTGATCTCCGGTGCTGCTCCGACGGCCGCAGCGAACGACTTCAGGAGGGCCGGCAGCATCGCCGCGGGGACGTGCGGGAACATCTCCTCGGTCACTTCCTCCGGCGGCAGCTCGTCGAACCGGAGGTCGCGGCCGAGTGCCCGGCCGATGGCGTGGATCTGCTCGTCGGTCGACACCGCGGTCGGCCCGGTGAGGTGGTGGACGGCGCCCCGGTGTCCGTCGTCCAGAAGTGCTCGAACGGCGACGGCGGCGATGTCGGCCTCGTGGATCGGCGCGGTCAGGGCTCCCGCGAAGGGGCCGCGGACGGTGTCGCCCGCGCGGATCTGGTCCGCCCACTGAAGGGAGTTCGTGGCGAAGGCGTTGGGCCGCAGGGAGGTCCAGTCGAGGCCGCTCTCACGCACCCGCTTCTCGAGGTCCGCGTGGACGACGTAGATGGGGTGGGTCTCGTCGGCGCCGTCCTGGATGATGCCCGACGACAGCACGACGACGCGCTGGACGCCGCCCTTGCGGGCCGCCGCGAGGATCGCGTCGGTGTGCTCGCCGACGGCAGCCCTGTGCAGGAACAGCGCGGACGCGCCGTCGAACAGTGGGGCGAGAGCGGCCGGTTCGGCGGCGGGGTCGAAGCGCGCCACCTCGGCGCCCTGGGGCAGCTGGGCCCGCTGCGGATCGCGGGTCAGGGCGCGAACGGGCGTCCGTGCGGCGGTGAGCTGAGTGACGAGGGCGCGGCCCACGTTTCCGGTGGCACCGGTGGCGACTATCACGGGAGGGGCTCCTGAGTGTCTAGGGCTGGACCTTCGACCCTAGGGGGACGCGGGGGCCGCAGGGATCGTCGGCTGGGACCAGGTCCGCGTAGGTCCGCGGACCTAGTCCTCACGCCGCCGGGTTCAGGAAGCCGTCGCCTCCTGCACCCGCAGTGCCCTCGCCAGGTCGTCCAGCTGGTCCGCCAGCTTGCGGCGCAGGGCCGGGATCGGGTCGGCGTCGCTCAGGCACTGTTCGCCCAGGCGGAGTGTTTCGGCGTCCACCGAGGTGGCGGGGAAGGCCCACCGCCCCGCTACGTCGGCGATGGCGGGGCCGCGCCGGGCCGCGAGGGCGACCGCGTCCTCGTAGTAGCGGGGGATGTACTCCCGTACGAGATCGGCCTGTTCGGGCTGCCAGAAGCCCTGGGCCGTGGCGGTGAGGAGGTAGTTCGAGAGGTCGTCGGAGGTGAACATCGCCTCCCACGCGCGGCGCTTGGCCTCCGGGTCGGGCAGTGCGGCCCGGCAGCGGGCCGCGCCTTCCTGGCCGGTGGCGCTGGGGTCGCGCTCCAGTTCGGCGGCGATCGCGCTCTCGTCGGCGGCGCCGAGGACGGCGAGGCGGGTCAGGACGCGCCAGCGCAGCTCGGGGTCGAGCTCGGGTCCGCCGGGCACTGTGCCCTCGGTGAGCCACTCCTGGAGGGGGTCGGGGCGCGTCGCCACGTCGATGAAGCCGCGCACGGCGGTGAGCCGGAGCCCGGGGTGGGAGCCGTCCTCCGTGCGCCGGATCAGGTCGCGGCACAGCTCGGTGAGCGTGGTGAGGGCGAAGGGCCGCTGGGCCGGGGGCACGAAGCGGCCCGCGACGTGCGTGGTGGCGAAGGCGAGGACGCCCTGGACGAGGGCGAGGTCCCTCTCGTCGGGGAGATGGGCGCGGGCCGTCTCCAGGTAGGCGGTGCCTTCGAGTTCTCCGTCGCGGACCATGTCGCGCAGGCTGTTCCACAGGACGGCGCGGGTGAGCGCGTCGGGGACCCGGGAGAGGCTGCGCAGGGCCGTCTCCATGGAGACCTCGTCGAGGCGGATCTTGGTGTACGTGAGGTCCTGGTCGTTCGGCACGATCAGGGCGGGGCGCCCGCCGTCGCGCGCGGGGGCGGCGGGCCCGGAGTGGGGGACGTCCGTCTCGTACCGCTCGCGCAGGACGAGGCCCTGGGTGTCGGTGAGGTCGCGGTCGTACACCCCGACGGCGATGCGGTGGGGGCGGCTGCCGTCGCGGTCGACGGCCAGGGTCCACTCGCGGGCGTCGTGCGTGACCGTCGAGGTGAGCGTGTCGACGCCGGTGGTGCGCAGCCAGGACTCGGCCCATCCGTGCACGTCACGGTCGGTGTTGTGGGCGAGTGAGTCGATGAAGTCGGCGAGGGTGGCGTTGGAGAACTTGTGCCGGGCGATGTGGGTGTTGATACCGGCGAGGAAGTCCTTCTCGCCGAGCCAGGCGACGAGCTGGCGCAGGGCGGACGCCCCCTTGGCGTACGAGATGCCGTCGAAGTTGAGCATCGCGGACGCGGTGTCGGGCACGGCGTCCGGGTCGGGCGCGACGGGGTGGGTGGAGGGGCGCTGATCGGCGTCGTACCCCCAGGCCTTGCGGGCGACGCCGAAGTCGGTCCAGGTGTCCTTGAAGCGGGTGGCTTCGGCGGTGGTCTGGAAGCCCATGTACTCGGCGAAGGATTCGTTCAGCCAGATGTCGTCCCACCACCGGAGGGTGACGAGGTCGCCGAACCACATGTGGGCCATCTCGTGGGCGATGACCATGGCGCGGGTCTGCCGCTCGGTCTCGGTGACGGCGGAGCGGTAGATGAACTCGTCGCGGAAGGTGACGAGTCCGGGGTTCTCCATCGCTCCGGCGTTGAACTCCGGGACGAACGCCTGGTCGTACGAGTCGAAGGGGTAGGGCTCCTCGAACTTCTCGTGGTACCGGTCGTAGCACGCGCGCGTGACGTCGAGGATCTCGTCGGCGTCGGCGTCCAGGAAGGGCGCCAGGGAGCGGCGGCAGTGGATGCCGAAGGGCAGTCCGCGGTGTTCGGTGCGGACCGAGTGCCAGGGGCCCGCGGCGACGGCGACGAGGTAGGTCGAGATCAGCGGCGTGGGCGCGGCCCGCCACGTCCCGTCGCCGACGTGCTCGGTCACGCCGTTCGCGAGGACGGTCCAGCCCTTGGGGGCGGTGACGGTCAGCTCGAAGACGGACTTCAGGTCGGGCTGGTCGAAGGCGGCGAAGACGCGCTGCACGTCCTCCATGAACAGCTGGGTGTACGTGTACGCCTCGCCGTCCGTGGGGTCGGTGAAGCGGTGCATGCCCTCGCCGGTGTGCGAGTACCGCATGGAGGCGTCGACGCGCAGTTCGTGCTCGCCCGCGGTGAGCCCGGTGAGCGGGAGCCTGTTCTCGACGAGGTCCTTCGGGTCGAGCGGCCGGCCGTCGAGGGTGACGGAGCGCAGCTCGACGGGCTTGAGCTCGACGAAGGTGTCCACCGTGGCCGTGGGTTCGCCGAGCGCCGAGAACCGGATGACCGTAAGGGAGTCGAAGGTCTCGGCTCCCTGGGTCAGGTCCAGCTCCACCGTGTACCGGTGGACGTCGATGAGCCGGGCTCGGGTCTGCGCTTCGTCGCGCGTCAGTACGGACATGGGTCCATGCTGCCTGATGACACTGACAACGGTGCGGGGTGCCCGGACATCGGGGCTCAGCCCTGGGCGATGCCGCCGCCGACACGGCTGCCGCGGGACCGCGTCAGGACGACTTGGCGATGGTCTCGTGGTGGCGGATGACCTCCGCGATGATGAAGTTGAGCAGCTTCTCGGCGAACGCCGGATCCAGCTTGGCGCTCTCCGCGAGTTCGCGCAGGCGGGCGATCTGGCGGGCCTCGCGGGCCGGGTCGGCGGGCGGGAGCTGGTGGTTGGCCTTGAGATAGCCGACCTGCTGGGTGCATTTGAAGCGCTCGGCGAGCATGTGGACGACGGCCGCGTCGATGTTGTCGATGCTGTCGCGCAGGCGGGACAGCTCGGCGCGCACGGCCTCGTCCGTGGCGCCGGCGCCGTTCGCGTCACTTGTGTGGCTGGTGGTCATGGTGGACGAGCCTACGTGGTGGTTCCTTCGCCCCCGGCGGCGGAAGAGCGCAAAATCGGCGGGTGGTCGGGGTCGGGAATCTGCTGCGACCAGCCGCCCGGGACCGCGCGTCCCTGCTGCTCGCGGAAGCGGACCGGCGCCATCCCCACACGGCGTGTGAACAGCCGCGAGAAGTACGCGGGATCGTCGTAACCGACGCGGCGCGCGACGGCCGCGACCGGGAGCTCCGTGGCGGCGAGCAGCTCCTTGGCGCGCCCGAGACGGATGCCGAGGAGGTAGTCCTTGGGGCTGCATCCTGCGCCCCTGCGCACCGCCGTACGCAGCTCCGCGGGAGTCATGCCGTGCCGCGACGCGTGCTCGGCGACGGAAAGTGGCTGGAAGGCGTCGCGGGCGAGGGCCTGGAGGACGGGGTCGCCGTCGGGGGCGATGTCGGCGCGGGCCCTGCGCAGCGCGACGAGGAGTTCGTGGACGGCGGCGCCCGTCTCGACCTCAAGGAGCGGATTGCCGCGCCGTGCCGCACGCGCGATGCGCCCGACGGCGGCCCGCGCCCCTGTCGCGTCGGAGAGCGGCACCACGGGCCGGTCGGGTTCGATGAAGCCGAGTTCTGTGTACGTCGTCGTGGCGGGCCCGGTGAAGTCGACGAAGCACTCGTCCCAGCCGCTCTCCGCGTCGGGCCCGTAGTGGTGGCGCACTCCGGGGGTGAGCCAGATCAGCGCGGGCGCCGTCACCGTCGTACGTCTGCCGTCGGACCCGAGGAACCAGCCGCCGCCTGCGCTCACGACGACGGCCACGTGGTGGTCGAGGGTGCGCGGTCCCACGGTCGGCAGGAGGCCGTGCTGCAGGCCGACCCCGAGGCAGGCGAGGCCGAGGCGGTGGTGGGCCGGGCTCGGCGTGAAATACCGCATCCAGGTGTGGTACATCCGCTTGTGCCCCTTCCGTCCGGGCCGCGGCCCGCTCGCTGCGTCCAACCCACCTCGATCTTTGTCCATGGACCCTGCCTCCCGCCAGGGGTGATCGTGGCGGAGCAGTCCGTGAGCGAGAGGGACACAGGGACACGATGAACGGCTTCAGGGTGGGCGAGGACGATTTCGAACTGGACGGGCGGCCCGTGCGGCTGCTCTCCGGTGCGGTGCACTACTTCCGGGTGCACGAGGAACAGTGGGGCCACCGCCTCGCGATGCTGCGCGCGATGGGGCTCAACTGCGTGGAGACGTACGTCCCCTGGAACCTGCACGAGCCGCACCCCGGGGAGTACAGCGACGTCGAGGCGCTCGGCCGCTTCCTGGACGCCGCCCGGGACGCGGGCCTGTGGGCGATCGTCCGGCCGGGGCCCTACATCTGCGCCGAGTGGGAGAACGGCGGCCTTCCGCACTGGCTGACGGGCGCGGTGGGGGCACGCGCGCGTACCCGTGACGCGGAGTACCTGGGGCACGTGGACCGCTGGTTCGGCCGCCTCCTTACGGAGGTCGTCCCGCGCCAGCACGACCGGGGCGGTCCCGTGATCATGGTGCAGGTGGAGAACGAGTACGGCAGCTACGGCTCGGACCAGGTGTACCTGCGCCACCTCGCGGAACTGCTGCGCGCCGAGGGCGTCACCGCACCGCTGTTCACGTCCGACGGCCCCGAGGACCACATGCTCACCGGCGGGTCCGTGCCCGGCGTTCTGGCCACGGTCAACTTCGGCTCGCAGGCCGGGGCAGCCTTCGGGACGCTGCGCAGGCACCGCCCCCAGGGGCCGCTGATGTGCATGGAGTTCTGGTGCGGCTGGTTCGACCACTGGGGCGCGGAGCATGTCGTGCGGGACGCGGCCGACGCCGCGGAGGCGTTGCGCGAGATCCTGGAGTGCGGGGGCTCGGTCAACCTCTACATGGCGCACGGCGGCACGAACTTCGCCGGGTGGGCGGGGGCGAACCGGAGCGGTGGCGCGCTGCACGACGGCGTCCTTGAGCCGGACGTCACGTCGTACGACTACGACGCGCCCATCGACGAGTTCGGGCGCCCCACCGAGAAGTTCTGGCGCTTTCGCGAGGTGCTCGCCGCATACGCGAAGAGCCCGCTGCCCGAGCCGCCCGCACCGCTGCCCCCGCTCGGAGAACACACATCGGTCGACCTCACCGAGTGGGCGCCGCTGTCCACCGTCTTGGAGTCGCTCGGCGGCCCCCTGGCGGAATACGCCGTACCGCCCACCTTCGAAGAGCTCGATGTGGACCGCGGCCTGGTCCACTACGCGCTGACCGTGCCGGGCCCGCGCCGACCGTATCCACTGCGTGTACGGGGGCTGCGGGACCGGGCCGTGGTGTACGTGGACGGGGTGCGGGCGGGCGTCCTCACCGAGGAGGAGCCCGCCCTCGCCGAGCCTGTCGCGGGGCACGCGCGCGTGGAGCTGTGGGTGGAGTCCCTGGGGAGGGTCAACTACGGGCCGCGGACCGGCGAGGCGAAGGGCGTCACCGGTGGGATCCTGCATGAGCGGCAGTATCTGCACGGGGTGGCGGCCAGGGGGCTGCGGCTCGACGCGTTCACCTCTCCGGAGGCCGTACGGGGGCTTCCGGCGTCCGGGGAAGCGGCGTCGGGCCGCCCCGGCCTGTACCGGGGCACGGTGGAGGTCGGCGAACCCGGTGACGCCACCATCGAACTCCCCTCCTGGACGCGGGGGTTCGTGTGGGTGAACGGCTTCAATGTGGGCCGCTACTGGTCTGCGGGCCCGCAGACGTCGCTGTACGTTCCCGGGCCTGTGCTGCGGGAGGGGGCCAACGAGGTGTGGGTCCTTGAGCTGGAGGGGGCGGACGGGTCGGACGGGTCGGGGGCGGGGACAGTCTCACTGTCCCCTGTCCCGCCGGAGAGCCTGTAGGCAGCAAGTGCGCCGGAGGGGCTGTGAACAGCCACAGCCCCTCCGGCTTCCCCACGTCTCGTCAGACCTCGCGCACCTCGAAGGCGTCGAGCACGAACTCCGCGGTCCCGTCGTCCCCGCTCTTGCGCAGTCCGACCCACGCCTCGCCCTTGGCGGGGGCGGTGAACTCGTAGGTCAGGACGGTGGGTTCGGTCGCGACGGGCAGCTCCTTGCGATCGATCTCGCGGGCCGCGGGCTCATCGACGGCGGTGATCCACGCGTACTGGCCCGCCTTCTCGTTCTCGTACCGGAAGGTGACGCGGTAGCGCTTGCCCGCCTCGAAGCGGGCGGTGTGCGGGACGGTGCGGTACACGAGCCCCTTGTTCTCGCCTCGGGACTTCAGGGACTGGGCGCCGTCGATGACGTCGTCGATCGCCTTGCCGTTCCAGCCGCGCTGCGTGAACGGGGCGTGCCGTTGCGCGATGTGCGTGCGCGGGTCGGTGACGTCCCCCGCGTCGCCCTTCATGAACGGCCCCCAGCCCTGCGGCACCTGCTCGAAGTCCTCGGAGACGAGCCGCCCTCCTCCGGGGGCGCTGCCACGCGTGGGGACGATGCGTACGTTGTCGAAGCGCACGCGCGCGTGGCCCGCGTCGGCCCGGAGCGTCAGCTCGGCCGGGCCACCGCCCTCGGGGACGGTGAAGGGCACGGACATCCGCTGGAAGCGGGTGCCGTGCTTGCGGTCGGCCGCCACGTAGTTGCCCGCCGTGGAGGTCCGCGTCCAGTTGGCGGCGGTGACACCGTCGGCGGTGCGCACCTCCAGGGTCGCCTTCCGTTCGTCGCCGGTCTTCTCCCCGACCTCGACCTGTACGGAGGCGACGTACGTTCCTGCCTTCAGGCGGCGCAGCCGCTGGCCGACGGCGGCCTTGCCGCCCGAGCCGATGACGAGTTCGTGGTCACCGAGCTCGCTGAGCGCGACAGAGGCCGGTCCTGAGACCTTCCAGCCGTCCAGGGAGCCGGAGTTGAAGCCCGGGTCGCGCAGCGGGGTCGCCTGCCCCCAGCCGGGGTCGGGCAGCGCGGCGGCGCGCCTGCGGTAGAGGACGTAGGGCTGCTTGGCCTTGGCGTCGAGGGTCACCTTGCCGCCCCGCACCGGAACATCGGCGACGAAGACCCGCCCTTGGTCGGTGAGCCGGTACAGCGCGACCTTGCCGAGCCCGGACCACCCGCGCGGCAGCTGCCAACTCCCTTGCCCACCCTTGGGGTTGTAGTGGTAGAGCTTGCCGGGATCGGAGGCCTTGCGGGGCTCCCAGGGAAGCAGATAGCTCCCCCCGTCATAGACGACACGACCGTCCGTCACGATCCGACGGACGCCTCCCGTGTCGGAGACCGCCGTCCCGCCTTCTCCGGCCCCTCCGCCCTCTCCGAAGAAGGTGATCTCGTGCTCGCCCCAGGACTTGATGGGATAGGCCTGGAGATATTTGGCGGGCAGTGAATCGCTCCAGATCAGGTCATAGAAATAAGACCAGTCGGTCTTTCCGACCCACCCCTCGAAATTGCCCATGCGAGCAATACCCAGAAGCGTCGGCCACTTGTCGGCGAAGACGTCCTTCTGATGATTCCGAATGAAACGGATCAGACGGGAGTTGATACCCCTCGACGTATCAGGACCGTAATCCGTCTCGGTCGCCCAGTGCGACCAGACGGACGAGCGCTCGAAGCCGTGCCCCCACTCGCTGGTGACGATCCAGCCCTGCTTGCGCAGGGCTCGCTGCAGCCTGTCGGACGTCCACCCCGACTCACGGAATACATCGATGTAGAGAGCATTGAGCGCACCATCGGCTTCGTCCCGCAGATCGGCGAACCGCTTGATGATGTCGCCGGAGACCAAGTCACGGCGCTGATCGATGCGATAGCTCTGATCAAGCCAGTCCCACTGCTCATCGGCCTTGTCGACGAGCTTTTCGGAGAAGGCGTTCGCGACGGGATAGGACTCCGTGGCGTTCACATGCACGCTGAAGTCGCTGTTCCACTTCTTGCCCTCCCTGACCAGGGTGTTCAAGTCGCCCAAGCCGCCCGCGCGCGTGTTGTAGTTGCCCGCGTAGTCGGGATGCGCGGAGTCGTGCCCCTCGGACTGATACCCCTTGAGCAGCGTGTACTGCCGCAGGCCGTCGGTGGCCAGGTGGATCCGCTTGACGTTGTCGAGGGTCGCGAGGAACGGGTTCGTGGCCTGCGAGGCGAAGTTGAAAGGGATGTGCGGGACGACACGCAGATGCTGCTCGTCCGCGCCGACCGGCTTCACCATGATGTCGCGGAACGCGATGGCGGCGTCCTGCCAGTCGACCTTGCCGTCTGCGTTGCGGTCGCCGGTTATGACGACGGTGGCGTAAGGAAGGGGCTCGGTGTCGCCGACGGCGGCGGTGGCCGCGCGGTGCGTCCACTGGCCGGGGGCCAGGCGGGCCTCCACGTAGCCGCTCTTCCTGACGGTCTCCCGCCAGAGGCGGCCGTTGTCCCAGGTGGTTCCGGCCTCGGTGGTGGGCTTGTCGTAGACGGTGTTGGTCTCGACGGCGCCGCCGAGCGCGTCGTGCGCGACGACGGCGTAGGCGCATCCGGTGGGCGCCTCCGCGGCGGTGTCCGAGGTCAGCTTGACCTCGGTGTCCCCGCTCTTGGCCTTGTCGAGCTGGATCTTGGCGGCGAGGAGAGCGGCGCCCGGCTGATCGCTGCGTACGGAAAGGAGGGCGAGGCCGGGGATGCGGAGGGTGCCGACGCGCAGGGCATCGGTGTCGTCGATCTCCGTCACGCGCCACTGCACCTGGCGCCCCTTGAGGGCGATCTCGACGGTGATGGTGGTGCCGCCGTCGAGGGTGAGGACGTACTCGACCCGGCTGGCTCCGGTGGTCGCCGTCACCTTCGGAGTGTGCGTCTTGTCGTCCACCAGGAGCGTGGCGACGGTCTCCGGCTGGGCGTGCAGAACCGCTTTGGTGGCGCGGTCCGTGTACGAGACGACGCGGGGGAAGTCGGTGGCGACGCGCACGTCGAGGTCGGCGGAGCGGAGGACGGCTTCGCCCGGCGCGGCTGTCCTTGCCGCGGCGGAGGCGGTTCCGCCGAGGCCGACGGCGGCTCCGACGCCGGCCAGCGCGCCCGTGGCGACTACGACTCTGCGGCTCGGCCCTGACGTGTCTGACGGCTGCATGGCACCCCTCCGTGGAACGGATCTCGGTGCGGTCACCCTGCGCCGGGAGGGTCTTGCACGCCCATGGACAAAGGGGAGGCAGGTCTTGGACTAACGGGGTTCCCTATGCCGGGGGCTTGAGCAGGGGCCCGTGCCGGGGCTGAACAGTGCGGGTCCCTTGCAGGTGCCGAACAGGCCTCTCCCACCCACCCGCCCGATTACCCCGCGTCTCACCTTGCCGAACGAGCCTCTCCCACCCACCCGCCCGATTGCCCGGCATCGAGACGTGAGGGGACGTGTCGGTATTTCCGCCCGGAGCACGGTTCGCAGCACTCCCCAGCCGAAGCATCCACGCGCCCACCAGCGGATGGCGAGGACGGACATACCGGCGCGGCCCCGCCCCACAACCGGAGCGGGGCCGCGTCCAGCCAAGCGGCGTCAGAGACCCGACGCCGCCTTCTCTATGTCAGTGGCGAACGTCGACACCTCGGTGTAGACCCCGGGGAACTTGGGGCGCGCGCACCCGTTGCCCCAGCTGACGATGCCGACCTGGACGAACTCTCCGGCCTCGTCCTTACGGAACATGGGGCCACCGGAGTCACCCTGGCAGGTGTCCGTGCCGCCCTCCGCCAGCTTGCCGGCGCAGAGCTCCTCGCCGGGCGTGAGGTCGTCGCCGTACGCGGCCTTGCAGTCGGCGTCGCTCACGAACGGAACCGTCGCCTTGAGCAGGTAGCGCTGCTGGTCGCCACCCTCCTTGTCGGCTCCCCAACCGGCGATGGTGAAGTCGCCCTCGTTGAGCTTGTCGTCCTTGGCTATCTTCAGCGTGGGCTGGTCGATCGGCTTGGCGAGCTTGATGAGCGCCCAGTCCTTGCCCTTGCCGTCGTAACCCGGCGCCTGGAGGACCTTCGTGGACTTGACGCTGACCGCGTCCGAGCTCTCCAGGTCCACGACACCACCGGTGGCGGTGATGCTCGTGTTGTCGCCCGAGCCGTCCACACAGTGGGCGGCGGTCAGCACGATGTCCTTGGCGTACAGCGCGCCGCCACAGCCCATCGACAGACGGACCATGAACGGGAATTCACCCTGCTCGGCGGGGGTGCCGCCGACCACACGCTCACCCGGGGTGGGGCCGGGGTGCGGGGCCGCGGAGGCGGCGACGGGCTGGAGACTGACACATGCGAGGGCGATGGCACCGAGGGTGGCGGCTCTCTTGACTCCACGCAGCTTGGTGTTCAACGGGCTTCCCTTCGTGGGGGGTTCGTGGGGGGTTGTACGCGTTCGCGGCCCCACTCCCTCCCCGCGCAAGCACGAGGATGGCATGAGCCCGCCAATGCGTTGTTGCGGATTATGGAGATCAGTGTCCGCATAGAGCAAGGGGCGGTTTTCGGCCAAGGGGCCGCGCGCGGGCTGGTTCCGGATAAGGGAGCGCGCCCTAACATGCGTCATACAGTGGAACCAGGTTGAGGCGAATCGCGGCAACTCGACACAAGCTGAGACGACACAAGCCGTCTCATTCTTGGGGGGGGCGAACGTGGCGGACGGCGGCGGCCCGGTGGTGCACGGCTACCCCCACCTGGAGACGGTGCGCTCCGCGATCACCGCGCTCTACAAGCGCCTCTCGTACGACGGCGTCCACACCTTCGACACCAGCATCGCCCCCGCCGACGTCGCCTTCTCCGACCAGGAGGATCTGCATCTGGGCGTGCAGCGGGTGGCCCGCGAGATGGTGCGGCACCTCCGCCTCCCGGACGCCCGCATGATCGTCAGCTTCCGCGAGATGGAACACGCGGCGTACGTCGAACTCGCCGCCGGGCCCGAGTACTTCATCGAGCTGAACGACCGGTTCCGTACGCACCGCAGGGACATCGGCGCAGCCCTCGCCCACGAGGTCATGCACGTGTATCTGCACCGGCTTGATCTGACGTTCCCCGGCACGCGCGACAACGAGATCCTCACAGATACCGCCACTACCTATCTGGGCGCGGGATGGCTCCTCCTGGATGCCTATCGGGAGGACGGCGCCTCGTCGCAGAAGCTCGGGTATCTGACGCCGGAGGAGTTCGGGTACGTACTCGCCAAGCGGGCCATCGCCTTCGGTGAGGCGCCGGAGACGTGGTTCACCAGCGCGCAGGCGTACACCGCCTATACGAAGGGGCTCGCGCAGGCCCGCCTCGACGAGCAGCAGCCACCGCTGACGGCCGCGGGGTGGACGGGACGGCGGCGGTACGCGAAGGACCGGCGGTATGCGCTGACGCACGGCTCCGGTGGAGCGGGGGCGTACTCGTTCTCCCGCTCGTCGGGCGGGGCCGAGCCGCTGCGGGTCTCGTTCCCCTGCCCCACTTGCCGGCAGCGGATCAGGTTGCCTGCCCGGGGGCGGATGCGGGCGCGGTGCGCGTTGTGCCGGACGGTGCTGGAGTGCGACACGTAAAGGTGCGGGCCGCCCGCCCTATCCCTGGTTTCCCTGACTCCAGTGCGCGGGGCGCGTCAGGGACGGGGGAAGTTTCGTATCGGCGTCGCCCTTCGCCGCGTTGACCTGCGACTGGGTGAGGAAGAGGCTGCCGGTCAGGTCAGCGCCGCGCAGGTCCGTGTCCCGGAAGTCCGCGCCGATCAGGTCGGCCTGGCGGAGGTCGGCGCCGCGGAGGTCCGCGGCGATGAGACAGGCACCGCGGAGGGTGACGCCCCGGAGGTCGGCACCCTTGAGGCGGGCCCCGAACAGGTCGGCTCCCCTGCGGTCCTTCTTCTTCCGGTTCTTCTGGTCCTTATGGCTCTTCTGGTTCTTCTGGTCCTTCTCGTGGACGCCCGTGCGCACGAGTTCGCTGGTGCGCAGGAGAAGGACGTTGACGTCCTCACGGTGTGCGGCCACGTCCGTCTCGGCCACGGTTGCGGGGGCGCCCTGGGTGAGCTGCTCGGTCGCGTCCAGCGCGTGCTGGAGCTCGGCTCTGATCGGGCGGGCCTGCGGCAGGGCGAGCGCTTCGGTCAAGTACCAGAGCAGTTCGTGGAGTTGGCGCATCACCGGGAACACGTCGAACATCTGGCGGGCGGCGTCGGGGTCCTGCCGCCAGTCGGTTCCGCCGTAGGTGACCTGCGAGACCTTCTGCCCGGCGCCGAAGCAGTCATAGACCGTGCAGCCCGAGAAGCCCTTCTGGCGCAGGTTCTGGTGGATGCCGCAGCGGAAGTCCTGCTGGAGGTTGGTGCAGGGAGTGCCGGCCGCCTTGTTGACGGGGAAGTCCGAGGACTTGGAGAGGGTGAGGGCTACGCAACAGAGCCCGAAGCAACTGCCGCAGTCGGCCCGCAGTTCCTGCCGATCGCCGTCACCGTCACGGCCACCCTCACCGTCACGGTCACCGTCGCCAACCATGGGCAGCAACTGACGCTCGCGCGGCTGGAGTTGGGACTGACGCTGCTTCTCCGACATCAGGGCTCCCTCGAGCTTTGACAGGTGCGGCGATCGGGCGGGAGAGGCCCGGCAGCAGGGCACAACACCCCACCGCCGGGCACCCGCACCTCTACTACGCCGCCCGGCGCGCCCCGCCCCCACTGGGACGACCGCCACCGCCGCCACGCCGCGCACGGCCACCACCGGCGCCGCCGCCCGCGGAGGGCCGACCGCCACCAGTGCCGCCACCGGCGGAAGAGCGACCGCCACCCTGGGACTGGGACTGGGACCTGGACTGCCCCTGACCACCCTGGCCACCCTGCGACTGCCCCTGGGACCGGGCCCGACGCTGACCCTGGCCACCGCCGCCCCCGCCCTGCCCGGCGGGACGCCCGCGCCGACCACGCTGCGGCGAAGCCTGCTGCTGGGGAACCTCGATGACCACCGGCACCCCGGAGGGCTCCCGCGCACCGGTGATGCGGGCGAGCTCCTCGTCCGTCGACTTCACTCGCGCCGTCTTCGGGCTGATCTCCGCGTCCGACATCAGGCGCGTCATCTCCCGCTTCTCGTCCGGCAGGACGAGCGTGACGACACTGCCCGACTCCCCCGCCCGCGCGGTACGCCCGCCACGGTGGAGGTAGTCCTTGTGGTCGGTGGGCGGGTCGATGTTCACGACCAGGTCGAGATCGTCGACGTGGATGCCGCGGGCCGCCACATTGGTGGCGACGAGCGCGGTGACCTGCCCGGTCTTGAACTGGTCCAGGGTCCGGTTGCGCTGCGGCTGCGAACGGCCGCCGTGCAGCCCGGACGCCCGTACACCGTTGGCGAGCAGCCGCTTGGTGAAGCGGTCCACCGCGCGCTTGGTGTCCAGGAACATGATCACCCGGCCCTCACGGGCGGCGATGCGCAGGGCCACGGCCTTCTTGTCGGTCTCGTCCGCCACGTACAGAACGTGGTGCTCCATCGTCGTCACGGCGCCCGCGGACGGGTCGACCGAGTGCACGACCGGGTCCGCCAGGAACATCCGGACCAGACGGTCGATGTTCTTGTCGAGCGTGGCGGAGAACAGCATGGTCTGGCCACCCTGCTCGACCTGCTTCAGGAGCGCGGTGACCTGCGGCATGAACCCCATGTCGGCCATCTGGTCGGCCTCGTCGAGGACGGTCGTCCGCACCTGCGAGAGGTCGGCGTCGCCGCGCTCGATGAGGTCCTTCAGACGCCCGGGGGTCGCGACCATGATCTCGGCGCCGCGGCGGAGCGTGCCCGCCTGCTTGGCGATGGAGAGGCCGCCGACGACCGTCGACATGCGCAGGTTCACGGAGGTGGCGTACGGCGTAAGGGCGTCCGTCACCTGCTGGGCCAGCTCACGCGTGGGGACCAGGACCAGGGCGAGGGGAGAGCGCGGCTCGGCGCGGCGGCCCGCGGTGCGGGCCAGGAGCGCGAGGCCGAAGGCGAGGGTCTTGCCGGAGCCGGTGCGGCCACGGCCGAGGATGTCGCGGCCGGCGAGGGAGTTGGGGAGCGTGGCTGCCTGGATCGGGAAGGGCTCGGTCACGCCCTGTGCGGCGAGCGTCTTCAGCAGCGCCTCCGGCATGTCCAGGTCGGCGAACGCCTCGACTGCGGGCAGCGCGGGCTCGATGCTCTCGGGGAGCGCGAATTCGCCCCCCACCGGCCTCGCCTTGGGGCGGCCGGGCTTCTTCGCGGCGCCCCTCGCCTGGCCGCCGCCGGCCACCGGGGCCTTTCCGCGTGCGTTCGTGGAGCGCCCGCGGGCAGGACGTGCGGGGCGATCGGAGCGATTCATACGGAAATGCCTTCCTGGGCCTGGTGACAGCACAAGCCGGGACCCGCACCTATCCGGTGCGGGCCCCGGCTATGAGGTTCGCGTGCTACGACGATCAGGCGGGAACGATGTTCTCGGCCTGCAGGCCCTTCTGGCCCTGCGTGACGTCGAAGGAAACCTTCTGGCCCTCGAGGAGCTCACGGAAGCCCGAGGACGCGATGTTCGAGTAGTGGGCGAAGACGTCGGGGCCGCCGCCGTCCTGCTCGATGAAGCCGAAGCCCTTTTCCGAGTTGAACCACTTAACGGTACCGGTTGCCATGTCAATCTCCTCAACAGGGGCAGAGTAAGGAAAACCACGGAATTGTGGATTCCAAGCGCTGCAATGACCCCCATCCCGGAGAGACCGGAGTAAAACAATAATGCGCCTTCGGAGCATTCCCGTCAGGCGCACATAAAGTTCATGGGTACCAAAACTGCGACGCATAAGCCTAACACGGACGAGGGACCCCTTGTTTCGGGGTCCCCGCTGACCGCACGGGACAAGGCCGCCGCCCTTACTCCACTCGCCGCACCGCCGGGCAGGGGCGCCGGGACACCGGGACGCCGGGCCGAGATACCTGCCGCACGCACCTTCCTCCTGTCGGGGCACCCCGCTACCTTCAACCAAACAATCGCTTGGTTGAACGACGCGTGGCCATGGCGACCGCTACCGAGGAAGGCGGCCCGATGCGCATCACCCGTACACGTACGGCGGTGGGAGCCGCGGTCTGCGCGCTCGCTCTGGGCACCCTGCCCGCCTGGACCGCCCACGCCGACCCCATCACATCCGTATCCGTATCCGTATCCGCACCCGCGTCCGACGGCGTACACCTGATACCTCTCCAGGGCGCCGTCAACGTAAGAGACGTGGGCGGTTATCGCACCTACGACGGCGAACGCGTCCGCTACGGCCAGGTCTTCCGCGCCGACGCCCTGGCCAAGCTCACCGACGCCGACGTGGCCACCCTCGACGGGCTCGGCCTGAAGAAGGTCGTCGACTTCCGGGTGCCTGCCGAGGTCCAGTACGACGGACCCGACCGGCTGCCCGCCGGGCTCGCCCCGACGTCCCGGGTCATCAGCGACAACGGTCTCTTCACGACGCTGATGACCGCGATCGGCTCCAAGGACCCGGTCAAGCAGGAGGAGATGCTGGGCAACGGCAAGGCGGACGCCTTCATGCGCGACGTCTACCGCACCTTCGTCACCGACGCCGCGAACCGCGCGCAGTTCGCGGCGACCCTGCGCGACATCGCTCACGGCGGCAGGAAATCACCGCTGCTCTACCACTGCACGGCCGGCAAGGACCGTACGGGCTGGACCAGTTACCTACTGCTGCGTGCCGTCGGCGTCCCCGAGCGCACCGTCGTGGGCGACTTCCTGGCGTCCAACACCTACCGGGCCGCGTACGACGCGAAGGTGCGTGAGGGCCTGAAGCAGAGCGGCCTGATGCAGAACCCGGATCTGCTGATCCCGCTCCAGGAGGTCCGCACCGGCTATCTGGAGGCGGCGCTCGCCCAGGTGAAGGAGAAGTACGGAAGCCTCGACGGCTACCTGAGGAAGGGACTCGGGCTTGATACGCGGACGATTCTCGCGCTGCGGGAGCGGATGGTCGACTGAGTCGCTCCCCGGGGCGCGGAGGTCACGTGGTCACGATGCCCTGCGCCCGCGCCGCCGCGAGCCAGGTCGGGAACTCGCCGAGGAGCTGGTCGTACAGATGGTCGTCCGGGACCTTGTGGGGCTTCTTCCCCGCGTGGAAGAAGCCCGCGTTGTCGACGACGCGGGCGGCGGGGACGGCGAGTTCGTCGAGTTTGCGGAGGTAGTCGAACTGCGTGCTCTTCTCGTGGCCGAAGCCGATGAACTGCCAGAAGAGCGGGAGGTTCGCCGCCTTGCAGAGGTACCGCTCGGCGGCGCTCTTGCTGGTGGGGCCGCCGTCGGTCTGGAAGACGACCAGGGCGGGAGCGGTGGATCCGCTGTCCATGTAGTGGTCGATCACGGCGTCCATCGCCACGTGGTAGTTGGTCAGGCCCATGCGGCCGAGCCCCTCGACGATCTCGTCGATCCTGCCGTGGTGGCGGTCGAGCGAGATCTCCGTGACGGCGTCGACCTCCGTGGAGAAGAAGACGGTGGGCACGATGCCGTCGTCGTCGAGGTGCGCGGACAGGCCGAGCACGCGCTCGGCGAGGGCCTGGACGCTGCCCTTCTTGTAGTACGACCGCATGGAGCCGGAGTAGTCGACGACGAGATAGACGGCGGCGCGCATGCCCTCGAGACCGTGCTTGCGCAGGCTGACTCCGGCGGACTTGTAGAGGCTGACAAGGGCGGGCGCCGTCTCTTCCACCTTGCGCAGGCTGATCGCCGGTTCCACGTTCCGCTCCGTTCTCCCGCCCCGTTCCAGTGGGCCGAGGGTACGGGACATGCTGGTGGAGGCGTGAAGTGATCTCTTACGGGCTCGATGGCAAGGTCGTACTGATCACCGGTGCGGGCCGGGGTCAGGGAGCGGCCGAGGCGCGGCTTTTCGCGGAGGCCGGGGCACGGGTCGTGATCACGGACGTACGGGAGGAGGAGGGGCGGGGCGTCGCCAAGTCCCTGGGCGGTCAAGGCCTGTTCGTACGTCATGACGTCACGGAGGCGGAGAGCTGGTCATCGGCCGTGGCGGCCGGGATGGAGGCCTTCGGCCGCCTGGACGCGCTCGTCAACAATGCCGCGCTGTGGCGGACGGCGTCCGTGGAGAACGAGACGTACGAGAACTTCGAGGCTCTGATCCGGGTCAATCTGCTCGGCCCGTTCCTGGGCATCCAGGCGGTGCTGCCCGCGCTGCGGGAGGCGGGCGGGGGATCGATCGTGAACGTCTCGTCCACGGCCGGGCTCGTGGGGATCCCGGGCCATGCGGCCTACGGCTCCACGAAGTTCGCCCTCCGGGGCCTGACCCGGTCCTCGGCGTTGGACCTGGCGCGCTACGGGGTGCGGGTCAACTCCGTGCATCCGGGGGCGATCGACACGCCGATGATCTCCACGGCCTCCGCCGGACGGGACTGGTCCCATCTGCCGCTCGGCCGGATGGGGCGGCCGGAGGAGGTCGGGGAGCTGATTCTCTTCCTTGCCTCGGAGGCGTCGTCGTACATCACGGGGGCGGAGTTCGCGGTGGATGGGGGGTCGACGGCGGGGTGAGAGCCGGACGGGCTGAATCTCCAGCCGCCCCTACCCCGCCTGCTCCTGAAACGCCGGCAACTCAAAGATCCGCACCTTCGCCTCGTCGTCCATCAACTCGATCAGGGGCATCACCAGCTCCCACAGATCCCGCTTGTCGACCTCCAGGGCAAGCGCGTCCAGGTCAGGCACAGGCAGCGCCCCCGCCGCAGCGGCGACGATCTTGCGGGACTCCTCCGGCAGCGCGTCCACCAGCGGCAAGAACTCCGCCCACAGCCCGGTCGCCACGACCGCCCGCACGACCCCGCCGAGCACCCCCGCGTCCCGCAGGGACGGAAGCACGGCGACCGCCCGTCGCTCCTTCTCCCCCAGCAAGGCCACCAGCGGCAGCAGCGACTCCCACAGGTTCTGTTCGCTCACCGTCGCGACCAGGGAATCCAGCTCCTCCGGCGGCCGTGCGGCGGCGAGCGAGGCGATGCGGGACCGCTGCTCCCCCGTCACCATCCCGGCCACGGCAAGCGCCTGTGGCCACAGCCCCTCCCCCGACGCCGACGCGATGACCGACGCGAGCCGCTCCGCGCCCATCAACTCGATGATCTGGCCGAGCCGTTCGGGCACGTCGATCGTGAAGCCGGTCCGCAGGACGGCGGCGTCGTCCACCTGCGGCAGGATCCGGCTCAGCGCGGAGTCCCGCAGGTGGCCGACGAACCGGCCCATCGTCAGGTAGTCGCCCCGCTCGGCGAGCGCCACCGCGATCCGCACCACCAGGCCCTCGTCGAGCCGGTCGACGATGCCCTTGATCCGGCGCGGGTCGAGATGCCCGCACGACTGAGCCGTGAACGGCACCGGCAGCTTCTCGATGATGTCCGCGGCCCGCGCCGGTTCGAGGCGCCCCGCGACCCCGGCGGCGAGCCGCGGGCCCAGCGCCTTCTGCGAGATCGCGGCGGCGACCCCGGCCGGCACCAGCTTCGTCGCGGACGCGATCCGGTCGAGCATCTCGGGCGTACGGTCGAAGAGTTCCGCGACGCAGCTCTCGCGGAAGCGGCGTACGTCCTCGACGGGAAGCGTCCCCAGGAAGGCGAGCTCGTCCGGCTCGACGTCGAGGAGTCGAGCGATCTTCAGGGTCTCCGCCCTGCTCCGCAGCTTGTCCATGGCCCTGCCCCTCCCTATCGGAACAGAATGCGGCGTACGGGACCCCGTGCCAGTGCGGGCACGAGCTTCAGCGCCTCCTCGGCGGCCTCGTTCAGGCCCGACGCCCGGCTCTCCCGTTCGCGCCTCAGCGCGTCGGTGAGCAGAGCAAGCTGCTCGGGCGCCAACTTCCCGAAGGATTCCGGTGGTTCGTCCCGCAGCTCCTTGCTCAGCTGCTCCCGCGCTTCGGTGCTCATAGGGCCTCCCATGGCCGGTCCGGCTCCAGAGACTGATGCGATATTGACTATTAGTCAATAGAGCCGGATACGGTCGGACCCGCTCAGATCCGGAAGGCGCGCTACCGCAAAACCGCACGTAATCTTGTGCGAATGAAACGTGCAGGCCTCCTTCTTCTCGCCGTCGCCCCGGTCGCCACGGTCGCCGTCTACTTCCTGGGCGGGGACTCGGACAAGGGCGGCTCCGGGGCCGGCCGGCAGGCGCCCGGCACGCACCGGCCCTACGACGACGACAAGTCGGCGGCCGAGATCAAAGCCGACGACGAGCTGATCGCCGACCTGCCCCCGGGTCTCGCGGCGCCCGCCAAGAAGGACCTCGCCCAGCAGCTGATAGCCAGCGCGGAGAACTCCACGCTGAACTGGCGCGGGCAGTACGGCTACATAGAGGACATCGACGACGACCACGGCTACACCGCCGGGATCATCGGCTTCTGCACCGGCACGCACGACCTGCTCGCCCTCGTCGAGCGATACACGAAGGACCACCCGGACAACGGCCTCGCCCGCTATCTGCCAGCCCTGCGCAAGGTCGACGGCACGGACTCGCACGAGGGGCTCGACCCCGGCTTCACCAAGGCCTGGAAGGCGGAGGCCGACGAGCCCGCCTTCCGCAAGGCCCAGAACAGCGCGCGCGACCGCGTCTACTTCGACCCCGCCGTCCGCCTCGCCAAGCTCGACGGGCTCGGCACGCTGGGGCAGTTCATCTACTACGACGCGATGGTCCTGCACGGCCCGGGCACCGGACCGCGCGGCTTCTACGGCCTGCGCGAGGCGGCCCTGAAGGAGGCGGACACGCCCGCGCAGGGCGGCAAGGAGAAGGCGTACCTCGACATCTTCCTGGACATCCGCCGCACGGCGATGAAGTCCGAGAAGGCGCACCGCGACACGACGCGCGTGGACACGGCGCAGCGGGAGTTCCTCTACGACGGCAATCTGGGCCTGAAGACGCCGCTGACGTGGAAGGTGTACGGGGAGACGTTCAGGGTCCCGTAAACGGTCCGCCCTGAACGCTCCCCGCCGGGCTCAGCCCTTGACGGCTCCGGCCGCCAGGCCCGAGCCCAGCTTCCGGTGGACGATCACGAAGAAGATCATCACTGGCACGGTGACAAGCGTGGAGCTGGCCATGACCGGGCCCCAGGCCGTGGAGTTCTCACCGAAGAACTGGTAAATGCCCACGGCGGCCGTGTACTTGTCGCTGCCCTTCATGAAGGTGTACGCGAAGACGAACTCGTTCCACGCCGTGATGAAGGCGAAGATCGAGGTCGCGACGAGTCCGGGCGCCACCAGCGGAAGCAGCACCGAGCGGAACATCCGGAACCAGGACGCCCCGTCGATGTACGCGGCCTCCTCGACCTCCTTGGGCACGGTCTGGACGAACCCGCGCAGGGTCCAGATCGCGAAGGGGAGCGAGAGCGCGATGTAGACGATCGTCAGGCCGATCAGCGAGTTGAGCATCTCGTAGTCGCGCATCTGGATGAAGAGCGGGATGACGAGTGCCTCGAGCGGCACCATCTGCACTATCAGGACCATGATCAGCACGGAGGTGCGGAACTTGAACTTGAAGCGGGCCACCGCGATCGCCGCGAAGAGCGAGAGCACCCCGGCGGCCAGGATCGTGCCGAAGCCGACGAGCGCCGAGTTCAGCAGATACGTACCGAAGTTGCCCTTCTCGAACACGTAGGTGAAGTGCTCGAAGCTGATGCCGCTCGGCAGCACGTCCGAACCGCGGGTGACCGCCTTCGGGTCGAGTGCCGTGGAGATCATCCAGTACACGGGGAAGAGTGTGAAGAGCAGCAGCGCGGCGACCGCCACGGGCAGACCGATGCGTGCGGCGAGTGTGGTGCGACGGGCGCTCACAGGTCCTCCTCCCCCTGCCGGAACAGCGTGCGGATGTAGACGATCGTGATGGCGAGGAGCAGCAGGGTGAGGAGGACGGCGGCTGCCGCGCCGGTGCCGTAGTCGTTCTTGGCGAAGGCCTGGATGTACGAGAAGACGCCCAGGTTGTAGACCTCTTCGTTGGCGCCGTCGCCTCCCGGCATCAGATAGATCTGGGTGAAGACCTTGAAGTCCCAGATGGTGGAGAGGATGGTCACCACGAGGAAGACCGGCTTGATCGTCGGCAGCGTGATCTTCCAGAACCGCTGCCAGGCGTTGGCGCCGTCCAGCTCCCCCGCTTCGTAGAGCTCCTTGGGGATCGTCATCAGGCCCGCGAGGACGGTGATGGCGACGAACGGGAACCCGTGGTGGACGACGTTCAGGGTCGCGATCGCGTAGAACGGCCCGCGCTCGGTGAACCAGTTGCTGGTCTCCGGGTCGATGAGCCCCATCGATACCGCGATCTGACTGACCATGCCGTCCTGCGGCTGGAAGAGCCAGATCCAGACGTACGTCCCTGTGACGGCGGGCATCGCCCACGCGGCAAGGATCGCGATGGAGCAGATGAGCCGCCAGACCGGGCCGAGGCGGTTGAGCAGCAGGGCGACGAGAGTGCCGAGGGCGACGGTGAGGCCGACACAGGCGATCGCGAAGAACGCCGTGTTGGGCAGGACCGTCTTCCACAGGAGTCCGCTGCCGAGCAGGTCGGTGTAGTGGTCGAATCCGGTGTACGTGCCCACTCCGCCGCCGAATTTGACGACGTAGTCCTGCATCGAGAGCTTGACGACCTGGATCAGCGGCCAGAGCAGCAGGCCCGCGAGGACCAGGAGGGAGGGCGCGAGGAGCAGCCACGGCCGGGCAAGGCCGACCAGCTTCTTCTTACGGAGGGCTGCTTCGTGTTCCGGTCGGTTGGCGGGGGCGGGGCGGCGGCCCTTGGTGTCTTCCTCCGGTCCGCCGCCGACGAGCGTGTCTTTCACGGTGCCGACTCGCCCTCGCCTACTTGTCCTTGGCGAAGATCGCGTCCATGTCCTTGGCGGCCTTGTCCGCCGCCTCCTGGACGGAGGACTTCCCGGTCAGGATGGACTGCACCATGCCGGGGATGACCTTCGAGGCCTGGATCTCGCCGTACGCCTTGGTCTTGGGGACGGTCGCGCCGGCCTCGAGCATCTGCTTGGCGAAGGGCTCGACCAGCGGGTCCTTCTTGGCCTCGATCTTCTTCAGCTCGGAGTTCTGACCCGGGAAGTAGTTGGTGTCCTCGGCCCACTTGGCAGCGAAGTCACCCGTGGTCAGCATCTTGACGAACTCCCAGGCGAGGTCCTTCTTGTCCGTGTCGAACGTGGACAGGTAGGAGCCGCCGAGGAACGACTTGCTCATGCCGCCGTTCTCGCCGGGGATCGGCACGGCGGCGAGCTTGCCCTTGAGGTCCGGGTTCGCCTCGACGATGGCCTTCGGCGTCCAGTTGCCGCCGACGGCCATGGAGATCTGGCCCTTGTTCCAGGCGTCGCCGACCTCCTTCTCCGTCCAGGTGTTGACCTTGGCCGGGGAGACCTTGTCCTTGGTGGCGAGGTCGGTGTAGAACTCGATGCCCTTAACAGCCTCCGGGGAGTTGATCCCGGACTTCCACGTGCCGCCCGACTCCGTGGCGAGTTCGCCTCCGGCGCCCCAGATGAAGGGTGTGGCGAACATTTCGGCGCCGCCTGCGACCGGGAAGGGGATCATCCCGGGCTCCTTGTCCTTCAGCGTCTTCGCCGCGGACTGGAGCTCCTTCCAGGTGGTGGGGGCCTTCAGCTTGTGCTTCTCGAAGATGTCCTTGCGGTAGACGATGCTGCGTACGCCCGCGTACCAGGGCATGCCGTACTGCTTGCCGTCCAGCGTGCCCGCGTCCGCGAGGCCCTCGACGAGGTCGTCATTGAGTCCGGACTCTTTCACCTTGTCGGTCACGTCGACGAGGCCGCCGGTCTCGGCGAACTGCGGCACCCAGGTCGTACCGACCTCGGCCACGTCGGGGACCTGGTCCTCGCCGCCTTCGATGGCGGTGGTGAACTTCTTCTGAGCGGTGGCCCACTGCTGGTACTCGACGTGGATCTTGGCGCCGGTCTTCTTCTCGAAGGCCTTGCCGGCCTCGGCGAAGAAGGGTCTGGCGTCGGGGTTGGTCCCCTCCATGATCCATACGGTGAGGGTCTTGCCCTTGCCGTCGGTGGCCTTGCCGCCACCGTCGCTCCCGTCATCGCTGCCGCATGCCGTCGCGGTCAGTCCGAGCGTCATGGCGATACCTGCCGCGATGACCCGTCGCTTCATACCGGCCCCCTCATGGGTTCGAGCTGTTTCCTGCGCCGACCGTTGTTGTGGAGTGATTGTGGCCACATGGACTCCAGGCGGTCTAGACCCATCTGGGCCCGCTGCCGAACCGTAATGAGCATTGCGGGCTGCGCAATGCACAACGCGTGTTGCGCAGCCCGCAACGGCTTTAGGCTCTCTGACTGCGCTCGGGCGGGGGTTACGGGTGTGGGGTTGCCGTTTGGGGAGCTGTGGTGGGCCGGTGTTGGTGAGGTTGCCGGGGCCGTCCGGTTGACCCGAGATTGGCGGTTACGGGCCGGGCGAGGGAAGACATCCGGACGGCCCAGGGGCGGGACTCTCGACCACTCCCGTCGGGCCGAGCGGTTTTGACGCCGGGTGCGGACTGGTTCGTTGGGGGCGGCCCTCAGTGAGGGAGGCGCGCGGCTGCTCAGGGGAGGGGCGGCGGTCTCGTCAAGCGTCCGGCGACCGGATCGTCGGGGGCGGCCGCCAGGGATGGGGGCGCACCCGCTCCGGGGATGGGTCAGGGTTTCGTCGAGCGGCTGCGGACCGGGTCTTCTGGCGTGACCGGGCGGGGTAGGGGCGGTGTCGGCAGCCCGTGTCGGCGGGAGGCGCCTGGCCGATCAGTGGCTGGGGTGGGGCAGGGGGTCCGGGACCTTTTCCCGGGAAGGCGCATCGCGCACTCCGCGCGCCCCCCTTCTCCCCGAACGCAACTTTGCCAAAGTAGGTGCCCCGCCCGTGCCCCTCCGCGCGGATTGCAGAAAAGTCCCGCCGTACGGGCCCTCAGATACGTAAATCGTGGGACTTCCCTGCAATCCGCTCTGCGATCGGCCGCCGGGCCCTCTTCCCCGCGCCGGGCAGTCGGTCGCCGGTCTTCTCCCGTCTCCACGGACCGCCGACCCGCCCGCACCCCGTCCCCTGGCGGCTCCCCCTCCACGATCCGGTCGGCAGCCGCTTGACGAGACCGGTGCCCCGGTCCAACGGACCGCGCACTCCTCACGGCTCGGGGCGCCCCCGACGAACCAGTCCGCACCCGGCAGTGAAGCCGAAGACCGCCGGTAGCCGTCCCGAGAGTCCCGCCCCTGGGCCGTCCGGATGTCTTCCCTCGCGCGGTGGAGGGACGGGAGTCAAGGGTGGCCCGAAGGGCCATCGGCGCAGCCGACGCGACGCAGGAGCGCCCTTGACGCCCGGCCCGTAACCGCCAATCTCGGGTCAACCGGACGGCCCCGGCACCCTCACCAACACCGGCCCACCACAGCTCCCAAACGGCAACCCCACCCTCATCTGAACCCTCCTGGAACGCCACGACGCCCGCCCAGGTCCGGTCGGGGACGAGGCGGGCGTCGCTCAGTTCCGTACGCCGTTGTACGGGACGAATATGGGGTTGTGGTGGTGCTGAAGGACTAGACCATCAGAGATCGGTCCGTAGGTCGAATCGGGGACGGCAAATCGCTCGCCCCGGTCAGGAAACGGTCCACGCCCTGCGCGGCCGAGCGCCCCTCGGCGATCGCCCAGACGATGAGCGACTGGCCGCGGCCCGCGTCACCGGCGACGAAGACGCCGGGCACGTTGGTCTGGAACTCGGCGTCGCGCGCGACGTTCCCGCGCTCGTCGAGGTCCAGGGAGAACTGGTCCACCAGGCCGTTCTCACGGTCCGTGCCCGTGAAGCCCATGGCAAGGGTCACCAGCTGGGCGGGGATCTTGCGCTCCGTGCCCGGCTTCTGGGTCAGCTTGCCGTCGATGAACTCGACCTCTGCGAGGTGCAGGAACTGGACGTTCCCGTCCTCGTCGCCCTCGAAGTGCGTCGTCGAGACGGCGTAGACGCGCTCGCCGCCCTCCTCGTGCGCGGAGGTGACCTTGTAGAGCATCGGGAAGGTCGGCCACGGCTGGTTCGGATTCCGGTCCTCGCCCGGGCGCGGCATGATCTCCAGCTGCGTGACCGAAGCCGCGCCCTGGCGGTGGGCCGTGCCCACGCAGTCCGCGCCGGTGTCGCCGCCGCCGATGACCACGACGTGCTTGCCCTCGGCGGTGATCGGGGGCGCCACGAAGTCGCCCTCCTGGACCTTGTTGGCGAGCGGCAGGTACTCCATGGCGAAGTGGATGCCGTTCAGCTCACGGCCCGGCACCGGCAGGTCGCGGGAGATCGTGGCGCCGGCGGCGATGACCACCGCGTCGTACCGCTTGCGCAGCTTCTTCGCGTCGATGTCGCGGCCGATCTCCACGCCCGTACGGAACTTGGTGCCCTCCGCGCGCATCTGCTCGATGCGGCGGTTGATGTGGCGCTTCTCCATCTTGAACTCGGGGATGCCGTAGCGGAGCAGGCCGCCGATGCGGTCGGCGCGCTCGTAGACGGCGACCGTGTGGCCCGCCCGCGTCAGCTGCTGCGCCGCGGCGAGGCCCGCCGGGCCCGAGCCGATGACGGCGACGGTCTTGCCGGAGAGGCGGTCGGGCGCCTGGGGCAGCACGTCGTTCGCGTCCCACGCCTTGTCGATGATCGAGACTTCGACGTTCTTGATGGTGACGGCGGGCTGGTTGATGCCGAGCACGCACGCCGACTCGCAGGGCGCCGGGCAGAGGCGCCCGGTGAACTCCGGGAAGTTGTTCGTGGCGTGCAGCCGCTCGGAAGCGGCCGACCAGTCCTCGCGGTACGCGAAGTCGTTCCACTCGGGGATCAGGTTCCCCAGCGGACAGCCCTGGTGACAGAACGGGATACCGCAGTCCATGCAGCGCGACGCCTGCTTGGAGATGATCGGCAGGAGGGAGCCGGGAACGTAGACCTCGTTCCAGTCCTGGACGCGCTCGCCGACCGGGCGGGTCTGCGCGACCTCACGGCCATGGTTCAAAAAGCCCTTGGGATCAGCCATTGGTCGCCGCCTCCATCATCTTCTCGGTGATCTCGTTCTCGGAGAGACCGTCTCGCTCGGCGGCGTCCTTGGCGGCGAGCACTGCCTTGTACGTGCTGGGGATGATCCTGCTGAAGCGCTCCACCGAAACGGACCACTCGGCGAGCAGCTTCTCGGCGACGGTCGAGCCCGTCTCCTCCTGGTGGCGGCGCACGACGTCGTGCAGCCACTTCTTGTCGGAGTCGTCCAGGGCCTCGACGGCTTCCACGTTGCCGGGGTTGACGTTGTCCCGGTCGAGGTCGATGACGTACGCGATACCGCCCGACATACCGGCCGCGAAGTTGCGGCCCGTCTCGCCGAGGACCACCGCGTGGCCACCGGTCATGTACTCGCAGCCGTGGTCGCCCACGCCCTCGGACACGACCGTCGCACCGGAGTTGCGGACGCAGAACCGCTCGCCCGTGCGGCCACGGAGGAACAGCTCGCCGCCGGTGGCGCCGTACGCGATGGTGTTGCCCGCGATCGTCGAGTACTCGGCGAGGTGGTCGGCGCCGCGGTCCGGGCGGACGATGACGCGGCCGCCGGAGAGGCCCTTGCCGACGTAGTCGTTGGCGTCGCCCTCCAGACGGAGGGTCACGCCGCGCGGCACGAACGCGCCGAACGACTGGCCCGCCGAGCCGGTGAAGGTGATGTCGATGGTGTCGTCGGGCAGGCCCGCGCCACCGAACTTCTTCGTCACCTCGTGGCCGAGCATGGTGCCGACCGTGCGGTTGATGTTGCGGATCGCGACCTGTGCGCGGACCGGCTGTGCGTCGGTCGCGCCGGAGGCGGAGAGCGCGTCGGCGGCGAGCTTGATCAGCTCGTTGTCGAGCGCCTTCTCCAGGGCGTGGTCCTGGACCGCGGTCTGGTGGCGCGCCGCGCCCTCGGGAAGGGAGGGCACGTGGAAGAGCGGCTCAAGGTCGAGGCCCTGCGCCTTCCAGTGGTTGACGGCCCGCTCGGTGTCGAGGAACTCGGCGTGGCCGACGGCCTCCTCGATGGTGCGGAAGCCGAGCTCGGCCAGGATCTCGCGGACCTCTTCGGCGATGAACTCGAAGAAGTTGACGATGTACTCGGCCTTGCCGGAGAAGCGCTCGCGCAGCGCCGGGTTCTGCGTGGCGATGCCGACCGGGCAGGTGTCCAGGTGGCAGACGCGCATCATGACGCAGCCGGAGACGACGAGCGGCGCGGTCGCGAAACCGAACTCCTCGGCGCCGAGCAGCGCGGCGATGACGACGTCACGGCCGGTCTTGAGCTGGCCGTCCGTCTGGACCACGATGCGGTCGCGCAGGCCGTTGAGGAGCAGCGTCTGCTGGGTCTCGGCGAGGCCGAGCTCCCAGGGACCGCCCGCGTGCTTGAGCGAGGTGAGCGGCGAGGCGCCCGTACCTCCGTCGTGTCCGGAGATCAGGACGACGTCCGCGTGCGCCTTGGAGACACCCGCGGCGACCGTGCCGACACCGACCTCGGAGACCAGCTTCACGTGAATCCGCGCCTGCGGGTTCGCGTTCTTCAGGTCGTGGATCAGCTGGGCCAGGTCCTCGATGGAGTAGATGTCGTGGTGCGGCGGCGGGGAGATCAGGCCCACGCCCGGCGTCGAGTGACGCGTCTTGGCGACCCACGGGTAGACCTTGTGGCCGGGCAGCTGGCCGCCCTCGCCGGGCTTGGCGCCCTGCGCCATCTTGATCTGGATGTCGTCCGCGTTGACCAGGTACTCGGAGGTCACACCGAAGCGGCCGGACGCGACCTGCTTGATGGACGAGCGGCGCGCCGGGTCGTAAAGACGCTCGGCGTCCTCGCCGCCCTCACCGGTGTTGGACTTGCCGCCCAGCTGGTTCATGGCGATGGCCATGGTCTCGTGGGCTTCCTGCGAGATCGAGCCGTACGACATGGCGCCGGTCGAGAACCGCCTGACGATGTCGGCGGCCGACTCGACCTCGTCGATCGAGATCGAGGGGCGGTCCGACTTCAGGTTGAACAGGCCGCGCAGCGTCATCAGGCGCTCGGACTGCTCGTTCACGCGGTCCGTGTACTTCTTGAAGATGTCGTAGCGGCGGTTGCGCGTGGAGTGCTGCAGGCGGAAGACCGTCTCCGGGTCGAAGAGGTGCGGCTCGCCCTCGCGGCGCCACTGGTACTCACCGCCTATGTCGAGCGCGCGGTGCGCGGAGGCCACGCCGGAGACCGGGTACGCCTTGGCGTGCCGGGCGGCGACCTCCTGGGCGACGACGTCGATGCCGACTCCGCCGATCTTGGACGTCGTGCCGACGAAGTACTTCGCGACGAAGTTCTCCTGGAGGCCGACGGCCTCGAAGACCTGCGCGCCGCGGTAGGAGGCGACGGTCGAGATGCCCATCTTGGACATGACCTTCAGGACGCCCTTGCCGAGCCCGTAGATCAGGTTCCGGATGGCCTGCTCGGCGCCACCGTCTTCGTCGGCCTGAAGGAACGTACCCGCGCGGACGAGGTCCTCGACGGACTCCATCGCGAGGTAGGGGTTGACGGCCGCGGCGCCGTAGCCGATGAGGAGGGCCACGTGGTGGACCTCGCGGACATCGCCCGCCTCGACGAGCAGGCCCACCTGGGTGCGCTGCTTCGTACGGATGAGGTGGTGGTGGACGGCCGCGGTGAGAAGGAGCGAGGGGATCGGCGCGTGCTCGGCGTCGGAGTGCCGGTCGGAGAGCACGATCAGGCGGGCGCCGGCCTCTATGGCGGCGTCGGCCTCGGAGCAGATCTCCTCGATACGGGCGGCCAGCGCGTCGCCGCCGCCGCTGACGCGGTAGAGACCGGAGAGGGTCGCGGCCGTCATGCCGGGCATGTCGCCGTCGGCGTTGATGTGGATGAGCTTGGCGAGCTCGTCGTTGTCGATCACCGGGAAGGGCAGCGTGACGCTGCGACAGGTCGCGGCGGTCGGCTCCAGGATGTTGCCCTGCGGGCCGAGCGAGGAGTGCAGCGAGGTGACGAGCTCTTCACGGATGGCGTCCAGCGGCGGGTTGGTGACCTGCGCGAACAGCTGCGTGAAGTAGTCGAAGATCAGCCGCGGGCGCTCGGAGAGTGCCGCGATCGGAGTGTCCGTGCCCATGGAGCCGAGCGGCTCGCCGCCGGTCTTGGCCATCGGCGCGAGGATGACGCGCAGCTCTTCCTCGGTGTAGCCGAAGGTCTGCTGGCGGCGCGTGACGGAGGCGTGCGTGTGCACGATGTGCTCGCGCTCGGGCAGGTCGGAGAGCTCGATCTCGCCGGCCTCCAGCCACTCCTGGTACGGCTTCTCCAGGGCGAGCGCGGCCTTGATCTCGTCGTCCTCGACGATGCGGTGCTCGGCGGTGTCGACGAGGAACATCTTGCCGGGCTGCAGGCGGCCCTTGCGGACGACCTTCGCGGGGTCGATGTCGAGGACGCCGACCTCGGAGCCGAGGACGACGAGGCCGTCGTCGGTGACCCAGTAGCGCCCTGGACGCAGACCGTTGCGGTCGAGAACCGCGCCGACCTGGACGCCGTCGGTGAAGGTGACACAGGCCGGGCCGTCCCAGGGCTCCATCAGCGTGGAGTGGTACTGGTAGAAGGCGCGGCGGGCCGGGTCCATCGAGCCGTGGTTCTCCCACGCCTCGGGGATCATCATCAGGACGCTGTGCGGAAGCGAACGTCCACCGAGGTGGAGGAGTTCGAGCACCTCGTCGAAGGACGCCGAGTCGGACGCGTCCGGCGTACAGATCGGGAAGACGCGGTCGAGCTTCTCGGTGCTGTTCTCGGCCGCGGAGGCGAACAGGCCGGAGGCGAGCTGCGACTCACGCGCCCGCATCCAGTTCCGGTTGCCCTTGACCGTGTTGATCTCGCCGTTGTGCGCGACGAAGCGGTACGGGTGCGCGAGCGGCCAGCTCGGGAACGTGTTCGTGGAGAAGCGCGAGTGGACGAGCGCGACGGCCGTGGCGAAACGGCGGTCGGACAGGTCGGGGAAGAACGGCTCCAGCTGGCCTGTGGTCAGCATGCCCTTGTAGACGATGGTCCGGGCGGAGAGCGAGGGGAAGTACGTCCCTGCCTCACGCTCGGCGCGCTTGCGCAGCACGAAGGCCTTGCGGTCGAGCGCGATGCCGGAGCTCTCGCCGTCGGCCACGAAGATCTGCCTAAAGACCGGCATCGTCGAGCGGGCGGTGGCACCGAGCAGCTCGGGGGCGACGGGAACGTCGCGCCAGCCGAGGACCGTCAGGCCTTCCTCCGAGGCGATCGTCTCGATCTGCGAGACGGCGGCGTCGGTGGTGCCCGCGGTGTCGACCGGCAGGAAGGCGATGCCGACGGCGTAAGCGCCGGCCTCGGGGAGCGCGAATCCCGCGACCTCGCGCAGGAAGGCGTCCGGCACCTGGAGCAGGATTCCCGCGCCGTCGCCGGAGTCGGGCTCGGAGCCGGTGGCACCACGGTGTTCGAGATTGCGCAGTACGGTCAGCGCCTGTTCGACCAGCTCATGGCTGGCTACACCGGTGAGGGTGGCCACGAACCCGACACCACAGGCGTCGTGCTCGTTACGGGGGTCGTACATGCCCTGAGGGGCGGGGCGACCGTCCATGGGCGACCAGGCGTGCGTACGCATTGGCTCTCCCGTCGTCGTCGTGGCATATGCAATAAGCGAGGGACGACGTTGGCCCAGGCGAAATTTCGTGCAGGTTACATGATGGAACGCTTCTCGAAAAGCGGATAACTCATTCCACCATGTGGACACCGCTCATAAGTGTGGAGAGCGATCAGAAGAGGGGCCTATGCGGACAGATCCATGGCCGTAGGCCCGAGAGCGGTGCGAGCCTCATTGCCCGCAGCGCTTTCACCTCATGCCCGGTGGTTAACGACTCGAAACCGCCGAGTAACGACTACTTATGCAAGGTCCCGCATAGGACTGCAAGAGTTCATCCTACGGCGCTACCGAACAAGCTGCCCAGGGCGTACGTCACACCCGCCGCCGCCCCACCGAGCACCAGCTGCCTCAGACCGCTGAACCACCAGGATCGCGCTGTCACCTTCGCCACAACGGCACCGCAGGCGAAGAGCCCGATCAGCGCGAGAAGCAGCGCGGGCCAGAACGTGTTCGCACCGAGCAGGTACGGCAGCACGGGGAGCAGGGCGCCGAGCGCGAAAGCGCCGAAGGAGGAGACCGCGGCGACGGTCGGCGAGGGCAGATCGCCGGGGTCGATGCCCAGCTCCTCGCGCGCGTGGATCTCCAGGGCCTGCTCGGGGTCCTTGGACAGCTGCTTGGCGACCTCGCGGGCGAGGCCGGGCTCGACGCCGCGCGACTCGTAAAGGGCGGCGAGCTCCTTCTCCTCGTCCGCCGGGTGCTTGCGCAACTCCCTGCGTTCCACGTCGAGTTCGGCCTGGACGAGCTCACGCTGCGAGGCGACGGAGGTGTACTCGCCTGCCGCCATGGAGAAGGCGCCGGCGGCGAGGCCGACCAGACCCGTGACGACGATGGTCTGCTGCGCCACGGATCCACCCGCGACACCGGTCATCAGGGCCAGGTTGGACACCAGGCCGTCCATCGCGCCGAAGACGGCGGGGCGCAGCCAGCCGCCGTTCACGTCGCGGTGGGTGTGGTTGTCGCGGTGCGCTTCGTGCAGCGTCGCTTCGGTCTCGATGATCGCCATCGTGGGGCCCCCTCAGTGCTTGGACGATCTCGAAAGTACGCGCGAAAAATCGCTCTCGCCAGCAAGGAAGGCCGTACTTACCTGCCCTTACGAGGGCACGAACGGGGGTCTCTCGAACCGGTGATCGCATGAGGCGGAGGGGTGACGTCGGCGGTGCGGATGCGCGCGTCGGGGGTGTCGCGTGGCAGAGATACAGGCACACGTCTCGGCACCAGGGAGGCACAGCATGACGACCGGTGTGACAGGAGTGACCGGGCCGATCGGAGCGACCGGCCTGAGAGAGCGGGCGCGGGGCGCGCTTCTCGGTCTCGCGGTCGGCGACGCGCTCGGCGCGCCCGCCGAGAACATGAAGCCTTCGGAGATCCGCCGCCGCTGGGGACGTATCACCGGGTACGTCGCCGAACATCCGTCGGGCACGGACGACACCGAGTACGCGATCTTCTCGGGGCTCCTGCTCGCCCGGCACGGCTCGGCCCTCACCGTCGCGCATGTCGAGGCGGCCTGGCACGAGTGGATCGCGGACCTGGACGAGGGTCCCTTCCGGGGCGCGGGCTTCAGCGAGCGCGGCACGCTCGAGAACCTTCGCCGTGGCCTCGCGGCGCCCATCTCGGCGCAGCACCGGCACGCGTGGAGCGACGGGCTCGCGATGCGGGCCGCCCCGTTCGGGGTCTTCGCGGCTGGCCGGCCCGCCGAAGCGGCCCGGCTCGTGGCGATCGACGGCTCGGTCAGCCATGACGGCGAGGGCATCTACGGCGGGCAGGCGGTGGCGGCGGGGGTTTCGGCGGCGATGGTCGGGGCGCCGGTGGCCTCCGTGGTGGCCGCTGCCCTGTCCGTCATCCCGATGGACTGCTGGACGTCCCGATCGCTGCGGCGGGCGGTGGCGGTGGCGCATCGGGGCGAACGCGCGGTCCGCTCCGCGGTGGTGATCGGCGGCTATCCCTGGACCGACCTCGCTCCCGAGGCGGTTGCGCTCGCCTTCGGGGCGTACGCGGCGGCCTCCGGCCATTTCCCGGACGCGGTGCTGACCGCCGTCAACATGGGGCGGGACGCGGATACGACTGCGGCGGTTGCTGGGGCGCTGGCCGGGGCGGCGTGTGGGGCCTCTGCGATTCCGTCGGCGTGGGCGGCTGCGATCGGCCCTGCGCGGGGGAGCTGCCTCCCCTCGATGCGGGGGCATCACGTACTGGATGTGGCGGAGCTGCTTGTTTCTGACCGGGGGGTCTCGTGACCGAGAACGAGCCCGCCGCTTCGCGGCGGATGTCTCCCGCCCACCCACCCGTTTACCCCGCATCCACCCCTGCTGTGGACACAGCCGCTCCCACTGTGGGCAGGCGTTCCGCAAGGCGGAACGGGTGGGCACAGCCCACGATGCCGGGTGCGAATGTAGGCGGCGTCCACCGGAGCGTGGCGTCCGGGGCGCACATCGAGGGGCTCCTTCTAGGCCTCGCCGCAGGTGACGCCGCCGGTTGGCCGGCCGCAAGACATCGTGCCGCACGCATGCCCGAGTGGACCCGCAGGCTCACCCGCGAGCTGGACACCTTCGCCGAGCAGAACGCCACCACCACACTGCCCGTCCCCATCGCGCTCAACCAGCCCCCGGAACCCCTCCGCCTCGGCCCCTCCGACGACGCCGAATGGGCCGCCTTCACCGCCGAGTCACTGCTCCGCGCCACGGACGGCACCCTCGATCCCCGACTGTCCCCGGACCGCCGGGTCCGCGCGGCCCTCGACCTCGCCTGGAACACCCTCGCGAGCGAGATCGCCGTGGCAGCGGCCCGCGCCCCCGAGGTCGAGTCCGCGGTACTGCCCCTGCGCGCCCGCATCTCCGTGCGCGCGGGCCTCGGCAACCTCGCCGCGGGCCTGCGCCCACCCGCCACCGGCCACGACAACCCCCACTTCTTCGACGACGCAGGCTGCGTACGCGCCTGCGTCCTCGCCCTGGCCCATCCGGGCGATCCCGAACAGGCCGCCGACCTCGCCGAGTTCGACGCCCGCTACACCCAGGACGGCGACGGCGTGCACGGCGCCCGCGCCATGGCCGCGGCGATCGCCGCGGCGCTGGGTGGCGCCGACGTCGACACGACCGTGGACGCCGCTCTCGCCCAGCTCCCCGAGCACACCGAGATCGGCCGCAACGCCTGGCACGCCGTCAAGCTCGCCCGCACCCAGGCGGAGGAGGACGGCGCGTTCGGCCTCGTACCCCTCCTGGAGCACCAGATCGTCGACCACGTCTACAGCTACGGCATCGCCGCAGCCGAGACCGTCCCGGTCGCCCTCGCCCTGACCACCGCGGCCCGCGGCCGCATCCGCGACGCGGTGCCCGCCGCCGCCTGTCTCTCCCGCGTCGCCGACTCCGCCCCCGCCCTCGCCGGTGCGCTGACCGGCGTACTCGGCACGGCCGCCGCCATTCCCGAAGCCTGGCGCGACGCCTGCCGCACGCTCTCCGGCTGCGCGCTCCCCCGCCTCGCGGGCACCGACCTGGTGGAACTCGCCGGGCACCTGGCAGCCACGGAACTGACCGCTCCAGGAGGACAATCCCGACATGACGTCATCAATGGACCCAACAGGACCGGATCTCCCTGAACGCATCACCGCCTGCCTGGTCGGAGCAGCCGTCGGCGACGCGATCGGCGGGCCGGTCGAGGGCTACTCCCCCGAGCAGATCGTCGAACGGCACGGCGGTCGCGTACACGGCATCGTCGGGCCCTGGAACGGCGACCAATGGCGCACCGCCCGCCCCATCGCGCCGTACCACAAGGGCGACGGGCACGTCACCGACGACACCTTGATGACGCACGCGCTCATCCGCGTGTACGCCTCCGTCCGCGACCACCTGGACGCCTACGCGGTCGCCGACCACCTGGTGCCCGACCTCATGACGACCCCGCGCTGGATCCCGGAACTGGAAGCGGAGGCCATCCCTCTCCACCGCCTCTTCCTCGCCGAGAAGTGGATCGTCGCCCGCCTCCACTACGGCCACGTCGACCCGCGCGAGGCAGGTACGGGAAACATCGTCAACTGCGGTGCGGCGATGTACATGGCGCCGGTCGGCCTGGTCAACGCGGCGAACCCGAAGGGCGCGTACGCCGAGGCCCTCGACATCGCGGGCGCGCACCAGTCGTCGTACGGGCGTGAGGCGGCCGCGGTCTTCGCGGCGGCGGTGGCGGCGGCGTGCGCACCGGGCGCCACGCCGACCTCGGTGATCGACACCGCCCTCGGTCTCGCGAAGGACGGAACGCGGGCCGCGATCGAGTCGGTGGTCGAAGTGGCCGCCCATCACCACGACTTCGAGTCGGCGCTGACCCCGCTGCGCACCGCGGTCACCCCGTTCGACACGGTCGGCCCCGACTACCGTGCCCCGTCGCTCGGCGCCCGCCGCCCCTCCCGCCTGCACGCCATCGAGGAACTCCCCGTCGCGCTCGGCATGCTCCTGGTGGGCGACGGCGACTACCGCCACACGGTGCTCGGCTCGGTCAACTACGGCCGTGACTGCGACTCCATCGCGACCATGAGCGGCGCGATCGCGGGCGCCCTCGGCTCGGACGCCCCGCCCGAGTGGTCGAAGACGGTCGCGGAGGCGAGCCGCCTGGACCTGCACGCCCCCGCGGCGACGCTCGCGGAGGTCGCCCAGGAGATCTTCACCCGCGACGTACGGCGCCGCCGCGCCCACGAGTCGGCGTACGCGGCCCTGACGGCCACCCCATGATCCGCCTCACCTGGGTCCAGCCGGAGGACCTGGTGGGCCACGAACTCCGCCAGGCACAGGAGGAGGGCAAGGACGCGAGCTCCGTACGTTCCCGCTGGCTGGCGGCGGGCGGCCACTTGGCGCCCACGACGGCAGGAGCATCACCGTCTCCGGCCCCACCCCACCTCCGAGCACTGGCGAAACAGCTTCTCGACGAACTGTCGCCCGCGTTGTGGGCGGGCGCCGCACCGGAGAACAAGGCCCCGCGGCAGGCGGTTTCGGGAAGGGGCGGGATGGGGGAAAAGAAGGCCCTGCGTCAGCGCCTCCACGCCGCCTGGCTGGGCAGGGCGGCAGGCTGCCTCCTGGGTAAACCGGTGGAGAAACTCCCCCTGGACGGCATCAGGAGCCTCGCCAAAGCAACAGGCAACTGGCCCCTGAACACCTGGTTCACGGAGAGAGGCGTACCCAGGGAACTGAACGAAACGTACCCCTGGAACAAGCGCTCCGCGCCCACCTCCCTCGCCGAGAACATCGACGGCATGCCCGAGGACGACGACCTCAACTACCCCCTCCTCAACCTCCGTCTCCTCCAACGCCACGGACGGGACTTCACCACCACGGACGTGGCGAGGCTCTGGCTGGACGAGCTGCCCGCCGCCCGCACCTTCACCGCCGAACGCGTCGCCTACCGCAATCTCCTCAACGGCATCGAACCCCCGCACACCGCCACCCACCACAACCCGTTCCGCGAATGGATCGGCGCCCTGATCCGCGCCGACGTCCACGGCTGGACCCACCCCGGCGCCCCCACGGCGGCAGCCGACAGCGCCTACCGCGACGCGTGCCTGACCCACACCGCCAACGGCGTGTACGGCGCGATGTTCGCGGCGGCCACCATCGCAGAGGCTGCGGCAGGCACCGGTGACGTCCACCACTGCCTCCGCACGGGCCTGACCGTCGTACCGCAGGACTCGCGCCTGGCCCGCGCGATCCGGCACGGCGTCCAACTGGCCGAGCGGGCAACGGACTTCGACCTCGTGGTGGACGACCTGCACGCCACCTACGGCCATCACCACTGGGTCCACGTCATCCCCAACGCCGCACTCCTGTCCGCCGCCCTCACCCACGCCGACGGCGACTTCACCGGCTCCATCACCCGCGCCGTGTCCGGCGGCTGGGACACCGACTCGAACGGCGCGACCGCGGGCTCGATCGCGGGCCTGCTCGCGGGTCACCCGGACGCGCTGCCGGAGCGCTGGACATCGCCGCTCAAGAACCGTCTCGCCAGCTCCGTCCCGGGTTTCGACGGCACCGGCTTCGACACCCTCGCGGACCTCACCACCGAACTCGCCCAGGAGAGAACCCACCCATGACCCACATCGCCGTGCTCGGCAGCACGAACATGGACCTCGTCGCGTACGTCGCCAAGGCCCCGCAGCGCGGAGAGACCGTCACCGGGCGCGAGTTCCGTACGCTCCCCGGCGGCAAGGGCGCCAACCAGGCCGTCGCAGCAGCCCGCGCGGGCGCCGACGCGGTGTCGATGATCGGCGCGGTCGGCAACGACGCCTACGGCACCCAGCTCCGCGCCGCACTCGAACACTCCGGCGTCGACACCGACCTGCTGCGTACCGTCGAGGCCGCCACCGGCACCGCGCACATCGTCGTCGACGACGAGGGCGGCAACGCGATCGTCGTCATCCCCGGCGCCAACGCCACGCTCACCGCGCTCGCCCCCGGCGACGAGGGCCTGATCGCCTCAGCCGACACCCTCTTGCTCCAGCTGGAGATCCCCGTCGACGGGGTGCTCGCCGCCGCACAGGCCGCCCGCAGGCACGGCGTGCGCACCATCCTCACCCCGGCGCCCGCCCAGCCCCTCTCCCCCGAACTCCTCTCCTCCATCGACCTGTTGATGCCGAACGAGCACGAGGCGGCCACCCTCACCGGACTGACCGACGCGCACGACGCCGCCCGTTCGCTCCTCTCCCAGGTCCCCGAAGTCGTCGTCACGCTCGGCGCGCGCGGCAGCCTGTACGCGGCCCGGGGCGCGGAGCCTGTCCTGGTGGCGGCCCCGAACGTCACCGCCGTGGACACGACCGGTGCGGGCGACACGCTCGTCGGAACCCTGGCGGTGGCGCTCGCGGAAGGCCGTTCCGTGCCGGACGCGCTGGCCTGGGCGGCGTCGGCGGCGGCGCTCTCCGTACAGCGGACAGGAGCATCGTCGTCCATGCCGTTCCGCTCCGAGATCGACACCCAGGTCAATGGGGCGACCTCGTGACCGCACCCCTCACCGGCCTCCGCGTCCTGGACCTGGCGACGCTCTTCGCGGGGCCGCTCGCCGCCACGATGCTCGGCGACTTCGGCGCGGAGGTCATCAAGGTCGAGCACCCGCGCAGGCCCGACCCGTCCCGGGGACACGGCCCGTCGAAGGACGGCGTCGGCCTCTGGTGGAAGCTGCTCGGCCGCAACAAGCGCACGATGACGCTCGATCTCTCCACACCGGGGGGCCGCGAGACCCTCCTGCGCCTTGCCGCGACAGCGGATGTGATCGTCGAGAACTTCCGCCCGGGAACCCTGGAGAAGTGGGACCTGGGCTGGGAGGAGCTGAGCGAGGTGAATCCCCGTCTCGTCCTGACCCGTGTCACGGGCTTCGGCCAGTTCGGCCCGTACTCACGGCGCCCCGGCTTCGGCACGCTCGCGGAGGCGATGAGCGGTTTCGCCGCGATCACCGGCGAACCGGACGGGCCGCCGACCCTGCCGCCCTTCGGCCTCGCCGACTCGATCGCGGGGCTCGCGACGGCGTACGCGGTGATGACGGCGCTCGCGGCCCGCGACCGGACGGGCAAGGGCCAGGTGGTGGACATGGCGATCATCGAGCCGATCCTCACGGTGCTCGGCCCGCAGCCGCTCTGGTACGACCAGCTGGGTCATGTGCAGCCCCGTACCGGCAACCGCTCCACCAACAACGCGCCCCGCAACACCTACCGCACTGCGGACGGCAGTTGGGTCGCCGTCTCCACGTCGGCCCAGTCGATCGCCGAGCGCGTGATGCGCCTGGTGGGCCGCCCGGAGTTGATCTCCGAGCCGTGGTTCGCGACGGGCGCGGACCGCGCGGCCCACGCGGACGTGCTCGACGGGGCGGTCGGCGGCTGGATCGCCCGGCACACCCGCACGGAGGTGATCGAGGCCTTCGAGAAGGCGGAGGCGGCGGTCGCTCCCATCCAGGACGTACGAGATGTCATGACGGATCCCCAGTACGCGGCCCTGGACACCGTCACCACGGTCGACGACCCGGAGCTCGGCCCGCTGCGCATGCAGAACGTCCTCTTCCGCCTCTCCGAGACACCAGGATCGATCGGCTGGGCGGGCCGCCCGCACGGAGCGGACACGCAGGACGTCCTGACCGAACTCGGCCTGACGGAACGGGAGATCGCGGGCCTGCGCGAGGAGGGCGCGCTGTGAAGGACACGCCTCTGACCTGGCTGTACGCCCCCGGCGACCGGCCGTCCGTGGTGGCGAAGGCCCTGCTCGCGGGCGCCGACGCCGTCATCATCGACCTGGAGGACGCGGTCGGCCCCGACCGCAAGGAGTACGCGCGAGCGGCGACGGCCGAGCTGCTCTCCGAGATCCCCGCCGTCCCGGTCCACGTCCGCGTGAACGCCCTGGACAGCCCTCTGTCCGATGCCGACCTCCGGGCGATCGCGCACCTCCCCGGGGTCTTCGGCCTGCGCCTGCCCAAGGTGACCTGCCCCGCCGACGTCGTCCGTGTCGCGGAACGAGCGGCCCCGGCGGACGGCGGCGCCCCCGCACTGCACGCCCTCATCGAATCGGCCGTCGGCCTGGAGCACGCCTTCGCCATCGCCACCGCGCACCCGGCCGTGCACGGGCTCTCCATCGGCGAGGCGGATCTCCGCGCGGACCTGGGCGTACGTGACGACGCGGGCCTCGACTGGCCCCGTGCGCGCGTGGTGGTGGCCGCGCGGGCGGCGGGCCTGGCACCGCCCGCACAGTCGGTCTACACGGACATCCGTGACATCGCGGGCCTGACGGCGTCCTGTGCGCACGGCCGTTCCCTGGGCTTCCTGGGCCGCGCCGCGATCCACCCGCGCCAGCTCCCCGCCATCGAACGCGCCTATCTCCCCACCTCTGAGGAGATCGACCACGCCGAGCAGATCGTCAAGGCGGCCACGACGGAGGCGGGCGCCCTGGCTCTCCCGGACGGCACGTTCGTGGACAAGGCCGTGGTGGAGGGCGCGCGTCGGGTCCTCGACCTCGCGCGGCGGCGCGCATAGCGCTGGGGCCGCCGGATCGGTGATCCGGCGGCCCCAGCGACGTACTACGAAGCAGATGTACTGAGCAGAGAGCGTGTCAGCCCTTCTTGGCGGACTCGCCCACGTCCTCCGCGTCCTTGGACGCTTCGGCTTCGGCATCGGCCTCGTCGTCCGTGGACTCGGGCTTGGACAGGGACGGCTTCGCGTCATCGCCCTCCGAGGCTTCCTCACCCTCGGGCACGGGCTCGACGATCTCCTCGCGACCGGGGCGCTTCTTCGCCGAGAGCACGAAGTAGACGACGGCGAGGACGAAGACCGCGATGGCGGTCCAGACGTTGAGGCGCACTCCGAGCACGTGGTGCGCGTCGTCGACCCGCATGTACTCGATCCAGCCGCGGCCCGCGCAGTACGAGGCGACGTACAGCGCGAAGGCCCTGCCGTGTCCCAGCTTGAAGCGGCGGTCGGCCCAGATGACCAGGAAGCCGACGCCGATGCACCAGAGGGACTCGTAGAGGAACGTCGGGTGGTACGTGCCGGGGACCCGGCCGTCCTCCGCCGACGTGATCTTCAACGCCCACGGCAGATCCGTGGCCTTGCCGTACAGCTCCTGGTTGAACCAGTTGCCCCAGCGGCCGATCGCCTGGGCGAAGGCGATGCCGGGGGCGAGGGCGTCGGCCCAGGCGGGCAGCGGGATGCCGCGCCGGCGACAGCCGATCCAGGCGCCGACCGCGCCGAACGCGATCGCGCCCCAGATACCGAGGCCGCCCTCCCAGATCTTGAAGGCGTCCACCCAGTCACGGCCCTCGCTGAAGTACAGCTGGTAGTCCGTGATCACGTGGTAGAGACGCCCGCCGACGAGGCCGAACGGCACGGCCCAGACGGAGATGTCGGCCACGGTGCCTGGGCGGCCCCCGCGAGCGATCCACCGCTTGTTGCCGAGCCAGACGGCGACGAAGACGCCGATGATGATGCAGAACGCGTAGCCGCGCAGCGGAATGGGGCCGAGTTCGACCACTCCGCGCGAGGGGCTGGGAATGAAGGCAAGGTCCATGGCAGGTCCGACGCTATCGTGCCGGGCGGTATCCAAGGCAACCAGCCCGGCTACGTCTCCATAACAGGACCCCGTCCAAGGCCCGTCCAAGGCCCGCCCAAGACCCGCCCGAAGGCGCGGTCGCCCCCTGGCTAGCCCCTGTTCGCCGCCTCCACCTTCGCCTTCAGCTTCGCCGGGGTCAGCGGATTCTTCTGGTCACCGAAGATGTTCTTGCCGTCGAGCAGCACGCTCGGCGTGCCCTTCAGGCCCGATTCCTGGAACGCCTTGTTCGACTTGGTGGCCCAGCTGTCGTGCTTGCCGTCGTCCACGCACTTCTTGAAGGGGTCGGTGACGAGGCCGTCCACCTTGCCCGCGAGGTCGATCAGCTTGCTGTTCTTGCTGAACGCGTCGTCCGGCTCCGCGGGCTGGTTCTCGTACAACACGTCGTGGTACTCGGTGAACTTTCCGACGTCCTGGGCGCAGGCCGCCGCGTTGGCCGCGCGCAGGGAGCCGCTGCCGCCCATGTTCCCGTCGATGATCGTCGCCAGGTGATACTCGACCTTGAGCTGGCCGCTGTCGGCGAGCTCGTGGATCGTCTTGCGGTACGTGTCCTCGAACTGCTTGCAGGCGGGGCAGCGGAAGTCCTCCCAGATGGTGAGGGTGGACTTGGCGCCGGCCTTGCCGACGGGGATCGAGAGCTGGTCCTCGCCGTTCGCGCCCTTGGGGGCGGACAAGGGGCCGCTCGAAGTGTCCTTGTCGTCACCCGAGTTGGCGGCGACCAGGCCGACCACGGCGGCGAGCGCGAGCACGCCCACGACGGCGGCACTCACGATCAACACTCTGCGCTGCTTGTCCCGCGACTTCTGCCGCTCTCGCTCTTCCGCCAGCCGGTCGCGGGCCGCGCGCTTTCCCTCACGGTTCTTCTCGCTCACACCCGGCCAACGAACCGGGGAGGCACGAGCGTGCCTCCCCGGTCCCATGTCCACCCATACGAGTTACGGAGTCACGCGTTGCCGCGAACTCCCTGGGCGAGATCACCGGCGAGCGCACGGACGGCGGCGAGGCCCGCGGCCTCGTCCTCCGCGTCCAGCATCCGCTGTACGAAGGCGGAGCCGACGATCACGCCGTCGGCGAAGCCCGCGACCTCGGCGGCCTGGCGGGCGTTGGAGACGCCGAGGCCGACACAGACCGGCAGGTCGGTGGTGGCCTTGGTACGCCGCACCAGCTCCTGCGCCTGCTCCCCCACGGACGCACGGGTACCCGTGACGCCCATGAGCGATGCCGCGTAGACGAAGCCGGAACCGGCCGCCGTGATGGTGGCGAGCCGCTCGTCCTTGCTGCTCGGCGCGACGACGAAGACGGTCGCGAGGCCGTGCTTCTCGGCGTGCTCCCTCCAGGTCGCCGACTCCTGGACGGGCAGGTCGGGCAGGATGCACCCGGCGCCGCCCGCCTCGGCGAGTTCGGCGGTGAAGCGCTCGATGCCGTAGCGGTCGATCGGATTCCAGTACGTCATGATGAGCACCGGCTTGCCGGTCGCCTCGTGGGCCTCGCGCACCGTGCGCATCACGTCGGCGATCTTCAGGCCCGCCTTGAGCGCGATGTCGTCGGCGGTCTGGATGACGGGACCGTCCAGGACGGGGTCGCTGTGCGGGAGGCCGACCTCGACGACGTCGGCGCCGCCGTCGAAGACGGCCTTGATGGCCGCGATGCCGCCGTCCACGGTCGGGAACCCGGCCGGGAGGTAGGCGATGAGGGCGGAGCGCCCCTCGGCCTTGGCGGCCGCGAGGGTGTCGTCCAGCAGGTGGATGTTGCCGCTCACTTGGCGTCTCCCTCGATCTCCGCGCCGGTGCCGGCCGCGTCCGCCTCGACGGCGGCGTCCGTGTCGTACAGGCCGAAGTAGCGGGCGGCCGTGTCCATGTCCTTGTCGCCGCGCCCGGACAGGTTGATGATCATCAGCCCGTCCTTGCCGAGCTCCTTGCCCACTTCGAGCGCCCCGGCGAGCGCGTGGGCGCTCTCGATGGCCGGGATGATGCCCTCCGTGCGCGAAAGGAGACGCAGGGCCTGCATGGCCGCGTCGTCGGTGACCGCGCGGTACTCGCCGCGGCCACTGTCCTTGAGGTAGGCGTGCTCGGGGCCGATGCCCGGGTAGTCGAGTCCGGCGGAGATCGAGTAGGGCTCGGTGATCTGCCCTTCCTCGTCCTGGAGGACGTAGGACCGTGAGCCGTGCAGGATTCCCGGCTCACCGGCGGTCAGCGTCGCCGCGTGCTCGCCGGTCTCGATGCCGTGGCCCGCGGGCTCACAGCCGATGAGCCGGACGTCGGCGTCCGGGATGAAGGCGTGGAAGAGGCCGATGGCGTTGGAGCCACCGCCCACACACGCGACGGCGGCGTCGGGGAGACGGCCCGCGCGCTCGATGATCTGGCGCCGTGCCTCCACTCCGATGACACGGTGGAAATCGCGCACCATGGCGGGGAAGGGGTGCGGGCCCGCCACGGTCCCGAAGAGGTAGTGCGTGCGGTCCACGTTGGCGACCCAGTCGCGGAACGCCTCGTTGATGGCGTCCTTCAGGGTCCTGCTGCCGGACTTCACGGCGATGACCTCGGCGCCGAGCATGCGCATGCGGGCCACGTTCAGGGCCTGGCGCTCGGTGTCGATCTCACCCATGTAGATGGTGCATTCGAGGCCGAAGAGCGCGCAGGCGGTGGCGGTGGCGACGCCGTGCTGGCCCGCGCCGGTCTCCGCGATGACGCGCGTCTTGCCCATGCGCTTGGTGAGCAGGGCCTGGCCGAGCACGTTGTTGATCTTGTGCGAGCCGGTGTGGTTCAGATCCTCGCGCTTGAGGAAGACCCGCGCGCCACCGGCGTGCTCGGCGAACCGGGGCACTTCGGTGAGGCTGCTGGGGCGGCCGGTGTAGTTGACCAGGAGGTCGTCGAGCTCGCGGGCGAACTCGGGGTCGCTCTTGGCCTTGTCGTACTCGACGGCGACCTCGTCGACGGCGGCGACGAGGGCCTCCGGGATGAACTTGCCGCCGAACGCGCCGAAGTAGCCTTCGGCGCTGGGGACTTGACCCTCGGGGTCGGGGTGAAAGTACTCGCTGGACATGCCTCTACCTCACGTGGCGTGAATGGGTGATCTGCGGTGCGATCGACCCCCGCCAGGGGCGCGGGGAACTGCGCGAGCAAGCCCCACCTGGGTGAGGACGGCTACGCGCCGTGAAGGGCAGACGATTCGTCCGGCCGACGCGACGCCGTGGCTGGTCGCGCAGTTCCCCGCGCCCCTGACGGGGCGCTCGGCCATCGCATCCCGTTCACCTGACCCGGCTCATCGCCGATGACGTACCGCACCCTGCGACCATGCACGCGCCGCGCGGGCGCCCGGCAGCCGCGAGGGCGGCAGCCGGGTGCGAGGCGGGCGAAGGCGGTCATCGGGAGGGGTCAGCTCCGCCCGTGACGGAGGGCGGGGTGTGCGCCCGCGGCGACGAGGTCGGAGACCGCGGACCTCGGGTCGCGGCCGGTGACGAGGGACTCCCCGACGAGGACCGCGTCGGCGCCCGCGTTGGCGAACGCGATGAGGTCGTGCGGCCCGCGCACACCGGACTCGGCGATCTTGACTACGTTGTCCGGCAGCTCGGGCGCGACGCGCTCGAAGGTGGAGCGGTCGACCTTCAGGGTCTTGAGGTCGCGGTTGTTGACGCCGATGACCCGCGCTCCCGCGTCCACGGCCCGCTCGGCCTCGTCCTCGTCGTGCACCTCGACGATCGGCGTGAGGCCGATCGAATGGGCGCGCTCGATGAGCGACTCCAGGGCGGGCTGTTCCAGGGCGGCCACGATGAGCAGGGCGAGGTCGGCGCCGTACGCCCGCGCCTCCCAGAGCTGGTACGAGGTGACGATGAAGTCCTTGCGCAGCACCGGGATGTCGACCTTGGCGCGGACGGCCTCCAGGTCGGCGAGCGAGCCGCCGAAGCGGCGCTCCTCGGTGAGCACGGAGATGACGGCGGCGCCGCCCGCCTCGTAGTCGGCGGCGAGTCCGGCCGGGTCCGCGATCGCGGCGAGCGCGCCCTTGGACGGGCTTGATCGCTTGACCTCGCAGATGACCTTGACGCCGTCGCCGCGCAGCGCGGCGACCCCGTCCTTGGCCGCAGGAGCCTTCGCCGCGCGCTCCTTGAGCTCGTCGAGGCTGACGCGCGCCTGCCGTTCCGCGAGGTCGGCACGGACTCCGTCGATGATCTCGTCGAGCACACTCACGCGAGCGGCCCCCTTCCCTGACGGTGAAGCTGCTGTTTGAACCTCAAGCTGTTCGGCTGCCTCATCAGGCATTCCGATGGTCACTGCGATGGTATCCGCAGGAGGGCGAAGGCCCCGCATCCGGTTGACGCCAGTCCCACGACCTGGACGCCCGCCACCCCTGCGGCCTGCGGTTTCTCGATATGTCAAGGATGCAGCCATGCCCCGAACGGCAGATTGCGTACGAGGGTGAAGACGGCGATGAGGACCCCGATCCCGTACAGCTGCGCCGAACCGAGATCGATCCGCAGCCCTCGTCCGCGCGCCGCACGGGCCGCCCAGAGGGTCCAGACGAGCGCGAAGACGACGTACCCGACGACGGCGAGCGCGTTGGCGCCAAGTGCCGTGGTGAAGTCGCCGTGGATGAAGGCGTGGGCGCTGCGCAGGCCGCCGCAGCCGGGGCAGAAGATGCCGGTGAGCTGGAGCAGCGGGCAGGTGGGGTAGTGGCCCGGCTCGTTCGGGTCGACCGTGCCGACGTAGGCGAAGGCGGCGATCACCGAGCCCAGCACGCCGACGGGCACGGCGAGGCGCCGCAGTGCGGGGCCGACGGCTGGTGCCGCGCTCTCGGGTTCAGCGTTCACCCGACGCATTGTGCCCTCCGGCGGCGGCCTGCGCCCGGCAAGGAAACGCGGAAGGAGGTGGTTCCGGCACATCTGCCGGAACCACCTCCCCCGTACGTCGGTCGAGGACTCAGCCCTCGGAGTGCGCGAGCTGGCCCGTCGGCTGCGGCTTGCGCTTCGCCTGGCCGAGGCCCGCGGCGCTCATGATCATGCCCACGACGCCACCGCCGATGACGATGACCATGCCGGCCACGACGCCCAGCGGGTTGGCCATCACCACGAAGGCACCCGCTACGCAGAAACCGATGACGGCGATGATGACACCGGTCCAGGCGGCCGGGGTGTGTCCGTGGCTGGTGCCTGACATGGCTTGCTCCTCGTTGCTGTGTGCGTGGTGGTGATGCATGGGTTGGTGCACGGGGTGACACATGGGGTGAGCCGAACGCTCACCGCTCCATTGTCCCGCACTCACGCGCAGGCGTGAGCCCGGGGTCACGTCTCGCGCGTGGGGTCCTCGCCGCGGTCGAGGGCCTTCCACAGGTCTTCGGGCCGGTCCGGGTCCACTGTGGGCGGCGCCTTGCGGGGGCGCGGGGCGCCGTCGCGTTCGTAGCGTCCCGACATCGCGGGCCAGGACTTGCCGTACGTCAGGGCGAGCAGTCCGGCGATCAGGATCAGCGCGCCCGCGACGGCGGCGGCGTACGGCCAGGCGGTGTGGCTGAGATCACCGATCGTGGCGGCGGCGTCGCCGGAGGCCTCCGCGGCCTTCTCGTCGAGCGCGCCGCTGTCGTCGGCGGCGAGGAGGGCGGCGGCCACGGTGCCCGCGCCGCTCAGCGCGAGCAGCAGCGAGACGAGCATCCGCCCGGCCTTGCGGACGGCGAAGACGGCGACGAGCGCGGCGAGACCCACTATGGCCAGGGCCGCCGGAACGCCCGTGACGTCGCTGCCCGTGGCGCTCAGCGGCAGCTCGCCGCCCGCGACGGAAACGGTTCCCTTGGCCCAGGTCTGGCGGGACGCGAGCAGCGCGAGGGCCGCGCCGACCGCGCCGAACAGCAGGGCCACGGCGATACTTCGCCGACCGCTGCGCTGAGCCCTGGTCTCGGGCTCGGCGTCGGCCTCGGAGGCGTCGGCGGCCTGGGTGCGGGGCGGTGGTACGGCAGAAGTCACCTCTCCACTATCCCTCACGTCCATCGGGACGCCGCAGCCGGTTGGCCGTGTGGACGGCGCGCAGGACCGCCGCCGCCTTGTTGCGGCACTCGGTGTCCTCGGCCACCGGGTCGGAGTCGGCGACGACCCCGGCTCCCGCCTGGACGTACGCCGTGCCGCCCCGCAGCAGCGCGGTGCGGATGGCGATGGCGGTGTCGGAGTCGCCCGCGAAGTCGAGATATCCGACACAGCCGCCGTACAGACCGCGCCGGGAGGGTTCGAGCTCGTCGATGATCTGCATCGCGCGGGGCTTGGGGGCGCCGGAGAGGGTGCCCGCGGGGAAGCAGGCGGTGAGGACGTCGAAGGCGGTGCGTCCCTCGGCGACCTGGCCGGTGACCGTCGAGACGATGTGCATGACGTGGGAGTACCGCTCGACGGACATGAAGTCGACGACCTCGACCGATCCTGGCTCGCAGACGCGCCCCAGGTCGTTGCGGCCCAGGTCGACCAGCATCAGGTGCTCGGCCCGCTCCTTGGGGTCGGCGAGCAGTTCGTCGCCGAGCGCCTGGTCCTCCTGCGGGGTCGCGCCGCGCGGCCGGGTGCCCGCGATGGGGTGCACCATGGCGCGCCCGTCCTCGACCTTGACGAGGGCCTCGGGCGACGACCCGACGACGTCGAACCCGTCGAAGCGGAAGAGGTACATGTACGGCGACGGATTCGTGGCCCGCAGTACGCGGTAGACGTCGAGGGCGCTGGCTTCACAGGGCGTCTCGAAGCGCTGCGAGGGGACGACCTGGAAGGCCTCGCCCGCGCGGATGCGCTCCTTGATGTCCTCCACGACCTCTTGGTACTGCTCGCCGCCCCACAGCTGCGTGTACTCCGGCAGCTCGGAAGGCGGCAGCGCGGCCGGGGGCTGGGAGACGGCCCGCGACAGGTCGGCCTCCATGGCGTCGAGGCGGGCGACCGCGTCGGCGTACGCCTCGTCGACGCCCGTGCCCAGGTCGTTGTGGTTGATCGCGTTGGCGATCAGGAGCACGGATCCGTCCCAGTGGTCGAGGACGGCCAAATCGCTGGTGAGCAGCATCGTCAGCTCGGGCAGCTGGAGGTCGTCGTGCTCGCCGGGGCCGACCTTCTCCAGGCGCCGCACGATGTCGTAGCCGAGGTACCCGACCATCCCTCCCGTGAAGGGCGGCATCCCGGATGCCAGGTCACGGGGCGTGTGCAGGGCCTCGACGGTGACGCGCAGGGCGTCGAGCGGGTCGCCGGATGTGGGCACGCCGACGGGCGGGGCGCCGAGCCAGTGGGCCTCGCCGTCGCGGGTGGTGAGGGTGGCGGCGCTGCGGACGCCGACGAAGGAGTAGCGAGACCATGACCGGCCGTTCTCCGCGGACTCCAGGAGGAACGTGCCGGGCCGCTCTGCGGCGAGCTTGCGGTAGAGCCCGACGGGAGTGTCGCCGTCCGCGAGGAGCTTGCGGCTGACGGGGATCACTCGGCGGTCGCTCGCGAGCTTGCGGAAGGTCTCGACATCCATGGGAGGAGCTTACGGCCGTGCGGGTGGCGGACGGTGTCGCGGACCGCCGGGCGAAACGCCGGCCGCTACAACTGGACGATGACCAACCGCCGTACGCTGCCTGCCCTTGTCCTCGTTCTCGCCTCGACCGCGTTCGCGGCCGCCGCACCCGACCCCGTGGTGTGGCCCGCCCCCAAGGACGTACCCGAGAGGGTGCGGGCCGCGGGCCTTCAGATGCTCGACAACGAGGCGATGGACATGCACATCCACACCACCCTGAAGGTGTTCTCCGGCGGCCGTCCCGTCACGGTTCCCGCGGACATCGGCATCGACCGCTCGGGCCCCAAGCCCCGCTACAGCCCGCTGCACACGCACGACACCACCGGCACCCTGCATGTGGAGTCGGAGCGGTGGCGGGACTTCACCCTGGGGCAGTTCATGACCGAGTGGGGCGTGAGCGGCGTACGGGAGAGGTGTGGCGCCGCTGTCGGCGGGCGCCCGAAGGCCGGTGATCCGTCCCGCATCGTGCTGCGGGACGGCGAGACGATCACTCTTCGGTGCCGCTGATTCCTGTGCCGGTGAAGGACACGGTGAGCGAGTCGGCGTCGAAGCACGTGCGCGTGCCCGTGTGACAGGCGGCGCCGATCTGGTCGACCTGGACCAGGACGGTGTCCGCGTCGCAGTCGAGGGCGACGGACTTCACGTACTGGAAGTGCCCGGACGTGTCGCCCTTGACCCAGTACTCCTGGCGGCTGCGCGACCAGTAGGTGCAGCGCCCCGTGGTGAGCGTGCGGTGCAGCGCCTCGTCGTCCATCCAGCCCAGCATGAGCACCTCGCCGGTGTCGTACTGCTGGGCGATGGCGGGGACGAGTCCGTCGGCGTCGCGCTTGATGCGGGCGGCGATCTCGGGGTCGAGGCTGCTGGGCGGAGGCGTGGCGGTCATGGGCCCATTGTGCCGCGCCTCGGGAACTCGACCGGGCCGTGTCCACTGGGCGGGCCGGGGAGCGAGTCGTAGGCTGGACCGTATGTCGACCCATGCCAAGCGTGAACGACTTCTCCTCGCCGATCTGTTGGAGGCACAGGGCCCTGATGCCCCGACCCTCTGCGAGGGCTGGAACACCCGTGATCTCGCGGCCCACGTGGTGGTCCGCGAGCGCCGCGCGGACGCCGCGGGCGGGCTGCTGATCAAGCAGCTCGCCTCGCGCCTGGAGCGTGTCCAGGCCGAGTTCGCCGCGAAGCCCTACGAGGAACTGATCCAGCTGATCAGGACAGGACCTCCGCGCTTCTCGCCCTTCTCCCTCAAGCAGATCGACGAGGCGTCGAACGCCGTCGAGTTCTACGTCCACACCGAGGACGTGCGCCGCGCCCAGCCGGACTGGACGCCGCGCGAGATCGACCCGGTCTTCTCGGACGCCCTGTGGTCCCGCCTGGAACGGATGGCCCGCCTGGTGGGCCGCAAGGCGCCGGTGGGCCTGGTCCTGCGGCGCCCCGACGGCCAGACGGCGGTGGCGCACCGCGGCACGCCCGTGGTGACGGTCACCGGAGAGCCCTCCGAGCTGCTCATGTTCGCGCACGGGCGGCAGGACGCGGCCAAGGTCGAATTGGACGGCGACAAGGACGCGATCGCCCAGCTGCACGAGACGAAGCAACTGGGTCTCTGATGATCAAGATCGCCATGACCGGCGTGTACGTCGACGACGTGGCCAGAGCCCACGCCTTCTACACGGACGTACTCGGCTTCGAGACCCGGCACCACGTCGACATGGTGGCGGGCCAGGTCTTCGTCACCGTCGGGGCGGCGGGCGGTCAGGGCGATGTGGAACTGCTCCTCGAGCCGGGCGAGGGCCCCATCGCGGAGCCCTACCGCAAGGCGCTGCACGAGGCGGGGATCCCGTGCATCGTCTTCGGGGTCGACGATGTACGCGCCGAACACGAACGGCTCGTCGGCCTCGGGGTCCGGTTCACGCAGGGGCCCGAGGAGCAGGGGCCTGTGATCACCGCGGTGCTCGATGACTCGGTGGGGAATCTGGTGCAGCTGATGCAGGACGCGTCCGCGGGGTAGCAGCACGCGTCACGGCCGGGGCGGGGCGGTCGGCAGCTCGGCCGCCCGCAGCGCCCGCGAGCACAGCCCGCAGAGCCCGGCGAGCGCACACGCCGCAGCGCTGGCGGTGAAGACGGGGGCCGTCCCCCAGATCCCGACGGCCCACCCCGTCAGGGGATACGTCAGTGGCGCCACGCCCAGGCTGACCAGGCCGCCGACCGCGGTGACCCGGCCGATGTACGCGGGGTCCGCCTCGGTCTGCATCAGCGCCGCGGCCAGGGCCCCGGTGAGTCCGATCAGGAGACCGACGAGCAGCGCCACCCCGGCCGCCACCGGCAGGCTCGGCACGTACGCCACGGCGCCGATCCCGACGGCGCCCACGGCGCACGTACCGGACAGCACGAGCCCCGCACGCGGCAGTCGCCCCCGCACGGTCAGCAGGAGCGCCGATCCCCCGGCCCCCGCGCCGAACCCGGCGAGAACCAGGCCCACACCGGACGCGCCCCAGCCGCGCTCGTCGGCCAGCAGGGTGAGCCCGATGTTCAGCGGCCCGACGAATCCCAGGTCCCCCAGCGCGACGACCACCATCAGCGGGGCGAGGATCCGGTGGCGCCGGATGTACCGGATCCCGTCGCCGAGTTCACGCCACGCGGTCCGCCCGCCCTGTGCCTCCTCGTCGGCGGGCAGCTTCCCGACGCGGAGGGACATCAGCAGCGGCAGTGACGCCGCGAAGAGCAGCCCGGCGATGCCGAACGCCGCGGCCGAGCCGCCGAGTGCGACGCCGAGACCGCCGAGCGGCGCGCCCACGACGTTGGCGAGACGGATCACGAGGCCCCGCATGCCCTGCACACGGGCCAGTTGGTGCCGCCCGGTGATGCGTGCGGGCAGCGCCCCCACCGCCGGCATGAACAGGGCGTCGACCATGCCGAAGACGAAGCCGAGCGCGGCGAGCAGCCACAGCGCGGGGCCCGTCCCGATGAGCAGCCCCGCCACCGCGAACACCGCGACGCACCGCACCGCGTCACTGCCGATGACGACCCGGCGCGGCCCGAACCGGTCGGCGACGACTCCCCCGCCCAGCATCAGGAGCGCACGCGGTACAGCACTGACGGCCATGATCACACCCGCCTGCGCGGGGCTCCCGGACCGGATGGCTGCCCAGGACAGGGCGAGGTAGAAGACGTTGTCGCCGACAGCGGAGGCGCTGTAGGCACCGAGCCAGCGCAGGACGTTGCCGTCCCGGTGCGCGGGCTTCTCGGAGGCGGGCTCCTCGGAGGCGGGAGCAGGGACCGTGCGTAAGCCGGTGGTGGTCATGTGGGGCAGCCCTCTCAGAGCCGGAAGGGGAAGCTGGCCATGTGGACGGCGACGTTCTCGCGCCCCTCGGTGTCGCCCGCCGCCTCGGCGGCCTTGCCCTGCTCCTCGTACGTCCTGATCAGGGCGTGGATCTCGGCGTTGAGCCGGGTGAGTTCGGCGGGGTTCAGGCGGGCGAGGAAGTCCGACTGGTCGGCCGCGACGCGCCACTCGGCGCCCCACGCCGCCTGCTGGTCGAGGTAGGTCTCGTACTGCTCCTGGCGGTACGTGATCAGGCTGCGGACGACGGCCGCGTGCGCAGCCGCCCCCTCCGGTGTGTCCTTGAAGTCCTCGTGCCGGAAGCTCAGCGTGTCCTGCGCCGCCTGCCACCACCGCTCCCGCGCGTCCTCGCTCTGCACCTCGGCCTCCTCGATGAGGCCGTGCTCGGCGAGCTTGCGCAGGTGGTAACTGACGAGCGAGACCGCCTCGTCGACCTGCGAGGCGAGCTGCGAGGCGGTCGACGGGCCCGAGACCCGCAGCGTGCCGTAGACCCTCAGACGCAGCGGGTGCCCCAAGGCCTTGAGCGTGCCGAGGTCGGTGATGCGGCGGGGGTTCTCGGGGTTCTCCATACCGCCACCGTAGATACGAAAGAAAACTTGCGCAATATAAATTGCGCAAGTTTCGCTTCCTATCTCTCGAGCAGAGAGCCCTGGCCACCCGGTGACCAGGGCTCAGGGCTCAGGGCTCAGGGCTCAGGCACAGAAACCGCTCAGCGCACGGGGTGCCCCGCCCCCCGCAACGTGTCCTTGACCTCGCCGATCCGCAGATCCCCGAAGTGGAAGACCGAAGCGGCGAGCACCGCGTCCGCCCCCGCCGCGATCGCGGGCGGGAAGTGGTCAAGGCGGCCCGCGCCGCCGGACGCGATGACGGGGACGGTGACGTGACGGCGTACCGCCGCGATCATCTCGATGTCGTAGCCGTCCTTCGTGCCGTCCGCGTCCATCGAGTTGAGCAGGATCTCGCCCGCGCCCAACTCGGCGGCCCGGTGCGCCCATTCGACGGCGTCGATCCCGGCGGACTTACGGCCGCCGTGGGTCGTGACCTCGAAGCCCCCGGACGCAGTCCGCCTGGCGTCGACCGAGAGCACGAGCACCTGGCGCCCGAACCGCTCCGCGATCTCGCGGATCAGCTCAGGCCGTGCGATGGCGGCCGTGTTCACGCCCACCTTGTCGGCACCGGCGCGAAGGAGCTTGTCGACGTCGTCGGCGGTGCGGACACCGCCGCCCACCGTGAGCGGGATGAAGACCTGCTCGGCGGTGCGGCGGACCACGTCGTACGTCGTCTCGCGGTTGCCGGAGGACGCGGTGATGTCCAGGAAGGTGAGCTCGTCGGCGCCCTCGGCGTCGTACACCTTGGCCATCTCGACGGGGTCGCCCGCGTCGCGCAGGTTCTGGAAGTTGACGCCCTTGACGACCCGGCCGTTGTCCACGTCCAGGCAGGGGATCACGCGTACCGCGAGGGTCATGACGTCTCAGCTCCCCGGGTTCCCGAGGCTCCCCGGTACGCCTCCACCTCGACCTCGACGACCAGGCTCGGGTCGACGAAGCCGGAGACGATGAGCATCGACGCCGCCGGACGGACGTCGTCGAAGAGCTCCTTGTGGGCCCGGCCGACGTCCTCGACGTCCCGCGCGTGGGTGAGGTACATGCGGGTGCGTACGACGTGCTCGCGGCCGAGGCCCAGCTGCTGGAGCGACTCGACGGCGACGCGGAAGGCGTTGGCCGCCTGCTCGTAGGGGGTACCGGCGTCTATGACGCCGTTGACCACCGACGTACAGCCCGACACCAGGACGAGGCCGTTGGGCAGCTCGACGGCGCGGGAGTAGCCGATGGCCTCCTCCCACGGTCCGCCCGAGCCGACCCTGCGGACGATGTCACTCATGACGCCACCGTTGCGAGGGCCTCTTCGAGCGTGAAGGCCTTCGCGTACAGCGCCTTGCCGACGATGGCGCCCTCGACGCCCTGCGGGACGAGCTCGGCGATCGCGCGCAGGTCGTCGAGCGACGAGACGCCGCCGGAGGCGACCACCGGGCGGTCCGTGGCCGCGCAGACGCCCCGCAGGAGCTCCAGGTTCGGGCCCTGCAGCGTGCCGTCCTTGGCGATGTCGGTGACGACATAGCGGGCGCAGCCCTCGGAGTCGAGACGTGCCAGGGTCTCGTAGAGGTCGCCGCCGTCGCGGGTCCAGCCGCGGCCTCGCAGGGTCGTGCCGCGGACGTCGAGGCCGACCGCGATCTTGTCGCCGTGCTCGGCGATGATCTTGGCGACCCACTCCGGGGTCTCCAGGGCGGCGGTGCCGAGGTTCACGCGGGTGCAGCCGGTGGCGAGGGCCGCGGCGAGCGTGTCGTCGTCGCGGATGCCGCCGGACAGCTCGACCTTGATGTCCATGGCGTCCGCGACCTCGGCGATCAGGGCGCGGTTGTCGCCGGTGCCGAACGCGGCGTCCAGGTCGACCAGGTGCAGCCACTCGGCGCCCGACCGCTGCCAGGAGAGGGCGGCCTCCAGCGGGGAGCCGTAGGAGGTCTCCGATCCGGACTCGCCGTGCACGAGGCGTACGGCCTGGCCGTCGCGGACGTCGACGGCGGGGAGGAGTTCGAGCTTGCTCACAGAAATCCCTGACATCCCTAGAGGGTTCCGATCCAGTTGGTGAGGAGCTGGGCGCCGGCGTCGCCGGACTTCTCGGGGTGGAACTGCGTGGCCCACAGCGCGCCGTTCTCGACGGCGGACACGAACGGCTCGCCGTGCGTGGTCCAGGCGACCTTGGGCGCGCGGAAGGCGGGGTTGCCCGCCTCGAAGTCCCAGTGCTGTACGGCGTACGAGTGCACGAAGTAGTAGCGGGCATCGGCGTCGAGGCCCGCGAAGAGCTGCGAGCCCTCGGGCGCGGCGACCGTGTTCCAGCCCATGTGCGGGACGATGTCGGCCTTCAGCGGCTCGACGGTGCCGGGCCATTCGTCGAGGCCCTCGGCCTCCACGTCGTGCTCGATGCCGCGCGCGAAGAGGATCTGCATGCCGACGCAGATGCCCATCACGGGACGGCCGCCCGCGAGCCTGCGGCCCACGATCCAGTCGCCGCGCGCCTCCTTGAGCCCCTGCATGCAGGCGGCGAAGGCACCGACGCCGGGGACGAGGAGGCCGTCGGCGTTCATGGCCGTGTCGTAGTCACGGGTGATCTCGACGTCCGCGCCCGCGCGCGCCAGGGCGCGCTCGGCGGAACGGACGTTCCCGAAGCCGTAGTCGAAGACGACGACCTTCTTGGGAGCGGTCGTACGTGTCATACGTGGATCAGCTCCCGTCAGTTCCAGTAGTCGAGGCGCATGACGCCCGCGACGATGCACATGGCCGCGCCGATGGAGAGCAGCGTGATCAGGCTCTTGGGCATCCCCTGCTTGACGAAGGAGATGATGCCGCCGATCAGGAAGAGGCCGACGACGATCAGGATGGTGTTGAGACCGGTCATGGCTTTACAGCGCGCCCTTCGTGGAGGGGAGGATCCCGGCGGCGCGCGGGTCGTGCTCGGACGCGTAGCGCAGTGCGCGGGCGAGGGCCTTGAACTGGCACTCCACGATGTGGTGGGCGTTGCGGCCGTAAGGCACGTGGACGTGCAGGGCGATCTGGGCCTGCGCGACGAAGGACTCCAGGATGTGCCGGGTCATCGTCGTGTCGTACGTGCCGATCATCGGTGCCATGGTCTCGGGCTCGGTGTGCACGAGGTAGGGGCGGCCGCTCAGGTCGACGGTCACCTGGGCGAGCGACTCGTCGAGCGGGACCGTGCAGTTGCCGAAGCGGTAGATGCCGACCTTGTCGCCGAGCGCCTGCTTGAAGGCGGCGCCCAGGGCGAGGGCGGTGTCCTCGATGGTGTGGTGCGTGTCGATGTGCAGGTCGCCCTCGGTCTTGACCGTGAGGTCGAAGAGGCCGTGGCGGCCGAGCTGGTCGAGCATGTGGTCGTAGAAGCCGACCCCTGTCGATACCGCCACCTCGCCGGTGCCGTCGAGATCGATCTCGACGAGGACCGATGTCTCCTTCGTGGTGCGTTCGACCCGTCCAACGCGGCTCATGCCTGCTGCTCCTTCTTCAGTTCGCGTACCGCATCGAGGAACGCGTCGTTCTCTTCGGGGGTTCCGGCGCTGACGCGCAGCCAGCCGGGCACTCCGTTGTCCCGGACCAGGACGCCCCGGTCGAGGATCCGCTGCCAGACGGCGTGGGAGTCTTCGAATCGCCCGAACTGGACGAAGTTGGCGTCGGAGTCGGTCACTTCGTAGCCGATCGCACGCAGCTCGCTCACCAGACGGTCGCGCTCGCCCTTCAGCTGCTCGACGTACTTCAGGAGCGTGTCGGTGTGCTCGAGGGCAGCCAGCGCGGTGGCCTGCGTGACGGCCGACAGGTGGTACGGCAGGCGTACGAGCTGCACGGCGTCGACGACCGCCGGGTCGGCGGCGAGGTAGCCGAGGCGGAGCCCGGCCGCGCCGAAGGCCTTCGACATGGTGCGCGAGATGACGAGATTCGGCCGTCCCGCGAGGAGCGGGAGCAGCGAGTCGCCGTGGCTGAACTCGACGTACGCCTCGTCGACCACGACCATCGAGGGCTTCGCGGCCTGCGCGGCTTCGTAGAGCGCGATCACCGTGTCGGCCGAGACCGCGTTGCCCGTGGGGTTGTTGGGCGTGGTGATGAAGACGACGTCCGGCTGGTTCTCGGCGATGGTCCGCGCCGCCGCGTCGGCGTCGATGGTGAAGCCCTCGCCGCGGGGGCCCGAGATCCAGCCCGTGCCGGTGCCGCGCGCGATGAGGCCGTGCATCGAGTACGAGGGCTCGAAGCCGATGGCGGTGCGTCCTGGCCCGCCGAAGGTCTGCAGGAGCTGCTGGATGACTTCGTTCGAGCCGTTGGCCGCCCAGACGTTCGCGAGGGTGACCTCGTGGCCGCCGGTGTCCGTGAGGTAGCGCGCGAGCTCGGTGCGCAGCTCGACCGCGTCACGGTCGGGGTAGCGGTTGAGGTCGCGGGCCGCCTCGCGGACGCGCTCGGTGATGCGCTCGACGAGCGGCTCGGGGAGCGGGTAGGGGTTCTCGTTCGTGTTCAGGCGTACGGGTACGTCGAGCTGGGGCGCGCCGTAGGGGGACTTGCCGCGCAGTTCGTCGCGGATGGGAAGTTCGTCCCAGGGGGACAAGGGGGCGTTGTTCGTCACTTGGTCTCCGGCACCTTCCATCCGAACCTCGCCTTGACGGCCGCACCGTGCGCGGGCAGGTCCTCGGCCTCTGCCAGCGTCACCACGTGGCGGGCGACTTCGGCGAGTGCGTCTCGCGTGTAGTCGACGATGTGGATGCCGCGCAGGAAGGACTGGACGCTGAGCCCCGAGGAGTGGCAGGCGCAACCGCCGGTCGGGAGTACGTGGTTGGAGCCCGCGCAGTAGTCGCCGAGCGAGACGGGGGCCCACGGGCCGACGAAGATCGCACCGGCGTTCTTCACCCGGTCGGCGACGGCCGCGGCGTCCGCGGTCTGGATCTCCAGGTGCTCGGCGCCGTACGCGTCGACGACGCGCAGGCCCTCTTCCAGGCCGTCGACCAGGACGATCGCGGACTGCCTGCCCTCAAGGGCGGGGACGATCCGGTCCTGGACGTGCTTGGTCGCCGCGACCTGCGGTTCGAGCTCCTTGGCGACCGCGTCGGCCAGGGCCAGGGAGTCGGTGACGAGGACGGCGGCGGCGAGCGGGTCGTGCTCGGCCTGGCTGATCAGGTCGGAGGCGACGTGCACGGCGTCGGCCGTGTCGTCGGCGAGGACCGCGATCTCGGTCGGGCCCGCTTCGGTGTCGATGCCGATGCGTCCCGTGAAGTAGCGCTTGGCGGCCGCGACCCAGATGTTGCCGGGCCCGGTGACCATGTTGGCCGGGGCGCAGGTCTCGGTGCCGTACGCGAACATCGCGACGGCCTGGGCGCCGCCCACCGCGTACACCTCGTCGATGCCGAGGAGGGCGCAGGCGGCGAGGATCGTGGGGTGCGGGAGCCCGTCGAAGTCCTTCTGCGGCGGGGAAGCGAGCGCCATCGACTCGACGCCGGCCTCCTGTGCCGGGACCGCGTTCATGATCACGGAGGACGGGTAGACGGAGCGTCCGCCCGGCGCGTAGAGCCCCACGCGCTCGACCGGCACCCACTTCTCGGTGACCGAGCCGCCGGGCACGACCTGGGTCGTGTGCGGGGCGCGGCGCTGTTCGCGGTGGACGATGCGGGCGCGCCGGATCGATTCCTCGAGGGCCTCGCGCACGACGGGGTCGAGGCCGGTCAGAGCCTCGGCGATGGCGGCCGCCGGGACACGGACCCGCGTCAGGCGTACTCCGTCGAACTTCTCCGCGTATTCGATCAGCGCCGCGTCGCCACGATGATGCACGTCCTCGCAGATGGGCCGCACCTTGTCCAGGGCGGCCGCTACGTCGAAGTCGGCTCGGGGCAGCAGGGCGCGCAGGGCGGGTCCCTCGGGGAGGGCGTCGCCGCGCAGATCGATTCGGGAGATCACGTGGCCAATTCTCTCAGACCCGGATTCCGGGCCCGACGCCGTATCACTGGCTGATATAGATCCCGGAAGACCTCGTTCACCACTAGCGTTCAGCCAGTCACTGAGCGGGCATGAAACAGGTGTACGAGACCAGGGCGCATCGCAGGACGAGAACGCGGTGCGGGATTGCGGTACGGGACCGCGGTACGGGGAGGACAACAGCAGTGGTCGACGACACCGGCATCGGTGACCCGCCGGACGGACTGACCGCCGCCGAGATCGGCATGTGGCAGGCCTTCCGCAACGGCAGCGTCTATGACCTCAGGTCGGGGGACGCGATGGCGGACGATCCGCACGGCGGCCACCCCTGGGGCCCGGAACGCAGCGTGCGCGCGCGCATCGTGTGCTGGCTGCTCCTCGAAGGGCCGCCCGCGCTCTCGGGCCGGGTCTCGTCGCTGAAGCTCTCGGGCCTCCAGATCACGGACGTACTCGATCTGGCGGGCGGCGATGTCCATCCCTACGCCGAGCTGAAGCACTGCCGCTTCGAGAAGGAAGTACTCGTCCCCGAGGCCAAGTTCACCACCCTGCGCCTGGTCAACTGCTCGATCCCGCGCGTGGAGGCGGCCCGCGTGCACACGGAGGGCGATCTGCATCTGCCGCGCTGCCGCATCCACAACGGCATGCGGCTCACGGACGCCCAGATCGGCACCGACCTGCTCATCAACCAGGCCGTGATCTACCGCGACCGGCGCGGCAACTCGATCATGGGCGACGGGCTCTCGGTCGGGCAGGACCTCCAGGCCGAGATGATGGAGTCGCACGGCCAGCTGAGCCTGCGCGGCGCGAAGGTCGGCGTCTCCTTCAGCCTGCGCGGCAGCAAGCTGGCCAATCCGTACGGCCAGCGGGCGCTGAACGCCCCGCAGATGACCGTGGAACGCACGCTCTACATGACGCCCGCCGCGCTCGGCGATCCCCCCATGACCAGCGGCACGACTCCCCCGCGCGGCACCCGCGTCCAGCGCTTCGAGTGTCAGGGCGGCATACGGCTCGACGACGGGCGCTTCGGGGACGCCGTCGACCTGGCCCAGGCGCGTTTCGTCCTGGAGAACGACCAGGAGGTCTCGCTGCGCCGCGTCCAGACCCCCGAGCTGCGCTTCCTCGGCGAGGCCCCGCAGCGCGGCAAGATCATCCTGTCCGGCATGAAGGTCGTCAACCTCATCGACAAGTCGACCAGCTGGCCGGGCCCCGGCGGCCTCCAGATGGGCGGCTTCAGCTACGAGAGCCTCGTCCCGCAGGGCAGTTTCCCGCTCTCCCGGCGGCTGGCCTGGGTGGCGGCCGCGACCGCCGAGTACAACCCCGAGCCGTACGAGAAGCTGGCGACCGTCCTGCGCAACGGCGGCGAGGACGCCGACGCCCGCGAGGTCCTGCTCGCCAAGCAGCGCCGACGCCGCGAGACCCTGCCTCTCGCGGCCAAACTCTGGGGCTTCGCGCAGGACTGGACGGTGGCCTACGGCTACCGGCCGGGGCGGGCCGCCCTGTGGATGGCGGTGCTCTGGGCGGTGAGCGCGGTCGCCTTCTCGCACTCCGACCATCCCGCGATCAAGCCGGGCGAGCATCCGAACTGGAACCCCGCGCTCTTCTCCCTCGACCTGCTGCTCCCGGTCATCGACCTCGGCCAGGACAGTTACTGGCAGCTGCGCGGCGGCTGGCAGTGGTTCGCGGCGATCCTCATCCTGCTCGGGTGGGTCCTCGCCACGACGGTCGCGGCGGGGGCGACGCGGCTGCTGCGGAGGAACTGACGGGGGCGCGGAGGCCCTCCAGGAGCAGAGATTTTACCTTCCCTTGACCATGCGTCAGGCAACCTAACGACCGATACGAAAGCTTCACCGGCCGCCCCCTGGCAGCTGCCCCGACCTGCGGCTTTCAATACCCACACGATGGCATTCCTGCACGCCCTGATCCGCACCGCACGCATGGTCAGGAACACCCCGCTCCTGGCGACCGGCCTCGCCCCCGACGACGAGGTGCTTCTCGACGCACCCGACGACCGGCTCGGCCCCGCGCTCGTCGCCGCGGGCCGGGGCGACTACGACCCCGCGGCCAAGCTGCTCGCCATGACCCGCGAGGGCCACGAGTGGGAGAACCGCGACCGCTACACGACGCGCCTGGCCGCCTTCGCCCGCTCCCGCTCCGAGTGGTTCGACGACTGGCAGTCCGCCGCGCCGCACGATCCGGACGCGCTCCTCGTCAAGGCGGAACTCGCGGTCGTCCGCGGCTGGGAGTCGCCCGCCCGCGCCGAGCTGCTTCGCCAGACGGCGCCCCTGATCACCGCCGCCGCCGACGCGGACCCGCGCGACCCCGTGCCGTGGCGGATCGCCCTGGACCACGCGCGCGGCACGCATGCCCCGCAGTCGGTCTTCGACGCGATCCGGGCCGAGGCGGTGCACCGCGCCTCGCACCACTACGGCTGCCACGCCTCCGCACTCCAGTACCTGTCGGCCGACTGGTACGGCTCGCACCGCCAGTGCTTCGACTTCGCCGAGCAGGCCGCGCGGGACGCGCTGCCGGGCTCGCTGATCCAGGCGCTGCCCGCGCGGGCCGCTTTCGCGTATCTCACCAGCGCGTCGGGGAGCGTGCCGCGCGAGCGTCTGGACGCCGCGGCAGACCTCGGGATCGCCGCGTCGCGGGAGTACGAGGCCGGGGATCCCTGGCCCGCGGAGGTCCGCAACCTCCTCGCGTACGTCCTCATGCGCCTGGAGCGATGGAGCGACGCCCTGGAACAACTGCGCCTCATCGGGCCCCATGCGACGTCCTTCCCCTGGGACCGCCTGTCCGACGACCCGCTCGGCCAGTTCCTGGAACTGCGCGACGGCGTACGCATCGAGGTGGCCTCCAGGACCCCGCTGCGCACCGGTGGCGGACGTGCGCGCCCCGAGGACCATTAGGCTTCACGCTCGTGACCACCGTCCGGCTTCCGCTCTTCCCGCTCAACTCGGTGCTGTTCCCGGGGCTCGTCCTCCCGCTGAACGTGTTCGAGGAGCGTTATCGCGCCATGATGCGCGACCTGCTCAAGACTCCCGAAGAGGAGCAGCGCCTCTTCGCGGTCGTCGCGATCCGCGACGGCCTCGAGGTGGCGCCGAGCGCCCCCGGCCTCCCCGACCCCACCGCGCAGCCCGAGCAGGGGCCGACCGCCGGCTTCGGCGATGACCCGCTCAAGGCCTTCCACGCGGTGGGCTGCGTGGCCGACGCGGCGACGATCAGGGAGCGCGCCGACGGCGGCTTCGAGGTCCTCGCCACCGGCACCTCACGCGTACGGCTGCACTCGGTCGACACGTCCGGGGCCTTCCTGACCGCGGAGGTCGAGGAGCTGCCCGAGGATCAGGGCGAGGAGGCAGGAGCGCTGGCCGAAGGCGTCCTGCGGGCGTTCCGCGCCTACCAGAAGCGGCTCGCGGGAGCGCGCGAGCGGTCCCTCTCCACCGGCGCCGACCTGCCGGACGACCCGTCGGTGGTGTCGTATCTGGTCGCGGCCGCGGCCGTCCTCGACACCCCCACGAAGCAGCGGCTCCTGGAGGCGACGGACACGGCTTCGCGCCTGCACGAGGAGCTGAAAGTCCTTCGCGCCGAGACGGCGATCATCCGTAATCTGCCGTCGTTGCCCGCGACGGACCTCACGCGCGGCACGACCAGTCTCAACTGACACAAGCCGTACCGACACAAGCCGTAACCGACATGAGGCGCGAGCGCTGTGGCGAAGAAGCAGAAGCAGCCGGGCGCGGGCGGCACTCCCGCGACGGTCGCCCTCACGGCGGCGGGCGCGGACTACACCCTCCACGCGTACGAACACGACCCCGCGCATCCCTCGTACGGCGAAGAGGCGGCGCAGGCCATGGGTGTCTCCCCCGACCGGGTCTTCAAGACCCTGGTCGCCGAGGTCGACGGTGAGCTGACGGTGGCCGTGGTCCCCGTGGCGGGCACCCTGGACCTCAAGGCCCTGGCCACGGCGGTCCGCGGCAAGCGCGCGGTGATGGCCGACCCCGCGGCCGCCGAGCGCACCACGGGGTACGTACGGGGCGGCATCTCACCGCTCGGCCAGCGCAAGAAGCTGCGCACCGTCCTTGACGACTCGGCATCGTCGCACGCCACGATCTGTGTGTCGGCGGGCCGCAGGGGTCTGGAAGTGGAGCTCGACCCCGGCGACCTGGCGCGTCTCACGGGCGCGGTACTGGCCCCGATCGGGCGTGAATAGGCCCTCGACGCGGGCCGTCGGTTCGACTAGTACCACCCTCATGTCGAAGAAGACGCGCAAGAGGAAGTGGCGGGTGAAGAAGGGCAAGGCCAACCACGGGAGGCGCCCCGCCTGACGTCAGGACCTAGTCCCCGGACGGGCCCTCGCCGGTCCGGCCGGGGTCCCCGTAGGGCAGGGGGTAGGGGTCGGGGTCACGCGGCCCGAAGAGCGCGGTGAGTCCCAGGTGCACGAGCAGCGCGGCCACCGGCCAGGCAAGGAGCGCGCCCTTCGCCTTGAGCTCCAGCGGGGCGTCGAAGGCGACGCCCTTGCCCACGGCCTTCGCGTGGGCGACGACGTCCGTCTCCGGGCCGAGGAAGATCCCGAAGCGCCAGGCGACCACGGCCGCGAGAAGGCCCCCGGCCGTCAGCCCGATGACCAGCGGAATCCCGCCCCGCTTGCGCAGCAGGAACACCACGGCGCCACTCACCGCGCCGAACGCGAGCGCGAGCAAGGTGAACGTTCCGTCGACCCCGATCGCCTGCTCGCCCTCGGTGTCGTAGAGGTACACCGCCTCGTTGTTCGCGATCAACGGGACCCGTGGCGAGAGCCACATCCACAGGAGCCCGAGCAGGAGGCCACAGACCGCCATCGCGACCATGATCACTGCGGCCTGCCGCACTTCGTTCTTCATACCAGGACCGTCCTCCTCATGCGCCGACGTGGGAACGGCTCCGGACGGCTGAGCGGCTTGCTGCCAGGCGTCGTGCGGGGGCTGGTCGTGGGGCGGCTGGGAGGGCGTCAGCGGTGCAGTCACCCACACATGGTGCCAGTACTGACTGAGCGCCGCGTCACCGCACAGCCGCACGGCGGTAGGCCCAGGTGGCGATGGCGAGCGAGGCGACGCCGACCCCCGCGCAGACCGCGAGATCCAGGGCGACGGCCGCCCAGTCCGGATGCGGCCCGAAGGTACGGGCGAACGCCTCGACGCCGTACGTCGAAGGCAGCAGATCACGCGCGTACTGCAGGACGCCCGGCATCCGCTCGGCCGGGAGCACCCCGAGGAGCAGCGCCGCCGACATGCCCAACTGGCCCAGCAGCGTGGCCAGTTCGGGCCGGGGTGCGAGCAGCCCGAGGGCGGCGCCGAGCCCGGCGAGTGCGGCACCGGCCAGCGGGATCACCGCGACGAGCACCCACAGGTGCCCCAGCGGGAGCCCGAAGAGGCCGCACCCGACCACCGCGGTGACGAGCGTGCCCGGCACGGTGAACGAGGCGTAGGCGGCCGCGGCGCCCAGGACCACCGCGGCGGGCGGCACGGGCAGCGTGGCGTAGTGGTCGAGGCCGCCGTCGGCCCGCAGCTGCCCGAAGTACTGCGCGAGCAGGTTGAGCGCGACGAACGCGACGACGAGCACGGAGGACCCGGCGACGACGGCACGCGCCTCGCCGCCCCCGTCGACGACGCCCCGCATCAGGATCATGATCCCGACGGACTGGAAGGTCGCCACGAAGAGCAGCGGAATCCGCGCGACCCGCGCCCGGGACAGCTGGGCCCGGTAGACGGCCGCGAGCGCGGGAAACAGCCGCGCGCGGGGCCCCAGGGGGGCGGCGACGTCGGACTGCCGCTCGCGGTCGTCGGTCCGCACAGCGGCTTCCAAAGGAACCGCACTCATCGGACGCTCCTCCTGCTGTTGCTGTTCTTCCGCCCGGCGAAGGTCACCCCTTCACCAGCCCTTCCCCGTTCCCGCCCAGGGCGAGGTACACGTCCTCCAGGCTGGGCGTGGCCAGGGTGAAGTCGTCCAAGGCGGAGAAGGCGGCCCCGCCAGTGACCGCGGCGACGGCGGCCCGCGCCTCATCAGGCGCGAGCCGCAAGGACCAGCGCCGCCCGGACTCCACCGCGGAGGAGCGGAGCGCCATGACCTCGGGGACGTCGAGCGGCGCCCTCTCCCGCCAGACGAGCTCCACCCGCACCTCGCCCGCGACCTGCTCCTTCAGCCCCACGGGGCTGTCGCAGGCGATGACCTTGCCGTGGTCGAGGACGGCGACGCGGTCCATGACCGTCTCGGCCTCGATGACGTTGTGGGTGACGAGCAGCACCGTCGTGCCGCGCTCGGCCCTGCGCCGGTCGACCGCGCCCCAGACGGCGCGCCGCGCGATGGGGTCCATGCCGGTCGTCGGCTCGTCGAGGACGAGCAGCGGCCGCTCCCCCACCAGGGCGGTGGCGAAGCAGGCGAGCCTGCGCTGGCCGCCGGAGAGCTTCTTCAGGGGCCGCGAGGCGAGCGGGGTGAGCGCGAGCTCTTCGAGTACGCCGTCCCGCTCGGCCCGTGCCGCACGCACGTCGAGGCCGCGCAGCCGCGCGGTCGTCTCGACGGCGAGCGAGACGGTCAGCTCGTCGAGCGCGGTGGACTCCTGGCCCAGATACGCGAGGATCCGCGCGGCCCGCTCGGGGTGGCGCAGGATGTCGTGCCCGAGGATCTCGACGCTCCCGCTGTCGGGCCGCATCAGGCCGGTCAGCTGGCGTACGAGGGTGGACTTGCCGGCGCCGTTGGGGCCGAGGAGGCCGAAGATCTCGCCGCGCCTGACCTCCAGGCTGATGCCGTCGGTGGCGCGCACCTCGGGGGTCGCGGGCCTGCCGCGCCTGCCACGGGCGGCGGGATATGTCTTGACGAGGTCGCGCACCGCGCAGACGGCATTGCTGCCGTGACCCTGTCGGAGTCCCTGTCGGACTGCCTGTGCCGAGCGCGTACTCACGAAGGACGAGACTACGGGGTCCGGTGCCCACTGCGACGCCCGGGGCGCCCCGTACGCCCCGTATCAGTCATCTGCGCCCGCTGTTCCGTCCCCCGTTGGTGTGCCTGTTCGGTCACTCGCCCGCGCGGTCGCCCACCGGCGCGTGCTCGACCGCCGTGTGGACGTCGATCTCGCGCCAGAAGCCCGCCCTGATCGCGTACCGGTCGTGTTCGTCGATCTGGTCGTCCTTGTGGGCGAGCAGGCCGAAGCGGGCCGCGTACCGCAGGAGCTCGCCGTCGACGCGGTGCGGGATGCGCGGGTACATCGTCGAGAGCTTCTGCAGGTTGTGCTGTTCCGGCAGGCGGGCCATCCAGCGGCGCGCGAACACCTGTCCGACCTCGAAGGGGTCACCGCCGACGGTGGTGATGTCCTCCTCGCGGTCGGCCCAGCGCTGCTCGGCCGTCGTCAGCTGGGCGAGCGTCGGCAGGGCCGCGGCCTCCGGGCTCTCGGCGGCGCCGCCGGGGCGCTCGACCCAGCCCTTGTCCGACGACCAGCGCAGCGTGGCGTTGGTGGGGTGCTGTGCGGCCTGTGTGCCGGGTCCGCGCAGGGCGGCCAGGTCCTTGGGGGTGGGCACGCCCTTGCCCGGGGGGATGTGGTGGGCGCCGCCGCCATCGCCGTTGGTCCCGGCCTCCACGTGCTGGCCGTGCTGAGAGTGCTGGCCGTGGTGCACGCCTGCGGCCTCGTCGGCGGCCCGCTGGGCGCTGGCAGCGAGGGCGGACTCCGGCAGGGGCGCGGAGAGGATCGCGGCGATCTCGGGGCGCGGAATCGGAGAGGGCGCGCAGACGCCGGTGAGCTCCTTGGGGCGTACGGCCTTGGTGATCCAGGTCCGGTCGAGGACGCGGCGCTCGTCGGCCTCGGCCACGAGGTCCTCGGACTGGTTGTAGTCCCCGTCGGCGGCCTGCACGGCCCACAGGTGGACGGCGACGCCGTGCTCCTTGGCGGCCATCATGCCGGGCAGCAGATCCCCGTCGCCGGTGATGAGCACGATGTCCGAGCAGGCGCGGTTGCGGGCCAGCTCCGTCAGCTCGGCGTGCATGGCGGCGTCGACGCCCTTCTGGGCCCACCGCCCGTCGCTCCGGGTCAGCGCGCCGAGCCGGACCGTCACGCGCGGCATGACCCGCAGCCTTCGGTGCTCGGGCTGCGGTACGCGGTCGGGGGCGCCGTCGAACCAGTAGATCCGCAGCAGGGGGCGCTCGGTGTCGGATTCGGCGCGCTCACGGATGCCCTGGATCAGGGCGGTGTGATCGACGGTGATCCGGGACCGGGACGGCTCGCCCGCGAGGAGACTCGCGGCGGCACCCAGCAGATACCCGGCGTCCACCAGGACGATGCAGCGGTCCACGCGATCCACCCTCTTTCCCTGGAGATTCCCTGGAAGCAATGGTTCGGGTTTCCTTCGAGTCTGCCCGACCCTGCGGAGGTTAACGGCCGGAACTCGATCTTCGGCGTGGCGCGTCGTGACTTCGCTCTTCGACGGGGCTACGACAGGCCTTATTACGCACGGTAATTCTCTGAAATGCGCAGCTTGTCGGCATATGTGAATCTGGTCGCGTCCTGGCCCCCAGATTTCCTTCAGGAGGAAGATCACTATGGCCAAGAACAAGAACCGCAAGCAGGGCGACGACCAGAACCGCGCTTCGGCCGCGGAGCAGGCGCAGGAGCAGGCCAAGTCGTCTGCGGACCAGGCCGAGCAGCGGGTTCAGTCCGCGGTTCAGTCCCAGGGCAGCCCGGCCGAGGTCGCCCGCAAGCATCAGCGTCGCTTCGGCCACAACTGACGCGCGCACAGGCGTATATACGTGAAGGGGCGCACCCGGACTTCCGGGTGCGCCCCCTTGCCGTCGGTCCTGGACCTATCCGGCCAGACAGGACGCGCCGAGCAGCACCTTCAGGTCTCCGAAAAGGGCGGGATCCGGCTGTACGCGGTGGCGGTCGAGCCGCAGCACCGTCGTCTTCTGCGCGCCCTGGAGCTTGATCCGCACCTCGCTGTTGCCCCGGTGGTGGCTGAGGATCTCGCCGAGGCGGCTGACCATCGGCGGGGTCACCCGCACCGTCGGGATGGTGATCAGGACCGGCGCGTTGGTGCCCGCGTTCGACAGGTCGGGGACCTGCATCTCCATGGCGACGAGGCGCGGCACGTCCTCGCGCTTGTCGAGGCGGCCCTTGACGAACACCACGGCGTCCTCGACGAGTTGCGTCGACACCAGCTGATACGTCGCCGGGAAGAACATGCACTCGATGGAGCCCGCGAGGTCCTCGACGGTCGCGATCGCCCAGGCGTTGCCCTGCTTGGTCATCTTGCGCTGGAGGCCGGAGATGATGCCGCCGATGGTGACGATCGAGCCGTCCGAGTAGTCACCGCCGGTGAGCTGTCCGATGCCCGCGTCGGCCTTGTCGGAGAGGACGTGCTCCAGACCGAAGAGCGGGTGGTCGGAGACGTAGAGACCGAGCATCTCCCGCTCCTGGGCGAGCAGATACGTCTTTTCCCACTCGTCGGTGGAGAACTCCACGTCGAGCCCGAAGCCCGGCTCGTCGCCGCCCTCGTCGCCCATGCCTCCGAAGAGGTCGAACTGCCCTTCCGCTTCCTTGCGCTTGACCTGCACCACGTTGTCGATCATGGGTTCGTACTGCGCGGTGAGTCCCTTGCGGGTGTGCCCCATCGTGTCGAAGGCGCCCGCCTTGATCAGCGACTCCGTGGTCCGCTTGTTGCAGGCGGCGGCCTCGACCTTGTCGAGGTAGTCGGGGAAGGAGGCGAACTTCCCCTTGGCCTTGCGCGAGCGGACGATCGACTCGACCACGTTCGTACCGACGTTGCGGACCGCCTCCAGTCCGAAGAGGATCACGTCGTCGCCCTGGGCGGCGAAGTTGTGCACGGACTCGTTCACGTTGGGCGGAAGGACCTTGATGCCCATGCGCCGGCACTCGTTCAGGTAGATGGCCGACTTGTCCTTGTCGTCCTTCACCGAAGTGAGCAGCGCGGCCATGTACTCGGCGGGGTAGTTCGCCTTGAGGTAGGCGGTCCAGTACGTGACGAGGCCGTACGCCGATGAGTGCGCCTTGTTGAACGCGTATCCGGCGAAGGGGACCAGGACGTCCCACAGGGCCTGGATCGCGGCGTCCGAGAAGCCGTTCTTCTTCGCTCCCTCCTGGAAGAGGACGAAGTTCTTCGCCAGCTCGTCGGGCTTCTTCTTGCCCATCACGCGGCGCAGGATGTCGGCTTCGCCCAGGGAGTAACCGGCGATGATCTGCGCGGCCTTCTGCACCTGCTCCTGGTACACGATGAGGCCGTAGGTCAGGCCGAGCGTCTCCTTCAGGGGCTCTTCGAGCTCCGGGTGGATCGGCGTGATCTCCTGGCGGCCGTTCTTGCGCTCCGCGTAGTTGATGTGCGAGTTCATGCCCATCGGGCCCGGCCGGTACAGGGCCGAGACGGCGGAAATGTCCTCGAAGTTGTCGGGCTGCATCTGGCGGAGCAGCGAACGCATCGGTCCGCCGTCGAACTGGAAGACACCCAGCGTGTCACCGCGGCAGAGCAGTTCGAAGGTCTTCGGGTCGTCCAGCGGGAGCGAGAGCATCTCCAGGTCGATGCCCTTGCCCGCCCGCACCATCTTGACGGCGTCGTCCATGATGGTGAGGTTTCGCAGGCCCAGGAAGTCCATCTTGAGCAGGCCGAGCGACTCGCACTGGGGGTAGTCCCACTGCGTGATGGTCACGCCGTCCGTGTGCCGCGTCCAGAGAGGCGCGTGGTCGACGATCGGCTCGCTGGACATGATCACGCCGGCCGCGTGCACACCCATCTGCCGGACCAGGCCCTCGACGCCCTTGGCGGTGTCGATGACCTTCTTCACGTCCGGTTCGTTCTCGTACATCCCCCGGATCTCGCCCGCCTCGCTGTAGCGAGGGTGCTTGGTGTCGGTGATGCCGGAGAGGTCGATGCCCTTGCCGAGGACGTCTGCGGGCATCGCCTTGGTGAGGCGGTCGCCCATCGCGTACGGATATCCGAGCACGCGCGCGGAGTCCTTGATGGCGTTCTTCGCCTTGATCTTTCCGTACGTGCCGATCATGGCGACCTTGTCGGCGCCGTACTTCTCGGTCACGTACCGGATGACTTCCACGCGCCTGCGCTCGTCGAAGTCGATGTCGACATCGGGCATGGAGACGCGCTCGGGGTTGAGGAACCGCTCGAAGATCAGGCCGTGCGTGATGGGGTCGAGGTCGGTGATGCCCATGGCGTACGCGACGATCGAGCCGGCCGCCGAGCCTCGTCCCGGGCCCACCGCGATGCCGTTGTTCTTGGCCCACATGATGAAGTCGGCGACCACGAGGAAGTACCCCGGGAACCCCATCTGGATGATGATGTCCATCTCGTACTCGGCCTGCTTCTGCCGGTCGTCGGGGACACCGCCCGGGTAGCGGCGGCCCATGCCGACCCGGACCTCCTCCTGGAACCAGGTGACTTCGGTGAAGCCGTCCGGGATCTCAAACTTGGGCATGAGGTCGCGCTTCTCGAACATCCCGGTGGTGTCGATCTGCTCGGCCACCAGAAGCGTGTTCCGGCACCCCTCCTGCCAGGCGTCCGAGGCGTCCACGGCGTACATCTCGTCCGTGGACTTCAGGTAATAGCCGGTGCCGTCGAAGCGGAACCGGTCCGGGTCCGAGAGGTTCTTGCCGGTCTGGATGCAGAGCAGGGCGTCGTGCGCGACGGACTCGTGCGCGTACGTGTAGTGCGAGTCGTTCGTCACCAGCGGCGGGATGCCGAGCTTCTTGCCGACCCGGAGGAGGTCGTCGCGGACCCGGCGCTCGATGTCGATGCCGTGGTCCATCAGCTCCAGGAAGTAGCGGTCCTTGCCGAAGATGTCCTGGTACTCGGCGGCAGCCTTCACCGCCTCGTCGAACTGGCCCAGGCGCAGTCGGGTCTGGAGCTCTCCTGAGGGGCAGCCGGTGGAGGCGATGAGCCCCTCCGACCACTGGGAGATCGTCTCCTTGTCCATGCGCGGCCACTTCTGGAGCCAGCCCTCGGCGTACGCGTCCGAGGAGAGCTTGAAGAGGTTGTGCAGGCCGGTGCTGTTCGACGCCCAGATCGTCTTGTGCGTGTAACCACCCGAACCGGACACGTCGTCGCGCTTCTGGTGCGGCTGGCCCCACTTCACCTTCCGCTTGTTGCGGCGGGACTCCGGCGCCACGTACGCCTCGATGCCGATGATCGGCGTGACGCCCGCCTTCTGCGCGGAGTGGAAGAAGTCGTACGCCCCATGGAGGTTGCCGTGGTCGGACATGGCGATGTGCGTCATGCCCATCTCATTGCAGGCGTTGAACATGTCCTTCAGCCGCGCGGCACCGTCCAGCAGCGAGTACTGGGTGTGGACGTGGAGGTGCGTAAAGGGCGGCTTGGTCACGGTGGAAGGCCTCCGGAGAACATCGGGCAACGGACTGCGGGCAGTCTGGGGGGACAGCGTGGAAGTCTAATCCGGAGCACTGACAAGCGACGGGCACTCGGGGGTACCGTCGTGCGTTGGACAGGTCGGAACGCCTGTCCCAAATGTTCTGAACACCCGTCCCACATGTCATGCACGACCTGTACCAGGAGGCACCCCGCGATGTCGGAACCGCAGCCCACCGCTGATCAGCGCGGCGAGCAGATCCTCTCCGTCTTCGACACCGCGTTCGGCGAGCTGCTCGCCGCGGACCCCGCCGCCTTCAAGGTGAAGTTCCGGAAAATGGCCGCCTCCGCCTTCGCGTTCTACCGCGGCACGGCCTGCCTCTTCTACGGGGACCTGGAGCGCGAGCAGCACGGCGGTCCGTACCTGGACGAGCGCACGGGACGGGTGTGGATCCACGGCGACCTGCACGCGGAGAACTTCGGCACGTACATGGACGCCCAGGGCCGTCTGATCTTCAACGTGAACGACTTCGACGAGGCGTACGTCGGCCCCTTCACCTGGGACCTGAAGCGCTTCGCCGCCTCCGTGGCCCTGATCGGGTACACGAAGGCGCTCAGCGACGAGCAGATCACCGACCTGGTGCGGATCTACGCGGCGGCGTACCGCGAGCGCATCCACGACCTGTCGACCGGCGCCAAGAGCGACGAGGTGCCGCCCTTCACCCTCGACACCGCCCAGGGCCCGCTTCTGGACGCGCTGCGCGACGCGCGCTCGCTGACCCGCTTCGGGCTCCTGGAGTCCATGACGGAGATCCGCGACTTCGAGCGCCGCTTCGCCCCGGGCGGCGGCTCGATCGAGCTCGACGCGGCCACCCGCTACAAGGTGCTCGCCGCCTTCGACGGCTATCTGGAGACGCTCCCCGAGTCCTCGCTCACCCGCCCCGACTCGTACCGCGTGAAGGACGTCGTCGGCCGCCGCGGCATCGGCATCGGCTCCGCGGGCCTTCCCTCGTACAACATCCTGCTCGAGGGCAACAGCGACGCCCTGGAGAACGACGTCGTGATCTACCTCAAGCAGGCCCAGACCCCGGCCGTCTCGCGGCACATCACCGACGGCGCGGTCCGTGACTACTTCCAGCACGAGGGCCACCGCACGGTCATCTCGCAGCGCGCGCTCCAGGCGCACGCCGACCCCTGGCTCGGCTGGACCGAGCTGAACGGCACCGGACAGCTGGTCGCCGAGGTCTCTCCGTACGCCGTGGACCTGGACTGGTCGGACATCGACGACTGGGACGAGATCGCCGCGGTCATCGCCGACCTGGGCCGCGCCACCGCCACGATGCACTCCGCCGCCGACGACGAGAGCGGCCACTCCGACCTGGTGCCGTTCTCCACGGAGCGCGCGATCGACGCCGCCATCGCGGCGGACGAGGAGGGCTTCGGGGACCTGCTCGTGGACTTCGCCCATGATTACGGGGCGCGCGCCCGCAAGGACCACCAGATCTTCGTCGACCTGTTCCGTAACGGTCGGATTCCGGGTCTGCAGGCCATCGTGTAACTCATAGGCACCCTTTAGGGATGCCTTACGGGAGCACGTGACAGACTCGGCTGCGCGATGGACATATCCGGAACCCAGCTCAGAGCCGTGCGCGCGGCGCTCTTCACGACGCTCGTCGTGACGCTCTCCGCCGCGTCGCACGTCCTGCTGTCCCGCGCCCCGCTGCCGCTGACCACCGTCGCCGTCATCGCGGGCGCGGTCTTCGTCATCGCGTACGCCCTGGCGGGGCGCGAGCGCGGCTACGGCCGCATCGCCGCCCTGCTCATCCCCCTGGAACTGGCCGCCGACACGGTGTTCACCGCGGGGCAGCACGTCTGTTACGGCCAGGCGGGCGGACCCGTCGCGGGTCCCCTGCGCTCCGTCGGCTTCGACGTGCTGTGCGGCGGCGGCAGCGTCGGCACACCGCTGGCCCGGATGACCGGCGACGGTCACCGTGCCGCCGTGCTGCTCGCCGACGCCGAGCCGAGCGCCGCCTGGCTGCTGCTCGGCGCGCACATCGGGGTCGGTCTGCTCGCGGCGGCCTGGCTGCGGCGCGGCGAGCGCGCCCTGGCCCAGGTCCTGCGCGCGATGGCCGCGTGCACCTTCCGGCCGCTGCTTATCGCGGTCGCCGCGGTGAGCATCCGCGTGCGGCCCGTGCGCCGTGCCCCGCGCCCCGCGCGCCGGGTGCGGACCGCGCGTTCGCGGCTTCTCGTGCATTTCGTGGGACGGCGTGGACCGCCCTGCTCGGCCGTCTTCGCCTGAGCACCACCGTCCCCACGTATGTCACCCCTACGGAGAACATCATCATGAGCAAGCGCAACAGCCAGGCGGCCAAGTCGGCGGCCCGCGAGCGGATCCGCGCCCAGCAGGAAGCCGAGCGCAAGCGGCAGAAGCGGAAGCGGTCGCTGCTCGTCGGCGTCTCCGTCGTCGCGGTCCTGGCGATCGCGGGCGGCATCGGCTACGCCGTCATGCAGTCCAACAAGCCCGGCCACTGGGAAGCCGCCGCCGACGAGAAGCTGGTCAAGCCCGCGAACACCTCGGGCAAGGACGGCACGACCGTCGTCATCGGCAAGGACAGCGCCAAGAAGACCCTCAAGGTCTACGAGGACGCGCGCTGCCCCGTCTGCGCCAGCTTCGAGCAGACGGTGGGCCCGACGGTCGAGAAGGACCTGAAGGACGGCAAGTACAAGATCCAGTTCGTCGGCGCCACGTTCCTGGACCGCAACCTCACCGGTGAGGGTTCCAAGAACGCGCTCAGCGCGCTCGGTGCCGCCCTGAACGTGAGCGACCAGGCCTTCCTGGACTACAAGAAGGCCCTGTTCTCCAAGGAGAACCACCCCTCCGAGACGGAGGACAAGTTCAAGGACGACGCGCTCCTGACCAAGATCGCGAACGAGGTCCCCGAGCTCAAGAAGAGCAAGACCTTCGCGAAGGACGTCAAGGACGGCACGTACGACCGCTGGGCCCTTGAGATGTCGAAGATGTTCGACGACAACAAGGACGGCGTCGAGGGCACGCCCTCCTTCGTCATGGACGGCAAGAAGGTGACCGGCCCCGACAAGAAGAACGCTCCTTCGACGGTCGAGGACTACAAGAAGGCCATCGACGCGGCGCTGAAGGGCTGAAGCACCCAACCGGAGAAGAGCGGGCGAACGTTTCACCGTTCGCCCGCTCTTGGCGATTACCGATCAGTAGGGTAATCGCCCGTGACCAGTCGAATCAGCACACACAGACCGCTCAGCTCCCCGGCCCCGAGCCGCCGTACGGTCGTCAAGGCCGCTGCCGCCACCGCGGCACTCGCGCCGCTCGCCGCCGCTCCCCTCGCGCACGCAGCCGACGGGCCCGCCTTCCGTCACGGAGTCGCCTCGGGTGACCCGCTGCCCGACGGAGTCCTCCTGTGGACCCGCGTGACGCCGACACCGGAGGCCTCGCCGGGCTCCGGCAAGGGGCCGGACACCGAGGTGCGGTGGGAGATGGCCGAGGACAAGGGTTTCACCCGGGTCGTCGGCCGCGGCAGCACGACCGCACGGGCCGCGGCCGACCACACGGTCAAGGCCGATGTAAGGGGCTTGAGCCCAGCCACCACCTATTACTTCCGCTTCTCCGTGGACGACGGCAACGGTGACAGCGACAGTAACGGCGGCACCCCGGTGCACTCCCCCGTGGGACGCACCCGCACCACTCCCGCCCACGAGGCGGCATCGCCCGGTGTCCGGTTCGGTGTGGTGTCCTGTGCCAACTGGGAGGCCGGCTACTTCTCCGCCTACCGCCATCTCGCGGCCCGCACCGAACTCGACGCGGTGCTGCACATCGGCGACTACATCTACGAGTACGAGAGCGGCGAGTACCCGGCCGCCGAGTACGGAGTGCGGCAGCACGAGCCGCGGCACGAGATCGTCAGCCTCGCCGACTACCGCACCCGGCACGGCGTCCACAAGACCGACCCGGACGCGCTGGCGATGCACGCCACGCACCCGCTGATCGCGATCTGGGACGACCACGAGTTCGCCGACAACGCCTGGTCGGGCGGGGCGGTGAACCACTCCCCGGAGACCGAGGGGGGCTGGGCGCAGCGCATGGCGGCCGCCAAGCAGGCGTACTTCGAGTGGATGCCCGTACGCCCTTCTACTGAAGGGACCGTCTACCGCCGCCTGCGCTTCGGCAAGCTGGCCGATCTGCACCTGCTCGACCTGCGCTCCTTCCGCTCCGAGCAGGCGGGCTTCGGCAGCGGTGACGTGGACGACCCAGGCCGTACGATCACGGGCCGCGCCCAGCTCGACTGGCTGAAGGCGGGCCTCGCCTCGTCCGACGCCTCCTGGAAGCTGGTCGGCACCTCGGTGATGATCTCTCCGGTCGCCTTCGGCTCCGTACCGGCCCATCTGCTGCAGCCCATCGCGGAGTTGCTCGGCCTGCCCAAGGAGGGCCTCGCCGTCAACGGCGACCAGTGGGACGGCTACACCGACGACCGCAAGGAGCTCATCTCGCACCTGGTCGACAAGGCCGTCCGGAACACGGTCTTCCTCACCGGCGACATCCACATGGCCTGGGCGAACGACGTACCGGTCAGGGCCGCCACGTACCCCGGATCGCCCTCCGCGGCCACGGAGTTCGTCGTCACGTCCGTGACCTCGGACAACGTGGACGACATGCTGCACGTCGCCCCGCACACCCTCTCGCTGGTCGCGGTGGGCGCGGTGAAGGCTGCCAACCGCCATGTGAAGTGGCTGGACATGGACTCGCACGGCTACGGCGTCCTCGATGTCACCGCCGAGCGCTCGCAGATGGACTACTACGTCCTGTCCGACCGCAAGGACCCCGAGGCGACGTCCAGGTGGGCCCGTTCGTACCGCACCCTCAGCGGCACCCAGAAGGTCGAGCGAGCGCCGGCCCCGGTGCGCTGACCGGGTCACCTGTGTCGGTGCCGCCCTCTACTCTTGCGACATGAGCGGCACGGGGGATGTGGTGGACGGGCGCTTCGAGCTGCTCGAACGGCTGGGCAGCGGGGGCATGGGCACGGTGTGGCGGGCACGCGACACCGTGCTGCACCGCGAGGTGGCCATCAAGGAGGTGCGGCCCGCGGGGCACGAGCTGACGGACGAACAGTCGCGCGTCCTGCGGGAGCGGGTGCTGCGCGAGGCCAGGGCGCTCGCCCGGCTCAACCACCCGCACGTGGTGACGATCCACCACATCGTGGACACGGGCCCACACCCCTGGCTGGTGATGGAGCTGCTGCCGGGGCGCACGCTCCAGGACCTCCTGGAACAGGGCACGTTGGCACCGCACGAAGCGGCGCGCATCGGCCGCGAACTCCTCTCGGCGCTGCGCGTCGCCCACGCGGCGGGCATCCTGCACCGGGACGTGAAGCCCGCCAACATCCTGCTGCGGGACGAGGCCCCCGGCGGCTCGGGCGTCTCCGTGGTCCTGACCGACTTCGGCATCGCCTCGCTGCTGGGCTCCGATCAGCTCACCGCCACCGGAGACCTGATCGGTTCGCCGGAGTACATCGCGCCCGAGCGCATCCGCGGCACGGCGGACGAGGGCACGGCGGCCGACCTCTGGTCGCTCGGCCTGGTCCTGTACGTCGCCGTGGAGGGCGTCAGTCCCATGCGCCGCGCCTCGACGCTTGCCACGCTCGCCGCCGTGCTCGACGACCCGGTGCCGCCGCCGGTGCGCTCCGGGCCGCTCGCCCCGGTCCTGAGCGCCCTCCTCGTGCGGGACCCAGCGCGGCGCCCCGACTCGGAGCGCCTGGACGCGATGCTCGCCGCGGTGGCGAACGGGATCGCCTGGCAGCCGACGGAGATTTCGGGGCGGCCGTCCGTCAGCGTGGCGCCGCCGCCCGCCGCGCCCCGAAGACGTACGCCTGCGATCGCCGCGGTGGCCGCCGTGGTGCTCGCCTCGGTCGCCGGAGCCGCACTGGTGCTCGCGCTGCGGGGCGGGCCGGGGACGGACAGGGAGGAAGGCAAGGGCGGCGCGAGCACCTCCGCGGGAGCTTCGCCCGAAGCGTCCCCCGCGGCCACGAAGGCATCCAAGAAACCCGATCCGTCCGACGGCACGACCACGCCGCCCGCGTCATCGCCCGGCGCCCCGCCCGCATCGGGCAGCTGGGTCGCCCAGCTCTTCTCAGAGCCCGTCGGCTCCGGCTCGGCCACTCGCGACCGCAGGCTCGCGGCCGTGCGCAAGGACGTGCCGGAGGCGGAGTACCTGCGCAGCGACGACTACGCGTCGCTGCGGCCGGGCTTCTGGGTGATCTACGCTCCCGGGCCCTTCGCGGACGGCCGGGCCGCTCTGCGGTTCTGCGCCGAGCGCGGCAGGACCAGCGGCAACGAATGCGCCGGGCGCTACCTCAGCTCAAGCGGCGGCGACTACGGCCTGCAGTGCAAGCCGCCCGTGAGCGCCCCGGTGGGACGCTGCACGCGCGCGTGAACGGCGGCACTCGCCGCTACAGCGTCTCCAGGAAGCCGATGGCCGTCCGCCACGTCGCTTCCGCCGCCTCGGCGTCGTAGTCGTCCAGGTCGGGGTCTGTGTAGATGTGGCCCGCTCCCGCGTAGCGGTAGACCTCGACGTCGGCGCCGGTCCGTCCCATCTGCAGGTACCACGCGCTCAGCCAGTCGTCCGTCTCGAACGGGTCCGGCTCGGCGACGTGCAGCTGCACCGGCAGCTCGTCCGCCGTCGCGCTCTCCGCGATGTCGGACGTGCCGTGCAGGAGCAGCAGGCCGCGCGCCTTGTCGTCGCCGAGGGCGAGGGTCTGGGCGGTGGCGGCGCCGAACGAGAAGCCCGCGTAGACCAGACCCCGCTCGGAGTAGGGCGCGGAGGCCAGAATCGCCCGCTTGAGGAGCTCTTCCTTGCCGAGCTCGTCCTTGAAGGCCATGCCTTCCTCGACGGTGCCGAAAGTGCGCCCCTCGAACAGATCGGGCGTCCACACCTCGTGCCCCTCGGCGCGCAGCCGGTCGGCCGCCGCGTGCACCGCGGGCACGAGCCCGTACGTCGAGTGGAAAAGCATGATGTTCATGAGGCCATCGTGCCACTTACCCTCGGGGGCATGGAGAACGTACTGCGTCCGTTGATCGTGGTCGGCGGCTCGGTCGTGATCACGCTGGCCGTGGTGTGGCTGGCCGATGTGCTGCTGCGCCGGGCCGACGACCGCCACCCCGACAACCCCCTGTGGGGTCTGCTGCGCCGCTGCCGACTCCCTTTCCAACTTGTCCTCTGTGCCGCCCTGCTGCGCGGCTCCTTCGAACAGGCGAAGATCGCCAAGGACCATTCGCCGGGCATCGGGCAGACGCTGACCCTGGTGCTCATCGGGTCCGTGGCCTGGCTCCTCGTCCGTATCGCGACGGCCATCGTCGAGTCCACGTACGCGCGCTATGCCAATGCCCACCGCGATCCGGCCCGGGTCCGCCGGGTGCGCACACAGGTCACGCTCATCCAGCGGGTGGTCACCGCGATCGTCGGCGTCGTGGCCGTCGGGGCGATGCTGCTCACCTTCCCCGCCATGCAGGCCGCCGGAACATCACTGCTCGCGTCGGCGGGGCTTCTGGGCATCGTCGCGGGCGTCGCCGCCCAGTCCACGCTCGCCAATCTCTTCGCGGGGCTGCAGATCGCCTTCGGCGACATGGTGCGGATCGGCGACACGGTCGTCGTGGACGGCGAGTGGGGCACCGTGGACGAGATCACACTGACCTTCCTCGCCGTACGCACCTGGGACGAGCGCCGGATCACGATGCCGGTGTCGTACTTCGTGTCGAAGCCCTTCGAGAACTGGTCGCGCGGCGGCTCCCAGATGACCGGCACGGTCTTCTTCCAGCTGGACCACACGGCGCCCGTCGCCGAGATGCGCGAGAAGCTCCAGGACATCCTGCGCGAGTGCGCCGCCTGGGACGGCAGGGACTGGGGACTCGCGGTCACGGACACGACGCCGAACACGATCCAGGTGCGCGCCCTGGTCACCGCCAAGGACGCGGACGACATCTGGACGGTGCGGGTCACGGTGCGCGAGCACTTGATCCGCTGGCTGACCGAGCGCCACGCCTACGCCCTGCCGCGGGTCAACACGGCCTGGGCGGAACTGCCGCCGGAGGACGAGCAGCCGCATCCGCCCCGGTCGGCCGTGCCGCGCACCGGCCGGGGCTGAGCCGCCCCCTCCGCCGGCCGCCGGCCGTCAGGACCGCAGGCTGCGTACGTCGAGATGGTGCAGGACCCGGTCGACGATCTCGGGGTCGGCGCCGGGTTCGCTGCGCGCGGCGAGGATCTCGTGGCGGGCGGCCGACATCATGTCGCGCTGGATGCGCTGGACCGCCTTGAGACGGACGGCGCGCTTGGAGTACCGCTCGCGCCGTTCGTCGTCGACGATGTCGGGGCTGATCCTGGCGCCGATGTCGAAGGCCCCGCGCAGCAGCCGCTCCGAGAGGTCCTCGGGCAGCTCCTCGACCTCTTCGATCTCCTTGAGGCGGCGCTTGGCCGCCTTGGCTGCCCGGATGGCAAGGTCCCGCTCGATGGCCCGCTCGACGTCGGTGTCCGCACGCACCCCGAGCTTCTTCACCAGCCAGGGCAGGGTGAGCCCCTGGACGACGAGGGTCGCCATGATGACGCAGAAGGCGATGAAGATGATCTCGTCCCGGGCCGGGAAGGGATCGCCGCTGTCCGTCTTCAGCGGAATGGCGAGGGCGAGGGCGACCGACGCCACGCCGCGCATCCCGGACCACCACATGACCACGGTCTCGCGCCAGGTCGTCGGGATCTCCTCGTCGATGTCCCGCAGCTTGTGCAGCCGCTTGGCGAGGTAGGTCGCGGGCAGCAGCCACAGCAGTCGTACGCCGACGACGACCGCGACGACCGCCGCTCCCCAGCCGATCATCTGCCACTCACGGCCGCTCGCCGTGCCGAAGACGTTGTGCAGTTCGAGCCCGATGAGCCCGAAGGCGACGCCGGTGACCAGTGTGTCGACGATGCTCCAGAACGTCTGCCCGGTGATCCGTCCGAGGACGTCGTCGGCGTCGGCGCCGTGCTCGGCGAGGTAGAGCGCGGTGGTCAGTACGGCGAGCACGCCGGAGCCCATCAGCTCCTCGGCGATGACGTAGCTCACGAAGGGGACGAGCAGCGTCAGGCCGGTCTGCAGGGTGGCCTCGCCGAGGATCCCCATGAGCTTGTTGGTGATCCAGCCCAGCGCGATCCCTATGGCGACGGCGACCACCGCGGAGAGCGCAAGCTGCCCCACCGCCGACGGCCAGGAGAACGTCCCGCTGACCGCCGCCGCGATCGCCACGTGGTAGAGCACGATCGCCGTGACGTCGTTGAAGAGCCCCTCCCCCTCCAGGATCGACACGAGCCGCCGCGGCAGCCCGAGCGACCCTGCGACGGCGGTCGCGGCGACCGGGTCGGGCGGCGCCACGAGCGCGCCGAGCGCCACGGCGGCAGCGATCGGAAGGCCGGGGACGACCGAGTTCGCGATCGCGGCGACCGCCGCGGTCGTCACGAAGACGAGGGCCACGGCGAGCAGGAAGATGGGGCGTCTGTTGGCGGCGAACTGCCGCCACGAGGTGCGCTGGACGGCCGCGTAAAGGAGGGGCGGAAGGACCAGCGGAAGGATGTAGTCGGGCGGAATCTCGACGTTCGGGACCCAGGGGGCGAAGGCGAGGACGATCCCGGCCAGCGTCATCAGGACGGGCGCGGGCAGCCCGAGCCGCTCGCCGAGCGGCACCGTCACCACGGCGCCGAGCAGCAGAATGAGCAGCAGCGCCAGTTGATCCACGGTGCGGCCTCCGGCGGTGTCGGTCAGTTCGAGAAGGTCCGGGACTCAAAAGTCCGGGACTCAGACGATCAAGACCTCAACCCTGCCACGGGTCCGCACGAACCGGGCCGATGCCCCTCCGGTACCGCTGCCGCTGTCCGGCGCTCAGCCCAGTGGCTTGCGCATCGCCCGGTGGGGGATGCCCGCGTCCGGGAACTCGGGGCCGTAGACCACGTAACCAAGGCGTTCGTAGAACCCCAGGGCGTGGGTCTGTGCGTGCAGGTCGACGGCGGTGAGGCCACGCGCGCGTGCCGCGTCCTCGATCGTCCGCACCAGGGCCGCGCCGACACCGAGTCCGCGCGCGTCGCGGGTCACCGCGAGGCGGCCGAGGGCGCCCACCTCGCTGTCCCCGCCGTTCTTGGCCGCGGCCGCCGCGCCGGTGAGCAGACGGCCCGTGCCCAGCGGAAGGCCGTCGTCGCGGACCGCGAGGACGTGCACCGCGTCGGCGTCGTACGCGTCGTACTCCAGGTCCTCGGGGACCTGCTGCTCGACGACGAAGACTTCCTTGCGGACCCTGAAGCAGGCCTCCAGGTCGTCGGCCTCGACCGCGATCCGGCAGCTGACCCCGACGCTCATTCGCTCTCTGCCCGCACCCGGTCGAGAGCCTGCTGGAGGTCGTCCGGATAGGTGCTCTCGAACTCCACCCACTGCCCGTCGCCGGGGTGCTCGAAGCCGAGCCGCACCGCGTGCAGCCACTGGCGCGTGAGACCGAGCCGCTTGGCGAACGTCGGGTCGGCGCCGTACGTCAGGTCGCCCACGCACGGGTGGCGGTGGGCCGCCATGTGCACGCGGATCTGGTGGGTGCGCCCCGTCTCCAGCTTGATGTCGAGCAGGGAGGCGGCGCGGAACGCCTCGATGAGGTCGTAGTGCGTGACGGAGGGCTTGCCCTCGGCCGTGACCGCCCACTTGTAGTCGTGCTGCGGGTGGCGTCCGATGGGGGCGTCGATCGTGCCGCTCATCGGGTCGGGGTGGCCCTGCACAAGCGCGTTGTAGCGCTTGTCGACCGTGCGTTCCTTGAACTGCCGCTTCAGGGAGGTGTACGCGCGCTCCGACTTGGCGACGGTCATGAGACCGGACGTGCCCACGTCGAGGCGGTGCACGATGCCCTGGCGCTCGGCGGCTCCGGAGGTCGAGATGCGATACCCGGCGGCTGCGAGGCCGCCGATCACCGTGGTGCCCGTCCAGCCGGGGCTCGGGTGCGCGGCCACGCCCACCGGCTTGACGATCACGAGGATGTCGTCGTCGTCATGGATGATCTCCATGCCCTCGACGGGCTCGGCGACGATCTGCACCGGAGCGGGCGCCTGCGGCATCTCCACCTCCAGCCAGGCGCCGCCGTGCACGCGCTCGGACTTGCCGACCACGCTGCCGTCGACCATCACCTTGCCTGCCGCCGCAAGCTCGGCGGCCTTCGTGCGGGAAAAACCGAACATGCGAGAGATGGCGGCGTCGACGCGCTCGCCCTCCAGGCCGTCCGGCACGGGCAGGGTACGGATCTCGGGAATCGTGCTCACCCATTGAGTATGCAGGAGGCCACCGACACTCCCACACCACGAGAGCCCCCACAGGAGGCCCCGCCGCTGCTCAGGCCCTGCTCAGCCCCTGGTCAGTCCTTGTGGACGGTGCCGTCCGGGTCCAGACCGCGGAACGAGAGGATCACGATCAGGAAGCCGCCGCACACGATCGCCGAGTCCGCGAGGTTGAACACCGCGAAGCCCTTCGGCGCGATGAAGTCGACCACCGCTCCCTCGAACACTCCGGGGGCGCGGAAGATCCGGTCGGTGAGGTTCCCCAGGGCGCCGCCGAGCAGCATGCCGAGGGCGATCGCCCACGGCATGCTGTAGAGCTTGCGGGCCAGGCGGGCGATCACCACGATCACGGCCGCAGCGATGCAGGTGAAGATCACGGTGAAGGCCTCGCCGATCCCGAAGGCGGCGCCCGCGTTCCGGATGGCGTTGAACTGGAGCCAGTCGCCGATGATCTCGATCGGCGCGTGGTGCTCGAGCTTCGCGACGACGATCATCTTGCTGACGAGGTCCAGGGCGTACGCAAGCACGGCGACCGCGAACAGGACGAGGATCTTGCGCTTGCCCTTGGGCCGCTGCTCGTCCGGCGCGGACTGCTCGTCCGGCGAGGACTGCTCGCCGGACGATGCCTGCTCGCCTGCCTCGTCCTGCCCAGCCGCCTCAGGGATGTCCGGCGTACCGATGATGCGCTCCGCCTCTGCCACGTGAGTCCCTCAACCTAGGTACCTGACTGGGGACGAGAGTACGGCACACACGTACGGCGGCAGGCGGTCAGGCCCGCCTTCAGTAGCGGCGCTCCTCCTTCTGCTTGCAGTCCATGCACAGGGTCGCGCGCGGGAACGCCTGCATCCGCGCCTTGCCGATGGGATTACCGCAGTTCTCGCAGATGCCGTACGTTCCCGCGTCGAGACGCTCCAGGGCGCGCTCGGTCTGCTCGAGCATCTCGCGCGCGTTGGCGGCCAGCGACATCTCGTGCTCCCGCGTGATGTTCTTCGTGCCGGTGTCCGCGTCGTCGTCGCCCGCGCCGTCCCCGGAGTCACGCATCAGGCCCGCCAGGGCGTCCTCGGAGGTGGAGATCTCGGCTCCGAGCCGCAGCGCCTCGCTCTGGAGCTCCGCACGGGCCTCCGCGACCTCGTCCGGGGTCCAGGGGTCCTCGCCGGGCCTTACGGCCAGCTCACCGGGGTCTGCGGCGGCGATACGCGCCTTGGGCACCGCCGTCGGCTTCTTCGCTGCCGTCGCCGTGCCCGGAGTCTTCTTCGTAACCACTGTCGTGGCTCCCGTCGTCTCCGCGGCCTGAGCCGCACCCTCGGCCGCTGTCGCAGCCGTCTTCTTGGCTGTGCTCTTCTTGGCCGTGCTCTTCTTGGCGGCTGCCTTCTTCGCCGCGGGAGCCTTCTTCGCCGCGGAGGCCTTCTTTGCCGTGGCGGGCTCCTTGGTAGCGCCCTCCTCGGCTGCTGTCTTCTTGCCGGCGTCGGCGACCATCACGACCGCCTTCTTCGCGACGGCTTTCTTGGCGGCCGCCTTCTTCGCCACCGCCTTCTTGGCGGCGGTCTTTTTCGTGGCCGCGCCCGTGGATCTGCCCGACGCCGAATCCTGTACGGCGGTCTTCTTCGCCACCATGGCCGCGGCCCCTTCACATTTTGTGATCTTGCACGCGAATCGTGCTGGGACGATAAATCGACTCAGAGCCCGCGGCAACGGGGCACGCCGCCCGATCCGCCCGCCCCACGGGTGCGCGCGAAAAGCATGCATGCGTTGTGCCCAGCTCCCAGCGCGGTAATCCGCCCGGTACGACGGCTCAGGATCCGGTCACCTCGTGTGTCGCCATTCGGGTCAGTCCCGGCCGTCCCGGCACCACGGGGCACAAGCTCGTTCCGGGGCGGAATCGGCCCCCTCCGCCCCGCCCGGATAAGCAGTCGGCCTCGTCCGCCCCGGCCCCGTACACTGGGCGCAGCGAGAAGCGTGGATGGGGACGAGTAGCGGCGTACGCGGCCATGAGCGACCCGGGGACGGTGTGAGCCCGGGGGCTGGCGCGACGCGAAGATCACCCCGGAGCCGCCGGAAGAACCACCGGCAGTGGGCCCTCAGGCCCGCCGCAGGCCAGTAGACCCGGTATCGCGACCCCAATGAGGGGGCTTTCCGAGCGCCACACGCGTCAGGAAGGCCAAGGAGGGTGGTACCGCGGGAGCGCGCCAAGCGCCTCTCGTCCCTCCGACGGAACGGAATCGTCCGCCGGAGGAAGCGCGTTGAACACGCAGCCGTTGAATACGCAGCCGCAGTACCGCCAGGTGCCCGCCCAGGTCGACCTGCCCGCCCTCGAGCACGCCGTGCTCGACTTCTGGCGCGAGCAGAAGATCTTCGCCAAGAGCCTGGAGCAGTCCGAGGGCCGCCCGGAGTGGGTCTTCTACGAGGGCCCGCCCACCGCCAACGGCATGCCGGGCGCCCACCACATCGAGGCCCGCGTCTTCAAGGACGTCTTCCCGCGCTTCCGCACCATGCGGGGCTACCACGTCGCCCGCAAGGCCGGCTGGGACTGCCACGGCCTCCCGGTCGAGCTCGCGGTCGAGAAGGAACTCGGGTTCAGCGGCAAGAAGGACATCGAGGCGTACGGCATCGCCGAGTTCAACGCCAAGTGCCGCGAGTCCGTGACCCGGCACACCGACGCCTTCACCGACCTCACGAACCGCATGGGCTACTGGGTCGACCTCGACGACGCGTACCGCACCATGAACCCGGAGTACGTCGACTCGGTCTGGTGGTCCCTGAAGGAGATCTTCAACAAGGACCTCCTCGTCCAGGACCACCGCGTCGCCCCCTGGTGCCCGCGCTGCGGCACCGGCCTCTCGGACCACGAGCTGGCTCAGGGCTACGAGACGGTCGTCGACCCGTCCGTCTTCGTCCGCTTCCCGCTCACCGGCGGCCCCCTCGCGGGCGAGGCGGCCCTCCTGGTGTGGACGACCACTCCGTGGACCCTCGTCTCCAACACCGCCGTCGCCGCGCACCCCGACGTCACGTACGTCGTCGCGACGAACGGCGAGGAGAAGCTCGTCGTGGCCGAGCCGCTCGTCGAGAAGGCTCTCGGCGAGGGCTGGGAGACCACGGGGCAGTCCTTCACCGGCGCCGAGATGGAGCGCTGGAACTACCAGCGGCCCTTCGACCTGGTGGAGTTCCCGGCCCCCGCGCACTACGTGGTCAACGCCGACTACGTGACCACCGAGGACGGCACCGGTCTGGTCCACCAGTCCCCCGCCTTCGGTGAGGACGACCTCAAGGTCTGCCGTTCGTACGGCCTCCCGATCGTGAACCCGGTGCGCCCCGACGGCACCTTCGAGGAGGACGTCCCCCTCGTGGGCGGTGTCTTCTTTAAGAAGGCCGACGAAAAGCTGACCGAGGACCTCCAGGAACGCGGTCTGCTCTTCCGTCACATCCCGTACGAGCACAGCTATCCGCACTGCTGGCGCTGCCACACGGCGCTCCTCTACTACGCGCAGCCGTCCTGGTACATCCGCACCACGGCCATCAAGGACCGTCTCCTCGAGGAGAACGAGAAGACCAACTGGTTCCCTGACTCGGTCAAGAACGGCCGCTTCGGCGACTGGCTGCAGAACAACGTCGACTGGGCGCTCTCCCGCAACCGCTACTGGGGCACCCCGCTGCCCATCTGGCGCTGCGAGGAAGGCCACTTGACGTGCGTGGGATCGCGCGCCGAGCTCTCCGACCTGACGGGCACCGACCAGTCGGAGCTCGACCCGCACCGCCCGTACATCGACGCGGTCACCTTCCCCTGCCCGACCTGCCAGGAGACCGCGACGCGCGTCCCCGAGGTCATCGACGCCTGGTACGACTCCGGTTCGATGCCGTTCGCGCAGTGGGGGTACCCGTACAAGAACAAGGAGCTCTTCGAGAGCCGGTACCCGGCGCAGTTCATCTCGGAGGCCATCGACCAGACGCGCGGCTGGTTCTACACGCTGATGGCCGTCGGCACCCTGGTCTTCGACAAGTCGTCGTACGAGAACGTCGTGTGCCTCGGCCACATCCTCGCCGAGGACGGCCGCAAGATGTCCAAGCACCTGGGCAACACCCTGGATCCGATCCCGCTGATGGACCAGCACGGCGCCGACGCGGTGCGCTGGTTCATGGCGGCCGGCGGCTCCCCGTGGGCGGCACGCCGTGTGGGCCACGGCACCATCCAGGAAGTCGTCCGCAAGACGCTCCTGACGTACTGGAACACGGTCGCCTTCCAGGCCCTGTACGCCCGTACGTCGAAGTGGGCACCCAGCGACGCCGACCCGGCACCCTCGGAGCGCCCGCTCCTGGACCGCTGGCTGCTCAGCGAGCTGCACGCGCTGACCGACCAGGTCACGCAGGCCCTTGAGGGCTACGACACCCAGCGCGCGGGCAAGCTCCTGTCCACGTTCGTCGACAACCTCTCCAACTGGTACGTACGCCGCTCACGACGCCGCTTCTGGCAGGGCGACAAGGCAGCGCTTCGCACCCTGCACGAGGTCCTGGAGACGGTCACCCGCCTCATGGCCCCGCTGACGCCGTTCATCGCGGAGCGCGTCTGGCAGGACCTGGTGGTGCCGGTCACCCCGGACGCCCCGGAGTCGGTCCACCTGACGTCCTGGCCCGAGGCCGACCTGTCGGCGATCGACCCTGACCTGTCGCGGCAGATGGTCCTCGTACGTCGTCTGGTGGAGCTGGGCCGTGCCACGCGCGCCGAGTCCGGCGTCAAGACCCGCCAGCCGCTGTCCCGCGCCATGATCGCGGCCACCGGCTTCGAGTCGCTCAACCCGGAGCTGCACGCCCAGATCACCGAGGAGCTCAACGTCTCCTCGCTCGCATCGCTCTCCGAGGTCGGCGGCTCACTGGTCGACACCACCGCCAAGGCCAACTTCCGCGCCCTGGGCAAGCGGTTCGGCAAGGGCGTCCAGGCGGTCGCCAAGGCCGTCGCCGACACCGACGCCGCCGCGCTCTCCCTGGCCCTGCGCGAGGGAACGGCGTCGGTCGAGGTCGACGGGGAGAAGATCACGCTGGCCCCGGATGAGGTCATCATCACGGAGACCCCGCGCGAGGGCTGGTCGGTGGCGTCCGACTCCGGCGCCACGGTCGCCCTCGACCTGGAGATCACGGAGGAGCTGCGCCGGGCCGGTCTGGCCCGTGACGCGATCCGCCTGATCCAGGAGGCCCGCAAGAACAGCGGCCTGGACGTCGCGGACCGGATCGCCCTGCGCTGGACCTCCACGGACCCGGCCGTGATCACGGCCCTGTCCGACCACGCCGAGCTGATCGCGGACGAGGTGCTCGCCACGGACTTCGGACAGGGCGAGGCCGACGACGCGTACGGCGAGACGTTCACGGACGAGTCGCTGTCCCTGACGTTCCGCCTCCGCAAGGCGTAGCCACAGCAGGAAGCCGCGAAGGCCCGGACCCACCAGAGAACCTGGCGAGTCCGGGCCTTCCGCGTTGTGTACTCACCCCGCCCATACAAAAGGGCGGGGCCCCCAGAAGATCTGGGGGCCCCGCCCTGAACGCTGCCGACGCCTAAGGCGTGGAAACGGCCGTCAGTTGTCGTCCTCGTCGATGAGGAAGCCACGCATCGGCGACGGAGCCTGCTGCATGGGCTGCGGGGCCTGCGGCCGCACCGGCGCCATCGGCTGGGTCATCGCCGGGGACATCTGCTGCTGGCCGCCGTAGGACGGTCCCGCGGTGGGCTGGTTGCCGCCCATCGACTGCTGGCCGCCGTACGAAGGGGCGCCCGCGCCGGCCGGTGCCATGGAAGGCGCCGGGGACGGCGGAAGGGATGCGGCCGCCGGGGTCCGCGGAGGAGCCAGCGAGTCGTCGGCCTGGGTCTCCAGCTGACGGAGCTGCGACTCCAGGTAGGACTTCAGACGCGTGCGGTACTCGCGCTCGAAGCCGCGCAGGTCCTCGACCTTGCGCTCGAGCGTGGCGCGAGCGGACTCCAGGGAGCCCATCGCTACGCGGTGCTTCTCCTGCGCGTCCCGCTCCAGGGCGTCGGCCTTGGCACGGGCGTCGCGCTCGAGGCCCTCTGCACGCGAACGCGCCTCGCCGACGATCTTGTTGGCCTCGGAACGGGCCTCCGCGATCGCCTGGTCGGCGGTCTGCTGAGCAAGGGAGAGCACGCGCGCGGCGCTGTCGCCGCCGGGGCCCTGACCGGGCTGGGGCATCTGCGGACCGTGGCCGCCCATGGGACCACCCATGGGGCCGCCCATCGGACCACCCTGGCCCATCGGACCGCCCTGACCCATCGGGCCCGGACCCTGCGGACCACCCTGCTGCGGGTTGTGCCCACTGGGCCCTGCGGGCAGCTGCGGCGCGCCACCGGGCAGCTGCGGCGGACCGCCCATCTGCTGGTGCTGCGGATGCTGCTGCGGGTGCTGCTGCTGCGGCGGCACCGGCTGCGGGCCCGATATTGCGGCGGGCACGGGGGCCCCTGGACCGCGTTGGTCCTGGGGTTCTGGAGGCTTGCGCATGCCGCCCTGCTGCTGGTTCTGCGCAGCGGCGCGGGTGGCAGCGGCCAATTTGGCGCGCAAATCCTCGTTCTCGCGGAGCAAGCGAGTCAGTTCGGCTTCGACCTCATCGAGGAAGGCATCGACCTCGTCCTCGTCATAGCCTTCTCGGAGGCGGACGGTCGTGAACTGCTTGTTCCGCACATCCTCGGGGGTCAACGGCATCTCTTCACCTCAACGTAGTCGTCGGCATTCGGCAAGACCGTATCGTTCACACGCCGCTCACAACCATGATCAGGATGTAGACGATGATCATCAATACGAAGAAGGACAGGTCGAGTGCCACGCCCCCGAGACGCAGCGGCGGGATGAACCGCCGCAGAAGCTTGAGCGGTGGATCAGTGACAGTGTAGGTGGCCTCCAGAACGACCACCATCGGCTTGCCGGGTTGCCATGAGCGGGCGAACTGGAAGACGTAGTCCATGACCAACCGGAAGATCAGCACGATGAGGAAGCACATCAGCGCGATGTAAAGCACCTGCAAGACCACGCCCATGTTGGCGGTTCCCTCTCCCCATGTTGCTCGTGCTGCGTTTGCCGGTTCTGCGTTACTGCGTCACTTACGTCTCAGCTCTGGTTGAAGAACCCGCCCTCTGCGATGCGAGCCTTGTCCTCCGCCGTTACATCGACGTTAGCAGGCGACAACAGGAACACCTTCTGCGTCACTCGCTCAATGCTGCCATGGAGGCCGAAGACGAGACCGGCGGCAAAGTCGACAAGTCGCTTCGCATCCGTGTCATCCATCTCGGTCAGATTCATGATCACCGGAGTGCCCTCACGGAAGTGTTCCCCGATGGTACGGGCCTCGTTGTAGGTCCGCGGGTGCAGCGTGGTGATGCGGTAGGGCTCCCGCTCGGACACGACCTTGGGCATGATCACCGGTGAGTTCTTCTCCAGGCTCTGGCGTTCAGGTGTGATGGATGCCACGGGGGCGATTCGCGCCGGACGTCCGGATTCCGCGCCTAGCGAAGCGGAATGGGCGACGGGCTCACGCTGTGCGGGGGGCTGCACCACTCGTACCGATTCGTCCCTTTCAGACGCGTGCGCCTGACGGGATTGATGTGACTGGTGAGGCGGCTCATGCCGCCGGCGGTCCCGCTCGGGCTCCGGCTCGGGTTCGAACTCGTCATCGGGGTCGAACCCCGGACCGTCGTACCCGTCGTCCTCCACGAGGCCGAGGTAGACCGCCATCTTGCGCATCGCGCCGGCCATGCTCTGAGTCCTCCGCTCTGTGGTGGATCGGCTGTCGTCACCAACTGCCCGCGATCCACGAGGCCTCCCCGCCCAACAGCGAGAATGACCATATTTTCTGCTGTGGTCCGACTTCTTGGCGACGTTACCCGAGCCCGGGTCGGACTCCGAGTACCGCCGTACCGACGCGCACATGTGTCGCCCCGGCCGCCACGGCCTGTTCGAGGTCCGCACTCATCCCTGCCGATACCATGTTCGCAGCCGGATGAGCCGCGCGCATGAGGGTTGAGAATTCCATCAGCCGCTCGAACGCCGCCTGTTGCCGCCCCGCGTACGGACCGGTGAGCGGCGCCACGGTCATCAGACCGTCGAGCCGCAGCCCCGGAGCCTCCGCCACGAGTGCGGCGAGCTCTTCGATTCCGCCGGGTCCCACACCCCCGCGCTCACCCCGCCCGTTCTCCTCGGCGTCGAGGGCGACCTGGATCAGACAGCCGAGCTCCCGCTCCGCGCGCACGGCGCCCGCCGACAGGGCCGTGACGAGCTTGGGACGGTCCACGGACTGGACCACATCGGCATAACTGATCACAGAACGGACCTTGTTGGTCTGCAATTGACCGACAAAGTGCCAGGCAAGGGGAAGGCCGGAGCAGTCGGCGGCCTTGGGGGCCGCGTCCTGGTCGCGGTTCTCGGCGACATGGCGCACACCGAGTTCCGAGAGAATCCGCACATCGCTCGCGGGATAGGTCTTGGTGACCACGATCAAGGTCACCTCTTCCCGCTTGCGCCCGGCCGCCGCACACGCGGCCGCGATGCGCTCTTCGACCTCCGCCAGATTTGCGGCGAGTTGAGACTTACGGTCCGTCATGCCCTATCAGTCCAGCCAGACATAGCCCGCGAGCCGACCGGTGGTCCGGTCGCGGCGGTACGAGAAGTGGTCACCGGATTCCAGGGTGCACACCGGCGACTGCTCCCGGTCGTGCGCCCCGAGCCGCTCCAGCTGGGCGTGCACCCCCGCGGTCACGTCGACCGCCGGAGTACCCCAGCTCGTCTCGGCGTACGCCGCGGGCTCGATCGCCGCCACCTCGGCGCGCATCGCCTCGGGTACTTCGTAGCAGCGGCCGCAGACGGCGGGTCCGGTGCGGGCGATGATGCGGGCCGGGTCCGCGCCCAGCTTCACCATCGCCTCGACGGCGGCGGGAACGACCCCCGCCACCATCCCGGGCCGCCCCGCGTGAGCCGCAGCCGCGACCTTGGCGACCGGGTCGGCGAGCAGGACGGGCGTGCAGTCCGCGGTGAGGACCGCGAGGGCCAGGCCCCTGCGGGCGGTCACCACGGCGTCGACCGCCGGGATCTCGGCGTCGGAGCCCCAGGGTCCGTCGACCACGACGACGTCGGGGCCGTGGACCTGGTTCATCCAGACGACCCGCGCCGGGTCGATGCCGAGGGACTCGGCGGCAAGCGCACGGTTCTTCCGTACGGCCTGGGGGTCGTCGCCGACCGCACCGCCGAGATTGAGCTCTTCGTACGGAACGGCGCTCACCCCGCCCCACCTGTCGGTGAAGGCGAAGTGCGCGCCGCTCTCCGTGCTGTGCCGGTTTATCACTTCAGGAAGTCCGGCACGTCCAGCTCTTCGGCCGTGCTGTCCTGGTAGGGACGGGCCGGCGGAACCTGCGGGGCCACGGGCGCCGACGGGGTTTCGTTGACCGGGGAGACCTCGATGGGCTCCGGGGTCGACGGCTCGTCGTGCGACGTGACGCTGCCCAGACCGCCGTACGGCGAACGGGACTCGGCAGGACGGCTCGGGGCCGCCGGCTGCTCGTCACGCTGCTTGCCCGACGACGCGCTCAGGACGGTGTCGCGCTTGGACGGCGGCTGTCCGCCGTCGAAGCCCGCCGCGATGACGGTGACCCGTACCTCGTCGCCCAGGGCGTCGTCGATGACGGCGCCGAAGATGATGTTGGCCTCGGGATGGGCCGCCTCGCTGACCAGTTGGGCCGCTTCGTTGATCTCGAAGAGGCCGAGGTCGGAGCCGCCGGAGATGGAGAGCAGGACTCCCCGCGCTCCGTCGATGGACGCCTCGAGCAGGGGCGAGGAGATCGCCATCTCGGCGGCGGCCACCGCGCGGTCGTCGCCGCGCGCCGAACCGATGCCCATGAGGGCCGAACCGGCCTCGGACATGACCGACTTCACGTCGGCGAAGTCGAGGTTGATCAGACCCGGGGTCGTGATGAGGTCGGTGATGCCCTGGACACCGGAGAGCAGGACCTGGTCCGCCGACTTGAAGGCGTCCAGAACGCTGACCTGCCGGTCCGAGATGGACAGGAGCCGGTCGTTGGGGATGACGATGAGGGTGTCGACCTCTTCGCGCAGCTCCGCGATCCCGTCCTCGGCCTGGTTGGCGCGACGACGGCCCTCGAAGGTGAACGGCCGGGTGACGACGCCGATGGTCAGGGCGCCGAGTGAGCGAGCGATGTTGGCGACGACAGGTGCGCCGCCCGTGCCGGTGCCACCGCCTTCGCCGGCGGTGACGAAGACCATGTCGGCCCCCTTGAGGACCTCCTCGATCTCCTCGCGGTGGTCTTCTGCCGCCTTGCGGCCGACTGCCGGGTTGGCGCCGGCGCCGAGGCCACGGGTGAGTTCACGGCCGACGTCGAGCTTGACGTCGGCGTCGCTCATCAACAGGGCTTGCGCGTCGGTGTTGATGGCGATGAACTCGACGCCCTTGAGACCGACCTCGATCATCCGGTTGATGGCATTGACACCACCGCCGCCGACACCGATGACTTTGATGACTGCGAGGTAGTTCTGCGGTGCTGCCACGTCGAAGGCCTCTCGCCTCGAGTTACGTGTCGCCGCCTCGCGGTCAAGCGCCGCGACGACTGATGCCGAATGGGACGGTCCGAACGCCGACCCGAACCCTAACGCTGAAGTTTAGGGTTACCAGTGTGTCTGTTCCTTGGACTCTTCCGAACAGGACACTAAGTCGACAAGTGGCGCACGTTCAACGAACACGCCGAACCTCCCGTTTTTCTTTTCACCCTATGTGATCAGCCGTAGCGCCGCCGAACCAGGGTGCTGGCCTGCGACGATATGCGTCAACTCGTGGATGACGCAGGGGCGGTGGGGACACTTACGTCGAAGTGCCGTGCCTTGGGGGCCGCTTTCATCAGGGCGGTGAGTGTGCTTGCCTTCGTCCGCCCCTTCTCGCTGCTGCCCCACGCTACGGTGCGTCCGCCGCTCAACTCCAGCGAGATCGAGTCGTACGAACGGACCTTGACGACCCGGGTATCGCGGGCGACCGCATCCGGAAGCGAACCCGCGACCCGTACCGACTCGCGCCGCAGGTGGTGGGAGTCGAAACGGCGCAGGCTCTCCGACGCGTTCTGCCGATCCGGCGTCAATTCCAGGAGCGGAACGCCCTTCGGCGCCTGTCCGACCGTGGCGAATCGCACGCCCCCGGCGTCCACTTCGACGAACTTTCCGCCCTTTTCGATAAGGAGAACAGGCTTGCGTTCGGTCACCTTCAGACCGATTCCATGTGGCCAGGAACGGACGACGTCGACCGTGTCGATACGCGGAAGTTTCTTCCGCAGCCGCTCTTCGAGAGCGTCGGTGTCGACCGAAATCAGTGGCGCGCCGACCGGGGCGGCGGCGGCTTCGCGCACTTCTTCCGGCGTCAGAATCCGTGTCCCTGAAGTCGTCACGCGCTCCACGCGCAGCCACTGCGAGCCGTAGAGCAGCCAGATGCCTCCCGCGCCGAGCACCACGAGTGCGATCAGCGAGAGGATCAGGGTGCGCGTCCGCGGGATACGTACGCGGGAACCCAGAAAACGCAGAGGGCGGGGCGGGCGGGACCCACCAGAAGCAGACTTCTGCCGTTCGGCGGTGGTCGGTCCGGCCACGGTCCCCTGCCTTCTGTGCCTTCTAGTGCCGTCTCACCCGTTGCGGCGGGACGCGATCGCCTCGTACACCATGCCGACGAGGAGGTCGTCGGCATCCCTGCGGCCGAACTCCGACGCCGCACGGGACATCTCGTACAGCCGGTGCGGGTCGGCGAGCACCGGGAGGACGTTTCCCTGCACCCACTCGGGCGTCAGTTCGGCGTCGTCCACGAGGAGTCCGCCTCCCGCCTTGACCACCGGCTGGGCGTTCAGCCGCTGTTCGCCGTTGCCGATGGGCAGCGGTACGTAGGCGGCCGGAAGCCCGACGGCGGAGAGTTCGGCGACGGTCATCGCGCCCGCGCGGCAGAGCATCATGTCCGCCGCGGCGTACGCGAGGTCCATCCGGTCCACGTACGGTACCGGGATGTAGGGCGGCATACCGGGCATGTTCTCGACGTACGGCATTTCGTTCTTCGGGCCGACCGCGTGCAGGATCTGGATCCCCGCGCGCTGCAGGACCGGAGCGACCTGCTGGACGACCTCGTTGAGCCGCCGGGCGCCCTGTGAACCACCGGAGACGAGCAGCGTCGGCAGGTTCGGGTCGAGGCCGAAGGCGGCGCGCGCCTCCGGGCGGACCCGGGCCCTGTCGAGCGTGGCGATGGTGTGGCGCAGCGGGATGCCGATGTAGCGGGAGTTGCGCAGCTTGCTGTCCGGCGTGGCGACGGCCACCCCGGCGGCGTACCGGGAACCGATCTTGTTGGCGAGGCCGGGACGCGCGTTGGCCTCGTGCACGACGATCGGCGTCCCGGTCCGCTTGGCAGCGAGGTACCCCGGCAGCGCGACGTAGCCGCCGAAGCCGACCACGCAGTCCGCCTTCGTACGCTCCAGGATCTGCTCCGCCGCCTTGATCGTGCCGCGCAGCCGCCCCGGGACGGTGATCAGCTCAGGGGTGGGCTTGCGCGGCAGCGGAACGGCCGGGATCAGCGCGAGTTCGTAGCCCCGCTCGGGTACGAGCCGGGTCTCGAGTCCACGCTCCGTGCCCAGGGCCGTGATGCCCACGGTCGGGTCCTGCCTACGCAGGGCGTCCGCGAGGGCGAGCGCGGGCTCGATGTGGCCGGCGGTCCCCCCACCGGCGAGTACGACATGCACCGAAATTCACCGCTCTCCGGACGAACGCGCCTTGACGCGCCGTCTCATCGTGTTCCATCTCACCCGAGGTTGCCGCATGGCAAGGGCCGCCTTTGCCGCCGGGTCCTCCCGCGCGAAGGCGATGAGGAGTCCGATGGCGAACATGGTCGGCAGCAGGGCTGAGCCTCCGTAGGAGAACAGCGGGAGCGGGACTCCGGCGATCGGCAGCAGACCGAGCACCGCACCGACATTGATCACGGCCTGCGCCGTGATCCAGGTGGTCACGCCTCCCGCGGCATACCGTACGAAGGGGTCCTCCGTGCGTCCGGCCACGCGGATACCCGCATAGCCTAGAGCCGCGAACAGAGCGAGCACCGACAGCGTCCCCGCCAGGCCGAGTTCCTCCCCTGTGATCGCGAAGATGAAGTCGGTGTGCGGTTCCGGCAGTTGACCCCATTTTTCCACACTCGCACCGAGGCCGGAACCGAAGAATCCGCCGGAGGCCAGGGCGTAGATCCCGTGCACGGCCTGCCAGCACTGGTCACCGGGGCCCGGATCGGTGGCACCGATGCAGGCGAGCCTCGCCATGCGGTTGGGGCTGGTTTTGATGAGGATCACACCGAGCAGCGCGGCGATCGAGAGCACGCCCGCGAAGAGCCGCGTCGGCGCCCCCGCGAGCCAGAGCAGGCCGAAAAGGATCGCCGTGAGGATGATCGCCGTGCCCATGTCGCCGCCCAGCATGATCAGTCCGAGCAGCATGAAGGCGACGGGGACGAGCGGCACCAGCATGTGCTTCCACTGGGCGAGCAGGCGCTTGTCCTGTTTACGGGCGAGCAGGTCCGCGCCCCACAGGACGAGGGCGAGCTTGGCGAACTCACTGGGCTGGAGCTGGAACGGGCCGCCCAGATAGATCCAGTTCTGGTTTCCGTTGACGCTGCGCCCTATCCCGGGGACCTGCACGAGCACCATCAGGAAGACGGTCACCGCGAGGATGGGATAGGCGAGCGCCCGGTGCAGCTTGAGGGGCATCCGCATGGCCACGAGCAGCAGGATCGAGCCGAGCACGGCCGCGACGAACTGCTTGCGGAAGAAGTACGCGGCGGGCAGGTCGAGCTGCAGCGCCTGGATCATCGACGCCGAATAGACCATGACCAGGCCGAGCACGGTGATCAGCAGGCTGCTGCCGAAGATGAGGTAGTACGCCGTAAGGGGCCGGTCCCAGGCGCGCTTGACCCGGGTGTAGGACCGCCGCAGCGCGCTCTCCCTGGGCGGCCGTGGCGCTCCCGCGGAACGGACCGGAGCGGGCCGTCTGGCCAGGCGCGTGGGCGCGCGTCCGCTACTGCCTGCCATCAAAGCCCCCGCCAAGACACCACGACGCTGCCACGTGCCCTCCTAAGGGTGCCGGGCGCCCCCGGACCACAGGGGCCCGCGTCAGGCGCTCGCGCCGCGTTCGCGGACCGCGTCCGCGAACGCGTCACCACGCTTGTTGTAGTTGGTGAACATGTCCATCGACGCACAGGCCGGAGCCATCAGTACGGTGTCCCCCGGCTCGGCGAGCCGTGCCGCCTGTCGTACAGCCTCGGACATCGCCCCAGTGTCGGTCCGGTCGAGGTCGACGACCGGGACCTCGGGCGCGTGTCGCGCGAGGGCTTCGCGGATCAGCGCGCGGTCGGCGCCGATCAGGACGACGCCCCGAAGGCGCTTCGCCGACTTGGTGACGAGCTCGTCGAAGGTGGCGCCCTTGGCGAGTCCGCCCGCGATCCAGACGATCGATTCGTACGCCGCCAACGAGGCTTCCGCCGCGTGGGTGTTGGTGGCCTTGGAGTCGTCGACGTACGCCACACCGGCCACGTCGGCGACGTGCTCGATGCGGTGGGCGTCCGGACGGAAGGCGCGCAGACCGTCGCGGACGGCCGTCGCCGGTACGCCGTAGGCGCGCGCGAGCGCCGCCGCGGCCAGGGCGTTGGCGATGTTGTGCGGCGCGGGCGGCTGCACGTCGGAGATCTCGGCGAGCTCCTGGGCCTGCTTCTGACGGTCCGGCACGAAGGCACGGTCGACCAGAATGCCGTCCACGACGCCCAGTTGCGAGGGCGCGGGCGCGTTCAGCGTGAAACCGATGGCGCGGCAGCCCTCTTCGACGTCGGCCTCGCGGACGAGGTCCTCGGTGGCCTGATCGGCGAGGTTGTAGACGCAGGCGATCTGATTGCCCTCGTACACGCGGCCCTTGTCGGCGGCGTACGCCTCCATGGAGCCGTGCCAGTCCAGATGGTCGGGCGCGAGGTTCAGGACGGCCGCGGAGTGGGCGCGCAGCGAGGGCGCCCAGTGCAGCTGGTAGCTGGAGAGCTCGACGGCGAGTACATCGAGATCACCGTACGTCTCGTCGCCGGTGACCACGTCGAGGAGCGAGACCCCGATGTTGCCGACGGCCGCGGTGCGCAGGCCCGCCGCCTCCAGGATCGAGGCCAGCATCCGTACGGTCGTGGTCTTGCCGTTCGTGCCGGTGACCGCGAGCCACGGTGCTGCGTCAGGGCCGCGCAGGCGCCAGGCGAGCTCGACGTCGCCCCACACCTCGACGCCCGCTTCCGCGGCGGCCGTGAAGAGCGGCTTGCCGGGCTTCCAGCCGGGCGTCGTGACGACGAGTTCGGTGCCTTGGGGCAGGGTGTCGCCGTCACCGAGGCGGACGGTGACGCCCAGGGCCTCGAGTTCGGCGGCCTGTGTGCGGGAGCGCTCGTCGTCGCCCTCGTTCACGACGGTGACGACGGCGCCCAGGCCGTGCAGCACGCGGGCCGCCGGGATGCCCGAGACGCCGAGCCCCGCGACAGTGACGTTCTTGCCTGCCCAAGTCATTACTTCTTGGCTGCCCATCCTGCGTAGAAGAGGCCGAGTCCGACGATCACGCACATGCCCTGGATGATCCAGAAGCGGACCACCACAAGGACTTCGGACCACCCCTTGAGTTCGAAGTGGTGCTGCAGTGGCGCCATGCGGAAGACACGCTTCCCGGTCATGCGGAAGGAGCCGACCTGGATGACGACCGACATCGTGATCAGGACGAAGAGGCCGCCGAGCAGGGCGAGGAGCATCTCCGTGCGCGAGCAGATCGCGAGTCCGGCGAGTGCGCCGCCGAGGGCGAGCGAGCCGGTGTCACCCATGAAGATCTTGGCGGGCGAGGTGTTCCACCACAGGAAGCCGAAGCAGGCACCCATAAGGGCGGAGGCCACAACAGCTAGGTCAAGTGGGTCTCTGACCTCGAAACACGCCTGTGGGTTGGTCAGCGTGACCGCGTTGGCGCAGGACTCCTGGTACTGCCAGACACCGATGAAGGTGTACGCGCCGAAGACCATCACGGAGGCGCCCGTGGCGAGGCCGTCGAGGCCGTCGGTGAGGTTCACGCCGTTCGACATCGCGAGGATCATGAACAGCGCCCAGACCACGAAGAGCACCGGGCCGATCGACCAGCCGAAGTCCGTGACGAACGACAGCTTGGTGGAGGCCGGGGTCTGGTTGCGGTTGTCGGGCCAGTTCAGCGCGAGCACGGCGAAGCCGATGCCGACGATCAGCTGTCCGGCCATCTTCGCCTTGGCGCGCAGGCCGAGCGAGCGCTGCTTGACGATCTTGATGTAGTCGTCGAGGAAGCCGACGAGGCCCATGCCGCCCATCAGGAAGAGCACCAGAAGGCCGGAGAGCGTGGTCTCCGTACCCGTGATGATCTTCGTGAGGAAGTACGCGACGAACGTGGCCAGGATGAAGGCGATACCACCCATGGTCGGTGTACCGCGCTTGCTGTGGTGCTCGCGCGGGCCGTCGTCCCGGATGAACTGTCCATAACCCTTGCGGGCCAGGAACTTGATGAGGAGCGGGGTTCCGACCAGGGTCAGGAAGAGCCCGATCACACCCGCGAAGAGGATTTGCCTCATCGGCCGGCGACCTGCCCCTCTGATGACGCGGAGTCATCGAGCAGCGCCGTGGCGACCCGCTCGAGACCGACCGATCTGGAAGCCTTCACCAGCACGACGTCTCCCGGGCGCAGCTCGCTGCGCAGCAGGTCGATCGCCGCCTGTGCGTCGGACACGTGCACCGACTCCTCACCCCACGAACCCTCGTTGTATGCGCCCAGTTGGAGCCAGGACGCTTCCCTGCCCCCGACTGCCACGAGCTTGCTCACGTTCAGCCGGACAGCGAGCCGTCCGACCGCGTCGTGTTCGACGAGCCCGTCGTCACCGAGCTCGGCCATATGACCGAGCACCGCCCACGTACGACGCCCCTTGGCCATGGCCGCGAGCGCGCGCAGGGCGGCTCGCATGGACTCGGGGTTCGCGTTGTAGGCGTCGTTGACGACCGTCACGCCGTCCGGGCGCTCGGTGACCTCCATCCGCCAGCGGGACAGCGTGCCCGCCTCGGAGAGCGCGCGGGCGATCTCGTCTGCGGACATGCCCAGCTCATGGGCGACGGCGGCCGCGGCAAGCGCGTTCGACACGTGGTGCTCACCGTACAGCCGCAAGGTCACGTCGCTGCACCCGGAGGGTGTGTGCAACCTAAAGGCAGGCTGTCCGTTGTCCGTGAGCCGGACATTCTCGGCACGTACCTCGGCGTCGGCGGCCTCTCCGAAGAAGAGGACGCGCGCCTTCGTGCGCGAAGCCATGGCGCGGACGAGCGGGTCGTCGGCGTTGAGGACGGCGGTGCCGTCGGCGGGCAGGCTCTCGACGAGTTCACCCTTCGCCTCTGCGATCTGCTCGCGTCCGCCGAACTCGCCGATGTGGGCGGTTCCGACGTTGAGCACGAGGCCGATCTTCGGCGGGGTGAGGCCGGTGAGGTAGCGGATGTGGCCGACGCCGCGCGCGCCCATCTCCAGGACGAGGAACCGCGTCTCGTCGGTGGCGCTGAGGGCGGTGAGCGGCAGGCCGATCTCGTTGTTGAGCGAGCCGGGCGTGAAGACCGTGGGCGCCTTGCTCCGCAGGACCTGGGCGAGCAGGTCCTTGGAGCTGGTCTTGCCGACGGATCCGGTGAGCGCGACGAGCGTGGCGCCGAGGCGCTCCACGACGTGCCGCGCCAAGGCGCCGATGGCTGCCTGCACGTCGTCGACGACGATGGCGGGTACGCCGACGGGTCGCGCGGCGAGGACGGCGACGGCGCCCGCCTCGACCACCGCGGAGGCGTAGTCGTGTCCGTCGACGCGCTCGCCGACGAACGCGACGAAGAGGCTTCCGGGCTCCACTTCACGGGAGTCCCTGACGACCGGTCCGGTGACCTGGACGGACGGATCCGGTATGTCGTAGGTCTGCCCGCCGACAACAGTGGCGATCTCGGCGAGGGAGAGGGCGATCACAGATTCATCCCTGGGTTTGCTGGATAGCTTCGCGAAGTACCTGGCGGTCGTCGAAGGGGCGTACCACCCCGGCGATGTCCTGTCCCTGCTCATGGCCCTTGCCCGCGACGAGCACCGTGTCGCCGGGCTCGGCCCGTGCGACGGCCGCGCGGATGGCGGTGGCGCGGTCCTCGAACACGGCGACGTCGCCGCGCTCGTGGGACGGCACGTCGGCGGCGCCAGCGAGCATCGTGGCGAGGATCGCGAGGGGGTCCTCGCCGCGGGGGTTGTCGGCGGTCAGTACGGCGGTGTCGGCGAGCCTGGCCGCCGCGGCGCCCATCGGCATCCGCTTGGTCTTGTCCCGGTCGCCGCCGCAGCCGAGGACGATGTGCAGTTTGTTCTCGGTGACCTTGCGCAGGGCGCGCAGGACCGATTCGACGGCGTCCGTCTTGTGGGCGTAGTCGACGACCGCGAGGTAGGGCTGGCCCACGTCGATGCGCTCCAGGCGGCCAGGAACGCCCGGCACCGCGGCGACCCCGTCAGCGGCCTGCTGCGGGTCGATCCCGGCGACGGCGAGCGAGACGATCGCGGCGAGCGTGTTGGCGACGTTGAAGGGACCGGCCAGCGGGGACCGTGCGGTGATCCGCTCCCCCTTCGGGCCGACCGCGACGAACGTGGAGTCGAACGGCATGACCTCGACGTCCTCCGCCCGCCAGTCGGCGTCGGGGTGGCCCTCCGCCGAGAAGGTGGTGACGGGGACCTCGGACTCGGTGATGAGCCTGCGCCCGTACTCGTCGTCGAAGTTCACCACTCCGAGCCGGGAGCGCTGCTTGCTGAACAGCTGCGCCTTGGCCTGGAAGTAGTCCTCCATGTCGGAGTGGAACTCCATGTGCTCCGGGCTGAGGTTGTTGAAGACGGCGACGTCGAAGACGCAGCCGTCCACCCGGCCGAGCACGAGGGCGTGACTGGAGACCTCCATGACGACGGCCTCGACGCCGCGCTCGCGCATCACCGCGAACAGCGCCTGGAGGTCGGTCGCTTCAGGGGTCGTACGTTCGGACTTGATCCGCTCGTCGCCGATGCGCATCTCGACCGTGCCGATGAGACCGGTCGACCGGACGCCCTTGAAGCCGCCCTCGACGAGATAGGCCGTCGTGGTCTTGCCGGACGTGCCGGTGATGCCGATCTGGAGCAGATCGCGCCCCGGATGGCCGTACACCGTGGCCGCGAGCTCCCCCATGGAGCCGCGCGGGTCGGGGACGACCAGGACCGGCAGGTCCGTGACGGCCGCGCGCTCGGCGCCCGTCGGATCGGTGAGGATCGCGGTGGCGCCGAGGTCGGCGGCCTGGGCGACGAAGTCGGCGCCGTGCAGCCGGGCGCCGGGCAGCGCGGCGTAGATGTCGCCGGGGCGGACCGCGCGGGAGTCGTGCGTGATGCCGCTGACCTCCCCCGTGCCCGGGGCGGCTACGCCCAGCTGATCGGCGATCCTGGCGAGCGGCGTCGCGGAGACCTGGACCGGCCGCGGCGGTCCCGGATATGTCACGGGAACGCCCTTCTGGGTGGTTTGGGACTGATCAGCGTGTGGCACGGCGGTGAGCGTACCGGGCTCACCGGGCTCAGGGCGAAGCGGGCGGTGTGGCGGAGGCTGGTTGCCCGGCGTCGGAGTGATCGTTGTCACGGGTTTGTCCTGGTAGGGCTCAGGGTTCGAAGGTGACGGGGAGCCGGGCCTCGCTTTTGCCTGTGGGCGGGACCTGGAGCGTCTTGAGGGCGAACTGCATGACTTCCTTGTAGATGGGACCGCAGATCTGGCCGCCGAAGTAGCTTCCCTTGGTGGCGTTCTGGATCGCGCAGTAGACGGTGACGCGCGGCTTGTCGGCGGGCGCGAACCCGGCGAAGGACGAGGTGTAGCCCTTGTACTTGCCGGTCTCGGGGTCGACCCGGTTGGCCGTACCCGTCTTGCCCGCGACCCGGTAGCCGGGAATGCGGGCCTTGGCGCCCGTGCCCTCTTCGTCGTCGACGACGGACTCGAGCATGTGCGACACCGTCTTGGCGGTCTTCTCGCTCACCACGCGGGTCTTCTTGGGCTTCTGCGCGGGCGTGAAGCGGCCGTCGGGGCCCTTTATGCCGCGCACCAGCGTGGGCTCGATGCGTACGCCGTCGTTGGCGATGGTCGAGTAGACGGAGGCCGCCTGCATCGCGTTGATCGAGAAGCCCTGGCCGAACGGGACCGTGAACTGCTGCGAGGTGGACCACTTGTCGGCCGGCGCGAGGATGCCGGACGTCTCTCCGGGGAAGCCGAGCCCGGTCTCCCTGCCGATGCCGAACTTGCGCAGGTAGGAGTAGAGCGACTTGTTGGCGTCCCGCTGGGTCTTGCCCAGCTCGCCGGTGGCCAGGATCGTGCCGATGTTGCTGGACTTGGCGAGCACGCCGCTGAGCGTGAGGTGCCAGGTCGGGTGGTCGATGTCGTCCTTGAAGAGCCGGTCGCCTCGGTGCAGCCGGTTGGGGACCGTCACGTGCGTGCCGGGCGTGGCCGCGTTCTCCTCCAGGACGGCGGCCATGGACATGACCTTGGCGGTCGAGCCCGGTTCGTAGGCGTCCTGGAGCGAGGCGTTGCCCAGGGCCGTGCCGTCGGCCTGCGAGAGGTCGTTCGGATCGAAGCCCGGGGAGTTGGCCATCGCGAGGATCTCGCCGGTCTTGTTGTCCTGCACTATCACGTAGCCGCGGTCCGCCTGGGACTTCTTGACCTGCTCGGTGATGGCGTTCTGCGCGGCCCACTGGATGTCGCGGTCGATGGTGAGCTCGACGTCCGAGCCGGGCACGGCGGGCGTCTCCGTACTGCCCGCGGTCGGCACCTGGTGGCCGCCGGACTGGGCGTACCTGATCTTGCCGTCCTTGCCCGAGAGCTCCTTGTTGAGCTGCTGCTCCACGCCGCCCGCGCCCTTACCCTCGGCGTTGACCCAGCCCAGTATCCCGGCGCCCAGGCTGTCGTTCGGGTACACGCGCTTGCTGCTGGGGTCCTGGAAGACGCCCGCGAGGACGTTGGCGCTCTTCTTGTCGGTGCTCGCCTTGTCGTCGAGCGCGCCGCGCAGGTCCTTGATCTGCTTCCAGACCTGCGGGGTCTGCCGGCGGGCGAGCAGGACGTAGCGCGTCTTGGGGGTCTTGAGCTGCTCGGTGAGCCGGTCGACGTCCTTGTCGAGGATCGGGGCGAGGAGGGCCGCGGCCTGTTCGGGCCCGTCCTTGATGCCCATCTCCTTCGCCGTGAACATCGTGGGGTCGGCCGTGATGTCGTACGCGTCCACGCTGGCGGCGAGCTCGACGCCGCTGCGGTCGGTGATGCCGCCGCGCTCGGCGGTCAGTACGTGGCTGAAGTAGCGGTTCTTCTCGGCCTTGGTGGTGTAGACGCTCGCGTCGACCGCCTGCACCTGGAGGAGGCGTACGACGAAGGCCAGCATCACCAGGGTCAGGCCGAGGCTCACCATGCGCAGGCGGGGCCGCGGGCTGCCGAGCCTGATGGTGCGGGCCTTGGCGGCGGGGCGCGGGCGGCGGGCGGCGGGGCGGGCCCCTGATCCCGGGCGGCGCTGTTCGCCGGGGCGGGCGGGGCGCGAAGGCCGCGCGGGACCCGGGACCCTGCGTCGCGGGGGTTGGCGGTCCGTCACTTACGTCACCTGCCGGAGGTCGTGGGGCCGGGCTTCGCGGAGGGGGTGGGCACGGGCGGGGCTTGCGAGGGGGCGGCGGGGGCCGGGGACGCCTGGGGCGGCGAGGGCTGCGAGGCCGACGGGGCGGGCGGCGCCGGGACCGAGACCGAGGGCGCCGGGGACGCCACCTCCTGCGGGCGCGGCTCGGGCCGCAGCACGGAGGTCCGCTCGGCGGCGCCGGGAACGCCGCGCACGGTGCCGTCCGGGTTCAGGAAGGCCGGGTCGCCGCCCGGCACCATGCCGAGCTCACGGGCGCGGCGCTGGAGGGCGTCAGGGGCGGCGTAGGCGTCCACGTCACGCTGGAGCTCCTGCTCCTGGTCGGTGAGCTCCGTCGTCTCCTTCTTGAGCTCGCTCAGCTGGAACGAGCCTTCGTTGAGGGAGGAGTTCAGGATGAGAAGGCCGATCAGACCACCGCCGAGCAGCAGCACGACGAGCAGCACGAAAGGCGTGCGCGCGGCCTGGCTCGGCCCCGACGGAAGGAGCCGCGCGAGCCGGGCGGCCCTTCCGCGCAACTCCGGCTTCTTGCTCATGGGGCCTCCTGGGGGACGCCGTTCACGGGTGCTCCTGGCAGGCACGTGTCATAGAGCCTCTCGCTTCACAGAGCCTCCTCGCGGATGCGCATCGCACCCCGCAGCCGCGCCGGTGCCGCCCTGCGGTTCTCGGCGATCTCTTCCTCGGTGGGCAGTTCCGCGCCGCGCGTGAGCAGCTTGAGCCGGGGCTGGTAGCGCTCGGGGACGACGGGCAGGCCGGCCGGCGCGGTCGTCGCGGCGCCTGCCGCGAGCACCTGCTTGACCAGGCGGTCCTCGAGCGAGTGGTAGGAGAGGACGGCGATGCGGCCGTCCACGGCGAGCGTCTTCACGGCAGCCGGGATGGCCGCCTCCAGGACGCTCAGCTCGCCGTTGACCTCGATGCGCAGGGCCTGGAAGGTGCGCTTGGCGGGGTTGCCGCCGGTGCGCTTGGCGGCCTGCGGCAGGGAGTCGCGGATCAGCTCGACGAGCCGCGCGCTGTTGCTGAACGGCTCCTTCTCCCGCTCGCGCACGACGGCGCCCACGATGCGCTTGGCCTGCTTCTCCTCGCCGTACTGGCGCAGGATCCGCACCAGTTCGCCCGGCGCGTACGTATTGAGGACCTCGGCGGCGCTGACGCCGGTCGTCTGGTCCATGCGCATGTCGAGGGGCGCGTCCTGGGCGTAGGCGAAGCCCCGGTCCGCCTCGTCGAGTTGCATGGAGGAGACACCGAGGTCGAAGAGGACGCCCTGCACCTTCGCGATGCCGAGCCGGTCCAGTACCTCGGGGAGCTCGTCATAGACCGCGTGGACCAGTTCGGCCCGGTCGCCGAAGGGGGCGAGCCGCTCCCCGGAGAGCCGCAGCGCTTCCTTGTCGCGGTCGAGGCCGATCAGGCGGGCCGACGGGAACGTGGACAACAGCGCCTCGCTGTGGCCGCCGAGTCCGAGGGTGCAGTCGACGACGACCGCACCCGGCTGGGCGAGCGCGGGGGCCAACAGGTCCAGGCATCGCTGGAGCATCACCGGGACATGTCGGGTGTGGCTCAAAGGGCCCTCTCAGGTCCGGCGCGGCGAGACGTGCGCACGGCCGGGTCCCCGCCCGCCCGGGAAGGTGAATGGCCTGCTGGCGCCGGGGAAGTGGCGTCAGCCGACCGGGAGCGGGAGGAGGCCGAGCCGTACGTACGCGCCGCGTACGCGGGGGGATTTAAGGCAATCCCCGGGTGAACAGTCCAGCGGGGAGCAGGTCACGGCCCTCCCACTTCGCGTCACTTTAGTCCACCCTGTCGCCCGGTCAATCAACTGGCCTGCGCGTCGCGGACGGGTCGTCGAAGGAGCCGCACATCGCGCCCCGTCACCCGTTCGGGCGTAGCCGGCGCACTCCTGTGGGTTAGCTCACAACAAGACTCATTGACGTTCTTTGTCCCTTCTCACAGCGGGCCCCGGCGATCAGTGCCGACTACCGTCATAGCCATGTCGACTTCCGCATCCCCTACGGGAAACTCCCCCGCAGAGCCGATCGGTGGCATAACCGCCGACGGCACCGTCACGGACCGCCTCGTCGAGGCCAACCAGCGGTACGCCTCCGGCTTCGCCGACCCCGGTATGGACGCACGCCCCGTCCTGGGCGTGGCCGTCGTCTCCTGCATGGACGCCCGCATCGACCTGCACGACGCGCTCGGCCTCGAACTGGGCGACTGCCACACCATCCGCAACGCGGGTGGCGTGGTCACCGACGACGTCATGCGCTCCCTGACGATCAGCCAGCGCGCCCTCGGCACGAAGAGCGTCGTACTGATCCACCACACGAGCTGCGGTCTGGAGAGCCTCACCGAGGAGTTCCGGCACGAGCTCGAACTCGAGGTCGGCCAGCGGCCCGCCTGGGCGGTGGAGGCCTTCCGCGACGTCGATCAGGACGTACGGCAGTCGATGCAGCGCGTGCGGACCTCGCCGTTCCTCCTGCACACCGACGATGTGCGCGGATTCGTCTTCGATGTGACCACGGGTCTGCTGCGGGAGATCGACCCTGCGTGACCGGTTCTGGAGCAGACCTTTCCGGATCGATGCGGCAGTCAAAAGGGCGTAAGAGCTGACATACCGCCGCCAGTTATCCGCGGGCGAGTGACACAACCCGGTATGCCCAACAAGAATGCGTGTGTGGCATCGCGCTGAACCATTCACGCGCGGTGTCCGTGTTTCGGGGTGGGCCGGGCCGCACACACATGCGTCGGCCCGGAGAACGTGTCCGAGGAGGGCCGGGTGACGACCTATGACGATCGAGCGAGCCTCACAGATCTGACCGCCACAGCGGAGCGTGTCCGCAGGTCGGTCGAGGGTGTGATCGAAGGTAAGCCAGAGGTCGTACGGCTTTCGCTGACCGTGCTCCTCGCCGAGGGGCACTTGCTGATCGAAGATGTACCGGGCGTGGGAAAGACCATGCTCGCCAAAGCACTCGCGCGGTCCATCGACTGCTCGGTGCGGCGTATCCAGTTCACGCCTGATCTGCTGCCGTCGGACATCACCGGTGTGTCCATTTTCGACCAGCAGCGCCGGGACTTCGAGTTCAAGCCCGGCGCGATCTTCGCGCAGATCGTGATCGGCGACGAGATCAACCGCGCGTCACCGAAGACGCAGTCCGCGCTCCTGGAGTCCATGGAGGAGCGCCAGGTCACCATCGACGGGCAGACCTATGAACTGCCGAGCCCCTTCATGGTGGTGGCGACGCAGAACCCCGTCGAGATGGAGGGGACCTATCCCCTGCCCGAGGCGCAGCGCGACCGCTTCATGGCGCGCGTCTCGATCGGCTATCCGAGCGCGGAGGCCGAGCTGCAGATGCTGGACGTGCACGGCGGTGTCTCGCCGCTGGACGACCTCCAGCCGGTGGCGCACGCGCACGACATCGTGAAGCTCATCGACGCGGTCCGCACGGTCCACGTGGCCGACTCCGTACGGCGGTACGCCGTCGAACTGGTCGGGGCGACCCGCAACCACCCGGACCTGAGACTCGGGGCATCACCGCGCGCCACGCTGCACCTGCTGCGGGCGGCCAAGGCCTCCGCCGCGCTCAGCGGCAGGGAGTTCGCCCTGCCGGACGATGTGCAGGCCCTCGCCGTGGCGGTGCTCGCGCACCGGCTGCTGCCCACGGCACAGGCCCAGTTGAACCGTCGTACGGCCGAATCGGTCATCCAGGAGATCCTCCAGCGCACGCCCGTACCGGCCGCCGCACAGCCCAACAGCGGCTACTTCAACCAGCAGCCGCCCGGCGCGCGGAGGCTGTGATGGCGGACGGGGGGCCGCAGCCGACGCAGGCCGATGAGGACAAGGGCGGACTGCGGACCGCGCTCGCGGGTCTGACCACACGCGGGCGTTCGTTCCTCGCGGCCGGGATCGCCGCCGCCGTCTGCGCGTACGTCCTGGGGCAGAGCGATCTGCTCCGGGTCGGGCTGCTGCTCGCCGTCCTTCCGCTGGTGTGCGCGACCGTGCTCTACCGCACCCGCTACCGCGTCGCGGGCAGCCGCAGGCTCTCCCCCGCGCGCGTGCCCGCCAGTTCGGAGGCCCGTGTCCATCTGCGGATGGACAACGTCTCGCGCCTGCCCACGGGCCTCCTGATGCTCCAGGACCGGGTGCCCTACGTCCTGGGGCCGCGGCCCCGTTTCGTGCTCGACCGGGTGGAGGCCGGGGGCCGCCGCGAGGTGTCCTACCGCGTCCGCTCGGACCTGCGCGGGCGCTACCCCCTCGGCCCGCTCCAACTGCGCCTGACCGACCCCTTCGGGATGTGCGAGCTGACCCGCTCGTTCTCCACGCACGACACCCTGACGGTCATCCCGCGCGTGGAGGCACTGCCTCCGGTGCGTCTGACCGGCGAGGCCAAGGGGTACGGCGACGGGCGGCACCGCTCGCTCGCTCTCGCGGGCGAGGACGACGTGATCCCGCGGGGCTACCGCCACGGCGACGACCTGCGCCGCGTCCACTGGCGCTCCACGGCTCGCTACGGAGAGCTCATGGTGCGCCGCGAGGAGCAGCCGCAGCGGGCCCGCTGCACGGTGCTCCTGGACACCCGGGCGCACGCCTTCCGGGGCGCGGGTCCCGACTCGGCGTTCGAGTGGGCGGTGTCGGGCACGGCGTCCGCCCTGGTGCACATGCTGGAACGGGGCTTCTCGGTGCGGCTCCTGACCGACACCGGCAACTCCGTGCCCGGCGAGGGCTCGGGCGGTTTCGCGGGCGCGAGCCAGGAGTCGGCGGACGCGGCGGGGCTGATGATGGACACCCTCGCGGTGATCGACCACTCGGACGGCGCGGGTCTCTCCCCCGCGTACGACGTGCTGCGCGGGGGCAACGAAGGCCTCCTCATCGCCTTCCTCGGCGACCTCGACGAGGAGCAGGCGACGGTGGCCGCCAAGATGCGGCAACGCAGCGGCGCCGCGGTCGCCTTCGTCCTGGACAGCACGGCCTGGGCCCAGGGCCCTGGCGGCGCTCCGTCGGGCCCCGGCGACGAGCGGGTCCGGATGCTGCGCGAGGCGGGCTGGACGGCCGTGGCGGTGCCTCCCGGGGTCGCCCTGGTGGATCTGTGGCGCCAGGCGGACCATCTGCGGGCGAGCACGGGCCCCGCTCCGGCGGCGGGGACGACGACCGGGGGCTGGGGATGAGCGACGGGCCGTCTTCCGGCGGGACCGCGGGCACGACGTGTACGACGCGTATGACAACAGGGGGATGTTCATGAGTGGGCGCGCGCGACTCGCGCTCTGTGCCACGGCGGCCACGCTGATGGCGTCGGGGGCGCTGCTTCCGCTCGTCGATCCGGCGACGTGGTTCGTCCAGGCGGCGATCCTGCTCGCGGTGCAGAGCGGCGTGGGCGCGCTCACCCGGCGTGTCCCGCTCGCCCGGCCGGTCACGGTCGGCGTACAGGCCCTGGTGACACTCCTGTTGCTCACTCTGGTGTTCGCCCGTGAGCAGGCGATCGGCGGGGTGGTGCCGGGCCCCGACGTGTTCCGGGAGTTCGGGCAGCTGCTCCAGGCGGGCGGCAACGACGTCGGGCAGTACGCGATTCCGGCGCCGCTCAGTGACGGCATCCGGCTGATGCTGGTCGGCGGCGTCCTGGTGATCGGCCTCGCGGTGGACGCCCTCGCGGTGACGTTCCGTACGGCGGCGCCCGCGGGTCTTCCGCTGCTCGCGCTGTACTCGGTCGCCGCGGGGCTCTCCGGGGACGGGGCGGGGTGGCTGTGGTTCCTGCTCGCGGCCGCCGGATATCTGCTGCTGCTCCTGGCGGAGGGCCGGGACCGGCTCTCCCAGTGGGGGCGCGTCTTCGGGGGCGCCGCGCGTGCGCCAGGACGGATCTCGGGAGGCCTCGAGACCGACAACGGTGCGATCGCGCCGGTCCGCACGGGGCGGCGCATCGGCGCGGTCGCCCTTGGCATCGCCCTGGTGGTGCCGCTCGCGCTGCCCGCCCTCGACGGCGGGCTCCTCGACGGTTCCGGCGGCGCCGGAGGCTCGGGCTCCGGCGGTGGCGGCACGATCTCCGCGGTGAATCCGCTGGTCGCGCTCCAGGACAGCCTGAACGAACCGGACGACCGCGAGGTCATCTCGTACAAGACGAACGCCAAGACCACCGAGAGCCTCTATCTGCGGATCGTCTCCCTCGACCAGTTCGACGGCACGACGTGGAAGACCACCGTCCGGTCCATCGACGACGTGCCGTCGCGCCTCGAGGACCCGCCCGGGCTCTACCCCGACGTCCGCAGGACCGAGATCCAGACCAACATCTCGGCCGCCGACAGCTATGCGCAGAACTGGCTGCCGATGCCCTACCCGGCGAGCCAGGTGAAGATCGACGGCCGCTGGCGGTACGAGCCGGTGGGCCGCGCCCTGGTCGGCGACCGCGGCCAGACGACGCGCGGCGCGCAGTACGAGGTCAAGAGCCTCATCGTGGAACCGACGGCCGAGCAGCTCGCGGGCGCCTCCAAGCCGCCCAAGCAGATCGCCGACGAGTTCACCAAAGTCCCCGACACCTTGCCGTCCGTGGTGGCGTCCGAGGCCCGCCGCATCACCAAGGGCACGTCGAACGACTACGAGAAGGCCGTCAAGCTCCAGGACTGGTTCGCGTCGGAGGGCGGCTTCACGTACAACACGCAGGTCCGGGCGGGCAGCGGACCTGCGGCGATAGCGCGCTTCCTGGAGCAGAAGGAGGGCTTCTGCGTCCACTTCTCGTTCGCCATGGCCTCGATGGCGCGGACACTGAACATCCCGGCGCGCGTCGCGGTGGGCTTCACGCCCGGTGCCGCGCAGGGGGACGGTTCGATGTCGGTCGGCCTGCGGGACGCGCACGCCTGGCCCGAGCTGTACTTCGAGGGTGTGGGCTGGACCCGCTTCGAGCCGACCCCGAACCGCGGCTCGGTGCCGGACTACACGCGCCCGGACACCCCGTCCGACGGCGCGAGCGATCCGGCGGTGCCCGAGCCGTCATCGACGACGGCTCCGTCCGACCAGCCTTCGGCCTCCAAGAGCTGCCCGGCCGACCAGCAGAAGCAGGGCGGCTGCGCGAGCACGGCCCCGGCGCTGGCGGGCGGCTCGGGCGGCGACGGACCACCGATCGGCATGATCCTTGCCGTGGTCCTCGGAGCGCTCGTGGTCCTCGGCCTGCCCTTGCTGCCGATGCTGTGGCGCAAGCGGATCCGTGCGGTACGTCTGGGCTCCACCGGCCGTACGGAGGCGGACGCTGCCGCGCGGACCCTTGCGGCCTGGCTCGAGGTGACGGACACGGCCTGGGACCACGGCATTACGCCGGACGAGTCGCAGACCCCGCGCAAGGCGGCGGCCCGGATCGTCCGGGTCGGGCAGCTCGCCGCGGCACCCGCGGAGTCCGTCCATCGCCTGGCCGCGGCGGTCGAGCAGGTCCTCTACGCGCCACGGCCGCAGCCGACGGCCGGTCTGGCCGACGACGTGCGCCGGGTGTCCGACGGCCTCGGGGCGACCGTGGGCCGTGCGACCCGGCTGCGGGTGACGCTCGCCCCGCGTTCGGCCGCACGGGTGGTGTGGGCGCTCTCGGACCGCTGGACGGCGCTCAAGGCGAGGTGGTCCGAGCGGATCGCCAAGCGATGGGAGACGCTGCGGAGGCCTTCGCAGCAGGAGGGCTGAGCCCGGCCCCCGGCGGGGGCCTGAGGACATACGTAAGGGGTGACCGCCTGGGCGGTCACCCCTTACGTGAAAGCTCATAATCCAAAAATCTAAAAGCTCACTGGCCCTGTTCGTCGCGGCGGCGCTGCCAACGCTGTTCGATCCGGTCCATCATCGATTTCCGTTGCCGGGTCTGCCGACGGGCCGGGGCGCTGCCCGGTGCCGTGGGCGTACCGGCTGCCGGCTGTTCACCCGGTTTCGGCGCTTTGCGCCATCCGGTGACGGCGAGCACCGCACATCCCAGCATGACGAGGAATCCCACCACGCTCACCCAAATCTGCTGGGCGACCATTCCGGCCATGAGAAGGGCGATTCCCACAAGGAAGCCCGCGACCGCTTGGTAGACCCGTCGCCGGGTGTACGTACGCAGCCCGCTTCCCTCGAGCGCTGTCGCGAACTTGGGATCTTCGGCGTACAGCGCTCGCTCCATCTGCTCGAGCATGCGCTGCTCGTGCTCCGAGAGCGGCACGGAGTCCTCCTCATTGTGCAGTCGCCGGGGGCGACCGGGGGTCCCCTTCAGGATAGGCAGGGAATCGCCCCCGTGAAACCCGCCCCTCTGCGCCAACTTCGCCAAACCGGACCACCCTGCCGCTCCGGCTCACTGAAACAAACATTCCCCAGCGGCCGGTCCGGCATGCCGGACGGTCTGCCTCGATCATACGGCGCCCATAGCCCGTTCGGGGGGTATGTGCCCTACTCCATGTGCGGCTGCGGTGCTGATCAGCGGGGCAGCCGGGGCGAACGTCAGCCCTCGGAGGCATCCCTGGTCTCGCCGAGCACGTGCAACTGGGTGGCCACGGAGTGGAACGCGGCGAGCTCGGCGGCGGCCGCCTCCAGCTTGAGGAGGGCCTCCAGGGCGCCGGGTTCGGTGTCCACGAGGACGCCCGGGACCAGGTCGGCGAAGACCCGCACTCCGTGCACCGCGTCGACCCTGACGCCCGCGCCCTCGACAAGATCGGTCAGCTGGTCCGCGGTGAAGCGCCTGGGCACGGGGTCGGCGTCGCCCCAGCGTCCTGCCGGGTCGCCGAGCGCGTGCCTGGCCTCGGTGAAGTGCCCGGCGAGCGCCCTGGCGAGCACGGCTCCGCCGAGACCGGCGGCGAGCAGGCTGAGGGTGCCTGAGGGGCGCAGCGCGCCGACCGCGTTGCGCACGCCCTCGGCGGGGTCGTCCACGTACTCCAGGACGCCGTGGCACAGGACGGCGTCGAACCCGGCACGCTCCACGACGTCGAAGAGGCCGTGCACATCGCCCTGGACGCCGCGCACCCGGTCGGCGACGCCCGCCTCGGCGGCCCGGCGCTCAAGGGCGAAGAGGGCGTTCGGGCTGGGGTCGACGACGGTGACGCGGTGGCCGAGGCGGGCGACGGGCACGGCGAAGTTGCCGCTGCCGCCTCCGGTGTCAAGGACGTCGAGGGAGGGCGACTCCTGGCTCGTGGCCTTGACCCGGCGATCGAGGGCGTCCTTGAGGACCTCCCAGACCACGGCGGTACGGAGAGAAGCGCGGGGGCGCATCGGGTCCGACACGGCAGTTGACTCCTCGGCGCGTCCACCGCACGTCCGCGGCGGAGCTAGGGGGTTCCCTCCGCCTGCGCTCGCGGCAGACAGGAGGGTGCGGGCGCTCCCACCCTATTGCCTTCGGCCGACTGTCCCGTCACCCCTCTTCACCCCTCCCGGCTCGCGTCCGGCGGCTCCTGCGACGGCTCCTGCCTGGGCTGGGGCAGTACGGGCTGCAGCACGAGCATCCGCTCGACGAGGCGCAAGAACATCGCCACGTCACGCAGCAGGTCGTCCGCGTCACGGATGGTGGCCGCGCCCTGTATGCCCGCCTCGGCGCGGGCTCTGCGCGCCGCGCCGGAGGCGAACAGGGCGCTCCACTCCGTCAGTTCGGGGGCTATCTCGGGGAGCACTTCCCAGGCGCTTCGGATCCGCTGCCTGCGTCGCGGGGTCAACTCGGGGCGACCGCGGGCGGCGAGGACGGCCGCCGCGGTGCGCAGGGCCGCGAGGTGCGCCGTGGCATAGCGCTCGTTCGAGGTCTCCAGGTGCTCGGCCTCGTCGATGCCGGCGCGGGCCTGGGCGAGCAGTTCGAGTGCGGCGGGCGGGGCGGTGGCCCGGCGCAGGACGGGGTGGACGTCGGTCGCGGGGCCGGAACTCGAAGGGGCAGGGCCGACGGGGTGGTGCCGACGTGCGGCTGCTGCGGAAGTGCTGGCCATGACGAACCTCCTGTCGTCGCGTAACGGCTATGTGGCCGTATGTGCACATCGTGTAGTACGCCACTGACAATCGGCTCTGACCTGCGACTTTGCCCCGATCGCGGGTTCGCGTTAGTTTTTGCACTGACCAGTCAGTTCAAAAAGGCTCGGTTCAAGAGAACTCAGCTCGAGAGAAGACGCGAGGGGGAAGTGTGGACGGGCCGAACGACGGGACGCGGGGAGCCGCCGTCACAGTGCGGGGGTTCGGGCTCAAAGGGCCACGGGGCTGGGCGTTCCGTGCGGTCGATGTCGAGGCGGAGCCCGGGTCGCTGATCGCGGTCGAGGGGCCTTCGGGGTCGGGCCGGACCTGTCTGCTGCTCGCGCTCACCGGACGGATGCGCCCCACCGAGGGCGAGGCCTCCGTCGGGGGCTTCCGGCTGCCCAAGCAGCTCGCGGCGGTGCGCCGGATCAGCGCGCTCGGGCCCGTACCCGGCGTGACGGATCTCGATCCGGCGCTGACCGTCGCCGAGCATCTGCGCGAACGGGCGCTCCTGGAGCGTCGGTTCGGCGGTTCGCTACGGGGTCTGCTGAGGCCGCGTGCCGAGCGGACCGCCGAGGCGCGGCTGCGGATCGACACGGCGCTGACCTCCGCCGGGCTCGACATGGAGTCGCTGCCCAAGGGCCGACGGACCTCCGTGCGCGATCTGGAGCGCCTCGAGGCGCTGCGGCTCTCGGTGGCCCTGGCCCTGATCGGGCGGCCCCTGCTCCTTGCCGTCGACGACGTCGACCTCAAGCTGTCGGACGCCGAACGGGACGAGGCCTGGGCCCTGCTGAGGTCCCTCACACAGAGCGGCATCACCGTCGTCGCCGTGTGCAACGAGGCACCTGAGGACGCGGTCGCCGTGTCCACGGACCGAAAGACCACGGAGTCCGGGTCGGAAGACCGGGACGACGACGACAGCCGGAACGACGACGACAAGGAGACGGCCGATGCGCTCGCCGAAGCTGGCCGCGCTTGAGCTCAGGCGCTTCGGCAGGGGGAAGCTGCCGCGCATGGCGCTGGTCGCGCTCCTGCTGCTGCCCCTGCTGTACGGCGCGCTGTACCTGTGCTCCTTCTGGGACCCGTACGGCCGTCTCGACCGCATACCGGTGGCTCTGGTCAACGACGACAAGGGAGCCACGGCCGCGGGCAAGAAGCTCGCGGTGGGCGACGGCATCGTCGACGGCCTCGAGGACAGCAAGACCTTCGACTGGCACGAGGTGAGTTCCGCCGAGGCCCGCAAGGGCGTCGAGGACGGGACGTACTACCTGTCCCTGACGATGCCGTCCGACTTCAGCAAGCGCGTCGCGTCGAGTTCCGGGGACTCTCCGGAGACGGGCGCTCTGCGCGTCCGTACGAACGACGCCAACAACTACATCGTCGGGCAGATCTCCCGGACGGTCTTCTCCGAGGTGCGTACGGCGGCCTCCACCAAGGCGTCGCGCTCCTTCCTCGACAAGATCTTCATCTCGTTCTCCGACATCCACGGGGCGACGGAGAAGGCCGCCAAGGGGGCCGACAAGCTCGACAGCGGCATCGGCGAGGCCAAGAAGGGCTCCAAGAAGCTCGCGACCGGCCTGGACGACGCCAAGGACGGCAGCAGCGACCTGGCCGTGGGCATCAAGAAGCTCGACAAGGGCGCCAGCGACCTCCAGGACGGTTCGAAGAAGGTCTCGGACGGCACCCAGAAGCTGGCCGACAAGGTCAACGGCACCGCGGACCAGGTGCGGCCCTTCCTGAAGGACAACGGCAAGACCGTCGGGGACACGGCCCAGCTCGTCGCCGACTCCTCCAAGGCCCTGAAGAACCACCTGGACACCTGGGTCAAGCTCGCTCCCGTGGCGGCCGACGGCGCCAAGAAGGGGGCCGAGACCATCGGCGACCTCTACACGGAGCGCTGCGTGGACCTCCCGGTGCCCGACGCGGCCTGCCCGAAGCTCAAGGAGGCCAAGACAGCCGCGGACAACGTGTCGACCGTCGCGGACGACATGAACACCGTGGTCAAGGACCAGAACAGCGACGTCAAGAAGCTCAAGAGGCACCTGACCACGCTGCAGAAGAAGTCCCAGGACCTGGCCGAACGTGCACCGCACCTCGACGAGGACCTGAACACGGCCGTCACCCAGATCAATGACCTCAACACGGGCGCGGCGAAGGTCACCAAGGGCGCCAAGAAGCTGCACACCGGCCTCGGCACCGCCAAGACAGGCGCCACGGACCTCGACACGGGCGTGGGGAAGCTCCAGACGGGCGCGAGTGACCTCAAGGGCGGCATGTTCAAGCTGGCCGACGGCTCCGAGAAGCTGTCCGGCGGGCTGCACGACGGCGTCAAGAAGATCCCCGACTACGACAAGAACGACCGCAACCAGCGCACCGACGTCATGGCCGACCCGGTGCAGCTCGCCTCCCAGTCGATGCACAAGGCACCCAACTACGGCACGGGCTTCGCCCCGTACTTCATCCCGCTGTCCCTGTGGGTCGGCGCGATGGTGGCGTACATGCTGATCCAGCCGCTCAACCGGCGCGCGCTCGCCGCGGGCGCCTCCGCCTGGCGGATCGCGTTCGCGGGCTGGCTGCCGGTCGCCGCACTCGGCGTGCTCCAGACGGCGGCCCTGATGTCGGTGCTGCACTGGGGGCTCGGCCTGCAGATGGCGCGGGCGGCCGGGACGGTGGGCTTCCTCTGCCTGGTGACGTGCTGCTTCGCGGCGATCGTGCAGTGGCTGAACGCACGCTTCGGGGCGGCGGGGCGGATCCTCGTCCTCGCGGTCCTGATGCTCCAGCTGACCTCGGCGGGCGGCACGTACCCCGTCCAGACGAGTCCGTCCTTCTTCGGCGCGATCCACCCCTTCTTGCCGATGAGTTACGTCGTCGACGCGCTGCGCAGGCTCATCACGGGCGGCGGACTGGGCCCCGTATGGGAGGCGTGCGTGGTCCTGACGGCCTTCACCGCGGGCGCCCTCGCGCTCACCGCGCTCTCCGCACACCGCAAACAGGTGTGGACCCTGGACCGTCTGCACCCGGAGCTGAGCCTGTGAGACCCGCGACCGCGCCTGTGCGGGCGTCAAGACCTGTGAGAATCGGGCCCATGGACAGCAGCGCAACCAGCACCCGGCGTGAGGCCACCCGGCAGAAGCTCTACGAGGCAGCCGTCACCCTCATCGCGGAGCAGGGCTTCTCGGCCACGACGGTCGACGAGATCGCCGAGCGGGCCGGGGTCGCGAAGGGCACGGTCTACTACAACTTCGCGAGCAAGTCGGTTCTCTTCGAGGAGCTCCTTCGGCACGGCGTCGGGCTGCTCACGGCCTCCTTGAAGGAGGCGGCCGAGAAGACGGCGGGGAACGGCGGCCGGCAGGTCGACGCCCTTGACGCGATGATCCGGGCGGGCCTGGTCTTCATCGACCGCTATCCGGCCTTCACCCAGCTCTACGTCGCCGAGCTGTGGCGCACCAACCGCGCCTGGCAGTCCACCCTGATGGTGGTCAGGCAGCAGGCGGTGGCCGTCGTGGAGGACGTCCTGCGCGCAGGCGTCGAGAACGGCGAGCTCAGCGAGGAGATCGACATCCCCCTGACGGCCGCAGCACTCGTCGGGATGGTCCTGGTGGCGGCGCTCGACTGGCAGGCCTTCCAGCCGGAGCGCTCCCTCGACGACGTGCACTCGGCGCTCTCCCGGCTGCTGCAGGGCCGGGTGAGCGGCGGGCGCTGATCCGCCGCTCCGGCACTGCGCGCATCGCGCGAGCCGCGCAGACCGCGCACACCGCACGCGAAGAAGCGCCGGTCCGATGCCACCTGATCTCCAGGCATCACCGGACCGGCGCTTCTTTCGTTCCCCCGTTTCCCCCGTTTCCCCGCTCCCCCGTTTCCCCCGTTCGGCCCCTCGGGTGGTCACCCCCGAGTCGCCGTCCGTCTCCCCCGTGTCTCGCTCCCACCTTCGAAGAGGTGGGAGGAGCGGCCAAGGGCGCTGCGCCGTTCCGCCGCCCCGTGTCGGCGGTACGGGCGCCGCGCCCTTCTCCGTGTCCCTCACTCTTCCGTCTTCGCAGGTCGGGACCCATCCGCGCTGATACTCATCTCCACCTCTAGGTACGGATACTCAGACCTGGGTGCTCATCCCCAGGCCTAGATCTTCTCGACTGGTTACGATCGCGTCCGTGTCCGTACTCCCCCTGGTCTTCACCAGCGGCTGGGCAAGCGGGATCAACGCGTACGCCGTGGTCCTGCTGCTCGGCGTCTTCGGCGCGACCGGGATCAGCGACGAGGTTCCCGAGGCGCTGCAACGTCCTGATGTGCTGATCGCCGCGGGCGTCCTCTTCGTCTGTGAGGCCGTCGCCGACAAGATCCCTTACGTCGACTCGGTCTGGGACACGGTGCACACCGTGATCCGGCCGGTGTCCGGCGCCGTGGTGGGTGCGCTGCTCGCGGGCCAGAGCGGTTCGCTCTCCGACCTGGCGGCGGGCGCGGTGGGCGGTTCGACGGCGCTGGCCAGCCACTTCGTCAAGGCCGGGACGCGGATGGCGATCAACACCTCGCCCGAGCCGTTCAGCAACATCGCGGTGAGTACGGCGGAGGATCTCGGGGTCGGCGGGATCGTCAGCTTCGCGATGTTCTACCCCGAGGCGGCGGCGATCATCGCGGCCGTGCTTCTGCTGCTCGGCCTGCTCATACTGACCTTCCTGGTCTCGCGGATCCGGCGGTTCCTGCGGCGCAGGGCGCAGCGGCGCGAGGAGAAACAGCTCGCGGCGCACGGGGGACGGCCGCCGGACTGAGGGCTCCCGGCGTGACTGTCAGTGGCGGCCGATAAAGTCCCTGGCATGGCACGGATTGTGGTGATCGGCGCCGGGATGGGCGCGATGGCGGCCGCCGCCCGGCTCGCCGTCGCGGGCCACCGCGTGGTGGTGCACGAGCGGTCGGGTACGTACGGGGGCGCGCTCGGCAGCGTCGAGCGTGACGGCTTCGTCTTCGACACGGGCCCCGGGCTCCTGCAGCTCCCCGCCGTCTACCGCGACTTGTTCGTCAAAACGGGCAAGGAGCCGCTGGAGCGGTGCGTCGAGCTGTCCCAGGTGGAGCCCGCCGTGCGGCACGTCTTCGCGGACGGCACGGCGGCCGACCTGCCGAACGCCTCGCGCGCGGGTGTCGGCGACGCCCTGGACGCGGCGCTCGGCAGCGGCGCCGGCGCCCACTGGTCGGCGTACATGAACCGCGCCCGTGAGGCGTGGGACCGCACCCGGCGCCCCCTCCTGGAAGAGCCGCTCTGGCCGAACTGGCAGGTCCTCGCCGAGCGCGAGCCCTATCCGTCGGTGCCGCACAAGCGCCTCCTGCGGCGCGAGCGGCGCGCGAGGACCCTCACCGAGGTCGGCGAGCTCGAACTGGGCGGCGACGCACGGCTCCTGGCGCTCCTGGAGCAGTACGCCCTCGCGAGCGGCCTCGACCCCCGGGCGACCCCGGCGAGCGCGGCCGTCCTGCCCTATCAGGAGCACACGTTCGGCGCGTGGTCCGTGCGCGGCGGGATGCGCGCGCTCGCGCGGGCCGTGTACGAGCGGTGCCTCGCCCGGCGGGTCGAGTTCGCGTTCGACTCCCCCGTCGCCCGGATCGTCGAGAAGGACGGCCGCGCGACGGGCGTCGAGCTCGCGGACGGGACGGCACAGGAGGCGGACTTCGTGGTCGCCGGTGTCGCGCCCGGCGCACTCGACGGCTTGTTGTCCGGTGTATCCGGCATGTCCGGCGCCTCCGGTGTGAACATTCGGGCGGAGGGTGAGGTGCAGCCCCGTTCCGGACTGCCCAGCCGTCTCATGGTCTTCCTCGCGCTGCGCGGCGCGAGGCCGGGCGGGACGCCTCATCGGACGGTGCTGCACACGCCCGACCGCCAGGACGAGCTCGACCGGGTCTTCGGCGACCACCCCGGGCTGCCCCTGGCCCCCACCCTCACGGTGCTGCGCCCGGACGACCCCGCGCTCACGCCCGACGCCGAGCACGAGGCGCTCACGCTGACGGTCACGGTGCCCGCGCACACGGAGGTCACCGACGCGGACGTGGAGCGGCTCCTGACGCGCGCCGAGTCCGTCGTCCCCGGCCTGCGTGAGCGGCTGCTGTGGCACGTGGTCCACGCCCCCGCCGACATCGCGCAGGCCACCGGCGCCGACGGCGGCGCGGTCCCGCCCCCGTCGCTCGCGGCGGGCGAGGGACGGCTGCTCCACCCCGCCAACAGCACGCGTCTGCCGGGGCTCTTCGCGGTGGGCGGCTGGGCGCACCCGGGCGGCGGACTCCCGCACGCGGGCATGTCGGGCACGCTGGCCGCCGGTCTTATCGTGGAGGGACCGGACTTCCGGGGCTCGCAGTGAGCCCCCGGTCCTCCCGGCCCTCCCCGTCTCTCCGGTCCCCCCGGTCTCAGTAGCGGTACTGCTCGTTGTACCCCGCGTCGTAGCCGTTCCCCTGGGGCTGCTCGCCCTGGTAGGGGTACGGCTGCTCCGGCGGGAGTTCGCCGCCGTACTCGCTGTACTGGCCCTGCTGGCCGTGCTGGCCGTAGGGGTCCTCGACGCTGCGCTGCTGGGGCACCCAGACTCCGCCGGGCGGCGTCTCCTGGTAGGTCCCGGCGCCGTACGGATCGGCGGCGGGATAGGGCGCGTACTGCTGCTGGTCGCCGTACGCGTCGTAGCCCTGCCCGCCGCCGTACGTCTGCGTCCCGATGTACGGGTCGGAGTACGCGGCGTACTGCTGCTGCCCCGTCTCGCCGTACGCGTACGGCTGCTGGGGGTCATAGCCCGCGGTGGCGTACGTGTCGTAGCCGTATCCGCTGTCCGCCGGACCGGGCTGCTGGTGCTGCTGTTGCTGCTGTTGCTGCTGTTGCTGCTGCTGATGCTGTTGCTGTGCGTACGCGTCGTCGCTGTAGACGCCGTACTGCCCGGTGTCGTCGGGCAGCGGCTCCGGGGCGTAGACCCCGGTGCCGGGAGCGGCCTCGGGCGGCGGCCCTGCCGGGCCCGCATCCTCGTACTCCAGGTCGGAGACCTGGAGCGTCGGCTCCTGAGAAGCCTCGCCGCCCCCGCCTCGCGGCGACTTGCGGCGCTTGCTCAGGCCGGGCTGGCCGCCGAGCGCCCAGCCGGTCGAGAAGCCGCGGCGGAACGACAACGTCACGTACGTCTGCCCCGTGGCGAAGGCGATCGCGCCGATCCCGATGACCACCACCGACGGAAGCAGCACGCCGATGACCACGCCGAGGAAGCCGCCGAAGGCGAGCAGCCGCCAGCGCAGCCGCGCCTTGTACTGCAGCAGCACTTCGCCGAGCAGCCACAGCGCGACGCATCCGAACGCGATGTAGAGGACCGTCCAGCCCATGTACGCCCCTCTCCCCGCGGCCGCCGCCCCCTAGGGGTACGGCCGGTCAGGCCTGCGGGTGATGCAGGCCCAGGTTCTCGTAGATTTCCAGAGTCGCCGTCGAGTTGTTGAGCGTGATGAAGTGCAGTCCCGGGACACCCTCGGCCAGCAACCGCGCGCAGAACTCCGTCGCGAACTCGATGCCAATGGAGCGTACAGCCGCCGGATCATCTTTGGCTGTGAGGATGCGCTCTTTGAGCTCCGGCGGGAAGGAAGCGTTGCTGAGCTGGGGCAGCCGCTCCAGCATGCGCACGTTCGTCACCGGCATGATCTCGGGGATGATCGGCGTCGAGCAGCCCGCGGCCTCGACCCGGTCGCGCAGGCGCAGATACTCCTCCGGGTAGAAGAACATCTGTGTGATCGCGTAGTCGGCGCCCGCACGGCACTTGTCGACGAAGTGCCGGACGTCGGTGTCCCAGTCGGGCGAGCGCGGATGCATCGCGGGGAAGGCCGCGACGCCCACGCAGAAGTCGCCCGACTCCTTGATGAGGCGCACCAGTTCGGCGGTGTACGTGAGGCCCTCGGGGTGCTTGATCCAGTCGGCGAGCGGGTCGCCGGGCGGGTCTCCGCGGACCGCGAGCATGTTCCTGATGCCGGCGTCCGCGTACTGCCCGATGATGTTGCGCAGCTCGGCCACGGAGTGGTCAACGGCGGTCAGGTGGGCGACCGGCGTGAGCGTCGAGTCGGCGACGATCTGCTGCGTCTCCTTGACCGTGCCCGCACGCGTCGAGCCGCCCGCTCCGTACGTCACGGAGACGAAGCTGGGAGCCACCGCCTCGACCCGGCGCAGTGCGTTCCACAGGTTCCGCTCGCCCTTCTCGGTCTTCGGCGCCGAGAACTCGAACGAGTACGTCGTCTCGCCGGTCGCGAGCATGTCGCGCACGGTGCGTGCGCGATCAGATCTGGTGGAAGCAGTGCCTAGGGCCATACGGGCAGGTTAGCGACGGGGCACCGCTACCGGCCAATCTCCGTCCAACCTGCGGACAGCAGCACCGAAGGATGGCCGAAGATCGACGATCAGGCCGAACGCAACCGCTTGGCGAAGTCGGCCGCGGCGGCGGCCGGATCGTCCGCCTCGGTGATGGCCCGCACGACGACGACGCGGCGGGCGCCCGCTTCGAGCACCTCGTCCAGATTACCCGCGTCGATGCCGCCGATGGCGAACCACGGGCGGTCCGTGCCGAGCGAGGCCGTGTACCGGACCAGGTCGAGGCCGGGGGCGTGCCGCCCCGGCTTGGTGGGGGTCGGCCAGCAGGGGCCCGTGCAGAAGTAGTCCACGCCGTCCTGGGTCGCCGCCGCCGCGGCCTCGGCGTCGGCGTGCGTGGAACGGCCGATGAGGACGTCATCGCCCAGGATGCCGCGGGCCGCGGGCACGGGCAGGTCGCCCTGGCCGAGGTGCAGGACGTCGGCGCCGATGGCGTGCGCGACGTCCGCGCGGTCGTTCACCGCGAGGAGCTTGCCGTGCCGGCGGGCGGCGTCGGCGAAGACCTGGAGGTGTTCGAGCTCCTCGCCTGCCTCCATGCCCTTGTCCCGCAGCTGCACGATGTCGACACCACCGCCGAGGACGGCGTCGAGGAACTCCGGGAGGTCTCCCTGGCGCTTGCGGGCGTCCACACACAGGTAGAGGCGGGCGTCGGCGAGCTGCTCGCGGGCAGGCTTGGCGGCCATGAAGAGGTCCCCCCGGTCGTCGGTGTCGTCGATGTCGTCGGTGGCCTACGGGCCGCGTGTCCCCGGGTCTCCGGGGGACACACGGCCCGTACGCAACGGTTTTCCGTGTCGGTCGGTCAGACGGCGAGCGCCTGGGCGCGACGCTTCACCTCCGTGCCGCGATTCTCGCTCAGAGCCTGCGCGGGGGTGCCGGGCAGGGTCTCGTCGGGAGTGAAGAGCCACTCCAGCATTTCTTCGTCGGAGAAGCCGTCGTCCCGCAGGAGCGTCAGGGTGCCGGTGAGGCCCTTGACGATCTTGTCGCCGTCGATGAAGGCGGCAGGCACCGCGAGCGCGCGGTTCTCACCACGGCGCACGGCGATCAGCTGGCCCTCCTTGACCAGCTGGCGCACACGCGTCACCTCGACGTCGAGCATTTCTGCGATGTCGGGGAGGTGGAGCCACTCGGGGACGAGAGCATCAGTCTTTGCGTCAATCTCGGTCACACGGACAAGCGTATCTCCGGCCACTGACAGCGGCCGGGCAGCGGTACCCCTCCGGCTACGGCAGCGCTTACGGAAGGACTGCCTTCTTCAGCGGCACCGCGGGATCCGACGCGAGCTCCGGGGAGAGCCGGGCAGCCGCCTCGATCAGCTTGCGGCCCTGCGCGAGGTCCCTGGGGCGGCCCACCGCGAGGACGGCCACCAGGGCGCCCCGCCGGAGCCAGCACACGGTCCAGGCCGCACCCGACGGGTCGCCGCGCCACACCAGCTCGTCGGCCGACGCGTGGTGACCGGCGAACTGGACGAAGCGGCCGAACTGCTCGGACCAGAAGTACGGCACGGGGTCGTACGCCGAAGGGGTCTCGCCGATGATGTTCGCGGCCACCGTGCGCGGGCCCTGGAGGGCGTTGTCCCAGTGGTGGACGAGAAGCCGCTCGCCATACCTTCCCGAAGGGAAGGAGGAGCAGTCGCCGACCGCGTACACATCGGGTTCCGACGTCCGCAGGTGGTCGTCGGCGACGATCTCCCGGTGGGCGCCCAGGGTGATGCCGGAGTCCGCGAGCCAGCCGGTGGCGGGGCGTGCGCCGATGCCGACGACGACCGCGTCCGCGGGCAGCCGGGTGCCGTCGGCAAGGAGGACGCTGCCGGGCTCGACGCGGTCCACGCGCGCGTGGGTGCGCAGTTCGGCCCCGGAGTCGGCGTACCAGGACGTCATCGGCGCCGCGACCTCCGCGGGCAGGGCCCCGGCGAGCGGTCGCTCGGCTGCTTCGACGACAGTGACGGAGCAGCCCGCGTCGCGCGCCGCGGTCGCGAACTCGGCGCCGATCCAGCCCGCGCCGATGACCACGACACGGTGCTGCTCGGCGAGCACGGGACGCAGCCGCTCGGCGTCGTCGAGGGTGCGCAGCAGGTGGACGCCGGGGACCCCGGAAGTGCCGGGCAGCAGGATCGGCTCGGCGCCGGTGGCGATGACCAGGGTGTCGTAGGACACCGGGCCCGACGCGGTGTCCAGTGCGTGGTCCGCCGGGCGCACGCCCGTGACCTCGTGGCCCAGGCTCAGCTCGATGCCCAGCGCCTCGAAGTCGATGTCGAAGGCGGAGCCGTCCGCCTTGCCGAGCAGCACCGCCTTGGACAGCGGCGGCCTGTCGTACGGCCGGTGGGTCTCCGCGCCGATCAGGGTGACCGCACCGGCGAACCCCTGCTCGCGCAGGGCGACGGCGGTCTGCACCCCCGCCATCCCCGCACCGACGATGACAACGCGCCGCTCTGCCTGCCTCCGCTGCTCGCTCACCCGATCACTGTAGGGCGGCGGGTGACGAGCCTCGCAGAGCGCTACGAGGAGATCTATGACACACCGTCACGGCGCATACCCGGACAGCTCCCCTACTGTCCTCGGGGACCAGGGACTAGGGTGGCGGACGCAGAGCACTCGCGGGAGCCCGGACGTACCGGGCTGAGAGGGAGGCTGGGACGGCCTCCGACCGTACGAACCTGATCCGGGTCATGCCGGCGAAGGGAGGGGCTGGACGCCCATGCATCCACATACATCACCCCACGAGGCGACCGATGTCGTCGTCATCGGGGGCGGCATCATCGGCCTGGTCACGGCCTGGCGGGCGGCCCAGCGCGGCCTGTCCACCGCGGTCGTGGACCCCGAACCCGGCGGCGGCGCGGCACAGGTCGCCGCGGGCATGCTGGCCGCCGTCACCGAGCTGCACTACGGCGAGCAGACGCTGCTCGGCCTCAATCTGGCCTCCGCGCAGCGCTATCCGGAGTTCGCGGCCGAGCTCACGGAGGCGAGCGGCCGCGATCTCGGCTACCGCGCGTGCGGCACGCTCGCTGTCGCCCTCGACTCCGACGACCGCGCCCACCTGCGTGAGCTGCACGCCCTCCAGGAGCGGTCGGGGCTCACGTCGGAGTGGCTGAGCGGGCGCGAGTGCCGCCGCCTCGAACCGATGCTCGCACCGGGGGTCCGGGGCGGCCTGCGCGTCGACGGCGACCACCAGGTCGATCCGCGCAGGCTCGCCGCGGCGCTCCTGGTGGCCTGCGAGCGGGCGGGCGTGATCTTCCACCGTGCGTGGGCGGAGCGCCTCACCGTCGCAGGTGACCGGGCCACCGGAGTCGTCCTCACCGACGGCACCGCTCTGGAGGCCGGGCAGACCGTGCTCGCCGCGGGCAGCCTCAGCGGGCGCCTCTCCGGCGTCCCGGAGGGCGTGCTGCCGCCCGTGCGCCCCGTGAAGGGGCAGGTCCTGCGGCTCACGGTGCCTCAGCGGTACGCGCCGTTCCTGAGCCGCACCGTGCGGGCCGTCGTGCGCGGCAGCCACGTCTACCTGGTGCCGCGCGAGAACGGCGAGCTCGTCGTCGGCGCGACCAGCGAGGAGCTCGGCTGGGACACGACTGTCACCGCGGGCGGCGTGTACGAACTGCTCCGGGACGCCCACGAGCTCGTACCGGGCATCACGGAGCTGCCGTTGACCGAGACCCGCGCGGGCCTGCGCCCCGGCTCACCCGACAACGCGCCGCTGCTCGGCCCGACCGCGCTCCCCGGCCTCCAGCTGGCGACAGGGCACTACCGCAACGGCGTGCTCCTGACACCCGTCACCGGTGAGGTGATGGCGCACGCCCTGACCACCGGTGAACTGCCCGACGAGGCAAGGGGATTCACTCCTCTGCGCTTCGCCGGCGACCCCCTCACGCAGCGCTTCATGGAGCAGCCCGCATGACTCTCTCAGCCGTAACAGCCGTCTCCGTCAACGGAGAGGCACGCGACGTCGCCGCGGGCACCACGCTCGAAGCCCTCGTCGCCACGCTCACCAAAGCCCCGTCCGGGATCGCCGCCGCGCTCAACGAAACCGTCGTACCGCGCACGCGGTGGTCCACCACGCCGCTCACCGACGGGGACCGCGTCGAGGTCCTCACCGCAGTCCAGGGAGGCTGAACCGACATGGCAGACGACCCCTTCGTCATCGGCGGGCTCACCCTCTCCTCACGCCTGATCATGGGTACGGGCGGTGCGCCGAGCCTCGACATCCTCGAACGCTCCCTCGTCGCCTCCGGAACGGAGCTGACGACGGTCGCGATGCGGCGCCTCGATCCCGGCGTGCAGGGCTCGGTGCTCTCCGTCCTCGACCGGCTCGGCATCCGCGTCCTGCCGAACACGGCGGGCTGCTTCACCGCGGGCGAGGCCGTCCTGACCGCCAGGCTCGCGCGGGAGGCGCTCGGCACCGACCTGGTCAAGCTGGAGGTCATCGCGGACGAGCGCACGCTGCTCCCCGACCCGATCGAGCTCATCGACGCCGCCGAGATCCTCGTCGACGACGGCTTCACGGTCCTTCCGTACACGAACGACGACCCGGTCCTCGCCCGGAAGCTGGAGGACGTGGGCTGCGCGGCGATCATGCCGCTCGGCTCGCCCATCGGCTCCGGGCTCGGCATCCGCAACCCGCACAACTTCCAGCTGATCGTCGAACGCGCGGGCGTGCCGGTGATTCTGGACGCGGGGGCGGGGACGGCGTCCGACGCGGCGCTCGCGATGGAGCTGGGGTGCGCGGGCGTGATGCTCGCCTCCGCCGTTACACGGGCGCAGGAGCCGGTCCTCATGGCCGAGGGCATGCGGCACGGGGTCGAGGCGGGGCGGCTCGCGTACCGGGCCGGACGGATCCCACGTCGGCACTTCGCCGAGGCGTCGTCGCCCGCGCAGGGGATGGCCCGGCTCGATCCGGAGCGGCCCGCGTTCTGAAGGACTGCCCGCCTCGTTCCGAAGGCCCGCCCGCCTGTTACAGGTCGGCTGCAGTCGAGGCCCGAGCGTGCCCGGGCGGGCATCGCTGTCGGCGGTGGCTCGTAGACTCCCTCCGTGGACACGACCCTTCAGGACCCGCTCGTCGGGCAGGTGCTCGACGGCCGCTATCGCGTGGACGGGCGGATCGCGGTCGGCGGGATGGCCACGGTCTACCGGGCCGTGGACACCCGCCTCGACCGCGTGCTCGCGCTCAAGGTGATGCACCCGACGCTGGCCGCCGACGTCTCGTTCGTCGACCGCTTCATCCGCGAGGCCAAGTCGATCGCCCGGCTCTCGCACCCGAACGTGGTGGGGGTGTACGACCAGGGCGCCGACGGCGCGTACGTCTATCTGGCGATGGAGTACATCGCGGGATGCACCCTGCGTGACGTGCTCCGTGAGCGCGGCGCCCTGCAGCCGCGCGCGGCCCTCGACATCTTGGAGCCGGTCCTCGCCGCGCTCGGCGCGGCCCACCGCGCCGGGTTCGTGCACCGCGACATGAAGCCGGAGAACGTCCTCATAGGGGATGACGGCCGGGTCAAGGTCGCCGACTTCGGACTCGTGCGCGCGGTGGACACCGTCACGAACACGACCGGCACGATCCTCGGGACGGTCTCCTATCTCGCCCCCGAGCAGATAGAGCACGGCACGGCCGACACGCGTGTGGACGTGTACGCGTGCGGGGTCGTGCTCTACGAAATGCTGACCGGCGCCAAGCCGCACTCCGGTGAGTCGCCCGCCCAGGTGCTCTACCAACACCTCCATGAGGACGTGCCGCCCCCGTCGGCGGTCGTTCCTGGCCTGGCCGTCGAGCTCGACGACCTCGTGGCCTCCGCCACCGCCCGCAACCCCGAGGTCCGCCCGCACGACGCGGTGGCGCTCCTCGGACAGACCAGGGACGCGCGGGCCGCGCTCTCCCTGGATCAGCTCGACGCGGTGCCGCCGCAGGCGCGTACGGCGGAGCACGAACCGCGCGACAACAGCGACGACCGCACGAACGTGCTCCCGCGCTCGGTGCGGCCCGTGCAGCTTCCGCTCCCCACGGACGGCATCCAGGACCAGCGGGACCGACAGGACCCACAGGACCAGCTCAACCGCACCAGCATCCTGGCGACACCGCCCCCCGCTCCACCGGCGGCCCCCGACCGCAGGCGCCGCGCCACCCCGCGCCGCGGGGTCCTCGTGATCATCGCCGCCGTCCTCCTCGCCCTGGGTCTCGGCGCGGGCGTCTGGTACATCAATTCCGGCCAGTTCACGAATGTCCCGCCGCTCCTGGCGAAGACCGAGTCGGCGGCCAAGAAGCGCCTCGACGAGGCCGGGCTCGACGTGAAGGACGTCAAGCGCGCCTACAGCGACACCGACAAGCGCGGCACGGTCATGGCGACCGACCCCAAGTCGGGCGAGCGCATCCGTGACAACGGCCGGGTGACGCTGACCGTCTCAATGGGTCCCGAGATCGTGAAGGTCCCGGGCCTCGAGGGCACTCCCCTCGCCGAGGCGAAGAGCAAGCTCAAGGACGCCGGACTGGCTCCCGGGATGACGACCAAGGCCTTCAGCGACGAGGTCCGCAAGGGCTCCGTGATCAGCACGGACCCGGATTCGGGCAGCAAGCGCAAGGCGGGCTCCGCCATCGCGATGGTCGTCAGCAAGGGTGAGGCGATCGACGTCCCCGACGTGACGGGCGACTCCCAGTCGGACGCGACCCTCAATCTTGAGGACGCGGGCCTCAAGGTCAAGATCGCGGCGAAGCGGGTGCACTCCGAAGAGGACAAGGGCACCGTCGTCGACCAGTCGCCCAGGGAGGGCGAGAAGCAGCTCGCCGAGGGCGACACGGTCACGCTGACGCTCTCCAAGGGCCCCGAGATGATCGAGGTGCCGGACGTCGAGGGCATGAGCGTCGACGACGCCAAGCAGCAGCTGGAGGACAAGGGCTTCGACGTCGACGAGGACCGCGGTTTCCTGAACCTCTTCGGGGACACGGTCAAGGGGCAGTCGGTGGAGGGCGGCGACAAGGCGCCCAAGGGCTCGACGATCACCATCAAGATCCGTTAGTCCTGGCCGGGGGCAGGTCCCGCGCGCACCCGTGCCACCCTGGAGCGGGTGAGCAGCGAGAACTCCCCCAGCACCCCGTCCCGCAATCCCGTCGGCGGCCATGTCCCCGTGGCCGGCGGCCTTGCCTCCGTAGGGCTTCCGTACGCCCGTGAACTGGGTGCCGAGGCCGTCCAGGTCTTCGTGGCCAACCCGCGCGGCTGGGCCACCGGGCCCGGCAACCCGAAGGAGGACGAGGAGTTCCGCGCGGCCTGCGCCGCCGAGCGGATTCCGGCGTACGTCCACGCGCCCTACCTCATCAACTTCGGCTCGCACACCGAGGCGACCGTCGAGAAGTCCGTGGAGTCCCTGCGCCACTCGCTGCGCCGGGGCCGCGAGATCGGCGCGCTCGGCGTCGTCGTGCACACCGGCTCAGCGACCGGCGGCCGGGACCGCGCCGTCGCGCTCGCGCAGGTACGTGAGCGGATGCTGCCGCTCCTCGACGAACTGACGCACGACGACGACCCCTTCCTCCTCCTGGAGTCCACCGCGGGCCAGGGTTTCTCGCTCTGCTCGCGCACCTGGGACTTCGGCCCGTACTTCGACGCGCTCGACGCCCACCCGAAGCTTGGCGTCTGCCTGGACACCTGCCACATCTTCGCGGCGGGCCACGACCTGACCGGGCCGAGCGGCATGAAGCAGACCCTCGACCTGCTGGTCGACACCGTCGGCGAAGGCCGCCTGAAGCTGGTGCACGCCAACGACTCGAAGGACGTGGTCGGCGCCCACAAGGACCGTCACGAGAACATCGGAACCGGCCACATCGGCGAGGAGCCCTTCCGCGAGCTGATGGCCCACCCCGCGACCGAGAACGTACCGCTGATCATCGAGACGCCCGGCGGCAAGGAGGGGCACGCGGCGGACGTGGCACGCCTGAAGGAGCTCAGGGGCAGCCAGAAGCCATGAGCGCGGGCGGGACTAGAGCTCGGGGCCGTCCCCGGGCTCTTCCTGGTACGAGTAGCGCTGCTCGACCCAGGGGTCGCCGACGTTGTGATAGCCGCGCTCCTCCCAGAAGCCACGGCGGTCGGCAGTCATGTACTCGACACCGCGGACCCACTTGGGGCCCTTCCAGGCGTAGAGGTGAGGCACCACGAGGCGCAGCGGAAAGCCGTGCTCAGCGGTCAGGAGCTCGCCGCCTTTGTGGGTGGCGAAAATCGTGCGCTCGTCCATGAAGTCGGCCATCCGCAGATTCGAGCTGAAGCCGTACTCGGCCCAGATCATCACGTGCGTGGCATCGGGCGCGGGCGGCGCGATCTCGAGGAGCGCCTGCGCTGAGACACCGCCCCACTCGGCGCGGAGCATGCTGAACTTCGTGACGCAGTGCAGATCACCGATCACGCTGGCGTACGGAAGGGCGGAGAACTCCTCGTGCGTCCAGCAGTGCTTGTCCCCGTCGGCGGTGGCCCCGAAGACCCTGAACTCCCAGCGCTCCGGGCGGAACTTCGGCACCGGGCCGTAGTGCGTGACCGGCCAGCCCCGCTGCAGTCGCTGCCCCGGCGGGAGCTCAGGCTCCACTGCTTCCCGAGATGCGCGATCCGCCGGCTGACCCATGTCTCCATCCTGACAGACCTGGGGCGGTGGGCATGACCATGAGGCCCTCGTCGTACGCAGGTCAGACGTCGATTGGGGCAACTCCTACTAAGCGTGCACTTACTGGACGGTCTCTCGCGCCGGTGCAAGGATGCGCGGAACCTGCCCAGTTACCACGTGGAAGGAGCCTCTGCGATGCAGGGCGACCCCGAGGTCCTCGAATTTCTCAACGAGCAGCTGACCGCCGAGCTCACGGCGATCAACCAGTACTTTCTCCACGCCAAGATGCAGGAGAACTTCGGCTGGCCGAAGCTCGCCAAGTACACCCGGTCCGAGTCGATCGACGAGATGAAGCACGCCGAGATCCTGACCGACCGGATCCTCTTCCTCGACGGCCTGCCCAACTATCAGCGGCTCTTCCACGTGCGCGTGGGGCAGACCGTCACGGAGATGTTCCAGGCCGACCGGCAGGTCGAGGCGGAGGCGATCGACCGCCTCAAGCGCGGGATCGAGGTGATGCGCGGCAAGGGAGACATCACTTCCGCGAATATCTTCGAGTCGATCCTCGCGGACGAGGAGCACCACATCGACTATCTCGACACCCAGCTCGAACTGGTCGAGAAGCTGGGCGAGCCGCTCTACATCTCGCAGCTGATCGAGCAGCCGGAGAGCTGACAGCGGGCTGGGACTAGCGCTAGGGCTAGGCGGCCTCGTTCAGGCCGGTATCCAGATCGGCGCCCAGACCGGAATCCAGGCCGGTGAGGACGGGCGCACCCTGGTTGGCCAGCTCCCTGCGGGGGCACGCACCCCGGCCCAGGAGCGCCTGAATGCTCCGTACACACGAACCGCAGTCGGTGCCCGCCTTACTGGCGGACGCTATCTGGCGGGGTGTGCAGGCACCGTCCGCCGCGTGCTGCTTCACCTGCGCCTCGGTGACCCCGAAGCAGTTGCAGACGTACACGCGGTTCACCTCCCGGGCAGGATTCATCGGCGGCGCCGTCCCGATTAATCGGTGAGGCTAACCTAACCTTACCCACGACCCCGGGTCCACAAAAGCCCCCGATACGCCGGTGGGGCACGGATCACATGGATCCGTGCCCCACCGCCGCGTCTCGCGGGAATATCTGGATGTCTACTGGTCGCGGTACATCTCCGCCACCAGGAACGCCAGGTCCAGGGACTGGCTGCGGTTCAGGCGCGGGTCGCAGGCCGTCTCGTAGCGCTGGTGCAGGTCGTCGACGAAGATCTCGTCGCCGCCGCCCACGCACTCGGTGACGTCGTCACCGGTGAGCTCGACGTGGATGCCGCCCGGGTGCGTGCCCAGGCCCTTGTGGACCTCGAAGAAGCCCTTGACCTCGTCGAGCACGTCGTCGAAGCGGCGGGTCTTGTGCCCGGACGCCGCCTCGAAGGTGTTGCCGTGCATCGGGTCGGTGACCCAGGCCACGGTCGCACCGGACGCGGTGACCTTCTCGACCAGCTCGGGGAGCTTGTCCCTGACCTTGTCGGCGCCCATGCGGACGATGAAGGTGAGACGGCCGGGCTCGCGGTCCGGGTCGAGGCGCTCGATGTACTGCAGCGCCTCTTCCGAGGTCGTCGTCGGGCCGAGCTTGATGCCGATCGGGTTGCGCACCTTGGAGGCGAACTCGATGTGCGCGCCGTCCAGTTGACGGGTGCGCTCACCGATCCAGACCATGTGGCCCGAGGTGTCGTAGAGCCGTCCTGTGCGCGAGTCCACGCGCGTGAGGGCCGACTCGTAGTCGAGGAGGAGCGCCTCGTGCGAGGCGAAGAACTCGACGGTCTTGAACTCCTCCGGGTCCGTCCCGCAGGCGCGCATGAAGTTGAGCGCGTTGTCGATCTCGCGCGCCAGCTGTTCGTAGCGCTGGCCCGAGGGGGACGACTTCACGAAGTCCTGGTTCCAGGCGTGCACCTGGCGCAGGTCCGCGTACCCGCCCGTGGTGAAGGCGCGCACCAGGTTGAGCGTCGACGCGGATGCGTTGTACATCCGCTTCAGGCGCTCGGGGTCCGGGATGCGGGACTTCTCGTCGAAGTCGAAGCCGTTGACCGAGTCGCCTCGGTACGTCGGCAGGGTCACGCCGTCGCGGGTCTCGGTGCCCTTGGAGCGCGGCTTCGAGTACTGCCCGGCGATGCGGCCGACCTTCACGACGGGCACGGAGGCCGCGTACGTGAGGACGGCGCCCATCTGGAGCAGCGTCTTCAGTTTGTTTCGGATGTGGTCGGCCGACACGGCGTCAAAAGCCTCGGCGCAGTCGCCGCCCTGAAGCAGGAACGCCTCTCCCTTGGCGACGGAGGCCAGTCGGGCGCGCAGCTGGTCGCACTCGCCCGCGAAGACGAGCGGCGGATACGACTCGAGCTCCGCGATCACATCGCGCAGAGCCTCGGCATCGGGGTACTCAGGCTGCTGCGCCGCGGGAAGGTCTCGCCAGGTGTTGCCACCGGATGGGGTGCTCTTAGCGTTCACGGTCACCCCCACAACATTACGGGGTGATGTCCGCCGTACAGTCACCCGCTCACCAAGTGAGACGGACCCGACACAGCCGGGCATGGGCGCGGCGATGCGCTATGGTGCCGGACATGCACGCGCAGACGAACCGAAACTGGTGGTGGCCCGCTCATCCGGCGGCCCACTGAATCTGCGCGTACTCAAAGACTCGCGAAGGCCGCCCGAGGGGCGGCCTTCAGTGTTTTGTGGACCTGCGCAGGTCCGGGGCCGTTCCTCTCCGAGTGAGAAGGAACCCAACCGATGCATTCCAAGACGCACCTGCTCGATCTCGTCGACGACGACCGCCCCTTCGCCGTGCTCCGCCGCCGCACGCCCGGCCATGACCACGGCACCGTCGAGGTCCTGATCGGCGAGGTCGGCACGTACGACCGGCTCGCCGACATCCCCGACGAGGGTCTCGCCCTCGTCCCCTTCCGGCAGATCAGGGAGCGCGGCTTCGACGTACGCGACGACGGCACGCCGCTCGCGGTCCTGACGCCCGACGAGACGTACGAACTCCCGCTCGCCGATGCCCTGTCGACGCTGCCCACCCATGACGTGCGCGTCGAGGGCGGGGCTTTCGACGTCGACGACGCCGCGTACGGGGAGATCGTCGGGCGGGTCCTGCGCGAGGAGATCGGGCGCGGCGAGGGCGCGAACTTCGTCATCCGGCGTACGTACGAGGGTGAGATCCCCGGCTTCGGCAGGGCGGACGCCCTCGCGCTCTTCCGCAGGCTGCTCGTGGGTGAGCGGGGCGCCTACTGGACGTACGTCGTGCACACCGGGGACAGGACCCTGGTCGGGGCGAGTCCCGAGGTGCATGTGCGGATGTCCGGCGGGACGGTCGTCATGAACCCGATCAGCGGGACGTACCGCTACCCGGCCGACGGCCCCACTGCGGACGATCTGCTCGGTTTCCTCGCCGACGGCAAGGAGACCGAGGAGCTGTCGATGGTCGTCGACGAGGAGCTCAAGATGATGTGCACCGTCGGCGACATGGGCGGTGTCGTCGTCGGTCCTCGGCTGAAGGAGATGGCACATCTCGCGCACACCGAGTACGAGTTGCGGGGCAAGTCGTCGCTCGACGTGCGCGAGGTCCTCAAGGAGACGATGTTCGCGGCGACCGTCACCGGCTCGCCCGTGCAGAACGCCTGCCGCGTCATCGAGCGGCACGAAGCGGGCGGGCGCGGCTACTACGCGGGCGCCCTCGCCCTCATCGGCCGCGACGCGGGCGGCGCGCAGACCCTCGACTCCCCCATCCTGATCCGCACCGCCGACATCTCGGCGGACGGGAAGCTGCGGGTCCCGGTCGGCGCGACGCTGGTGCGCGGCTCCGACCCGGCGGGCGAGGTGGCCGAGACGCACGCGAAGGCGGCGGGCGTGCTCGCCGCGCTCGGCGTACGTCCCGGGCGGCCCCGCGACGAGCACGTACGCCCCGCGCTCGCCGACGACCCGCGCGTGCGTGCCGCGCTCGACGGGCGGCGGGCGGGGCTCGCGCCGTTCTGGCTGCGGATGCAGGAGGTGACGGCCGAGCTGACCGGGCACGCCCTGGTGATCGACGGCGAGGACACGTTCACGGCGATGCTGGCGCATCTGCTGCGCTCATCGGGCCTCACGGTCTCCGTACGCCGCTACGACGAGCCGGGGCTGCGGGAGACGGTCCGGAAACACGAGGGCCCGCTGGTCCTGGGCCCCGGGCCCGGCAATCCCTCGGACTCGACCGACCCGAAGATGAGCTTCCTGCGCTCGCTGACCGCCGAGGCCGTCCGCGATCACCGCCACGGCGTCCTCGGCGTCTGCCTCGGTCATGAGCTCCTTGCCGCCGAGCTGGGCCTGGAGATCGTCCGCAAGGAGGTCCCGTACCAGGGCGCTCAGACGCGGATCGACCTGTTCGGGCGGCCGGAGACGGTCGGCTTCTACAACAGCTTCGTGGCCCACTGCGACGAGGAGACGTCCCTGGAGCTGGCGGCGCACGGCATCGAGGTCAGCAGGGACCCGGCCACGGGAGAGGTGCACGCGCTGCGGGGTCACGGTTTCGCGGGCGTCCAGTTCCACCCGGAGTCGGTGCTCTCGCTGCGCGGGACGGCGATCGTGCGGGAGCTGCTGACCGGTGTCCTCGTCTAAGCCGTGAGGGGCGCCGGGACAAGCACGTTCTCGCTGCGGCGGCCCTCCCTGTAGTCCAGTACGTTCTGCACCGTGGTGTCGATGATCTGCCCGACGGCGTCCACGGTGTAGTACGCCTGGTGCGAGGTGACCACGACGTTCGGGAACGTCACCAGGCGGGCCAGGGTGTCGTCCTCGACGACCTCGAGGGACTTGTCGAGGAAGAAGAGCCCCGCCTCCGCCTCGTACACGTCGAGCCCGACGCCCGTGAACCGCCCGGCCCGCAGCTCGGAGACCAGGGCGTCGGTGTCGATCAGGCCGCCGCGGCTTGAGTTCACCAGGATCGCGTCGTCCTTCATCATCCGCAGCGCGTCGGCGCCGACGATGTGCTGCGTGGAGGGGAGCAGCGGGACGTGCAGGCTGATGAGGTCGGCGTCGGCGAAGAGCCGCTCCTTCTCGACGTACTCCATGCCGAGCTCGACGCACGCGGGGTTCTCCGCGACGTCCCAGCCGAGCAGCCGCATGCCGAAGCCGTGCGCGATCCGTGTGAACGCCTCGCCGATCTTCCCGGTGCCGAGCACGCCGACCGTGCGTCCGCGCAGGTCCCTGCCCATCAGGCCGTCGAGCCTGAAGTCGAAGTCGCGGGTGCGGTTGCTCGCGCGGACGATGCGGCGGTTGACGGCCATCGCCAGGGTCCAGGCGAACTCGGCGACGGAGTAAGGCGAGTAGTACGAGACGCGGGCGATGGTGAAGCCGAGGCGTTCGGCGACCTGAAGATCGATGTTGTTGAACCCGGTCGAACGCTGGGCGATCATCTGCGTCCCGCCCGCCGCGAGGGTCTGCAGGACGCGGCTGCCGAGGTCGGCGTTGACGCTGGTGGAGACGATCTCGTGGCCTGCGGCGATGGGGGCGGTGTCCTCGGTGAGGAAGACGTCGAGGCAGCGGATGTCGTGGTGCGCGGCGAAGGCCTTCTCGATCAGCGGCCGCTCGTCGGCTTGCACGCCGAAGGCGAGGATCTCCATGCGGGAAGTCTATGTACCGTCCGGTGGGACGGCACCCGGAAGCCGGGCGCCGCCCCGTCGTGACCTTCTCAGCAGAAGATCAGCCGAAGAAGACCCCGACCTCCTTGTACAGCTCCGGGTCCACCGTCTTCAGCTTCGCCGTCGCCTCGGCGATCGGGACCCGCACGATGTCCGTGCCCTGCAGCGCGACCATCTTCCCGAAGTCGCCGTCCCGCACGGCCTCGATCGCGTGAAGGCCGAAGCGTGTGGCCAGCCACCGGTCGAAGGCGCTGGGTGTCCCGCCGCGCTGGACGTGCCCGAGGACGGTCGTCCGCGCTTCCTTCCCCGTACGCCCCTCGATCTCCTTGGCCAGCCACTCCCCCACGCCCGAGAGCCGCACATGCCCGAAGGAGTCCTGCGTCCCGTCCTTGAGGACCATCTCGCCGTCCTTGGGCATGGCCCCCTCGGCGACGACGACGATCGGCGCGTACGACGCCTTGAACCGCGAGGTCACCCAGGCACACACCTGGTCGACGTCGAAGCGCTGCTCGGGGATGAGGATGACGTTCGCGCCCCCGGCGAGCCCGGAGTGCAGCGCGATCCACCCGGCGTGCCGCCCCATGACCTCGACCACGAGGACCCGCATGTGCGACTCGGCGGTCGTGTGCAGCCGGTCGATCGCCTCGGTGGCGATGCCCACCGCGGTGTCGAAGCCGAAGGTGTAGTCCGTGGCGGACAGGTCGTTGTCGATGGTCTTCGGTACGCCGACGACATTGATGCCGTACTCGTCGGTGAGCCGCGCGGCGACGCCGAGGGTGTCCTCGCCGCCGATCGCGATGAGGGAATCGACCTCCTCCTTGGCGAGGTTCTCCTTGATCCGGCGGACGCCGTTCTCCGCCTTGAGCGGGTTGGTGCGCGAGGAGCCGAGGATGGTGCCGCCGCGGGGCAGGATGCCCCGCACGGCCGGGATGTCGAGCTGGACGGTGTCGCCCTCCAGTGGACCGCGCCAGCCGTCCCGGAAGCCGACGAAGTCATAGCCGTACTCCTGCACGCCCTTGCGGACGACGCCCCGGATGACGGCGTTGAGCCCGGGGCAGTCGCCGCCTCCGGTCAGTACTCCGACCCGCATAGAAAAGTCCCTTCCCTGAGTGACCTGTATGCGGGTCACGCTAATGGTGATCCAGGTCACTCAGGGACGGTGCGGATGGTCAATTCCTGGCCGGAACAAGGGAGTTGATCACCCGAGTTCACTCATACGAGGGTCATGCGTCGTCGAGACCTCGCTCGATCGCGTACCGCACGAGCTCCACGCGGTTGTGCAGCTGGAGCTTGCCCAGGGTGTTCTGCACGTGGTTCTGCACGGTGCGGTGCGAGATGACCAGGCGCTCGGCGATCTGCTTGTAGCTCAGCCCCTTGGCGACGAGCCGGAGCACCTCGGTCTCGCGGTCGGTCAGCTGCGGGGCCTTCGGCTCGTCCGGGGCGCCGGGCGCCGGATCGGAGGCCAGACGGCGGTACTCGCCCAGGACCAGACCCGCGAGGCCCGGGGTGAAGACCGGGTCGCCGACGGCCGTGCGGCGCACCGCGTCGGTCAGTTCGGCGGTGGAGGCCGACTTCAGGAGATAGCCGGTGGCGCCGGACTTGACCGCCTCCAGGACGTCGGCGTGCTCGCCGCTCGCCGAGAGGACGAGCACGCGCAGGGCGGGATCGGCGCCGACGAGTTCCTTGCAGACCTGGACGCCCGGCTTCAGGGGCAGGTTCAGATCGAGTACGAGGACGTCCGGCACGACGGCCTGGGCGCGGCGCACGGCCTGCTCGCCGTCGCCCGCCGTGGCGACCACGTCGAAGCCGGCCTCCGCGAGGTCGCGGGCGACGGCGTCCCGCCACATCGGATGGTCGTCGACGACCATGACCCTGACGGTGCCCTCCTGCTGTTCCTTTTCGCTCATCGTTCCTTTCCTGCCTTCCCCCGTGTGCTTCCTGCGTTCGGCGAGTCCCGCGGGACCCTCAGTTCCACTTCCGTGCCCTGGCCCGGCACCGAGATCAGCTCCGCCGTGCCGCCGATGTCCCGCAGGCGCCCCCGGATCGACAGGGCGACACCGAGCCGCCCCTCCCCCTCGGCCTCCGCGAGACGGCCCTCGGGGATGCCGGGGCCGTCGTCCCGCACCGTCACGATCACGCAGTCCGGCTCGTCCTCCACGAGGATCCAGGCACCGGCGTCCGGGCCCGCGTGCCGGTGGACGTTGTCCAGGGCGGCGCCCACCGCGGCGGCCAGTTCCCGCGCGGCCCTCGGCGCGAGGCCGACCGGAGCGCCCGGCTCCGAGACGGTCACCTTCGCGCCCGCGTACGGGAAGAGGAGCGAGCGCAGGTCGCAGGGCTCGCCGTCATCGGCGTCCGCGTGGTCGTCGGGCTCCTCCACCGCGCGGACGACGGCTCCGAGGGAGGCGTCCTCGGACTCGTGCGACGTCCGCACCAGGCCGCCCGCCACCAGCGTGCGCAGCGCGACCTCCTGCTCCCCCGCCATCCTGCCGAGCTCCGCGGCCTCGCCGCCGAGCGCGCTGCCGCGCCGCTGCACCATCGCGAGGACCTGGAGCACGCTGTCGTGGATGTCGCGGGCGAGGCGCTCCCGCTCGCGGGTCGCGGCCTCGATCTCCAGGGCGCGGGCGAGGGTGCGCTCGGAGGCGCGGGCCACCTCGACGACGTATCCGATGGCGATGGACGCGATACAGACGAGCAGGACGTTGTGGAGCGTGTCCTGGGTGGGCCTGCCGCGCTGCGCGATGTTGGCGACGCCGACGAGTGCCGACGCGAAGGCCGCCCACCGCCAGCCGCCCTTGATCGCGAACGCGAGCACCGCGCCCGCCGTCCATATCGAGGGCAGCGTCGGGCCGTCGTGGACGATCCGCTGGTGCGCGTCGGCGACCGGCGTGAGCAGGATGCCGACGATCGCGATGGTCAGGTCGGTGACCAGGAACCGCTTGGTGCAGCTCGCGGCGTTGGCGACCTTCGGCAGCGTGCCGATGGTCCATCCTGCGAGCACCGTGAAGTACCCGATGGCCACCCAGGGGCGGTCGAACTTCTCGTACGCGGCCACGAAGAGGCCGATCGCGTACAGCATCGTCAGTACGCGGTAGCCGGTCAGCGCACGCCACAGCGGCTGTTCGACCGACATCCTCATGACACGGACGCGCTTGGTCATGTCCCCCACCCCTTGGGGTGCCCTGCGGCTCCCCCTGGCACTCGGCTCCCCCTTGCAGCGACGCTCCTACGCGCCCGACCGTTCCTTCTCGGCCGCCGCTGCCTTCTCGGCCGCCGCCGCTGCCTTCTCCGCCTTCTTCTCCGCTTCCTTCTCGGCCTTCGCCGCGTCCGAGATGCGGCGCTTGGCCGCCGTCGCGTACTCGTCCACGTACTCCTGGCCGGACAGCTTCATGATTTCGTACATGACCTCGTCGGTCACCGCCCGCAGGATGAACCGGTCGTGATCCATGCCGTGGTAGCGGCTGAAGTCGAGCGGCTTGCCGATCTTGATGCCCGGCCGCATCAGCTTCGGCATCACCTTGCCGGGCGGCTGGATCTTCTCGGTGTCGATCATCGCCACGGGGAGCACGGGCGCCCCGGTGGAGAGGGCCACGCGCGCGAGGCCGCCCGGCTTGCCACGGTAGAGCCTCGCGTCGGGCGAACGCGTGCCTTCCGGGTAGATGCCGAAGAGCTCGCCGCGCTCCAGGACCTCGATGCCGCTCTTGATGGCGGCCTCGCCCGCGCCGCGTCCGCCGGAGCGGTCCACGGGCAGCTGGCCCACGCCCTTGAAGAAGGCCGCCGTGAGCTTGCCCTTCACGCCCGGAGACGTGAAGTACTCCGCCTTCGCGATGAAGGTGACCTTGCGGTCGAGGACCGCGGGCAGGAAGAAGGAGTCCGAGAAGGAGAGATGGTTGCTCGCCAGGATGGCCGGTCCCTCGGCGGGTACGTTCTCAAGGCCCTCCACCCAGGGCCTGAAGCCGAGCTTCAGCGGCCCTCCGATGGCGACCTTCATTGCGCCGTAGATCAAACCGAGTGCCTCCTGTTATGTGTGGATCAGACCTTAACCCGCGGTAAGCCCAAAGGGCCCGACGGCCCTGGTCGGTGTCAGTCCGGTCGCGTACGGTGAAGTACTCCTCGCATCCACGCAGCCACATCTCACGAAGGAGACCGAAGTGCCGGTCCTCCCCGGAGCCGAGCCGTACCGCCACGAGGGCGGCGAGGTCGGCGTCCTCCTCTGTCACGGCTTCACCGGATCCCCGCAGTCCCTGCGCCCCTGGGCCGAGTACCTCGCGGACCGTGGCCTGACCGTCTCGCTCCCGCTCCTTCCCGGGCACGGCACGCGCTGGGAGGACATGCAGATCACCGGCTGGCAGGACTGGTACGCCGAGGTGGAGCGCGAGCTGCGCGGGCTCCTGGAGCGGTGCACCGACGTCTTCGTCTTCGGCCTCTCCATGGGCGGCGCGCTCACGCTGCGGCTCGCGGCCAGGCACGGCGACGAGGTGCGGGGCATCGTTCTGGTGAACCCGGCGAACAAGGTGCACGGCCTGGCCGCGCACGCGCTGCCGCTCGCCCGGCATCTGGTTCCCTCGACGAAGGGCATCGCGAGCGACATCGCCCTGGAGGGCTCGGCAGAGGTCGGCTACGACCGGGTTCCGCTGCACGCGGCGCACTCGATGCGCCGGTTCTTCCAGCGGCTCGACCGTGAACTGCCGCAGGTGACACAGCCGTTGCTCCTGCTGCACAGCCCGCAGGACCATGTGGTGCCGCCGGTCGACTCGGCCAGGATCCTCAGCCGGGTGTCGTCCACGGACGTCACCGAGACCCTCCTGGAACAGAGCTACCACGTCGCGACGTTGGACCATGATGCGGACCGGATCTTCGAGGAGAGCTACGCGTTCATCGGCCGGCTCGCCCCCAGTGTCGGTAAGGAAGGGACGGCCACCGGTGGCTGAGCAGGACCGAATCGAACCCGACGGCGACGAGAGCCGCGAGCCCGAGAGCCGTGAGCCCGAGAAGCGCGATGAGCCCTCCCAGGGGCTGCCGCTCGACGAGGACGCGGCCTGGCAGGCGATCGTCGCGGGGTACGGCCAGGAGCCGGCGGACCCGCCGGGCGCCAAGCCGTTCAAGTCCATCGAGGACCTGGCCCTGCTCGAACCGGAGACGAACGAGACTCCGGGATCGGGAGCGGGAGCGGGAGCGGGCTCCGAGAAGACGGGCTCCGAGAAGACCAAGAACCCCACCGCCCCGGACGACCCCGACGACTCAGGCTCCAAGAAGACGCTGGGCGGCTCCGTCTCCTTCGCCCCCGGCGTGGGCGGCGGCCCGCGTGACCACGTGGCGCCCGAGCCGTCCGACGACGACCTGGACGCGGACGACGAGGGTCACTTCGTCCCGCCGGAGCCTCCGCCGCTGCCCGCAGCGGACGTCACGGCGAAGTTCGCCTGGCTGGCCGTGACGGGAGGACCGCTGCTGCTTCTGCTCACCGTGCTGCTCGGCTGGCAGATGACGTGGTGGCTGGCGACGGTCAGCATCGGCGGCTTCCTCGGCGGCTTCGCCACGCTGGTGGCGCGGATGAAGGGTGACGACGAAGAGGACGAGGATCCGGGCCGCGGCGCGGTGGTCTAGGCGCGCGCGCTCTCCTGGGCCGCGGGAATCCTGAGGGCGGCGAGCACCGGCAGATGGTCGGTGGCCGCCCGCAGATCCGCCTCGCTCACCCCGTCGAGCTCCAACGGCACACCGCAGCCGAGGATTTCGACCCCCGAGGTGGCGAAGATCGCGTCGATGCGCTGATGCGGGTCCCACGGCGTCGAGGTGTTCTCGCCGCCCCAGGGAGTAGTGGCCCAGCAGTCCCGCAGCTCCGAGGCGAGCCTGCGGAACGTACGGCCCTTGGGCCGGTCGTTGAGGTCACCGCCCGCGACGGCGTGCTCCACGCCCATCCCGGCGAGCCGGTCGAGCAGCATCCCGCCCTGTGCGTACCGCTCGTCGCTCTGCAGGCTCAAGTGGCAGCTCAGGACGCCGAGCCGCGCGCCGCCGAACCGCACGACGGCGGTCGCGAAGCCGCGCCGGTGCAGTCCTGGCGTCAGCGGGAGCAGCACGTCCTCGGTCCGCTCGACGGTGGCCCGCAGCGAGCAGAGCAGCGCGGGCCCTGACGCGGTGGCCCCGCCCGAGAGCAGCACCAGATCGGCTTTGCGGGCGAGCCGCGCCAGCTTCTTGCGCCACCGGAAGAAGCGGGGCGCTTCCTGGAGGAGTACGAGGTCGGGCTCGCAGGCGGCGACGACCCGGGCGAGCGCGTCGGTGTCGTCCCGCATGGACCGGATGTTGTAGCTGAGCACCCGGACCACGGCTGAACCGTCGTCCTCGGTCCTGGAGTTGGGAAGCGAGTCGGGAAGCGTCACCATGGAGATCAAGATACGCGGTGCGAGCGTGCCGCCACGACGAGGCCCGCCGCCCCCCGGAGGGGACAGCGGGCCTCGGTCGACATCAGCGAAAAACAGCGAGAGAGCAGCGGGAAGTCAACGGGGACTAACCCTGGCGGGCCAGGTCGGCCGCGCCCACCATCCCCGCCTTGTTGCCCAGCTGCGCCGCGAGCACCTGCGCGTGCGGACGCCACTGCCCACCGATGAGCCAGCGCCTGAACGACTTGCGGATCGGGTCGAGCACCAGCTCGCCCTCGTCGGAGAGGCCGCCGCCCACGATGAACGCGGAGGGGTCGAAGAGCGAGGCCAGGTCGGCGAGGCCCGCGCCGACCCAGCGGGCCAGCTCGCGGTACGAGTCGACGGCGACGGGGTCGCCCTGCCGGGCCGCCTCGCTGATGTGCTTGCCCTCGATGCCTTCCACGGTGCCGTCGCCCAGGCCGAGCAGGATCTCGGCGGACTCGGGCGTCGCGTTGGCGCGCTGCTGTCCGTAACGCAGGAGGGCGCGGCCGGATGCGTACTGCTCCCAGCAGCCCTGGCTGCCACAGCCGCAAAGGAGTCCGTCGGGCACCACACGGATGTGCCCGAACTCGGCGGCGACGCCGAAGCGTCCGCGCCGCAGCTTGTTGCCGATGATGATGCCGCCGCCGAGGCCCGTGCCGAGCGTGATGACGATGACGTCCTCGTGGCCCTGGCCCGCGCCGAAGCGGTACTCGCCCCAGGCTGCGGCGTTCGCGTCGTTCTCCACGACGACCGGCATGCCGACCCGCTGCTCGACCTTGTCCTTCAGCGGCTCGTGGCGCCAGTCGATGTTCGGTGCGAAGAGGACGGTGGCGCGCTTGTCGTCGACGTAACCGGCGGCGCCGATGCCGACGGCCTCCACGTCGTTCCCCTTGCCGGCGCCGGAGACGGCGGCACAGATCGCGTCCACGATGCCTTCGGCGGTCGGCGGAGTGGGCACCGTGTGGGTGTCGAGAATGGTGCCCTCTTCGTCGACCACTCCGGCCGCGATCTTCGTGCCGCCGATATCGACGCCGATGGTGAGTCCCATGTGTCCCTCAGTTTCGGTCGAGCCCCGCTATGGGCAACCGTACCCGAGGGGTAGTCAGTCCAGGTCGATGTGTTCGGCGGGACCGGGGCCCTCGTCGCGCGGGTCGGGGCCCTTCGCGGCGTCGCTCCCGCGGGTCCAGCGGCCCTCCTGGCCCTCGACCGCGGAGCGGTAGGCGGCGAGCAGTTCGCCACCGGCGGCGGCGAGGTGGTCGAAGACGTCGGGGTTGCGCTCGATGACCGGCTCGACGGCGGCCTTCGCCTGCTGGACGACCTGCTTCACGGTCTGCTCGACGGCGCCCTGCGCGACCGCGCCGAGCAACGGCGTCTGGAGCCCCGTCAGCTTCTCCGAGACGGCGTCGACGAGCTTGCGCAGCTCCTCGGCCGCCGATCCGGGCGGCGGTCCGTACTGGGCACGGCGCCGGGCCTTCTCCGCCGCGAGGTCCTCGGCGCACGCCCTCTCCCACGCGTCGGCGTCGGGGGCTGCCGCTTCGGGTTCGGGCACTTCGCGCTCGGTGGCATCGCTCATGACGGACAGACTCCTGCGGAGGCGGATGGATTCGTACTCTCGACGTTACCCGAACGGCGGTTGCGCGTTCACCGTGTCTGCGGCCACAGATCCGGGTCGGGCGCGAACCGCACCCGCAGCTCGCCCTCGCGCAGTCCGGCGCCCGCGACGGTGCAGCGGCGCAGGGCGGAGGGCAGCGTGACGATGCGCCGGAACGGGCCCGCGCTGACGACCAGTTCGTCGCCGCGCCGGATGAGGCCGAGCTCCTCGCGTACGGCTCCGGGGAGCGGGATGTGCCAGACCAGTACGCCGTCCTCGGCGAGGGCGTCGAAGACGGGCCACTTCACGGGGGCCGGGGCCGCGGCGGGGGCGGGCACGCCGAGGGCGGCGAGATCGTCGGTGCCGCGCGGGTCACGTCCCAGGTGCCGGAGGGGAACGAGGCTCTCGCCGTACGTCTCCTCCCACTCACTCAGTGTCTTGCGCTGCTGGGCGATGAGAGCGGCGAACCAGGTGTCGGCGGTGTCATCGGGGAGGACGCGGTTGGCGGTCAGGGAGTCGGTGCGCAGGCCCTGGAGGGCGAGGCCGGTGGCGGCGGCGCGCACGGCGTCGGCGCCCGCGGGGCCCGGCTCGGCGACCAGGCGGACCGTCGTGCCCGGGTTCTCGATGACGGCCTGCGCGGCGGCGAGTTCGGTGTCCCAGCGGGCCGCGGTCTCGTACAGCCAGGCGGCGGGCATCGGGACGCCCGCTATGCGGCCGAGCATGGGGCGCAGGGCGCGGGCCGCCTGCCGCTCGGGCGGCAGGAGCCTGCGGAGGTAGCGGCGCAGCTGCTCGGGGAGCGCGAGGACGGCGAGGGCGCGGTGCACCGGGGGCAGATCGACCACCACGGTGTCGTAGGCGCCCTGGCCCGCGTCGCGCAGGGCGCGAAGGAGGGCAAGTTCGTCGCTGCCGGGCAGCGGGCTGAGCTCCTCGGCTTCCAGGCGTCCGGCGCCGACCAGGTCGAGCGCGGAGCCCGCGCGCTTCTGCAGGGCCATGAGGTCGGCACGGAACTCGTCGCCGGGGGCAAGACCGCGGACGGTGAGGTTCGCGTGTTCCACGCCGAGGGCCTCGACGCGGTCCGCCGAGATCAGCAGGGCCCGGTGTCCCTCGCGGGCGGCGGACAGCGCGGTGGCCGCGGCGACAGTGGTTCGGCCGGAGCCGCCGGGGCCGGTGACGAGGAGAGTGCGCATAAGAGTGAACGGTACGTGAGCGGAGGCCCGCCGCCCGGCGGCGGATCTCCCCCGGCCACCGCTACTTCGAGCCGGACTCCACGCGCTTCTTGAGGCCCGCGAGCGCCCGGTCGATGATGACCTTCTCCGCCTTGCGCTTGATCATCCCGAGCATGGGGATCTTGACGTCGACGATCAGCTTGTACGTGACCTCCGTGCCGGTCCCCGAAGGCTTGAGGAGGTACGACCCGTCGAGGGAGCGCAGCATCTGCGACTTGACGAGGGTCCAGCTGACCTCGTTCTCGCCGGTCCACGTGTAGCCGAGCGTCTGGTCGTCCTTGATCGCGCCCGCGTCCATGACGAGGCGGACCTGCTTGGCGCGGCCCTGGTCGTCGGTGTCGAGGACCTCGGCCTCCTTCACCTCACCCGTCCAGTCCGGGTAGCGCGCGAAGTCGGCGATCACCTTCATCACCTCGGCCGGTGCCGCCTCGATCGTGATGCTCGAGCTGGTGTGTTCCGCCATCGCTGTGGCTCCTCCAGATGCGGTCCGGTACGGGGGGCTTGGTGTGTGTACGGGTGTGACGCGTGAAGGCTACCGCGCATGGGGTGGCCCACTGTCACCACTCCAGGGCCCACGGCCTGCCCGAGCTCGCGAAGTGCCCCACGTTCACACACTCCGTCGCCCCGATCCTCATACGGGGGGTCAGCGGTTGGTGGACGTGGCCGAAAAGTGCGTACCTCGGGCGGGTCTTGTGAATGGCGGCGAGGAGAGCGCGGCTACCCCTCTCGAAGCGGCGCGCGACGGTGTCGTACACGAGCTCCGGGACGTCCGGCGGGATGTGCGTGCAGAGCACGTCGACCTCGCCGACGGCCTCGATCTTGGCCGCGTACTCCTCGTCGCTGATCTCGTAGGGCGTCCGCATGGGGGTACGGAGGCCACCGCCGACGAACCCGAAGACCCGGCCGCCGATCTCGGCTCGGCCGCCGTCGAGGACGGTGGTGCCGGGGCCCGCGTACTCCGGCCACAGGGCCGGCATGTCGACATTTCCGTACGTCGCGTACGTCGGCGTGGGGAGGACGGCGAACATCTCGGCGTACTGCTTGCGCACCGCTCCCTCGATGGCGGACCCGCGGTCCACGCCTGCCCACAGCCGGGCGCCGAAGTCTCTGGCCTCGTCGAATCGGCGTGCGGTGCGCAGCTCGACGAGGCGATCGGCGTTCTCCTTGCCGAAGAGGTCGGGGAAGATACCGCGCGAGTGGTCCGCGTAGTCGAGAAACAGGACCAGATCACCGAGACAGACGAGCGCGTCGGCTCCCTCGCCCGCGCGGGCGAGATCCTTTGTGTTGCCGTGCACGTCACTGACCACGTTGACCCGGAAATCTGACATGCCGATCACCCTAGAACGAGCGGGCAAACGTGGGTAGAGGCATCGAGAAGGGGGCGGACCTGCGGTTACTTACGAGTCGGGAATGGCGTGGCGTACTGTGCGGTTCAGACCACAACGACGTGTGACGCACCGAACATCTGGCCCGGACCCCCTATCGAACAAGCCATACCCATGGGTAACGTCCGGGCAGTCCAGTAGTGCTCCAGCCGCCTTTCCCCCCATTTCCACGGAGCACCTGCCCGATCTTGGACCGCACCGTCGCATCGCACAACGTCGTGGCGCCGGCGCCCTATGTAGGAGCAGCAGTCTTGCGCGAGTTCAGCCTTCCGGCCCTGTACGAGGTCCCCGCGGACGGCAATCTGACCGACATCGTCCGCAGAAATGCC
>NZ_JBSGRD010000007.1:210332-416120 GCF_053606205.1 Streptomyces sp. NPDC055239 | reverse complement strand
TCAGATACTTCTGCAGAAGTATCTGAAGCGAACGCGGCGCCGCCCTCTCGCGCGTCAGGCCGCGTCTCTGCGCTGTTCGGAGGCGGACGTCCCGTGATGTGCCGGGCGCTCTCCTCCATGGATGAGGCGAAGGTGACGTACCCGCCGACCGTGTCTCGGCGACGCTTCCCCGTTCATCAGATCCTCGATGCGGTCCATGGCGATCATCAGGAGCCCCATGACCGGCAAGAGCAAAAGAGCGACAACTAGCATTGGCAGCGTCCTCCTCGCAGCTTCTTTACTCGCCTGCCCCTCGCTGGCATGCCCACGACCCCGAATTCATGGAGAGCCTGCAACGCTCTCTCCACATCTATAGCGTGAGCCGACGTGGGCCGCATTTCGTGACGGGGTGACGGAGCGGCGCTCCACCCCCTCCCGCCTGGCCACGTCCGCAGGGCCGCGCCCGAGCGGCCTTCACCCATTTGGCTGGCACAGGAGTGACCTTCGTCCCGCGACCGATGACCTTGGTCCCGTGTGAGGGGCCCCGCGATGGACATTTGCCTCAGTGGTGTCGGACGGCAGACCGGGAGCCGACACGCACACAAGGGAAAGGAACACACTCGTGGGCATCATCGCCTGGATCCTTATCGGCCTCATCGCGGGCGCCATCGCCAAGGCCCTCACTCCCGGCAAGGACCCGGGAGGCTGCCTGGTGACGATGCTGATCGGCATCGTGGGCGGGCTGCTCGGCGGCTGGCTGGGCAAGCTGATCTTCGGCGTCCACTCGATCAACGGCTTCTTCCATCTGTCGACGTGGATCGCCGCCATCGTCGGTTCGGTGATCGTCCTGTTCGTCTATCGCCTGCTCTCCGGGCAGCGGTCCCGCTGACCCGTCCTGAGGGTGGGGCGAGTGGGCGAGTGCGGCCGATGTTCGAATTAGTTCACACGTTCGAATCAATGGGTACACTGGCCACATGGCAACGCACCAGCTCCAGGGATCTCTCTTCGATCAGAGCGACGACGTGCGCCTGGGCCGCCTGGACGGGATCCGCAGGACAGTCCTCGGCGACGGGGCGTGGATAGACCTCCTGCCGGGCTGGCTCAGTGGCGCCGGCGTCCTGTTCGAGCGGCTCACCACGGACGTCCCGTGGAAGGCCGAACGACGGCAGATGTACGAGCGGGTCGTGGACGTGCCGCGCCTGCTCGCCTTCTACCGCGCAGGCGAACCACTCCCCCACGCCGTGCTCGACGAGGCCCGGCAGGCCCTCTCCGCGCACTACGCCGCCGAGCTCGGCGAGGCGTTCACGACGGCCGGTCTGTGTCACTACCGCGACGGGCGCGACAGCGTGGCCTGGCACGGCGACCGCATCGGCCGGGGCGCCCGCGAGGACACGATGGTCGCCATCCTCTCCGTGGGGGCACCCCGCGACCTGCTGCTGCGCCCGCGCCACGGCGGCGAGACCGTCCGACGCCCGCTCGGGCACGGCGACCTGATCGTGATGGGCGGCTCCTGCCAGCGCACCTGGGAGCACGCGGTCCCCAAGTCGACCCGGGCCTCCGGAGGGCGCATCAGCATCCAGTTCCGGCCGCACGGGGTGCAGTGACCGGTCGCACCGTTGACCCAACTCGCTGCGGTGTGCGGCAACCCCGACTCTTACGCTATAGTTGATCTTGCGCCTGCAGCCGGAACTCCTGGCAGCGGGCCCGGCGTTGGTCGTCCAAGGAAAGACGCCCCGCTTCCTGCGGGGAAATGCAGGTGCAAGGCCTGCCCAGCGCTCGCGACAAGCCCCGGTCTCTCACGAGACCGGGGCTTTTTGATGGGCTTCATCTCGTCGCCGCCGCTAAAGTCTCCCGCGCCACTCAAGACTCAAGGTCAATACGAGGAGACGCAAAGTGCACCCACTGGCGGTCGAACAGAACTTCCGGACGCGGTCCGGCCGACTGCAGAGCTGGGGAATCGGGCTGCTTGCCTGCGCCTTGCTGCTCTGGCTCTACGCCGCGTGGCAGTTGTTCACGTCGTACGAATCCACGTACAACGCAATCGACTGCCCAGCACCGGTCAACTCCGAACCCAGGGACCTCTACTTCGAGGATTCCAATGACGCGTACAACGAAGCGGCGCAATGCGCATCGGACCGGAACTGGCCCCAGCCGCTGGCGGCCTTGATGGTTTCCGTCCCCCTGACCGCGATAGGCAGCGCGCTGTTCACCGCGGGAACGATCAGCATCCGGCTGCGCCACCACCAGGACGAACTGGAGAGGGCTCAGAATTGAGGCGCTTCCGGGGTCCCTCTGCCCGCACCACGGAGGCGGTGCCCCGGGTCCCCGGGGCGCGGCTGTGCCGGGTGGAGGCGGACGGGCGGGGCGGGGTCACTGAGAGCGCCTTGCCCTGCCGTGTACTTGCGGGGCGGACCTAGGCGCCCAGTACCGCGGGCGTCGGGCCGTCGGGGCGCACTGTGATGCTGTACGCGGTCTTGGCCGGGGTGGAGTGGAAGTGCGGGACGTGGGCGGGCAGCAGGTGCTGGAGGAGGACGGTCGATTCCCGGAGGGCGAACTGCAGGCCCAGGCAGGCCCGGGGTCCGACGCCGAACGGGAAGTAGCTTCCCGGGTGGGTGGGGCGGCGCCCGGGGGTCGTGAAGCGGGTCGGATCGAACCGCCCCGGGGCTTCCCAGAGTTCGGGGTCCCGGTGTGTCAGGTAGGGGCAGACCAGTACGTCGGTGCCGGCCTCGATCTCGTATCCGGCGAGAGTGTCGTCCTGTGCCGCGCTGCGCGGCAGCATCCAGGCGGACGGGTAGAACCGCAGCGTTTCGTGGACGAGCGCCTGGAGAGCCTGGCGCCGCTGGGGCGAGCCTTCGGCTCCGGCGGCGAGAGCCTGCTCCCGTGCCTCCGGGTGGCGGTCCAACAGGAGGTAGAGCCAGGTCAGGGTCGTGGCGGTGGTCTCGTGCCCGGCGACAAGGAGGGTGACGAGCTCGTCGCGGATCAGCCGGTCCGTGTACTCGGGACGCGTCTCGGCCGCCTCCAGCAGGACGTGCAGCAGGCCAGGACCGTCGGGTCCGGCCTCGGCGTCACGCGCGGCGGCGATGGCGTGGCTTGCCACCGCGTCGATTCTGGCCAGTTCATCGGCGACCGCCCCTTGGGCTGCGGCGCCGTCGACCGGCAGGCTGGGCAGCGCGGCCACCACGGCGGGCACGGCGGCCAGTTCACGCTCAGACTCTGGGTCGAGGGGATGCCCGGTCAAGGAGCGCCAGATGGTGTCAAGGGCGAAGCGCCGCATCTCGTCGCCGACGTCGAAGACCTGCCCGGTGCGGGCGTACCCGGCCCAGCGCGCCGCCGTGATCCGGGCGGCCTCGGCGATCCGCTGCTCGTAGCGCCGCATGCCCGGCCCTGTGAACTGGGACTGCAGAAGTCGCCGTTGGCGCTGCCACGCCTCCCCCGTCGCGGCAAGCACTCCGTCGCCGATCAGCAGTCGCGCGCGGTGTGAACGCTTGACGTACCGGCCGGGGTGGAGCGCGAGCACGTGCTGCACGGCTTCGGGGGCGGTGATCAGGACGGTCGGACGCGGCCCGAGCCGGAACGCGGCGACACCGCCGAGCCGTTCGCGCGCCTCGGCGAAGAGGTCGATGAGTTCCCCTCCCCCGGCCTGCCACTGTTCGACAAGGCCGGGATCGAGCTCGGGAACCTGGCGCCCGGGAGGCGAAGGGACGGAACCTGCGCGGGCGTCGGTGACCACGGAGCTGCTCCTGTTCGACGGCTGCACGTCGGCACGGGCGGGTGGAGGCGTCACGCACTGTAGGGGAGAAGGAGCGGCACCCGACAGTGCGCGCCGGCGCGCGCCGGAGGGGCCGGGTGGCGAGCCCGGCCCCGCCGGTCGCTCAGACGCGGTCGGCCGCGATCAGAACGTACTGGAAGGAGCCGTCCTTGTAGGAGTTGATGAATGCCTCTTCGATGCCGGTGACCAGGGACGACGTGGCACGCAGCTCCCAGTAGGGCAGGGTCGCGGGCGTCAGGTCGACGACGGCCTGCGGTACGAGACGGTTGTCGGCCATGGCGCGCAGGTACTCCCGGCGGGAGTGGATGTTGCACTCGAAGTGCGCGTTGATCTGGGAGACCCACTTCGAGGGCTGCCCGTACCGCGGGTTCCAGCAGCCGGTGATGGTCACATAGCGGCCGCCGACCTCAAGAACCCGGGAGTGCTCACTGAAGAGGTCGTGCAGGTCGACGTACATCGTCGACTCGTTGTTCCACGAGCCCGCGGCCTGCCCTGTCTCGAAAGGCATGTCGAGCATGTTGCACACCTGGGCCCGGACGTGATCCTGGATGCGGAGTTCCTGGGCACGCTGGTTGGCGAAGTCGGCCTGCTTGGCCGACAGGGTGACGCCCTCGACCTTGCTTCCGAATCGCTGGTGCGCCATGACCATCGAACCGCCACGGCCGCAACCGGCGTCCACGAGCGTGTCATCACTCCCGATGGAACCCAAGTGGTTCAGGAGCACTTCGGCCTGCGCCGACTCCAGGCGGTGGAGCTCGGTGATCAGCTTCTTCTCGTGCTCGCTGTCGTCGGGGTCCCCCAGGGCGGCATGATCGACGTCGCCGATGCCGTAATGATGGTGATAGAGCCCGTCGACGTCGCCGAGGCGCAGGTTCACGGGCCTGGCCTCGGCGTTCCAGTAGCGCGCGATGTCGCCTTGATAGGGCGTCGCCGGGGTGGGGACGAACGCGGAGCCGCTCTTGACAGTGGTGAATTCGGTGCTGGTCACAGGTGATTCCGTCCTTACCAGAAATCGGGCAGGCTGTATCGGTAGGTGTTGGTCTGGTGCCAGTAGTGGTTGCCGTCGACCCATACGGCCACGCCCCGCAGGAAGCGCAGCAGGCTCGGGACGGGGCAGGAGGCGGCCAGGGCCGCGGCTTCGGTCTCGAAGTCGCGCATGAGGTCGTTGTGGACCTCGACCGCTTTGAGATAGGCCTCCTGGTCGGAGATGCCCTCCCGATCGGCGATCACCACGGGCAGGTTCAAATGCCGCCCGGGGCTGGCGAGTTCCTTGGTGTACGAGTACAGGTCGTTGACGATGGTGCTGGCGTTCCCGGCGAGCGCGAGGACCCTCTGCATGGCGGGCTGGGCGTGCAGGTCCGTCGGCAGTTCGTAGCCGCCGACTGCGTCGGTGATGCCGGGGCAGGGCCGGAAGTTGTTGAACTGCCGCATCGCCAGGTACTCCCACACCTCAGGCGTGTGGTCCGTCTGCGCCCAGGCCGCCTCCGCGAGGTACCCCAGATGCAGCCGTGCCATGTCGTGCCGGAAGCGGTCGGCCTGCGAGCCGGTGGCCTGCTGGACGAAGTACTCCATCGCCGAGCGGTAGGCGCGCCGCGGTGCGTCCGCGTGGAGCGACTGGGCCCACTGGGGCTGGTACTCCTTCGTCGCGTGCAGCGGGTCGAGCGCGGTGTGCGCCAGAAGCAGACGCCCCCCGAGGCCGATCGGCGAACCCCCGTGGTCCTCGCAGTAACAGTCGTCGACCGCGTTCTCGGCGACCATGAGCCGGGTGGCGACCATCAGGTGCTCGATGGTCGGCGCGTCCGGGTGGCAGGCGACCATGTAGCGCCCGACGGAGAAGCCGTCGAACTGGCCCTCCCAGTCGTCGGGGAACAGGTCGACCTCGTCGACCGCCCAGTCCTTGATCCGGCGGCTGACCTCCTCCACCCGCGCCGGGTCCGGCTCCGGCACCGGGTGGTAGTAGAGCCCCGGGATGTGCAGGGCCTCCGTCGGTGTCTCGACCACCGCGGGCGCCGACGGCTCCTCGCGCCGGCCCGGATACAAGCTCGCCGTGCCAAGGCCGCTCGGACCACGCAGGACCCGCTCCAGGGCAGGGTCCGGCCCGGTGTCGGTCAGGGGCACGGATTCTGCGGCAGGCAAGGGCAGGGGCAGGGGGGCAGAGGGCGGGCCGGGCAGAACGCCGGGGCGTGCGGCGGCGGGCGGGCTCGCGTGCAGAGGGGAAGACCCGGGATCGGGCATCCGTGGCTCCTTGTGGGGATGGGGTGGCCTTGTCGGGATAGGTAGCCTCTTCCGGATCCGGGCATGCGCGCCCGGCCCGGGAGGGTCCGGGCTGTCGTGGCCGTACGACGGATGCTCTAGTCGCGCCTGCGGGCGATCTGGACGTTCTCAAGGACGCCGAGCGCGTTGGGCACCAGGATGGCGGCGGAGTAGTACGTACTGACCAGGTACGAGAGGATCGCCTGGTCGCTGATGCCCATGAAGCGCACCGACAGACCCGGCTCGTACTCCTCCGGGAGGCCGGTCTGGTGCAGACCGATGACGCCCTGGTTGTCCTCGCCGATGCGCATGGCGAGGATCGAGCTGGTCTGCTCCTTGGTGATCGGGATCTTGTTGCAGGGCAGGATCGGGACCCCGCGCCAGGCGGGCACCTGCTGCCCGCCGAGGTCGACGTGGTCCGGATAGATCCCGCGGGCGTTGAGCTCGCGCCCGATCGCCGCGATCGTCCTGGGATGGGCGAGGAAGAGCTTCGTGCCGCGGCGGCGGCAGAGCAGTTCGTCGAGGTCGTCCGGGGTCGGCGGGCCCGAGTGGGGCTGGATCCGCTGCTTGAAGTCGGCGTTGTGGAGCAGGCCGAACTCCCGGTTGTTGATCAGCTCGTGCTCCTGGCGCTCGCGCAGCGCCTCGATGGTGAGCCTGAGCTGCTCCTGGGTCTGGTTCATCGGCCCGTTGTAGAGGTCGGTGACCCTCGTATGGACCCGCAAAATGGTCTGTGCGGCGGAGAGTTCGTACTCGCGCGGCTTGAGCTCGTAGTCGACGAAGGCACCCGGCAGTGCGAATTCGCCGACGTGTCCTGCCGACATCGCGATCTCGGCTTCGCCGTGCTTGTTCTGACGTTGCCGGGGAAGCCGGCTGAACTCGTCAAGGTGGGTCTGGAGGCTCGGCGCCGTCGACAGGACGGCGGCGAAATCGGTACGGGAAAGAGTGAGCAGGGTGCCCGCGGTCTCGGCGGTCGCGGTGGAGTCCCATCTGGCGTCAGTGTCCAGAAGGGTGTTCTCACCGAACAGGTCGCCGTCGGCGAGGACCGCGACCTCGACCTCGTCGCCGTACTTGCCGACGGAGTGCTGGTTGATCCGGCCGTGGGCGATCAGGTGGAGCTGCCCTGCGGGGGCACCGCGCTCGACGAGCACCTCGCCGGCGCGGAAGTCGCGCTGGACGCACCGGTCGGCGATCGCGGTCAGCACCTCCACGTCGTCGAAGCCGCGCAGCAGGGCCAGTTCGCCGAGTTCCCTGGGGATCACCCGGACGTCGACACCGTCCTGGACGAACTCGACGCGCCCGTCGCCGACGGTGTAACTCAGCCGCCGGTTCACCCGGTAGGCGCCGCCCTTGGTCTCCACCCAGGGGAGCATCCGCAGCAACCAGCGGGAGGTGATCTCCTGCATCTGAGGGACGGACTTGGTCGTGGTGGCAAGGTTGCGGGCAGCCGCGGTGCCCAGGCTGGTCTGCCCGGGCGGCTCCAACTGCGCATCCGGGCTTGTCTCAACGGTCATCGGGCGAGCTCTCCTTCGCGAGGGAGGTATTGGCCACAGGCGCGCCAACCGACGAAACTGGAGGTAGAGGGGTAATCTCTTGGAATTCGTCCAGATCCGTGGACCATTTAACGGTCGTTGCGCCTCGCTCGCCCGATAAGACCGTTGGCAGCACTCGATGCGGTGATCTTGCTACGGCCGGGGTTTATCCGAACGACCCACGGCGTTCTGGCCAGTGGCCGAGAGGGCTTCCCTAAGTCGCGCAGGAGTGGCGAACAGGTGGCCCCGTATGCCGGTCGCCTCAGCGGCGCGAATGTTCTCCTCGCGGTCGTCGACGAAGAGGACGCGATCCGGTGCGGTGTTCAGGGCGTCCAGGCACCACTGGTAGGCCCCTGGCTCCGGCTTGGCGTGGCCGATGCGGCAGGAGAAGGCACGGAGGGGGAAGTGCTTGAGCCAGTGGTGGTGCGTCTCGTAGTAAGTGGCCAGTTCCTCGGGGATGTTGGACAGCAGTGCGATGCGACGGCCGGCTGCCGCGAGCTCTTCGACCAGGGCGACCATGGTCTCGTCCACGGCGCTCCAACTGGCGACGTCGGCCTCTACGAGTTCCGCGATCCGGCGCTCGTCGAAGCGGACGGCAAGGGTGTCCGCCACCTGGCGCCAGTAGGCGGGACCGGTCAACTCGCCCCTGTCGTAAGGCTGTCGCCGCACCCAGTAGGCGTCCCAGAACGCCGGTGCGGGAATCTCCGCCGTACGGACGAGGCGGTCCTTGCCTTCGGTGGACTGGTGGCGCGCGATGACGCCGAACAGGTCGAAGAGCACGACCTCGGGAAGCTCGGGCGAGCCGGGCATGGGGTCGCGGTCGGGCTCGGGTCCACGGTCGGACATGGGTTCACACCTTTCGTACGGTGACGCCGACGGCGGCCAGCGCGTCGGTCTCGTCGTGTGCGGCGGCCTCGTCGGTGACGACGGCGTGCAGGGCGGCGGCGGGAGCGACGAAGGCGAGGGCCGTGCGGGAGAGCTTGGGGGCGTCCGCGACGGCGATGACGCGGCGGGCCGAGGCGATCGCGGCGCGTTTGACCGCGGCGTCGTCCAGGTCGTACGCGGTCAGGCCGTGTGCCGCGTTCAGTCCGCAGCAGCCGATGACCGCGGTGTCGAAGCGCAGGGCCGCGAGTGACGCCTCTGTCAGCGGCCCGGTGAGCGCCAGTTCGCCGGGCCGGGGGCGACCGCCCGGGACCAGGAGTGTCAACTGCGGCGCCCCGGTCAGCGCGTTCACCGCGTGGAGGGACAGCGGCATCACGGTCAGGCGGCGCCGCTCGATGGCGCGGGCCACTTCCAGGCAGGTGGTGCCGCTGTCGATGACGACGGACTCGCCGTCCGCGATCAGGCCGGCGACCTCGGCGGCGATGCGCCGCTTGGCCTCCAGGCCCTCCTGCGCCCGGAGCGCGAAGGGCGGTTCCTCGCCCCGCAGCAGCAGGCTCCTCGCTCCGCCGCGATAGCGCTCAAGTACGCCTTGGTCCGCAAGGGTCTCCAGATCGCGACGGATGGTCATCTCCGAAGCGCCGGTCAGTTCCGCGAGGTCCGCGACACCCATCCGGCCCGCCTCGCGCACGGCATCGCTGATCTGCCTCAGTCGGTCTGTGCTCACCATGCCGCAATTGAACATCATTCATGTTCGACTCGCAAACTTCCGAACAGTCATCATGTTCGTTATGTTCGTCGGCATGGAAAGATCGCTGCGTTCGGGCCGACTGGCCACCTTCGCCTACTTCACCCTCAACGGCTTCCTGATGGGGATGTGGATCGTTCACATCCCGGCCGTCGAGCACCGCGTCGGCATCAGCCACGCCGTTCTCGGCTGGCTCCTGCTGCTGCTCGGCGCGGGTGCCTTCGCCGGCATGCAGCTCGTCGGCCCGCTCACCGACCGCTTCGGCGCCCGCACCGTCGTCCCGGTCAGCGCGGCGCTGTGCAGTGCGGCAGTGGTCCTGCCGGGGCTCGCCACCAGCGCCTGGACGCTGGGGGCGGCGCTGCTGGTGCTCGGTTTCGGCAACGGCTGCCTGGACGTCAGCATGAACGCCCACGCCGTCCAGGTCGAGCGCGGCTATGAACGGCCCGTCATGTCCGCCTTCCACGCCGCCTTCTCCATCGGCGGTGTCCTCGCCGCGCTCGTGGGCGCACGCACCCTCAGCTGGGAGATAAGCCCGGCGGTGACCCTGGGCGCCGTCGCCCTCTTCGGCCTCGCGGTCGCCGCCCTGTCCGCACCCGCACTGCTCACGCCCCCGGCGGCGGCCCCCGGGCTCGGCGTCACCACCGAGGCGGCGACCCGGCGCACGACGCCGCGGCGCATCTGGATACTGGCCGCGCTCGCCCTGATGCTCATGCTCTGCGAAGGCGTCGCCAACGACTGGAGCGTGCTCCACCTGCGGGACACCCTGGACGCTCCGGCCGCGACCGCCGCCCTCGCCTTCGGCGCCTTCGCCACGGCCATGACCGTCGGCCGCCTGCTCGCCGACCGGGTGGCCGCGCGCTACGGCCCGGTGGCCGTACTGCGCCACGGCGCGTCGACAGCGGCCTTCGGCATGGCCGTGGCCGCGCTTTCCCCCTGGACACCGCTGGCCCTGATCGGCTGGACGGTGTTCGGGATCGGGCTCTCCGGCTGCATCCCACAGCTCTTCAGTGCCGCGGGCCACGCCGATCAGGACGCCGCCGGAGCCAACGTCTCCCGGGTCGCGGGCCTGGGTTACCTCGGCATGCTCGCCGGGCCCGCCGTCATCGGACCGCTCACGCACGTCGTGCCGCTCAACCTCACGTTCTTCCTGCCCGTGGCGTTCTGCGTCCTTGCCGCCTGCACCGCCGGGATCCTGCGTACCCCGCCCGCCCCGGCCACGGCCGTGAGCGGGCGGAGAGCGGGAGGTCAGGAGAGATAGGCCTCCACTTCGCTGAACTGCGCGGCGGGCCAGCCGGTGTTGGCCGTGACGCGCAGCCGCAGATGGCGGACGTTGGGCGCGGAGGCGGGCAACGTGACGGTCACCTTGTTGCCGCTCGCCGGGTCGAAGCGGTAGTCCTTCGCGTCGGCCAGCGTGCTGTAGGTGGTGCCGTCGGTGCTGCCCTGGACGGACAGGGTCTGGGTCCTCGCCCCCCAGGCGGCGGGCGGCGGCAGCTTCAGGACGAGCCTGCGGACCGCTTCGGACTTGCCGAGGTCGACGGTGATCGACTGGGGGAAGGCATTGTTGGTGGATTCCCAGTACGTTCCCGCGTCACCGTCGACCGCCTTGGCGGGGGTGTAGACGTCGGCGGATCCGGTCGCGGTGGCCGGGCGGCCCTTGGCGAGGTTCCGGGTGGGGTCGGGGTCGGGGTTGCCCGCGCCGGGCTTGGGCCAGGCCGAGCAGTCGTCCCAGGTGCTGCTCCAGCCGGAGTTGCCGCCGCCGTCGGTGAGGCTGAAGGTGCCGGAGCCTGTCGGGTAGGGGCAGTTGTAGATGCCGGCCGCGCCGACACCGGTGGCCTTCACGTTCGACATCTTCACCGCGCCGGGCGTCTCGGCCTGGACGACGACCGTGCCCACCTTGTCGATGGTCGAGCCGCTGATGTTCACGTTCTTCACGGCCTTGCCGGTGCCGCCGCCCGATACGAACTCGTACGCGCTCCAGGGGCTGTCGGTGATGGTCGTGTCGGTGATGTTCACCGTGGCCTCGATGGCACTGTCGTACGCGTCCACACGCAACGCGCCCATCGGATGCTGCCAGTTGGGGTTCATGGCCCCGGTACGGACGAGGCTGTTGCCGGAGACCGTGATGGTGCCCGCCAGCGGGAAGAACGGGTCCAGGAACTTCTGGTTGGAGATGGCTATGCCACTGCCCAGGGCGTTGGTGTCGAGGATCAGGTTGTCCTTGACGGTGATGTCGCGCCCGCCGTAGATGGCGATGCCGTTGGCGAGGTTGGGCTGCGAGATGGTGTTGGCGGCGAAGGTCGAGTCGCTGTTGGTGGTGTTGAGGGCCCACATCGCCAGGGCGTCGTCACCGGTGTTGCGCAGGAAGTTGTCGCGTACGTTGACGCCCTTGGCCGTGCCGTTGAGGTTGAGGCCGTCGGCCGTCATGTCGAGGATGCGGTTCTTCTCGACGACCAGGTTGTCGTTGTTTCCCGTCAGCCAGAAGCCGACCTTGAGGTGCTGCAGCCACATTCCGGAGACGGTGGAGTTCGGGCCGAGCGATCCGTTGACGAAGTTGTCCGGGTTGTTGTCGACGCGTTCGGTGACGTCGCCGATCACCGCGAAGTCATGCAGTCCCACCTTGCCGGTGGGTGCGTTCGACTGGTCGATGAAGCGTGAACTGCGCACGATCGAATGCCAGTTGCCCGCGCCGCGGATCGTCACGTTGTCGACGTTGTTGAGTGACTGGGTGAGCTTGTACTCGCCCGGCGGGATCCACACCGTGCCGCCCTTGGCCGCCGCGATGGTCTCGCGGAAGGCCTGGGTGGAGTCGCCCTGGCCGGTGGGGTCCGCGCCCTTGTCGGTGACCGAGAGCGCGCCCGAGGGCTTCGCCGCGGCTCCCGCGACCTGTTCGAAGTCGGCGACGTCGACGGTGACCTGGGTGGAGGAGGCCTCCAGCTTCACCTTGTCGCCGGACTGCAGGTTCTGGCCGAGTTGCAGCCGTGCGTTGTCGAAGAGGTGGTGGGTCTTGGCGCCCGCGATCCAGGGGGTGTCGACGTAGCTGTACTTCGACGTCACGGCCAGCGTCTTGGAGATCTTCTGCCCGTTGACGTACACGGCCATCGTGCCCGACTGGCCGTCGGGCACGTTGTAGGCGACGTTCAACGCGTTCGCGGCCTTCGTGAGCGTGAATTCGACGCTCTGCCCGGACGCGAGACGCACCACCTGACGGCCCGACGCCTCCGAGGCGACCGTGCCCTGGGTGTAGTCGGGGCCGATCTTGGTGCCGTTCGTGGTCGCGCTCTCCGCCTCGACGGAGGTGAAGGGCAGCGTGGCGCCCGAAGCCGCCTTGGCTGCTGCCCCGGCCGCCTGCGCGCCGGTGGCCGTGACGCCGGTGACGAGGGTGCCGACGAGGCCTGCGGTGGCCACGGCGGCGTACCACTTACGGATGGGTCTTGGCGTGCTCCTGCCAGATCTATACATGGAGTGGTGCACCTTCCTTGTGAGTGGGGAGGTCAGTGCTCGATCTTGAGTGAGGAGGTGGGGGGGACGGCGGTGGCTCCGCGGTGCGGAGCGTCAGATGCGCAACCAGGCCGCCGTGTCCTGCGGCAGACGGCCCTCGTCGTCCAGGGGGCCGCTGGCCAGCAGGACGCGTGTGTGGGCGGGGAGTTCGTAGGGAGCGGGGGCGAGGTTGACGACGCAGGCCAGGCCCGGCTCGCGCAGGAAGGCAAGGACACCGTCGGGGGCGGGCAGCCAGGTCAACGGGCCGTCGCCGAAGCCGGGTTCGACGCGGCGCAGGCGCAGCGCGGCGCGGTAGAGCGTGAGCATGGAATGGGGGTCGGTGGCCTGGAGATCGGCGGCGTACGCGGGCCAGCCCTCCGGCTGTGGCAGCCAGGGCCCTGTCATCGATCCGAAGCCCGCGTGCGGTTCGGTGGCCGTCCAGGGCAGGGGCACCCGGCAGCCGTCGCGGCCGGGGTCGGTGCCGCCGGAGCGGAAGTGCATGGGGTCCTGGATGCGGTCCAGGGGGATGTCGGCCTCGGGCAGGCCCAGTTCGTCACCCTGGTAGATGTAGACCGCGCCGGGCAGGGCGAGGGCGAGGAGGGCCGCGGCGCGTGCGCGGCGGGTGCCGAGTGTCAGGTCGGTGGGGGTGCCGAACCTCTTCGTGGTGAAGTCGAAGCCGGTGTCGTCACGGCCGTAGCGGGTGACCGTTCGGGTCACGTCGTGGTTGCAAAGGACCCAGGTGGCGGGGGCACCGACCGGCGCGTGTTCGGCGAGGGTGGCCTCGATGGACGTACGCAGCTTCTGCGGATCCCATGGGCAGGACAGGAAGGAGAAGTTGAAGGCGGTGTGCATCTCGTCGGGGCGCAGATAGCGGGCGAAGCGTTCGGCGTCGGGGAGCCAGACCTCGCCGACGAAGACGCCCGCGTACTCGTCGGCGACGGCGCGCCAGGAGCGGTAGATGTCATGGAGTTCGTCGCGGTCGATGAACGGGTGCGGGTCGACACCCTCGATGAAGTCGGGCAAGGCGGGGTCCTTGGCGGGCAGGGCCGCGGAGTCGATCCGTACGCCTGACACTCCCCTCTCGAACCAGAACCGCAGGACGTCCTCGTGCTCCTGGCGGACCGCGGGGTGGGCCCAGTTGAGGTCGGGCTGCTCCGGCGCGAAGAGGTGGAGGTACCACTCGCCGTCCTCGACGCGGGTCCAGGTCGACGCGGTCGCCGAGAACTGCGACGGCCAGTCGTTGGGCGGGAGTTCGCCGTGTGCGCCGCGACCGGGGCGGAAGTGGAAGAGCTCGCGTTCGGGCGAGCCGGGGCCTGCCGCCAGGGCCGCCTTGAACCAGGCGTGCTGGTCGGAGACGTGGTTGGGGACGATGTCGACGATGGTGCGGATGCCGAACGCGCGGGCCTCCGCGATCAGCTTCTCAGCCTCGGCGACGGTGCCGAACGCGGGGTCGATCACGCGGTAGTCGGTGACGTCGTAGCCGCCGTCGATCATGGGTGAGAGGTACCAGGGGCTGAACCACAGGGCGTCGACGCCGAGTTCGGCGAGGTAGGGCAGCTTGGCCCGGACGCCGGCGAGGTCGCCGGTGCCGTCACCGTCACCGTCCGAGAAGCTGCGTACGTACACCTGGTAGATGGCGGCCGAGCGCCACCAGGCGGCATCGGTCGGGGAGGTGTCTGCCACGTGAGGTTCCTTTCGGGCAGGTGGGACCCCGTCGCCGCGGCCGTCGGCCGGTGGCGGGGTGCGCGGGGTGGGCCCGAGGGTCAGCCCTTGAGGCTGCCGGCGGTCAGGCCGCTCATGATGTTGCGCTGGAAGATCAGGAAGATGATCAGGGTCGGCAGCGAGGCGATGGCGAGGGCGGCCAGGAGCCAGTTCTCGGAGACGCTGGCGGCCAGCGAGTAGATGCCGACGTTGACGGTCTGCTTGCCGGGGTCGGGCAGGGTGAGCATCGGCCAGAGGAAGTCCTTCCAGACCGCGACCACCGCGAAGATCGACACGACACCGAGGATCGGCCGGGAGAGCGGCAGGACCACGGAGCGCAGGGTGCGCACGGACGAGGCGCCGTCGATGGCGGCGGCGTCCAGGAGCTCGCGCGGGATGGAGTCGAAGAACCTCTTGAGCAGGAAGATGTTGAAGGCGTTGGTGACCGAGGGGAGCCAGATCGCCCAGGGCGAGTTGATGAGATTGCGCTCCACTACCGGCACGTCCAGGACCGTCAGGTACTGCGGTACGACCAGGACCGTGGCCGGGATCATCAGGGTGAGCAGCATCATCCCGAGGATCGCCTTGCCGAACATGGGCCGCAGCTTGGAGAGCGAGTACGCCGCGGCCACGTCGAAGACGAGCTGGAAGGCGAGCGCGCCGAACGCGTAGTAGAGGGTGTTGAAGAGGAGTCGGGCCAGGTCCATCACGCCCCAGGCGTCCGCGTAGTTCTGCGGATGGATGGAGTCGGGGACCAGGGTCGGTGGCGTCTGGGCGAATTCCTGCGGCGACTTGAGGCCGCTGACGACCATCCAGTACAGCGGGCCGATGAAGACCAGGGTGAAGACGATCGTCACCACGGCGAAGGCGGTCCAGTACAGGACCTTGCCGCGGGGGCGGGCCAGCGTGGCCGGGGAGATCAAGGTGCGTGTGCTCATGTCCGTCGTCTCCCCCGGCTAGTCTTCGCTGCCTGCGCGGCTCAGTCGCGTGTACGCCGCCGAGAATCCGGCGAGCAGTACGAGCAGGATCAGGCCGAGGGCCGCCGCGCTTCCGTAGTTGTTGAAGGTGAAGGCGTACTGGTAGATGAGGTGGACGACGGTCAGGGTCGCGCCCTCGGGGCCCGCGCCGCCGGTGAGCAGGAACGGCTCCACGAACACCTGCATGGTCGCGATGATCTGCAGGAGCAGCATCAGCGAGAGGATCAGCCGGGTCTGCGGAATGGTGACGTGCCAGATCCTGCGGAAGACTCCGGCGCCGTCCAGCTCGGCGGCCTCGTACAGCTCTCCGGGGATGGACTGCAGCGCCGCCAGGTAGATCAGCGTCGCGCCGCCCATGTTCATCCAGGTGGCGGCGATGACCACGGAGACCATCGCGGTGTCGGTGTCCTGCAGCCACGCCTGTCCGGGCAGGCCGACGGATTCCAGGATGCGGTTGAACAGGCCGTACCCGGGATCGTAGAAGTACTTGAAGAGCAGGACGGACGCCACGGGCGGCAGCATGACCGGGAGGTAGACGAGCAGCCTCAAGTAGCCGCGGCCGTGCCGGAATTCATTGAGGATGAGCGCGATGGCGAAGGGGACGGCGAAGCCGAAGACCAGCGCGAGGGCGGTGAACAGCAGGGTGTTGCGCCACGCCTGCCAGAAGGCCGGGTCGTTGAAGATGTACGTGAGGTTGGACCAGCCGGCCCAGACCGTCTCGCCGTTCTCGGTCTTCTGGAAGGCCAGGATGAATTCCCTGACCATCGGATACCAGGAGAAGATCGCGAAGCACAGGAGGGCGCCGATCAGGAAGCCATGTGCGGTGAGGTTGCGCTTCAACGCCTCCCGGAACGCGGTGCGTTCGGGGCGGGCGGCCCGGCTGTCCGTCTGCGGGGACGGCCGGGCCTTGTTCTTGTTCTTGGAGAGGGTGGGTGCGGACATCACTGGTTGGCCAGAACCTGGTTGACCTGCTGTTCGGCGGTCTTCAGGAGCTTGTCCGCGTCGGCGTTCTCGTTCGTGAGGACGGCCGACATCAGGGTGTCCAGGACCTTGTACACCTCCTGTGCCTTGGGCGGCTCGGCCTTGCCCGTGACGGGCTTGTCGGTGAAGGCCTGGAAGTTCTCGACGGGCATGGTCGAACTGGCCGCGCGCGCCTTGTCGTCCTCGGTCTTGCTGTCACCGGTCCAGAAGTTCGGCTGCGGCAGGCCGACGGGCAGGCCGTCCGCCTTGGTACGGGCCCAGTCGAACTGTCCCTTGCCGGGCTGGAGGAACTTGAAGTTGATCCAGGCGATCGCGGCCTTGATCTGGTCGGGCGAACTGCCCTTCTTGATCATGTAGTCGTTGCCGCCGAAGAGAGTGGCCTTCTGGCCGGGGATCGGGCCCATCCCGAAGTCGTCGTACTTCGCGCCGAGGTTCTGCACCATGTACGTGATGTCGTCGGGCGCGGCGAGGAACATGCCCAGCTTGTCTGCGGCCATCTGCTTCTGCAGGTCGCCCCACTTCAGGAGCTGGGTCTTGCCCATGCTGTTGTCGTCCCAGCGCATGGCCTTGAGGTTGTCGACGATGGTCTTGCCGGTGTCGTTGTTGAAGGCGGCCTTCTTGCCGTCCTTGCTCACGATGTCGCCGCCGAGACCGTACGTGGTGGCGGTGAAGTGCCAGCCGCCGTTGTTTCCGGCGCTGTACTCGCCGAAGCCCGAGACTCCGTCGCCGAGGGCGGCGATCTTCTTGGCGGCCGTGCGGACCTCGGCCCAGGTGGTCGGGGGCGAGTTGGGGTCGAGCCCGGCCTTCTTGAAGAGCTTGCGGTTGACGAGCAGGCCCATCGTGTAGTTGCTGTAGGGCAGGCCGTAGAGCTTGTCGTCCTTCTTCAGGACGCCCAGGACGTTCGGGTCCATGTCCCCGAGGGCCGGGACGGACTTGTCGTTGACGTAGGCGCTGATGTCCTGGGCGCCGTCGTTGTCCATGACCTGCTGCAGGTCGGTGAAGTAGGTGTAGAAGACGTCCGGTTGGGACTTCGCCTTCAGCATCGCCGTGAAGCGGGGAGGCTCCAGGCAGGGGTCGGTCTGCTTCCCCTTGATCGTGACGTTCGGGTACTTCTTGTTGAACGCCGCTACGTCTTCCTTCCACTGCTTGAGCTCGGCCTTCTCGGCGGCCGGCGGCATGCAGTCGATGGTGAGCGTCACCTTGGTCTTCGGGTCGAGGGGGGCGGCGGCGTTGGCCGCGTTGCCGCTGTCGCCCCCGTCGGAATCTCCGTTGTCGCTGCTGCTGGTGCCACAGGCCGCGAGGGCGGTAAGGGCGAGGGCGGAAGCGACGGCGACCGTGGCCGTACGGCGGTGGGCGCGGATCGTGGTGCGGCCGGCCGCATCACTCGGTATGCGGCTCGGCGCACCGCTTCGCGTGCGGCGGCGGATACGTCGGAAGTACGTCATTCCGGAGCTGCTCATCGGTGGACCCCTTTGGACAGCGCCGCCCGCCCATGGGGGCAGAACGGCATGGCAGGAGCGGGAAGCCCACAGCTGCGCAGACTGTGTGGCGGCGCTCACTCAAGCACCGACAGCAGATCTGCGCAATATCTCGCGCGATGATTGAAAGAAATTGACAGTACGAGAGCAATGACCGCCCGGGGGACCACAAGCCCTTTCTACGCCGCCTACTCCTGCGGCGGCTGTCCCGTCGAGCCGCGCACCACCAACTCCGGCTCGAAGAGCAGCTCTTCCGTGGGCACAGCACTCCCCCCGATCTTCAGGGTGAGGATCTCGACCGCGGCGCGCCCCATGGCCTCGATCGGCTGACGCACCGTGGTCAGCGGGGGGTCGGTGCAGGTCATGAACGCCGAGTCGTCGTAGCCGACCACGGAGACGTCGTGCGGGACGCCGAGTCCGCGGCGGCGCGCGGCACGCACCGCACCCAGGGCGAGAGGGTCGCTCGCGCAGACGATGCCGGTGACCCCGGAGTCCAGGAGCCGCGCGGCGGCGGCCTGGCCGCCCTCGATCGAGAACATTCCGCGCGAGATGTGCTCCTCGGGCAGTTCGTCACCGGCCTGCTCGGCGATCACCCGGGCGGCGGCGAGCTTGCGCTGCGACGGCATGTGGTCGGCCGGCCCGAGCACCAGGCCGATGCGGCGGTGGCCGAGCGAGGAGAGGTGGCGCCAGGCCTGCTCGACCGCGACGGCGTCGTCACAGGACACCGCGGGAAATCCGAGCCGCTCGATGGCCGCGTTGACGAGAACCACCGGGATCTTGCGCGCCGCGAGCCGCTTGTAGTGCTCGTGCGGGGCGTCCGCCTGCGCGTAAAGACCACCGGCGAACACGACGCCGGACACCTGCTGTTGCAGCAGCAGCTCGACGTAGTCCTCCTCGGAGACCCCGCCCTTGGTCTGCGTGCACAGCACCGGGGTCAGCCCCTGCTGGGCGAGCGCGCTTCCGATCACTTCCGCGAACGCCGGGAAGATCGGATTCTGCAGCTCGGGCAGCACAAGACCCACGAGCCGGGCCCGCTCGCCGCGCAGCTGGGTGGGCCGCTCGTACCCCAGGACGTCCAGGGCCGAGAGCACGGACTGCCGGGTCGCATCGGAGACCCCGGGCTTGTTGTTGAGCACTCGGCTGACCGTGGCCTCACTGACCCCGACCTTCCGCGCCACCTGAGCAAGTCGTCGCGTCATGCACGCAAGAATAGTGCAATTCTTGCGTTCTGTTTGCGTGCTTGCTGAATCTGGCTGGGATCGCTCCACATGACCGGCAGGCGACCTGCGCCGAGCGCCACCGAGGACCGAACGGGTGACGGCGGATCGATTCGGCGGCGGATGGCCGTGAGTTGAGGTATCTCTGCTGGTCAGGACGGGAATGCGGGATGCGTTCACGTGCCACCCCCAGCAAAGGAAAACGATCCATGCGCCTTCGTCACTCGCTGACCGCCGCGACCGGTGCCGCCGTGCTGATCCTCACCGTGCCCGGCTCCGCTTACGCGGCCGATGGCGACTTCAGCTACACCTACGTCAGCAGTGCGGGCAACGAAGGGTGGGTCACCCTGCACGACCCGGCCGGCGGGGAGTGCATCACGCTCCCCGAGGCGGCCCAGGAGTACACCCAGCCGCCCGCCCACTCCCCCAAGAACCGCACCGACTCCTACGCGGTGGTCTTCACGAACGCCGACTGCTCCGGCGACAACTTCACGCTGCGCCCCTACACCGGCGGCGCGAGCGAGAGGTTGAAGCTTCGGTCGGTCCTGTTCTCCTGATCCGTGGCCCGCGGTCCGTGGTCCGTGATCCGCGGTCCGTGATCCGCGGTCACTTGCCTTCGGGCAGGCCCGGATTCTCCATACGGGAGAGCCAGGTGGTGAGCAGCCCTTCGAGCGCCTCGCTCTCGGCGGGCGTCAGCAAGTCACGCAGGCGGCGTTCGTTGCGCATGTGGTCGGTGAACGCCCGGTCGATCAGTTCGCGTCCGGGGCGGGTGAGGGCGACGATCCGGCCGCGCTGGTCGTCGTCGGACCTGCGGCGGGCCACGAGTCCGGCCCGCTCCAGGCGGTCGATCCTCTTCGTCATCGCACCAGTGGTGACCATGGTGTGGGCGGCGAGTTCACCGGGCGCGCGTTCGTAGGGATCACCGGCGCGGCGCAGTGCGCACAGGACGTCGAACTCTCCCTCGTTGAGGCCGTAGCGGCCGTAGACGAGGCAGAGTTCCTCGGTGAGCTGATCGGCCAGGCGGTGCAGTCGGCCGATCACTCCTTGCGGGGAGACATCGACGTCGGGCCGCTCGCGGCGCCAGTCGGCCTGGATGCGGGCTACGCGGTCCAGTGGTTGCGGATCGTCCATGCAGTCCATGCACACCAATATAGCTTCCCAGGAAGCTATATTGGCTTCCATGGAAGCCAATATGCACTGGGTGGCACTGACCGCGGTCGCACCAGTGGCCTGGGGGACCAACTACTTCGTCACTCATGAGTTCCTGCCCGCCGACAGCCCCTTCTACGGGGCCGCCCTGCGGGCACTGCCCGCAGGGCTCGTCCTGCTGGGTCTGTGCAGGCAGCGACCGCGCGGCGCTTGGTGGTGGCGATCCGCGGTGCTCGGGCTGCTCAACGTGAGTGTGTTCTTCGTGCTCGTCTACGCCGCCTCCCAGCTGCTCCCGACGAGCATCGCCTCGACCGTCATGGCGGTGTCTCCGCTGGCGATGATGCTCATCGCCTGGGCCCTGGTGTCCGAGCGGCCCGGCATCGCGCACCTGGCAGGCGCCGCGATCGGGCTCGGCGGGGTCTGTCTCATGCTGCTCACCGGGACGGGAGGAGTGAGTGTGCCGGGAGTCCTCGCATCGGCCACGGCCATGCTGGTGTCGTCCTTCGGCTACATCCTGACCAAGCGATGGAGTGCCGACGTCGACGTGCTCGCCTCGACCGCCTGGCAGCTCACCGCCGGAGGCCTGTTCCTGCTGCCGGTAGCCGCGGCCGTGGAAGGCCCGCCGCCCGCGCTCTCCACACCGGCGCTCCTCGCGTTCGGCTACGTCTCCCTGGTCGCCACCGCGTTGGCGTTCGCCGCCTGGTTCACCGGACTGCGGCACCTGCCCACGGGAACGGTGGGCCTGACAGGGCTGCTCAACCCCGTCACCGGCGTCCTGCTCGGCACCGCGGTCGCCGGAGAGGTGCTGACGGTCCAGCAGCTCTGCGGCCTCGCACTCGTCCTGGTCGGAGTCGTCCTGGGCCGGCCCACACGCGCGGGCCGACGCGGCAGCACTCCGGCACCTCCACCACCCGTATCCGACGAGCACCCGAAAGCGGCTTCGGGCATCACATAGCCGTGGCCGATGTCACGGGACGCGAGCGACCGCGACGTAGAAACCGCTCAACTCGGGCTTCGGCGCGGGCGAATCCTTGTACCAGTGCGTCGCCGTCACCAGGCCGGGCTCGACCAGTTCCAGTCCCTCGAAGAAGCGCTCGACCTCGGCGCGGCGCCGCATCCTCAACGGCACCTGGCCCTTCTTGTAGGTGTCGGTGACGGTATCCGCGAGGTCGGGGTGCTCGTCGGTGGTGCCGTGGGAAAGCACCAGATAGCTGCCGGACGGCAGCGCGTTCACCAGGGTGCGCGTGAGGCCGTAGGGGTCCTCTTCGTCGGTGATGAAGTGCATGAGGGCGATGAGGGAGAGCGCGATGGGCTGGTTGAAGTCCAGAAGTCCGCGGGCGTGGTCGAGGATCGTCCCGGGCTCGCGCACGTCCGCCTGAACGTAGTCCGTGGCACCTTCCGGGCTGCTGACCAGCAAGGCTTCGGCGTGCCGCAGCACGATGGGGTCGTTGTCGGCGTACACGACCCGGCAGCCGGGAGCGATCGCCTGGACGATCTGGTGGAGGTTCGGCGCGGTGGGGATGCCGGTGCCGATGTCGAGGAACTGCCTGACACCGTTGTCAGCCAGCCAGGCGGCGGCGCGGTGCATGAACGCCCGGTTCCGCCCCGCGTTCGCTCGCGCCTCTGCCGGCAGCTTCTCGCCCAGCTCCTGGTCGACGAGGTAGTTGTCCTTGCCGCCCAGGAGCCAGTCGTAGACACGCGCCGGGTGCGGTTTGCTGGTGTCGATGAGGGCGTTGGCGTCTTCTGCAGTCATCCGTGGCTCCACTACGTGTCTGACCGGTTTCCATGGGCGGCGGGCGACGTACGCTCCGCCCGAGCCGGCAAGGATCGTCCGAGCCTACAGGTGGAAAGGTCAACTGTTCCGGCTGGTGGGAGAGTTCGTCGCGGGCCCCGGCTACAGCTGCCGGAGGTGGTCCCGGAGGCTGCGTGCGGCCTGCGCCAACAGGGCGTCGGCGCCGGGCTGCGCGCTGGCCGGCACGAGGGACTCGGTCATGGCCGCGATGGCGAAGGACTGGCCGTCGGAGTGCTCGACGACACCGATCTCGTGACGGAGGTTGAGCAGGGTGCCGGTCTTGGACGACCAGGTGCTGGCGTCGGAGCTGAAGTCCGGGGCAAGGCGGTGCCGGAGCACGTTGTGGGCCATGAGGTCGCGCAGCCGCTCGGCCACATCCGGATGGATCTTCGACGGCGTCCACAGCGCCTGCAGCAGGTCGACGTAGGTGCGTGCGCTGCCGCTGTTGGCGCGGGTGGTGTCGAGCTGCGGCACCCGGTGTCCCCGGCCGCTGGTACCGGCGTCGATGGCCAGGGCGTGGGCGAGATGGGCCTGGTCGGCGCCGAAGCGTTCCACAGGCGTGTCGGACAGTTCGCCCACGTTGTGCCGGACGGCGATGCCGCGAATGCCGAGCTCGTGGAGGATGCCGGAGACCTGGGTGGGCGGGGTGAGCTCGAACAGCGCGTCGGCGGCCGTTCCGTCGCTCAGGCAGGTGCTCAGGTAGAGCAGGTCGTCGATGGCGATGCGGGCGGGGTGACGGAATCGGCTCAGCCCGGTGGGCCCAGGCGTGGTGACCCGTCCGGGCTGCACCTCCAGCGTCGTCGCCCCGTCGAGTTCGCCCCGGTGGATGCGCTCGACCGTCGCGAGCGCGAGCGGGACCTTGACCAGGGAGGCGGACGGCAGGTGGGTGTCCGCCTCGATCCCCAGCTCGTCTCCCGTGTGCAGATCCCGTACGAGCAGACAGCCGTGCAGGCCGCCGTCGCGCAACTCCTGGCGTATGTCGCGCAGCAGTGCCTCGGTGCTCACGCCGCCGTGCATGTCACCACCCCTGCCGCCACCCCTGCCGCCTCCCGCGCTGCCGTACATTCCACCGCCACCCGTACCACCGTCCACGCCCCCAACCCTGCCACCACCGTTCATGCTGCGGTTCCTCCCCTGGTCCCGGCCGGGGCCTGCGCGCCAAGGCAGCGGGCTATGGCGCCGCCCAGGCGCGCTTCGACGGGCTGCGGATTGCCGTCCGCCGCTGCGGCCAGGGCGAACCCACGTCCGAGCGTGATCTCGCCGATGGGCCGCCAGGTCAGGCCGAGTTCCTCGGCCTGTGCGAGGGAGCACAGCAACAGATCGCCCGAGCAGAGGACTTCGGCCGCCGCGCTCGTCAGATCGGCCGCGGCGACGAGCTGCGCGGGGCGCAGGCCCACCGCGTCGCGCAGCCGCGTCAGCGGATCGCGGATGTGCGGCACATCGTCCTCCGGCTGGATCCAGACGCGTCGGGCCGGGCCGGGAGAGGCACGTCCGACCCGCAGCGTTTCGAGGTAGACGCGCTGCACACGGGGCTCCTGTGCACCGGCGAGCCCGAGCGGCACGGACCACGCCGCCTCGTCCGCGGGCACCGCGAGCAGGGCGGCGCGCACCTGCTGCGCGCGCAGGAGCTCCCTGCGTTGCGTCGGCGCCGCGACCCGCAGGTCGAGCGTGATCCCGTGGCCGCGCGCCTCGGCGACGAGACGGGCGAGACCGACCGTGGAGCAGACGCCGGGCATCGCGAGCCGCCACGGCTTGAGCTTGACGGCTTCGGCCTCGTCGAGGAGCACGTCAGCCGCCTGTACGAGCTGCCGGGCCGTCGGCAGCATGTCCCGCCCGAAGGGGGTGAGGACGGCGCGCCGCGACGTGCGCTCGAACAGCGGCTCGCCGAAGCGTTCCTCCAGGGCCGCGACACGACGGCTCGCCACCGACTGCGACATCCGAGCCGCGGCCGCTCCGTCGGTGAAGCTGCCGTACTGGCTGACGCTGACGAATGCGCGACACGCTCCCACCAGATCCACGCCCCGCACCCTATGCGAGATCAGCATGGAACCGCGCATGAGCGTATTGGACCGCATACGTACCCCAGCGCGAGGGTGGCTCTGGCACTCACACCCACGTACCGGGACTGAGCCGTGCCGCTCCGTCCCCTATGCGCCCTGCCGCCGGGGCGCCCTGGAGGTTTGGCCCATGCAGCACACCCGTGACACCCGTGCCCGTCGCACCGTTCTCGGTGCACTGGCCACTCTCTGTCTCGTCCCACTCCTGGCCTGCGGGGAAAGCGACTCCTCAGCCTCGTCGTCCTCCTCCACACCGGCCACGAAGCCCGCGGGAGCCGCAGCGTCCACGCGGGCGACCAAGGCGTTCACCGGCGACTTCAAGAAACTTGAGCGCAAGTTCGACGCGCGCCTCGGTGTCTACGCCGTCGACACCGGCACGGGGCGCGAGGTGTCCTACAACGCCGGTGAGCGCTTCGCCTACAACTCCACGTTCAAGGCGCTGGAGGCCGGAGCCGTGCTGCGCAAGTACTCCCTGAGCGGCCTCGACCGCAAGGTCACGTACTCCAAGGATGATCTGGTCGCCAACTCTCCCGTGACCGAGAAGCACGTCGAGACCGGCATGACCCTGGGCGAACTGTGTGACGCCGCCGTCCGCTACAGCGACAACACCGCGGCCAACCTGCTCTTCGACAAGCTCGGCGGCCCCAAGGGCCTGGACGCCGTACTCGAGGAGCTGGGCGACGACGTCACGCGGATGGATCGCCGCGAGCCCGATCTGAGCAGTTGGGTCCCGGGCGAGAAGCGGGACACGACCACGCCGCGGGCGTTCGCCGAGGACCTGCGCGCGTTCGTCCTCGGGGACGTCCTGCGCAAGGGCGAACGCGCACAGCTCACCAAGTGGCTGCAGACCAATACCACCGGCGACAAGACCATCAAGGCCGGTGTGCCCAAGAACTGGGTGGTCGGCGACAAGACAGGAACCGGCACCTACTACGGCGCCCGTAACGACATCGCCGTGGTGTGGCCGCCCGACGGTGCCCCCATCGTCCTGGCGATCCTGTCGCACCGTGCCGAGAAGGACGCCGAGCCCGACGACAAGCTGATCGCGGAAGCGGCTTCCGTCGCCGTCGACTCCCTGTCGTAGCAGGCGGTACTCAGCGGTACTCGCTGTCGTCACAGGCGGTACTCACTGTCGCAGTAAGAGGTACGGCGTCGGGCGGACCCCGCGGCGACCGCCCGGCGCCGACCGAGCACCGGAGCACCAGAGCACCGGAGTACCGAACCTGCTGGGAACGACGACGCCCCTCCCTCCCCCGACACTCCGCAGCCCGCAGCCCCGCAGCCCCGCAGCGAGAAGCCAGTACAAGGAGTCCTTGATGACGGATGTCGCACCGCTCACGAGCCCCGGCCGCAGACCCGCCCGGAAGGGCCCGCGCGTGGTCGTCGCGGTGGCGCTGACTCTCGCGCTCGCCGCAGGCATCGGGTACGCCGCCGATCTCGGCCCCTTCGATCCGGGACCCCCGATACCCGACCCGGAGGCGACAAGACAGGCTCGCGCCTTTCTGGCCGACTGGGAGGCGGGCCACATGTCGCGGGCGGCGGCGCAGACTTCGAGTCCCGAGCAGGCAGAGCGCGTCCTGAACAATTTCACCGCCGGGCTCGACATCAGCAAGCCGACCCTGACCCCGGGGGCGACCACGGTCGGCGACGACGGCACGGTGACCGTGGCCTTCACTGCCAAGATGCCCGTCACCGAGCTCGGCACCTGGACCTATGACTCGGCCCTGCCCCTGCGCAAGCAGGACGACGGTGCCTGGAAGGTGAACTGGGAGCTCTCCCTCGTGCACCCGAAGCTGAGCAGCACGGAGAAGTTCCGTCTGGAGCGGGAGGACACCGCCGGGCCCGAGATCAACGACCGCAACGGCAACGCCTTGTCGAGCACGACGTCCCCCTCCCTCGGCCCGCTCATCCCCCAGATCGCCAGGGGCAGCGGTGCCGGTCCGCGCGGGGCGGTGCAGCTCGTCGACCGGGCCAGCGGTGAGGTCAAGGGCACGGAGGCGTCCTTCGGCAAGAAGTCCGATCGCCCCGCCGACCGGCCCGTGTCCACCACGCTCGACGCCACCTGGCAGTCGGCCGCGGAGAAGGCCCTCGCCACCGAGACCGACGGCAAGGACACCGCCCTTGTCGCCCTGCGGATCGACGACGGGGAGATCCTGGCCGTGGCCAACTCCCCCTCCTCCGGGTTCAATCGCGCCGTCTCCGGCACCTACGCACCGGGCTCCACCTGGAAGATCGTCACCACCAGCGCACTGCTGCTGGGAGACGCGGTCGCGCCGAGCGATGTCGTGGACTGCCCCAAGTACCTCACTGTCGGGAAGCGGTTCCAGAACGTCGAGGCCTCCGAACACCGTGGCGCCACCTTCCGCAAGGACTTCACCGCCTCGTGCAACACCGCGTTCATCAGCCTGCGCGACAAGGTCGGTGACGGGGAGCTGGGGGATGTCGCCCGCAAGTACTTCGGGGTCGGGCAGAAGTGGGACGTCGGCATTCCCTCGTACGACGGGTCGGTACCGGTCCCCCGCGACCAGACCGAGAAGGCCGCCTCGATGATCGGGCAGGGCAGGGTGCAGGCCAACCCGCTGATCATGGCCTCCGTCACCGCGACGGCGGTGTCCGGCACCTTCCACCAGCCCACCCTCACCGGCGGCACCGAGGACGCGACTACCACCACCCCGTTGCCGCGCGAAATCGTCACACAGCTACGTGAGTTGATGCGTGCCACGGTCACCGACGGCACGGCTTCGGTCCTGGCCGATCTACCCGGCGCGGTAGGGGCGAAGACCGGCACCGCCGAGGTCTCCGACGACGCACCCAACAACGGCTGGTTCGTCGCGCATCGCGGCAATGTCGCCGTGGCCTGCGTCGTCGAGAAGGGCGTCACGGGCGGCTCTTCCGCCGGGCCCGTCGTCCGCAGCCTCCTGGACGCCGTGCCCGACGATCCCTCCTGACGGAGCTGTTCGACCGCTGGTCGACCGCTGAATGGGGCCACTCGAAAACCAGTAGCATTCCGTCAAGCGCTCCTCATAGCTTGTGTGTTCGTGACTCATGATCCAAGAAGAGCGCTCATCAGACGGCTCGCCCGCGCCCCCCGCAGAACCGTCCCCGGGCGAGACGCGGCAGCGGGCGGGCAACGATGACCGAACGTACGGTGGCGCCGCCCAAGGCCGCCGAAGAGGGGATCTTCTCCCGGAAGTACGCGGCGGCCACGGCCACCTTCGCAGCGGTGATGTTCCTGACGGGGTTCGCCGCGCTCGCGGTGGTGCCCACCTTGCCCGCGGCGGCACAGGGCCTCGACGGGGTGTCGCTCTATCCGCTGGTGGCGGGCAGCTTCGTCGCCGCGAGCCTGCTGGGCGGGGTGCTCGGCGGCAGTTGGGCGGACCGCGCAGGGGCGAGCCGCCCGCTGGCGGCGGGAGTCGCCCTGTCCGTGGCCACCTTGCTGATCTCGGCCACCAGCACGACCATCTGGCAGTTGGCGGCCGGACGGTTCCTGGACGGCGTGTCGGCCGGAATGGTCGCGGTGGCGATCAACACCGCCATCGCCCATGACTATCCCGACCGTCTGCGGCCGCGCGCCCTGTCTCTCATGAGCACCTGCTGGATCATTCCCTCGCTCGCAGGACCTCCGCTGGCAGGCCTCGTGTCCGCCTGGTGGTCCTGGAGGGCGGTGTTCTTCGGCCTGGCCGCCCTGACGCTGCTCCCGGCGCTGGCGGTCGTGGTGGTCCTGCGCGGCCGGGCCCGGCAGGCCAAGGCAGCCATCCCGTCGCAGGACAAGCCGCCGCGCCCCGCGCTCCTTGTCGCCCTCGCGGTGAGCCTGGGGGCGGCGCTCGCGCAGTACGGCGTCTCCGGCTGGGACGCACGCCATCTGCTGTGTGCGGCGGGCGGGTTCGCGCTCCTTGTCGCCTTCGCGCCCCGGCTGCTGCCGTCCGGTACCTGGAGTGCGGCGCGCGGACTGCCCGCCACTGTGCTGCTGCGCGGCTTGTCCTCAGGGGCGTTCTTCACCCTGGAGGCGTTCGTGCCGCTGTTCCTCGACACCGTGCGGCACGTGCCGGCCGCTGTGACAGGCCTGGCGTTCACGGGCGCCGCCGTCGCCTGGGCCGCCTCGTCCTGGGTACAGGGCCATCTGCTCGACCACTGGCCCCGTCACCGCCTGGTCGTGGTGGGTTCGGTGATCCTCGCGGCGGCGGTGGCGATCGCGGCCGCCGGAACGCTGCCCACGATGCCCTCGTTCACCGCCGCGTCGGCGTTGGTCGTCGCGGCGGTCGGCATGGGCCTGGTCGCTCCGGCTCTCACCCTGCTCTCGCTCTCGCACGCCCCACCCGGGCTGCAGGGCCAGGCCAGCAGTGCGATGCAGACCAACCAGAATCTGGGCCAGATCACGATCATGGCCCTCTCCTCCGCGCTGTTCGCCGGGCTCGGCACCGGCTCGGCCGGGCTGGCCGGCTACGGCGCCGCCTTCGGCCTGCTCCTGGTGCCGAGTGTCCTTGCCGCCCTGCTCGCGGTCCGCGCCCGCGGCTCGTGAGCGCCCGCGGCTTCGCGAGCGCCCGCTAAGGCTCTCAGGATTCCCGGCACTCCACGTGGCCCCAGCCGTGCGCGTTCTTCGCGATCTTCTCTCCGGCGGCGTAGGGCTTCTGGCAGTGGCAGCGGCCGGGGAACTTCGCCTTGATGACCGCGCCTGAAGATCCCTTGCCCGCACGGGCGGTGGAGCTCTTGCCTGCCTGCGCCGATGAGCTCTTGCGCGGCCGGGCGGCGGGTGAGGAGGTCATGCGCTCGGGCCGCGGCTCGGGGATCGCGAGCGCTCCGTGGGCGGTTCCGGCGGGCTGCTGCGTCGTCGCGGCGTCGCTGGCCGCGACGTCGGCGATGGCGTTGAGGTGGTCGCCGTCCACCTGGTGGGCCGCGACGTGCCGGAAGGTCACCGCGCGGCCCTGCAGGAGTGCGTCGATGCGGACGACGAGTTCCTTGTTGGCCACCGGCTTCTTCGCCGCGGTCAGCCAGCCGTTGCGCTTCCAGGACGCGATCCACTTGGTGACCGCGTTCATCGCGTACTGGCTGTCCATGCGGACCTCCAGCGGAACGGCGGGGTCCGTGGACTCCAACAGCTCGGCGAGCGCGGTCAGTTCGGCCACGTTGTTCGTCGCGTCGCCGAGCGGTCCGGCCTCCCACCGCTGCGGTCGCTCCTCCGCATCGGCGACCACCCAGGCCCAGGCCGCGGGCCCGGGGTTCTTCTTCGCGGCTCCGTCACAGGCGGCGATGATCAAGTCAGACATCCCTCGATCATGCCAGCCCGCGGGAGGCTCGAAGGCCACCGCCCTCCGGCTCGCCGACGCGGACCCGCCAGTCCTACGCCTCGTACGGCCGCACAGCCCTACGCCTCGCAGGGCCGCACAGTCCTACGCCACATCACGCCACATCGGCGTCCAGCGCCGGAGCGATGACCGCGAAGGCCCGGTCGGTCAGCTCGGCGGGCTCCTCGGCGCCGCCGCTGTCGCTCCACCGTTGCAGCACGGCGTCAAAGGCGGTCAGCGCCATCCCGGCGGCAAGGCGCGGATAGAGGTCCACGCCCGCGTCACGCCCCAGACGCCGTGCCACCTCCCCCGCCAGATCGTCGCGCCACTGCGCCTGGCGCTCCAGGAAGCGGGCGCGCAGGGCCGGGGTGCGCAGAATCAGCCGCACCACGGGCAGCACCCGCTCGGAGTGATCACCACAGGCCTCGAGGGAAACCCACACCGCGTGCCGCAGCGCCACGGACGGCCGCTCCTCCACAGGGCGAGCCGCCAGCTCCGCGTGGATACCGACGCCCATGTCGGCCAGGAACTGGACGACCACGTCCTCCTTGGACGCGAAGTACCGGAAGAACGTCCGCCGGGAGACCCCGGCGGACGTCACGATCTCGTCGATCGTGACCGCGTCGAACCCCTTTCGGGCAAGGAGTTGCAACGCCGCTTCGGTCAACTCGTTCGAGACGAGCTGTCGTTTGCGCTCGGCCATGCTCACTTCGGGGCGGGAACTCACCGGACCATGGTACGCGCCATGCCTCCCATGGCATTCAGTATCCTCATGACACTGCACGCCACGAGCGACAGCACGTGCCATGCCACAGCTACAGCGCTGGACGGCCGGGCGGTCGCACGGATCACCGCCGAGCAGCCCACGGCGGCGGCCCCCTACACGGGCCGCCGCCTGTGGGAGCTCACGCCATGTCCGTCAGATACTCAGATACCGAACGGCGCGGCATAGCGCACCGTGCCGCTGGGCAGCGGGTGATCGGCGTCCAGGGCGAGGGCCATCATGGCTTCGTCAGGGACCTCGATGCTGATACCGATGCCGTACGTCGAAGCACGGGCGAAGCCGAATCGCGGATAGTACGCGGGATGCCCGAGGACGGTGACGAAGCGCTCGCCCCTGCCCTTCGCGGCGTCGAGCGCGGCACGGATGGCCGCGGAGCCGGCGCCGGTCTTCTGGAACTCGGGGAGTACGGCGACGGGGGCCAGGCACAGGGCCGGGGTGTCGCCGATGTGGCAGCGGGTCAGCAGTGCGTGGCCGACGAGCGTGCCGTCCTGGTCGGTGGTGACGACGGACAGTCCGTCGATCCACGCGGCATCGGCACGCAGCGCGTCCACGAGATCGGCCTCTGCCGGGGTGTCGAACGCGGCGACGTCGACGGCGCGGACGGCGGGGATGTCAGCGCTGGTCTCGGCGCGCGTGATCCAGGCATGACTCATGCGGGTACTGCTCATGTGGGTATCGCTCATGATGGACGGAGATCCGTTTCATGGTGGGTTCGTGTGGGTGAGGCCCCGCGAGCTCACGCTCCCGGCGAGGGCAGATCCGACTGAGGTCAGGCCACGGCCCGGGACGTGAGAATGGTCCGGGCGGTGCGCACGGCAGTGGCCTTCAGCGCGGTCATCAACCCCAACTCCCAACGTCCTCGATCTGGATCACACACGAACATCGCTGATCTTATCATTCGGCCGCTTTCCGGTACGAATCGCGGGCACGGAACACGGGCGGGAAGGCAAACCAAGAGGCGTAGGGAGAGGCGGACGGGGGACTCGGCAGGCAAGCACAAAGTGCACCGACATGCGCACGGGCTTCCGTACGACGACCACAAGGAGGCGCGATGTCGACGCAGACCCATCGCCTCATCATCCACGAGCTCGCGCGGTGCGACGAGTGTGCCGTGCTGCGTGTGAGCGGTGAACTCGACCGGAGCGGCGAGAAGTTCTTTCTTCGCACGCTCGGCGACTCCGTCATGGCGGGTCATCGGCATCTCGTTCTGGATGTGACGGCGCTCGTGTTCTGCGATTCGCGCGGGCTCAACTGTCTGCTCGGGGTGCGGTGGTTACTGCGGCGCCGCGAGGGTCACCTGCTCCTCGCCGGAGCCGGACGCCATCTCGCCGAACTCCTCACCCTGACCGGCAGCACGGAGTTCTTCCCCCACTACCCCACCGTGGGCCAGGCCCTGCTGACCCTGCCTCTCTCGCACCGCCCCACGTGGCCGCCCTGCTAGATCGCCTCCAGCCAGGCAGAACCCTTGACGTGCTCACGGAGCCCCCGAAGAATGACCGCTCTCTGACAACGTTGTCCAAGGAGGTCGCGCCACGATGCCGCAGCAAGCCTGGGGACTCACACGCCGTCAAGCCCTACAGCTGCTCGGGGTATCCGGTGCCGCAGTGGCCTTCCCGCTCGCCCTGGGCCCGGGACAGGCCTCGGCCGCCACGGAAGCAGAGCCGAACGCGGAACCGGACGCGGAACAGAACGCGGAACCGGACGCGATCGCGAGCACCTACTACCGTGTTCTGCTGTCTCACACCCGCTGGGCCGAGACCCAATGGGACGCGGCCCAGGGCCACTACACGAACAAGGACTTCGGGTTCGCCGTCGTGCTCGGCAACGCCGTCCTGCTGACTCGCGGCCCCTACGACGCCGAGCGCGCCGGAGTCGACAGGGACACGCTGCGCACCCGTACGCTCGCCACCCTGAAGCACTTCGCGGCCTCCAACCGGCTGACGGGCGGCTCACAGTGGGGCCGCAAGCTGTTCTTCGACACCACCTTCCAGTCCTACTTCGTCCTGGCGGCACGCCTGCTCTGGGACGACCTCGACGAGGCGACGCGGCACAACGTCGACACCATCGTCCGCGAACAGGCCAAGTACACCGAGGGGTTGGGAACGGGCGACGATCCCGATTCCGGCGACTGGACTCCCCACGGGCTCGTCGGCGGTTTCAAGGGTGACACCAAGCTCGAGGAGATGGGCATCTACGCCCAGTCGCTCGCCCCTGCCCTGGCCTGGGCGAGCGACGATCAGCGCCATGACACGTGGCGCGCCGCCTTCGGCCGCTGGAGCCGCAACGAGGCGGGGCTCCCGGCCGCCGACCTCGCCAATCCGGCCCGGGTGGACGGCGTTCCCGTCAGCGCGAACACCGCGCAGAACCTGTACGACACCTTCATCGTCGAGAACCACGGCTCGTTCGGCCCGCACTACCAGGAGGAGCTCTGGCGCACCTCAGGACGCAACGCCGCCCACTTCCTCACCTCGGGCAAGGCCCTGCCCGAGGTGCTCACCGCCCAGCCCAACGCCGTCCCGCTGTGGCGCACGCTGCTCGGTGTGATGAGCGACGCGGGCGAGCCCCTGATGCCGATGGTCGCCGACCGTGAGCACCTCTACGGCCGCGATGTCATCCCCCTCGCCTTCCTGGCCCAGGTCGTCGGTGACCGCGCCGCGGCCGCCTGCGAACGGGCCCTGGCCGAACGTCTCGAGGGGTATCAGAAGTACCCGCCGGAGTACCGCATCGCGAAGTTCTCGGGCGAGCCCAAGTACGAGCCGGAGGCACGCGCCGAACTGGCCATCAGCTATCTCCTGCACGAGTGGCGGGCCCGCTCCGGGAAATCCCCCGTACAGCCCCTCTCCCCCGGCGAGCTCTTCGAGCACGCGAGCGGCGTCAGAGATCACGGCACGGGCCCCGGCCTGGTCTCCCACCAGTCCCCCGGCGCGTGGGCGGGCGCCGTCAGCAAGCCGGGCTTCGTGAAGTTCGCCTGGCAACCGGCCCACGACGACTGGCTGTTCGCGCTCAGTGGTACGACACCCATGTTCCTGCCGAGCGCCCGCAACCAGGTCACCGAGCGGAACGTGGTCACGTACACCCGGCTTCGGGACGGCTTCGACGGGAGCGCGAGCCTGCTGACGCTGGATCACGGGCACGCCGGGTTCACCACGCTGCCGTCGGGAGCCGTGGTCTACGCGACGTCCGGCACGGCAGCCGGGGAGGGCCATCTGGAGGTGCGCAACCTGTCGATGCCCGGCGTCCCGGGCCTTGACGGCAGCCGGACCTATCGAGCCGCCGAGGGAGACACCACCGTCGAGGCAGGCACCGGGGGCCAGCCGTCCGCCGGGCCGCGCACGGACGAACTGACCTTCACTCGCGGCCAGTTCAAGCACCTGCGGATGCTGGGCGTGCGACCTGACCCGTCGTACGGATACTCGCTGTACGCCTTCGAGATACGCGACGGCGCCTCGGGCGACGATCTGGCACGCGCAGCGGGGGTGAAGGCCTCCGCCTCCTCCTTCGACCCGGGCAAGGAGCCCTCGCTCGCGATCGACGGTGGTGGGACGAGCCGCTGGGCGGTGTCGCGCGCCGACCGTACGCGGGCCGACAGCTGGATGGCCGTCGACCTCGGCTCCTCACGGTCCGCCGACCGGGTGACGCTGCGCTGGGAGGCAGCGGCGGGCCGCTCCTACCGGCTCCAGGGATCGGCCGACGGGGAGAAGTGGACCGACCTGGTCGCCTGGCCGCGGCCGGACCTCACCAGCCGCGGCCAGTGGCTGGACATCGACGGCCGTGCCGGTCTCGTCGTGCGGGGCGGCGCCCACCCGATCTCGGTGTACGGCGACACGGTCGTCCTCTCCGACGGTCCGGCCGAGAGCATGCTCGTCGAAGGGCTCCCGAGTGCGACGCCGAAGGAGCTGCGCGCCGCAGCCGCCCGCAAGACGCCCTCGGCGGGCTCCACGGACGTCAAGGCCGCTCTCACCGAGAACCACTTGAGCCTGTTCAACCTCTCCCCGGACTCCGTGACCACGACGGTGACGATCCCCGGCGCACGCTCCGGAGAAGTCCGTCTCTACGAGGGCGTCCAGACCCTCACCGAGTCCGGCACGGCCTATCGAGTCGAACTGCCCGCCGCATCCGCCCTGTTGGCGCCGCCACGCATCACCCTGTCCGCGAGCCGCCTGCCCGCCGGGCTGCGTGCCGAGGTCGTCGACGGCAGCACCGTCCGACTGAGCGGACCGTCCTGCCGCGTCACTGTCTCGGCACAGGGCAGGAGCGTCGGCGCCACGGTCCGCGCGGGCCGTACGACCAAGGTCACGGTGCCCCGGGCCACGGCGTACCCACTCGCGGACCTGGCACTCGGCCGCACCACCTTCCCGACCGCGCCGCTGCCGCCCGGCATGACGGATCCGGGGGCCGCGGTCGACGGCGACGAGGCAACCGCGTGGAACGCCGGTCAGGACGGCCGCATGGTCGTCGACCTGGGCGCCGAACAGCACATCGGCGAGATCCGCGCCCGGTGGCGGGGCGGCCACGTCCCGGCGGCACAAGTCGAGTTCAGCCTCGACGGTCGTACGTACGACGGCTCGGCCCGCTTGTCGGCGCGCGGAACCCTGCGCACCGACCGCACGGCGCGCTATGTGGCGCTCCGCGTCACCGCGTCATCCGGGGGCGCCCTGACCGAGCTGACCGTCACCGCGTGACGACGCGGCGCCCGAGGACATGGTCGAAACCCACCATGTCCTCGGGCGCCGCTGATCAACTCCCCTGCGCGTTGAGCTACTTGGCGCGTGCCAGAGCGATCGCGCCCTGAAGCCGCTCCCCCGCCTCGTACATCATGTAGGGCACGCCGTTCTCCGTACCGAAACTCGGTGACGCGCTGCGCCCGTTGTCCGGCGCGCCGTTCATCGAGTTGTGGAAGATCCCGAGGTGCTCGCGGCGGGAGAAGTCCTTGCCGACCTCGGTGATCAGTATGTTGCCGCCGCTGCCCTTGTCCGTGTTGTAGACGACGTAGGCACTGTTGCCGCGCGTCAGCAGGTGTGGCCCGCCCACGTTCTGTGCCCCCACATCGGCATGGCGGATCAACGGGGTCTGATCGAAGGTCCAGTTGCGCCCATCGGCCGACCATCCCCAGGCGATGTCGCGGTGGTTGGTGGTGTTGTTCAGCATGAAGAGCATCACGTAGCGGGCGCCACGGGAGGGCAGGTCGTGACGGAACACGCGGGCGTACGACGTCTCGGTCGAGCCGCTCGGCAGCATCGAGGTGGAGAGGACCACCTTGTCGTACGTGAAGTGGATGCCGTCCTTGGAGCGTGCCAGGCGGGTCGTGGTGTTCTCGCCGTGGAAGTAGAGCCACATCTCCTTGGCGTCCTCGTTCCACAGCACGTGGGGCGAGGAGACATGGCTGACCTTGTAGTGGGGCTGCCAGTTGTTGGTGACGAGGGGGTTGGCCTTGTACTCGGTGAACGGTCCGTCTATCGAGTCGCCGTAGGCGAGGCAGATGCCGCCGGGGGCGTCGTGCGGGGCGTAGTAGAGGTAGTACCGGCCCAGTGCGCCGGAGATGCGGCCGACGGTCCCGCGCAGGCACGGGAAGATGATCTCGCCCGTGGGGTTGTAGGCGAGGTCCGACGGCTTCAGGACCGTCCGCACATAGGTGTAGTCGGGGAAGCCGCCGGGCGCCGCCGTGGCCGTGCCCGCCGTTCCGGCGCCGAACGCCAGGGCCGTGCCGGTGGCGGCGGCCCCGCGCAGGAAGAAGCGGCGCGGGAAATTGTGCTGAGGCTCGTTCATTTCTGGACTCCGTCCCGGGAGTTGAATGTCAGAGAAAGTGCTCAGAGGTAGGTGGCGGCGGTCACGCAGAATCCACCGAGGGCGACGACCCACACGTAGGGCAGGGTGCGCACCATGACCTGCTGGGGGCCGACGCCCGCGTACTGGGCGCTCCATACGGTCTGGGTGCTTGTGGGGTCGGATACGCCGAAGACCTGGTTGTAGGAGGCGGCGAGGCCGAGCACGGCGACGGCGGGGTAGATGCCGGCCGCGATGAGGACGCCCGCGATGCCCGCGCCGAGGCCGTAGACGTTCAGGGGGCCTCGGTAGAGGCACAGCGGTACCAGCAGGGTGAAGACGAGGACGAACAGCACCGGGTTCTGCGGGCTGACGGCCTTGACCAGGGGTTCGAGGGCCTCGATGGCGCCCGGCAGCTTCACCGCGGCGAGCAGGATGCCGATCGCGATGAACAGCGCGATCGGGGGTGCGGCGACCTCGAAGCCGCCGTACAGGGTGCGCAGAAGACGCTTGTTCATCTCGCGCGGCCGGGTCGTGGTGACCAGTGCGTAGAGCACTCCGGCGAGCAGCGAGGGGATGATGGCCAGCTCGAAGCCGAGGGCCAGGACGAGCGGCACGACAGGGGTGAGCAGCGCGTACCACGGTGCGTCGCCGAGCCGCTCACGGCGCGAACGGCGTTTGTCGACTGCCGACTTCAGCGCCCAGGTGTGTTCGACTCCGCGGCGGCGGGACTCGATGAGGACGAAGGCGACGGCCGCGACAAGGGCCAGCGGGAACAGCTTCACCATGAAGCCGCGCACCGTGGGGACCGGCAGGTCCAGGGCGGTGGAGAAGAACTGCCAGATGGGGAGCTCGAACGGCACTCCGACGGCGATGCCCATCAGGATGGTGCCCGCCGCGGTGACCTTGGGGATGCCCACGGCGACCATGGCGGGGATGCCGATGATGCCGGCCAGCATGGCGGCGGGGGCCGATCCTGTGACCGTGCCGATCAGCGCGGACACGGCGAGGACGCCGAGTGCCACGACCGTGGGCCGGTCGCCGCCGAACTCCACGATCTTGCGGACGATGGTCCCTGCGATGCCGGTCTCGTCGAGGAGTTTGCCGAGCCACGAGCCGAGCAGCACCGCGATCATCGTCGAGGCGAGCATCGGGGCGCCCTCCTGGAGGACGGTGTCGAAGACGCTCTCCTTGCCGGTCAGCGGTGCGCCTGCGACGAGCGCGATGACGACACCGAGGAGGACCAGGGCGAAGGCGGTGGGGAGTTTGCGGGTGAGCATCGCTGCGACACCCACCGCCATGACGATCAGGATGACAACGCCCATGGCGCTACTTCTCTCTGTGGGTCACGGCGTCGGCGAGCGCGGCCGTGAGAAGAAGGGGGCTGCGGCCGAGTCCGCAGACGGTCCGGGCATGGGCGTGGGCGGCGATCTCCTCCGCGCCCGCCACGTGCCCGTAGAGGCGGAACCGCCCGGCACGCAGGACGACATGGCCCAGGGCCTGCTTCAGTGCGGCCTTCGCCGGACCGTGGTGGAGGTGTTCGTGCACGGATTCGTGGGCGAGGGCCGCCGCGCGCACCGATCCCGGCGGATACCAGTGCCGCCAGCCCCGTTCGTCGATCAGGGCTTCGGCCGCCGCGAGGGTGTCGGTGTAGAGCTCCACCGTCGGCGTCGGCCGTGACGTGTAGCGGGCGAGCAGGCCGCGCTCCAGGCCGTCGGCGCGCTCGACGATCCTGGCACGGCACGGCACGGGGGCGAGGGCGGCGCCGAACTCCTCGGCCGTGCGCGCCCAGTGGCGAAGGAGCTGCGGGTCGCGGCCCTCGTGGGTGGGGGTCGCGGCAAGGAGGTGGACCGCGTGGTCCAGGTCGTCGAGGGTCTCGGGCGAGGGCGCCGCGGGGGTACTCATATGCGTACCTCGAGCACGGCGATGACCGGCTCGTCGGCGGTACGGGAGTCCAGTTCGCTGCGGGCGAGTGCAAGCAGCGGTTCGGGGTCGAGGACGCCTGACAGGTCCGCGATCCGGGAGCCGAGCAGCAGCCGCACGGCCGGGGCCCTGACCCCGCCGTCGCCGTACGAGGTGGTCTCGCGCACCAGTTTCGCCAGTACTTCGGGGGCGTCGGCGACCCGGGTGGTCTCCACGCGGGCGTCGGGGACATGGAGGCGTACGACGCCGTCGGCGTCGACGATCCGTACCGGATGCCGGGTGGCGCGCAGGGTGCGGCGCACCTCGGTTCCGTACACGGTGTGGGAGGCCGTCTTGGCGAGGACGGTGACCTGGGACGGGTCGCTCTTGAGGCTGGCCGCCGCCGTGCGCAGCCGCTCCTCCTCGTCCGCCCGGTGCGCACGGTCCTGGGTACGCAGTTCGGTGGCGCCGGTGGCCACGGCGCGGACGGTGCTGGTCTGCGGGTCGACGGTCACTTCGACCTCGACGCCGTCGGCGGCGGCGCCCTGCGCGATGACGGCGGCCTCCGCCTCTGCCCGTACGGCGAGGATCTGTTCCTGTCCCGCGCCGGGGATGGTCCGCTCGATCTGCTCGCGGACCAGGGCGAGCGCGACCCCGATCGGGCTGATCACCTCGCTGTGGCGGGCGATGCGCCCCTGAAGGCCGCTGGCTTCGGCCAGGTGCGGGGTGACGGACGCGGCTCCGCCGCCTCCGCCGACGAGCAGGGCGGTGTCCTTGTCGAGCCGGTAGTCGCGGATCATCGTGTCGACGACCTTCTTGACCTGAGCCGTTCCCGCGTCGAGGAGCCGGTCGGCCGCGGTGGCGATGTCCACGCCGAGTGTCTCGGCGAGCGGGGCGAGCGCCGCCTTGGCGACCTCCTGGTCGCTGCGGGCGAAGTCGCCCTCTGGGACGCGTCCCGCCGCGTTGGCCGCGCAGGTCATGGTGAGTGCGAAACGGCCGCCCGCCGCGTCGAGCACGGCGTAGTCCTCCGGGTCGCCGTCCATCGGGCGGACGGTGGTGAGCTTGGCGTCGCGCAGGTCGTCGAGGGTCGCGAAGCAGGCGTAGGGCAGCCCGGCGATGTGGGCGCTGCGCGGCCCGACCCCGGTCACCTTGCCGCCGCCGATCCGCACCATGGAACCGCCGCCGACTCCGACGGTGCGTACGTCCAGGGCGTTGAGGTAGGACTTCTTGCCGAGGATGGTGGCGTGCTGGACGGCCACCTTGCCGCGTCGCACGACGCTGATGTCGGTGGAGGTGCCGCCGGTCTCCAGGAAGACTCCCTCGCTGATGCGTTCCTGCATCAGCGCGCCTGCCACGCCCGCCGCGGGGCCCGAGAGGACCGTGAGCAGCGGTCTGCGCCGCATCTCGTCGAGGGACATCACACCGCCGTCGCAGCGCATCACCATCAGCGGGGATTCGACTCCGGCCTTGGTGATGGAGCTGTCGACGAGGTCGGCGGTGGCCAGCATGCGCGGCAGGATCGCCGCGTTGACCACGGCCGTACGGGTGCGCTTGTGCAGCCCGTAGAGAGAGGTGATCTCGTGCGCGGCGGTCAGCGGGAGACCGGCGGAACGTGCCGCCGCCACGACGGCCTGTTCGCCCTCGGGACGGTCCACGCTGAACGGCTCGGTGGCGACGAGGACTTGGGCGCCGTCCTGGGCCAGCGACTCGGCGGCGCGCCGGACGGCTTGCGCGTCGTCGGGGTCGGCGACATGGGCGTAGGCGAGCGGAAGGCTTTTGCCCGGGGTGAGTTGGAGCTTGCCGAGCGCGGCAAGGCGGCGGGTGAGCTTGGCAGCGGCACCGGCGCCGATACCGATCAGGCCCACGGTGGCGACGTCGCCCTCAAGCAGGGCGTTGGTAGCCTGTGTCGTGCCGTGCGCCAGAAAAGCGACATCCTCCGGTGCGCGGCCGGTTTCTGCCAGCAGACGGCTCAGGGCTTCCACGATGCCGTGGGCCACGCCGTCCTCATGATGGTGGCTGGTGGGGACCTTCACCTGTCCCAGGAGTTCCAGGGTCGTGGCGTCGACTGCCACGGCGTCGGTGAAGGTTCCGCCCACGTCGATGCCGACGCGGATGCGGTGGGTGGTCATTGGTTGGGCACCTCCTTGTGCGGGTTGGCGGTGCGCGGGCGGGCCGGGTGGGACAGGTGGAGCTGTCCCACCCGGCACTTGTGAGAGCGATCAGCTCTCAGTAGCCGCGTACGTCGGGCCAGTGGCGCTGCACGCCTTCTCGGTCGAGCAGCCGGGCGAACTCGTCGAACCGCTTGTCCTCGGCCTGGACCTGGTGGGGTTCGACGCCTTCGGACACGCAGTGCGCGGCCAGGGCACCGGCGACCTCGCCGATGTTCCACTCCACGGGGTGGAGGCGGTAGCAGCCGTTGGTGATGTGGGTGGTGCCGATGTTCTTGCCCGCCGGGAGGAGATTGCGGACGCGGCGGGGCACGAGGGCGCCGAGCGGTATCTCGAACGGCACGGAGCCGATGTCGATGTAGTTGTCGCCGCCGGTGGAGGGGTGCAGGTCGATGCGGTAGTTGCCGACGCCGACCGAGTCCCGGTAGGCGGTCCGCCCGTAGGGGCCGACGACGTCGATCGCCACGTCCTGCTCGGTGACGGTGGTGACGGCCTTGATCCGCCGCGACTCCCGCACGTAAGGGGCCTTGGCCAGGCCGTCCGCCGTGCCCGTGATGTCGGGGCGAAGCCGCAGACCGGGGAAACCGGTCCCGCCGTCCTCGCGGGGTGCCTCGGTCTGGAGCCAGTACAGGACCGAGAGGGACAGCTGACGCGCCTCCGCGAGTGCCTGCGCCGAGGTCTCCTCGCCGCCCCCGATCAGCGGCTTCAGCCAGTAGTCGTTGAGCGGCCAGTTGACCAGGGTGATGTCGGAGTCGAAAGCTCCCGGCCGGTGCAGCTTGCGGGCGAGGATGCGGCGGAAGCCCCACAGTTCCTTGTCGCCCGCGTCGGCGCTCTGGTCGGCGTTGACAGCGAGCGGGTCGATCTCCGGGTTCGGCAGGAACGTACGCGGGACGGCTTCGAGCGAGCGGGGGTCCGGGGCGAGGAAGCCGAGGAGCGGGCCCGGCCAGAAGTCGGGCTGGTAGGAGCGCCAGAAGTCGTAGTCGACGGGGCGCTCGATGACGTGGTTCTCGCCCTCGTGGTGGGAGAGCGCGAAGCAGACGGTGATGCCCTGCTGGTTGAGGGGCTGCGCCTCCTCGGGTGCGTGCGGCTCGCCGAACTCGGCGCGTGACTCGGCGCCGATGGCGTGCTCGACGCCGCCGAGTTCTAGGAGTTCACCGGTCTCGGTGGCGTCGATGACGTACCGGGCGTGGAGCGTGGTGCGCTCGCCGTCGCGCAGGTTCTCCAGGGCCACGGAGGTGATGACATCGTTGTCCGACTCGGCGGCGACGGCCCGGTGCTCGGTGAGAAGAGTCAGCCGCCCCGACGCGAGATGGGGCGCGAGCATGCCCTCCATGACGGCGAGGGCGACGCGGGGCTCGTGGCAGAGCTTGCTGACGCGGCCTGCGCCCGGATTGAGGTTGGTCAGGGACGACGCTTCCGACCGGAGCGGATACCACTGGCGGTAGTAGTCCCTGATGGACTCGCGCAGCTTGCGGTACGAGGCGGTCGTGCCGAACTGCTCCACCCAGGGGTGCTCGTCCGGCGGAACGGCCTGGGAGGTGAGCTGGCCACCGATCCAGTCGGTCTCCTCGGTGAGGACGACGGTCCGGCCGGCCCGGCAGGCGGCGAGCGCTGCGGCGACGCCGCCAAGGCCGCCGCCGACGATGAGGATGTCCGGTTCAGGGATCACGGTTCTCCTTGTGCGGTGCTGTACGTGGTCGTGCTGCGGGGGCGCACGGTCAGGCGGGGCGCGGCTGCTCACGGCCGCCGTCATGCGCTCTCCGGAAGCGCCTTGGGCGGCGGCCCTGTGGTGGCGCCGGGCCGGAACGTGCAGGCCACCAGCGGGTCGGGGGCGTCCTCACCGGCGACGAGTGTGGCGAGCAGGCGCACGGCCGTCGCGCCCAACTGCGCACGGGGGATGTCGAATCCCGTGGGCTGCGGCTCGTCGGCGAGATCGGGGGGCGGGCTGCCGAGCAGGGCGAGGGAGATGTCGCCGGGGCAGCGCAGACCGGCGTCGCGGGCAGCAGCGCTCAACGCTCGCCAGGCCGCGCCGCTGTCGGTCTCCTCGGCCACCACGGCGGTGACGCCCTGCGCCACCCACTGCCGCAGCTGCTCCGCCCCGAGCGCCTGTTCCGGATCGGAACGGCGGAAGACGGCATCGGGGCCACCGGGCAGACCCGCGCTCTCAAGCCCCTCCAGGAAGCCCTTTTCACGGTCGGTGGAGGCGGGCGCGTCGTCGTCTTCGCGTACGAGGACGACGCGGCGGTGCCCGAGAGCGGCGAGCCGGTGGACGACTTCGCTGCTGGCGCTGACGTAGTCGGCACCGACCCAGGCAAGGCCCTCCGGTTCGTCCCTGCGTCCCAGGTGGACCACGGGGAACCCGTCGTCCACGAGCCTGCGCAGTTCGTCCACAGGAGCGTGGCGGCCCAGGAAGAGACACCCGTCGGCGAGTCGCGCCCTGTTGAGCGCGTGCGGCGCACCGGCCCCCGCGCCGCCGCGGCTCGACCCGGTGAAGAGCACCAGGTCGTATCCCTGCGCGGCGGCTTCCTGCTCCACGCCGACCAGGAACGGGTAGTACGAGTGCTGCACGTCCGTGGGGAAGGTGGCCGTGAAACTGAACACTCCGAGCAGGCCGTTGCGCGCCGCCGCGAGCCGCCTGGCGGCCGGGTCCGGTACGTAGCCCAGGCTGCCTGCGGCGTCGAGCACTTTCTGCCGGGTCTCGTCGGAGATGGCGATGCCCTGCTTCTTGCCTGCGAGCACCAGCGAGACCGTGGCCTGCGACACTCCCGCGAGCCGGGCGACCTCGGCCTGGCGCGGACGCCCGGTGCGCCCTACCGAGGCGGGCGCCCGCCCTCGTGCGGCCCGCTTCCTGGGTTCGTCCACCACTGCCCCTTCGCATCGTTAATGCGTATTAGTCATGCGCATTAACGAGTACTGTGCGCGGCACGGGACGACCGGTCAAGAGGGTGAACGAAGTTTCTTTCCCTGCTCGGACGAAGACGAGAAGTGCGCCGCGACGCTCATCGAGCACCCCCCTCCGGCGCGAGGACCTGGGGAAATACAGAAGCGTTCCGGCACGACGGTCCCGTAGGGTGCCGCGACATGAACCAGGTTCCGCGCCCTGCCGTCCGTCCTATACGCGCCGATGAGTGGCCCGAGGTGAAAGAACTGCGCCTCCTGGCACTGCAGGATCCGGCGGCTCCGATCGCCTTCCTCGACACGTACGAACAGGCCGCCGCGCAGCCGGACTCCTTCTGGGAGGAGCGGGCCAAGGGGTCGGCTGCAGGCGGGACGCGGGTGCGCCAATTCGTGGCGGAGGGACCGGGCGGGGCGTGGAGCGGCACGGTGACCGTACTCATCGAGGACGCGGGCAGCGACGATGTGTTCGGCGGGACTGTCCAGCAACGCCAGGCGCATGTCGTCGGCGTCTTCGTCCGCCCCGAGTACCGCGGAAGCGGTGTGACCGACGCGCTCTTCGAGGCGGCTGTCGAGTGGGGATGGACGATGCCGGAAGTGGCGCGGGTGCGCCTGTACGTCCACGAGGACAACGCACGGGCCGAGAGCTTCTACCGGCGGTACGGATTCGTACGCTCCGGGGTGACCGCCCCCATGAAGGGCGACCCTTCGAAGGTGGAGCGCGAGATGGTGCTCGCCGGGCCCGAGATTCTGCCCGGCAGCGGCAGTGCCCATGACTCCTCGGCCGAGGGCTGACCCGAGCCGGTCACAGCGAGGGCGGCGTCACCGACCTGGGCTGATTCGATGTCAGGACTCTGCCGTCCGGTGCGGCACTAATCGTTGTCCGGCCCAGTCGGCAGGGTGGGCCGTGGGCCGTCGTCGGGCACAGCTACCAGGCGTACGGCCATGCGCCGCGAGCCGGGTGGGTGGTCACCGGGTTCCCTCAGGTACTTGCGCAGAAGAGCCTGGTACTCCTCGACGAACGAGGCGACCTCCTCCTTCGTCATCCGCGATCCGGCGCGGTGGATCTGGTTCCAGCCCTCGGAGGAGTCGTACCCGCCGTACGCGCTCACGACCAGGTTCAGGTCTTGGGTCATCTTGAGGGCGCCGGCCTTGACCGCGGCCTCGCGTTCGTCGGCCTTCATCTCCAGGCCCGGCGGCGTGAAGATGTCCGTCATGAGCGACTTCCACCAGCGCTCCCGGCCGGTGGACCGCTCCTCGATCTCGGCGATCAGCTTGAGGTCGGCGAGTTTGCGCAGGTGGTAGCTGGTGGTGCCGGTGCTTTCGCCGAGGGACTTGGCAACGCTGGTGGAGTTCGCTTCGCCATGTTCTCCGAGGTAGCTCAGGATGTCGCGGCGCACCGGGTTGGACAGCGCCTTGTAGAAGGCTTTGAGATCCGGGCCGGTGAGCACTCTCTTCTCGGGCTTCTCGGGGCGCTCGACCATGGCGACCAGCCTACTGCAGAGACCCTCTGCAGTATTCGCAGAGATTGTTTGCAGAATATCTCTGCGATGGCTACGTTGGTGCGGGAGGCGCCATCGGGCGCCGAGTGCACGGGGGTCGAGAAGATGCGAAAGAACCTGGCCGGGAAGCTGTTACCGATATCGGGGCTTGCGCTGGCGCCATGGCTTGCGGTGCTGCGAACGACGCTGCCCACCCTCTGTCCAGCTCGGCACCGGCGGGTCGCTCGGACCGGCTTCGATGCGTCGGAAATCGCCCGCCCGCAGGCATCGGCGCTCCTGCTGCCCCTGGCGGCCTTGTGCGCCGCCATCGCGCCACGGCCGCCAGAGGCGACTTCACTTCCGGCAACTGTGACGCAGCGGGGCAGCGCCCATGCCTGAATCGCTGGACGCCCAGATGCGGGACGAGATCGACGATCAGGTCGCGGAGGCGTTCGACGCCTACCTGGCCGACAGGCTGGCCGAACCAGGGCCGCTGCGCGCATCCCTGACACTGACACTGAGGCGCAGTGTCACGGTGGTGCTGGGCACGGTCGGATTGGGCGCCCTCGCCACGGCACTGACGCCGGGCGAAGGCTCCGTCGTCTACTGGATCTGGGGGGCGATCACGCTGATCGATCTCACCTGGCTGCTGACCGCACGCCGCCGTTGACGGCCCGTGGGCGCATTGTCTCTCCCCCGTCGCCCCTCCCCACGACATCGGCCCTGGCGGCCGTAGTGGGCCTAATGGGCCCTAGCGAACCCGCTGCTCGTACCCCACGAGCCGTACGCACACCGCGAGGCCCTCGATGGCCTGCTCGAGTTCGGTGAGGCTCGGGTAGCTGGGTGCGATGCGGATGGTGGCGTCGCGCGGGTCGTCGCCGTGCGGGTGGGTGGCGCCGGCGGGGGTCAGTACGATGCCCGCTTCGGCGGCACGGCGTACGACCTCCTTGGCGCAGCCGTCGGTCACTTCGAGAGTGACGAAGTAGCCGCCCTTGGGGTCGGTCCACCGGGCGAGGCCGGTGCCGCCGAGCTCCGCCTCAAGGATGCGGGCCACCGCCTCGAACTTCGGCTGGAGCAGGGCGCGCTGGCGCTCCATGTGGGCCCGCACCCCGTCGGCGTCCCGCAGGAACATCACGTGCCGCAGCTGGTTGATCTTGTCCGGGCCGATCGACCGCTTGGCGTTGTTGGCGAGCAGCCACTTCAGGTTCGCGGGCGATGAGCCGAAGAAGGCTACGCCCGCACCCGCCGCGGTGATCTTCGAGGTGGAGCCGAAGACGAAGACACGGTCCTCGTGCCCCGCGTCCGCGCAGGCGGTGAGCAGGTCGGCTATCTCGGTGGGCTCGTCGGTGAGGTGGTGGGCGGCGTACGCGTTGTCCCAGAAGATCCGGAAGTCGGGCGCGGCGGCCTGCATCGAGGCGAGGCGGGCGACGGTCTCGTCGCTGTAGGAGACACCGTCGGGGTTGCTGTACTTCGGGACGCACCAGATGCCCTTGATCTTCGGGTTCTCGGCGACGAGCCGCTCCACGGCGTCCATGTCCGGGCCCTCGGCGGTCATCGGAACCGGGATCATGTCGATCCCGAACCGCTCACAGAGCCCGAAATGCCGGTCGTATCCCGGAACCGGGCACAGGAAAGCGATCCGCTCCTGGTCCACCCAGCGCGACTCGCCACCCGGCACCACACTCAGCAGCGCGTGCACCAGGCAGTCGTGCATCAGCTCGAGGCTGGAGTTGCCGAGCGCGAGGAGCTGCCCGGCCGGCACCTGGAGCACGTCCGCGAAGATCTCCCGGAGCTCCGCCAGACCCTGCAGACCCCCGTAATTGCGTACGTCCGTGCCATCGGCGGAGGTGTGCCGCCCGCCCGGCAGACTCAGCAGCTCCGCGGAGAGGTCGAGCTGCTCCGGCGCCGGCTTGCCACGCGTGAGGTCGAGCGAGAGCCCGCGCCCTGCGAGGTCCTGGTAGTCCTGGCGGGCCCGCTCAACGAGCCCGGTCAGGGAGTCGGGGCTCAGCTCGGTGGTCATGATGTGTCCTTACGTTGTCGGCGCTGCCGGGGCCTGTCAGCTGCCTCGGCCGGCGACGGGGGCATCGGCACTGCCCGCCGAGGATACAAAGCGATGACCTGCCCATTGCCGGGCAGGTGGCACTCGTCACTTTTCGAGGAGCGACTTCCGAGCAGCGGCGCCGCCCACGAGGTCCCGTGCCCGGACGCCTCCGCCGGACCGGCACCGGGCCGCCCTCCCGGGTCGCTGGGAGACGAGCTCGTCCGCCACCGGGCAGTGTTCGACACCACGGGGAACCACGAACAACTCGCCGGGGCCAGAGACACATCACCGTCCCGCCGCCGCACTGCACGCGCACCCCACTCACCTGATCCGCTACTTCAAAAGCGCACCACTGCCCTACCATCAGTCGGACATGGCCACACGGGAGACACGACCCCAGGGCGGTACGGTGCGTACCGCCCTGCTCGCCATGGCCTTTCTCTTCCTCATCCCCCTGCTCGGCCTCGACGGTCTTGCGGACACCGCCGTCGCTTCGGACACCGCCGTCGCGTCACTCGCCCCGCACGCCGACAGCCGTGACAGCGGCCGTGACCGGGCCCGCGACGGCGGCCGTGGCTGCCACGAGGGCGAGAACACGACCCCGCGCGGGGCGTTGCCCGCTCCCGAGCGGACCGGCTCGCCCGCCTTCGACACCGCACCCACGTCGTACGGGCCGCGGGACGAGTCACCCGCACCGCCGGCAGCCTCTCCCCCGGACGCGACGTCCGTCGACCTCTACAGAACCCAGGTCATCAGAACGTAGACGGGATCTCTCCACCCGCACCCCGCCGACAGGACCGGTCGGCATCACCGCATCACCCTCATCGACCAACAGGAGAGATCCGCATGTCCCTTTTCACCTCCACCGGCATGTCCACCACAACTCGGGGCGGCCCCGGCTCCCCGCTCGCCTCATCGCACTCCGGCACTGACATCGGGCTCCTGCTGCTGCGCTGCGCGGTCGGCCTGACCATGGCCGTCCACGGCAGCCAGAAGCTCTTCGGCTGGTTCAACGGCGGCGGTCTCGACGGCACCGCCGGGTTCTTCGCGAGCGACGGCTACTCCGCCCCCAAGGTCATGGCCACGATCGCCGGTCTGACCGAGACGTTCTGCGGCCTGGGCCTCGCCATCGGCCTGCTCACCCCGCTCGCCGGGGCGGGCGTCCTCGGGATCATGCTCAACGCCATCGCCATGAAGTGGGGCAACGGCTTCTTCAACCCCTCCGGCATCGAGTACGACCTGGTACTGCTCGTCGCCGCCGTGAGCCTGGCGCTGGCGGGCCCCGGCAAGTTCGCCGTCGACCACTTCCTGCCCGTCCCGCGCGCACACCGGCTCTCCCACGGCGTCGCCGCCCTGGCACTCGGCGCCGTCTCGGCCGCCATCGTCCTGGTGGCCCTGCACAACTGACCCCCTGGGCGGTCGTCCGGGCCGGGACAGTAGCGTGCAGCCATGCAGCAGTACAGCCCGGCCCGTGATGTGGCCCCCGCCCCGGCACGCAAGGCCACCTCTGCGGTCATCGACGCGCTCACCGCCCTGGTGTGCGGCCTCGCGGCCGGCGTCGCGGCCGGTGTGCGGGTGAGCGACGGAGTGGTCGAACTCCGAGTGCAGTCCCCCACCGTGTGGGGGACTGCACTCGGCGTGGCCGTCGGAGTCTCCTTCGTCAACCACGTCCTGCTCACCCTCGCGGCCAGGGCCGGTCTCGGGAAACTGATCACGGGTCTGCGCGTGGTCCGGGCCACCGACGGCCGACGCCCCGGTCTCCTCCAACTCGTCGGCCGCTGGCTGTTCGGCTTCTACTGGATGGTCCTCTTCGTTCCTCTCCATCTGGCGACGGACAGCGACGTGGAGCAACAGGACGCGGTGGGGCTGCGCCTGGTGCGCCGGACAGCCCGTTCCTCATCAGGATCAGGCCGTTCCTGATCAGTCCGTCTGCGGCGCCCCCAGGAGGTCACGTACCTCCTCCGCGGTGGTCTCCTGGAGTTCGTCCGCGACGAGCACCCAGCGGGTGATGCCGACCGACTCCAGGAAGGTCAGGTCGTGGCTGGCGATCAGGAGTGCGCCCTCGTACGACTCGAGTGCGCCGGTCAGTTGGCGCACGCTCGCCAGGTCGAGGTTGTTGGTCGGCTCGTCCAGCATCAAGAGCTGAGGGGCCGGGGCGGCGAGCATCATCGCGGCGAGCGCGGCGCGGAAGCGCTCGCCTCCCGAGAGGGTGCCCGCCGGTTGTTCGGCGCGTGCCCCCTTGAACAGGAAGCGCGCGAGCTGGGAGCGGATGTGGTTGTCGGTGAGCCCGGGAGCCAGGCGGGAGACGTTCGCCGCGACGCTGAGCCCGTCGTCGAGCACATCTAGACGCTGCGGCAGGAACCGCAGCGGCACGAACGTCCTGACCTCCCCGGACAGCGGGGCCAACTCCCCGGTGAGGGTGCGCAGCAGCGTTGTCTTGCCGGCGCCGTTGCGTCCGACGAGGGCGATCCGCTCGGGTCCTTGTACGTGCAGGCTCCCTTGCTTCAACTTGCCGTACTGGGGGCGTAGTTCGCTCAGCGTCAGCACCGTGCGGCCCGCGGGCACAGCGGTGTGCGGGAGGCTGACGCGGATCTCGGCGTCGTTGCGGATCGCGTCCGCGGCTTCCTCGCGCCGCTCGCGCGCATCGCTGAGCCGCTCCTCGTGCAGGCCGCGGAGCTTGTCCCCCGACTCCTGCGCGGATCGCTTCTTCTCGCCCGCGACGATGCGCGGTGCGCGCCGCTGGGCGTCCATCTTCTTGCTGTGTCGCTGGCGGCGGGCCACCTTGACCTGGGTCTCCTCCAGTTCGCGCTTCTGGCGGCGTACGTCGGCCTCTGCGGCACGCAGCATCCGCCCTGCCGCTTCCTGCTCGGTGGCAAGGGCTTCCTCGTAGGCGGACCAGCCGCCGCCGTACCAACTCACCGACCCGGCGCGCAGTTCGGCGATACGGTCGACGCGCTCGAGCAGTTCGAGGTCGTGGCTGACCACGACAAGAACACCGGAGCGCCAGGAGTCGACGGCCTCGTAGAGCCTGCGCCGCGCGAACAGGTCGAGGTTGTTGGTCGGCTCGTCGAGCAGGAGGACGTCCGGGCGCTCGAGGAGCAGCGCGGCCAGGCGCAGCAGAACGGTCTCCCCGCCGGACATCTGGCCCACCGTGCGGTCGAGTTCGACGCCGCCGAGTCCGAGCGACCCCAGCACGGCAAGGGCCCTCTCCTCGACGTCCCAGTCGTCGCCGATCGTCTCGAAGTGCTGTTCGCGTACGTCGCCGGACTCGATGGCGCGCAACGCGTCACGCCGCTCGGCGACACCGAGGGCCGCCTCGACGCGCAGGGTCGTGTCGAGGGTGATGTTCTGCGGCAGGTAGGCGAGGCTGCCGCCGACGGTCACCGAGCCCTGGGACGGGCGCAGTTGCCCGGCGAGCAGGCGCAGCAGCGTGGACTTGCCCGTGCCGTTGGCCCCGACGAGGCCGGTGCGGCCCCGGCCGATGCTGACGGAGAGGCCGTCGAAGACGCTCGTGCCGTCCGGCCACTGGAACGACAGGGCGGAGCAGGTCAGGGAGGCGCTGGGCGTGGTGGGTACAGACATGAGGAAATCTCGCAGTCGCAGGCGCGGCGGGGGCAGGGGGCGTCGTATGCGAGCACCACGCGGCGACCGGCCGAGAAAGAGAGAGGTGCGGCGGTCCTGGAGATCGAGGGACGGCTCATGCACCGAGGTCGCATCCACGCGGGGTCACGGGCGGCACGGCAAGGCCGGCTGCGGCGTGACGGGCGTACGGCGAAGGGCCGTACGGCGCGATGATCGCGAACCTCAGATGCGCAACGTCCACCTCTATCGGAGACAACAGGACAGTTCGAAACGATAACGACCGCTGACCTGAAAGGCAAAGCCTTTCGGGTCACGGGCGCGCCTGGATCAGGGCGTGGGTGCCGCTGGTGCGCCACCCCTGGCCGTGCTCGGCGACGAGTGTCGCTTCGGTCCGCGCGTCGAGTCCGACGATCACGTCGGACTTCAGTGTCCGCAGTGCGGCCACCGGGCCGGGGAAGTACGCGGTGCGCTCCTCGAACGGTGTGGTGGCGGGCCACAGCTGGTCGCCGACCAGGCGCCGGTAGTTCAGGTCGCCCTTCATGACGGTCACGTCGGCCTCCGCGAACTCCTGGCGCAGGTCGTCGGGCATCCGCGCGTACGGCAGCGGGGCGCAGGAGAAGGCGTGGCTGCGGACGGCGAGAGCGCCGGTGCCCATGGCGGACCACAGGCGCTCCCCCACCTCCGCAGCGGCGCCCCGCGCGCCGGTCAGGTGGCGCAGGCAGTCGATCACGTCTGCGGTCATGGCGTCCGAGACGTAGTACGGGTACGGCTTGACGTGCAGCAGGACCTGCTCGGCGCGCTGATGCCGCAGGAGGTGGTCGATGAGGATGAGGTCGGGCAGGAGCTCTCGCCCGGCGTTGTCCGCGACCAGGCACAGCGTGGCGGCGCCGCCCTCGGGCAGCAGGGACCACAGCAGCGCGGAGTCGTCCGCGACGAGGCGCGAGTCGGCGACCCCGGCCGAGCCGCCGCCCACGGCGAATCCCAGGTCCGCGCGGTTGCCCCACAGCGAGCCGAGCAGCAGCGCCTGACGCTGCTCGTCGACGGGCCGCGCAGCAAGGCCATCGAGCGCGGCCAACTCCTCGTCGGCCTCCCCTGTGTGGAGCTCCGCCTGCTTGAACGGGCGGAACGGATCGATCCCTTGCCAGGGACCGGCATCGAAGTACCCGATAGCCGAGAGGAGTTGGCGGTAGAAGTAGCTCTCGGCCCAGAGGAACGGCGCGTCGAACCACGTCAGGCCGACGTACTCGCGCCCCCAGGCCTCCCACAGGTGGCGGTCGTGCGCTTCGGGGCCCAGTGGTTCGATCACCCCCTCCGTGGCCTGCGTCAGCAGGGCGTCGAGGGCACGATGCTGGCGCGGCCCGTAGGGGAAGGCGTCCCGCACCTTTTTGATCAGCGCCGGATGCCGCTCGGCGAGCACGCTCCGGGGGAAGGAACCGGGTGCGTTGCTCAGGATGACGGGGGCGTCGACTGCTTCTGGCATGTCCAAAGGGTCTCACCGACCGACCGGCGAGGGTTGGCCGGACACGTGGAGAAGGGCGGGCTACTCCCCACCGGCTTCGTCTCCGTTGCCCGGCCTGACACGTACGTGCATGCGCTCGCCCTGAGCCCCGTACAGGGCGAGGAATTCGACGGGGATGTCACCGGCGTTGGCGAAGCCGTGCGGGGTGCGTGTGTCGAACTCGGCGGCTTCGCCCGCGGTGAGGACGAGGTCGTGGTCGCCCAGGGCAAGGAGCAGGCGCCCGGAGAGGACGTAGAGCCACTCGTAGCCCTCGTGCATGCCCTGCTCGGGGCGTGTGGTCTGCCGGGTGCCGTGTTTGGCGACCGGCATGACTTGCTTGTAGGCGTGCATTCCGCCGAGGTACCGGGTCAGGGGGACCCAGGTGTTGCCGTGGCGCATGAAGGGCCGCGGGTGGATGCGCGGGTCGCCCGTCTGGGGAGCGCCGACCAGTTCGTCGAGCGGTACGCCGTACGCCCTGGCCAGTGGAAGCAGGAGCTTCAGGGTCGGCTCGCGCTGTCCGGCCTCAAGGCGCGAGAGCGTGCTCAGGGAGATCCCCGTCTCCTCGCTCAGCCGGGCCAGGGTAGCTCCCCGCGCCTTCCGCAGTGCCCGCAGCCGCGGACCGACGGAGGTCAGCACATCAGTGAGATCGGCTTCGTCGCTCATCCCTCTATTTGCCGTCGCGGCAAATATCTTTGTCAAGCTGACGTGGCCGGGCGCAGGGTTGTCTCAGAGCAGAAGGAGCCCACATGAGCGACCAGAACACCAGCACCGGTGCAAGCACCGGCACCGGCAACACCCACACCGCCTCCGCCCCCACCACAGCGCCCGCCACCGCCACCGAATCGGCCGAAGCGTTCTGGGACGAGCGCTACACCCAGAGCGGCCGCCTGTGGAGCGGGGAGCCCAATGCCGCACTCGTCCGCGAGACCGAAGGGCTGACGCCGGGCAGCGCCCTGGACCTGGGCTGCGGGGAGGGGGGCGACGCGATCTGGCTCGCGCGGCAGGGCTGGCGCGTCACCGCCACCGACATCTCCCGCGTCGCCCTCGGCCGTGCGGCCGAGCACGCGGATCAGGCGCAGGTCGCCGACCGTGTCGAATGGCAGCACCACGATCTCGGTACGTCCTCCCCGACCGGCAGCTACGACCTGGTCTCCGCCCAGTTCCTGCACTCCCTCCACGAGATGCCGCGCGAGGAGATCCTGCGGAACGCCGCAGCGGCCGTCGCGCGGGGCGGCACCCTCCTGATCGTGGGCCACATGGGCTTCCCCGCCTGGGAGACCGAACCGCACCCCGGGGTGGACTTCCCGACCCCTCAGAAGGTCCTGGCCTCTCTCGACCTGCCGGCCGGGCAGTGGGACGTACTCGTCTGCGACACGCACGAACACTCCCTGACGGCCCCCGACGGAGGACCCTCCACCCGGACCAACTACACCGTCAAACTGCGGCGCCGCAGCTGAAAGGACTGGGGCATGGCGTGACCCCCGCTATTGGGGCAGTCGCACGGCCAGGGTCACCATGGCCCCGCTCGGGCCCGCCTCGATGGTGAGCTCGTCGGTGAGCAGACCTGCGAGCCACAGTCCTCGCCCGACCGTGTCGCAGTCGAGGCCGGGCGCCAGTTCAGGGACAACGTCGGCGCTGAAGCCGGGTCCCACGTCGTGGATGTGGCAGGCCAGATGGCCGTTGCTGCGCTGCAGGACCAGCGTGCCGCCACCTCCCGCGTGCTCGACCGCGTTGACCGCGACGGCGTCCAGGGCCGCGATGAATTCGCTGCGCCGCGGTTCGGGAAGCCCTTGGTGGCCCGCGAACTGTTCGACGAGCATACGGAGCCGGGGCAGGTCGTTCTGGTTGAAGGATGATTCCAACAAGGTGACGGGAGCGGCTTCGGGGGCCCCGGGCTCTGTCGACATCAGCGGCCCACCTCGTTGATCACCAGCTGGGGCACCTGGTTCGCACCTGCTCGGCGCAGTATGCGGGCCGGTGTCGGTGGACAGTCGACTCTGACCGGGCCCTGCCCATGCTCCAGAACCAGCCGCAGCAGGTCCACCGCACAGGCGACACCGAGGAAGATCAGGCCGGACAGGTCCACTGTCAGCGGCCGGTCGTACCCGCCGCGCCGGAACCCGTCGCGCACGGCGCCGATGAATTGCTCCCTGGTGGCGATGTCCGCCTCACCGGCCAACTGCACCATGCCGTACGAATGTTCCACGTGCAGGGCGCCCAGATGAGGCAGCAGTCGGCAGGGGTGAGCCGTGTGCATGGCGGTGAGGACATCGGGGTCGAACCAGCGGCTGTCGTAGGCGCAGATCTCGGTGTAGGGGCGGTCGGTGAAGAGATGCTGGGCGTGGGATTCGCGGTCCATCATCACGTTGACATCGGCGCCCAAGTCCCCCACCCAGTGCATGTCGATATACGTGCGCAGCCCGCTGTAGCCCTCGGCCAGGGCTCTGTCGGTCTCCTCTGTGATGCGCTCCCACTGGCGGCGAGAAGTGAACGCGTCCTGGGGCCGGATGAGGGCACGCATACTGCTGAGCACCAGCTGCCCGTGTTGGCGTGCGGCACCCAGCAGGGCTCCCGGCGCGTCAAGGCGGTTCCACACCTCCTCCGTTTCCATGTGCGGAGCGGCGAAGACCATCACCTTCTCGCGCTTCACGAGCCCCGCCCACGCGAACGCGGACACTACGTCGCGGCCCGCATCGTCGTCGGCGTAACTGACGAAAGCGTGGTCGCCCGCCCGGAGGTGCTGGACCGGGATCGTACCGACCGACGCCGAGCCGGTATCCGCCATCTCTCACCTCCGAGGCCGAAATGGCCTGACGGGAACAAGTGTCAAGTGCGGGGCACACGCTAGCGGTCCGTACCCACGGCGGCGCGGCCCCGCAGATAGTGACAGTTAGCTGATAGCGCGGCGCCTTTGGGCGATCGAGAGTGCGTGAGGATGGTCTGTTCCGTACTGAGTCTGTACGCAGACCCAGACGGGCTTGGGCTACCCGCTCGTTAATGTGTTGTCCCGCCAGGAACCGGTCGGCGACGCTGGCAGCATGAGCGGAGCGATCTCCTACGTATGGCGCGACCCCATCAGTGACGAGGAGTTGGCCGACCTCGTCCGGTCGCACGGCGGCGATGCTGTCGCCGGTTGGTGGAACAAGGTCAAGGAGCACAGCCTGGGCTGGGTGGGTGCCCGTGACGGCGAGGGCTTCCTTGTCGGATTCGTGAACGTGGCGTGGGACGGCGGAGACCACGCCTTCCTGATCGACACGAAGACCCGGGGTTCGCACCAGCATCGCGGTATCGCGACGTCGGTCGTCCGTCTGGCGGCGGAACACGCGCGCGTGGCGGGCTGCGAGTGGCTGCACGTCGACTTCGAACCCGGGCTGCGAGGGTTCTATTTCGACGCCTGTGGCTTCCGGCCGACGGAAGCCGGACTGATCCACCTGCCTCTTGAGGGACAGGTGGATGCGTGGAGAACTACTTGAGGTACGGGCCGTCCGAGCCGACCTTGCCCGGTGCCGGGTTGCCCGGCAGGTCGAGGACGTAGGCGCGCAGGTTGCCCTTGCCAGGAGCGGCGACGGAGAGCTTGCCGTCGGTCACGGTCTTCTTGTCGCCGGTGACGGCGTCGGTGTACGTGCCGTTGGGGATGCCGCTGTAGCTCGCCTCACCGGAGACGGTGACGAGGGCGAAGCTGTCGACGGAGCCCGATGTGTAGCGGCGCTTGTAGGCCATCTGTCCGTTGATGCCCTCGGTCGAGTACTGGCCCGACTGGAGCGCGGGCACGGCCCTGCGGATCTGGTTGAGCCGCTGCACGTGCTTGACCAGGGGCTGATCCAGAGTCCTGGCGACTTCTCCGCTCGCGCTGTCGACCGTGCCGAACTCCAATGCGGTGACGCTGCCTTCGAGGTGGTCGCCGTAGTAGGCGCGGCCCGTGGTGGCCAGCGGGCACTTGGGGCCGCAGTCGATCTGCTTGCCCTTCTGGAACTCGATCTCCGAGCCGTAGTAGAGGGTCGGGATGCCGCGGAAGGTCCACATCAGGGCCATGTTCTCGGCCCAGGCTTCGGTGCCGCCCGCGTAACGGGTGGAGGACTTGTTCGGGCCGTAGTCATGACTGTCGACGTACACGGCGTTGTACGTCGCGTCGTTGACGGAGTCGTCGGAGTCCTTGCCGTTGTTGTACGCGTTCGGGGCGTCGCCGAAGTTCATGTGCATGCGCATGTCGATGACATTCATCCCGGAGAACTTCGTGCGGTCGGGGGCGTGGTAGGAATTCCCGTCCAGGAAGGCGTTGTTACTGGTGGGCTGGTTGCCGGTGCCCTGCGCCTGTTCGTACGCGTACATCTCCAGGGCGGCCGCGGCGTCGTCGGCGCTGTACTCCTTGCGCTCCTTCCACGTGTAGAACTGCCCGGAGTGGTTGACCGAGCCACGGTTCCACTTGTCGTTGACGAAGGCCGCGACCTCGCCGAACACATAGAAGTCGTCGGCCTTGTCCGCGCCGTACTTCGCCACCAGCTTGTCGTGCAGCGCGGGCAGGAAGCGCCGGTTCCAGGTGGTGCGCGGGATGTGCACGGCGGTGTCGATGCGGAAGCCGTCCACGCCCATGTCGATGTACTTGTTGTAGGCGTCGATCAGGTACTGCTGCACATCGGTGTTCTCGGTGTTGAAGTCCGCCAGGTCGTCGTGGAGCCAGCAGCTGCGCGAGTCCTCGCCCTCCCAGTTGCCGATCCAGCACTGGTGGTACTTGTCCTTGGGGAACATGCCCGACGTGGGGCTCGGCCACTGGCAGTTGTAGATCTTGCGGCCGTCCGACCCTGTGCCTGACTGCTTGCCCCAGTCCTTGCAGGTGTTGCCCGCCGGTTCCGCGGTGGACCAGCGGTCGCCGTTGTAGGGGTTGCCCTGCGCGTCCTCGTCGAGCGGGTCGTACTGCTTCCCCTCGACCTTGTCGTCGTAGTAGTCACCCCAGTCCTCGTCCTGGACGCCGAACGCGGTCGGGGTGAAGAGGCCCTTGGCGCCCCAGCGCGAGCTGTGGTTGTAGACGACGTCCTGGTAGATCTTCATGCCCTTGGCGTGCGCCCGGTCGATCAGCCGCTGATAGGAGACGCCGTCCGACTCCAGGCGCGGGTCGATCTTGTAGAAGTCGTATCCGTGGTAGCCGTGGTAGTCGTAGTCCGACCGGTTCATGACCACCGGGGTGATCCAGATCGCCGAGAAGCCGAGGCCCTTGATGTAGTCCAGCTTCTCGGCGAGGCCTTTGAAGTCCCCGCGGAACATGGGGTCGTCGTTGGCCGCGTTCCCGGACGACGTGTGCTGGTTGCCTCCGCGGTTGTTCGATGTGTCGCCGTCGCTGAAGCGCGCGGTCATGGCGAAGTAGATGGAGTCCTTGCGCGGGTCGCCGCCCAGCATGCTTGCGGATTCCGCCTCGGCAGCCACGTTCCGGGTGTCCCCCGCCGCCCTGTCCGCGCCGCCGACACTGGGGAGCATTGTCAGGAACAGCGCGGCCAGGACGGCGGCCAGAAGCGCTCTGGACTTTCCGATGGCTCTGGGGTGCGTCATGGATCCTCCTGTACGTAGTGGGGTACGCGGGAGGGCCGACGCGCCATCAGCCCGGATCGAATCAGTAGCGGGGCCGGGTCGGGCCCCTTGTTCAGCCCCGCTCGAAGACGGCTACCGTGCGGGCGGGGACACTGAAGGTGCCTGAACTCCTTTCGTACGAGGATGACTTGACCACCGGGTCGGCGCCGTTCGCCTGGACGGGGTGGAGCTTGTACGCGGTGTTCTTCACGGCCGTCACGCGCTGCTTCTGCGCGTCCGGGGTCGCGTTGAAGACGACCACGAGGTTCCCGACCTCCATGGTGATCACGCCGGGGGTCTCGGCGGATGTCCCGGAGAGCGGGTAGGAGAGCCGGGACTGCACCCGTCCCGCCGTGGCAAGGGAGAACGCGGGCTCGGTCGCGCGCAGCGTGACCAGGTCCTGGTAGGCGGCCGATGTGCCGTTGATCTCCGCGCAGCCCGGAGTCAGGGACGCGGACGTCAGCAGGGGCATTCCGTAGATCCACTTGTCCTTGTTGTCGGCGGCCGGGGGCAGACCGCGGCCGAAGCCGTTGCCGTCCTGGCAGTTCCAGTGCAGGGCGTTGAACCAGTCGCCGCTGTCGTAGGAGTTGCGGTCGAGGGACTTGGAGCGCAGCAGGTCGCTGCCGGCCTGGGAGAGGGACGGGCCCTGGGCCAGGGTCGAGGTCGCCATCGCGAGCACCTGCATGCGGGAGCGCTCGGCGGCCGTGGTGTCCGCGGGGAGCTTGAAGGCGAGCGCGTCGTACAGCGATTCGTTGTCGTGGGCGTCGGCGTAGGAGAGGGCGTCACCGGGGGCCGCCGCGTATCCGGCCGGGGCGCCGTTGTAGTCGACCTCGGAGCCCTTGACCCGCTTTCCGGCGGAGTCGGTGAACGTGTACCCGGCGAGATTGCCGGTCAGGGCCACCTTGAGCAGGTCCTGGTAGTGCAGGAGCCGTGCCTTCTGCTCGGCCGGGGTGCCATTCGCCTCGGACGCGTTGGGGTCGGTGAACAGGCCGCTGGCGAAGCCCTGGACGCCGGGGTCCTCGTCGAAGGGGCCGCCGCCGCGCACCGCGTCGCGGCCACGGTCGGAGAAGGTGGCGATGCCCGTGCCCGCCATGTTCTTCTGGGTGGCCTGGACGAAGCGGGCGTCATCCGCGATCTCGCCGAAGTTCCAGCCCTCTCCGTAGAGGACGATCTTCTTCCCGTCGACGCCGTCCTTCTTGAGGGTCAGCGCGTCCAGGGCCTTGCGGACGGCCAGGATGTTGGCTTTGGGGTGGTGTCCCATCAGGTCGAAGCGGAAGCCGTCGACCTTGTACTCCCTGGCCCAGGTGACAAGCGAGTCGACCACGAGCTTGCCCATCATGGCGTTCTCGGGGGCGGTGTTGGCGCAGCAGGTGGAGGTGGCAACCGTGCCGTCGTCCATCAGCCGCTGGTAGTAGCCGGGCACGATCTTGTCGAGGACGGACTTGTCGGCCTGGCCGCTGGCGACGGTGTGGTTGTAGACGACGTCCATCACGGTGCGCAGGCCTGAGCCGTTGAGGCCCTGGACCATCTCACGGAACTCGACCGTACGGCGGGTCCCTGCGGGGTCGCTCGCGTAGCTGCCCTCGGGCACGGTGTAGTGCAGCGGGTCGTAGCCCCAGTTGTAGGCGTCCTTGGCGGCTGTCTTGGTGACGCAGGCCTGCTGCTCGTCGGATTCCGGGGCGGGTGCCGTCAGGTCGCAGTCGGGTTCGGCCTGGTCGGCGGCGCGCTCGGGGATGGTGCCGATGTCGAACGCGGGCAGCAGATGCACGTAGGACGTACCCGCCTTGGCCAGCTTCCGCAGGTGCTTCATGCCGTCGGACGCCGTGTCGGTGAAGGCCTGGTACTTGCCGGGGTGCTTCGCCGTGCGGTCCTCGACGGAGAAGTCGCGGATGTGCAGTTCCTGGATCTGCGCGTCGCGCAAGGGCGTCGCCTTCGGCTTCTTCAGCCGATCCCAGCCCTCGGGCGCGAGCTTCGGGTCGTCGAGGTCGACGGCGATGCTGCGCTCCGAGTCGGCGGTGAGCGCGGTGGAGTAGGGGTCGGTGACCTTGTTGGTGACGACCTTCTGGACGCTGGGCGCCCATACCTTCACGACGTACCGGTACTGCTTGCCCGACCAGCTCCTGTCGCCGGTGACGGACCACACGCCGCTGGCGTCGTCGCGCCGCATGGCCACGTGCTTGCCGTCGAGTTCGAGACTGACGGACTGGGCGGTGGGTGCCCACAGGGCGAGGGTGGGGCGGCCGTGGCGGAACTGCGGGCCGAGGGCGGCCTTGGTGGCGGTGGCGCTGTAGAGGTCGTCGAGGACGCCCTGGGTCTGGACGCCGGTGGCACTGAGCAGGGTGCCGTCGGCGTCCTTTCGGACCGCGACGATCTGGCCGGTGAGGGCACGGCGGACCTGGTCGCGGTCGCGCGGGTCGACGGTGAAGGCCGCGTACTTCTTCAGGTGCGGATACTTCTTCCGCTGGCCCTCGGTGAGGCCGCCCGCAACCGGGTCCAGGCGTATCCGCCGCCCCTCACCCGCGAGTTCGCCGTCCTTGACGGTCAGCCCCCCGTCACGTGCGTACACCAACTCCTGGGACTTGGCAGCGCCTTGGACATCCCAGGCGACGGTGTTCTTGTCCACCCACTGCGCCTTGGACATGGACAGATCGAGCTCGGCGGGCGCGTCGGCGGCGGCCGGTGCTCGGGGCGCGGCGGTGGCCGAGGACGTCAGGGGTGCGACCGCGGCGAGCAGGGCGAGGGCCGTGATCGCAGCGGTGCGACGCGGGGAGCCGGTCAAGGGTGGTTCTCCTTGCGGATGACTTGCGGATGCATGACGGGAAATACGGGGGTGGAAGCGTGCGGGGTACGGGAGCAGGACCGCCCGGCGGCGGGGAAGCGGAGGCCGGGCGGCCGGTCATACAGGGCGGTCATGCAGGGCGATCAGCCCTCAGCAGCTCCTGGCCCCGGTGTGCAGGGCAAGGGCGGTGTTCGGCGCCACGGTCGCCGTGAACTGGCCCGAGCCGTTGACGGTGACGCTCCTGCCGCTCTGCACGTCGCAGTAGCTGCCCGCGGCGAGGGACGTCTGGAAGGTCCGGTTGACCGCTGAGCCCTCGTGGTTGATGGCCACGTACGCCTTGTCGCCGCGGCCGAACGCGATGGCGTTGTTGCCGTTGTCCCACCAGTTGGTCATGCCGGTACCGCGTGCGGTGTTGCGGAACTTGACCATGCTCTTGATCTCGGGCCAGGCGTGCTGGCACTTCCAGCCGTCGCTGTAGCAGGCGTTCATCTGCCCGCCGTTGGGCGGTCCCGCGTCGATGCTGCTGAACTCGTAGCCGGAGTGCACGTCCGGTGCGCCGTAGGGCAGGGCCAGCATGAAGACGTGGGCGAGGGTGTAGTTCGCGCCGTCCTTGTAGTTGAGGGTCTGTCCGTGCCGCTCGGTGTCGTGGTTGGCGACGAAGACGGCGGCCGAACCGCTGGGCAGGTAGCCCCAGCCCTCACCGAAGTTCTTCAGGTAGGCGAGCTTCTCGTTGTTGAAGACGCGCTTCAGGTCCCAGCCGTAGCGGAACTCCTGGGGGTCTCCGGTGGCCGTGTACTCGCTCGGGGAGACCGCCTCGCCCGAGCCGTAGATCGTCTCCTGCTTGAAGTAGGCGCCGGGGTTGGTCAGGCGCGACTTGATGTTCTTCAGGTCGTCCACGGCGATGTGCTTGGCCGCGTCGACACGGAAGCCGTCGACGCCGAGTGAGAGCAGGTCGTTCAGGTAGCCGGCGATCCTCCCCCGGACGTATTCCTCACCCGTGTCGAGGTCGGCGAGGCCGCCCAGTTCGCAGTTCTGGACGTTCCAGCGGTCCTGGTAGTTGCTGATGTCCGAGCGGCAGTTGTCCATGTCGGCGCCCGAGTACGTGCCCGGGTAGTCGTACTTGGTGAAGGAGGATCCCGCCGAGCCGGTGCCGGAGGCGTTCGTCATGTGGTTGATCACCGCGTCGGCGACGACCTTCACCCCGGCCGCGTGGCAGGTGTCGACCATGTTCTTGAACGCGGTCCGGTCGCCGAGCCGGGTGCCGATCTTGTAGCTCACGGGCTGGTAGGCGGTCCACCATGCCTCGCCCTGGATACGTTCCTGGGGCGGGGAGACCTGTACGTAGCCGTAGCCGTCGGGGCCGAGCTGCTGCGTGCACGCCTTGGCCACCGAGTCGAACTTCCACTCGAAGAGCACGGCGGTGACGTCCTTGGCGCCGGGCGGGGCGGCCTGCGCCTGCGGGGCTCCGGCGACGATGCTGCCCGCGGCGCCCGCCACCAGGGCGAGCGCGGCGGCGACGGGTCTGCGGACTCTGGTCTTTCGGCCAGCCATGAGGGCCTCCTGCATGAGTGAGGTGTGACCTTTGCATGAGTCAGGTGTGACCTTGTCCGGCAACGCGCCGTGCCCGTAAGGCCGTTGAAGGATGTTGCAGAAACATTTCAACGCCGATTTCGGTCGTGACCGTACGACCCCCGGGAACCCCGGTCAACCCTCCGCGCACACTCTCGCGTCAGACTCGTGTCAGATGCGGAATCCCGGGAGTTCATGCACCGCAAAACCTTTCGCAAGACATTGCGACGGTGTTACGTTCAACCACAACTCCGGTCCGGGCGGCCGGGGGACCCGGCAAAGGGCCCCACGCGCCCGGCCGTTCGGACCGGAGTCATGAGACGGGGAGGCCCCGGAGCCACACCATGACCCCGCTGCCCGAACAGGGCGGCTCCGGGGGACTCCCTCTCAGCGCCGCGGCTGCGCCGTGGAGCCGCGCACCACCAGCTCGGGCTGGAACACGAACTCCGTGTGCTGTACGGGATTTCCGTGCAGCTCCTCGACGAGCGCGCCCACGGCGGCGCTCGCCATCGCCTGCACCGGCTGGCGCACCGTGGTGAGCGGCGGGTCCGTGAACGCGATCAGGGGCGAGTCGTCGAAACCGACCACGGAGACGTCGCCGGGCACCGAAAGGCCGCGTTCGCGCGCCGCACGGACGGCGCCGAGGGCCATCATGTCGCTGCCGCAGACCATCGCCGTGCACCCCTGGTCGAGCAGGGCGCTCGCCGCCGCGTGCCCGCCCTCGACCGTGAACAGCGTGCGCTGCACGAGCTGTTCGGCCTCCCCCTGTTCCAGGCCGAGCAGCGCGTGCAGCGCCGCCGTGAACCCCTCCGCCTTGCGCAGCGAGGGGACGTAGCGGGTGGGGCCGATGGCGAGCCCGATCCGCCGGTGACCCAGGTCGACGAGGTGACGTACCGCCATCCGCGCGGCCGCGCGGTCGTCGGGCGAGACGAAGGACACCGGGATGTGCTCGTTGTAGCCGTTGATCAGGACGAACGGCACACCGCGCGCGTGCAGTTCGAGATACCGGGCGGGATCGGCCGAGGTGTCGGCGTGCAGTCCGGAGAGGAAGACGATTCCGCTGACCCGGCGCTCCTCCAACTGCTCCACCAGCTCGTCCTCGCTGGCCCCGTCCGGCATCTGGGTGCACAGCATCGGCGTGTAGCCGTGCCCGGACAGGACCTGCTCGACGACCTGCGCGAAGGCCGGGAAGATCGGGTTGCTGAGCTCGGGGATGACCAGGCCGACCAGACCGGCGCTGCGCGGCTTGAGCCGTACGGGCCGCTCGTAGCCAAGGACGTCGAGGGCGGCGAGCACTCGACGCCGGGTGCCCGCGGCCACCCCCGGCTTGCCGTTGAGCACCCGGCTCGCGGTGGCTTCGCTGACGCCGGACTGGGCCGCGATGTCCGCGAGCCGCGGGGCGCCCCGGTCCGACCGGCCTCCCCCCTCTCCCCGGTCGGCGGACCGCGGCGGGGAAAGGGTCACACCGCCCACCAGACGGTGGTGTCGGCGGGCAGCTCGACCTTGCCGTCCACCGTCTCCACCTCGGCGTTGGCAAGGAGGATCCGGCCTGGGGCCGGGATCCGTACCGCCGCGCCGGTGGTGTTGGCCGTGCACACGAAGGCCTCGCGGCGGAAGGCGAGTACGCCCTCGGGGGCTTCGAGCCACTCCAGCGAGTCGCCCGCGCCGAGCCCTGGCTGCGTGCGGCGCAGGGAGAGCGCGCTGCGGTACAGCTCAAGGGTCGACGCCGGGTCTCCGGTCTGGGCCTCGACGCTGAGTTCGCCCCAGCCTTCGGGCTGCGGCAGCCAGCTGCCGCCAGAGCCGAATCCGTGACTGGATCCGTCGACGGTCCACGGGATCGGCACCCGGCAGCCGTCGCGGAACCCGTCCTGACCGCTCGCCCTGACGAACGAAGGATCCTGGCGCACCTCGTCGGGCAGCTCGGTGACGTCCGGCAGACCGAGCTCCTCGCCCTGGTAGACGTACGCGGATCCGGGCAGCGCCAGCATGAGGAGCGAGGCGGCGCGGGCGCGCCGCAGGCCCAGCTCGCGGTCACCTGCGGTGCGCAGCTGGGTGCCGAGCCCGGGAGGGTTGGCGAACCGGGTGGCGTGGCGGGTGACGTCGTGGTTGGAGAGCACCCAGGTGGCGGGGGCGCCGACGGGACGCATCGCGGCGAGCGACACGTCGATGACCTCGCGCAGCTCCGCGGCGTCCCAGTGGGTGCCCAGGTACTGGAAGTTGAAGGCCTGGTGCATCTCGTCCGGGCGTACGTAGGCGGCTGCGCGCTCGACGGTGGGCGTCCACGCCTCGGCGACGAGAATGCGCTCGCCCGCGTACTCGGTGAGGACCTTGCGCCAGCTGCGGTAGATCTCGTGCACGCCGTCCTGGTCGAAGAACGGCATGACGTCGTTGCCGAGCAGCTTGAGCTGGTCGCTGCGGCCGATGTCGGGCAGGCCTTCGGCCTTGACCAGGCCGTGGGCGACGTCCACGCGGAAGCCGTCGACGCCCATGTCCAGCCAGAAGCGCAGGATGGAGCGGAACTCGTCGTGGACGGCGGGGTGTTCCCAGTTGAAGTCGGGCTGCTCGGGGGCGAAGAGGTGCAGGTACCACTCGCCGTCCGGCGTACGCGTCCAGGCCGGGCCGCCGAAGACGGACTCCCAGTCGTTGGGCGGCAGTTCGCCGTTCTCGCCCTTGCCGGGGCGGAAGTGGTAGCGCTCGCGCAGGGGCGAACCGGGGCCCTCTCGCAGGGCGCGCTGGAACCAGTCGTGCCGGTCGGACGAGTGGTTGGGCACCAGGTCGACGATGATGCGCAGGCCCAGCTCACGGGCGTCCCGCAGCAGGGCGTCGGCGTCGAGAAGGCTGCCGAACATCGGGTCGATCGCTCGGTAGTCGGCCACGTCGTAGCCCGCGTCGGCCTGCGGCGACGAGTAGAAGGGGCTCAGCCATACGGCGTCGACGCCCAGGTCCCTGAGGTAAGGAAGGCGGGCGCGGATGCCGTCCAGGTCACCCATTCCGTCGCCGTTGCCGTCGGCGAAGCTGCGCGGATAGACCTGGTAGATCACCGCGCCGCGCCACCAGTCCGTGTGGCTGCCGGAGGCGGGGGCTGCAGGGGCAGCGAGATGCTGGGTCATGTCTTCCCTGAGATCGAATCGAGTGCGAGGGGGGTGCGTGCCGTTTCAGGACTTCGCGTTCAGGACTTCGTGCCAGGACTTCGTGCCAGGACTTCGTGTCAGGACTTCGTCGCGCCGGCCGTGAGTCCGGAGACGAGGTGGCGCTGGACGAAGCCGAAGATCACCGCGGCGGGCACCGCGACGATCACGGCCGATGCGGTGAGCGAGCCCCAGTCGCTGGTGTACTGATTGACGAAGGTCTGGAGGCCGCCCGCCAGGGTGAGGTTCTCCTCGCCGGTCATGAAGGCGGATGCGTAGGCGACTTCGGCCCAGCCGGTGATGAAGCTGTAGAAGCCGGTCACGGCGAGACCGGGCTTGGCCAGCGGCACGATGAGCCGCCAGAAGGTGCCGAACGGGTTGAGCCCGTCCACCCTGCCCGCCTCGTCGATCTCCACCGGGATGGTGTCGAAGTACCCCTTCATCATCCAGGCGCAGAACGGCACGGCGATCGTCAGATAGGTGACGACCAGGCCGACGGGCTGGTTGAGCAGGCCGAGGCTCGCCAGGAGGTTGTAGAGCGGCACGATGAGCACCGCGACGGGGAACATCTGGGTGATCAGGAGGAGCCACATCAGCGACCGCATGCCGGGGAACTTGAAGCGGCTGACGGCGTAGCCGGTGGTCGCGGAGATGAAGACGCCGATCACCGTGGTCAGTCCCACGACGAACAGGGAGTTTCCGAACCAGCTCAGGAACTCGGTGTCGTTGACGACGTGGTCGTAATTGCGGAACGTGAAGTCCTTGACCAGGTCGGTGGAGAACGCCTCGCTCGTCGGCTTGAACGAGGTGATGAGGAGCCACAGCGGCGGAAGCACCGCGGTGGCGGAGGCGAGCAGCAGGCCCACATGGAGCGCGACCGAGGCCAGTGGGCCGCGTTCGCCGCGCTCCCTGACCTTCGCCTTGGGCCGGTTCTGGGACTTCGGCCCGCTCTGGGACGGGGTCTTCCTGTCGGTCATCGTGGTCACCACACTTCTCCCTGCTTGCGGAGCGCGCGGCGGTAGACGACCGCGAAGAGCGAAAGGAGCAGCAGAATGACGACGCCCCAGGCGGCGGAGCTCGCGAAGTCGCGCGGGCTCACGACGAACGAGAGCCGGTAGGCGTACGTCACCAGGATCTCGGTGGAGTCTCCCGGACCGCCCCGGGTGAGCAGGAAGATCACCGGGAACATGTTGAAGGTCCAGATGCCGCTGATCAGGATGACGGTGCTGCTGACGGTCCGCAGGCCGGGCAGGGTGATGTTCCGGAAGCGCTGCCAGGCGTTCGCGCCGTCCATCTCGGCCGCTTCGTAGAGCTCGGCGGGGATGGACTGGAGTCCGCCGAGCATGGCGACCAGCATGAACGGGACGCCGAGCCAGACGTTGACCGTGATCACCGAGAGCTTGGCCCAGGTGGGATCGTTGAGCCACGGGATCGCGTCGATGCCGCCACCGGCGAGGATCTTGTTGAGGATGCCGTTCTTCTCGTTGAAGAGCAGGCGCCAGGTGAAGACGGAGACGAAGGCGGGCACCGCCCAGGGCAGGATCAGCGCCATCCGGTAGAGGGAGCGTCCCGCCAGCTTGCGGTTGAGCATGTTCGCCAGGGCGAGGCCGAGCGCGAAGGAGATCGCGACGCAGGAGACGGTCCAGACGATGGTCCAGGTCAGCCGGTCCCAGAAGACACTGTCGGAGAGGATCGCGGTGTAGTTGTCCAGACCGGCGGACTTGTAGGTCGCCGGGATGTGGTTCATACCGATGGTGCGCTCGACGTTCGCCTCGTTGGCGTCGGTCGTCGAGAGGTAGAGGCCCCGCACCAGCGGGTATCCGATGATCACGCCGATCACGGCCACCACGGGGGCGACCATGGCCCAGGCGTACCAGTGGGTGGACAGCGACCTGCGCAGCCGTCCGGGGGTCTTGCCGGTCCGCGGGCCGCGGCCGCGGACGCTGTGGGCGTCCGCGGCCTTGGCCAGCGACTGGCTGCTGTCAACAGCCATTTACTTGTAGTCCTTCAGGAGCTTGCGGTAGGCGTCGCCGACACCCTTCGCCCCACTGTCGGGCGAGGTCTTGCCGCTGAGCACCTTCTCCATCTGGAGCCTGATCGGCTCGAACAGGGCGTTGGCCTGCGGGATCCACGGACGCTCGACGGACTTGTCCACGGCCGGCTTGAAGAACTGCACCATCTGGTTGTCCTTGACGGACTTCACGTCGTACACCGAGGTACGGGTGGGCAGCAGGCTCAGCTTCTCGGTGGTCTGCTGCTGCACCTTGGCCGAGCTCATGTACTTGATGAACTCGTAGCTCGCGTCGAGGTTCTTGGACCCGGCGTAGGCGGCGAGGTTCCAGCCGCCCTGCGGGGAGGCCTGGCGGTCACTGCCGCCGGGGACAGGGGCGATGCCGAGGTTGGCCTTGTCGCCCTTGAACTCCTTGCCCTGGAGGGCGCCTTCGATGGACCAGGGGCCGTCGAGCGCCATCGCGACGTCGCCGTCCTTGAAGGCGTTCAGCTGGTTGTTGTAGCCGTCGCTCGCGTCGGTGGTGGCCGCCTTGGAGTCGACCAGGTCCTTCATCACCTTGAAGGCCGCGGCGCCCTGGGGGGCGTCGACGGTGACCTTCTTGTTCTTGGTGTCGAGGAGGTCGCCGCCCTCTCCATAGAGGTACGGGAGGTAGTAGTACGGGTCGTCGCCGCGCAGGTAGAGGCCTGTCTTGCCGGACTTCGACTTGATCTTCTTCGCGGCGGTCTTCACCTCGTCGAAGGTCTTGGGCGCCTCGACACCGGCTTCCTTGAGCATCTTCTTGTTGTAGAAGAGCGCCAGGGTGTCGATGGTCTGCGGGGCGGCGTAGGTCTTGCCCTTGAACTTGGTGCTCGCCGCGGCCTGCGGGAGGTAGTCGTCCGCCTTGTCGAGGGCGGGGGTGCCCTCCAGCGGGGCGAGGTAGCCCAGGTTGGCGAAGTCCGCGACCCAGGCGACCTCGGTGCGCATCACGTCCGGGGCGCCGGAGTTTCCTCCTGCGGCGTTCTTGAACTTGGCGTTGGCCTCGCCGAACGCGACGCTGACGTAGTTGACCTTGACGTCCGGGTGGAGCTTCTCGAAGCCCTTGGCCAGCTTCTCGTAGGTCCCCTTCTCCGCGTCGTTCGAGGTGTCCCAGAAAGTGACGGTCCCGGACAGCTTGCCCGAACCCTTGCTGCCGCTGTCACTGTCATCGCCACCGCACGCTGCCGCTGTCAAAGCCAGGGCCCCGACCAGTGCGGTGGCCGCTATGCCACGCCGCATGTGAACTCCTTCAACTGATCCCGGAACAAGGGGAGGCGACACCCCCAACTGAGCTGCCTCCAACGAAGCCGCACTCGACGCGGCGCCGGGTTGCCACGGAACGTAACAGGATTGAAAAGCGCCCGAAAGACCTTGCGAGAAATTTCTGCAAGCCCTGCTGATCGTTACCGCCGTGTGTCCTTACGGTTGCCTTTGCTGCGCTTGACAGGCCCCTGAAGTGGGAGTTGCCCTCCCCTGCTCCCGCCCGACGCCCCCGCAAGCTCCTTGCAGAACCGAAAGTTTCTGCAAGCTTTCACAGCCTGTGTGCAATCCAGCCATTCACCGGTACAGTCCCTGCATGACCGCACGGCTCGTCGACATCGCAGCGCAGGCGGGGGTGAGTGAAGCCACCGTCAGCCGCGTGCTCAACGGCAAGCCCGGTGTGGCGGCGACCACCCGCGAATCCGTCCTCGCCGCCCTGGACATGCTCGGATTCGAACGGCCCACGCGGCTGCGGCAGCGCAGCAGCGCCGGCCTGGTCGGCCTGATCACACCCGAGCTGGACAACCCGATCTTCCCCGCGCTCGCCCAGGTCATCGCCCAGGCCCTGACCCGCCAGGGCTACACGCCGGTTCTCGCCACCCAGACGCCCGGCGGTTCCACCGAGGACGAGCTCACCGAGATGCTGGTGGACCGCGGAGTCTCCGGGATCATCTTCGTCTCGGGACTGCACGCCGACACCACCGCCGACATGGAGCGGTACGAAGTGCTGCGCGGCAAGGGCGTTCCCTTCGTCCTCGTCAACGGCTTCTCGCCCAAGGTGCAGGCCCCCTTCGTCTCCACGGACGACCGGGCCGCGGCCCGCCTCGCCGTCACTCACCTGGCCTCCCTCGGCCACACCCGCATCGGACTCGCGGTGGGTCCCAAGCGCTTCGTGCCCGTGCTGCGCAAGATCGAGGGCTTCCAGATCGGCATGCGCGAACGCCTCGGGATGTCGTCCACGGACTCAGAGCAGCTCATCGAGCACTCCCTCTACACCCTGGAGGGCGGTCAGGCCGCGGCGGGCACGCTGATCGGCCGTGGCTGCACGGCGATCGTGTGCGCCAGCGACATGATGGCGCTCGGCGCCGTCCGGGCCGCCAGGGAACGGGGCTTGGAGGTGCCGCGCGACATCTCGGTGGTCGGCTACGACGACTCCCCGCTCATCGCGTTCACCGATCCCCCGCTGACCACCATCCGCCAGCCGGTCCAGGCGATGGGCCAGGCCTCGGTCCGCACCCTCCTGGAAGAGATCGGCAAGACCCCGGCCCCGCACAGCGAGTTCGTCTTCATGCCGGAACTGGTGGTCCGCGAATCGACCGCCTCCGGCAGGCCGGAACAGCACTCCGCATAGGCCGGAGCACGCCGGTGTGCGCTCAAGCGCGGTGGCCCCTCACCTTGGCAGCCGCGTCACATCCCTGAGGCACGATGGCCGGGTTCACCACGCACGGAAGCGGAGGAAGTGACATGGCATCACAGACCGACGTACGCACCAGCCGTGTGCTGTACGGGTGCATGGGACTCGGCGGCACCTGGGACACCACGCCGTACACCGCCCAGGACATCGCCGGGGCCGAGGCCGCCGTGGAGGCGTCGCTCGACGTCGGCATCACAGTGTTCGACCAGGCCGACATCTACCGGCACGGCAAGTCCGAGGCGGTCTTCGGAGAGGTGCTCGCCAGGGCGTCCGGGCTGCGCGAGCGCATCGTCCTGCAGACCAAGTGCGGCATCCGCCTCGCGGACGGTGAGAGGCCCGGTCTGTACGACCTGCGGGGGCCGAGCATCGTCCGACGCGTCGAGGAGAGCCTCACCCGGCTCCGCACCGACGTGATCGACGTACTGCTCCTGCACCGGCCGGATCCGCTGACGGGACCGGAGGAGATCGCGAAGGCACTTGCCTCACTGCACGGACAGGGCCTGGTGAGACGCTTCGGTGTGTCGAACATGAGCGCCGCGCAGATCGAGCATCTGCGGGCGCATCTCGACGTACCGCTTGTCGCCAACCAGCTGGAGATGAGCCTGGAGAGGCGCGACTGGGTCGAGGCGGGCGTGCTCGTGAACACCCCGGCCGCGGCGGGCAACGGCTTCCCGCACGGGACGCTCGAGTACTGCGGCACCAACGGGATCCAGCTCCAGGCCTGGGGAGCTCTCGCCCGGGGCCGCTTCACCGACGGCGGCGACTCACCGACCGCACGCCTGGTCGCCGACCTCGCCACCCGCAAGGGGACAACACCGGAAACGATCCTGCTGTGGTGGCTCCAGCGACACCCGGCGCACATCGCACCGGTCATCGGCACCAGCCGCCCCGAGCGCATCCGCGCCTGCCGGGACGCCGTGCACCGCGAACCCGACCTCACCCACGAGGAGTGGTACGCCCTGTGGACCACCGCCCGCGGCGGCCCACTGCCCTAAGGCCCTAGCCGCTCCTATAGCCGCCGGACGAATACTCCCGGCGGTCATAATCGACGCCGTGACCAAGCCCGCGGTCGAAGTCCGGCCCCTCGTATGCCAGAAGGCCAGGAGCTTCGGAGTCGTCGGAGAGCAGTGGCTCGCCGAACTGGCATCAGTCATCAATGATTTGGAGCGTCGGTGGTCCATCGATGTGGATGTCGGTCGGCCGTTGCTCGGTGGAACCTCCTCCTATGTGGTGCGGGCGCGGACCGGTGACGGAGGGGAAGCTGTGCTCAAACTCTCCCTTCCCTCACCGGACTTCGCGAGTCAGGTGCGGACCCTGCGTCTCGCGGAGGGCCAGGGGTATGTGCGGCTGCTCGCGTGCGACCTCAAGCGCCACGCCATGCTCCAGGAAGCCCTCGGGCCCTCGATGGACCGGCTCGGCCTCGCCCCTCGGGAGCAGATCGAGACGCTGTGCGCCATGCTCCGACGCGCATGGCGGGTACCTCGCGCCGCGGAGCTGACCGTCGATCCGGCTCAGGAGAAGGCACGCGCCCTGGGCGAGATGGTCGGGCGGTCGTGGGAGCGGCTCGGGCGGCCCTGTTCGGAGCGGGTCGTGAGCCAGGCGCTGACGTTCGCCGGGCGTCGCGCCGCCGCGTTCGATCCCGACCGTTGTGTGGTCGTGCACGGTGACCCGCATCCCGGCAACGCGCTGCGGGTCACCGCGCCTCGGGCCGGCGCCGATGCGGGGTTCGTCTTCGTGGATCCCGACGGGTTCCTCGCCGATCCCGCGTACGACCTCGGGGTCGTACTCCGCGACTGGTGCGGGGAGTTGAGGGGCATGGACGGGGCCGCCGCACGCGGTCTGGTCCGCTCGTACTGTGCGCTGCTCGCGGACCGGGCCGGTGTGGACGAGCGGGCGGTCTGGGAGTGGGGCTTCCTCGAGCGGGTGTCCACCGGCCTCTATGTGCTCGGCTTCGGCGCGGAGGAGCTCGGTCGGCCGTTCCTCGACACCGCGGAGCTGCTTGCCTGACCTTTCCTGGGGTCGGGCGCTAGCCGCAGTAGGTGTCCTGCCCCGGGCGCTCCCCCGTCGCCAGGTAGTGGGAGACGGTCCGGTCGCCGCACTCGTTGCCGTTGGCGAGGTAGGCGTTGTGACCCGTGGAGTCGACCGTGACCATGGTGGCGCGCTTGCCAAGTGCCGCACGGAGCTTCAGGGCGCCGCTGAGCGGAGTTGCCGGGTCGCGCTCGTTCTGTACGAGGAGGATGTTGGACGGGCCACTGCCGGTGATCCGTACCGGCGCCTCCTTGGGCCTGAACGGCCAGGCGGCGCACGGCATCGCGTTCCTCGGCATCCCCGCGGTCAGGGGGTACTTGGACCGGCTCTCGGCGACCGCCTTCTCGTACGCCGCTGTCGACTTGGGCCACTCGATGTCGTTGCAGAGGACCGCGGAACCCACCGCGAAGGAGTTTTCGACGACCGTCTCCGGCGGGGCCGGGGGCGCGGCGGGGACCTTCCCCTGCCGGGCGGCGAGGATCAGCTTCGCCAGGCCGGGGAAGCCGTCGGGGTCGTAGAGCGTGTTCAGGAGGGACTGGCGCAATACGTTGCCGTTGAGTTCCTCCGGGTTGGCGCCCGGCCACGGGATCGGCTCGCGGTCGAGCGTGGCAGCCAGCTTCAGGAACAGAGGACGCACCTCGGCAGCCGTATCGGCCAGGCGGTCCGGGTTCCCGGGCGCGGAGGCCCACTTGGCGAACTCCGGGAACGTGTCCTCGACTCCTGCCTCGCTCGACGCGACCCAGTTGCGGGAGACCCGCGTGTGGTCGGGGTCGTTATTGCTGTCGAGGACGATGCGGTCGGTGCGGTGCGGGAAGAGTTGGCTGTAGACCGCCCCGACGTACGTTCCGTACGAGACGCCCCACGCGGAGACCTTCCGCTCGCCGAGCGCCTCCCGGACGCGGTCGAGGTCGCGGGCCTGGTTGGCGGTGGTGATGTGGCGGATGAGGTCGCCGCCGTTGCGCGCGCAGGCGTCCGACATCCGCTGGGCCGTGGTCATGTTCTCGGTGATGGAACCGTCGGCCGCGGGCCAGGGACGCATTCTTGATGTGGCGAGGTCGGCATGTTCGAAGCCACAGGTGACCGGGGACGAGCGGCCGAGACCCCGGGGGTCGAAGCCGATCAGGTCGTAGGCGTCCCGGACCGCCTGCGGCAGCTTCTGCCCCTTGCCCGAGGGGTTGTTGATCCCGGAGCCGCCGGGTCCGCCGGGGATGAGGAGCAGGGCGCCGCGGCGCGCCGCGGGCTTCTCGCTGGGGATGCGGGAGACGGCGATGCCGATCTGCTTGCCCTCGGGGCGGGCGTAGTCCATCGGGACCTCGACGGTCGCGCACTCCTGGCGGGGGTCGATGCCGCTGCCCTCGCACGTCTTCCAGTCGAGGGGTTCGGGGGTGTCCGGAGTCGAGGCCGTCGCGGTCAGCGGTGCGGCGAGGGCGACGACCGCCGCGGAGGCGGTGAGCAGGGCCGCGTTTCGCTTGATCTTCGTCATGAGAGGAGCCTGGCTGATCCTCTCCTGCGGTCACATACGGCCAACTGGCATATGGGTAGGGGTGTTTGCACCACCCCTACCCCTAGGGGTCCTGGCGTCGCGTGTGGCGGGCGCCACACGATTCGAGATGCGTGACTTAGGTTAGGCTAAGCTAAGTTATCGAGTGATCGCCTCTCTTGGAGGCGCCTCAGTCAAGGAGATTGACGCAGCATGACCTCACTCACCTGCCGCATCCGCCGTACCGCCGCAGTCGCCGTGGCCCTCGCCGCCGGCAGCGCGCTGGCCCTGACCGGAACGGCGTCCGCGCAGCCCGGCCAGGCCTCCGGCAAAGCGTCCGGCTCGACCGTCGAGTCGGCGCCGCTCGTGAAGGGGCTCTACCAGTCGGCGTACTCCGAGCGGAACAACGTACTGTGGGCCACCTCCGCGGTGGGCCGCCCGCCCGTCACCGCCTCCAGCCTGCTGAAGGTCGATCCGCGCACGCTGAAGGTGAAGGCCAGCTACACGCCTCCGGTCACCAATGCCGAGACCGGCGCCGTCGAGGCCGTCTACGGAATCGCCGTCGACGACGAGCACAACACCGTCTGGACGACGAACACCCGTGACAACTCCGTCGCCGTCTACGACCAGCGCACCGGCAAGCACCTCGTCTCGCTGCCCGGCGTGAACCACGCCCGCGAGATCGTCGTGGACGCCAGGCACAACACGGCGTGGGCGAGCAGCTTCGGCGACGGCACCGTCGTCGCCTTCGACACCCGCACCTTCAAGGAGAAGAAGCGCGTCACGGTCGAGGGTTCGAGTCCGACCGGCCTCGCCGTGAACGCGCGGACCGGCGCCGCCTACGCCGCCGACCTCAACGGCGACCAGATCATCGAGATCGCCCCGAAGGGCGCGAGCCCCCGCCTCATCCCGACCGGCGACGGCCCGATCTCCATCGCGCTCTCCAAGGACGGCCGCACCGCCTACACCGCCGACCAGGCCGCAGGTGGCCTCTCGGTCGTCGACCTCAAGAAGGGCACCGTCACCAAGTCCGTGCCGACCGGCGCGGGCGCCCTGTCCGTCGCCACCGACCGGCGTTCGGGCAGCGTCCTGGTCGCCAACCGGACCCCCGGCACCGTCTCGGTCGTCGACCCCGCCAAGGGCGCCGTCGTCGAGACGCTGACCACCGGCGCCAACCCCAACCACGTCCAGGTGACGGGCGGTACGGCGTTCGTGGTCGACAAGTCCGCCGCAGGGCCCGAGGGCCAGGACCAGGCGCACCGCATCCGCGTCGGCCGCTGAGGCCACAGAGGCCACAGAGGCTCAATACCTCCCCGCGTACCGCCCGCCACGCAACCGTGGCGGGCGGTACGTCTTCGCAGGCCGCAACCGCTTGCGTACGAGACGACTCTGCGCCGCGACCGTCACGATCACGCCCGCGCCGAGCAGCGGCCAGGCAAGGGGCCCCGCGGCGATCACGGCGGTGACCAGGAGCGGCCCCCCGCTGCGCTGGGCGGACGAGGACAGGCCGTGCACACCGAGGTAGGCGCCCTGGGCGTCGTCGGGGGCCAGCGCGATGGAGAGTTCCCAGGACGCGATGGCGTGCAGTATCTCCGCGAAGGTGAACGCGATCGCCGCGACCGCCAGAGCGGTGACGGCCAGCCAGGTGCCGCCGGCCACCGAGGCCGTCATGGCGGCGCACCCGACGACGAAGCAGGCGGCCAGGGGTACGAGGAGCGCGCGGGCCCCGTCCGGCGTACCTCCGAAGCGGGACAGCGGGACCTGGCAGCAGACGACGAGCACGCAGTTGAGGACCATGAGCAGCGGCGCGAGGCCGTGCGGGGCGTCGGTGGCGTGGACGATCCACAGCGGCATGCCGACCTGGAGCACCGCGTCGTCGAGGAAGAGCGCCGCCTCGGTGGCGGTGAACAGCAGGTAGGGGCGGTCGCGCCAAGGGCTGGAGGGCAGGACGGGGAGCGCGGGGGCCGTGGAGTCGGTGACCACCCGGGAGGGCGATGGCGGTTCCGCACAGCGCAGGGTGAGGACCGAGGCGGCGAGGAAGCTGACCACGTTGCCGATGAGCAGGGCCTGGTAGGCGTGGGTGGTGCCGACGGCGAGGGCGAGTGCGCCGGACAGGCCGCCGATGGCCCAACCCGCGTTGGAGACGGAGCGCGTCACGGCTTGGTACCTGGTGCGCTCCGGGCCCGCGATACGGGCGGCGTACAGCTTGGTGAGGACATTGGCGCCGCGGTCGGCGAGGCTGTTGACGGACGAGTACAGCAGGAGCAGGGAGAAGTTGTCCGTCGTGAGGAGAGCCAACAGAGCTACGGCCTGCTGGAGTTGGGAACCGATGATGACGCGGGTGACGGGGAAGCGGTCGGCGAGGTGGCCCGCGAGCGGCGCACCCACGATGCCGACGGCCCCCGAGACGCCCATGAGCACGCCGACCTCGGCGACGGAGAGCCCGGTGACCAGGGTGAAGTAGAGGGCGGCCGCCCCCATCCAGAGACCGGTGCCCGCCTTGTTGATCAGTGCGATCCAGAGCATGCGGCGGCCGTCGATGCCCCCTGGAATACGTCCGTACAGCGCGGCCCGCCTGCTGCTGAGGCTCACCACTCCCCCTTGACCTACTTGACATCCATGTTTGTACTGATACATATTTGTTTACGTGGCAGCACAATATGCGATCAGCGGTACGACCGCCAAGGGCATTACCTCGTCGGTCGAACAGGCCGTGGCCGAGGGCGGCTTGGAGCCGGGCGAAGCGCTGCCTCCGGTGCGGCGGCTCGCCGATGAGCTCGGGGTCAGCGCGGGCACGGTGGCGACTGCCTACAAGGAGCTGCGCCGGCGCGGGATCGTGGTGACGCGCGGACGGGGCGGAACGGTGGTGGCACAGACCCCGGCGATCGGCGCACGCCGGCCGCCAAGGGTGCCGCCGGGGGTGCGCGATCTGGCGGGCGGGCATCCTGATCCGGCGCTGCTTCCGGTGCTGCTCCCGCCCGATCGGGTGGACCCCGTCAGCGGCTCGCACCGGGGTTCGCCGCGCCGTGCGGAACTCGAGGAGCTGGCCCGGGAGTGGTTCGCGCGGGACGGGGTGCCCGACAGCCGGGTGACCTTCGCGCACGGAGCGCTCGACTGCATGGCGCGGCTGCTTTCCACGGAACTGAAGCCCGGCGACGCGGTGGCGGTCGAGGACCCGGGTTTCCACCATCTCCTGGACCTGGTACCGGCGTTGGGCCTACGCATGGTGCCGGTGGCGGTGGACGATGAGGGAATCAGGCCGGAGGCCCTGAGTGGCGCGCTACGGGCCGGGGCCAGGGCCGTGGTGTGCAGCCCGAGAGGGCAGAACCCGATGGGCGGCTGCTTCTCGGAGGCGCGGCGGGACGCTCTGCTCGAAGTCCTCGGCGGCTTCCCGGAGGTCCTTGTCATCGAGGACGACCACAACGCGGAGATCGCGGGAGCGCCCTCGTACTCGCTGGCGGTCGGCGGGCTCGAACGCTGGGCCCAGGTGCGGACCGTCTCCAAGCATCTGAGCGTCGACCTGCGGTGGGCGGCGCTGGCGTGCGACGCCACCACGCTGGCCCGGCACGAGGGGCGGATGCTGCTCACTTCGGGGTGGGTCAGCCACGTACTGCAGGAGACCGTCGAGCGCACGATGACCGATCCCGCGGCGCGAGCCCTTGTCGGCCGGGCCGAACGCGCGTACACCGCGCGGCGCGACGCCCTGATCGGGGAGCTCGCGCGGCGCGGGATCGCGGCGCACGGCGCGAGCGGGATGAATGTGTGGGTTCCGGTACGGGACGAGTCCGCCGTGGTCAACGGGCTGCGCTCACGGGGGTGGTGGGTGGCCGCGGGCTCACGCTTCCGCATCACCACGCCCACCGCCGTACGGATCACCGCAGCCATGCTGGAGGTGTCGGACACCGCTGGGCTCGCCACGGACTTCGCCGCGGTGCTCGGTGAGTCCGAGGCCACGTACGGGGGCTGACTCAGAAGGTACGTACGGGAGTTGAGTGCGAGGCAAGATGGGCCATGTACGCGGCTGCCGCCGTACCACTCCCCCGTCTTCCCTCCCCCGAGGTGCCCCATGATCAGCTGGCGTCGACTCGACGAAGCCGACTTCCCCCTGCTGCGGCGATGGCTGGAGCAGCCCCACGTCGCGCGCTGGTGGAACCACGAGACCTCACCCGAAGCGGTGGCACGCGACTTCGGCGCGGCGGCCCGCGGAGAAGAGCCGTCGGAAGACCTGCTCATGTCGCTCGACGGCGTACCGTTCGGCCTCGTTCAGCGCTCTCGCTTCGCCGACTACCCCGAGGACGGGGATGAGTTGGCCGGTCAGGCGGAGATCCCCGAGGGCGCCATGACCATCGACTACCTGATCGGGGACCCTCTGCACGTCGGCCGAGGACTCGGCACACGCATGATCCGGACGATCGTCCGGGCCACCTGGGCCGACCATCCCCAGGCCACCGCGGTGCTCGTCCCCGTACACGTGGGCAATCCCGCGTCCTGGCGCGTCCTGGAGAAGGCGGGACTGCGACGGGTCGCCGAAGTGTCGCTCGAACCCGACAACCCCCTCGACGACCGCGCCCATTACCTCTACCGGATCGACCGCCCCGCGAATTGATCCGAGACCACCGTGATCCGGTACAGGTGCCCGCCGTGCTCACGAGGCGTCCGCCACGAATCGCGCATCCGCGTGCATTGACGGCTCACCTCACCCGGTTCAGGGTGTTGCCTCCGAAAAGACCTCAAGAAGGACTTCGAGCAGGACCTAGAGAAGGGCTCCCCTCCATGCGAAGACGTGCCTTTGTCCGTGGACTGGCCATCACCGGCGCCGGGTTGACCCTGCCCGTACCCCTGGCCGGCGCCGCCACCGCACGGCCCGATGCTGCCGCCGCATCCTGGCAGCAGATCGCCGCCCCGGCCGGACAGGAAGCCGCCCAGCTGCTCGCGGTCGCCGCCGCGAGCCCCGGACGCGCCTGGGCCGTGGGCGAACAGGGGCGCTACGGAGGCACCGTCGGCACCCCGCTCGCCCTCAGCTGGAACGGCTCAGCCTGGTCACTGACCGACCTCTCCCACCTGACGTACAGCGGTGGCCTGCGTGCGGTCGCCGCCTCTCCGGGCGGCGCGGCCTGGGCCATCGGCACGAACACCGCGGGGCAGGACCAGCTCCTCTCCTGGAACGGCACGACCTGGCGCGAGACCGACTTCCCCGGCCGAGGCGAGCCGGGGACCCGGCTGACCGGAGTCGCGTCCGCTCCCGGCGGCCGTTTCTGGGTGTCGGGCCGGCACGGTGACCGCGCCGGACTGATGCACGGCAACGCCAAGGCATGGCGCTGGTGCCGACCGCTGCCGGACGAGGCCGCGCCCACACCGTCCGGCGTTCATGTGACCCCCGGCGGTGAGGTGTGGGTCTTCGGCGACATCATCGCCCGCTGGGACGGCGCCTGGACGGTGGTGCCCCGCGCGCTCGGCATCCGCGCCTCGGTGACCGGCCTGCTCCCGGTCGCGCACGACGACATCTGGCTCACCGGATACGCGTACGGCGTGGGCGGGCCGCCCGGCAAGCCACCCGGTGTCGTGCTGCAGCACTGGGACGGCACCCAGTGGAACACTGTCCAGTCCCCCTTCACCGTCGGCCTCCTGAGCGGCATCAAGGGCGACGCCACGGGTCGGCCCGACCGGATCGCCGGCTGGGACTTCTGGGACCAGAAGCGCGCCCACTACCTGCGCTGGGACGGCACGGCCTGGATCAGTGAACGCGGACCGGAGGCGCCTTCCTCCTATCTGCCCGAGGCCATCGCCCCGATCCCCGGCACGGACGGCGGCTACTGGTCGGTGGGCACGACCTCCTTCTCGCCGTACCCACCCGCCCAGCTCCGCGTGGAGCGCTTCGGCTGACCCACCGGGTCTCCCCGACCCTGTCCTTCAGGCTCTCAGGCTCTCAGGCGCGCGGTGCGATGCCGAAGGTGAACGCGGACGTTCCGGGGTCCACTGCCGTCACCCCGCCGTCCACGGTGAGCACCGCGCCGTTGACGAAGGAGGCGGCGGGCGAGAGCAGCCAGGTGATCGCCTCGGCGACCTCCTCCGGCTCTCCCGGCCGGCCCGCCGGAACGAGCCGCGTCGCTTCCTCGTACCCCGCGTCGGCGCCGCCGTCCCCCAGCTGGGCCTCATCGGCGAACCGGGTCATCCGCCGGTCGGCCATCTCGGTCCGCACCCAGCTGGGGCACACGGTGTTGGCGCGGAGCCCGGCCTTGCCGTAGTCGACGGCGAGGGAACGGCACAGCTGGAGGAGCGCCGCCTTGGACGTGGCGTACGCGGCGTTGGCCACGCCGTTGCGCAGCGCGGCGACCGAGGCGACCGCGACCACCGAGCCGCGCGCCTCCAGGAGATGGGGAAGCGCGGCCCGCATCAGCTGGAAGGGACCCGTGAGGTTGGTGCGAAGGACGGTGTCCCAGTCCTCGTCGGAGAGATCACCGACGGCTCCGCCGCGCCCGACCCCGGCGTTGAGCACGAGCCCGTCGATGCGGCCATAGGCTTCCATGGCCGCATCGACGAGCCCGGCGACCTCCGCGGGATCCCCCGCGTCGGCGGGATGCGCCAGCGCCCCGGTCTCATCGGCGACCCGGCGCAGCGGCTCGGGGCGCCGACCGGAGATGACGACGCGGTGCCCGCCCGAACTCAGTTGCCGGGCCGTGGCGGCGCCGATGCCCGTTCCGCCGCCCGTGACGATGACAACTCGGCTCTCTGTCATGCCTGTTCAGCCTCCGAACGCAGTCGTGAGCCCATCGCCGCGATCATATGTAGACAACCGCAAGCAGCTCACGACCACGTTCGGACGACCTGCCGGTAGGGCCGCCGGGGGCCGCCGGTTCCTACTCGTCGATCGCCGCGCCGAACGCCGCGGCCTTGCCCGGCGCGCCGAGCGACTCCGCGCCGTACGTCCAGGACCCCGACGCGGTGATGCCGCCGGCCCCTGCGGACAGGACCCACACCACTCCGTCACCGGCGTTCTCGCCGGGCGCAGCGGCCAGGAGACCGAAGCGGCCGTCGCGGTTCGGGTCCGTCAGGCGTACCTGGGCACCCCACTTGTCGCCCTTCTCGGGCACACCGGGAATGTCCGCGGAGTCCTGGTCCCAGGACTTGGCGCCGGTCGCCGTGAGGCCGGTGCCCGCGCCGCGCAGCACCCAGACGGCTCCGGCGTCAGCGACCGTCCCGATGTCCTCGCCGGGCGCCCCTATGGCGACGTCCGCGTAGCCGTCGCCGTTCGTGTCCGCCACGGAGAGATCGGCGCCCCAGCCGTCACCGCGCTCGGCGGTGCCGGGGACGCCCGCACTGTCCTGCGTCCACCACTTGGCCTCGTCCTTGAGGCCGTCCGGGTCGCCGTAGCGGACGCCCACCAGGCCGCCGGTCTGCGTCTCGCCCCCGTCGTCGGGGGAGTTGGGCTCGCCGGTCACCAGGTCGTCGTAGCCGTCGTTGTCGATGTCGCCCGATGCCGCGACGGGGCCGCCGCGCAGGTCGTGCTCGTACGCGAGGCCGTCGGCGTTCCCCGAGAAGTACGCGGACCAGCCGTGCCCCGGCTCGTCCCCCACGGTCACGCCTGACACGACGAGATCGGCGAATCCGTTGTCGTCGTAGTCGCCGGTGGTGAGCGACTTCGGCACGATGTCGCGTCCGTCGGCCGCCGCGTCGAGACGCTCGGTCGCCTGCCGCCGCAGCGGTGCCTGTCCGTCTGCCTGCGGTGCGGCGTCGTACGCGAAGAGTTCCAGATCGTCCCGGTCCAGTACGGCGAGGACGTCGCCCGGCGTCTCACCGGTGAAGTGCGCGGCGGCGAGACTCAGGCCGAACTTCTCGCCCTTGGTGGGCTCCTGGGTTTCCAGCCAGTCGCTGTTGGCGCCGCTGAGGCCCTGCTTGGAGCCCCACAGGATCGCGACGCCACCGGCGTCCGCCGTGTCGCCGATGTCCTCGCCGGGGATGCCGACGATCGCGTCGTCGAAGCCGTCGCCGTCCAGGTCGCCGGTGGCGACAGCCGTTCCGAAGCCGTCACCGGCCTCGGCGGCGCCCGCGACGCCCGCCGTCGACTGGCTGAACCTGTCGACAGAGGTGGTGCCTATGCCTCTGGATGAACCGTACTGGGCCGTGACGAGACCGGCGCCTTTCTGGCCGCTGACCGTCGCCCCGGGGGCTCCGACCAGCACATCCTCATATCCGTCGCCGTTGAAGTCGCTGTTGCGGTCGTCGGCGTGCGTACCCCCAGGGGTGCCGGCGACAGCGGAGGGGGCGGCGGCGATGCCCGCCCCGGTCAGGAGGAGAAATGAGGCCGCGGTGAGAGCGGCCGAACGGTTCTTGCGCACGAGCGGCTCCTGTGAAGGAAGGTGGCCGGGCAAGCGCGAGGGTGTCCGGAAAGGGCCCGTTCCTTGTCCGGCGCCCTGTTCGACACCGGATGGGGCACAAGGGTTGTACACGTCCTTCGTTTCCGTGGTTCTTTCTGTCCGGAACTGATACCTCCCCTCACTCAGCGGCCCTTCTTGGTGACCACGAACCGGTCGATGACCAGGTAGTCGATCTCGGTGGCGAGGAAGCACTCCAGGGCGTCACGCGGCGAGCAGACGATGGGTTCGCCCGCCACGTTGAAGGAGGTGTTGAGGAGACAGGGGACGTCCGTCCGCGCCGTGAAGGCACGCAACAACCGCGCGAGCGCGGGGTTCTGCCGCTCGTCGACCGTCTGGACCCGTGCCGTGCCGTCCACGTGACAGGCGCCGGGGATCCGCTCCTGGTACTCCTTGCGCACCGGGAAGACGAACGTCATGTACGGGGACGAGGTCTTCTTGCCCATCTCGAAGACGCGGGGAGCCTCGGATTCGAGCACGACCGGCGCGAACGGGCGGAAGGGCTCCCGGTGTTTGACGCGGATGTTGATGATGTCCTTGATGTCGGGGAAGGCCGGGTTGGCAAGGATGCTGCGGTTGCCCAGGGCGCGCGGTCCGAATTCGGCGCGGCCCTGGAACCAGCCCACCACGTTCTTCTCGGCCAGCAGTTCCGCCGTCCTGTCGGCGACCGAAGCGGTGTCGGGCTCCTCCTGCCACTCGACGCGGTCCGCGTACTCCCCCAGCGTGTCGAGGATCTGCCGCTCGTCGTACGAGGGTCCGAGGTAGGGCGTGGTGACCGTGTCGGCGGGCCGGTTCCTGAGTCCGGCGGTGTACACGGCCGCGCCGATGGCGACACCCGGGTCGCTGGCCCCGAAGCTGACCTCCATGCCGGTGAACGACGAGCGCTCCAGCATCTTCGTGTTGGCGACGCAGTTGAGGGCAAGGCCGCCCTCGAAGAGCAGGTTGTCCAGGCTTGAGGCGGCGGTCAGCGCCCGCAGCTGATGAGCGGTGACGGCCTCGACCATGTGCTGGGCGAGACCGGCCACCTTGACCCGGAAGTCGAACTCCTCGCGCTTCTCGCTGTCGCCACCGAACAGATCGTCGAACAGCGCGTAGTAGGCGCCGATGTCGCTGGGGATGGACAGGGTGTACGAGCCGTTCTCGTGCAGGCGCACCACGCGTTCGAGCAGGGGGTTGTGCTGCGGCGGCGGGCCGTAGGCGGCGAGGCCCATCACCTTGTACTCGTCGTTGTTGGGGACGAACCCCAGATAGCGGGTGATCCTTCCGTAGGCCACGCCGAGCGAGTCGGCCATGCCGACGGTGCTCTCGTCGAAGAGGCGCACCACGCCGTCACGCAACTCGCCCATGACGGAGGAGAGGGTCTCGGCTCGGCCGTCACTCACCAGGAAGGCCGCGTCACCGCCCCCGGCCAGATATGCGCCGCACATGAGATGGGCCAGGTGATGGGGCACCAGGACAAGCTTGTTGGGGTCAAGGGCGTGGCCGGTGCGCTGGACGAAGTCGCCGTACACCGCTTCGCGGCTGAGCATGTCGGTGTAGAGCTCACCCGTGCGCCGCAGGGCGTCGAACTTCGCCGCGACCGGCATCTCGGCATCGCATATCCGCGCAATCATCTCCTCGGCCACGGTCGGCGAAAAGCGCCAGGGGAATGCGAAGACGTCGACCTGGTCGAGTTCGACACCGGCGGAGTCGAGGCACCATTTGATCGCGTTCGCCGGGAAGTCTGAGGTCTTCTTGACCCGGCTCAGCTGTTCCTCCTCGACGGCGGCGACCACCTCGCCGTCAATGGTCAGAGCCGCTGCGGCATCATGCCCCACAAGGAGATTACGACCGACGCCGGTCGCCCCGTAGAGACGTCCGAAAAGCTCCGCACCCCTGGTGAATCCGTTGTAACCGAGTACGATCACAGGCCTTCATCCTCCTCATCGGGTCAATTGCCGTACGGGCAAAGCTACTTGACTCACGCACATTTCAGTTACAGTGCCAGCGACGCACACCAGTGACCGAAAGGATCCGCTCCGTGAGCCACGATTCGCCCTCCACCACTTCTCTGACCAGCACGGTCGTCGCAGAAGCGTTTGATCGCTGGAGCCCCCCGCTGCACAAGGAATTCGAGAACAACACCCACAATGGCCGTATCGGTCAGTCACTGGTGAAAGAGTCCGATTCGCTGCGCATCTGGGAAACCCATCTCCAGCCGGGGGAGCGCATTCCGGTTCACCGGCACGTACTTGACTATTCCTGGATAGCTCTCACCGACGGCAAAGCCCGCCAGCACGCGAGTGACGGAAGCAGCCGGGAGATCTCGTACGTCCGCGGACAGAACCAGCATTTCAGTTTCGCCGCCGAGCGCTACCACCTCCATGACTTGAAGAATATCGGCGACGAAGTTCTGTCGTTCCTGGTGGTCGAGATGAAGAACGGAGCGAACGAGCCTCTTCATCTCGACGACATCATCGGTTCCTGACTTACAGCGCCGCAGAGAGCGCATCGAGCAGCGCATCGTTCGCACGCCGATTCCCGATGGAGATGCGGCAGGTGGCGGGGATCAGGAAGCCGACGTCGGCGACCATGATCCCCGCGTCGTGCAGCTGCTCCATGACGCGCTCGTGCTTGTGGAGCCGGACGAGCAGGAAGTTGGCCTCCGAGGGGAACACCCGCTCCACCGCGGGGTGATCGGCCAGAATCCGCGCCATCCGGTCACGCTCGGACCGGATGTGCCGGATGCTGGCGGTGACTCTCCGCGCGTTGGTCAGCCGGTCCCGCACGGCGCTCTGCGACGCGTCGGTGAACCCGAAGGGCACCTGCATCCGCCGCAGTGCTTCGATGATGCCGGGCTGTGCCAGGGCGATCCCGCAACGGGCGCCGGCGAGGCCCCACGCCTTCGAGAGGGTTCTGAGCACGATGAGGTTGTCGTGCTCGGCGACAAGACCGGCGTACGAGGGTTTCTCGCTGAACTCGACGTACGCCTCGTCGATCACGACGAGACCTCGCGTACCGGTGACAAGGGCCCGCACCCGCGCCGGATCGAGCCTGGTCCCCACGGGGTTGTTCGGGTCGCACAGGATGGTCACCCGTGGATCGGCCGCCAGGATCCGCTCGGTGTCTAGCTCGGACAGGTCGTCGCCGCGCAGGGGCACCTCGACAAGAGGCAGGCGCAGCAGGCGGGCGAAGTGGGCGTAGAGCGGGAAGGTGGGCGGTGTGACGCACACGCTCTCACCGGGCGAGGCCAGCGCCGCCAGGAGAAGCATGATGCCGTCGACCGACCCACTGCTGAACAGCAGATGATCCGCTGTCAGTGCGCCGGTGCCCTCGTGTCCTGGCAGCTTCGAGATCGTGTCCAGGTACGTCTCGGCGAGCTCGGTCGTGTCGAGATGGGGGTAGTGGCCCCCGGCGCCCAGAAACGGGTTGGTGTTGCTCGACAGGTCGATGGTGTCGAACCGAGGCTGGTGGCGGGAGCGTGCCGGGCCCGGGACCGGCACGGTCGTGACGGGCGGAGCCGCGAAACGCGAGAGTCCCTGCTCTGCCTCCGCTTCCTCCGGGGCCAGACCCGTGACGCCTTCGGCGCGCAGCCAGTGGTCGAGGGGGACGAACAGGTCGGCTCCGATCCTGCGCTTGCCGTCGGTCTCCCCCGGGCCGAGATGGACCCAGTGCAGGCCGGAGCGCCGGGCATCGAGGTAGAGCCCGTACAGGGCCGCCGCGTGGAGGTCGCTGCCCGCTGCCGGATCGTCCTGGTCGACGGCCTGTGTGAGGTGGTAGAGACCTCGGCCGTTGCGGGACCTGACGGTGAGCGCGACCTGGACCGCCGTGTCCCCTCGGCGGCGTACGAGCATCTCCGTACGGTCCGCCAGCTCACCGTCCGCCAGTGCGTCCAGGGCCTCGGCGCTGTAAGGGTTGTGGCCGCCGTCGTGGCGTTCCGCCCGGCGCCGGTGGAGTTCCACGAAGGCGTCTCGCGCCCAAGGCGCCCCGGCGAGCCCGCTCAAGCGGATCCGCTCCCAGGTGAGTTCACGGGAAGCCGTGTCGTGACAGCGGCGCAAGGCGCGTTGCCGACCGCCACCGACTCGGGCACGCAGGATTTCGTCCACGTCCCCCGTCAGGCGGACGACGCTCTCGGCTCCGGCGGCCAGGGGCACGAAGCCTGCTGCCCGCAGCGCGCGGGAGTCGTCGCTGCGGCGGACGTTGGGCACGAGGATCTGGGGTACGTCCAGCGTCTCCGCACGGCGCACGAGATCATCGACCGAGCGGGCGGTGGGAGCGGGGCTCGTCGGGTTGTACAGGGCGCCGCCACCGACCAGGGTGGGGCGCTGAAGCACCGCAGGATCCAGCGCGGTGAACGCGTTTTCGTCGCGGCCGAGTCGGGCCAGGGAGCCCACCGGTTCACGGGAACCGAGGGCGGCGCTCAGCATCCGCTGCAGCGCCTCTGCGTCTGTGGGCCTGCGCATGCTAGTGCTCCACTCCTCGCTCCGCCGCGTGCTCGTCGGCGTGTGCGTCCACGTACGCGTCGATGCGGTCGCGGTACTCCTCGAACAGCTCGGACAAGGTGCGGGCGATGCCGGTCCGCCAGTTGACGGAGCAGTCGCCGATCAGGCCCCGCCGCACGTCGTGGTCGAAGATCGCCGTCTCTCGGCTGTAGTCGCTGCGGTCCAGCTTTACCGGAACACCGGTGAGCTCGGACATGTACTCCAGGAGGTCGGTCATGCCGACCTCCTCGTCACCGCCCCAGTTGACCACCCGCGCGGGCGTCCCCGCCGCGCCCCACAGCAGCGGCACCTGCCGCACGAGGTCGTCGGTGTGCAGCAGGTTGCAGTAGTTCTGCCCCTGCCGGGGTACCGCGCACGGCTGCCCCTTGCGCATCTGCTTGAAAAGGATCATGGGTACGCCGCCGTGGCCGTACGGTCCGTAGGCGATGTTGAGCCGGGCTATCACCGTCGGCAGACCGAGCGCCTCGGCCAGCCCCCGGGCCACCCCTTCGGCGGCGAGCTTGCCGACCGGGTACGTCGGCAGCCACGGCACCGCCCCGCCCACGGCGTCGCTCTCGCGGTACCGATGGGTGCTGTCGGCCCGGTTGTAGACCACCCCTGACGACACGTACAAGAACGCCTCCGCGGTGGCACAGTGCGTCATCAGCCGTGCGGTGCCCGCTGCGTTGATCCGCGCGGTCTCCGCGAAGTCCTGGCCGTCGCCCCTGTGCACCGCCGAGTGCAGTACGTGGGTGAAGTCGCCCGGCAGGTCTGTCAGTTCGTCGGTGGCCATGTCCCAGGTGAAGGTGTGTGCGCCCATTTCCTCGATGGCCTTGCGGGCGGCCGGGTCACCGAACCGGCCCAGACACCACACCTCGTTGTCCTGGGCGAGCGCTTCGGCCACGGGCATCGCGACCTGCCCTGTCCCACCCGTGACGAGAATCTTCTTGCCTTGCATTCCTGTGTCCGTCCTTAGCCGAGCGCTCGGGTGAGTTCGTGCCGCAGAGTTGCCTGGAAGTTCTGTACGTGCTGCGGGCTCATGAGGGTGTAGTGCTCGCCGTCGACTTCGACGTACCGGTTGGGACTCCGGGTGAAGTCGTCCCAGTGACGCAGCTGGTTGTCCAGCCACTCCTGCTTGGTGCCCTTGAGCGGAGTGCAGTAGAAGACGCGTACGTCGTCGACCGACCCCGAGGGTTCGTAGGTGCGGCCCAGATGCACCATGCTCTGCGCCAGGTGCACCCAGGTGGTGAACTGCTCGACGGTGAGGTCCAGTTCGATGAGGCGGCGCTTCGGGGCGTGGTCGACCAGATGGGCCAGTTGGTCGGCTTCGGGCAAGGGGCGCAGGGTGGCGGTGAGCCCTTCGACGTCCGCGGCGGCGATCAACTCCAGGAACAGCGCCAGGTTGATCGCGCCGTCGGTGAAGGTGATCTCGTTCATGCGCCCGGAGATGCTCGGCGGCAGGTTGAAGACGCCCACGAACTTGACCTCGTCGCCGTCCGCCTCGAGGCGTTTGGCGATCTCGAAGGCGACCGCACCGCCGTAGGAGTACCCCGCCACGGCGTACGGGCCGCTGGGCTGGGTCCGCCGGATCGCCTCCACATAGGTGGTGACCATGTCGTCGAACGACTCGAAGTGGCTCTCGCCCTGCCCGAAGCCGCGTGCCCGCAGCGCGTAGAAGGGCCGCTCGCCGGTGAAGTACTTGGCGAGATTGACGAACACGAGCACCTCCCCCAGGCCGGGATGGACGCAGAACAACGGCGTCCCGTCCCCGGTGACCTGGAGCGGCACGAGCGGGTCGTAGGCAAAGTCCCCGTCGGCGCTCCGTGCGGCGGTCAGGCGGCCGGCCAGCGCACGCACGCTCGGGGCCTGGAGGAGCGTGGACATCGGTACGTCGTCGATGCCGAACTCGGTCTGTATCTCCAGTTTGAGCCGCAGCACGTCCAGCGAGGTGCCGCCCAGATCGAAGAAGCTGGCGGTCGTCGGTACTTTCTCGGTGTTCAGTACGCGCGCGTAGATGTCGGCCAGAGCGATCTGGACTTCGCCCTCCGGAGCCACGTACTCGCCGAGGAAGCGGGTGCTCACCTCGTCCGAACGGCGGACGGCCCTCTCCAGGTCGCCGTTCTCGGCGGCCGCGCGCAGCCGCGATCGCTGGATCTTGCCGAGGTTCCCGCGAGGGATCTCCGCCTCGGCTACGGGGAGGATCAGCTGCGGCCGGAACCCCCAGTGCATCACCGTGGAGCTGCGGATCGCCACGAGGGCCCGGTACACGGCGGAGTCGTCGGCCGGGTCGCCCGCGGGGACGAACGCGACGGCTAGCTGTTCGGAGTCGGCGCCGTCGGGTCGGACCGGGAAGGCGGCGACCTGCCCCCGCTTCACCCCGTCCAACTCGTCGAGGACCGCTTCCAGGTCGTGGCTGTAGTAGTTGACGCCGTTGACGATGACGGAGTCCTTGGTCCGGCCGACCAGCATCAACCGGCCCTCGGAGTCGAGACATCCCAAGTCGCCGGTGCGGAACCAGCCGTCGGGGGTGAACGCCTGCGCGGTGGCCTCGTCATTGCCGAAGTACCCGTCGGTGACCATCGTGCCGCGCAACTGCACCTCACCGGACTCGCCCGTCGTGGGCCGGTCGGTGGAGGCAAGCACCGTGCCGTTGCCGTCCACGATGCGGATGTGCAGCCCCCGTACGGGACGGCCCAGCGGAGGGAACTCCGTTTCCAGGTCACGGGTGGCGAATTCACGGTTGAACACGCTGCCCGCGCACGTCTCGGTCATTCCGAACGCGGGCACGATCACATCTCGGCGCAGTCCGTGACCGGAGAGAGCATCCAGGAACGCCCGTACGGTCCCGGTCACGGTGGCCTCGCCGCCGGAGATGATGTGCCGCACCTGCGAGAGATCCAACTCGCCCTGCGGTACGGGACGTTGGGCGAGAGCCTGATTGATCTGCCCGAACAGGAAGTTGGGCGTGAACGTCACCCTCACCCGGTGGGCCGCGAGCAGCCTGAGGAACTCCACGGGGTCCGCGAGCACCGTGGCCGGGGTCGCCATGACCTGATCGGCGCCGTTGAACATCGGCAGCAGGTTCGCCTCGACGGCGGCTATGTGGTCGGCCGATATCCAGTTCAGCGAGGTGTCCTCGGGCCCCAGGTCCAGGGCCCCCGCTTTCCCTGCCTGCGCCGCGAGGAGGTTGGCGTGGGTGAGCCTGACCGCCTTGCTCGATCCGGTGGACCCGGAGGTGAGCATCAGTACGGCGAGATCGTCCGGGGCGGCGACAGGGAGCTGATCGTGCTCGGCCGATGCATGACTCAACTCCTCGACCGTCACGGTCCGCAGGCCGACATCGGGCAGGTCGCCGTGGGACTCCTTGGAGACGATGACCAGGGGGTCGCCCAAGAGCGTGCGCAGGTGCTGGAGCTGCGCACGCCACCGGGAAGGGTCGGCGGGTGGCGCGACCGGGCAGGGCACGACACCGGCCAGGACGCACCCCCAGAAGGCGCGGAAGAAGTTCTCGGGATCATGGGCGGAGATCAGCACCCGCTCGCCCGGGGAAGTGCCGTAGTTGTGCAGCCCTTGCGCGATCCGGCAGGCGCATTCGCGCAACTCGGCGTACGAGAGGAACGAGCCCCCGATGAAAGTAATGCCTCGCGATGTGTCCTGAGCCGCACGCTCGAGCAACTGCGGGAGTGTCGAGGCATGACGTTGATCCGGCATAGGTGTGACGACCTCCGGTCAGTGAAAATCAAAAGAGAAGCAAAAAGAAGCAAAGAAATCAAAGAGAAGCACGATGGCTGAGAATGTCTGAGAATGCGGACGACTCGGGCCGGGCGCAGTCTGGCGCCCGGAGGCATGTGCCGATCCCGCGATTTCTCGCAGAAGAAGAAGTTCGTACAGATTCAGAAGTTTTCACAGAAACCGCTCACGGAAGCGCGGCTCGCGTCAGCCGCCGACCTCGTTGAATCGCACGATTTCGTCGATTGTCTTCTGCAGCTTCAGTTCGTCGGGGTCGGACACGATCGCCTGTCCGAAGCGGCCGTAGGGGCCGATCGACGCATCAGGCGACGAGGGATATTCGATCTCGTCGAAGGAGAAGTTGCGCTCGAAATCCTTCTGCGTCAGTGTGCCGTCGCTCGAGCGGCGCAGCAGAATGTACCCGTAGAAGCGGTCGGGTGTTCCGCTGCCCAGCGGATGGGCCGGCTCCTCGCCGAGCGCAAGGCTGATTTCCACATCGAACAGGTCGACGCCGAACGTCAATTTATTGACCTGCGGGGAGAGCGCCCCCGGAAGCCGGATGGCGAGCTCACCGAAAGTCAGTCCGGCTTCCTGCGTGAACGCTTCCATGTGGAATACGCAGTCGGGGGCACCGAGGCTCTCGAGCGCCTGCCCGGCGAGCCCCTCGGCCTCCTCGAACAGTTCCGGATGCAGCCGTCTGTCCAGGATGTGCGCGGACAGGATGCCGCCCTGCACGGCACTGAGCGGCGCTATGTGGTTGCTGCTGATGGACGACCACTGCAGACGGCCGCTCCTCCAGATGCCGTCCATGTAGACCTCGGGGGCGTCGACGAACGACTCCGCGACGATCGCGACGTCCGACTGCCCCGGGAACAGTTCCAAGGCCCGCGCGTACTCCTCCGCGGAACGGACGATGTTCGTACGCAGCGAGCCGGCCCCGGTCGCCGGCTTGACGACGAATACGTCCCCCAGCTCCCCGGAAAGTTCCAGGAACGGCGTGTCCTTCGCTACGTATCGGCAGTGCGCCCGCTTGATGTGCGGCGGCAGCGCACTCTTCTGAAGGTACTTGTCCCGGAAATAAAGGGCGGACTTCGAGTCGGAATTCCCAGGGAGGTTCAACTGCTGCCGCAGATATGCGGCGCCGAACACACCCATTTCATGGACGGTGAGTACTCCTGCCACGTCATCAACGCGGGCAGCGAGTACCGCCCTCAATACTTCGTGGACGTTCTCAATGTCGGCGACACGCTTGAAGCGTCGCCCATCGGGCGCACTCGCGGGCGCCTGCACGATATAGCAGGGATCCAATCCTCGGCGCTGGAGCGCCTGATCGAGGTCGCCCCTGTATCCGATAACAATCATCGTCGGCATGCTTGTCTCCCCGTATAAAAGCTAGCCAACCAACTCGGTGCATCGTGCCACACCGGATCCAGCCATGTGGACATGACCAATCATGATCATTTGCTCGATTGTATGTGATTTAAGTCACAAGTAAAGCTTTAGTCGAATAGGCATGGAATGACTCACGCCGACCCCGCTCGGCGAACTGCATTCGCCATTCGCCATGAATTCATCCCGTACAGGAAGGCAGAGGCCATTTGACACCGCATATGCAAGATGAGACAAGAAGGACGAAGCGGTGCGGGCGTAACGGAGCGGATGGCGGTCGCCCGCCATCCGCTCCGGTCAGCTGTCAGGTGTCAGGTGTCAGGTGTCAGGTGTCAGTTGTCAGGACGTGGTGCCGGTGGTCAGCTCAGGGGTCCCGGTGCCGGGAGCGTGGATGCCTCCCGCCGATCGTCCGGGGTCGCACGGCACGTCGCATCGGAGGCCGGGAGTCTGCCGGTTGCCAGGTAGGAGTTGACCGCGGAGTCCGCGCAGGGGTTCGTGCCATAGACACCGTGGCCCTCGCCCTCGTCGACCGTCACCATGCGCGAGCCCTTCAACTGGCGGTGCATGGACTGTCCGGTGAGCAGCGGGGTCTGCGAGTCCCACTCGTTCTGCACGATGAGCGTCGGGACCTTGTTGTTCACCTCGGTGACGGGCTCAACAGGCTTGTCCCAGAAGGCGCAGGGCATGATCCCGGCGGCGAAGTCCCCGTACAGCGGATACTTCGCCGCGTCGCGGATCGAGTCCCTGCGGTAGATCTCGGGGTCACGGGGGAAGGAGGCATCACCGCACACCACGGCGATGGCGGCCGAGATGTCGGGCTCCGGCGGGGGCTCGGCGAGACCCTGGCCACTGGTGCTCCCCCCGGCGGCCTCCTTCAGCTTCACCACAAGCTCGGCGGCGTCGCGGACGGTGAAGAGCTCCGGGCGTACCAGGTCGCGCACCCCGGCCCCGTCGAGCGGCACCCCGTCGACGACGACGGGATCGCGGTCGGCCCTGGCGACGACATCCCAGAAGCTCTTGCTCACCGCTGCCGGTGTGTCACCCAGTCGGTACGTCGCGTCGTGCGCCGCGGTCCACTTCGTCCAGCGCTGGAACGCCCGCTCGGCTTCCGGGCCCCAGATCCGGAACATCCCGCGCCACATCCGCTTCGGGTCGACGGCACTGTCGAGGACGAAACGGTCGGCGCGCTCGGGGAACATCTGCGTGTAGACGGCGCCGAGGGCGGTGCCGTACGAGACTCCGAAGTACGAGATCTTCCGCTCGCCCAGGACCGCCCGCAGGACGTCCATGTCGCGTGCCGTGTTGCGGGTGGTGATGTGCGCGAGGGTGTCCCCCGCCTTCGTACGGCACTTGTCGGCCACGCCCTTGGCCCAGACGACGTTCTTCTCGAACGTCCGCAGCGGGCGCAGCAGCGTGTTCTCCTCGGGGCTGAGACCGCACTGGACGGGCGTGCTCCGGCCGATTCCGCGCGGGTCGAACCCGATGAGGTCGTACTGGTTCCTCACCTCCTTGGGCAGTTGCTTGTCCAGTTCGAGGGGTAACTCCAGACCAGGGCCGCCCGGACCTCCCGGATTGGAGAGCAGCACGCCGTGGCGTTTGCCGTGGTCGTTGGTCCTGAGTCGGGATATCGCGACATCGATCTTCTTGCCGCGGGGATGGCGGTAGTCCAGCGGAACCTTCAGGGGCGCGCACTGGAAGGCTGCGGGGGTGTCGGTGCCGCACCGCTCCCAAGTCAACTTCTGCTGGGTGTAGGGGCGCAGGGCGTCGTTCGCTGTGGAGGCGGGTGCCGAGCGGGCCGAGGGGCTCGCGGCGGCCGGAGTGGCGGCAAGGCCAGGGGCCAGGGCCGCCATCACGCTCACTGCGAGCAGTGGGACGAGCGGTCTTCTTTGCATGCGGATGGTCCTTCCGGTGGACATGCGGGACATGAGTGATGTTGTCCCGTCGGGCGTCCGAGCGACTCATCCCTAAAGTCCGAACTCCTCCGACTCACGTGCCACACGCTGGTGTTGTGTCTACTCCGCTGGTAGGAGCCGGAACCCTGTGGGTCCCTGATCGGGGGCAACGGGCACACCCGACAACGGGCAGCTCAGAACTCGTCTGCTCCGTCGCGCAGTTGGGGCGTCCAATAGCCTGTCTTCGCGACGGCGTCGTGCACCGCGATACCTCCCTCGGGTGCGGAGACGGTCTTGCTGACCTCGCCGGACCCGTCGGCGGCGAAGAGGCCGACGTGGAAGGTGGTGACGGCGCGGTTCCTCTCGTCGACGTCACCCTTGTTGATTCGTACGGCCGCATAGGCCGGGGCCCCGGCGTTCAGCACGACGGGAACGCCCGGCTTGCTCTTGGCGACAGCCGCAACTTCCTTGGCGGTCCGGGTGCCACCGAACGCGATGAGCGGGTACCGCAGCAGCGTGCAGGAGCGACCCGAGACATTCGTCGCGGTGAGCGTGATGTGCGTGGTGGGTACGTCGTCCTGCTTGGCCGCAGAGATCTCCACGTCGTCGGCGGCGCAAGCCGGGGCCTTGTCGGTGCCGATCTTCTTCTCGGTACCGGTCCGCGCGGCGGAGTCCTCCGGACCGGATGCGGCCTTGCCCATCTCGCCGGACTCGCCGCGCGCTCCGGTGCCGGCCGGCTTCGAGGCCCAGGCGGCTCCCTCGTCCTTCACGCCCTCACCGCCGTCGCAGGCGGTGAGCGTCAGGCTCAGCGCGGCGCAGGTGGCGCAGGCGACCGCGGTGAGTACGGCAGAACGCCGGATGGAGGTGCGCATGTGGGGGCTCCCCGTGTGATGTGCTCGATGCCGATGTGCCGTGTGCGGTCAACTGGTCCGCTCACAGCTTCGGTCCTCGCGCTGGCGCCCCGCTCACGTATCGCTGACGCCTCGCCGCTGTCTCGCTGACGCTCTGGTTACCGCGTTCGGGTGTCTTGGCGGGCCCGGTGCAACCGGACGGCCACCGGACTGCTTCCTGTCCGACACAGGCATTGCCCACCCGTCGTGAGGAAGCCGCCATGACTGCACCTGCCACCGTCCTGCCGACCGTCGGCTGGGACGCGGAGACCGAACTCCTGTTGCCCCCGCCCGACCCGACGCAGCGTCTGGACATGGCGGCCCCGACCCTCCTGACGGCCCGTGACCGGCACCGTCTGACCCTGCACGCCACGCTCACGACGGCCGGAATCCCACCCCACCCCGACGACGCCAAGGCCATCGACGCGCTGAGCACGCTCGACGACACGGTCGCTCTCGCGATCTGCCGTTGGCTCAACACCCATGCCCACCCCGCGACCCCTCTCACGTGACGCGGCACGGCAAGGCACGACGCGGCAAGGCAAGGCAGCCCAACGAACTCCCGTCAGCCTCTGTGGAACAGGTCCTGCGGATCGACACGCTCCCAGCGCGATCGCGGGGCGGGCACGCGCGGCACCTCCCGGTCTGCGGCACGCCACTCGCGCACCAACGCGTCGTAGATGGGGGATTGCGAAGGAACTTCCCCGCCACCGGCCCTTGTATCGGCACGGGGCGGCCGCGGCGAAGGAATCTCGTTCCCCGCATCGCTCATGCCCAGTACAACGATCCTCTCTGATCTTGGCAACGCCGCCAATAACTTCGGGAATTACTCAGGCGATAAGCCCGTGGCATGCGCATGCCACGGGCTTAATGGAGTATCAATCGCACGTTACTGACTTCGCGGATCGCCTGTGCGCAGTCTTCGAATTCGTACCCGAACGAGAGAAATCGAGCGGCAAGTGTTCACAACAGGTGCCCGTGGAGGGCTCTCTCAAGTGCCGACGTAAGCGGAGAGGTGCTCACCGGTGAGAGTGGAGCGGTCGGCGACGAGGTCGGCGGGGGTGCCCTCGAAGACGATCTTTCCGCCGTCGTGACCGGCGCCGGGGCCGAGGTCGATGATCCAGTCGGCGTGCGCCATGACCGCCTGATGGTGCTCGATGACGATGACCGACTTGCCGGAGTCGACGAGCCGGTCGAGCAGGCCGAGCAGCTGTTCGACGTCGGCCAGGTGCAGCCCAGTGGTCGGCTCGTCGAGTACGAGGACGGGCTGATCGCCGCTCTTCTCCGCCATGTGGGTGGCCAGCTTGAGCCGCTGCCGCTCGCCGCCGGACAGAGTGGTGAGCGGCTGGCCGAGGCTGATGTAGCCGAGCCCGACGTCGGCGAGCCGGTCGAGGATCTTGTGCGCGGCCGGCGTGTGCGCGTCGCCCGCGCCGAAGAACTCCTCGGCTTCGGTCACCGACATCGCGAGCACTTCGCTGATGTCGCGGCCACCGAAGGTGTATTCGAGAACCGAGGGCTGGAACCGCTTCCCCTCGCAGTCCTCACAGGTTGTCTCGACTCCGGCCATCATCGCCAGGTCGGTGTAGATGACTCCGGCGCCGTTGCAAGTGGGGCAGGCGCCCTCGGAGTTGGCACTGAAAAGCGCCGGCTTCACGTCGTTGGCCTTGGCGAACGCCTTGCGGATCGGCTCAAGCAGTCCGGTGTACGTCGCCGGATTGCTGCGCCGCGAGCCCTTGATCGGCGCCTGGTCGACCGAGATCACCCCGGCGGACGCGGGGACGGAGCCGTGGATCAGTGAACTCTTGCCGGAGCCCGCGACGCCGGTGACGACACACAGCACGCCCAGCGGGATGTCGACGTCGACGCCCTGAAGGTTGTGGCGGGTGGCTCCGCGGATCTCCAGCGTGCCCGTGGGCTCGCGCACCGGATCCTTGAGCGCGGCCCGGTCGTCGAGGTGGCGGCCGGTGACGGTGTCGCCGGCCCGCAGCTCGTCGACGGTGCCCTCGAAGCAGACGGCGCCGCCCGCCGTGCCGGCGCCGGGGCCGAGGTCGACGACGTGGTCGGCGATCGCGATGGCCTCGGGCTTGTGTTCGACGACAAGGACCGTGTTCCCCTTGTCCCGCAGCCTCAGCAGCAGGTTGTTCATCCGCTCGATGTCGTGGGGGTGCAGACCGATGGTGGGCTCGTCGAAGACGTACGTGACGTCGGTGAGCGAGGAGCCGAGATGGCGGATCATCTTGACGCGCTGCGCCTCACCGCCCGACAGCGTGCCCGCGGGACGCTCAAGCGAGAGATAGCCGAGGCCGATCTCCACGAACGAGTCGAGGGTCTGCTGCAGCGCGGTGAGCAGGGGGGCCACTGACGGCTCCTTGAGGCCGCGGACCCACTCGGCCAGGTCACGGATCTCCATGGCGCAGGCGTCGGCGATGCTGATCCGCTTGATCTTCGAGGTGCGGGCCCCTTCGCTGAGCCGGGTGCCTTCGCACTCGGGGCAGGTGGTGAAGGTGACCGCGCGCTCCACGAATGCCCTGATGTGCGGCTGCATCGCTTCCTTGTCCTTGGACAGGAACGACTTCTGGATCTTGGGGATCAACCCCTCGTAGGTGAGGTTGACGCCGTTCACCTTGACCTTGACCGGCTCTCCGTAGAGGAAGGCCTGCAGTTCCTTCTTGGTGTACGCGCGGATCGGCTTGTCCGGGTCGACGAAGCCGGACTGGGCGTAGACCTGCACGGTCCACTGGCTGTCCGACTTCCAGCCCGGGATGGTGAACGCACCGTCGGCGAGCGACTTGGAGTCGTCGTAGAGCTGGGTGAGGTCGATGTCGGAGACCGAGCCCCGGCCTTCGCAGCGCGTGCACATGCCGCCGGTGCGGTTGAAGGTCGCCTTCTGCGCCTTGGTCTTGTTGCCGCGCTCGACGGTGATCGCGCCGCTCGCCCGGACCGACGCGGTGTTGAAGGAGTACGCGCTGGGCGGGCCGATGTGCGGCTTGCCGAGCCTGCTGAAGAGGATGCGCAGCATCGCGTTGGCGTCGGTGGCGGTGCCGACCGTGGAGCGGGGGTCGGCGCCCATCCGCTGCTGGTCGACGATGATCGCTGTCGTCAGACCGTCGAGTACGTCGACTTCGGGCCGGGCCAGCGTCGGCATGAAGCCCTGCACGAAGGAGCTGTAGGTCTCGTTGATCATCCGCTGCGACTCCGCGGCGATCGTGCTGAACACCAGCGAGCTCTTGCCCGAGCCGGAGACTCCGGTGAACACCGTCAGGCGGCGCTTGGGGATCTCGATGCTGACGTCCTTGAGATTGTTCACGCGCGCGCCGTGCACGCGGATCAAGTCGTGGCTGTCGGCAGCATGGAGCGCAGGCGACTGCGTGTTCTTCCTCTTGGCGGGGCTCATGGTCTCTCCATCTGTCGGGCGGAGCCGCCTGTGCGGTCTCCGTCGGTGTCGCCCGGCTCGATCTGATCAGCGTCGAGCAGTAGGTCAGGTTCTACTTCTTCGTCGCGATCGCGGCAACGGCTCGCCGTCAGCGCAGTTCCTGGATGCGGAGCAGGTTGCCCGCGGGATCGCGGACGGCGCAGTCACGGACGCCGTCCGGCTGCTCGGTCGGATTCTGGACGATCTCGGCGTCCCGGTCCCGCAGCCGCGCGAAGGCGCCGTCGAGATCGGCGGTGGCCAGGAGGATGCCGGTGTAGGTGCCCTTGGCCATCATCTCGGCGATGGTGCGGCGCTCGGCGTCGGTGATGCCGGGGTCGGCGGCCGGTGGCCGCAGGACGATGGAGACGCCGGGCTTGTCGGCGGGGCCGACGGTGATCCAGCGCATCCCGTCGTGTCCGACGTCGTCGCGGACCTCGAAGCCGAGGGTGTCGCGGTAGAAGGCCAGGGAGGCGTCGGGGTCGTCGTGCGGGAGGAAGCTCGCGTGAAGGGTGACAGTGCCGGTGGCGGTGGCGGTGGCGGTGGCGTCCATGGGCATCACGCTAGATCTGGCCCGGGGACCAGCGCTTCTCGATTCCTGACCGGTCCGGTCCGGATGGCGCGGCACGCGTGCGAGCGAGGCCGCCCTTGTCGCCGGCGGCCGTCACGTCACCTCCGAGGCTGGTCGGTCTCGGAGAAGGGATTGTTCCGGGCCGCGAACGAGCTGTAGGAAGCACGGTCGGCACGAGCTCGTTCCCGGCGGCTCTGCTCGAGGAGGAGGCCGTCCGCGTTCTCCGTCGGTGTGTGCCTCCTGCGCAGCAGCACGACGATCAGGAGTAGGGCCGCAAGCCCCATCAGACCGAGCACCGTCAAGATCGTTGCCATCATCCGCCCCCTGTGCTGTTGCCCGAGTTCCGCAGTGGCGCTCCTGCCCTGGGAACGCCGCGGGGGCGGCACCGCATGGTGCCGCCCCCGGTGGCCGTGCCCGCCGTCAGGACTGAGGACGGCTGCCGTGGTTCGCGCCGTTCTTGCGGCGGGCCTTCTTCTTACGACGTCGCTTCGAGGACATGGATACCTCCGTGGTTCCCGTGGTGCTTCCCGGGCACGAGCCCAGGCGATCATGCGCCCCCTACCCAGATCGACGCCTGGTAATGACGTGGCCTACGTCACTAAAGTGCTCAGGCCGGGATCGCGTCGACGGTGGGGACGACGGTGCCGAACAGGTCGGTGATGGTGGTCAGGGCGGCCGTCTGGAGCGCGGCGGCGGGCAGGACGGTGCCGTCCGGAGTGGTGAGGGCGCGGGTCGCGGTGGCTTCGGCGATGACGGTGGGGCGGTAGCCGAGGTTGAAGGCTCCCTGTGCGGTGTAGTTGACGCACATGTGTGTCATGAAGCCTGCGAGCACAAGATCCTTGCCGCTCCCCCCTGCGAAGCCCAGATCACTCAGCGTCGTCTCCAGTTCGGTGGCGTGGAAGGAGTTGGGGAAGTTCTTGACCACGACAGCCTCACCGTCCACCGGGGCGACCTCGTCACTGATGGCCCCGATGTGCGCGCGGATGTCGTAGGGGGTTCCCTCGCCGCCGTCGTTGAGGATGTGGACGACCGGAGTGCCCGCCGCACGGGCGCGTGCCAGGAGCCGGGCGCCCGCCGCGAGGGCCGTCTCTGCGCCGTCCAGGGCCATGACGCCGGTCCGGTAGGTGTTCTGGAAATCGATCAGGATCAGGACGGATTCGCTCAGCCGGGGCGGCTGGTTGTCCAGGCCGATCACGTCGCGCAGGGTCGTGGAGGCCTGATTCGTATGCGTGCTCATGGGGCGCCTTTCATGGTGAATTTCTTTATTTCCGTACGGGATTTCTGTACGGGATTTCTGTACGGGCTGGATCACGGCAGGGGCATGACGGCGGAGCCGTGGGCTCGCCTGCATGCCCAAGGGGGGGTGGTGGGTGGAGAGGGTCAGGGAGTCTGGATGCGGAAGCGGCGGCGGTAGGCCGCCGGGGTGGTGGCGAGCTGCCGGTTGAAGGCCCGGTGCAGCGTCTCTACCGAACCGAGCCCGGCGGCTGCCGCGACCTGGTCGAGCGCACTGTCCGTGGTCTCAAGGAGGCGGCGCGCCACCTCGACGCGGGCGGCTTCGACGTAGTCGGCCGCGCCGGTGCCCGTCTCCTGTTTGAACACCCGGGCGAAGTGCCGCTCGCTCAGGCACATCCGGGCCGCGAGGGCCGCCGCCGACAGGTCCTCTTCGAGGTGCTCGGCGATCCACAGCCGCAGCTCGTCGATGTCACGACGGGCGGAGGCCGGGCGGCTGAGCGGCACGGAGAACTGGCTCTGCCCGCCTTGGCGCTTGAGGTACATCACCAGGTGCCGTGCCACCGACAGGGCCACGTCCTCGCCCTGGTCCTCGGTCACGAGCGCCAGGGCGAGATCCAGGCAGGCACTGATCCCGGCCCCGGTCCACAACCGGCCTCGTTCGGTGCGTACGAAGATGGGGTCCGGGTCGACCGTGACGGCCGGATGCTCGGCGGCCAGCTGAGCCGCGGTCGACCAGTGAGTGGTCGCCGTCTTCCCGTCGAGGAGTCCGGCCGCGGCCAGTACATGCGCGCCCACGCACACCGACGCCACTCGACGGGCCCGCGGGGCGGTCACCTTCACCCACTCCACGACGTCCGCGTCGATACGGGCGACGGGGCCCTCGTCGGCCATGTCGACCGCGCCGGGCACGAGCAGGGTGTCCACCTGCCCGCCGACCTCGTCGAAACCCAGGTCGGCCACCAGGCGCACCCCCGCCGACGTACGGACCTCACCGGCGACCGGCCCGGCGAGGCGGACCTGATAGCCGGCACGGCCGGCGGTCTCCCGGTTGGCGAGGGCGAAGACCTCGGCGGGGCCGGTGACGTCGAGGAGATCGACATCGGGGAAGACCGCGATGACGACACGGTGCGGAGTGGGCATGACCCCATCCTCACCGCCGCCACCGATGGCCGCAATGACGATTCCCTGTCACATCCGGACACCCCGACGGCTGAGCGCTCCCGGCCACCCGCGATCCACCTGAGCATCACGCATCACGACCTGATCACTTCCTGCACGATTCAACCGCATGTGGCATACCGTGTTCCGGCTAGCTCAACTCCGGGGGGACATATGCGCGTTCGCGCTGGTACGGCTACTGCTGTGGCTACGGCCGCCATGCTTCTGGCCGCTCTGACCGCGTGCGGCGGCAGCGACAGCACCGATGACGGCGACAGAGCCGATGCGAAGTCGCAGGACGGCTCGAAGGCCTCGGCGTCGAAGAAGGTCGACTGTGCGGACGAGAACATCAGCCAGGCCGACTGGATGAAGCACTGCTCCGACGAAGGCGCCGATGCCGAGGCCGGTGCCGGTACGGGCGGCGACGGAACCGAGGGGCAGGCGACGGGCCTGAAGTTCGGCGAGTCCTACACATGGCCGGACGGTCTGAAGGTGTCCGTCGCCGAGGCGAAGGTGTTCAAGGACTACGACGCCGAGCTGCTGGAGTCCGCCAAGCCCGGCAACACCGACTTCCGCGTGAAACTGAAGGTGACGAACTCCGGCAAGTCCGCAGTCGCCCTCAATGACCTGTCCCTCATCATCGAGGGCGCCACGAACGGCGGCGAGGCCGCGTCGACCTCGTTCGAGAACGGCGCCGAGCCGCTCGAGGGACGCCTGGCTCCCGGGGTGTCCGCGACGAAGACCAATGACAACGCGCTCGAGACGAAGTATGGCAAGAAGATCGTCGTCACTGTGCAGCGCGGCAGCGACGACTTCGACCTGGACTTCCCGGAGTTCACCGGATCCATCACCGGATGACCTGCCGCAGGCGCGGAACCCCGACAACGTAAATTGACCTCATGGTGGAGGGGGCGAGCCCCGCGGCGAAGACGATGCCGCGGGAGCAGCGAACGGGAGGGCGGCAGGCCGCCGGACCGGAGGAGAACCGGGGCGGACTTGCTCGTTCGTCGTTGCTGATGGCTGGCGGCACGGTGGTGTCGCGGGCCACGGGTCTGATCCGGCAGGTGCTGCAGGGCGCGGCGCTGGGAACGGGCTTGCTGGCCAGCACGTACAACACGGCGAACACAGTGCCGACGAGCCTGTACACCCTGTTGATCGGCGGCGCGCTCAACGCCGTCCTCGTACCGCAGCTGGTGCGCGCCAGGGCGACGCAGCCCGACGGCGGCCGGGGCGTGCGACGGGCTGGGAAGCGGAACGTGGCCGACCGCCGCCGCGCTCGCTGGCGGAGTGTTCACGACCGCTCTGGCTTACGTTCTCCTCGCGCGGCTGCTGAAAGTCGGCGAGCTCCGACGCCTGCCCACAATGCGCTAGTTCGACGAGGCGCCCGGGGCTGAGGGGGGCCCGGCGCATACGCCTCGCTCAACAGGGCACCCGGCAGACACGCCTCGACACAGGGAGTTCCTCGTGATCATTGTCGGCATAGTCGCTGTCTGTCTCGTCCTGGCCGTTCTCGCCTTCTTCGTGCCTCGCCTCTCCCGGCACCCCGAGCGCGGAACCCAGCGCACCCTGGGCGCCGGATCGCGCGTCGGCGGCAAGGCCCCCGGCATCCTGGGCCGGATCTTCAGCAAGCCGTTCCGCAGCAGCTCCAAGGCCGTGGGCCGCAGCGGCTCGGCCGGTCGGCGCACCCGAAGCCGCATGCCCTTCTGACCCCGGGTGCTGCCACATTCCGTCGGCTGAACTCCTCAGCCGACCGTCCACTCGTCGACCAGCCGTTCCGCCGCCGTCTTCGCATGTGACCCCAGCAGAATCGTGTAGTGGTTCGCCCCTTCCACCAACTCGGCTCGCAGAGCGGGAGACTGGCGCACCCAGTGGTCGACGAGATCCTGCGGGAGAATCGGCGGCGTCTGTCCGAGTACGCCCAGCGGGGCGTGCAACAGCAAGGTCGGAACCGTCAGATGGGTTGCCAGGTCCGCGCCCAGGGACTCGCCCGCCGTCAGCAAGTACCGGCCGTCCTGACGCACCGCGTCCTCACGCACCTTCGAGCGGCGGGCACTTGGCGGCCCGGTGAGGTCGTAGCGGACGTACGCCTCGATGTCCGAGCTCCACTCCGCACCGAGCGCCGGATGCGCGCGGAAGAAGTCGACGTACGCCTGGTCGTCGGCGAAGGTCCGGGACAGCCGGGCGACCGCCGGTCCCAGCGTGCTGTCGAGGACTTCGTCCAGGTCCACGTCTGCGGGCACCGGCAGCGGCAGCCCGCCGTCGATGAGCAGCAGCCGGTCGAAGAGCGCGGGGCTGCGCACGGCCGCCCGCAGCGCCACGTACGCGCCCATGGACTGTCCGGTCAGCGCCACCGGCCCACCGCCGCCGAACTCCTCGGCGGCCCTGCACACATCGGCCGCGTGCGCATCGATACCGTACGGCCCGGGCGTGTCCGCGCTGTCGCCACGCCCGCGCAGGTCCAACGCGTACAGGGACCATTCGCCGGGCAGTTGTCGGGCCACCGCTCGGTAGGACATGCCGCTGGCGGTGATGCCGTGGGCGGCGACGGCCACGCGCGGGCCACTGCCGAAGCGCAGCACCTTGAGCGTGCCGCCCTCGACGGGCAGGTCCAACGCGAGGGGTTCGACGGTGGTCGGCTCTGTCATCTCGGCTCCTGGTCAGGGGTGGCGGGCCTGTCCAGGCCCCAGAACTGGCTGATCCGGTACGCGGCGCAGATGTTCTCGTCCGGGATGGCATCTGCGGCCACGCCGCACTGCGCGGTGCCGGGGCCGGGATCGACGGGCTGGCCGTGGCCCATGCCGGTGATGGAGTAGGTCTCGACGACATCACGTCCTGACCTGTCCCGGTAGACCTTGTGCGGGTAGCCCTGGACCTTGTCGCTGACTTCCGGGGTGGTGTCCGTACCGTGGACGTCGGTCCACTGCTCGACCACCTCGGTCATGTTCATGGGCGCCACCGCGGTGTCCTTGGTCCCGTGCCACACCGACACGGTCGGCCACCGGCCGCCGTGACCGGGGTCGGCGGCACGGACCTTGTCGCCCCACTGACGTGGGCTGAGGTCCTTGCCCGGGGTCGCGCACCCCACGGCTTCGACGATGTTGCGGGCGCAGCCGTACGGAGCCCCGGCGACCATGGCCGCGCCGGCGAACACGTCAGGGTAGGTGGCCGCCATCACCGAGGTCATCGCGCTGCCGGCGGACAGCCCTGTGACGTAGACACGGGACGGGTCGCTTCCCTGGTCCTTCTTGGTCCGGTCGACCATCTCCTTGATCGAGCGGGCCTCGCCCTGGCCGCGGGTGGTGTCGCCGGGCTCGAACCAGTTGAAGCAGGAGAGTGCGTTGTTGGCGGCCCTCTGCTCGGGCAGCAGCAGTGCGAAGCCGTACTTGTCGGCCATCTCGGTCCAGCCGGGCTCGTCGTCGAAGGCCCCGGCGGACCTTCCGCAGCCGTGCAGGGCCACGACCAGGGGGCGACCGGCGGGCAAGTTCTCGGGAACGTAGCGGAACATCCGCAGATTTCCTGGATTCGGGCGGAAGTCGGTCACCTCCTGCGTGGCGGCGGTCGCGTGCGCCTGAGTCGGGGCAAGACCCGGGGACAGGGCGATCAGCGAAAGCAGCAGCGCGAGCGTCAGGAGACGCGGTAGGGGATTGCGGGAGCGGTGACGTGATGAGGGGGGCCGGTGCATGGTGTCTCCTTGCGGACGCCGTCGGCGGACACAGGGACGCTAGAGCCCAGCTGTGACCGGCGGATACGGCGATGTTCTCCACCGTGCGTCGGCGTGTGGCGTAGGGGTGTTCCATTGCGGGGCGCCGAGTGCCTGCGAAGCGCCTACGGGGTGCCGAGTACCGCGTACACCTTGAGGGCGAGATGGACCTGCAGGATTTCGTCCGCGTGCCGCCACTGCGGGCCGAGCAGAGCGGTGATCCGTTCCACTCGCTGGTACAAGGTGTTGATGTGGATGTACAGGGCGGCGGCGGTTCGGGTGAAGTTCGCGTCGTTGGCGAAGTACGTCATGAGCGTGTGGGCCAGCTCGCCCCCGCGTTGCGCGTCGTGGTCGAGGACGGGGCCGATGGTACGGCCGACGAAGCGGTGCAGTTCGTCGCGGCCGGTCTGGTGGAACAGGAGGCCGTAGATGCCGAGTTCGCCGGAGGTCGCGCCCTCGCCGTCACGGTCCAGTGCGAGCAGGACGTCCAGGCAGCGCGCGGCGTCGCGGTGGGCCTCGACCACGGCGTCGGCGCCCCCGCCCGCCGCGGCGGCACCGACGGTGACCGGCGCGCCCACGGAGGAGGTCAGCTGCTCGGCCAGCATGCGGGCCGCGTCCGCGGGAGTGCTGCCGACAGGAACAAGGACGACGACGTTGCCCCGGTACTCCCCCGCGACGCCGCCCGCGCGTGCGGCGAAGGTGGCGGCCGCGTCGGCGACGGGACGACGATGCAGGCTGCCGCGGCAGCGGGCGGCGAGCACGGTGTGCGGACGGCTCAGCGTGATGCCCATCAAGGTGGCCCGGCGGCGGAGGCCTTCGGCGTCGCGGTGCGGATTGCCGAGGAGGTCTTCGAGGAGCTCGCCGTGAAGCCGGTGCTCGGCCTCGGCGACGGCTCGTTCGCTGAGGAACATCAACGCCGTCACCAAGGCCGCGCTCTCCAGCGCATGGATGTCGGCGGCGTCCGGCTCGTCACGCACGAGCAGCAGCACGCCCATGGCCTTGCCGTCGGCGACGATTGGGGTGGCACAGGCGGCTGATCCACCGTCAGAGGCCGGGATCCAGCGGGTGCGGCGCGCCTCGGTGGACATCGCACCCGCCTCGCGCGCGGCCTCGGCGGCCGGGCCGTGCTCGGGGAGGCGGCCGGATTCACGGGCCTGGTCGACGAGCAGGTCCGTACCGGCGGCGGCGAGCGTGCTCCGCCGGGCGTCGAGCACGAGGATGCTGCCGCCGAGCACGTCCGCGAGAGTCTCGGCCACGATGGGCAGGCCCGCGCCGTCGAGCACGATGCCGATGAGCCGCTCGTGCAGGGCGGCGGCGCGTTCGATGGACTCGCTGTGGGCCTGGATCACCGCGTTGGCCCGGGTGAGCTCGTCGACGGCGCGGCGTACGTCCTGGAAGAGGGTGGCGTTCTCGATGGCGATGGCGGCATGGTCGGCGAGCGAGACCAGCAGCGCCACCTCGTGGTCGGCGAAGGGCCGGCTGCGGCGGTTGGCGGCGAAGAGCACACCGATGACCTGGTCGCCGCGGACCAGGGGGACGCCCTGGACGGAGATCAGCCCTTCGGCCCGTACGACGTCGTCGCGAACGTGCTCGAACCGGGTGTCCTCGAAGTAGTCGGCCGTGTGGTAGGGCACGGCGTGCTTGGCGACGAGCCCGCCGAGACCGGAGCCGATGGGCAGGTTGTTGTGCTTGAAGGCGTCGGTGCGGATGCCGTCGGTGACCCGCATGTAGGTGTCGCCACGCCGGTCGTTGTTGAGCATCAGATAGGCGACGTCCGTGCCGAGCAGGGCACGGGCCCGGTGGACGATGGCCTGCAGCACCGCCTCAAGATCGCGCAGCGAGGAGAGATCACCGGCCGTCTCGTAGAGCGCGGCCAGTTCCGTCTCGTGTCGGCTCTGCTCCTCGAGACGGGTGCGGACGTGCAGCGCGTCGTCGACGAGCGGGCCGAGCCAGGTCCGGTCGGCCGCGGCGCAGTGCTCGAGCAGGGCACGGTACTGCTCGGGACCCGCTCCCACGCGCAGCAGGCGCAGCAGCTCTCCGGCGGGCCCCGCACCGGTCTCGGGGTGTGTGGGGATCTGCTGCACGGACGTGTCTCCCTACGCTTCACCTGCGATGTTCCCCCTGTTGCGCCCGCCACGCTAGGGGCGACGCACAGTGGCGGCCATGGAGACGTCCTCCACAGGCCGTCCGTGCACCCTGGGGATCTTCTCCATGGCAGGGCGCCGCACCGGGCGCCGACGATGTGCCCCATGACCATGATGGACACCCCGCTCAACACCTGGCTCCTCTTCAACCATGCGCCGCGCTACTTCCATGACACGGAAGTGGTCACACACCGCGCCGACGGGAGCGTGCACCGCTACACCTACGCGGACTTCGGCCGCCGGGCGCAGCAACTGATGCACGCCTTGGACGCTCTGGGCCTCGATCGCGACGCGACGGTCGCGACCCTGGCCTGGAACGGCTACCGGCACCTGGAGGCCTACTGGGCCATCCCCTGCACCGGTCGTGTGCTGCACACCCTCAACCTGCGGCTCTCGCCGGAGGATCTCGCGTACGTCATCGGGCACGCCGACGACAGCGCCATCCTCGTCGACTCCGACTTGATCCCGCTCCTTGAGAAGGTGCACGCACGCGGCGGCCTCAAAGGCGTGCGCTGTGTCGTGGTCCTTGCCGACGAGGTGCCCGAGACGACGCTGCCGAACGTTGTGGCCTACGAGCAGTTGCTCGCAGGCCGGCCTGAGCACTACCCCCCGCGGGACATCGACGAACGGTCCCCGCTCGGGCTGTGTTACACCTCGGGCACCACGGGTCGCCCCAAAGGCGTCGTGTACACCCACCGGTCGACCGTGCTGCACGCCATCGCCGCCTCCTCACCGGCCGCGATGTCCATCGGCCCCGGCGACTGCGTGCTGCCGGTGGTGCCGATGTTCCACGCCAACGCCTGGGGCCTGCCCTATACCGCCACCCCTTACGGCGCCAAGCAGGTCTTCTCAAGCGGCGCGCTGGATCCCGCCGCGCTCGTCGCGCTCCTGGCCGAGGAGCGCGTCACGGTGGCCGCGGGCGTGCCGACCATCTGGACGGCGACCGCCGGTGACATCGCTGCCCGCGGCGGACTCCCGGATCTACGGCATCTGCTGTGCGGCGGGGCCCGCCCGTCGGCCGCCCTGATCGAGCACTACCGCCGCGACCTCGGCATCCCGCTCATCCAGGTCTGGGGCATGACCGAGACCTCGCCGTTGGCCAGCTTCGCCTGGCCCAAGGAGCACATGCGCGACTGGGACGAGACCCGCCTCGCCGACGCCGTGCACACGCGCGCCGGACTGCCGGTGCCCGGCGTGGAGCTGGAGATCCGTGACGAGGCGGGAGGCTCCGCGCCCTGGGACGGAGAGGCGATGGGAGATCTGCTGGTGCGCGGGCCGTGGATCGCCGGTTCCTACCTCGGCGGCGAGGGTTCCTCCGCGTTCACCGACGACGGCTGGTTCCGCACCGGGGACATCGCCGTCGGTTCACCGGACGGATACGTCGTCATCGCCGACCGCGCCAAGGACCTCATCAAGTCCGGCGGCGAGTGGATCTCCTCGGTGGACATGGAGTCAGCCGTGATGGCCATGCCCGAGGTCGCCGAGGCCGCGGTCGTCGCAATCCCCGACCCGAAGTGGCAGGAGCGCCCGCTGATCTGCCTCGCGGTCCGCCCCGGGAGCGCCGTCTCCCTGGAGCAGGTGCGCGAGCACCTCGAGGGCAGCGGCTTCGCCCGCTGGCAGTTGCCGGACCGCATCGAGGTCGTGGACGCCGTGCCCCGCACCGGCACCGGCAAGTTCGACAAGAAGGCACTGCGCTCGCGCTACGGCTCCTGACGAGACCGGACTTGGTCGGACGCGGGGCGAGCGGCCTCGCTGGCACGGGCACGCACACCCTCCATAAGGAGTTGGAGCCCCAGGGCGAAGTGCTGCTCGAAGTCCGGATCGGTGAGCGCGGGCAGGACCAGGGCGAGGTGCGCGTAGTCGCCCTCGTGAACGGCACGGCCCAGCGCCTGCACGCCCTCGATCCCGTCGTCCCCAGAGGGCGTTGAGGCCTGCTCCTCCAGTGTGTGGCCGACGGTGTAGTTCACCACGGCGAGGAATGCGCGACCGCTGTCCTCGACGCTGAGGCCGGTGCGCAGGAGAGCCGCGACCAGGCGGTCGCCGTAGGCCAGGGTGTGGGGTCCCACGGGGTGCGTTCCCGCGTAGACACGTGCCCCGTCCCGCCTGGCCAGCAACGCGTGGCGAAGGGCGTGGGCCAGATCGTCGACCGTTTCCGGTTCCTCTGCCGAGCCTGCCGCCCGGACGTCCTCGAGCATGCGCTCGGCCATGGCCGTGAGCAGATCGTGCTTGGTGGCGAAGTGGCGGTAGAGGGCGCCGGCCTGAACGCCGACCCGTTCCGCCAGGCGCCTCATGGTGAGGTCTTCCACTCCCACGGCGTCAAGAAGGTCGAGCGCGGCCGTGGTCACGGCTGCGCGGTCCAGACGTGCGGGGCGTCCGCGCCTCGGAGGTCCCGGCGAATTCCTTGACTGCGTCATCATGCGTCCGAGTATAGTGAACATCGTTCACGTGAACGTTGTTCACTAAATGGAAATCACCTTGGGGATCGTCATGAACGTCGTCATGGACATGGACACAGACGTAGTCGTCGCCGGAGCCGGGCCCACGGGGCTGATGCTCGCCTGCGAACTCGCCCTGGCAGGCGTGAAGGTGCGCGTGGTCGAGCCGAGGCTCGAGCGCCAGCCGAACTCCCGGGCCCTGACACTGCACCCGCGGAGCCTGGAGATCCTGGACCTGCGCGGGCTGACCCCGCGCTTCCTCGCCGCGGGGCGCACCGTGCCGGGCTGGCACTTCGCGGGTCTTGCCACGCAGCTCGATTTCGCCTCCCTCGACACGCGTCAGGCGCACACGTTGTTCCTCGCCCAGGCCCGGACAGAGGCGCTCCTCGAGGAGCGGGCCCTCGAGTTGGGGGTCGCCGTCGAGCGGGGCAGCGAACTGATCAACGTGCAAGAAGGGGCCGACGGCCTCGTCGTCCGGGTTCGCGACGGAGATGGGGGCGAGCGAAGCGTGCGCTGCGCCTACCTCGTCGGGTGTGACGGTGCGCGCAGCCACGTGCGTTCGCTCGCCGGCATTCCGTTTCCGGGCAGCGAGGAGTCCCTGACCGGCGTCCTTGGCGATTTCCTGACGGTGGACGCCGAGGCGCTCGTCGCGGCACGCGCCCACGGGATCCTGGTGGCACCGCTGGACGGCGGCGTGACCCGCCTGGTGTACATCGACCCCGAGCGGATGAGGGTCTCCTCACGGGAGCCCGTGACCCTCGACGAGTTCCGCGGCGCGCTGATGCGCCTGTGCGGCAGCGACCTGGGGATCGACGAACCGGTGTGGATGTCCCGCTTCGGGAACGCGACCCGCGTGGCCGACCGGTACAGGGCCGGTCGCGTCTTCCTGGCAGGCGATGCCGCGCACATCCACTTCCCGGCCGCGGGGCAGGGTCTCAACACCGGGCTGCAGGACGCGATGAACCTGGGCTGGAAGCTCGCGGGAGCGGTGAAGGGGTGGGCGGGCGACGAGCTCCTCGACACCTATGACGCCGAGCGCAGGCCGGTCGGTCACGCTGTCGCGCAGGACACCCAGGTGCAGCAGCTCCTCGGTGAACTCCCCCTGCTGGAGAGTCACGCAGGTCCCGCGCGCTCCTTGCGTTCACTCCTGGACGAGCTCCTGGAGATTCCCGAAGTGAACCGCAAGCTGGCACGACGGGTCTCCGCGCTCTCGACCGTGTACGCGGCTCCGGAGAGCGAGCACCCCTTGGTGGGTCACCGGATGCCGGACGTCGAGGTGCGCACGGGCGGTGCGGTGAGCCATGTCAGCGGCCTGCTCGCGGACGGCCGTTTCGTACTCCTCACCCGCGAGGAATCAGGGGTGGTGTCGGTCCCCGACGTGCCGGTCCCCCACGTACCGGCGGACCGCGTACGCGTGGCCCCGGTGCGGGACTGGCCGGACCACCCCGATCTCAAGGGCGTGGCCGCGATCCTTATCCGCCCGGACGGGCATGTCGCCTGGGCGGAGCGATCCGACGTGCCGGACACCGCGCTCACGCTCGCAGGCTCGTGAGGAGGTCGTCGAGCGGGGCCGGTGTCAGTTCGGGGTCGAGGGCCTCGACGAGCAGGCGGCCGTAGCGGATCTTGCGGCCCTTCTTCGTGCCGAGGAAGCGCCGCAACTGCTGCTGTCGGAGCCTGCCGTGCTGTGCGGGCTGGCGCAGGAAGGTCTGCCAGGCCCGCAGGTCGCCCTCGGCCCGGACGGTCTCCTCGACCCTGGCCGCGCCGAGGGCGCGGATGAGCTCGTCCTCCAGGTCCGACACGCACACGAAGAAGCCTTGCCGCGGCGCTCCTGCCCGCTCCAGGCCACGGTCGTAGAAGCCTTGTTCGTTCTCGTCGCACAGGCCTGCAAGGCGCAGCCCGAGGCCGGGCGGCCCGAGGAGTTCGGCGTAGCGGCCGATGCTCATCGCCCCGCCCATCGACACGACGCACACTCCCTCGGCGGCCAGGTCCCGGCCGCGCGCCGCGGCAAGGGCCTCAACGGCCGCGAGGTCACTGGGGCCTTCGAGCAGCACCGCCGTCCGCACCCCCACTCTTACGGCCAGCTCGCTCGCCGGTCCGCCGGGGCCACCGGCCGCCCAGTCACCGATCGCGTCCCGGAACGCCCGCATGTCCGCCATGGGGCGAGTCTGCCTCTTCACCGTCGGCACGGCACGGGAATATCAGTCAGCCTCGATAGGCCGCGATCGCGATCCGGACGAACGAGCGGATCAGCGGATTCGTGTCGCCCTCGTTCCATGCCGCCACCACACGGCTCGGAGGCATGTCGATCAACGGCACCACCTTGAGCCCGTCCCCGGGCTCGTGGTCCAGGAGCGTCATGCCGACGGTGCCGTTCCAGAGCACGGCTTGCCGGCATTCCGCGACGGCACGCACCACCGGGCCCTCGCGAGGCTCTCCGCCGTTCCAGTACGACTGCCAGAGGGGGTCGGTGCCCTCCGGGAAGACGAACCAGCGGCGGTCCGTCAGGTCGGCGAGCTTCAGGCTGTCGCGGCGGGCCAGCGGATCGTCGGCGCGCAGCAGAGCGCCCACCGGATCCGCGCGCAGTTCGTGCGCGGTCAGGCCTGTCCCGTCGAACGGCCCCCGGGTCAGGGCGACATCGACCAGGCCGGCGTGCAGCCCGCAGGTCGGGTCGGTCAGGTCGGTCTCGCGGATCCGCACCTCGACCTGTGGGTGCCGTTGCCGGTAGGCGGCGGCGAGACGGGCCGCGCCCTGATCGGCGCTGTCCCCCAGGATGCCGACGGTGATGGTCGCGACGCCCGCCGCGGCGGCCACGCGTACGCCGAGACGGTCGGCCTGGTCGAGCAGGGCGCGCGCCTCGTCGAGCAGCACCGCGCCCACCGCGGTGAGCGTGACACGGGTGGACGACCGGTCGAACAATGCGGCCCCGGCCTCGGTCTCCAACCGCTTGATGGCCCGGCTCAGTGGCGGTTGGCTCATGTGCAGCCGGACGGCGGCCCTGCCGAAGTGGAGTTCCTCGGCGACGGCCACGAAATAGCGCAGCGTACGTAGCTCCATGCTGGGACGATACCCGTTCGGTATCGGTGCGACGGAACAGGTCTTGGACGGTGGCGGCGCCCTGGCGGTGGAATCGAGACATGACCGACGAACCGAGAACGAATGAGCCTGCTGCCGACCCCGCCGTGTCGGTGGTCGGTCCAGGTGACGGCGAGAAGATCGTCCTGGGCACCACGCGACTGCGCGTCCTCGAAGACGGCAGCAACACCGAACACCGTCTCGGGCTCGCCGAATCGGTCCTCGCGCCCCACACACCCGGACCGCCGCAACACCGTCACGCCCAGCACGACGAGGGCTTCTACGTCATCTCCGGCACGCTGCGGTTCACGGTCGGCGAGAAGGACTACGACGCGACCGCGGGGACGCTCGTGATGGTCCCGCCCGGCGCACCGCACACCTTCGCCAACGTGACCGACCAACCGGCCGTCATGCTCAGCATCTTCACTCCGGACCTGTACGTGCAGTACTTCCGCGATCTCCAGGCAATGATCGCCGACGGCCGGGCACTGACTCCCCGGGCGAACATCCAGGTGATGAGCCGTTACGCCACCGAGCCCGCCGCCGATTTCGCCGGAGGACGGGAATCGTGAACGTCGCCTACTGGATCGTCGCGGGTCTGCTCGCCCTGTTCTACCTCTATGGAGGCGGGATGAAGCTGGTGCGGAGCCGTGAGGAGCTCCTGCCGATGATGGCCTGGGTGGACAGCACGCCCATGCCCGCCGTCAGGGCCATCGGGCTGGTCGAAGCGCTCGGCGCGATCGGACTGACACTCCCGCCGCTGACCGGCATCGCCCCCTGGCTCGCCCTCGCAGCGGCGTCGGGGTTCGTGGTCCTGCAGATCGCCGCGACGAGGGTTCATCTGCGCCGCGGAGACCGCAAGATCGGCCTCAACATCGCGCTCGTCGCCACCGCGTCCGTGGGCGCCTGGCTGGCGACGACGTGGCTCTGAGCCCTCTCATCGCCGGGAACACCGCACTACTTTCCGTTGGCCGAGAAGTGCTGGTAGTCCGGGTGCGCCCAACGCCCGCCCCACTGCCAGCCGACCCTGCGCATGGCGGTCGACACGACGTCCCCGGGGCGGATCATGCCCTTGACGAAGCGGTCGCGCCGCAGGTATTTCGCCGCGGACGCCGGATGGACGCGCCCGTTCACATCGACGTACGGGTTCTCGACCGTGTTGATGTCGATCGCGTTGCCGTACGAGTGCTGCGACAGGCGGTTCGGGTTCCCGGTCACCCGGCGGCAGTTGAAGGCGGAGGTGTTGTCGGCCGCCATCGCCGCCGGGTCGCTGCCGTTGAACTCGGCCATGACCCGCATCCGGCGGATCGGGAACTTGGCCGTGAAGGCTTTCCGGAAGACGTAGAGGAGAGGCTTGACCGCACGCTCCTGGACGATCAGCTCACCGGCGTGGACCCGGCCGTCGAAGCCCCAGTGGTTCATGCGGATGAGCCGAAGGCGTCGCGGCGGGACGGGGCATCCGGGGCGGTAGGTCCGGCCGAGCTTGGCCATCGGCACGGCGCTGACCCGAGCCGCGAGGCCGGGGGCGGGGGCACTTCGCGAGGGCGGGACATCGAGGCCGGGCGCGTGTGCGACCGCAGCGCCCTCCGCGCCGCCGACGAGAATCAGGGCCATGACCACGGGAATTGCACGAGGTACCATTTGCACTTTTTCACCCTAAGTGCGCACTACCTCATTCCGACGCAAGCCACAGCCACAGCCACGGTCTCCTAGGAACCGACTCCGGTCAGGTGTGCGTAGACGACTACGTTGCCGGAGTAGCCGTCGGTCTTGTTGTACGTGCCGCTACAGGTGATGAGGCGCAGTTCGGGGCGCGTCCGTGGCGCGTAGACCTTGCTGCTGGGGAAGTCGTCCTTCTCGTACTCCTCGACGCCGTCGACGGTGAACACCGCGGTGCGGCCGTCCTCGCGGGTCACCTGCACCTTGGCGCCCTTCTTCAGGGAGCCGAGTCCGTAGAACACGGCGGGGCCCTCGTTGGTGTCGACGTGTCCGGCGATCACGGCGGTGCCGGTGCTGCCGGGCAGCGTGCCGGCCGCGTCCCAGCCCGCGAGGTTGGCGTCGTCGGGTGGTGGTGCGTTCAGTCCGCCGTCCTTGGTCCTGGACAGCGCGGTGAGGGCGGCGTCCACGCCTATGGCGGGGATCTTGACGCGGACAGGGGGTGACTCGGACAGGGAGGTCACCGCGGGCGCGGCGGCTTCGGCCGGGCGGCCGGATGCGAAGGTCCTGGCCTGGGCGGCTGAGGGTTGGGGCGGCGTGCCGGTCTCCTCGGCGTCGGCCGTCCAGAACCACACGCCCACGGCGAGGGCCGCGAGCGCGCCCCAGGACCCTATGCGGCGCCAGGGGGAACGGGCCGACGATGTGTGGGGGTAGGTCATGGTGTCGCCGTTCCTGCCCAGGTGGAGGGGGAAGTTGCGCGGCCCCGCCGGGCGAGTACGGGCTCGGTCGGCGGGGCCGGTTGACCGGTGACGGAAGGTCAGCGCTGTCCGGCGGTCTTGCGGCGGTGCAGGTACACCGCGCCCGCACCGACGGCAAGGACCGCGGCCCCCGCAGCCAGCTCGGTCGGGTCGGTGCTGCCCTGGGAACCGCCCGAACCGGCGTGCACGCCGCCCCTGACGGCCGGGTCCGTGGAGTCGCAGAACCGCTGCGCGGTGGAGGCGGCCATGTTGGCCTCGTCCTCGGCGGCCTTCTTCTCCTCCTGGGATGCGTTCGGGTCGGCCTGTACCGTGTCGGAGTTCTTCTGCGTGATCTCCGCGTCGTCCAGCGCCTTCTGGCAACTCGGCGACACTGCCTGCGCGTTGGGGGCGGTGATCGCCAGCGCGGCGCCCGCAACGGCCAGACCGGTCAGCACTCGGATGGAACGCATGTGTGTACCTCCAGTACGGACGCGGCCCCCGGAAGCGCTCGTGCCCCGGAACGTATTGCTGGCGTCGACCGCGCCTTTACCAAGAGCCATCCCGCCTCACGGCGTGTCGCTACCGGCAACACGCCGCGCGTCCCCCGCTCGGCCCACACGCGCCCACCCGTCTGGCCGGACGGCGAGGCCGGTCAGTCCTGCCAGGTCCAGTCCCGCACTTCCGGCAGGTCGACACCGTTCGCCCGCACATAGGCGTGGTGGCGCAGCCGCGTGTCCTGCATCTGCTGGCGTACCTCGACCGCGCGGACGCCCAGGCCCGGCACGCGGTCGATGACGTCCATCACCAGGCGGAAGCGGTCCAGGTCGTTGGCGACCACCATGTCGAAGGGCGTGGTGGTCGTGCCCCGTTCCTTGTATCCGCGGACGTGCAGGTGCGGGTGGACCGCGCGCCGGTAAGCAAGGCGGTGCACGAGCCACGGGTAGCCGTGGAATCCGAAGATCACCGGCTTGTCGCGGGTGAACAGCGTGTCGAACTCCGCGTCCGGCATGCCGTGCGGGTGCTCCCCCTCCGGCATGAGGCGCGCGATGTCCACCACGTTGACCACGCGCACCACGAGCTCAGGCAGGTGGGTGCGCAGCAGGCTCGCGGCGGCGAGCACCTCCAGAGTGGGCACGTCCCCGGCGCAGGCAAGGACGACGTCCGGCTCACGCTCGGGGGTCTCGCTGCCCGCCCAGGTCCATACGCCGGCGCCCCGCGCGCAGTGCGCCCGTGCTTCGTCCAGGCTCAGCCAGTCGAAGCCGGGCTGTTTGCCGGCCACGATCACGTTCACGTAGTCGCGTGAGGCGAGGCAGTGCTCAGCGGTGGAGAGCAGCGTGTTGGTGTCCGGCGGCAGGTAGACCCGCACCGCTTCGGGACTCTTGTTGAGGACGTGACCGATGAACCCGGGGTCCTGGTGCGAGAAGCCGTTGTGGTCCTGCCGCCACACGTGGGAGGTCAGCAGGTAGTTCAGCGAGGCGATCGGCGCCCGCCAGGGCAGCTCGCGGGTGGTGCGCAGCCACTTGATGTGCTGGTTGACCATCGAGTCGACGATGTGCACGAACGCCTCGTAGCAGGAGAAGAGCCCGTGGCGCCCCGTCAGCAAGTACCCCTCGAGCCACCCCTGGCAGGTGTGCTCGGAGAGGATCTCCATCACGCGTCCGTGCCGGGAGAGGTGTTCGTCGACGTCGTGGATCTCCTCCTGCCAGGCCTTTCCGGTCGCGTCGTAGACCGCGTCGAGCCGGTTGGAGGCGGTCTCGTCGGGGCCGACCAGCCGGAAGTCGCGCCGCTCGGCGGTGTCGGCCATCACCTGACGCAGGTAGCCGCCGAGGATCCGAGTCGGCTCGTTCATGGTGGCGCCGGGCTTGTCCACGTCGACCGCGAAATCCTCGAGCGGCTTCAGCGGCAGCGAGCGCAGGAGGAGCCCGCCGTTGGCGTGCGGGTTGGCGCCGAGGCGCAGCGTGCCCTGCGGGGCGAGTTCGACGAGTTCGGGCACCGGGCGTCCGTCGGTGTCGAAGAGTTCCTCGGGCCGGTAGGAGCGCAGCCATTCCTCCAGCTGGTGGCGGTGCTCGGCGCTCTCCCTGACGTTGGCCAGCGGCACCTGGTGGGCCCGCCACGTTCCCTCGACGGGTTTGCCGTCCACCGTCTTGGGGCCGGTCCAGCCCTTCGGCGTACGCAGCACGATCATGGGCCAGCGCGGCGCTGTGGCGTCCTTGCTGCCCTCGGTTCCTCCGTCCGCTCTGGCCGTCCGCTGAATCGCGGCGATGCGATCGAGGCAGCGGTCCATGGCAACGGCGAAATCGCGGTGGACCGTCATGGGGTCGTCGCCGGTGACGTGCACGGGCTCGTATCCGTATCCGCGCATCAGGTCGTCGAGCTGGCTCTCGGGGAGCCGGGCCGGGATCGTCGGGTTGGCGATCTTGTAGCCGTTCAGGTGCAGGATGGGGAGTACCGCGCCGTCGTGCACCGGGTCCAGGAAGGTGTTGGAGTGCCAGGAGGCGGCCAGCGGCCCGGTCTCGGACTCTCCGTCGCCGATGACGCACACGGAGAGCAGGTCCGGGTTGTCGAACGCGGCGCCGTAGGCGTGTGAGAGCGAGTAGCCGAGCTCGCCGCCCTCGTGGATGGAGCCGGGCGTCTCGGGGGCGACATGGCTGGGGACTCCGCCGGGGAACGAGAACTGGCGGAACAGCCGGGCCATTCCCTCTCCGTCGCGGGTGACGTCGGGATAGGTCTCGGTGTACGTGCCGTCCAGCCAGGAGTTGGCGAGTACCGCGGGCCCGCCGTGCCCGGGGCCCCAGATGCAGACGGTGTCCAGCTGCCGCGCCTTGATGGCCCGGTTGAGGTGAACGTGCACCAGGTTGAGCCCGGGCGATGTGCCGAAGTGGCCGAGGAGCCGCGGCTTGATGTCCTCGGCTGCCAGAGGCCGCCGCAGCAGGGCGTTGTCCATCAGGTAGATCTGCCCCACCGAGAGGTAATTGGCCGCCCTCCAATACCGTTCCAGCTCCTGGAGTTCAGCAGCGGAGGGCGGTTCGGCGGACAGGGCGGGGTTCACCGAGGGATCGCCCATGGCTGCTCCTTACAAGGGTGACGGCTGGCAGGAAGGCGGATTCAGACCGAGGTCACGTCGGGCGCCCCGGCATTCTCCTGGCGGTGTCGTGGCGCGGAGGCGTTGACGAGCAGGAAGGCAGCCGCTGAGGCCGCGAGCATGATCAGTGCCGCCCACCCGATGGCCACGGTGAAGCCGTGCACCACACCGGAGTCGACGATCTGCGCCTTGCGCTCCGGCGTCAGCCGTCCTGTGCGGGCGGCGCCTGCCATGTGGGACGAGAGATACGTGGCGGTGCTCGTCGTCGCGATGGTGTTGAGCAGCGCCGTGCCGATCGAACCACCCACCTGCTGGGCGGTGTTGACCGTTGCCGACGTGACGCCCGCGTCCTTCGGGTCCACCCCTGCCGTGGCGGTCGCCATCACCGGCATGAAGGTGAGACCGAGCCCGAGACCCAGCATCAGCAGACCGGGCAGGATGTGCGCGGCGTAGCTGGATTCCGTGCCGAGGAACGTCAGCGTGAACAGACCCACCGCCGCGAGCAGCAGTCCCGGCCCCATGAGCAGCCGCGGGGGAACGTGGTGCAGCAGCCGGGCCGAGATCTGCGTCGAGCCGATGATGATGGCAAGCGACATGGGGAAGAAGGCGAATCCGGTCTTCACCGGTGAGTAGCCGAGGATGCTCTGCAGGTAGTACGTCATGAAGAGGAAAACGCCGAACATGCCGATCGTGGCAAGTCCCATGGTCAGCATCGAGCCACCACGGTTGCGGTCCTTCACGATGTGCAGCGGCAGCAGGGGGCGCGTCGTGCGTGTCTGCCACCACGTGAACACGGCAAGCAGGACGATGCCGCCGATCAGCAGGGCGAGGACCATCACGGAGGTCCAACCGCGGGATTCGGCCTCGCTCAGCCCGTACACGACGGCGATGAGCCCTCCGCATCCCAGGATCACGCCGGGGACGTCCAGACGGGCTTCCTTGTGTCCCACGCGGTCCTCAAGGAGGGAGACGGCGCCGAAGACGGCGAGCACGGCGATGGGGACGTTGACGTACAGGCACCAGCGCCAGTCCAGGTACTCCGTCAGGATGCCGCCGAGCAGCAGGCCGAGCGCACCGCCCGCGCCCGCGATGGCGCCGTAGATCCCGAACGCCTTGGCGCGTTCCTTGCCGTCGGTGAAGGTGGTGGTCAGCAATGACAGTGCGGACGGGGCGAGAACCGCGGCGAAGACGCCTTGCAGGGCGCGCGACGCGAACAGCATGGCGGGTCCGGTGGCGGCGCCGCCGAGCGCCGAGGCCGCGGCGAAGCCGACGAGTCCGATGATGAAGGTGCGTTTGCGGCCCAACAGGTCGGCGATGCGGCCGCCGAGAAGGAGCAGTCCGCCGAAGGCCAGCGTGTACGCGGTGATGACCCACTGGCGGTTGCCGTTGGTGAGGCCGAGCTCGCGCTGCGCGGACGGCAGTGCGATGTTCACGATGGTCGCGTCCAGGACCACCATGAGCTGGGCGAGCGCGATCACGGCCAGGGCCCACCAGCGGCGGCTTGCTGGGGGCTCCGCCGATTCCGCCGTGGGGACGTCGCGGCTCGCCCGGCCCAGGTTCGTCTGCTCCTCTGGACTGCTCATAGGTTCCAGAACACCACGCATCCCGTACTCCTGCCGCTGGAGCGGGCCGCGATGCGGGTGCCTGGGCCGCCGGTGTCCGGTGTCAGGTGCGGGCGGTGTCCCCGGCCGTCGGCGCTTGCCCGTCCGCCTTCTCCGACGGCGGGGACAGCTGGGTCGCCTCCTCCGCCAGGTGGTCCCTCGCCCCCTCCGGATCCATGAGCCGGTTCAGCCTGGCCGGGACGTCGAAGCCCACCAGAAGCACCACGATCACCGTGCCCCCGAACGTCAGCACGGCGAGCGCCTGCCCCAGGTCCATGCCGGACGCGAGATGCGCCCCGAGGACCGGAGCCACCGCGCCGCCGAGGGCGCCCACGTTGTACGTGAAGCCGAGCGCCGCGCCCCGGCTCTCGGTCGGGAAGTGACCGCCGATGTAGCGCGGGAGCAGACCCGAGATGCCGAAGCTGGTCGCCTGGAGCAGGAACAGCAGGACGCCGAGAAGCAGCAGGTTGTCGTCCACGGCGAACACGGGATAGACGAAGGCGAGTGAGGCAAGGAGGGTGAGCGCGTACGCCTTCTTCGCGCCGATCCGGTCGCCGAGGAAACCCGCGGTCCAGCAGCCCACCATGGTGCCGAAGCCCGCGAAGTAGAGGACATCGGTGACCTGGTCCGTGCTGTAGCCCAGATCGGTCTTGAGATACGTGGGCAGCAGCGCCTGGATGGGCCAGGAGTAGAGGAACGCGAAGAACAGCGTGACGATCATCGACAGGTACAGCGCCCAGCCGCGCTTGCCGCCGAGTTGGACGGCGAAGGCCGCGAGCGAGAGACCGGCGACCACGGAGAGCACGGGCACCATGCCCGCACCGCCCGGCGTGAAGACCAGGAACAGGGAGAGGGTGGCGACCACGGTCAGGACCACGTTGGCGGTGGCCCTGCCACGGGTCACGAACAGCGGACGGAACGGGTTGGGCTTGGCGCCCTTCTCGGCGACCGACTCGCTCCACTCCGCGGCCTCCGGCAGCGCGCGCCGCATCCACAGCGCGACGGCGATCGGGATCAGGCCGAGGTAGAACATCCACCGCCAGCCGAGCGAAGGCACCACCCAGTTGTAGACCTGCGCGGCGAGCACCGAGCCGACCGAGAAGCCGGAGATGAGGAACCCGCTCGCCCGGCTGCGCAGCTTCGCCGGCCAGCTCTCCATGACGTACGTGGCGCTCGCGCTGTACTCCCCGGCCATGCCCATGCCGATGGCGAGCCGCGCGGCGAAGAGGCTGTGGTAGTTCCAGGCGAATCCGCACGCGAACGTGCCGAGCGAGTAGAGCAGGATGCTCAGCACCATGGAGGCCTTGCGGCCGTACCGGTCACCCAGGGCACCGAGAACCGCGCCGCCGAGCCAGCGGGTGATGAACGCGCCGGAGATCAGGCTGGCCGCCTGCACGGTGCTCAGGCCGAACTCGTCACTGATCTCGGTGAGGACCAGCGTGATCAGGACGAAGTCGAAACCGTCCAGGACATAGCCGATCCAGGCGGCGAAGAACGACTTCCACTGGGTACGGCTGATTTCGCGGTACCAGCGGGGCTTGGCGGGTGATGAGGTCTGCACGGTGACTCCATGATGCGGGGCGGTGCTCGTCCTTGAGCGGCCGGTCGCCTAAAGGGGCAGGTCAGTGCTTGGTGAGGCCCGCGACGAAGCGGGCGGTCAGGGCGGTGGGTGCGGTGATGGCGGTTCCGACGACGACGCAGTGGGCGCCGCGCTCCAGGGCCGCGGCAGCGTCCTGCGGGCTGTTGATACGGCCTTCGGCGACGACCGGGACGTCGATCGCGGCGGCCAGCTCTGCCACAAGCGTGAGGTCGGGGCCGCGCGTCTTCGGCGTTCCTGGGACGTAGCCGGAAAGCGTGGTGGAGACGAAGTCGGCGCCCTGCCCGGCCGCGGTGACGCCCTCGGCGAGCGTCGAGACGTCGGCCATGACGAGCGCGCCCGCCGCGTGGACCGCGGTGACGAGATCGGCGAACGTGGAGCCGTCGGCGCGCGGCCGGTCGGTGGCGTCGGCGGCGACTATGGCCGCACCTGCCTCCACGATCGCCAGGGCGTGCCGGACGGTCGGGGTGATGTAGACGCCGGTGTCACCGTCCTTCCACAGGCCGATGACCGGCAGGTCGACGGCGGCGACGATCGCGGCGACGACGTCCGGTTCATTGGCGCGGATGGCGGCGCCGCCCCCTGCTGCTCCCGACCGTGCGAGCCGTACGAGAGTGTCGGTCTCCCGCATCGGATCACCGGGCGGTGCCTGGCAGGAGACGATGAGGCTGCCCCGTAGTCCGGCGGCGAGGTCGGCCGCGGTCCATGTCTGCCGCGTGGTCATCGCAGGGCTCCTTGTGTGGTCATCGAAGGGCTCCAGGGTGGTGAAGGGGCAGGCTTGTGGTGAGGGCGGCGGCGCCGAGCACCGCCGCGTCGGCGCCGAACAAGGGGGCCTGTGGGACGAGGCCGCGCAGTGGCGGCATCAGTTCCGCGGCGAAGGCGGTGGCCAGGGCGTCCGTGTACAGGGCGCCGATGCGGGGAACGCCGCCGCCGACGACGACCCGGTCGGGGCCCAGCGCGTTGGCGAGCCCGCCGAGCGCCTGTCCTGCGGCGACGGCGCCGGTGGTGATCACGTGGACGGCGTCCGCGTCACCCTGCGCGGCCCGGTCCGCGACGGTCTCCAGGCGAAGGCGGTCCACCGTGGTGCCGGTGAGCCGCTGGTAGTGGGCGGTGATCGCGGGCCCCGACGCGATCACTTCCAGGTGCCCGGTGGCCCCGCAGGTGCAGGGCAGCCCGGCCGCCTGGGCGCTCGGCACATGACCCAGGTGTCCCGCGATGCCCGCTGCGCCGTGCAGCATCCGCCCGTCGACGGCGACGGCGCCCCCGACGCCGGTCCCGATCGCCGCGAACAGCAGCGAACCGTGCTCTGAATCCAGTGCCGCGAGCTCGGGACCGGCCGTGGCCCGTACGTCGTTGTCGCAGGCCACCGGGTATCCGGTACGGTCCGCGAGCCCGGCGCCGAGAGCCGTGCCCGCCCAGCCCCCGATGGAGTCGGTGGCGCTGGTGACCCGGCCGGTGCGGGGGTCGATGACCCCGGCGGCGGCGATGCCGAGCGCCGAGGCGCGGCGGCCCGGGTCGACCTCGGCGGCCGCTGCCGCAAGGGCGTCGAGCACGGCATCGGCTCCGCCGCCGGCCGGAGTGGGCCGGGTGTGCCGGGCAAGCACGACGCCGTCCGCGCCGATGAGCGCGGCGGCGATCTTCGTACCGCCGAGGTCGAGGCCTATGAGCGCGTCGCCGACGCCACCCGGCAGGGAGCAGGCGTTCATCGGACCGGCGGCAGACCGGCGGCGCGCAGCCGCTGCGCGACAAGGGCGACCGACTCGGCGGACAGCTGGATCTGCGGGAAGGCGGTGTCACCGCACTCGATGACACCGAGCAGCTGGAGCGCCGCCTTGAACGAGCCGAGCGCGGAGGAACTGCGGCCCATGTCCGCCTCCGGCCCCACGTCGACCATGGCGAACAGCTCGATGAGCTGCTCCTGCTCCTTGGCGGCGAGCGCCCAGTCCCCGGCCCGCGCGGCCTCGTAAAGACGCACGTATCCGGCCGGGTCCACGTTGCCGATGCCCGGCACGACACCGTCGACACCGGCAAGCAGGGCCGCGTCCACGGTCAGTTCGGATCCGGTTAGCACGCTGAAGTCGGGGGCCGATCCCTGGGCACGGCCGTCGCGGCCGCCCAGTTCGACGATCAGGCGGCGCAGTCCGCCCTCGTCGCCGCTGCTGTCCTTGAGTCCGGCGAGCGTGCCGTCCTCGGCAAGGGCGCGCACCAGGCCGGAGCCGAGCTTGCTGTGGACGGCGACCGGGATGTCGTACGCGAACAGCGGGAGGTCCACGCTCGCGCGCAGGCGGCGGAAGTGCCCGGCGATCTCCTTCTCATGGGTGCGCGTGTAGAAGGGCGCGGTCGCGACCAGGGCATCGGCCCCGAGGGCGGCGGCGGCCGTGGCGTGCTCGACGACGCGTGCGGTCGTCGTGTCGATCACTCCGGCGAGGACAGGGACCCTGCCGTCGGCGGCGTTGACCACGGTCTCCAGGACCGTGGCCCGCTGCTCGTCGGTGAGGTAGGCGACCTCGCTGGTGGAGCCGAGGGCGAAAAGGCCGTGCACTCCCCCGTCCACGAGGTGGTCGACGAGCCGGGCGAGGGACGCGGTGTCGACCTCTCCGCGGGAGTCGAGCGGGGTGCAGACCGGCGGGACGACGCCGCGCAGCGGTGCGGACAGAGACATGGTGAAGGGCTCCAGCTCAAGCTCAGGTGAATGCATCGGGCCGCCGCTCGAAGCGATTACGCGACCCCGGAGATAGGACGTAAGATGTCCTACGTCTTGCCTCACCTTAAACAGATGCTCCCGCCACCGGTCAAGGGGCAACCGCACGGCAATCGCACCTCAGGAGGATGTTGTGGCTCGCCGCCCGACCATGGCCCAGGACACCGAGCGCCAGCTGAAGGAGTTGATCCTGGAGCGCAGGCTGGCCCCCGGTGACCCGCTGCCCACGGAGACCGAGTTGACCGAGCTCTTCGGGGTCGGCCGGGTGTCGGTGCGCGAGGCGCTCAAGGCGCTCCAGGCCGTCAACGTCGTCGAGATCCGCCGGGGCTTCGGCACCTTCGTCGGCTCGCTCTCGCTGTCTCCCTTCGCCGAAGGTCTCGCCTTCCGGGCCGCCGTCCGTCACCGCCTGGGCGAGCCGGGGCTCTACGAGCTGATGAAGGTGCGGGAGGCCCTTGAGGCGGGCCTGGTCGGCGCGGTCACCGCCGGGATCCCCGCCGAGGACCTCGCCGTGCTGCGGGCTCTCGTCGCCGAGATGGAGACCGAGGCGCGCGAAGGGCGGGTGGCGCGCGCCACCGACCGCGCCTTCCATCTCGCGCTCTACGCCTCACTCGACAGCCATCTGCTCAGCGAGGTCCTCGACGCGTTCTGGGCCGCCATGGACCGCGTACGCGAAGACCTCGACGACGGCCATCAGGATCCGGGCGTCACCTGCTCGCAGCATCGCGAGATCGTCGACGCGGTCGCGGCGGGGGACGGCGGACGCGCGGTGCGCGCCATGCGGACCCACTTCGACGGCATCCGCGCCCGCCTGGAACCTACGGAGTGATCGCCACCGTCGAGCTGCCCGAGGCCTGCTTGCCCCCGGTCCGATAGGTGGCGGTGAGCTTGGCGCTGCCCGAGGCGTCCGGCGCCACGGTGACCGGGACCCTGACGGTGGCCCCCTCACCCGGCTTGAGCGCGGGGACGGTGACCTGCCGCGTGGTCCATCCACCGGGCACGGTGAGATCGAGGGTGCCCTGAGCGCGACGCGTGTCCATCCGGTTGACCACACGGACCTCGATTTCCGCGCTCGCGTCCGCCTTCAGGCCCGTGGGCGAGGCGATCGTGATGTCCGCGCAGGTGCCGCCGAGCCAGTCCAGGTCGAAGGACGAGTAGGTGATGTGCGCGTAGTCTCCGCGCTCGTAGAGCAGCCCGACGCGCCCGTCCGGCAACTTGGTCAGCGTCGAATAGGCCGCGGCGCCCGGATCGACGACCTTCCTGATCGGCCAGGTCTTGCCGTTGTCGCAGGACATCTTCACGGTGAGGTTGCGCCGCGCCGACGCGTCCTCGGTATTGCTGAACAGGAGCCACGAGGACTGCGGGTCCGATGCCGCGGCCCCGGCGTTGTACCGCATGATCGAGGCGTTGTTCGCCGGGTCGGTGAGCTGCGTGTCCTGTTGGAACGGCGTGTAGTTGACCCCGCCGTCGGTCGAGTACGCGATCGTCCGGTACGGCTTCGAGCGGTTGTTGAGCATGATCCTGCCGTCGGACAGCTCGACGGTCTTGTTCTCGTCCCCGCCGGGGCCGACCGGATTGCCCATCTTCCAGGTGGCTCCGTGGTCGTCGCTGTAGGCGCTGGCCGCGTAGTTGGCGCCGTTGATCCGCACGGCGTACTGCTGGATCAACCGGCCCTTGTGCGCCCCGTTCCGCAGCTGGATGCCCTCGCCCGACGCGGCGAACATGCCGGCCCACGCGGGGTTCTTGATCTGCTTGGTGATGCGGCGGTGGGTCCAGGTGAGACCGTCGTCGTCCGAGTAGCTGTAGTCGGCCTGGAGGATGTCCGGGTCGCTCTCGTCGTTGCCGGTGCCCGAGCCGGCGAAGCCCTGGTTCACCGAGGAGGCGTAGAAGACGAAGATCCGCCCTGTCGTACGGTCGACGAGCAGACTCGGATCGCCGTGGCCCTTGGGCGCGGCGTCCTTGCGCACCACCTGCTGCGCCTTCCATGTCGCGCCCCCGTCGGTGCTGCGGCGCAGCACGATGCCGAGGTTGCCCGGCAGGTCGCCCAGGGTGGGCCGGGCGTCGTAGGCCGCGAGGAGCGTGCCCTTGACCGATGTGGTCAGGGCGGGGATGCGGTAGTAGGGCGAGCCCACTCCGTTGGTGGTCAGGTCCTGGGAGGTCAGCTCACCGGAGGCGGCGGGGGCGCCGTGTGCGGTGCCGGTCACGGTGACGAGGAGCGCTGCGGCGGACAGCAGGGCGAGGGGGACTCTTCGCTGCATGGACGATCTCTCTTCTCGGAGGGGGCTTGCCAGAGGGGACTTGATCATCTTCAGTACGAGGCGGTGACCACGGAGTGGTGACCGCCCCGCGCATCGGGGTGGAGGGAGCGGACCCAGGCGAGTTGCTCCCGCTGCTGGTGCGCGCCGCCGCCCTCGTGCCCGTTGAAGGCGTAGATCCGCACGTCCTTGGGGCCCGCGTAGTGGTTGTAGGCGGTGAAGCAGGTGGAGGGCGGGCAGACCTCGTCCATCAGCGCGATGGAGAACAGCGCGGGAGCGGTGGCGCGGGCGGCGAACAGCGCGGCGTCGAAGTACGACAGGGTCGTGAACACCGTCTCGGCGCGGTCGCGGTGGAGCCTCAGGTACTCGGCGATCTCGGTGTACGGCGGCAGGGCCGCGATCTCCGCACCTCGCCGGACGTTGCAGAGGAAGGGCACATCGGGGAGCACTCCCGCGAGCCCGGGCACGAGCCCCGCCACGGCAAGCGCGATGCCGCCGCCCTGGCTGACGCCGGTGACGAAGATCCGGTCCGCGTCGATCTCCGGGTGCCCGCGCATCGCCTCCACGCAGCGCACGGCGTCGGTGAACACTCGCCGGTAGTAATACGTTTCTGGGCTCTCGACACCACGGGTGAGGAAGCCCGGCACCGCGCCCGCCGCCCCGGCGTCCGTGTCGGGGGTGGCGCCGACCGCGGCCGACCAGCCCTGACCCCGGGTGTCCATGACCAGGTGGGCGTAACCGGCGGACGCCCAGAACAGATGCTCGTGGGGCAGTCCGCGGCCCCGGCCGTAGCCGACGAACTCCACGACGCAGCCGAGCGGTTCACCGCCTTGGGAAGGCAGTTGCAGCCAGCCGTGGACCGGCTGTCCCGCGAAGCCGGGCACGGCGACCTCGTACGTACGGATCTGGGTGAGCCCGGTGTCGACGGGGGTGAACTCCGGCGGGCTCGCTCCACCTGCGCAGACCTCGTTCAGGGTGCGCGACCAGAAGGCGTCGAAGTCGGGTGGCTCCGCCAGTTCGGGCCGGTAGGCGCGGCAGTCCGCGAGTGAGAGGTCCGTCAGCGGCATGGAGGTGCCCTCCTGGGGGTGGGACCGGGAAGCTGAACGCCGGACCTCCAGACAGAAGACGTCTGATGTCCTGGCGGCAGACGGGACCCTAGGCAGCGCTCTCAGGGGTCGTCAAGGGCTCCGCCCTGCCGGGCACTTGCCACGGCAGAGCCTCCAGGAGGACGAGTTGCCAGGTCAGACCTGTGCGGCGTCCCGGGCGCGGGCCTCGGAGATCCGTCGCCGCACCGGCGCGTAGTGCTCGCCGAGCGACTTCATGAAACCGGCGACGTCACCGGCCCGCGCGGCGTCCACGATGCTCTGGTGCGCGGCGATGGTCTCGGTCTCGTCGGCGTGCGTGAACCCGTCCAGATGCGGCGCGACGATCGCGTACACATCCCAGAAGGCCATCGAGAGCTGCTCGATGAGTTCGTTGCCGAGCGGCTCCACGAGCAGCGCGTGGAACGCCCGGTCCGCCTCCACGAAGCCGCGCCCCTCCCCCGCACCCTTGTCGCGCATGGCGACCACGAGGCGCTCCAGCGCGTCGATCTGGCCGGCGCTGAGCGTCGTGACGATCCGGTCGGCCATCCCGCGCTCGACGAGTTCGCGTACGTCGACGAGGTCGGCGAGGACCTGGAAGTCGTCGCCCGGCGAGAGAAGACCGCGGAAGGTCAGGCTCTCCACCAGGGCCGACAGGCTCAGTCGGCCGACGTAGGTGCCGTGGCCGTGACGGACCTCGACGATGTCCAGGGCGTTGAGGATCTTGACGGCCTCGCGCACGCTGGAGCGGCTCGCGCCAAGAGCCTCACACAGGGCAGGCTCAGTGGGCAGCGGGTCCCCGGGGCGCAGCCGCTCCTCGAGGATGTAGCGCTTGATGCCCTCGACGACTTCCTGCCGGAGCAGTTGCCGGCCGGGCTTCGCACCGGACATGGGCTGAGCACCGGACACGGGCTGAGCACCGGACATGGGTGAACTCCCCACCTCTTGACCCCTTTCGATTGTCAAGCTACGTTCCCACGCTATCAAGGCATCAGACATCTGACGTCTTATGCCTGAGGTTGCACGGTCCTCGCGGTCCTGCGTTCCCCTCGGCTGCTTCCCCGCCCCGCGTTCCCCCCTTTATCGAGCTACATAGAGCTTTATCGACGTCCCTGGAGGACCCGTGCCCGAGCTGAGATCAGCCGGATTCGAGCGCCGCACCTTCCTGCGCTGCACCACCGCCATCGGTACGGCGGCCGCCATCACGGCGAGCCTCTCCGCCTGCGGCGGGCCGTCGTCGAACACCGACGGCGGCACGGGCAAGGGAGGCGAAAGCGGCCTGATCGAGGCCGGCCTCTCCTACCCGCTGTCGACCGGCTTCGACCCGATGATCACCTCGGGCGCGACGCCGTACGCCGCCAACATGCACATCTTCGAAGGCCTGGTGGACCTCGATCCGGCGACGCTCGAGGCCCGGCCCGCGCTCGCCACCGAGCTGCCGAAGAAGATCAACGCCACCACCTACCGGGCCACGCTCCGCAAGGGGGCGACCTTCCACGACGGATCCGCGGTCACCGCCGACGACGTGGTGTTCAGCTTCGAACGCATCCTGGATCCGAAGAACGCCTCGCTGATGGCGCAGTTCGTGCCCTTCATCGACACGGTGAAGGCGGTGGACGCCCACACGGTCGAGTTCAAGCTCAAGCACCCCTTCGCGCTCTTCCCGTCCCGGATCGCCGTGGCGCGGATCGTCCCGAAGAAGATCGTCGAGCCGGACCCCAAGGCGTTCGACGCCAAACCGGTCGGCTCGGGACCGTACAAGTTCGTCGAGGCCGTGCGCGAGGACAAGATCGTCTTCGAGGCGTACGACAAGTACAACGGCGAACACCCCGCCAAGGCCAAGAAGATGATCTGGCGCCTCATGTCGGACCCCTCCGCGCGCGTCAGCGCCATGGAATCCGGCCGGGTCCAGGCGATCGAGGACGTTCCCTACATCGACGTCAAGCGCCTTGCGGGCTCCGCGAAGATCCAGTCCGTGCAGTCCTTCGGTCTGCTCTTCCTGATGTTCAACACCGCCGACGAACGGTTCGCCGACAAGCGTGTGCGCCAGGCGCTGCACTACGCCCTGGACACCAAGAAGATCATCTCCACCGCGATGGTCGGCAACGCGGAACCGGCCACCGGGTACGTCCCCGCCACGCACCCGGACTATCACCGGGCCGCCACCGTCTACACGCACGACACGGCCAAGGCGAAGAAGCTGCTCGCCGCGGCGGGCGTAAAGAACCTCTCCTTCACCGTCCTGACCACCGACACCGGCTGGGTGAAGGACATCGCCCCGCTCCTCAAGGAGAGTTGGGAGGCGGCGGGCGTCAAGGTCACCCTCAGCATCGCCCAGTCCCCGGCCCAGTACGCGAAGATCGACAAGGGCGACTTCGACGTGCTCGTCGCCCCCGGCGACCCGTCTGTCTTCGGCAACGACGCCGACCTTCTGCTGCGCTGGTTCTACTACGGGTTCTGGCCCGAGAAGCGCTACGGCTGGGGCAAGTCCGCCGCGTACAAGAAGGTCAAGCAGACCCTGGACAAGGCTGCTCGGGCCGCAGGCGAGGCGCAGCGCAAGGAGCTGTGGGGCGAGGTCACCGACCTCGTCGCCGACGAGGCCGCGCTCTACCCGATCCTGCACCGCAAGCTGCCCACGGCCTGGACGGAGAAGTCCCTGCCCGGCTTCGAGCCGCTGCCCACCACCGGTCTGTCCTTCCTGGACGTCGGCCGCGCCTGACCGCCCCGCCCGCGCTGGACGTACTCGACGTACTCAACACGCTCAACGTGCTCAACGGGCCGGGGCCCCACAGCAGGAGTCCCGGCCTGGTCCGCCCGACCGCAAGGAACCCGAACGATGGTTGCTTTTCTCCGGCTCGCGCTGCGTCGCGTCGCGATGATGCCGGTGATGATCCTGGGCATCGCGCTGCTGGTCTTCGTGGTGCTGCAGTTCTCGCCGGCCGACCCGGCCTTCAACGCGCTCGGGGAGAGCGCAAGTCCTGAGGCCCGCGCGGCCTTCGCCGACGCCAACGGCCTCAACGATCCGCTGCCCGTGCGGTACTTCGACTTCCTCGGCCAACTGCTCCACTTCGATCTGGGGGTGACGGTCCCGCCGAGCCAGCCCGTCGCCGACCGGATCGGCGCCGCCTTCCCGCTCACTCTCCAGCTGACCTTCCTCGGTCTGCTCATCGCGATCGTCCTCGCCGTGGTCTCCGGTGTCCTCGGCGCGATGTACCGGGACCGCTGGCCCGACCAGCTCTTCCGGGTGTTCTCCATGGCGGGCGTCGCCATCCCCTCGTTCTGGCTCGGGGTGCTGCTCATCCAGCAGTTCGCCCTGAACGTCCGGATCTTCCCGACCGGTGGATACACCAACCCCGCCGACTCGTTCAGCGGCTGGCTCACGACCATGGCGCTGCCCGCGTTCTCGCTCGCGGTGCCCGTCGCCGCGTCGCTCGCCCGCCTCGTGCGGACCTCGATGGTGGCCGAGCTCGACCGGGACTATGTCCGCACCGCGCGCGGCAACGGCCTGCCGGTGCTCCTGGTGGTCCGCTCGGTGCTGCGCAACGCTCTCGTCACGCCGCTCACCGTGCTCGGCGTCAAGGTCGGCTATCTGCTCAGCGGCGCCGTCGTCATCGAAGCGATCTTCGACCTGCCCGGCATGGGCAAGCTCATCCTCGAAGGTGTCACCGGCGGCGATGTCGCCCTGGTCCAGGGCACCGTACTGACCATCGCCATCGCGTTCCTGGTGGTCAACGTCATCGTCGACCTGCTCTATCTGCTGGTCAACCCGCGCATCAGGACGGTGTGACATGTTCGCCACCGGCACTCTGGCCAAGAAACTCTCACGGCCGGGCATCGCGTTCCGTGCCCTGCCCGTCACCTCCCGCGTGGCCCTCGGCGTACTGATCGCCGTCGTCCTCGCGGCCGTATTCGCCCCGTTGCTCACCCAGGATCCGCTGGCCACCGGAACTCCGGTGCAGTCTCCCGGCGGCGCGCACTGGTTCGGCACCGACCGTGCAGGGCGCGACGTCTTCGCCCGGGTCGTGCACGGCTCGCGCTACTCCCTGGTCATCGGCCTCGGCGCGACCGCCATCGCCCTGGTCGTCGGCTCGCTGCTCGGGTCGATCGCCGCCACCTCGCGCAAACTCGGCGACGAGTCCGTCATGCGCACCCTCGACGTCGTGATGTCCTTCCCGCCGATCGCGCTGGCCGCCGTGCTCGTCGCGGTCTTCGGCACGAGCGTCCCGGTCATCATCTTCACCATCGCCTTCGTCTACACCCCCTCGCTCGCCCGCGTGGTGCGCGCCAACGTCCTTTCCCAGTACGGCGAGGACTACGTGGCGGCGGAGAAGGTCATCGGCGCCCGGCGCGGCTACATCGTCCTTCGCCATGTCGCCGTCAACTGCATGGCCCCGGTCATGGTGTTCGCCACCGTCATGGTCGCCGAGGCGATCATCTTCGAGGCCAGCCTCTCCTTCATCGGCGCCGGAGTGCAGGACCCCGATCCCAGCTGGGGCAGCGTCCTGGCCTACGGACGCCAGATCCTCCTCGCGGGCGGCTGGTGGGCCACCTTCTTCCCCGGCCTCGCCCTGCTGGTCACCGTCCTCGCGCTCAACATCCTCTCCGAGGGCCTCACCGACGCCTCCGCCGCGCCGAAGCAGGCACGGGCCGATGTCGAACCGACCCCGGCCGACGCGCCCGAGCCCGCCGAGGCCCCCTCTCCCGTGGACATCGACGCCGCCCTGGCCAAGCTCGCCCGCCGCATCAACGCGACGGAGCCGACCATCACTCCGGTACCGGACGACGCCGCCGAACTCCTCGTCGTACGCGACCTCGCGATCCGCTTCCCCGACCGCTACGGGCAGATTCCCGTCGTCGACGCGCTGAACTTCACCGTCCACGAGGGCGAGACCCTCGGTCTGGTGGGCGAGTCCGGCTGCGGCAAGTCCATCACCAGCCTCGCCGTCATGGGCCTGCTCGCCCGCAACGCCGAGGTCAGCGGCGAGATCCTCTACCGCGGCCGGAATCTCCTCGACGTCTCGCCCAAGGAGCGCCGCGCCCTGATGGGCCCGGAGATCGCGATGGTCTACCAGGACGCGCTCTCCTCTCTCAATCCGTCCGTCCTCGTCGGCACCCAGCTGAAGCAACTGACCTCACGCGGCGGTACGAAGACTCCGGCCGAGCTCCTGGGTCTCGTCGGACTCTCACCCGAACGCACCCTGCGCAGCTACCCCCACGAGCTCTCCGGCGGTCAGCGCCAGCGCGTCCTGATCGCCATGGCCCTGTCCCGCGACCCCCGCCTGCTCATCGCGGACGAGCCGACCACCGCCCTCGACGTCACCGTCCAGGCCCAGGTCGTCGAGCTCCTCGTCCGGCTGCGCGACGAACTCGGCTTCGCGATGGTCCTCGTCTCGCACGACCTCGCCCTCGTCGGCGACCTCTCGCACCGTGTCGCCGTGATGTACGCGGGCCGCCTCGCCGAGATCGGCGCCACCCGATCCGTACTGACCGATCCCACCCACCACTACAGCCGCGGCCTCCTCGGTTCGGTGGTCTCCCTAGAAGCCGGTGCCGACCGGCTGCACCAGATCCGCGGCGTCGTCCCCGCACCCCAGGGCTTCGGCGAGGGCTGCCGGTTCGCCTCGCGCTGCGCCGCCGCCGACGCGCTGTGCCGGACCACGGCGCCCGCACTCACCGTCCGCGGCAGCGCGGACGACCACGGCTTCGCCTGCCACCACCCGGCGAACGCCGCACAGTTGGAAGGGAGCGCCCTGTGATCAGGCTCGACGGCGTCCACGTACGCCACAAGGCACGCAGCGGAGGCGTCTTCCGGCGCGACGCCGTACACGCGCTCACCGACGCCACGCTGGAGATCGAGCGCGGCGAGATCGTCGGTCTCGTCGGCGAGTCGGGGTGCGGCAAGTCCACGCTCGCCCGCGTCCTGACCGGGCTGCAGAAGCCCACCGAGGGCGAGGTCCGCTTCCACGGCCGCGACCTCTGGGAGATGTCGGCGGCCGAGCGGCGCGACGACTTCGGCTCGGCTGTCGGCGTCGTCTTCCAGGATCCGGCCACCGCGCTCAACCCGCGGCTCACGGTACGGCAGATCCTGCGGGACCCGCTTGACGTGCACCGGCGCGGCACCCGTGCCGAGCGCGAGGCGCGCGTCAGGGAACTCATCGACCTGGTCGGTCTGCCGGGACACACTCTGGCCGCCCTGCCCGGTCAGCTCTCCGGCGGCCAGCGTCAGCGCGTGGCCATCGCCCGCGCCCTGGCCCTGGAACCGGAACTGATCGTCGCCGACGAACCGACGTCCGCGCTCGATGTGTCCGTACGCGCCCAGGTCCTCAACCTCCTCGTCGACCTGCGCGAACGTCTGGGCCTCGCCATGGTGTTCATCTCGCACGACATCCAGACCGTGCGCTATCTCGCCGACCGCATCGCCGTCCTGTATCTCGGCCGCATCGTCGAGGAGGGCCGGGCCGCCGATGTGGCGGGCTCCCCCGCCCACCCGTACACGGAGGCACTCCTCTCGGCGACTCCCAGCCTCCTCGAGGCCACCGAACGCATCGTGCTGACCGGCCCGGTCCCCTCCGCCACCAACCCGCCGTCCGGCTGCCCCTTCCGCACCCGGTGCTGGAAGGCCGACGACACCTGCGCCACTCTCTTCCCCGCCCCGAGCACCGGCGCGGACGGACACCGCTGGCACTGCGTCCACCCCCAGACCCCCGTCTCCCCCGCCGATGATCCGGCGCCCGTCCCGTCCGCAAGGAGCACCGCATGACCGCCCGCACCCCCCGCTACTCCGGTGTGATCCCGCCTGTAGTCACCCCGCTCGGCCCGGACGGGGAGATCGACCGGCCTTCCCTGGAGCGGGTCGTCGGCCACCTCATCGACGGCGGCGTCAGCGGCCTGTTCGCCCTCGGCAGCTCGGGCGAGACCGCGTATCTGACGCCCGGACAGCAGGACGAGGTCATCAAGGTGATCACGGCTGCGTCGGCGGGTCAGGTGCCCGTCCTCGTCGGAGCGATCGAGACCACCACCAACCGGGCGATCGAACGGGCCCGCGCCGCGGCCGGTCTCGGCGCCGACGCGGTCGTCGCCACCGCCCCCTTCTACACCCGCACCCACACCACGGAGATCGACCGGCACTTCCGGGACATCGCCGCCTCGGTCGACCTGCCGCTCCTGGCGTACGACGTACCGGTCTGCGTCCACAGCAAGCTCGACCCGGAGCTGCTGCTCCCGCTGGCCGCGGACGGCGTACTCGCCGGAGTGAAGGACTCCAGCGGCGACGACGGCTCGTTCCGCCGACTGGCTCTGGGAGCAGCCGAGTTGCCGACCTTCTCCGTGCTCACCGGCCATGAGCTGGTCGTCGACGCGATGATGCTCTCCGGCGCCGACGGCTCGGTCCCCGGTCTGGCCAACGTCGATCCGCACGGCTATGTGCGTCTGCACAAGGCGGCGGTACGCGGCGACTGGGCGGCCGCGAAGTCCGAGCAGGACCGTCTGGTCGCGCTCTTCGACATCGTCCGCGCCGCCCGCCCCGGCACGGCGTCCGCGACGGCCGCGGGACTCGGCGCGTTCAAGACGGCGCTGATGCTGCGCGGCATCATCAGCACGCAGGTGATGAGCCCTCCGATGCGGGCTCTGGACCAGGCGGAGACAGCGGCGATCGCCGACTGCCTGGAACGTGCGGGGCTGTCCCGGGGGCAGTGATCAGCCGCGGCTGACCCAGCCGCGTACGAGGCGTCGCGTCACGCACCAGGCGATCAGGAGGGAGAGAAGGAGGAGAACGACGTCCGCCCCCGCGTGCACCAGTCCGGTGGGGGCGGACCGGTCGACCAGGATCGAACCGGTCAGGCTGGTGAACCAGCCCACCACGGCCATCACGGACACCGCGGCGGCGACCGGCACACCGTCCAGGCCCATCGCGCCGGCGTCCACATCCGAGTCGAAGCTGTCGGCGTCGGCGCCGCCGAGTGCGACCAGCAGCCAGAAGCCCAGGACCACGGGGAGAGCGGCGCTGAAGAGGATGGCCGGGAACCCGGCAAGGGCGTGCAGGAATTCCCCCATCGCTCCACCCCGTCCGCGCTCGCTGCGGCTCGGGTCCCGGTGCCGGATCCCGCATGCGCGACCCGGCACCGGAACTCGCCCCCCGTTCCTGCCGTAGCCATCCTGGTCCGCAGGACAGTTCGGGCGCATTGCCGTGTTCCGGCAGTCTTCACGCGTTGTCGATGCCGGGCACCTGATCTCGGACGGAGCGGAGTCGCGGCCCGGGTGGGCACGGCCCTGCGATGCCCGGGCCGGTTTCCACTATGCTTCCTCGGGCGACCGCCGACGCCGAGGTGTGTTCCGGTGCCGCGTGCACTGCCACCACCTCCCCATCGTGCCCGTCCACTGCGAGAAGTTCGCCGGACGCACGATCGCCGGTCTCCACGACCCGGGTGTCCTCGGCAGCCGATCGGGACGATGTGTGGACCGTGCCCCGGTGGCAAGATGTACAAGAGAGACAACGCCGATCGGAGTGTCATCGCTATGGGTCTGAGTCCCGAACCGGATCGCAGGTCCCGGGATGCGGCTCTTGCGGGTTCCGAGTTCATCGAACTGCTCGAAGTCATGTGGGAGCAGGGGCGTGAGGCCGTTCCGACCGGGCCTGTGTCTCCGTCGCAGTTGCGCGTGCTCTACGCACTGGACCGCGAGGACGGCATCAATCTGCGGATGCTCGCCGAGGCCCTGGGGTCCGCTCCACCGTCGGTGAGCCGTCTGTGCGACCGGCTGCAGGCCACGGGCCTCATCGAACGCACGCCGAGCCCGGTCAGCCGACGGGAACTGGAGCTTCGCCTTTCGAGCCTCGGCAGGGCCTACCTCACCGACCTGCGAAAGCGCCGGGAAGGCATCCTGATGGCCACCATCGACGCGATGCCGCCCAAGGCCCGGCGTGCGCTGCTCGAAGGGCTCAGGGCTTTCCGTGACGTGGCGACCGCGCCGGAGCAGGGCGACGAGGGAGCCAGAACCTGGCGCTCGGTCGGCTAGTCAGGCCGCTGAGCGCTCAGGCCGGCCCGTGGACCACGCACGCACGCGCGGCTCCCGTAGGCCCATGTACGCGGGACTACCGTCCGAACCAGTCGAGGCAGACCACGAGAGCATCGTCGTCCAGAGGCAGCGAGCCTCGGTAATCCGCGAGGTCGCGCAGCACCGCCTGCGGCACCTGTGCCGCGGGCAGCAGACGGTGCGCGGACAGGGACCGCGCGAGCGCCCGCTCCCCGTAAGGCTCCCCCGCCTTCGAGACGCTGTCGTAGACCCCGTCGCTGCCCACCAGAATGCGGTCACCCGGTTCCAGCCGCAGGCGCTCCGCGACGTAGGCCGTCTCCTCGAACATCCCGAGGGGAAGCTGCGCGTCGAAGTCGACGTACGTGACCGCCCGTCCTCGGAGCCTCCACATGCGGGGGGATCCGGCGTCGACGGCCTCCACCTCGCCGGTGGCGAGGTCGAAGCGCAGAAGCAGGACGGAGGCGTGCAGCTCGCCCCGGTACTGCGCGTAGACCGCCTGGTCGGCGAGGCTCGCCTGGCCCGCCAGATCGAGTCCTGCCCGACGGGCGTTGCGCAGCGCGTTCACCACGAGGTTGGTGAGCAGCGCCGCTTCCATCCCCTGGCCCATTCCGTTGGTCACGGTGAGGGTGAGGTGGTTCGCGGAGACCGACCAGTCGAAGTTGTCCCCGAAGATCGCGTACGCGGGCTCCAGGTGGGCGCCCAACGCGAATTCGGGACGCGCCACCGAGCGACCGGGCAACAACTGCCACTGCATCTCGGCGGCGAGAGTGAGGCGGGCGGCCCGGCGCGCGAGGAGGTACAGATCGGTGTCGCGTTCGGCGACCAGGATCTCGTGGCCGAGCGCCTCGCAGATGCGCTGCATCTCCGTCAGGCCGTCCTGGGTACAGCGCTCTTCGGGAACGGTGAGGGTGAGTACGCCCATCCGGTCCCCCCGGACGGTCACCGGGAGATGTACGGTCGCCGCGCCGTGCACGACCCTTGACTCGACATAGGGTTCCTGGGCGCCGAAGGCCCTGCCCTGCGGACTGTTCCGGAGGGACACCGACTCCGTGGTGAACGGCACGTCCTCCACCATCTGGAGGGTGGTCAAGCCGTAGTCGGCGAGCCGCAGTTCCACCCGCTCGACCCCGTACTCCTCCCGCAACGCCCCCGTCACGACATCGAGCAACAAGTGGGGTGCCGCGTTGCGCAGCGCCCGCTCGACGGCAGCGAATCTGTCCACGTGATCCTGCTTCTCGTTAAGCCACGCCGAAGTAAGAGTCCGCCTGACAGCGCCCCCGGTCCGTCGGCCTTCGGCGTAGGGGGACATGCACTCAGTCCAACACGGCACGCCCGAAGAGTCACTCCGGTGGCTGGGGCTGTCAGGTTCGGGCGAATGCCTGGCCGAAGCCGGGCAACCTCGCACATCGTACGATGCATGCAGACAACTATTTCCCCACAGCAAGAAAATTTGGGTCAACGCACATGCCTCCCGGATGCCGGGGCAGGGGCCGTACGAGGAAGCGTCGTACCGCTAGGGGAGGTAGGGACATGTCACTGATCTCTGAACAGGTTGCCGGGACCGTGGGAAAGGACGAAGCGCCGGCCTCGGGCGGGATGCCCGCCGCCGATGGCGCGCTGCCGTGGATCGAGGACACGGACAAGGTGGCCCCGAAGGATGCTCGAGCGCTGTCGAAGATGTTCTTCGACCGGCTGCAGACCTTGGAAGAGGGCACGCACGAATACCAATACGCACGCAACACCCTTATCGAGATGAACCTGACCCTCGTCCAGTTCGTGGCCCGGCGCTTCCGCAATCGGGGCAGCGGCGACATGGAAGAGATCATCCAGGTCGGCACGATCGGCCTCATCAAGGCCATCGACCGGTTCGACCTCACCCGCGAAGTCGAGTTCGCCACCTTCGCCGTCCCTTACATCCTCGGCGAGATCAAGCGGTTCTTCCGGGACACCACCTGGGCCGTGCATGTACCGCGCCGGCTGCAGGAGTTGCGCGTGGAACTCGCCAAGGCGAAGGAAGAGCTCTCGACCCGTCTCGACCATGACCCGACCGTCAAGGAACTCGCCGACCACCTGTCCATCACCGAGGACGAGGTCATTGAGGGCATCGTCGCCTCGAACGGCTACACCGCCGGTTCCCTGGAGGCGCCCAGCGACGGTGGTGAGAGCGCGGCCGCGCCGACGCGCACCCTGGCCGATGTGATGGGTGAGTCCGACCCGGCCATGGAGGCGGTGGAAAACATGCACACCCTGGCACCGCTTCTCGACGATCTCGACGACAGGGAGCGCCGCATCCTTGAACTGCGCTTCGGCCAGGAGATGACCCAGTCGCAGATCGGCGCCGAACTCGGCGTCTCCCAGATGCACATCTCCCGCCTCCTCACCGGCACCCTCAGCAAGCTCCGTACAGGAATGCTGGCCTGACGCCGGCACACCATCACGTGCGATCCCGCGGTGACCGCTCCCTCCGGCGCTCGCCGCGCCCACGCAGGCAAGGGCCGCCCACTGGGGGCACATCGGCAGCGCCTACGCGCCGGTTCCTGACCGCGGCGCGGCGTGGCAGTGCGGCCCATCCCCTGGTGGCGGCGGGGCTGCACGCTCTGCGCGAAGCGGCGGCTGCCCATGGCGCGCCGTCGACAGGGACGACTTGACGCACTCTTGCGGGACGAGGAAGGCCGCCGATCGGCCGCACCCCAATGCGGCCGATCGGCGAAGCCAAGCGTCCGAGGCCGTCCGACGCTTCGCACCCCGCACCCCGGGTGCCCCATCCGTTTCTCCGCATGCGCCCCGAACGGTGAAGATCGCCCGATCGGCGGCAACGCGCGTGGCAACGTCACCGGCCGAGAGCCTGCTTGAGTTCCTTCTTGTTCATGGACGAACGATCCTCGACGCTCTCCTTGATGTGCTCGTACTGGCGTTGGTGGTCATACGGGCCGCGCGTCGACGGATCGGCACGGGCGTTCGCCCGTTCCGGGACCACCGCGGGCGTTTGACTTGTTTCCCCTCCGAGTCGAGGGGCAGGCGTACTTCGTGCTTCGGAACGGAGGCGCATCCGCGGGGAGCGGTCTGTCCGATCCCGCTGGATGTCCGGCTCCGGGTCATCCCGTTCCTCGCGGTCACTTGTCGGCCCACCGTTGAGGAGCGATTCCTGATGCTTACCGATGTCAACGCACCCTCAGTCCGTCGTCGTACGGGGACGCGACGTCCCCATGACGACGCTCCCGACACCAAGGCGGCTTCCGCCCACCTCGCCGCGCTCGAAGAAGGGCCCGAGCACGACGTGCTGTGCGAGGAGATCGTGACGGCTTGGCTGCCCATGGCGAACCGTCTCGCGAGCCGGTTCCGCAACAAGGGCGAGAACCTCGAAGACCTGCGGCAGGTCGCGGCGATGGGCCTGGTCAAGGCGGTCAACCGGTACGAGCCCGAGCGCGGGGCCTTTGAGAGCTATGCCGTGCCCACCATCACCGGAGAGCTGCGGCGGCACTTCCGCGATCGCATGTGGGACGTACGGGTACCCCGTCGTGTCCAGGAACTGCGCAACAAGGTCCGTGTCGCTCGCCGCGACCTGTTGGACCAGCCGGGTCGCGACGCCGAGCCCCCCATCGCGGACATAGCCGAGCAGGCCGGTCTGACGGAGGCCGAGGTCCGTGACGGGTTGGAGGCCATGACGAGCTACAGCGCCCTGTCGCTCGACGCCGAGATCTCCGCCGACCCTGATGGATTCAGCCTGGCCGACACGTTGGGGGCGTCCGATCCCGCCTACGACTTCATCACCGACCGCGAGGCCGCCAAGGCAGGTCTGCGGCGGCTGCCGGAGCGTGAGCGGACCATTCTGTATCTGCGCTTCTTCGAGGACATGACGCAGAGCAAGATCGCCGAAGAGCTCGGCATCTCGCAGATGCACGTCTCCCGCCTCATCACCACCAGCTGTGCCCGTGTACGCGCGGAGGCCGTCCGCGGGGACGAGGGCACCGGGCAGGCTCAGGCTGCCTGACGGCAGGGCCCGCATGCGCCGTGCGCGCATCGATTGATCGGCCCCTGGGGCACCAGGGCGGCCCCAGGGGCTCAGGCTGGCCGGCCGCACACCGCAAGGCGTACGGCGGGCCAGGCCGAAGACACCCTTCCTTACCGCCGAGTAGTATCGCGTGCCACCTGCCTAGTGCTGCCGTGCCGTGAGGAGACCTCGTGTCCGTCCACCCCCCTCGTCCACCTCTTGCTCCCACTCTTGCTCTCACTCCCGCTTCCACGCCTGTTTCGCCCGCCCGCGTCCGCCACGGCCAAGGAGCACAGCGATGACCCGGATCCAAGTCGGCTCCCTGGTCGAGGACTTCACGCTGCCCGACGAGACGGGCACGCCCACGACCCTCTCCTCGCTCCTGTCCGAAGGCCCGGTGGTGGTGTTCTTCTACCCGGCGGCGATGACGCCCGGCTGCACCGCGGAGGCCTGCCATTTCCGTGACCTGGCGGCCGAGTTCGCGACGGCGGGCGCGCGGCCGGTGGGCATCAGTGCGGACGCCGTCGAGCGCCAGCGCGAGTTCGCGGGGCTGCACACGCTCGGCTTCCCGCTGCTGTCCGACCCGGAGGGCGTGGTGCGCGGGCAGTTCGGCGTGGCACGCGGCTTCGGTCCCCTGCCGACCAAGCGGGCCACCTTCGTCATCGGACGCGACCGCCGCGTTCTCGAGGTGGTGCGCAGCGAGTTCCGGATGAGCGCCCACGCGGACCGGGCCCTTGCGGCTCTGCGGTCCGCCGCCGGCTAAGGCGCCGGCCAGGACGCCGGACGGGACGGGCCCTCTTCACCTCTTCAGCGGGCCCGTCCCGTACATGCTTCAGTGGGCCCGTTCCGCACAGGGGCGGGCCGTCCCGGCGGCGGTCTGTCACCATGTTCTCGACTGCACTCGCCGAAGCGCCGCGGCCCCGGGTAATCACCCGGAGAACCGCCGGACGGAACACGCAGGCCTACTCGAACGGATTGTCGATCCGGGACAGGACAGTATGCGAAGCGTCCGGCAGGGTAGGTGAGCGCAGACAACGGGGACGAAGGTGGCGAGGACATGGACTCAGCCGGCAGTGACGGCGAGGGGCCGTCGGGAGCTCACACCATGGGGGTCACCGTCCCTCTGAACGGTGGGGACGCCTCCATCGCCGAGGCACGTCACCTCGCGCTCGACTTCCTCACCCGCGCCCGGACGGACCAGGACGTCGCCGTCTCCGCCCGCGCGATCGACCTCACTCAACTGGTCGTCAGCGAACTGGTCACCAACGCCCGCAAATACGCCCCCGGGCCGCTGCTCATGGAACTGGTCATCGTGGACGCGGCAGTCGCGGTGACCGTGCACGACAGCGTCCCCGCCCAGCCTGTCGCCCGCCCCGAAGACCCGCGCAGAATAGGCGGGCACGGCCTGGAGATAGTCATGGCCGTCGCCCGGGAGTTCCACGTCCACCTCGAACCGGCCGGCAAACGCATCACCGCCCACATCGCCCTGGCCGACGAACCGGCCACCAAAGCCTCCGTACGGCAGGCGTGAGCCGCCCCTGTCGCCGCCGGTAGGCTTCCGGGGTGACGCAGCCTCCCAAGCCCAAGCCGGACGAACGGCGACCCGCGAACGACGGGCCGAAGGCTGCCGCACGCAACCGGTCCGCTCTGATAACCGCCGCCCGGGAGATCTACGCGACACATGGTCTGGACGCTCCGCTCTCCGCGATCGCGCGTCGGGCCGGGGTCGGACAAGGCGTCCTCTACCGGCACTTTCCCGACCGGGCCGCCGTGGCGACCGCGGTTCTGGAGGAGAACGTACGGCAGGTCGAGCAGGCGGCCGCAGCCGAGGACGCGACCTTGGCCGACGTTCTCGGTGTGATGACGTGGCATCTGACCGAGTCGGCAGCTTTCATCGGCCTGTTGCACGCCGAGGGGGCAGGCGGCCACTCCGACATCCGCGCGCACGCCGTGGCCCTCTCCGAGCGGGTGGAGCGCGGCCTGCGCGGACACCTGCCGAAGGGGCACCGTCTTGGCGCGGCCGATGACCTCATGCTCGCTGTCGCCATGGTCTCCGGCGCCGTCACCGGTCCCACTCGCGAGGAGCGGGAACGCCGGGCGATGGCCGCCTGGCGGCTGCTCGGCGTCGAGGTGGGAGCGGTGCGGCCCTTCGAGGGGTGAGCGCGGGGCGGTGTCAGCCGCCGTTGGACTGCCGGATGCCTTCCGCCAGGGCGTCGAAGGTGTAGAGGTATCCCCCGGCGGGCCCGCTGACGGTCATGTACGCCTTCTTCCCGCCGGGCGCGATCGCCACGTTGGTCGCCGATTCGAGTCCCGCCGCACTGCCGGGAATCTCGACCGTCGCCAGGCGCTCACCGTACTTGTCGTACACGGCCATCGCGGGTCGGCCGTGCAGCCCCTGGTAGAGATTGCCGTCCGCGTCCACGGCGATCGAGTCCGTCTGGGCGATCCCGCCGTCGACGCGGATGGCCGTGTGCCGGGACGCCACCCCTCCCTTCGCATCCAGCTGAAGGTAGGAGATCCGGTTCTGGGTGAGTTCGCTGAACCACAACCCGCGGTAGTCCACGTCGAACGAGATCCCGTTCGTCGATGCCAGGTCATCGGCCAGGACCGTGGCCTTCTTGCCGTCGCGGTCGATCCGCACCACGCGCCCGTGCTCCTTCCCCTCGGAAAGACCACGTGAGTCACTGACGTACAGATTGCCCTCCTTGTCGAAGGCGATGTCGTCGGGGTTCATCTGCGCGCCGTCGACCTTGCCGGAGAAGAAGGTCCGTGGATCGCTGCCGTCCGGAGCCAGGCTCACGACCTCGCCGTGCGCGTAGTCGGTCAGGTAGAGCCGTCCGTCCTTCGGGCCGAACTGCGCCGAGGTGTAGGCCCCGCGCTCATCGGTATGGACCGCCCGCGAGGTCTTCTTGTCGACGTCGACGCGCATCACCTTGGGCTTGCCCGGGGGTGCGGTGACGTCGACGACGTACAGATCGCCGTCCTTGCCGAAGGTCGGGCCCTCCAGGAGGGTCATACCGGTCTCTTGGTGCACCTTCGTCAGCTGCATGACCTTGTGCGCGCGGACCGTCTTGCCCGCGCCGACGGAGGCCGCCTGGTCACCGGAGTCACCGGAGTCACGTGTGTCCGTGCCGCATCCGGTGAGGGCCAGCGTGCCGATCGCGGCAAGGACCGCGAGGGATCGGATCGGGAGTCGCCGCATGAGGAGTCACTCTTCCTGTCCGCTGTGTGTGGGGGTGCCCGCCATCCAACCGGACACCAGTGTCCGGTTGTTGCTACCGTAGCGGACGGCCGTTCACTCCGGCACGGCCCGACAGCCAGGATTGGGGTCCCCCCACATGACCACCCCTCAAGCACCGTCTTCTGACGAGCTCGCCGACCTCAGGCAGCGTTACCGCTTCGAACGCGAGCGGCGCGTACGACCTGACGGCGCCGACCAATACCGCGCCACCGAAGCCGAGTTCGGCTACTACGCCGCCGATCCCTACGCGGGAGAGCCGACCGAGCGCGATCCGCTGCACGACACCGTCGACGTCGCCGTGGTCGGTGGCGGGTTCGGCGGCATCCTCGCCGGGGCGCGGATGCGGCAGCAGGGCGTACGGCGGGTCCGTATCGTCGAGAAGGGCGGCGACTTCGGTGGCACCTGGTACTGGAACCGGTACCCGGGCATCCACTGCGACATCGAGTCGCACGTGTACCTGCCGCTGCTCGACGAGACCGGATACGTGCCTGAGTGGAAGTACGCTCCCGGCGAGGAGATCCGCCGCCACGCGGTGCGGATCGCGGAGAAGTTCGACCTCTACCCCGACGCTCTGTTCTCCACCGGGGTCACCTCGCTGACCTGGGACGAGACATCCGAGACGTGGATGGTCACCACCGACCGCGGCGACGCGTTCCGGGCCACGTACGTCGTCACGGCCACCGGCACCCTCTCCGAGCCGAAGCTGCCCGGGATACCCGGCATCGAGGACTTCACGGGCCACACCTTCCACACGTCGCGGTGGGACTACGCCTACACCGGCGGCACCCCGGACGGCGGCATGAGCGGCCTGGCGCAGAAGCGAGTGGGCATCGTCGGCACCGGAGCCACCGGCATCCAGGTCATTCCGATGCTGGCCGAGGACGCCGGACACGTCTACGTCTTCCAGCGCACCCCCTCGACCGTGGACGTGCGCGCCAACCGCCCCACCACCGCCAAAGATGTCGGCGCCGATCACGACGGCTGGGCACACGAGCGCCGCGAGAACTATCTCCGTATCGTCTCGGGCGAGGGCGCCGAGCAGGATCTCGTGGCGGACCGCTGGACCACGTCGGCGGGCCTCCTGGAGAAGCTCCTGCCGAGCTTTCGCCGTCAGGGGGACCGGGCGGACTTCGAGGCCACGTACGAGGTCGCGGACGCCGCCAAGATGAACGAGCTGCGCACCCGCGTCGAGCGGACCGTCACCGACCAGGACACCGCGGAGAAGCTCAAGCCCTGGTACCGGTACGCCTGTAAGCGGCCCACCTTCTCCGACAAGTACTACCCGGCGTTCAACCGCGACAACGTCACCCTGGTCGACACCGCGGACACCCACGGCATCGAGCGCATCACCGAACACGGTGTCGTGGTGGGCGACACCGCATACGAACTCGACTGTCTGATCTTCGCCACGGGATTCTCCGTCGGAACCTCCGGCATCCACTCCGGCAAGCTCCCCGTCCACGGCCGCGCAGGCACCCAACTCCTTCACGCGTGGGCGCAGCACGGTCCGCGCACGCTGCACGGCTTCACCAGCAACGGCTTCCCGAACCTGGTCCAGATGGGCTCCCTCCAGAACGCCAGCAGCGTCAACTTCACCCACGTACTGGACGAGCAGGCCGTGCATGCAGCCGCCCTCGTCGCGGCCGCCGAGTCCAAGGGCGCCTTCTTCGAGCCGACCCGCGAGGCCGAGGACGCCTGGATCGCCGTCCTTGCCGAGGACGCCCCCGACCACGAGTGGTTCCACGCCGAGTGCACCCCCGGCTACTACAACCGCGAAGGGCGCGGCCGGCCGAACGGTCCGATCGCCTACCCCCACGGCGCGTCCGCCTTCCACGAACTCCTGCGGCAATGGCGCGAGGAGTCCATGGGCGGGATCCTCCAGGCCAGGTCGGCCGCCCCGCCCGCATGGCGGGAGGCCGCGGAGGCTCCGAACGGTTGAAGACATGCCATGACGTGGACGCGGCTGGTGCGCTCAGGAGCGCACCAGCCGACGAACCAAGCGATGAAGCCGCCTGTCGAACCGGCCCTTACGCCGGGTCGATACGGGAGATGCTGCCGCCGATGTCGAGCACGTACAGCTCGCCCTTGCCGCCCTGCACGAAGGAGATGACCTCGCCGCCGTTGACACCGAGGTCGCTCGTGCCGGTCACCTTGCCGTCCTTCATCTGCAGGGCGCGGATGGTGCCGTCGCAGTAGTCGCTGAACACGTACTGGCCCTTGAGGGCCGGGATCGTCTTGCCCCGGTAGACATAGCCGCCGGTCACCGAGCAGCCGAGGCCGGTGCGGTCGTACTCGTGGACCGGCGGCACGTGGTTCGCGGGCTCCGTGCCGCCCCGGAAGGGATGGTTGCCCTCCATCTGCGACCAGCCGTAGTTCTCGCCGCCCTTGCTGTCGGCCGGGGCCCAGTCGATCTCTTCCCAGGCACTCTGGCCGACGTCACCGATCAGCAGGTCGCCCGTGCCCGCGTCGAAGGAGAACCGCCACGGGTTGCGCAGCCCGTACGCCCAGATCTCGCCCTTCGCGTTCGGGTCGTCCACGAAGGGGTTGTCCGACGGGATCGCGTACGGCTTGCCGCCGCTCGGGTCGATCCGCAGGAGCTTGCCGAGCAGCGTGTCGAGCTTCTGCCCGTTGCCGTGCGGGTCGCCTCCCGAACCGCCGTCGCCGAGCGCGATGTAGAGGTAGCCGTCGGGGCCGAACTTGATGTCGCCGCCGTTGTGATTGGAGTAGGGCTGCGTCTGTGTGAGGACAGTGCGCCGGGTCTCGGGCCGGATCTTGCCCTTCCGCACGGCGAACTCGTCCACGGTGCTCGTGCCTTCGAGGTTCGTGAACGAGATGTACAAGTGCGCGAACTTCTTGTCGAACGCGATACCGAGGAGACCGCGTTCACCGTCGGTGGTGGTCTCCTTGGAGATGTCGAGCACGGGGCTACTGAGCCCCTGAGAGCCCAACGTCCTTACGGTGCCCGCGCGTTCGGCGATCCATAACGTTCCGCCAGGACCGGCGGTGCCTGCGGTCGGATTCGCGGCCGTCGTCACTTTCGTGAGCGCGACCTTCGGGGCCTGCTGTGATGTGGATGTGGCGGGCTCGTCTGCGGACGCCGTGGTCAGGGCGAGGGAAGCGACGAGGCAGAGGGTGCCGATGACCGCTGTGCTTCTGGTGCGAACTTTCACCGTGATCCTCCTGGAGGCGGCGAACGGGGGAGGTCACCCAGTTGCGTGGGGGAAGAGTCAGGCGGGTGCCGCGCGCGCCGGCACGCAACCTGGGTGGGGGGATGGTGTGATACTGGCCACGGATGAGGATACTGGGGCAGGGGTGGCTGGTATAGACCAAGACACCACTCATCTGCCTCCGTTGCTTCTGTCGATTGCCGCCCAGACACGGTCTCGCGTCACCGGCATCTCCGTGAAGCGGATACCCGTGGCGTCGAACAGCGCGTTGGCGAACGCGGGAGCCACCGGATTGAAGGGGCTCTCGCTCATCGACTTGGCACCGAGCGGGCCGATCGCGTCGGTCGTCTCCATGAAGTGGACCTCGGTGCGTGGCACGTCGGCGTACTGCGGGAGGCGGTAGCGCCGGAAGGCAGCCGTGGTCACCTCGCCGCGCTCGTCGAGTCGTACGGTCTCGAAGAGAGTGGCGCCGAGCGCCTGGGCCACTCCGCCCTCGATCTGACCACGGCACTGCAGCGGGTTCATGACCTTGCCCGCGTCGGCGGCGTGGACGCTGCGCAGGATCTTCATCTCGCCCGTGTCCGGGTCGACGGCGATCCGGAACCACTGGGCGTTGAAGGCCACCGAGCGGGGGCTGCCGCCCCAATACCCCTCCGCCGTGAGCTCGTTCCGCGCCCCTTCCGCGTGGGCCGCCTCGTGGAGCTCCTTCAGCGTGACGGTCCGGCCCGCGCAGTCGAACACTTCCGCCTCGAGGGTGCACAGGTGACGGGCGACTCCCGTGTACCGGGCCGCGAAGGTCTGCAGCCGCCCGGCCAGCGATTCCGCGGCGAGCAGGACCGCTTTGCCCGCCACGACCGTGCCCGCCGAACCGAAGGCCCCGGTGTCGTGCCGGACCACGTCGGTGTCCGACTGACGGATGGCGATCCGGTCCACGGTGGTGTTGAGGGCCCCCGCGGTGATCTGCTTGTGGACGGTGGTGGTGCCGTTGCCGAACTCCGCCGTGCCGACGGCGATGTCGTACGTCCCGTCGCCGAGGAGACTGACGGTCGCGTCGGCGTAGTGGCCGCCGGGCGGTCCTGTGGCGATCATCGCCATGGCCGTGCCCTGGCCGGTCAGCCATCCCTCCGGCACGTCGTCCGCGCTCCGGTCCTCCGCGATGGCCGTGCGGACGATTCCCAGGCACTGGGCGAGACCGTAGGAGGCGATGTGCAGGTCCTCCTCCTCGCCGATCGGGCTGACCATGTGGTCGCCGGGGCCGATGATGTTCTTCTCCCGGAAGGCGAGCGGGTCCATGTCCAGTCGGCGGGCCATCTCGTCCATGGCGGACTCGACGGCGAAGGTGACCTGGCCGAGGCCGTAGCCCCGGAAGGCCCCCGCGGGAACGCCGTTGGTGTAGACGGAGTAGGCGTCGACCTTCTTGTTCGGGGCCCGGTAGACGGCGAAGGACTCCCCGACGCTGTGGAACATCACGGCCGGTCCGTGGTTGCCGTACGCACCGGTGTTGGAGACCACCCGCATCTGGATCGCGGTCAGCGTGCCGTCGGCGCGGGCGCCCAGCTTGATGCGGATCGTGAAGGGATGGCGGGTGGTGGCGCCGTAGAACTGCTCGGCGCGGGTGTATTCGAGCTTGACCGGGCGGCGCAGCTTGAGCGCGGCGAGGACGACGATGTCCTCGGTCAGCATCTCCTGCTTGCCGCCGAAGCCGCCGCCGACCCGGCCCGCGACGACACGCACCTCGTCCTCGGGAAGGCCGTAGAGGGCACACAGCGCGCGGCGGGTCAGGAACGGGGTCTGGGTACTGGAACGGACGGTGAGCCGCTCGCCGCCGCCCTCGGCACTGTCGTCCTTCGGCTCGAAGTAGGCGACGCAGCCGTGCGTCTCCAGGCTGGCGTGCTGGACGCGCTGGGTGCGGAAGGTCTCCTCGTGGACGACCGCCGCTTCGGCGAATCCGTCGTCGACGGAGCCGACCTCGCCGTGCACCTCGCCGGCCACGTTGTTCTCGACGCGGGCGATCCGCACTTCCGGCCCCTTGCCGTCGTGGATGACGGGCGCGCCGGTGCGCATGGCCTCCTCGGGGTCGGTGACGTAGGGAAGTTCCTCGTAGGTCACTTCGATCCGTCGGCACCCTTCCTCGGCCGCCTGCTCGCTGTCGGCGACGACGGCTGCCACGCGCTGGCCGATGTAGCGGACGGTGTCGTCCAGGACGCGGGTGTCGTCGGGGTCCTCGGTGGGGTGTTCGTGCCGGGCGCTGGAGTAGAGCGTGGCGGGGGCGTCCTCGTGGGTGAGGACGGCGTGGACGCCGGGGACCCGCAGGGCCGCGGAGGTGTCGATGGCGACGATGCGGGCGTGCGGGTGTGGGGAGCGCAGCAGCTTCATGTGGAGGAGCCCGGGAACCTCGACGTCGAAGGTGTACCGGGCGGTGCCCGTCACGACCTGGGGTCCGGCCGGTGCACCGAGACTCTTGCCCACCGCCTTCCCTGCGCAGGGACGTTCGGTGTGCTTCACACCGCGGACGGCGTCCTCGATCGCGCGATATCCCGTGCAGCGACAGATGTTGCCCTTGAGGGCCCGAGGGAGGTCATCCAGTTTGCCGTCGTCGTGGGGGCCGCCCTTCTCCTGTTCGAGGGCGGCCGTCGTCATCAGGAATCCCGCCGTGCAGAACCCGCACTGGAAGCCCTGGGCGTCCAGGAACTTCTGCTGTACGGGGTGGAGTTCGCCGCCCTTCCCGACAAGACCCTCCACCGTGGTGACGGACCGGCCTTCCGCCCGCACCGCCGGATAGAGACAGCTGTGCACCGGCTCCCCGTCCACGTGCACGGTGCACGCCCCGCAGTCGCCAGCGTCGCAGCCCTTCTTCACCCCGAACCAGCCGCGCTCACGCAGATACGTGCGCAGGCACTGACCGGCGCGCGGCTCGGAGTCGAAGGGCTGCTCATTGACCTGGATGCTGAAGCTCATCGCACACCCTCCAGGGTGAGAACGCGCCGGACCTGCTCGGCGAGGTGGAAAGCCATGTGCCGCCGCCACTCGGGCAGCCCGTGGATGTCGTCGAACCAGTCGGCGTCGCCCACGGCCGACCTGATCGCCGCGCGCAGCTCGGCCCGGTGCGGCGGCAGGGAGAACCAGAGACGGAACGGCCTTCGGGTCGCGGCCGTGAGGGTGACGGCGAGCGAACCGTCCAACGGGTCCAGCGTCCCGATGACGAGGGCGCCGGAGCGTCCGAGGCCGTAGAGCGACGCCTGCCGGAAGGCCGTACGACACCGCAGTGACCGGGCGGGGATCGTCACCGAGCGCAGTAGTTCACCCTCGGCGAGATTCTTGCGCCCGGCTCCGGTGACGAAGGCAGCGGCCTTCACCCGCCGGACCGAACCGTCCTGGGCCTGGAGCAGACACTCGCCGTCGAGGGCGGCGGTGAGGGAGATCATCGGTCCTGCGGGCAGGGCGTTGCAGAGGTTCCCGCCGACGGTCGCCATGTTCCAGATCTTGAACGAGGCGAGGAAGGCCCGGCAGCACTGCTCGAAGAGAGGGGCGGCCGCCGCGTCGAGGGTCCGCCCGAACCGGGACAGCTGCGCGATGGTGCAGGTGGCGGCGATCTCCACCGATCCGTCCGGCAGCGTCTGCAGCGGCTCCCAGCCCATCCGGCTCAGATCCACGAGGCGTCGCAGCTGCGGCTGGGGTTCGGAGAAGAGGTACGTTCCGCCGCCGAGCCAGGCGTCGCCGGGACGCCAGGGCTCGTGACGGCGTGCGTCACGCACGTCCAGAACCGTGTTCAGATCCATGTCTCCCCCGTCTTCGGTCTCTGCCTCCTCCGTCAGTGAAGCCCGGCTGCAGGCTGAAAACGACTGGTGCGCGGCACGGAAAACCTCCCTCACGACCGGCCATGTCCTGGTGAATCCTCCAAGAGGCGCATTGCCATCAGCACCTTGCATTTACGATGGCTCGACTCGCACCCACCTGGTGGATGTGAGAAGCCGGGGCGATGACTCGGTAGCCATGCAAGGAGTCAGCACATGCACGTCGGAGACCTCCTCCAGATCGAGGGGCTCGATCTCACCCTCATCTGGGGTGGCGAGAATCTGCTCAGCCAGGCGATCAGCGGAGTGACCGCGACCGACCTGGAGGACCCCACCCGCTTTCTCCAGCCCGGAGAGATCGTGCTCAGCGGCCTGGTGTGGTGGAACGAGGCGGACCGGCGGGCCAGAACCGAGCGCTTCGTCTCCGCACTCGCGGAGTCCGGTGCCACGGCGCTCCTCGCCGGGGAGGAGACCCACGGCTCCGTCCCTGCCGACATCGTCGACTCGTGCCGCGCACACGGCATCGCGCTCCTTGCCGTTCCGGCGCGCACCAACTTCCGGGCGATCACCGAGGCCGTGTACCGGCGCCAGTGGGGCGACCTCAACCGCCGCCCCGCGGACCACTTCGCCCTGCCCGAGAACGTACGGGGCGAAATCGGCCGTCTCCTCGATCGCGGCGCCGACGCCGGCGAACTCCTCGCGTGTGCGCTCGCTCCGTTCGGTACGCCGTCGTGCTACGTGCTCACCAGCAGCGGGCGCACGGTCGCCCGCACCGCGTCGGCCATCGAACTCCCGGCCGCGCGGGCCGTGGAGCAGTTGCGAGGCCCCAGCGGTGAGACTCTCCGCGTCCAGGCCGAGACCTCGCCGTACGACGCCTGGTACCTCCATGTGCCGCAGGCCGGTGGAGCCCCGCCCCGGGCCCTGCACGAGATAGCCGAGGTCATGGGCCAGCACCGCCACCACTACGATCGCGCGGACGTCGCCCGGCGCCGGACCGGTCAGGAGCTGATCGCCCTCGTCGACAGAGGCGGCGCCGACGCCGGAGCTCTGACGAACTCCCTTGAGTCCTGCGGGCCGCTCGCGGAGGGACCCTGGCAGGTCGTGGTCACGGCCACCGGCGGGCAGCTACCGGACGGCGTCGCCAAGGAAGCGCTCACCGCGGCTCTCACGGAAGCGCTCAGGCACCTCCCCTCCGCCGTCTTCGCGGTCGGCACAACGCCGGACGCGGAAGCCGTCGCCGTCGTACGAAGCGGCGGCGGGGGCGGCGGGAGCGCCACATCGCTCCGCGAGCTCTGGCCCCTCCTGAACGGCTGCAGGCCCGAGACCCCGCTGCACGCGGGCGTCAGTGCGCTCACCGCCGAGCCCACCGGACTCCGCACCGCCCTCGCCCAGGCCCGTTACGCTCTCGCGGCGGCACGGCACGACTCCCCGACGACCGGCCGGGTGACCGCCGTCGAGGAACTCTCCTCCCTGGACTCGCTCCTGGCCGGTGTCCCCGCCGACGTACGCACCGTCTTCAGCGCCACGACACTCGGCCCACTGGCCGACACCGAACCGGCCTCGCACCACAGGCTTCTGGAGACCCTGGAGGTCTTCCTCGCCCACAACTGTTCATGGGCCCGCACGGCCGAAGCCATGCACCTGCACGTCAACACCGTCCACTACCGCATCGAACGGGTTCAGGACCTCACCGGACGGGATCTCTCACGGCTCGACCACAAGCTCGACCTGCGCGCCGCACTCCTGTGCCGCTGAGGCGCTCTCCGAGGGCCGCGCCGGTTCAAGGGGTGTCGATGTGCACGTTGGTCGACTTCACGCGTGCGGTGACCGTGACACCGACCTCGATACCGAGCTCCTCAACGGACTCCCGCGTCACCAGCGACACGATCCGGTGCGGCCCCGACTGGATCTCGACCTGCGCGGCGACGTCGTCGAGCGCCACCCGGGTCACGATCCCGACGAACGCGTTCCGTACGGAAGTGGCGACGGGGCTCTCCGGCAGCGGATGCATCCCTTGGGCCCGCTCCTTCGCGAACGCCGCCAGACTCACCCGGTCGATCGCACGGTTCCCCGGCCCTTCCCTGTCCATGCCGAGCCGTCCGGAGTCCGCCCACCTCCGGACGGTCTCCGAACTCACGCCGAGGAGCCTCGCTGCCTGCCCAATGCTGTACGACGACACACAGCGCACTCTAGGGCCCCGGGCGCGCTGCGCCCGTACCGAGGCGGACGGGGCTCAGCTCTCGGCGGTGGGATTCACGGCGTACGAACGGGCGCCTGTGCCGGCGAGGGCGCCGCCGGAGACGATGAGGTATTCGTCGCGTATGGGGGTCCCGTCTAGCCAGGACTCCAGGATCTCGCGGGTGCCCGCGGCATAGCGGGCCTGTGCCGAGAGGGAGGATCCGGAGATGTGAGGGGTCATTCCGTGGTGCGGCATGGTGCGCCAGGGGTGGTCGGCGGGCGCGGGCTGCGGGTACCAGACGTCGCCCGCGTAACCAGCCAACTGCCCACCCTCCAGGGCGCGTTGGACGGCCCCCTCGTCGACGATCTTCGCGCGGGCGGTGTTGATGAGGTACGCACCGCGCTTCATGGCGGCGAGCAGCTTGTCGTCGAAGAGGTGCTCCGTCTCCGGGTGGAGCGGCGCGTTGATGGTGACGACGTCGCAGTGCGGGACCATGTCGGCCGCCGACTCGTGGAATTCCAGGCCAAGTTCCTCCTCGACCGCGGCAGGCAGCCGGTGCCGGTCGGTGTAGTGCAGCTTCACGTCGAAGGGGGCCAGACGGCGCAGGACCGCGAGGCCGATGCGTCCGGCCGCGACGGTGCCGACGTGCATGCCCTCCAGGTCGTAGGAGCGGGCGACGCAGTCGGCGACGTTCCAGCCGCCGTCGAGGACCACCTGGTGGGAGGGCAGGTAGTTGCGGACGAGCGAGAGCGTCATCATGACCACGTGCTCGGCGACGCTGATGCTGTTGCTGTACGTCACCTCGGCGACCGTCACGCCGTGCGCGATGGCGGCGTCCAGGTCGACGTGGTCGGAGCCGATGCCGGCGGTGACGGCCAGCTTGAGGTTCTTGGCGGCGGCGATGCGCTCCGGAGTCAGGTAGGCGGGCCAGAACGGCTGCGAGATGACGACGTCAGCGTCGGCGAGCTCGCGGTCGAAGACCGAGCCGCCGCCGTCCTTGTCGGAGGTGACCACAAGGGTGTGGCCCCGGCTCTCCAGGAAGTCCCGCAGGCCCAGTTCGCCGGAGACGCTGCCGAGGAGGTGGCCGGGCGTGAACCCGGTGTCCTTGGGCGTGGGCGCCGACTGGCCGTCGGGGTAGGACTCGATGCGCGGCAGGTCGTCGCGGGCGTAGGCGGTGGGATATCCGGTGGCGGGGTCGTCGTACAGGACGCAGAGCACCTTGGCCATGGTCACGGCTCCTCGTTGGGGAGGGCGGACGTGCGGGATGTCTCTCACGGTCCGCGCCTGACCCACCGTGGTCAAAACGAAGTTTTCTATCCACGGTGAGCCTTGGGCTATGACCCCAGGTGGGAGCTGAGCAGGTCGTCCAGGGCGTCACGCACTCCGGCATCGCGAGAGACGGCCAACAGGGCGCGCACCATCGGCGGTTGGGTGTCCTGCGCGACGACGGCCAGACCGACCCGGGGGCCGCGGGCGGGTCCGGAGAGCCGCACCACGCGCATGCCGGGCGGGGTCGGGAACATGTGCAGCCAGGCGTGCGAGATGACGCTCGACCAGCGGCCGGTGACGAGGTGCGCGTACAGGCCCGCGACGGTGTCGGACTCGACCGCGGGCGCCGCCGTCGCGTTGTCGGCGGCGAAGTTCTCGTCCAGGATGCGGCGGTTGCGCATGCGCGGCGAGAGCAGGCACAGCGGCAGCGCCGCCGCCCGCGCCCAGCTCACCTCGGTGTCCTCGGCGTACGGTCCGTCGGCCGGGGTGAGCAGCACGTACCGCTCCTCGTACAGCGGCAGGCACCGCATGTCGCGCAGGGAGCTGTCGTCGAGGTAGGTCAGGGCCGCGTCGATGTCGAAATCGGTCAGACGGCGGGCGATGTCGCGTGAGGAGAGGGACTCCAGGCTCACCTTCACGCCCGGGTGGCGCTCGCAGAACGGCGTGGTGAGCAGCGAGGTGACGGTCAGAGCGGTGGGGATGGCGCCCAGGCGCAGGGTGCCGGTCAATTCGCCTTGGAGTGCGGCCAGTTCCTGTCTCAGTGCGTCGCGTTCGGCGAGCGTGTGGTGCGCCCAGGCCAGTACGTGCTCTCCCTCGGGCGTCAGGCCCTGGAACCGGTTCCCGCGCCGGATGAGGGGGACCCCGAGCTCGGCCTCCAGCTTGCGGATCCCGGCCGAGAGCGAGGGCTGCGACACGAAGCACGCGGCGGCGGCGCGTGCGAAGTGCCGCTCCCGGGCGAGCGCGACCAGGTACTCCAGCTGTCGCAGCACTGTTCCCCCAAGGGTCTGCTCAGCGGGGCTTCACCCCACGGACTGACGACTCCCGGGAACCGTACTGGCTGCCTCTCGGACGTGGTGGCGCCCGATCGGCAGCATCAGCGGTTTGCCCGACACGGGATCCTCCACGATGCGGCTGTCGAGACCGAACACGGCGCGGACGCTCTCCTCCGTCAGTACGTCGGCGGGGGCACCCGTGGCATGCGGCCGACCGTCCGCGAGAGCGATCAGGTGGTCCGAGTAGCGGGCGGCGAGGTTGAGGTCGTGGAGCACCATGACGATCGTGGTCCCGCGGCTGCGGTTCAGGTCGGTGAGCAGGTCGAGCACCTCGATCTGGTGGCTGGCGTCGAGGAACGTGGTGGGTTCGTCAAGGAGGAGCAGATCGGTCTGCTGGGCCAGCGCCATCGCGATCCACACCCGCTGACGCTGGCCTCCGGACAGCTCGTCCACCGCCCGGTCCATGAGCGGCGTCGTCCGCGTCGCCTCCAGGGCGGCGGCCACGGCGGCGTCGTCCTTCGCACTCCAGCGGGACAGGACGCCCTGGTGCGGATGGCGGCCGCGGCCGACGAGGTCCCCGACGGTGATGCCCTCGGGGGCCACCGGCGACTGCGGCAACAGGCCGAGGGTGCGGGCGAGTTCCTTCGCGGGCAGCCGGTGCACTTCTTTGCCGTCGAGGACGACGCGGCCCGCGCGGGGTGCGAGAAGCCGGGACATGGACCGGAGCAGCGTCGATTTGCCGCAGGCGTTGGCGCCCACGATCCCGGTGATCTGTCCGGGCGGCACCGTCAGGTCGAGGGAGTCGATCACGGTGCGGTCGCCGTAGCCGAGTGTGAGCCCCTCGGCGGTGAGGACGTGGTCCGTGGTCAAAGCGAGCCTCCGGCCCTGTTGGTACGAACGATCAGGTAGATGAGGTAGGGCGCGCCGAGGACGCCGGTGACGATGCCGACCGGGTACCGGGTCCCGAGGGCGTACTGCCCCACGAAGTCGGCGACGAGCACGAGCAGGGCGCCGACGAGGCCCGCGGGCACCAACAACGAGCCGCCGCGGCCCACGAGTCGGGCGGCGAGGGGGCCGGAGAGGAACGCCACGAACGCGATCGGTCCGGACGCCGCCGTGGCGAAGGCGATGAGACCGACCGCCGCGACGATCACCGTGACCCGGACCCGCTCGACGCGGACTCCCAGCGCGGCGGCGGTGTCGTCACCGAGCTGCATCGCGGACAGGTCCCGCGAACGGGAGAGCAGCACCGGGCCGAGGACGGCGAGCGCGACGACCACGGGCACGGTCTGCTCCCATGCCGCGCCGTTGAGACTGCCGGTGAGCCAGCGTGACGCCTCCTGGAGGTCCCACTCGGCGGCCTGCGACAGTACGTACGAGGTGATGCTGTCGAGCATCGCGGAGATGCCGATGCCGATCAGGATGAGGCGGGTTCCGACGACGCCGTCCCGGAAAGCCAGCGTGTACACGAGCAGAGCTACGGCGAGGCCCGCGACGATCGCCAGGACCGACACCTGCGTGGCGCCGAGGGACAGGGTGACGATCGCGAGGGCCGCGGCGGCGCTCGCGCCGGAGCTGATGCCGATGATGTCGGGGCTGGCAAGGGGGTTGCGCAGCATCGTCTGGAAGGTGACGCCCGCGAGACCGAAGCAGAATCCGGCCACCACGGCGAGCACGGCGCGGGGCAGCCGCAGCCGTCCGACGGTGAACGACGCGCCCGGCACCTGTTCGCCCATGATCACCCGGGCCACCTCACCGGGCCGGTAGAACGTCTCCCCCACCATCAGGGTCACGGCGAACCCGGCCACGACGAGCACGGCAAGGACCGTGATCACTGTCCGGCGCCGGGAAGCGCGGCGAATCCGTGCGCGGGACACGTCCCCGGTCGACGCGGTGTCCCCCAGTGGGTCGGTGACGGTCAGGCTCACAGGGCACGCACCTTCTGCCGGCGGACGATCCAGATGAAGAACGGGCCGCCGATGAGCGCCGTCAGGATGCCGACGTCGATCTCCGCCGGACGGGCGACGATCCGTCCGATGACGTCGGCGCCGGTCAGCAGGACCCCGCCGAGCAGCGCCGAGAACGGCAGCAGCCAGCGGTGGTCCACGCCGATGAGCAGGCGGCACGTGTGCGGGACGACCAGGCCGACGAAGGCGATCGGCCCGGCGATGGCCGTGGCCGCGCCGCACAGGACGACGGCTCCGAGCGCGGCCGTTCCGCGAGCCAGGGCGACCCGCTCCCCGAGACCGGCCGCGACCTCGTCGCCCAGGGCGAGCGAGTTCAGCGAGCGCGCCGAAAGCAGACAGATGAGGAAGCCCGCCACGAGGAACGGCAGGACCTGCCCCACGCGTTCGAAGGTCGCTCCGCCGACGCCGCCGATCTGCCAGAGCCGGAAGCTGCCGTTCACGTCGTTGCGCGGCAGTATGACTGCGCTGACCAGCGACGCGAACGCCGCCGACGTGGCGGCTCCGGCGAGCGCCAGTTTGAGCGGGGTGGCTCCTCCGCGGCCCAGCGAGCCGACGGTGTAGACGAACACCGCGGAGACCCCCGCACCGGCCATCGCGACCCAGATGTATCCGGTCGGCGAAGCGAGTCCGAAGAACGCGACTGCGGTGACGACGGCGAGCGAAGCTCCCATGTTGACGCCGAGGATGCCCGGGTCGGCCAGGGGATTACGGGTGACGCCCTGCATGACGCCGCCCGCGAGGCCGAGTGCCGCACCGATCAGCACGGCGAGGAACGTACGGGGTATCCGCTTCGCGGCGGCCGCCCGTGCGAGCGAGTCGTCCGCGCCACCGAGCGCCGCCCAGATGTCGGACCATCCAACGGCGCGTGAGCCAAGGGCGACGGAGGCCACCATGACCGCCGCCAGCGCCACCGCCACCAGCAGAAGCCATACGAGACGAGCCTGCGTCGGGTGCCGCCGCGACACGGCGGCACCCTTCACCTGCTGGGTGTCGACCGCTGTCACGGGACCTTGTCCGCGGCCTTGGCGAGGGCGGCGACGTAGTCGTCAAGTACGTAACTGATCGACAAGGGAGTGGGGTTGGCCGCGGTAGCGAGCGGGGTGCTGCCGGGGAGCATGTATGCCGAACCACGCTTGAGCGCGGGCATCTTGGAAAGCACCGGGTCCTTGCGCAGCTGCTTGAGCAGCTCGCCCTTCTCGTCGCCGTACCCGACGACGATGTCGACGTCGTCGAACGTGTCGATCTGCTCGGCGCTCTGCGTCAGGACGAACTTGTCCGTCCCCTTGGACAACTTGCCGATGCTCCCTGGCGTCTTCAGACCGAGGTCCTCGAAGAACTGCGTCCGCGTGTCATGCGTGGTGTAGAAGCCGACCTTGCTGACGTTCTTGGGGTCGACGTGCGTCATGAACATCGCCGACTTTCCCTTCAGCTGCGGGTACTTGCTGAAGGATTTGCGGATGTCCCCCTCGATGCCCTTGACCAGCTTCTCGCCCTCCGGGGCCAGGCCGATGGCCTTGCTGTTCTGCCGGATGATCTCGCGCCAGGGGGTAGCCCACGGAGCGTCCGGGTACGCGACCACGGGGGCTATCTCGCTGAGCGTCTTGTAGTCCTTCTTCGTCAGACCGGAGTACGACGCGAGAATCACGTCGGGGCGGGTGTCCGCCACGGCCTCGAAGTCGATGCCGTCGGTCTCGTCGAACAGCACGGGAGTGTCGGCCTTCAACTCCTTGAGCCGCTTCTCGGTCCAGGGCAGCACCCCGTCACCGTCGTCGTCCCCGAAGTTCGCCTTGGCCATGCCGACCGGTACGACGCCGAGGGCCAGCGGTACCTCGTCGTTGGCCCAGTTCACCGTGGCCACGCGCTTCGGCTTCTCCGGGATGGTCGATGTCCCGAGGGCGTGCTTGATCGTCATGGGGAAGGCGCCGGACTGGCCCCCCTTGTCGCTTTTACCGCCGTTGTCGGTATCGGCCGTGCCGCAGGCGGAGAGCCCCAGGAGGCTCACCCCCGCAACGAGCAGACGAAGGCGTTGCGAACGCATCAGTCCGTACTCCGCTTCGGAATGTCAGGTGCTGGATGTGCACGCCCGGTCGCGAGAAGGCGAGGGCGCACGGCGCCGCGCGGCGCCTGAAGGTTAGGTAAACCTTGCCTTCGTACCTTAAGGAAAGAGGGACGACTGTCGCAATCGACCATTTGAGACAGCCGATGTCGCGATCGGGACATCGCCGTCTGGCACCTGTCCGGTGCCGTCGTCCGGCACAAGATGATTCAGCGCGTACGGAAGGCACCCGGAGTGAGCCCCGTCGTGCGCCGGAAGGCCACGCCGAAGGCACTCGCCGACCGGTAGCCCACACGCTCGGCGACAGCATCGACTTCCCAGCCGCGGGCGAGCAGCGTGACCGCGTGCTGCACACGGACCGCCCCCACCCAGCGCGCGAAACTGGTTCCCGTCTCGGCATGGAACGCCCGGGTCACCGTGCGCGTGCTCACCCCGAGTTCAGCGGCCCAGTCCGCCAGCGTCCGCGGATCACCGGGGTTCTCCCGTACGGCTGCGGCGACCGGATGCAGCAAGGTCGACGTCGGCACCTGGACCTGCAACTCACGCGGCGATGGCTGCAGTACGTCGAGCACCATCGCCTCGGTCACGGCCCTGGAGGCGGGCGGGAGTTGAGGATCGCCCAGGCGCTCGAGCAGCAGCCTGAGCAGCGGGGTGACATCGACGGCCACCGGAACGTCGGAGATCGAGTGCGTGGCGCCGTAGCCGAAGAAGGCGGCGCGGAACCAGGTGCCGGCCACCGCTGATCCGGAGTGCAGGGCACCCGCGGGCATCCACAGGGCCAGGGTGGGCGTGGTGGTCCAGACGCGTGCACCGACGACGACCGTGGAGGCGCCGCGCTCGTTCCAGAGCAGTTCATGGAAGGGGTGGGAGTGCTCTCCCCAGACGGTGTCGCACGCGACGGTCTCGTCGTACCCCTGGATGACGAAGGGCATCTCCACCGAGCCGGGCGCGTGCACCGGCAGTTCCCTGAGCTCCCTGCTCACGTCCGCGGCCCGCCCGAAGGTACGACGGAGGTACGCGCCCCACCTGAACGCACGACGGAGGCAACAAACACACGGACGGCTCCGGCAGCCTGGTGAACGGGGTGCATCGCCCCAGACTACGGCTGCCCCATCGCCGCCTGAGGCCAGTGAGGCACGGCCGGAACCGGCGGTGCCTGTCACCTCTCAGCGGGCGTGGGCGATCTCCCAGCTCGTCTTCGCCACGTCGAGTCCCGTTCGCACCCCGTCGACGACCTCGCCGGGGCTCTCGGGGAGGTTGACACCTCCATGACCGTTGGTCTCCTCGCCCGCATGAGCGGGGCCGGCCACGGCAAGGGCCGCGGCTACGAGGGTCAGGGCAACGACGGCTCGCTCAGCACTCTTCATGCCCACTTGAACGATCATGAGCTGCTCAGGTTGTGCCCTGCCTTCGACCCAGTTCCGCGCGGCAGTGCGGGCCGCCGCCCTCAACGAGGATCCCGCATCTGTCGCAGCACCTGCTGTGACAGAAGGCCCGTCTTGGCCTTGAACGCCCGAGGAACTTTTTCGGACACGCGGTTGACGTAATCCGTCACGTTCCAGCCACCCGCGTGCATGGGGCCGAGCTGCATCGTTTATCCCTCCACAACACTGCGGTTGCGGGATGGTAATGATCTGACCAGTGATAATGCAGGATTCCTTCATTGACGGTGGTCAGAGCACTCGATACCTTCGCCACCATGACGCACACAGCCCCCACGGACACCATCGACGAGCTGGACCAGCGCATCATCGCCGCGCTCCAGCTCAACGGTCGTGCCCCGTGGAGCGCTGTGGCGCGCTGGGTGGGTGCCAGCGAGACGACCGCCCAGCGGCGCTACCGCTCCTTGCGTGAGCGGGGGCTGCTTCGGGTCGTCGGCACCCTGGAGCTGGACCGGACGCGGGAGGGCTCCTCCATGCTCGTCCGGGTCCAGGCCCGGCCGGGCCAGGGCCTGGCCGCCGCCGACCGGCTCACCGAGAGTCCGGACGTCCGCTTCGTGGCCGTGGTCACCGGCGCCGCCGATCTGATCGTCGACTTCGTCGCCCGCGACAACGAGGAGATGATGCGGATTCTCTTCACCGATCTGCCCGCGGCCGACCTCATCACCAGCACCGAGGCCGTACCTGTCATCCGCGCCTTCGTCTCGGCGTCCATGTGGGACACCGGGCTGCTGTCCGCCGAGGCGGCGGCCGACCTGCGGCCCGCATCCCTGGCGTCCTCGTGCGACCGGGAGGACTGGGACATGACGCCACAAGCACTCATGCCCCTGGAGCAGGATCTCGTCGCGGCGCTCAAGGAAGACGGCCGTACCCAGGTCAGCGCGCTGGCCCGGCGCCTTGGCCACACCGAGTCCGGCGTCGCGCGGGCCATGGACCGGCTCATCTCACGCGGCGTCCTGCAGTTCCGCACCCTGGCCGATCCCTCGTTGCTCGGATACGACGCGGAGTTCATGGTCTGGCTCTCGATCGAGCCCGACCGGCTCGACGCGGCGGGACGGCAGCTCGCCCGGCATCCGGGAACCAAGTTTCTGGGCGCGGCGACCGGGCGCTTCAACCTCGTCGGGCACATGGTGCTACCTCGCCGTGCCGACCTCTACCGCTACACCAGCGACGTCATCGGCAGACTGCCCGGCCTCCTCGCCTCCGACGTGACCCTGCACCTCGTCACCATGAAGTACTCCTGGCACCGGATGGTCCGCCCCGTCTGAGCGGGCTCCCGGCCCCCGGACACACATCGCGTCGGCTCACGGCCTCGCGCACTTCCCTCTTCTCTCCCCTGTACCTTCCCCGACCCTCGTGGAGTCACCATGCCCACAGACGACTCCGGCCTGCCCGCGGAGAGCTGGCGCTGGACCGAACAGACCTGGCGCGGCCACGTGGACGCCGTGCGCGCCGGACGGCGCCTTGTCCCCGACCGCTGGCCCGGCGACGCCCGGGTCGCGGTCGCCCTGTCCTTCGACTCCGACCACGAGACGATCCCGCTGCGCGACGGCGAGACCAGTCCCGGCCGACTCGCCCAGGGCGAGTACGGGGCACGCGTCGGCGCGGCGCGGATCCTGGACCTGCTCGCCCGCCACCGTGTACCCGCGACGTTCTTCATGCCGGCGGTCTCCGCCCTGCTCCACCCCGAGGAGGCGCGCGCGTACACGGGCGACGGACACGAACTGGCCGTCCACGGCTGGATCCACGAGCGGAACATGCTCCTTGGCCGCGCTGACGAGAGGGAGCTGACCGCCCGCGCCCTGGACACCCTGGAGACCCTGACCGGGCAGCGGCCGGTGGGAATCCGCACACCGTCCTGGGACTTCTCGGACTCCACCCTCGACATCATGCTCGAACTCGGCTTCGCCTACGACTCCTCGCTGATGGCCGACGACGAGCCGTACGAGATCGTCGCCGAGGGAAACCCCACCGGTCTGGTCGAGATCCCCGTGGACTGGATCCGGGACGACGCCCCCTACTTCACGATGGACCGCTACGGATCCGTCCGCCCGCACAGCCGTCCGCGCGACGTCATGGAGATCTGGGCCGACGAGTTCGACGCCGCCTACCGCGACGGCGGCGTCTTCCAACTCACCCTGCACCCGCACGTCATCGGCCACCGCTCACGCCTGGTGGCGCTGCGCGAACTCCTCGACCACATCACCGCGCACTCCGATGTCTGGTTCGCCACGCACGCCCAGCTCGCCGAATCGGCCCGCGCCGTGCTGACCGGCCCGACGACCTCCCGTTCCGTCCCCGACGCCCCGGAGCACACGCCATGAACACAGGATCCGCAGCACCCGCAGGTCCGCTGCCCCAGGACGGCGATTCCCCCTCCCCCTCCCCCGGCAGACTGAACGGCGCCCAGCGCAAGGCCATCGTCGCGGGCACCATCGGCAACACCGTCGAGTGGGTCGACTGGGCCCTGTACTCCATCTTCGCCAAGGTCATCGCCGACGAGTTCTTCCCCAAGGGCGACGGGGCGGTGGCCCTTCTGTCCACGCTCGCCGTGTTCGCCGTCGGCTTCGTGATGCGCCCGGTGGGCGCCGCCGTGCTCGGCGCCTACGCCGACCGCCACGGCCGCAAGAAGGGCATGACCATCACCGTCGCCCTGATGGCGGGTGCCGGGTTCGCCATCGCCATCACCCCGAACTACGACACCATCGGCGTCTTCTCACCGCTCATCCTGCTCGTCGCACGTCTCGTGCAGGGCTTCTCCGCGGGCGGCGAGTTCGGTTCCTCCTCCGCCTTCCTCGTGGAGTCGGCCGCTCGGGGCAGGCGCGCGTTCGCCGGCTCCTGGCAGCAGGTGTCGGTAGCGGGCGGCGTCCTCATCGCCTCCCTCCTTGGCACCCTCACCACCTCGTTGCTGAGCGACGACGCCGTGCACTCCTGGGGCTGGCGCGCCGCGTTCGTCTTCGGCGGACTCCTCGGCCTGGTCGGTCTGTGGCTGCGGGTCTCCGTGGCGGACACCGAGTCCTTCACCCAGGCCCAGGGCTCGGGCCGGACCCGTACCAACCCCGTCAAGGCCATGTTCGTCGAGCATCCCGCGGCGACGCTGCGCGTCGTCGGCATCACCATCGCGGGCACTCTGACCTACTACATCTGGGTCAACTACCTTCCCACGTACGCGAATCTGACCACCGGCATCGCGCTGAAGACCGCCCTCCTGTCGCAGACGCTCTGTCTCATCGTCTTCGTCGTCGCGCTGCCGTTCGCGGGGCTGCTCTCGGACCGGATCGGGCGCAAACCGACCATGGCGGGCTTCGCCGCCGGGTTCGTCGTCCTGGCATGGCCCCTGCTGCACCTGCTCGACGGCAGCTTCCTCAGCCTGTTCCTGGTCCAGCTCACCGGCATGCTGCTGATCCTCGGCTACTCCGCCAACTGCGCCGTCATCATGGCCGAACAGTTCCCGCCGGAGGTCCGCGCCACCGGCATCGCCCTGCCCTATGCCCTGGCCGTCGCGGTCTTCGGCGGCACCGCGCCCTACCTCACCACCTGGCTGCACGAGAGCGGCCACAGCGACCTGCTGTGGATCTACGTCTCCGCCGCGGCACTGATCTCCCTCGTCGTCTACCTCACGATGCCGGAGACCAAGGACAAGGAGTTCGACTGATGACGACTCACGTGATCGTCACCGGCGCCGCGGGCGGCATCGGCGCGGCGATCGCCGCGGAGTTCGCCGCGCAGGGTGCACTGCTCACCCTCGCCGACCGGGATTCCACGGCCCTTGAGCGGACAGCAGCACGCCTTGGCGGTGACACGACGACGCACGCGGCGGACCTGACCGACCCGGACGCGCCCTCCGCCCTGGTCGAGAGGGCATGGGCGGAGCAAGGCCCCGTCGACGTCCTGGTCAACGCGGCCGGTGTCTACCCGTCCCTGGACATGGCGGACATCAACGCCCGCACCTGGGACCGGCTGTTCGCCGTCAACCTGCGCGCCCCGGTCCTCGCCACCGCCGCGTTCGCGCGCCTCGCCGTGGCGGCCGGGCGGCCCGGCGCAGTCGTCAACATCTCCTCCGGTTCCGCGCTGCGGTCCCGGCCCGGCGGAGGCCCCTACGCCAGTTCCAAGGCCGCCCTGGAGATGGCGACTCGCGCCGCCGCCCTGGAACTGGGCCCGCACGGCATCCGCGTGAACGCCGTCAGCCCCGGCTTCGTCCAGGTCGCCAGCGACTGCAACCCCGTGTCCGCCGAGTACGCGGCGGCGATCGGCGCCAACCCACTTGGCCGCCCCGGCAGTCCGCACGACATCGCCCGCGCCGTGTGCTGGATCGCAGGCCCGGACGCCTCCTGGATCACCGGCGAGGTCCTTCGCGTGGACGGCGGATCCAGTACGGGCGCACTGCACCTGCCCCGTATCTGGCAGCCCGGCGACACCCCCGCCACCTCACTGCCCGCGACACCGGTCGCCCCCACGGAAGGACCCACCCCATGACCGCCCCCTCCACCCAGCGGGCCGCCTACACCGTCGTCGGCGCAGGCGCGATCGGCGGCACGCTCGCCTTCGCCCTCGCGCGGGCAGGACACCCCGTCACCGTCGTCGACACCGACCCGGCCCATGTGGCGGCGATCCGCGCCGACGGACTCGTCGTCGAGCACGGCGGTACTCGCACCGGTGTGCCGGTCGCCGCGACCACGCCGGAGGAGTTCGACGGAAGCCTCGGACGGGTCTTGCTGGCCGTCAAGGCCCAGGCCACAGCGACGGCTGCAGCCTGGATCGCACCCCGTCTGGCACCGGACGGATATGTGGTCTCCCTCCAGAACGGCTTCAACGAGGACCTCATCTCCCGACACGTGGGCGCCCGCCGCACCGTCGCCGCGTTCGTCAACATCTTCGCCGACGTCATCGAGCCGGGGGTCATCCTGGACGGCGGCGCGGGCGCGCTCGTTCTCGGCGAGCCCGGAGGCGCCCCGGTCAGTGACCGCGTCCGCTCCCTCGTGTCCGACCTGCACAGCTGGGGTCCGGCGTTGGCCAGCGACAACGTCGAGGGCTATCTGTGGGCCAAGGCGGGATTCGGCGCGATGCTCGCCGCCACCGCCCTCGCCGACGCCCCCATGGCCGACCTCATCGACCGGCACCGGGCCGCCATGACCGGCCTGACCGGGGAGATCTTCGCCGTGTCCGACCGCCTCGGCGTCACCCTGGAGGCGTTCGACGCCTTCGATCCGCACCCGCTGCGGCCGGGTCAGGACTCGGCCGAACGCGATGCCGCCTTCGACCGCCTGACCTCGTGGCTGCGTACGCAGACGAAGGAGCGCAGCGGCATCTGGCGCGACCTCGCCGTACGTCACCGTCCCGTGGAGGCCACCACCCACTACACCGGCGTCTTCGACCATGCCGCCCACGAGGGGCTTCCCACCACGCTCCTGCGCACGGTCATGGACGGTCTGCTCGAACTGGAGGGCGCACCGCACCAGATGTCGGAGTCACGCCTGGAGGACCTCGACCGCCTCGCCGAGCCCCCGCTACACGCGCGTCTGCCGGAGGCGGAGCAGGCCGAGGCGGTACGGGGCTGGCTCGACGAGCACCGCGAGGACATGGTCGCCGACCTGGCCGCGTACACCTCCCAGGGAAGCGCCAGCGACGACCCCGAGGAACTGGACGCCTGCCTCGACTGGCTACGCGGCTGGCTCGACCGGCGTCTTGGCGCACCGGCCACCGAGGAGATACTCCCCCGCGCGAGCGCCGGAGACATCCTCGTGCGCCGCTACCCGGCCCGTGGCACGGCCTGCGAGGACACCCGGCCGGTCCTGCTCCTCGGCCACTACGACACCGTCTGGCCGACCGGCACCCTCGACGCATGGCCCTTCCGACGGGACGGCGACCACATCAGCGGGCCGGGTGTCTTCGACATGAAGGCCGGTCTGGTGCAGGCCGTGTGGGCACTGCGCGCGCTCGACGCGCTTGGCCTGCCCCGGCCGTCCTGCACCCTGATGCTGAACGGCGACGAGGAGACCGGCAGCCTCTGCTCCCACGAGGCCATCGTCGACGAGTCCCGCGGAAGCAGGCTCGCCATGGTCTTCGAGGCGGCCGCCGACGGCGCGATCAAAACGGCCCGCAAGGGAGTGGGCCTTTTCACCGTCACGGTCACAGGGAAGGAGGCCCATGCCGGACTCGATCCGACCGTCGGGGCGAGTGCGGTCGACGAACTGGCGCATCAGATCCTGCACTTGGCCGACCTGCGCGACGCCGACGCCGGCACGTCCCTCAACGTGGGTGTGGTGGAGGGCGGCACCCGCAGCAACGTCACCGCGGGACGAGCCGTGGGCCGCATCGACGTACGTGTCGCCTCCGCGGCAGAGCAGGAGCGCGTCACCAAGGCCCTTGCCGCATTGCGCCCGGTGGACCCGCGGACCCTCGTGGAAGTCACCGGCGACTGGAACCGCCCCGTCTTCGAGCGCACCGCACAAGTCGCCGCGTACGCGGAACTGGCCCGCAGGTGCGCGGCGTTGCTCGGCGAGGACTTGCGCGAAACGTCCGTCGGAGGCGCCAGCGACGGCAACTTCGTGGTCGCCGCGGGGACACCGGTCCTCGACGGCATCGGCGCGGTCGGCTCAGGCGCCCACGCCCGGTCGGAAAACACCTCGGTATCCGGCATGACCGAACGCTCGGCACTGACAGCCACGGTGCTGGCATCGCTGGCCGGGTGACGCGGGGGCCCACCGGGCGGACACGAGACGCACCCGCGGATGAAGAGGCGGCGGACGGATGCACGGACGAATCATCGACGCGGCGACCGCCGACCCCTGCTCCCCGGCGCTGACCGGTCGTGCCTACAGCGTTCCGCGTGGGCCGGACTTCAACACGCACCGGTCCCACCAGGCGTTACCGGTGAAAGGGCATGGCCGGGTGTGGCCTTCGGGCTGTGGCTGCGAAGACCTGCTTGGTCGTTGCGGTCGGGCGGCCGCTGCCGGGCAATCTGAACGACTGCAAGGCCCGGCTGCGGCCCCCTCCCGACCGGACGAGGTGTACGAGATCCGCAGCCCGTTTCCACCGGCCGACGACCTCCAAGCACTCGGACACCCCGGCCCTTGGCCGAAGAGACAGAGGCCGCGGGGCCGGGGCGTTGCAGTCACCGCTGGCGCAGCTCACCGAACCAGCGCACGATCGACGACGTGGCTGCCGCATTGGACCCCAAGTGACGGGATCCGTGATAGTCGACATCGCCCCGATCGACGACCGGGGCGTCTACGCCGTTCCTGTGCAGAGCCGCCCGGCAGGGCTCGGTGTTGCCGGTGGCGGCCTGCTCGTCCCCGGTCGCCATGTAGAGCCGCACCGGAACTCGCGCCGCTTCGGCTCAGCGCTGGCTTGGTGGATGCTTTAGTCGAAACAGAACTCGTTGCTTTCGATGTCCTGCATCACGAGGCACGACTCGTCGTCATCGGCAACGAGTCGCCGCACGCATGCCGCGCCGAGCGGGACCAGCCGTCCGCACTCGACCTCAGGATCCAATCCCGACAAGCACCCTCATGCCAAAGGTCAGTTGCGAGGCACCCTTTAGGGGGCGTCGACAGCCCGAAGTCCCAGGGCCTCGCGGATGTCGGAAACCGACCTCGACCGGGCGCGGGCGACGAGGTCTGCGAAGAAGACCATAAAGCCCTGCCCCCTGAGCTCGGCCTCGTTACGAATGTAGGGCGACATTATGGGCCAGAACTCATCTTGAAGAGACCGGCCGAAGAAGGCGATGACAAGCTCCTCCGGCACCACCCAATGTGCGATGAGCAACCCGAAGTTATCGAAGAGGAAACCGACTTTGCGCAGTGCGGCGCGAGCTTGCGGTGGTTGCTGCGACTCACCTAGGTCAGCGGAGAACTCGGCGGTGAGACGCTCGCTGTCGGGGTGGTCGCCCGGGTCCGCCTGCTGGGCGTACGCAGGTTGTACTGGCGGCGTTCCGTGGCAGCTCGAGGTCCAGACAGACGGCTTCGAGGCCGTCCCAAGCCAGCGAGGCATTCGGGACCGTGGGCGATGCATGGTGGGCAAGCGTGAACGGAGTGTCTGGCCCCTCTGCTCCACACCTCCCAAACACCCGGCGTCCGCCGTGGATCGACAACACGGCCACCACGCCCGGCGCCCGCTGAGGCAGACGTACCTGTGCCCCCGGATCAGCGGATCCGGGGGCACAGGGGGTGGCGTCGCGTTCAGAGCCCCATGGAGGCCCGGAACTCGTCGAACGAGACCTTCCGGTCACCGTCGCTGTCGATGGTGTCGATGAGGTCTTGCGCGGCCTCCGCGGTGATACCCGTGTCGCCGAGCTCCACGACGACCTGCCGGTACTCCTCGGCAGTCAACTGCCCGTCCCCGTCGACGTCGTACCGCTCGAAGACCTTCCGCGCCGCGGCTGTCATGTCGACCACTTGATCCCCATTTCCTTGCTGTTTCAAGACCGCCCCCACTCTAGGACCTCCAGGCACCCGCTCCCGTCCACGAACAGGCCGGCGCTCTCTCCCGGAGCGATGTCCGCCTCACGCGGAGGCGTAACCCGCCGCCGGTCACACAAGATCCAGAGCAGCTGCGATGCCGAGCACGACTCGCAAGGAGACCAAAGGACCTTCTTGTTTCGTACAGCCCGAAGAAGCTTGGGTTCATCTAGAGCCTGACGTCGATTGTCCGGGGACCTTGCTCGTCCCCGGACAACCCGCTCAGGCGGCCGCGGCCTGCCAGACGTTGCCGAGGCCGGAGGAGATCCAGTGCTCAGGGCGGATCGTGATGACGACTCCTTCGCCATGGTTCGCCTCGGCGAACTCGATGTAGCCGTCGACCCAATCGGGCGGAAGGTAGCGCGAGGTCATCTCGGTCAGGTGCGCGCGGGTGGCGGGGACCGTGGAGATCACCGGGGCCTCGACGGACACGTAACGGGCGGTCGGCTCGAGGCGGTCCGCCATGAGCGTGAACCGGCCCGCCTTCTCGATGAGTTCATGCTTGCGCGAGCCCTTGGCGGTGTGGATCCAGATGTCGCCGCCGGGCGCGTAGCCGTTGGGCGGCGGTCCTATTCCGCCGTCGCCGAAGTCCGGACGCCGCTGCGCATGCGCCGACGCGCGCGACGTCGAGACCGCTTCGCCCTCGAACATCCTGCACACGCCCCACCCATCCGACGCGTGCATCCGCCCGTACGCAGTGCCGGCCGGCGACAGATCAGAGGCTACTGAGCTCGTACGGTTGTCAGTGGCACTTGTCACGATCGAAGCGGCGGCCCATCGTGGCCGCATGGCGGGCGTAGGTCAGCATGCCCAACCGGTACGTGCGACTCGCAGGGCTCGGCCAACAACTGGATCTGACGAAACCGGACCTCGGACCTGAGCCATCGGTCCCCCGCAGCCCCACGCTTGCCCAAGCTGACCAACGTCGACAGCAGTCACGTTTTCCCTCTTTGCCCGTCTACGCAGGGACTCTAGTAGGGATACCGGGCAAGACGGACAGCCTTACGAGAAGCATGAGCGGTGAAGGGTGCGGCCCCAACTGACCTGAAAGTGGTTTTAGTTCGGCAGGCCACGCTGCTGAAGCGCCTTCACGTTGTTCCCGAACGTCCAGCCCTTCGAGCCGTCCCAGTTGATGGACCAGGTCATCAGGCCCTTCAACGCGCCGTTGTAGTGGTTCCACGCCTGTGTCACCAGGCTCGGGGACATGTAGCCGCCGCCCGCGCCCGGTTGTGCGGGCAGGCCCGGGACCTGTTTGTCGTAGGGGACCTTTATCGTTGTGCCCTGGACTACGAGGCCCTTGTTGAGGCAGTCCGTCTGCGCTACGAAGCCCTGGACGGTTCCGGCGGCGTAGGAGTCGCCGGAGCAGCCGTACATGCTGCCGTTGTAGTACTGCATGTTCAGCCACCAGAGGCGGCCGTTGTCCGCGTACTTCTTCACTATGGGGAGGTACGCGCCCCAGATCGAGCCGTACACCACGCTGCCCCCGGTGACGTACGCCGTCTCGGGTGCCATCGTCAGGCCGAAGTTGGCGGGCATGCGGGCGAGGACGCCGTCGATGATGCGTACGAGGTTGGTCTGCGAGGCGGAGAGTTGGTTGATGTTGCCGCTGCCGACGAGGCCCGTTTCGATGTCGATGTCTATGCCGTCGAAGTTGTACTTCTTCAGGATCGGCACCACGGTCTCGACGAAGCGGTCGGCGACCTTGCTCGAGCTGAGGTCGATGCCCGCCGCGGCGCCGCCGATCGACATGAGGATCGTGGCACCGTCCGCCTTGGCCTGGCACATCTCGGCCGGGGTGGCGACCTTGACCGTCGAGTCCATTCCGTCCTCCCACAGGACGGTTCCGTCGGAGCGGATGACGGGGAACGCCGCGTTGATCACGTTGTAGCCGTGGTCACGCATGCGGGTGTCGGTGATCGGGGTCCAACCGAAGGGCGGGTGAACGCCGTTGGAGGCTCCGTCCCAGTTCTCCCAGTAGCCCTGGAGCACCTTTCCGGCGGGCTTCGACTTGACCGCGCACGTTTCGGCCTCGGCGCCCTGGGCGCCGGGGACGACCTGTGCGACGGCCTGGGGGATGTCCTGGCGGTGCTGCGTCGATGCACCGCTCGGCGCGGCGCCCACGAGCAGCGGCACGGCGAAGGCCATCGCCAGACCGACCGCCAGAAGACGGGACGGCGCACCGCGCGGGGCGAGGGCGTGGGGAGATGTTCGGGATGACACGCTTACCTCCTGGACTGTGGTGCCTGGAGACGTAAGTGGTGCGACGCGCCACACCGTAAAGTGGTCCAGACCTGCCGTCAATAGGTCTGGACCAGACCGATCGAGCAGGAGGCCTCCCCCGCATGGACATCCTCGACTCCCAGGACCCGCTTGCCCTCTCGGTGACCGAGGCGATCCGGAAGGGCGACGTCCCCGCTCTGCGTCAGCTCCTGGCCGAACACCCCGCGCTGGCCACCGGCTACATCAGTCAGGACGGTCCCGCCGCGGGCCGACGAAGTCTTCTGCACATCGCCACCGACTGGCCCGGCCACCACCCCCATACCGAGGCGGTCATCGCCACCCTGGCCGCGGCCGGTGCCGACCCCGACGCCCGCTTCGTCGGCGCCCACACCGAGACGCCTCTGCACTGGGCCGCCAGCAATGACGACGTCACCGCGCTGGACGCCCTCCTCGACGCGGGCGCCGACATCGAGGCGACCGGCGCCGTCATCGGCGGAGGTACCCCGCTGTCCGACGCGCGTGGCTTCGGCCAGTGGCGGGCTGCCCGCAGGCTCCTGGAGCACGGCGCTCGTGCGGACCTGCAGGACGCGGCCACCCTTGGCCTGTTCGACCAGGTCGAGGGCCATCTCGCCGATCCTGACTCCCCCACCGAGTCCGAGATCACCAGCGCCTTCTGGGGCGCCTGCCAGGGCGGCCAACTCCCCACCGCCCAGCGTCTGATGCAGGAGGGGGCCGACGTGAACTGGATCGGCTACGACCGCATGACGCCTCTGGACGTCGCCCGCTCGCAGGACGCCGACGACGTCGTGCGGTGGCTGCTCGCCCGAGGTGCCAAGGGGCGCGCGGACTTCGCGTGAGTCACGGGCCCACTCCCGACGCACCCGCTCGGGCTCAGGCGCCCGGGCCCGCGAAGGGCCCCTCGGCCGTGAAGGCCAGCTTGGCGAAGCGTTCGCCCATACGGCGGTGGGTGGCGGCGTCGGGATGGATCCCGTCGGGCAGCGGCAACTCGGCGGAGTCGGCCTCCCCGTACATCTCGCGGCCGTCCAAGTAGTAGAGGTGCGAGTCCTCGGCCGCTCGTTGCTCCACGATCCGGGCCAGTTCTTCACGGATGACGCCGAGGGTCAGCTTCCCGCTCCTGATCTCCTCCGGGTCGCCCATGGCGACGAACCCGAGCCGCCCCTCGCCGAGGGCGCTGAAGTCCGGCGCGCTGGGGCCCGGCGTGTCCTCATGGATCGGACACAGAACGGGCGAGACGACCAGTAGTGGTGTGGTGGGGTGCCCTTCTCGGATGGTGTCGAGGAAGCCGTGGACGGCGGGGCCGAAGGCGCGCAGACGCATCAGGTCGGCGTTGACCACGTTGATGCCGATCTTGATGCTGAGCAGGTCGGCGGGGGTGTCCCTCATGGCGCGGGCCGTGAACGGGTCGAGCAGGGCGCTACCGCCCAGGCCGAGGTTGATCAGCTCCACACCGCTGAGGGAGGCGGCGAGCGCCGGCCAGGTGGTGGTGGGGCTCGCGGCGTCGGAGCCGTGGCTGATCGAACTGCCGTGGTGCAGCCACACTTTGCGGCCCTTGTCCGGCGCGGGCTCGATGGGCGCGTCGGTGCGCAGGGCGACGAGTTCGGTGGTCTCGTTGTGCGGCAGCCAGATCTCGATGTCCTTGACGCCGTCGGACAGTTCGGTGAAGCGCAGGGTGCCTACCGGGCCGGACCCGCGCTCGAAGGTTCCGGCGGTCATGTCGATGGTCAGGGTGTTGCCGCCGCTCACAGTGGCCTGACCGGCGAGGCGACCGTCGACCAGCAGGTCGTAGAGGCCGTCCGGCCTGGGCGGGGCGCCGACGTAGACGCGCTTGGTCGGCAGCGTGTCCAGTTCGACGGCGGTGGCCCGGGTGCGGAAGACAACGCGTACGCCTGAGGGCTGGGACTCCGCCATGGCCAGCTGTCCGTCGGAGCACTGGGCGCGGGCCCGTGCGGGCAGCCGGTGCGGCAGAACGCCGTGCGCGGTCTGCTCCAGATCGAGTGCGCCGCGCAGGATGTCCTCGGTGATGGGTGTGGTGATCCAGTCGTGCTCGGTGCTGTCCATGGTCTCCGCCTGCTGATCAAGGTTTCTGAGTTGTCGTCGGGAGCGCCGACCAGTCGGTCGTACGTCGTCACTCGCGCGGGAGCTGACTCCGCCGGCGCGGGAGCCGACTCGTCCGGCCCGCGAGCCGACTCGGCCGGCGCGGGCCCCTGGTCAAGGCTGCGGCCAGTTCCGCAGCAGGGCGTCGAGGGCGTCCAGGATGCGTGACCACGTCTCCTGCGAGTCGGGTTCGCTGTGGCTGAACCCCCCTGCCATCTCCAGGCTGACGTAGCCGTGGAAGACGCTGCCCAGCATCCGGACCGCGTGGGTCTGGTCGGGCTCCGTCAGGTCGTAGCCGCGCAGGATCGCCCTCGTCATCTGTGCGTGCCTGCCGCCGGCACTGGCGGCCGCCGCCTCCGGGTCGAGCCTCAGCTGAGCCGCGGCGTAGCGCCCGGGGTGCTCCCGGGCGTAGTCGCGGTAGACGTTGGCGAGCGCGGTCAGGGCGTCCTTCCCGGCCCGCCCCGCCAGTGCGGCGGCGCCCCGGTCGGCCAGTTCCTCCAGGGAGAGGAGAGCGATCCTCGTCTTGAGGTCCTGGGAGTTCTTGAGATGCGAGTAGAGACTCGCGACCTTGACGTCGAAGCGCCTGGCGAGCGCCGAGACGGTCACCTGGTCGAAGCCGACCTCGTCGGCCATCTCCGCCCCGGCCAGAGCCAGGCGCTCCGTGGTCAGTCCTGCGCGAACCATGCCCTTCCTCTCCTTCGGCATAACTGATTATGCATTTACCTAATACCTTTAGGCAAATCAGCTAGCCACGCAGGAATCAGGGCGCACCCTCAGACCGTCTTGACCGTGCCCCCGTCGATCACGTAGTCCGCCCCGGCGACGTTGCCCGCCACGTCGGAGAGCAGGAACGTGATCAGCGATGCCACCTCCCGGGGCTCGGTGATCCGCCCGGTGGTGATGCCGAACGCCTCCGGGATCTGCTCGAGGAACGCCCCGTGCTCGGCCCCGAAACCGGCCGCGACCTTGCCCCCGAAGCCGTCGGGGTCCTCCCAGATGGCAGTGCGCACCACGCCCGGCGAGACGGTGTTGACCCGTACGCCCCGCGGCCCGAACTCCTCGGCAAGGGACTTGCCCAGCGAGGCGAGCGCCGCCTTGGCCGCGCTGTAGGCGACGGGACCGGCCGCGGGCAGACGGGAGTTGATGGACGAGACGTTGACGATCGCACCCCGGCGCTCGATGAGGCTGGGCAGCGCGGCGCGGCTGACGCGGACCGCACTGAGCAGGTTGAGGTCGAAGACGCCCTGCCACTGCGTGTCGTCGGTGTCGAGGAAGCCGACCGGCTCCACGGCGTCACCGCCGCCGACGTTGTTCACCAGCAGGTCGATCCCACCCAGCTCGGCGAAGGCGCCGTCCATGAGCGCACCCACCCCCTCCGGAGTACCGAGGTCGGCCGATACCGCGAAGGCTCCCGTCTCCTTGAGTTCGGGGGTGATGGTGCGCGCCGCACCCACGACGCGCACCCCCTCGTCCACCAGCGTCCTGACGGTGGCCAGGCCTATCCCGCGACTGGCGCCGGTGACTACGGCGGTCTTGCCAATGAGGTCGAGCTTCATGCTGTTACGTCTCCTCCAAGAGAACACTTCTTGACCTGTAGGTACAAAATATGGGCACACGTCAGGAGGCGAGCCACCGGCCAATTCCGCCGAGAAGCCGCTCAGTGGCGACAGCGCGGGAAAATCAGAGGGAGTCGACCGTCGCGTCGATCACCCTGGAAAGGCGCTCCGGACCCTCCGCGACCCGCCCCATCAGCCGTAGCCCGACGACCGTGGTCAGCAACAGGCTCCCGACGGCGCGAGCGTCACGGCCGGAGGCGATCTCCCCCGCACGCTGCCCCTTCTCCACCAGCGCGGAGAAGGCTTCTTCGGTGCGGTCGAACATGCGCCGGACGAGCTCGGTCGCCATCTCGTCCGTCCCGGCCAGCTCCGCCGCGGTGTTCACCGCCATACAGCCGCGCCGGTCCGGGTCGGCGAGGTCCATCTCGACGAGCAGCCACAGCGCCGCGCGCAACCGTTCCTTCACGGGCCCCGACTCCTCGAGCATCTCGATGAGAGCCACGGCCTGACTGTCGCGGTAGCGGCACAGCGCCCGTTCGAACAGCGCGTGCTTGCTGCCGAAGGTGTTGTAGAGACTGCCCTTGCCGATACCGAGCGCGTCAACGAGGTCCTGGGGCGTGGTGGCGGCATATCCCTTCCGCCAGAACACGTCCATGGCCCGCTCGACGGCGGCGTCCGGATCGAACTGCTTCGGCCTTCCCATGATCAGGAGCCTAGACTGTTATTGACCTACAGGTCAAGAACTTTCCTCAGGCAGCTCGCCGCACCCGTGCGGCCTTACGGGCCTCCGCCATCTCGCGGGATTCGGCAGTCCTGCGAGAGCCGCCGCCGGAGCGACCGGGCTGCCCCGGACGCGTACCCATCCCCCGGAAGGGGGCGCCGCCGCGCTGCTTGGGGCGCTCCGTGGGCGTGCTGCCGGCGATCGGCACACCGGAAGGCGCCTTCGCGCCCGTGATGCGGCTCAACGCGGCCTCGCCGGAACGGACTTGAGTGATCTGCGGCCGGATCCCGGCGGCGGACATCAGCCGGTTCATGTCGCGGCGCTGGTTCGGCGTGACCAGCGTGACGACGCTGCCGGACTCACCGGCGCGGGCCGTACGGCCGCCCCGGTGCAGGTAGTCCTTGTGGTCGATGGGCGGGTCGACGTTCACGACCAGGTCGAGGTTGTCGACGTGGATGCCGCGGGCCGCGACGTTCGTGGCCACCAGAACCGTCACGGCGCCGGTCTTGAACTGGGCGAGCGTGCGGGTGCGCTGCGGCTGGGACTTGCCGCCGTGCAGCGCGGCCGCGCGTACGCCGCTGCCCATCAGGTGCTTGGTGAACTGGTCGACGGCGTGCTTGGTGTCCAGGAACATGATCACCCGGCCTTCGCGCGCCGCGATCTCGGTGGCGGTCGCCATCTTGTCGGCGCCGTGCACGTGCAGTTCGTGGTGCTCCATCGTGGTGACCGCGCCCTTGGAGGGGTCGACCGAGTGGACGACGGGGTCATGGAGGTAGCTGCGGACCAGGAGGTCGACGTTGCGGTCCAGCGTGGCGGAGAACAGCATCCGCTGGCCGTCGGGGCGCACCTGGTCGAGCAGCTCGGTGACCTGGGGCATGAAGCCCATGTCGGCCATCTGGTCGGCCTCGTCCAGAACGGTGATGCTCACCCGGTCCAGGCGGCAGTCCTTGCGCTCGATGAGGTCCTTCAGGCGCCCGGGCGTCGCGACGAGCACCTCGGCCCCGGACCGCAGCGCACCGGCCTGCCGGCCGATCGACATGCCGCCGACCACCGTGGCGAGCTTCAGCTTCAGGGCACGGGCGTACGGCGTCAGCGCCTCGGTGACCTGCTGGGCGAGCTCCCGGGTGGGGACCAGGACAAGGGCGAGGGGCCGCTTCGACTCGGCGCGCTGACCGGCGGTGCGCACGAGGAGCGGGAGCCCGAAGGCGAGGGTCTTGCCGGATCCGGTGCGGCCACGGCCCAGTACATCCCGGCCCGCGAGGGCGTTCGGCAGCGTTGCCGCCTGGATCGGGAACGGCTCGGTCACGCCGAGACCAGTGAGCGTCGTCAGCAGTGGGGCGGGCATGTCCAGTTCGGCGAAGGTCTCCGCCGCCGGGAGGCCCGGGGTGATGGTGACCGGCAGCGCGAACTCGCCCTGCGGAGCGGCGGGACGACGCCCCTGGCCGCCAGAGCGGTTGCCGGGACGGGGGCCGCCAGCGTTGCGGGGGTTGGCGCCGTTGCGGGAGCTGGCACCGCGGGGGCCACCGCTGTTACGGGGATTGGAATAGCGGTCGTTCGTGCGAGCTGAACGGTTCACGTAGAACCTTCCTCGATATGGCACGCATCGAGGAATTCTCGGCGGACATCAACCGAACGAATTGCAAGCACGAGCCGAATAAAAGACAAACTTCTGTAAACAGCAACGAGCTGGTGCCCGCACCGTGAGGTGCGGGCACCAGCGTCGTCTTACGCTTCAGCGTCAGGCAGGAACGATGTTCTCGGCCTGCGGGCCCTTCTGGCCCTGAGTGACATCGAAGTTCACCTTCTGGCCTTCCTGAAGCTCACGGAAGCCCTGGGTGGCGATGTTCGAGTAGTGGGCGAAGACGTCGGGGCCGCCACCCTCCTGCTCGATGAAGCCGAAGCCCTTTTCCGAGTTGAACCACTTCACGGTGCCAGTAGCCATACTAAATATCTCCTTCGGGGCAAGCCCGGGACCCGCACTGTGCGAACCCCGGCGTCGCCACGTTGATTGCCCCGTCCGGAAAACTTCTTCCGGAAATACAAAAGTGCCCGGCGGAAATTTATCCACCAAAGGCACTTGAAGTCTTATGGGAACCACAACTGCAACTACGATCAACAGTAGCACGAGATCAGCTTCACGGCACGGGCAAGCTGCGCACATTCGCCCGACCGGCCGAGAGACCGCACCACATTGCGGAAATTTGTGGACCTCTGGCCTCACCCGGGGCGGGAAATGGCCCGCTGGAGCAGGCCACGCAGGGCCTCCTGCTCCTTTTGCGCGAGGCCGGCGAGGGGCGAAACCTCGGCGAGGAGCCCCGGGAGCGGCGCCCGCAGCGCGACACAGCTCATACGCTCGGCCAGCTCCCCCGTGGCCATGGGCCCCGCCGTCTGCCGCTCGGCGGTGACCTGCGCTTCGGGGCCTCCTTCATGAAGCCCATGAACCCCCGCGCATGAACCCCCATGAACCCCCATGAACCCCCGTGAACCCCGAGAGCACTGTCACCTAGCACCGGACCGCGACCGCGCGGCTGGCTGGCTGGCTGGCTGCCGGGCACCATCGACGAGGACTGGGCCGGCCCGGAGATCTTCCCCGGCGGGCAGGGCCTGGATGGACAAGGCCCGGGCGGGCCGGATTGGGGTGGGCAGCGCCTCATCGCCTTCGGCGACGCGCTCCGCTCCCCCGTTCAGATCGGCCATCCCGAATGGTCCGCGGCCCCCGCCACGACTCCGCCCAGTCCGCAGACTTCCGCCGCCGCCTCGTCGGTGAACTCCAGGAGCCCGGCACGATCCTCCGGGCGTGTCCGGGCCGTATCCGGCCTCCGTTTGGGCGCTTCGTTGTTGTCACGTGTAAATGAAGGACAGTTCAACACTGAAACGCACATTCCATTGCAATCTTGTTATGTATTGACTCCTTGACGCCGGGAACGCCCCAGGGTTGGCTTTCAGCCACCTCGGATCACAACAAAGCGGTCCGATCGAGGAAGTGGGCGAATGAGAACCCGTACGCGTGAAGCCACCGTCGCCGTATCTGTCAGCGCCCTGGCACTCTCGCTTGCCGCATGCGGCAGCCTCCTGGGATCCGACGACGACGGAAACAAGACCGCGAGGAAGGGTGACGCGGTCACCGTCGGTCTGCTCCTGCCCGAAGCGGAGACGGCTCGCTACGAGAAGTTCGACCACCCCATCATCGAGAAGCAGGTCAAGAAGCTCACCAACGGCAAGGGCAGGCTCGTCTACGCCAACGCCGACGAGGACGCCGCCAAGCAGAGCGACCAGCTCGGCCAGATGGTCGCCGACAAGGTCGACGTGATCCTGGTGAGCGCGGTGGACGCGAAGAAGATCGCACCGGCGGTCAAGAAGGCGAAGGAAGCGAACATTCCCGTCATCGCCTACGACCGGCTCGCCGAGGGCCCCGTCTCCGGGTACGTGGCCTTCGACAACGAACTGGTCGGCCAGGTCCAGGGCCAGGCGATCCTGAGGGCGCTCGGCAGCGGAAACCGTAAGAAGAGCAAGATCGTCATGATCAACGGCTCACCGACCGACCCGAACGCCGCCGTCTTCAAGGAAGGCGCGCTCTCCCAGCTCCGCAACCAGGTGGTCATCGCCAAGTCGTACGACACCCAGGGCTGGAAGCCGCAGACAGCCGGCGCCCACATGACCGAGGCGATCACCGCGATAGGCAAGGACAACATCGCCGCCGTCTACTCCGCCAACGACGGCATGGCGGGCGGCGCCATCAAGGCCCTCAAGGCCGCCGGGCTCACCGACCTGCCGCCGGTCACCGGACAGGACGCGGAGCTGTCGGCCGTGCAGCGGATCGTCACGGGCGAGCAGTACATGAGCGTCTACAAGCCCTACCCGGAAGAGGCTGTCGGCGCCGCGCAGATGGCTGTCCGGATCGCTCAGGGACGCATGGTCGAGTTCGACGCGCTGGCCGGGGACAAGTCCGAGAACGCCACCACGAAGAACATCCCCTCCCTGCTGGTCTCGGTGCGCCCCATGACGCGGGACACCATCAAGTCCACGGTCATCAAGGACGGCATCTACAAGACCGAGGAGATCTGCACGGCCGAGTTCAAGGCGGCGTGCGCGACGGTCGGCCTCAAGGGCTGAGGACCGGGGAGTCCCGGGATGCCCGAAGGGAGCTGAGGCGCTGCGTCTCAGCGCATATGCGTCTCAGTGCCTCTGCGCCACTGCGCCACTGCGCCACTGCGCCTCGGAGGATGAACTGGAATTCGCCAACCCAGTCTTCGTATCAAGCTCACAAGAGCAAGGAAAATGCGGCAAGACGGGTCGCATCCACGATTCCCTCGAACGGCAGCCGGGTATGACTGGCGGCAGCCGCGACTGTCCGGAGGGGGAATCCGATGAGCCGACCCGGCACGTCCACGCGCCCGGTCCCCGTACGTACGGGGGTCACAGGGACCCTCGCCATGTGCGGGGACATCGACCGCCCCGCCACGCTGACCGTGGCTGACCTGCGGGAGCAGTGGGAGCAGCACGAGGCGGATGTGGTCTTCGACTGCGCCACCAACGGGCCGCAGCACCACACCTTCACCGGACCGCTGCTCCGGGAGGTCGTCGGCGACGCAGGACCGGCGTTCGATCCCCGGCGCCGCAAGGACCGTTCGCGCTTCCTGCTGGCCGTAAGGGGCGGGGACGGCCATCACACCGTCCTGTCCTGGGCGGAGATCGACGCGGACTTCGGCAATACGCCCATCCTGCTTGCCACCTGCCTCGACGGCCAGGATCTGGACACCGTGGGGAGCCAGCTCGTGGTGCCGTCGGATCGCTGCGGGGCGCGCTACATCAGCGCGATCAGCAGCATCTGGATCGGCGCATGCCGCGTGCCCGAGGAATCCATGAGCCACTGACCGGACACTTCCATGCGCCACTCACCGGACACTAAGGACGGCCGCTGACACTCTCCGGCGACGCCTGCCCGGGGACGCGTCCGACAGGGCAGTTGTGGCTGACCGTGTCGGCGAAGGCTTTGGCCAAGGGGGACAGTGCTTCCCAGCGGCGTACCGCCCAGCCGGTCCACAGCGTGGGCAGTTCCGGGATGGGGATCAGGCGCAGATCGGGGTGACCGGGACCGCGCCACCCCGGCAGGTCGGGGACGATCGCGTGGCCGAGGCCGAGTTCGGCGAGCAGGAGGGCGGTGTCCCAGTCGGCGACGCTGGTGTCGGAGGCCGGGCTGATGCCGTGCTCGGTGAACCAGGCGTCCAGGCGCGCGCGGGAGGTCGTTTCCTCCGGGAGCCCGATGAGCTGGATTTCGGCCAAGTCGGCTGTGGTGATCAGCGGCTTCGTCGCGATGGGGTCGTCACGGTGGACGGCGAGCACCCAGGGAAGTTCGATGACGGGGCGTTGCTCGATGCCCTTCACCGGTGCGCCGAGGGTGATCCAGGCCAGGTCGAGACCGCCCGCGATGAGGGCGTCGAAGCAGCTGCGGCTGGAGTGCGCGGTCTGGAATTCGAGGCTCACCTGGGGATGGCGGTGCCGGAAGGCCACGATCGCGTCGGACAGGAAGTGCCGCACCGTCGTGGCGCCGGTGGTGATCCGCACCGATCCGGCCTCGCCGTGCACCAGATCGTTCAGCCGACGCAGGGCGTGGTCGATGTCGCCGAGCCCGCCGGCCGCCGCGTTCTGCAGGAGCTGTCCGGCGGGGGTGGGTACGACTCCGCGCGGATGGCGTTCGAGGAGGCTGAGCCCCAGCTCCCGCTCCAGGCGCTTGATGTGCTGGCTGACCGCCGACTGCGTACAGGAGAGGTCGCGGGCGACGGCGCTGAGGCTGCCCGTTCGGCAGGCGGCCACGAAGACGCGTAGGTCGTCGAGAGTCATGGATGGTGAAGCTACAGCTTGGAGGTCTGCAAGGAAATCCGAGGATTGACTTGGGTGTTGGGTCGGCGGGACGATCTTCTCGGGCCCAAAGGCGGCAACCTGGCCCGGCCCGCACGTCATCCGGAAGGCGTGCAGGGCGGGCCGGGTGCCGACCGTCCGCTCCGCTCCAGACTTCTCCGTCCCGGGCTGCCCGCACTCCGGTACTCCGACCGACCCGGGAAAGGCGATCCATGCACGCACTCGAGACAGTGGCCATAGCCGCCGCGGCCGTCGCTGCCGGCGGCATCAACGCGGTGGTCGGCTCCGGCACCATGATCACCTTCCCCACGCTGCTCGCCTTCGGATACCCGCCCGTGCTGGCCAATGTCTCCAACACCATCGGGCTCGTACCGGGCGTGATCAGCGCGGCGTACGGATATCGCGCCGAGCTCAGAGGCCAGCGGCCCCGCCTCATCAGGCTCGGCCTGGCGTCACTCCTGGGCGGTGTCGCGGGAGCGGTGCTGCTTCTGAAGCTGTCCGCCGACACGTTCCGTTCCGCCGTGCCCGTGCTGATTCTGCTCGCCTGCGCGCTGCTGTTGTTGCAGCCCCGCCTCCAGAAATGGCTCGCGCGGCGCGACAGCCGCGGCCGTGAGGACGGCGGCATCCCCCTGTGGGCCGGCGTCCTGGGCACCGGCGTCTACGGCGGCTACTTCGGCGCGGCCCAAGGGGTCTTGCTCATGGGCCTGTTCGGGTCGTTCCTCCGGGATGATCTGCAGCGTCTGAACGCCGTCAAGAACGTCCTCGCGTCCATCGTGAACGGCGTGGCCGCGGTCATCTTCATCGCGGTGGCGAGCGTCGACTGGACGGTGGTCGGCGTGATCGCCCTCGGCTCGACCCTGGGCGGTCTGATCGGCGCGCGGGTGGGCCGTCGCTTGTCACCCGCCGTGCTGCGCGGGCTCATTGTCGCCGTCGGCGTGACCGCGGCCATCGCCGTGGCCGTCTGACAGCCGCAGCGCGCAAAGGTGACGCGCGTCACAATCACCCCTGTCGAATCACGCCGAACCCATCCGTGTAGGAGGTGTAACCGCCAGCAACGCCAAGGAGCGCATCATGGAAGCCCGTTTGAACCTGCTCAACAGCCCGCTCGTGGCCAAGGCCTTCAAGTACATCGCCTCGGCGAGCAAGGTGATCATCTCGGAGTCGACGCTGCCGTCGAGGACCCAGGACCTGGTGATGCTCCGGGCCAGCCAGATCAACGGCTGCGGTTTCTGCACCGACATGCACGCCAAGGACGCCGCGCACGCCGGGGAGACCTCGGTCCGCATCAATCTGATCGCCGCCTGGCGCGAGGCCAAGGTCTTCACCGAAGCCGAGCGGGCCGCCCTGGAGCTGACCGAGCAGGGGACGCGTATCGCGGACGCTGCCGGTGGTGTCACGGACGAGGCGTGGGCGAACGCCGCCAAGCACTACGACGAGGATCAGCTCGCCGCCCTGGTGGCACTCATCGCCCTCATCAACGCCGCCAACCGCGCCAACGTCATCGTCCAGCAGCCCGCGGGTGACTACCAGCCCGGCCAGTTCGGCTGATGAGGAGCCACGAGAGGCTCTAGGCCGCCCTGCTCTGGCGCCGGTAACCTCCCGGCGCCAGGCCGTACTCCCGTTTGAAGGCTTTGGCGAAGGCGAACTCCGAGCCGTATCCGGTGCGGGCGGCGACCGTTGTGAGCGGGGCGTCGGACTCGCGCAGCATGCGGGCGGCGCTCGTCATGCGCCAGCGCGTCAGATAGGCCATCGGCGGTTCGCCGACCAGAGTGGCGAACCGCCGGGCGAACGCGGCGCGGGACAGTCCTGCCTGTTCCGCCAGGGACTCGACCGTCCACGAGGCCGCGGGATGGTCGTGCATGGCCGTCAGGGCGGGCGCGACCGCCGAGTCCCGGAGGGCGGCGGCCCAGCCCTGTGCGGCGTCCGGGGGCTGGTCGTCGAGCCAGGCCCGCAGGATGTAGAGAAGCAGCGAGTCGATCAAGGTGGGCACGATGCCGTCCGAGCCCATGCGCGGGTTCTCCAGCTCGGAGCCGAGGAGTTGGACGGCGGAGCTCAGCTCCGGATGGTGTCCGTGCCGCGTCGGGAGATGGATCACCTCGGGCAGCTGGCGCACCAGAGGGTGCGGTCGCCCCTGGTCCAGGTGGTAGCTGCCGCACAGCAGGCTGGTCTCGGCGCCCTCGCCGCCGAGTGTGATCGAGCCGATCGGTGAACTCCCGCGGAACTGCGCGCTCTCGCACTCCTCGGCCGGGGTGGAGGGATGGTCGGCGAGGACATGGCCCCGCCCACCGCGCAGGAAGATCACATCTCCGGGGTTCAGCTGGATCGGCTTCAGGTGCGGGGGCGCGTCGGGCAGCGGAACCAGCCAGCAGGTCCCGTAAAGGACGACGTGGAAGCTTGCGCCCGCGACGGGCGGCAGGCTCAGGCCCCAGGGGGCGCGGCCGTTGGTCCGTGCGGATGCCGGGCGCCCGGTGCGCATCGAGGCCAGCGCCTCGGTGAGGATGTCCATCCGGCCTCGCCTTTCCTGGTGCCGCGTGCCGCCCGTCGCGGCCGGCCTGTTCGTTCAGACCGTCAGGACAATCTTGCCCTGTACGTGTCCTGCGGCGACAAGCTCGTGTGCCTTACCGGCCTCCGCCAGCGGAAACGTCCCCTCGACGTAGGGACGGATCCGGCCCGCGTCGATCAGCTCGGCGAGCGCTTCGAGCCCGGCGGAGTCCGGTTCGACCATGACTCCGGCGAAGCGCCGCCCCGCGGCCTCGACGCGCGCGGCGAGCTCCCGGTCCTGGTGTTCCAGGATGCTGACGAGTACGCCGCCGGGGCGCACCACGCCGAGCGAGAGATCGCCCTGGGCCATGGAGTCGAGAACCACGTCCACGTCCTTGACGGCCTCGGTGAAGTCGGTGGTCCGGTAGTCGATGATCTCGTCGGCGCCGAGGCCGCGTACGAAGTCCTGTCGTGCCGCACTGGCGATCGCGATCACTCGCGCCCCACGCGCCTTCGCGATTTGCACCGCGAAGTGGCCGACGCCTCCGGCCGCCCGTTGGATCAGCACCCGGTCGCCCTCTTTGATGTCCGCGGCCCCCACCAGGCCCTGCCAGGCGGTGAGCGCCGCGAGGGGGACGGCGGCGGCGTGCACGTGGTCGAGCGAGACGGGCTTACGGGCGAGGTGGCCGGACGGGACGGCGACGTACTCGGCGTACCCGGTGGCGGCACGGGGGAAGAGCGGCATCCCGTACACCTCGTCGCCCACCGCGAACCGGGCCCCTGCGCCCGCCTCTTCGACCACCCCGGAGATGTCCCAGCCCACGCCGAACGGCGGCTCGCCGAGCAGCGGAAAGGCACCGGATCTGACGGTGATGTCCGCCGGGTTGACGGCACTGGCGTGGACCTTGACGAGGACCTCACCGGCCAGCGGCTTCGGCCGATCGACCTCCACCACCTCGAGGACCTCGGGCCCGCCGAAGGACTTCTGGATGACTGCGCGCACGGGGACTCTCCCTGGATCGGGTTCTGGGGCGTTCTGGGTCGGACTGTGTCGTTCTGGGCCGGACTGACTCTGGGTTGCGTCCGCTTGATGTCTTCAACTCTAGGGAGATCGAATGAGCCGCAGAATGGCTTTCTGTCTCGGCTACATGTCCCATCGTCTTGATGCCCGACACCCTCAGCCATGCGTGCTCCAGGTCACACCAGTCGCGGGGGCGCTCCCGGTCACATTCCCGCGGCGCGGCCCGTCAGGGAAGTGACGCACTCAAACACTCCAGCGCTCCAGCACTCCAGCGCTCAAACACTCAAGACGCCCGGCCGGAGCAAGTCCGCCCGGACACCCGTCCGATGGGAGCATTTCTGATGTCCACCGCCTACGTTGTCGTCACCGTCCTGGCCGCCGTCATGGTGGGCTTCTCGGCCGTCTCCGTCTTCCTCCGCGCCAAGTGCGTCGTGGAGCCCATGGCCGACTACGGTGTCCCCCTCTCGTGGCTGCCTTGGCTCGGCGCGGCCAAGGCCGCAGGCGTGGTCGGACTGCTGGTCGGACTGCTCGTGCCGGCGATCGGCGTCGCGGCGGGAATCGGTCTGGCGCTGTACTTCACCGGCGCCGTCGTCACCGTGATCCGGGCCCGCTGGTACGCGCACATCCCGTTCCCGCTCCTGTACGCGGCACCGGTGGTGGGGGCCCTGGTCCTGGGTCTCGCCGCCTAGTCCCAGTCGTAACTTCCGCAACGCGAGTGCTACTTGAAGGGTTGACTGAGCCCTGACAACCAGTATGGTCTAGGCCAATGAGTCGACCGAGGCGCCCGGTTGTCTCTCGCCCCCTCATCCCCCCACCCAGAGGGAACAGAGATGAACAAGAAGCAGAAGCTGGCAGCCGCTCTCGGCGCGGCAGTCGCGCCCGTACTCGTCCTGGCCTCCGTCACCCCGGCCAGCGCGCACGGCTACGTCAACTCGCCCCCGAGCCGTCAGGCACAGTGCGCGGAGGGCACCGTGTCCTGCGGCGAGATCACCAACGAACCGCAGAGCGTCGAAGGCCCCAAGGGGCAGACGACATGCAGCGGCGGCAACTCACGGTTCTCCGATCTGGACGACGACAGCAAGGGCTGGAAGGTCACCGACGTCGGCTCGTCGCAGGAGTTCAGCTGGAAGCTGACGGCACGTCACTCCACAAGCACCTGGCAGTACTTCGTAGGCGGCAACAAGATCGCCGAGGTCGACGACGGGGGCGCCCAGCCGGGTGAGACCGTCACGCACAAGGTCGACTTCGGAGGCCTCAGCGGCAAGCAGAAGGTGCTCGCCGTGTGGAACATCGCCGACACCGCCAACGCCTTCTACGCCTGCATCGATGTGAACATCGGGGGCTGAGCCCCCTGCGCGGGGTGGCTCCCCCACACCACCCCACCCGGTCTGCCGGGCCGCGGCGCCATCGCGCCGCGGCTCGACGGGCCGGGCTTTTTGCGTACGCGCCCGGCTGCCGGGCGGTGAAGCGGCCAGAAGGCGCGATGGACGGCGCGAAATGACGCTCGATGCCGGGTCCGGGCTGAGATGGTGGGCGCATGGCCGATCTGCGCAGGACTCTGGAGACGCACGTCAGCAACAGCTCCGTGGCGGGAGCGGTGGGCCTGGTGGCCCGCGGCGACCGGGGCGAGGAGGTGGCGGCGGTCGGGTCCGTCGACGTCGAGGGCACCGCCCCGATGGCCAGGGACACCATCTTCCGTATCGCCTCGCTGACCAAACCCATCGTCGCCGCCGCCGTCATGATGCTGGTCGAGGAAGGACGGATCGCGCTGGACGATCCGGTCCGACAGTGGCTGCCGGAGCTGGCGTCGCCGAGCGTCGTCCGCACCCCCGCCGCACCGCTGGACGACGTGGTCCCGGCGGTCCGGCCCATCACCGTGTTCCATCTGCTCGCCTCCCGCTCCGGACACGGATTCCCCTCGGACTTCTCGCTGCCCGGAGTCGCACCGCTCTTCAGCGAACTGAAGCAAGCACCTCCGCAGCCGCAGGCCGTCCCGGCACCGGACGTCTGGATGGCCGCGCTGTCCCGCATCCCGCTGCTCCACCAGCCCGGCGACGGCTGGCTGTACAACCTCAGCTCCGACCTGCAGGGCATGCTGATCTCCCGGGTCACGGGCGTGCCGCTGCCCCAGTTCCTCGCCGAGCGGATCTTCGAGCCGCTCGGAATGACCGACACCGCGTTCTCGGTGCCGCCGGACAAGCTCGACCGGTTCACCAGCTACTACGCGGCCGGAGCCGAGGCAGGACCCGAACGCGACCCCCGGAGCGGGCTCGAACTGCTCGACGCCCCCGACGGACAGTGGAGCAGCCCACCCCCGTTCCCGTCCGGCGCCGGTGGTCTGGTCTCGACCCTCGACGACTGGCTCGCCTTCGGGCGCATGCTGCTCGCCGAGGGCACGGCCGCCGACGGGGATCGGCTGCTCACACCCGAATCGGTGCGGAAGATGACCACCAATCAGCTCAGCACGTCCGAAAGGGAATCCTCCGGTCTCTTCCTCGAAGGGATGGGCTGGGGTTTCGGCGGCGCTGTGGACGTCGAGACCGTGGAACCGTGGAGCGTCCCGGGGCGCTACGGCTGGGTCGGCGGCACCGGTACGACGGCGCACATCATCCCGTCGACCGGCACGGTCACCCTCATGTACAGCCAGTTGCAGATGGGCGGGCCCAGATCCCCCGAGCTGATGCGGGACTTCTGGCGGTACGCGGCCGGAGCCTGAGGCGGCCGACCCGCTGCCCCATGATCCGCCTCAGGTCTGCCGCTCCGGCTCATAGGCGTCCGGATGCAGCCCGAACGTCCACGCCACGCCCTCCTTGGCCGTCCGTGTGGTGGGCGGGACACGCAGCCAGTACGTACGACTCGTACCGTCGGGCTCCGGGGTGGAGTTGACCACCTCGACCATCACCACGTCCTCGTCACCGGTCAGTTGGATCCGCCAGAGCACGCCCGTCTCGTCGCGGTGCACGGGCACCGCGCCGGACTCGTCCAGGTAGCGGTCGTAGCCGAAGTGCTCCAGCATGACGCGGCGCAGTTCGGCGTTGTCCTCGGCGCGTATCCGCTCAGGGGTCAACGCGGAGAGTTCACGCAGGAACTCACCCGGCACCGGCATGCCGCGCCACGCGTGCAGCGCGAACCCGTCGGGGAAGGCGAGTGCGGGGCCGTCGGCGCGGTCCAGACGGCCGGCCTCGTCGCGGTGCAGTTCCGTCGGCCGCTCGCAGACGATCGCCTCCCGCTCAAAGGGCCACCACCAGCCCGCCGCGCGGGCGACCGCCGCGAGCCCGTCCAGTGAACCGCCCTCCGAGGTGTCGAAGGCGCACAGCCAAGCCGCTTCGTGCTGGCCGAGCACGGCGTCGAGCAGGACGAGCCGGAGGGCCGCCTGTTCCTTACGACTGTCCTCCGCCAGTTCCTCCACCACTCCGGCGCGGATGCGAGAGGTGAGGACTTGGGTGGTGTCCCAGAGCCGGGCACCGGTGGCGTGCCAGCGTCCGGACCAGCCGTCCGGCCCCAATCGGGCGTGCACAGACGCTCGTTCGGCAGCCCAGGGACGGTTGCGAATCGCGTCGCGCACACTGTGACCGAGGGTGTCCCTCTCCGCCGCCACCAGTCGCACGGCCTCGCGCGGAGAAGCGGCCCAGCGGATGCGCTCGGGCTCGGGGAGCCCTGCCCTGCGGTAGGCGAGCCGCACACCCGCCTCGGCTGCCGCCCGGTCGGCGGGTCCTGTGGCCGCCGCCACCTGCCGCCACTCCGTCACGTCACCGTCCGCCGTCAGTGTCTGCTCCGGCAGCACGCGCTCCACCGTCGTCATCTCATCTGCTCCCATGTCGTTCCCTCCCGCTTCCCGCTCCCGGCTGCTCCGCATCGATCTCGCCCACACGGCATCAGTCGGCCACCAGCCGCACGGAACCCGGTACGTACTCGCGCTGGCGCACCACTCGGTACCAGCCCTTCGGCAGCGGAATCGCCGCGTGCTCCTCGTGCACCACGCGCCCGCCGTCGGGCAGGTGGAGCAGCATCGGGCCGAACAAGCCGGATTCGCGGATCAGTTGGCCCGGCCCCACCACGGCGTGCGCGTGTCCCGTCACTTCGCCGAGAGCCAGCACGAGTCTGCCGCGGGCGTCCCGCGGCTCCTTCGGACCATCGCCGATGTGCGGTGGCAACGCCGACTCCGCGACGGGCACGATGAGCACATCTCCCTGCCGGTACATGGGTCTCCCCTCCCCGCGGCGCGCTCTGCACCGCTCATGAGATCCGACCGTACGGCGAGGGTCTGACAACGGCCCCCAGCGGCGGGCGCACCGCGCTTTCGCCGCCCCGCGGCGGGCGTTGTCAGTGGGGCTTGGTAGAAATTCTGCACATCGGCCGATCAGCACGGACACGGGATCGCCGCAGTTGAGCGCCAGTTCGGCGCCATGGCATTGGGGAGCGGGCGGACATGACCATCGGAGACAACCAGCAGCATTGGCACGGCCTGCCCATCCGGGAGTTCCCTCAGTTCGACGAGAAGTCCCCTGACGAACTGCCCGCGGCCGATTCCGTGACCTGGCGGATCGCCGTCGAGTCGTACGACAGCGAAGAGCAGTGGGAGGCCGCGTTCGCGCGGTTCGCCGAGGCCGTCGACATTTCGCGGGTGCGGGCGATCATCGTGGGCGCGTGGAGCGACGTCTATGAGAACGGTCCTGAAGAGGTCATCGCCGCGCTGATCGCCGCGAAGGAACGCATGCCCGCGCTGCGGGCTCTGTTCCTGGGTGACATCGACTCGGAGGAGTGCGAGATCTCCTGGATCACCCAGGACTGTGTCACCCCCCTCCTCGACGCGTTTCCCGAGTTGGAGGAGTTCGCGGTGCGCGGCGGCGAGGGCCTCCTGTTTCCCGCCGTGGAGCACGGGCGGCTGCGATCGCTCACCGTCGAGACGGGCGGTCTGCCGGTCGAGGTGGTGCGCGGGATCGCGGCGAGCGACCTGCCCGCCCTGGAGCACCTGGACCTGTGGCTCGGCACATCCGGGTACGGCGGCGACGCGGCGGTCTCGGACCTGCAGCCCTTCTTCGCGGGGACGCGACTCCCCCGGCTGCGGCAGCTCGCCCTGCGCAACAGCGAGATCCAGGACGAGATCGCCGAGGCCATGGCGTCCGCCCCGGTCGTGGCCCGCCTCGAAGTCCTCGACCTCTCCATGGGCGTGCTGACGGACGAGGGGGCCACGGCGCTGCTGGCCGGGCAGCCGCTGACGCATCTCAAGAAGCTGGACCTGCATCACAACTTCCTCAGCGAGGCGCTGGCCGCGCGCGTGCGGGAGTCCCTGGAACCGGCGGGCGTCGAGGTCGACCTCGACCCGGACGACGCGGACGAGGACGCGGAGGACGACGGCACGGTGTGGCGCTACGTGGCCGTGGGCGAATAGCGGTCGCGGGAGACGGGAGAGGGGGACTTCATGGCGCAGGCGACGACACATCCCGAGCGGTGCGACCAGCTGCCGGGGCCGCGGTTCGCGGTCGTCAGCAACCCGGAGAACCGCCGGGTGGGCCTGTTCGCGACGGCCGCGCGGGAAGCCGGACTGCCCGCGCCGCGTGTCGTGCCGTGGCTCGACGTGCTGCGCGACGGCGGTGCGGCCTTCGGCGCGGACGAGGTGGTGCGGCTCGAGTCACCCGGTGAGAACGCCGATGTGGATCTGGCGCTGCGCGGGATGGATGACCCCACGCGGGTCGAGGGCAGCGCGCGTTGGTACGAGCGGTTCACAGCGGCCGTACGGTCGTTGAGCGGGGGCCTGCGGCTCGACGACCCGGACGAACTCGGGGTGCTCTTCGACAAACGACGCTGCCATGACGTGCTCTCCCGCGCGGGCGTTCCTGTTCCGCCGTCACCCACTTCGGGGGCGCGGGTGACGGTGCGGGGCTGGGACGACGTACAAGCGCTGATGCGTGAACATCACATGCCGCGGATCTTCGTCAAGCTCGCGCACGGGTCCTCCGCGTCCGGGGTGCTCGCCGTCGAGACCGCGGGCTCCGGGCGCATTCGGGCGACCACGTCCGTGGAGATGTCGGGCGGCCGACTGCACAACTCCCTGCGGGTACGCCGCTATCGGGACGAGCGGGAGATCGCCGCGATCGTCGACGGACTCGCGCCCGACGGTCTGCACGTCGAGCGTTGGATGCCCAAGGCGTCGCTGCACGCGCGCGTGGCCGATCTACGGGTCGTGGTGGTCGGCGGACGGGCCACGCACGCCGTCGTACGGACGAGCAGGTCGCCTCTGACAAATCTTCACCTGGGCGGATCGCGGGGCGAGTTGGCTGATGTCATCGAGGCGGCGGGGGCTCGCTGGGCTGAGGCTCTGGACATCTGCGAGCGGGCCGCCGCCTGCTTCCCCGGCACACTCTGCGTCGGCGTCGACCTCCTTCCCGCCCTCGGCTGGCAGCGGTTCACGGTCGGCGAGGTCAACGCCTTCGGTGATCTGCTGCCGCGCCTGACGGGACTGCCGGGCAGCGGGGCGGAGGGCCTTGACACGTACGCGGCGCAGATCGCCGCCGTACCGCTCCGAACCCCCCAGGTCTTGCCCCACCCGCACCACACCTCGACGAACCACCCCGCAAGGAACCACCATGCGAACACCTGACATCGCCGGCCTGCCGGATACCCCCGTCGCTCCTGCCGCTCCCGACATGAACGAGGTCGTCGGCCGCGACGACGTCCTCCTCCTCACTCTCGACACCCTGCGCTACGACGTCGCCGTGGAGCTCGCCGCCGCGGGCCGCATCCCGCATCTCGCCCGTCATCTCCCGGGCGGCGTCTGGGAGAAGCGGCACGCGCCCGGCAGCTTCACCTACGCCTCACATCAGGCGATGTTCGCCGGGTTCCTGCCCACGCCCGCCGCTCCGGGGCCGCATCCTCGGCTGTTCGCCGCACGGTTCGCGGGGAGCGAGACAACCGCCGGGCGCACGTTCGTCTTCGACGCACCCGACCTGGTGTCCGGCCTCTCGGATGCCGGATACCGCACGGTGTGCATCGGCGGCGTGGGCTTCTTCAACAAGCAGGGCGCCCTGGGCAACGTACTGCCGGGGCTCTTTCAGGAGAGCCACTGGGAGCCGGAGTTCGGCGTGGCCTCGCCCACGTCCTTCGAGGCGCAGGTGGAACGGGCCGCGAAAGTGGTCGCCGAACTCCCCCGCGACCAGCGTCTTTTCCTCTTCCTGAACGCGGCGGCACTGCATCAGCCCAACTGGTTCCACCAGAGTGGCGCCACCCGCGAGGCAGGCGACAGTCGGGAGACGCACGCGGCCGCTCTGGAGTACATCGACCGGCACGTGGGGCGCCTGTTCGCCGCCCTGAGCTCGCGTCGCCGCTGCTTCGCCATCGTCTGCTCCGACCACGGAACGGCTTACGGCGACGACGGCTACGTGGGCCATCGCCTCGGTCACGAGTCCGTGTGGACGGTGCCGTACGCCCACTTCTTCCTGGAGCCGTCCGCATGAGCACATCGCAACTTCTTGACCCCACCGATACGCGCCCGTACCAGAGCTATGTCTACGCCTACCCCCACAAGACCGCCTACCGTCCGCTGTCCGACCGCCCCGAACTTCGCGCCCTCTGGGCGGCGGAGCCCAAGGACGCGCTCTCCCTCTATCTGCACATACCGTTCTGCGAGGTCCGCTGCGGCTTCTGCAATCTCTTCACCCGTATCGGTGCGCCGGGCGAGCTGACCACCCGCTATCTCGACGCCCTCGACCGGCAGGCCACAGCGGTGCGGGACGCGCTCGGGGAGAGCAGTGACGCGGCGCCGGTCCGGTTCGCCAACGCGGCGTTCGGCGGCGGCACTCCCACCTATCTGGACGCCTCGGAGCTGGAGCGGCTCTGCGACATCGCCGAGCGGCGCATGGGGGCCGATCTGCGGGCGATTCCGCTCTCCGTCGAGGCATCGCCCGCGACCGCCACCGCCGACCGGCTCGCGGTCCTCGCCGAGCGCGGGGCGACCCGGCTCAGCCTGGGCGTGCAGAGTTTCGTCGACTCCGAGGCGCGGGCGGCCGTACGGCCTCAGCGCCGGGCGGACGTCGAGACGGCGCTCGGCCGGGTACGCGATGCACGCATACCGGTGCTCAACATCGACCTCATCTACGGGATCGACGGCCAGAGCGAGGACAGCTGGCGTGCGTCCTTGGACGCCGCCCTTGCCTGGCGGCCCGAGGAGCTCTACCTCTATCCGTTGTACGTAAGGCCGTTGACCGGTCTGGGCAAGCACGGTGCGGCAACGCTGACCGACACCGGCTGGGACGAGCAGCGGCTGCGGCTGTACCGGCAGGGCCGCGATCATCTCCTGGCCGAGGGGTACGTCCAGGTGTCGATGCGGATGTTCCGCCGCGCGGACGCTCCCCCGCAGGGAGCGGACGATTACGCCTGCCAGACCGACGGCATGATCGGCCTGGGCTGCGGCGCCCGTTCGTACACCTCCTCGCTGCACTACTCCTTCGACTACGCGGTCGACCTGCGCGAGATCCGCACGATCATCGACGACTACACCGCCACCGACGACTTCAGCCGCGCCGTGCACGGCCGCCGGGTCGACGGGACCGAGGCCCGCCGTCGCCACCTTCTCCAGTCACTGCTCCAGGCGGACGGCATGCCGCTGGCCGACTACCGCAAACGGTTCGACACGGATCCGTACGACGACTTCCGCGCCGAACTCGAACGGTTCGCGGACCGGAGCTGGCTGGAGCTCGACGCGGCTGCGGGAGTGCTGCGCCTGACGCCGGAAGGTCTCGCGCACTCCGACGCGATCGGCCCCGAACTGTTCTCCGCCGAGGTGCGGGCCGCGATGGCCGCGTACGAACTGAAGTGAGCGCACCGACCATGGACCTGACGATCCTGTACCGAGGCCCGCTGGCGTCGTGCGACTACGCCTGCCCGTACTGCCCGTTCGCCAAGCGCCGCGACTCCCCGGAGCAGTTGCGCACCGACCGGGCGGCACTGGAGCGCTTCACGCACTGGGCCGAGCGCCAGACCGGCGACCGCCTCTCCCTCCTCTTCACGCCATGGGGTGAGGGCCTTGTCCGCTCCTGGTACCGGCGGGCCCTGGTCGAGCTCTCCCACAAGACCCACGTCGAACGCGTCGCGATCCAGACGAATCTCAGCTGCCGCACGGACTGGCTTGCGGAGGCCGATCTCGACACCGTCGCCCTGTGGTGCACGTATCACCCGGGCCAGACTCCGTACGACCGCTTCCTCACCAAGGCGCGCGAACTCGCCGAGCGGGGCGTGCGTTTCAGTGTCGGCGTCGTGGGCCTCGCCGACCACCTCGACGACGCCCGGCGCCTGCGTGCCGCGCTGCCCGGTGAGGTCTACCTGTGGGTGAACGCGGCGGAGGGCCACACGTACACCGACGACGAGGCCGCCCAGTGGGCCGCCCTCGACCCCTTGTTCTCCTACAGCCGCCACCCGCACCGCTCCGCCGGTCTCCCCTGCCGCACGGGCGAGTCCGTCATCTCGGTCGACGGCGACGGCACGGTCCGCCGCTGCCACTTCGTCCGCGCCGAACTGGGCAACCTGTACGACGGCTCGTACCGCCGCGCCCTGGAACCCCGCCCCTGCCCCCTGGCCGTCTGTGACTGTCACATCGGCTACGTCCACCTGGAGACTCTGCCGCTGTACGACGTCTTCGCGGGCGGAGTCCTGGAACGGATCCCCGGACACAGCACTGGACACGTCACTGCATCTAGTACATCTATTGCATCTGCCGCCGCACCAGCTCATGCAGCCGCCCGCCCGTATCTGCCAACAGTTGCGCGGGCGGCCCCTGTTGGACGACCCGCCCCTCCGCCATGACGATCACACGGTCCGCGTCCATCACCGTGGAGAGGCGGTGGGCGATGACGATGCGGGTGGCGTTGAGGGCGCGGGTGCTGTCGATGACCGTGCGCTGTGTCTCGTTGTCCAGGGCGCTCGTCGCCTCGTCGAAGAAGAGGACGCGGGGGCGGCGGATCAGGGCCTGGGCGATCATCAGGCGCTGGCGCTGGCCGCCGGAGACCGCCCCGCCGCCGGAGATCATCGTGTGCAGGCCCATCGGCATGCGCTTGATGTCCTCGGCGAGGCCCGCCATCGCCGCCGCCTCCCACGCCTCCTCCTGCGTGAACGTCTCGGCGCCGCAGATGCAGTCCAGGATCGAGCCGGTGAGCGGCTGCGCGTTCTGCAGTACGACACCGCACTGGCGCCGGACGGCGGCCTGATCGAGGGCCGACAGGTCCTGGCCGTCGTACAGGACGCTGCCCGAGACCGGCTTGTCGAAGCCGATGAGCAGGCGAAGCAGCGTCGACTTGCCGCAACCGCTGGGCCCGACCACCGCGACGAACTCCCCCGGCCGGATGGACAGGGACACGTCGTCAAGGACCAACGGGCCGTCGTCCGAGTAGCGGAAGGAGAGTGCCCGCGCCTCGACCTCACCCTGCAGTTCGCCCGGCTGCGTGCTCGCGCCCCGCACCTCCGGCGCCTCGTCGAGGACCGGCTTGATCTGCTCGAACATCGGAAGCACGGCCGCCGCCGAGATCAGCGCCCCGGTGAGCTGGGTGACGGAGGTCAGGAGCATCGTCACGGCGGTGCTGAAGGTGAGGAACTCGCCCGCGGTGAGGCTGCCGCGGGCCGGGCCCGCGAGGAGGATGAACATGACGAGGGTGCACAGCGGCAGATAGACCGAGTTGAGGACCGTCGTCACGTTCTTGATGCGGCCCGCGCGCTGCTGGAGTTCCCGGCTGCGCGCGAACTCCCCCGCCCAGGCCGCGTACGCGAAGCTCTCAGCGCCGGCGACGCGGAGTTTGGGCAGGCCGCGCAGCGTCTGGAACGCCTGGTTGTTGAGCTTGTTGCTGAGTTCGACGAGGCGGCGCTGCCAGCGCAGTTCCCACAGGCCGAGGGTGAGGAACACGGCGGCGATGACGGTCAGCATTCCCAGGGCCGCCAGGGCCAGGGGGACGCTGTAGAGGAGCAGCAGGACCAGGTTCATCGCGCCGATCGTGCCCGCCTGAAGGGCGACGGGGCCGATGCCCGAGAGGACCCGGCGGATCGCGCTGACGCCCATCGCCGCGCTCGCCAGTTCACCGGTGGAGCGTGAGGCGAAGAAGCGCGTGGGCAGGCGGAGGAGCCGGTCCCAGACCGCTGGTTGCAGGGCGCTCTCCATGCGGCCCTCCAACCGCAGGATGGTGAGGTTCTGGAGCAGCATGAAGGCCGCGGAGACGATGCTCGTGATCATCACCGCCAGGGACACCTGGACGATGAGGCTCTTCTCGCCGTTCGGCACGAACACGCCGAGCACCTGCCCCGTCGCGATCGGCACGAGTGCCCCGATCGCGACGGTCACCAGACCGGCGATCGCCAGATTGCGTACGTCGCCGCCGGTGCCGCGAAGGCTGAAGCGGAACAGGTGCCAGGGCGTCAACGTCCGCTCCGGCAGCGGGCGGTAGAACATGACTCCCTGCGGCTCGAACTCCTCCGCGTTGCTCTGGTCGACGCGCGTGCGCCGCCCGGACATGGGGTGCACGGACTCGTAGCCGCCGCGCCGCCACAGCAGCGCGACCGGCTGCCCGCTGGCCGCACGGTGTCCCACCAGCGGGCCGCTGTTCTCGCGCCACCAGCGCCCGTCGAGCCGGACCGCGCGGGTACGGATCCGCGAGGCCACCGCGACCTGCTCCACCGGGTCGATCCGGTCGCTCACCGCACCGCCCTCCGCGGCGCCGGACAGGGTGATCCCGGCTGCCTCAGCGACCAGGCGGCAGGCGGCGTACGTCGCGTCGTCGCCGCCCCGCGATTCGCTGCGGCGCGCACCGCCCCTGCCGGAACGGCCGATGGAGGCGATCAGTGTCCGGTCGGCCTGCTCCCGGACCGTCTCGCCCGCCTTGATGCCGGCCGCCGTGCGGTCCTCGTGGGCCCGCTCCAGGCGTTCGATCCAGCGGTCGAGGGTCGAGAGCAGCCGGTACTGCTGATTGACCATGCGCTGCCACATGTCGGCGGCCACGAGCAGATCGCCCGCGGCCTCGGCGCTGTAGGCGGATCCGTACTGCACGCTGCCCGGCGCCACCGGCATCCAGAGGATGTCGTCGTCGGTCACCATGTCGTCGCCCATGGTGCGGCCGTCGAGCGGTGCCTCGAAGAGCACCCGGTGGCTGCGTCCGATGCCGAGCGCGAAGGCGTGCTCGAGCAGGCTCAGGGACGCGTCCTGGGTGTCGTACTGGCTGGGGTACTGCTGCTCGTAGGCCCAGGTGTCGCCGTAGTCGGGGCGGTACAGCTCGCGCAGCGGGATGCGGCGCAGCTCGCAGCCCTGGAGGGGGCGTCCGACGAGGGTGTGCTGGGGGCCTTCGACGGGGCCAAGGAGCAGGGTGCCCGGTTCGAGGCGGCCGAGGAAGTGCCAGTGCCCCTGCTGCACGGCGTCGACCGCGAACAGGTCGAGCGCGCCCGCCACGACGAGCCAGAGGACCTGCGGGCCTTCGAGGTGCACGCTGCGCAGGCCCGTGCAGTCGGCCGGGGTGCCGAGCGCACCGAAGGCGGCCGCGACGGAGTCATGGGAGTAGGCGTCGTGCTGTTGCTGTTGCGGTACCGAGGTCACCTCAGTGCTCCTTGACCAGGTCGGCGTAGGGTCCACCGGCGGCGACGAGGTGTTCGTGGCGTCCGCGCTCCACGACGGAGCCGTGGTCGAGCACGACGATCTCGTCGCTGTCGCGCACGGTGCTCAGACGGTGCGCGATGACGACGCAGGCGCAGCCGCGGCGGCGCAGATTGTCGATGATGACCTGCTCGGTCTCCGCGTCCAGGGCGCTGGTCACCTCGTCGAGGACGAGGATGCTGGGGCGGCGGACCAGGGCCCGCGCGATCTCCAGGCGCTGGCGCTGCCCGCCGGAGAAGTTGCGGCCGTCCTGCTCGACGCGGCCGTGGATGCCGCCGGGCCTGCGGGCCACGACGTCGAACAGGCAGGCGTCCTTGAGGGCGGCGACGACGGCGTCGTCCGGGATGGAGGGGTCCCACAGCGCGACGTTGTCGCGGATGGTGCCCTCGAAGAGGAACACGTCCTGGTCGACGAAGGAGACGGAGGCGGCGAGCGCCCCGCGCGGGATGTCCTCAAGACGCTGTCCGTCGATGCGGATCGTGCCCTCCCAGGGGCTGTAGAGCCCCGAGATCAGCCGCGAGACGGTCGACTTACCGCTGCCCGAACCGCCGACGAGCGCGACCTGCTGCCCGGGGCCGACGGACAGCGAGAAGCCGGTCAGGAGCGGCTTGTCGAGGGGGCTGTAGCCGAAGGTGATGTCTTCGAGCGTGACGTGGCCCTTGAGGCGGCGGGTGCTCGCGGCCGGTTCGGGGCGGGAGTAGAGGGTGTCGACGGGGAAGTTCTCGACGTCCTTGAGGCGGGCGACGTCGGCGCCGAAGTCCTGGATGCGGCCCGCGACGCCGTTGAGGCGGGTGATCGGCGCGGTGAAGCGGGTGACGAGGGCCTGAAACGCGACGAGCAGACCGATCGACAGATGCCCCTCCACCGCGCGCAGGCCGCCGATCCACAGGATCAGCGCGCTGTTGAGCGTCGCGAGGGTCGGCGCGGCGACGCCGAGCCAGGCGCTCGGCACACCGAGACGCTGCTGCTCCTCGAGGGTGGTGGCGTGCTGGCCCGCCCACCGCCGGAAGTAGCCGTTCTCGCCTCCGGTGGCCTTCATGGTCTCGATCAACTGCAGGCCGGTGTACGAGGTGTTGGTGAGCTTGGCGCTGTCGGCACGCAGCTTCTGCGTACCGGTGGCCCGCAGCCGGATGACGATGCGCATCGCGACGATGTTGAGGAGGGCGATGCCGACACCGACGAGGGTGAGCTGGGGATCGTACGTCCAAAGGAGGGCCGCGTAGAGGAGGACGACGATGCCGTCGACGCCCGCGGCCGTGAGGTCGCGGGCCAGGGTCTCGGCGACCGCGTCGTTGGAAGCGAGCCGCTGGACGAGGTCGGCGGGACTGCGCTGGGCGTAGAACGTGACGGGCAGGCGCAGCAGATGGCGCAGGAAGCGTGCGCTGCTCAGCGTGGAGGAGATGATGCGCCCGCGCAGCAGATTCGCCTGTTGCAGCCAGGTCAGGACCACGGTGAGTGCCACCATCGCGCCCATCGACGCGAACAGCGCACCGAGCAGGGACGTCTGATTGCCGATCAGGAACAGGTCGATGTACGTGCGGCTGAGCGCGGGCAGCGCCGCGCCGACCGCGACAAGCAGCAGGCTGGCGAAGAGCGCGGCGAGCATGGTGCCGGTGGTGCCGCGAAGGCGCGCGGGCATCGCCCGCATGACGCCGGGCTTGCGGCCTCCGGTGCGGAAGTTCTCGCCAGGTTCGAGGACCAGGACGACGCCGGTGAAGCTGGTGTCGAAGTCCTCCGAAGGGACGAAGCGGCGGCCCTTGTCCGGGTCGTTGATGTGCACGCCCCGGCGGCCGAGGCGGCGTCCCGGGCCGTCGTAGACGACGTAGTGGTTGAACTCCCAGAAGAGGATCGCGGGCGCCTTCACCTCGGCGAGCGCGGCCGGTTCCATCTGCATGCCCTTGGCGGTGAGGCCGTAACTGCGCGCCGCCTTCAGGAGGTTGCTGGCCCGTGAGCCGTCGCGGGAGACGCCGCACGCGATGCGCAGCTCCTCCAGGGGGACGTGCCTGCCGAAGTGGGCGAGGACCATGGCGAGCGCGGCGGCGCCGCACTCCACGGCTTCCATCTGCAGGACCGTGGGGGTGCGGACGGTCTTCTGCCGCTTGCCCTTCGACGCGGGGCGCGGCGCGGCGCGGCGGCGGCTGCGCTGCGGGGGCTCGGGGCGGTGCCTGCGACGGCCGCCGGGGGGCGGCAGTTGCTGCTGGTGTGCCGGGGAGGGCTGTGGTGCGGTCACGGAAGCAGCCAATCGATCGGGCGCTGCTCGGCGAGGTGGAAGGCGCCGTCGGCCACGGTCATGGAGTCGAGTGCGAAGGGCGGGCCTCCGCCGGACGACCACTGGTAGCCGGACTTGGAGGACGAGGAACGTTCGAGCTGTACGAGGACGGCCACGGGTGGCCCGTCCTTGGTGAACTGCCCGGCCAGTGTCTTGTCGCCGAGGAACCCGCTGATCTTCTGTTCGCTCTGGGCGGCTCGCCCGATCGCCTTCACGCGGCCGCGCAGAGTGCCGTACTCCTGTGTGGGTACGGACTGGACCGTGAGGTCCACCGAGGCGCCGACGGGTACGGTGGCCGCGCTGTCCGCGGGTACATAGAGCATCGCGATGAGCGGGTCGTCGCTGCCCGAGACGCGCTCGACGGTCGCGACGTCGGCGCCGGTGGTGACGACGGTGCCGATCCTGGCGACGAGCGTGGTCACCCGGCCCGCGGCGATGGAGCGTACGACCTTGTCGCCCTGGTCCGTACGGACCTTGAGCACGGGAGCGCCTGCGGCGACCTGTTTTCCTTCTTCGGCCAGGACGCGGGTCACCTGTCCGGTGACGGGGCTCTGCAGGACGTAACTGCCCTGGCCGTGGGTGAGGATGCCGGGTGCCCGAAGTGTGGAGGAGATCGAGCCGGTCACGGCCCAGAGGCTCGCGGCGATCATGACGACGACGGTGACGGCGAGTACGAGCAGGCCCTGGGGTCGGGCGTAGCGCACGGGAAGGTCGAGTTCCTCGGGCGACTGCAGCTTGGACAGAGCCTGTTGGCGGAACTGCACGGAACGCTTCCCTTACTTTGCCTGTGGCTTCTGCTTTGCCTGTGGCATCTACTTTGCCTGTGGCGTCCGTGAGCCCCGGAACCAGTGGTTCCGGGGCTCACGAATCATGGCGTCTCAGTGAGCTGAGGCTCAGAGACCAGCGGTCAGACCGCCGGTGAGGCCCGTGACCGCGCCGGTGTTCAGGCCGGTGGCACCCTCGACCGTGCCGACGACGCCGCCGACGACGCCCGAGACCGGGGCGATGGAGTCAACGGTGTCCGTGACGTTGCCCGCGACACCGGCGACGAGGCCACCGGAGACGTTGTCGAGGTCGGCGTCGGAAATCTCGAGGGTCTCGACCTGGGGGGTGTAGTTCATGTGTGAGCTGCCCTTCTCATGAATGTTGCAAAAGTGTTTCCAACACCGCGGAACCTGATGTGCGAATTCCGCGATGGCGAGGATCAAAGCACGTTCGCAGGTCGTACATCCAATCGACGAGGCAACGGCCAACGGTGCTCACGACGACACATCACCGCAGGGTGCAGGCATGTTCACCACGTGGGGGCAGCTCCTTCACAAGCTTCACAGACGAAAATCCCGCGAGCGGAAGGACTCCTTCCAACAAAGCGGACACTCTCGCATCAAAGCGCGAGTTCTGTGGTCAATGCACAAGACTTGATGTGGAGTATTCGCCGAATAGCGTGACTGCGCTGCGCATTCGATGTGCAGGTTTATTGAAGGCGTGCCGAATCGTCGCCGAAGGGGACACCTGGGTCCCCCTCCGCGACCGCGCCGTCGGTGGAGGCGCCGGAGGCGATGCCGTGAACGGGCTCCGGCACCGCCTCCGGGGCGAGCAGCACCGAGCGGCGGCCGTCGACGCCGACCGGCACGTCGCCGTCGATGGTGACGCGGCGCAGGGTGCGCTCGTGGTCGTCGGAGTCGTCGACTCCGTAGTGCTGCGTGGCGCGGTTGTCCCAGATGGCGACGTCACCGACGCGCCACTGCCAGCGGACCGTGTTCTCCGGCCGCTCCACGTGCGACTGGAGTACGCCGATCAGGGCGCGGGAGTCGGCGGCACGGAAGCCGCTCAGCTTCTGCAGGAAGTTGCCCAGGATCAGGGTGCGTTCACCGGTCTCGGGGTGGACGCGGACCACGGGGTGCTCCGTCTGGAACTTGACCGCGGTGAACACCTTCCGGTGCTGGTCGAGCGCGGCGGAGGAGGCGCCGGGGCGCGATGCCGCGTAGTCGTAGTCGTTGGTGTGCACACCGCGCACGCTGTCGGCGAGCACCCGGAGCGGCTCGGGCAGGTCCTTGTACGCGGCGGCCGTGTTGGACCACAGGGTGTTGCCGCCGTACGGCGGGATGACCTCGGCGCGCAGGATGGAGAAGGCCGGGTAGGCGGGCACGAATGTGACGTCGGTGTGCCACTGGTTGGCGCGGCCCCCGTGTTCGTTGTCGATGCCGAGGGCGTAACGGCCGTCCACGGAAGGCACGGTGGGGTGGGCGACGAGAGTGCCGAGCAGGCGGGCGAAGGCCTCGTGGCTCTCTCCGTCGAGGTGCTGCTGGTCACGGAAGAAGACGACCTTGTGCTCGAGCAGCGCGGCGCGCACGGCGGCGACGGTCGCCTCGTCCAGGTCACCGCCGAGGCGGACTCCGGAGAGGACTGCGCCGATCCGGCCGCCTACTTTCTGGACGGCGAGGGTGGGGGTCTCCAGTGCGCGGGCAGGTGCGGGTGCGGACGTCATGGGGTGAGATCCCTTCGGTGGATGGCATCGCTGTCCGGCCGAGTCGCGGCGTGAGGACACGAGGGAGAGAGGGAAAGAGAGGGAGAGAAGGAGAGAGGGGAACACCGGCTGACTGGGCGTCAGCGTCAGTGGCAGCGGCAGCAGCAGCCCGGCGAAAGATGCGGGCGGCGGTCAGGCCACGCGTGGACGACGACACGCCGCGGAGGCAAGGCGGCCCAGGTCCACGTGGAGCCGCGGGACGAGAAAGGTCATCGCGGTCATGTCCAGGAGCATGGTCGCCCGCCGAAAGCGGGGCAAGACCTTCTCCGCCCGCTTCACGACCCTGCAATGAGCCCGGTGCCGGGCGGCTGTCCCGCCCGGGGTATCTGGCCGCGCCCCGGGGCATCTGGCCGAGATCCGCGCGGCCCGAAGGGTCACTCGCCGGCCGGCTCTCGGCGACATCACTCCATGACCAGGGGCGATACGTTCCGTTCAGGGCGGTGCAGCATAATGCGGCCATGCGGATCTCAGCCAGGGCGGACTACGCGGTACGTGCCGCGCTGCAACTCGCCGCGTGTCAGGACGACGGGCCGCTGAAGGCCGAGGCCATCGCGGAGGCCCAGGACATCCCGCACAAGTTCCTCGAAGGCATCCTCAACGACATGCGGCGCGGCGGTCTCGTCCTCAGCCAGCGCGGCGGCAACGGCGGCTACCGCCTCGCCCGGCCCGCGGGCAGCATCAGCATCGCGGACGTCATCCGCGTCGTGGAGGGCCCCCTCGTGTCGGTGCGCGGCGTCCGGCCTCCCGAGCTGGCCTACAGCGGGCCCGCGGAATCGCTGCTGCCGCTGTGGATCGCGCTGCGGGCGAACGTCCGTCAGATCCTCGAGGGCGTCTCCCTGGCCGATGTCGCGGGCGCCGAACTGCCGGACCCCGTCACGGAGCTCGCCGCGGACCCCGCGGCTTGGACGAACCCTTAGACCCCGAGCCGGCCCCCGAACCCTTCAGGCAAGCGCGGGCCGCGTGAGGTCGAGGACCAGCTGGTTCCCCCAGTCATTGGTGAAGACCGCGCTCGTCCCTTCATGGCGCACACCCACGAACGGGTTGGAGCGGAACATCACGGCGACCCACCGCAAGGAGCCGTCGGCGTCGAGACGGGTGAGGAAGCCGATGTTGCCCATCCCGCTGCCCCCGCCGGACACCCAACCGGACCCGTCGGGAATCGGGCTCTCGAAGTAGGGGTCCGCCTCGATGACGCCGTACTCCTCGACGGCCTTGACCACGTCGATCGGCTCTCCGAGACGGAAGGGGATGGGCTGCCCGGCGTCCGGGTGGTAGGCCCCGGGGCCGTCCACGTGCACGTCGATGCCGGTGTCGTCCGACCGGTAGAGGCCGTCGAGGAAGGGCATCTCCCCCTCCACCCACAACTGCTCGATCAACGCCGGTTCCGTGGGTGATCGCGCGCCGTGCGCTCATTGCCGTGCTTGTACGCACCTGTCCAGCGAGCCATCACCAGCTGGGCGTCGCCCGACTCGACCTCGGCGAGGAACTTCTCGGCGCGGGCACCTCGCAGCGTCCCTGCCGCACGGCCGTGATGGGTGATCGTCACGCTGGCGTCGGGACGCTGCTCGTAGGTGAATCCGGAAGGTCTTGGCATGCCCCGATGCTAGGCATCCGAGCTGTGGTTCCGTAACCGAATTTCGTTGCGGCAGCGGGGCGGTAGGCAGGAGCGGTCCGCGACTGACCAACCTTCGAGATCCCATTGGGCGAGACACCGCCGTCCGCCCGTTGAACACCCCCTTGCCGCGACAGGAGTTCGAGCACACTATTCCTATCAATCAGGTAGGGAAACTAGGAATCTGTGAGGCGTCCCCGTGACAACGCTGATCCCCTCCGCCTCGCCGCGCGTCGTCCGGGAACTCGCCGATGACCTCGCCGTCGACGCGGACCTGCGCGACCGGGCGGGCAAGCCCCCGTTCGACGAGGTCTCGCGGCTGCGCGAGGCGGGACTGCCCGCGCTCCTGACGCCGTTCGGCCAGGACAGCCAGGGCGGCCGGGGCAGCGACTGGCGTACGGCCTGTACGGCGGTCAGGGACATCGCCGCGGCGGACAGCTCCATCGCCGAACTCCTCGCGCACCACCACGCCCTGTCGTGGAGCCCCCGCCTCTTCGCCGCGCCGAAGGACGCGGAGGCGCTCGAACTTCGCGCCGTGCACGAGCAGTGGCTCTACGGCGGTGACATCGAACTGCCGGACGCGCAGACGGGCACCGACCTCGCCCTGACACCGACCGCCGACGGATACGTCCTGCACGGGCGCCGCCCCCTGACCGCGGGTGTCGCCGTCGCCGACCGGCTCGTCCATACGGCGCGGCGCACGGACACCGGTGAGTGGGTGGTCGTCCAGGTGAACCCTGCCCACCCCGGCGTCTCCACGGAACCCGCGCACGACCCGCTCGGGCAGCGCCTCAGCGGCGCGGGCGGCGTCAGCTACGACGACGTACCGGTATCGGCGGACCAAGTGCTCGGCACGGTTCCCGTCGACGAGCACGAGATCTCGCCGTTCACCGCCCTCGCCCCACTGACCCGCCGCCTCCTGCTCGTCCAGGTCGGCCTGGGCAACGCGGAGGGCGCCCTGGCAGAGGCCCGGGACATCAGTCGCGCCCTGCCGCGCCCCGGCCCACTGGCGGCGCTCGACACCGGCGGCGACTGCGGACCGCCGCCCACGGACCCCTATCTGCTGCTCGCCTACGGGGAATTGGCGACGGCCGCGCACAGCGCAGCGGCAGTGGTGGAACGCGCGACGCAGGCGTTGGCCCAGGGTCTTGGGACCGGCCCCGCGCTCGACGCCGACGAGCGGGCCGACATCGCGTTCCTCGTGGGCGCGGCCGAAGCGGTCACGGCCCAGGCCGCTCTGCACATCACCACCCGCGTCCTCGAAGTCACCGCCGACGCGCCGCCTCCCTCCACCGACCCCGGCCTCGACAGGTTCTGGCGCAACGCCCGCGCCCTGACGGCCCACGACTCCGCCTCGCACCGCCTCCGCGACATCGGTGAGCACTACCTCAACGGTCTGCGGTAACCGTCCGGCCCCGGTCTTCCTCCGGTCAGTACGATCTTCGGATACTGGAACCCCGCATCCGCAAGGCCGAGAGGGAAGCGTCCGTTGAACACCGGCAGCTATTACGAGCCCATCGACGAGCACCGCTACAAGCCGACGCCCCACGCGGGCGGCGCCTGGGACGTCGACGAACAGCACTTCAGCCCGCTCGGCGGCCTCATCGTGCACGCCATCGACCGGTACCTGGCCACGCAGCCGGACAGCGGCCTGGTCCTGGCCCGGATCAGCTTCGACATCCTCGGGCGCCTCGCCCTCGACGAGTGCGAGATCCGGGTGGAGACCATCCGCCCCGGCCGCACCGTCGAACTGGTCGAGGCCGTCGTGCTGATGGCCGACCGTCCGGTGGTGCGGGCCCGCGCCTGGCTCCTCGCGTCCGGTGACACCAGCGCCGTCGCGGGCGGCGGCGCCGACAAGCTCACCCCGCCGGATGGGCTCACGCCGTGGCACATGGCCTCCGTGTGGCCCGGCGGATACATCGCCTCGCTGGACGTCCGTCCGCTCGCGCCCCCGCAGCCGGGCCGTACGACGGCGTGGATCTCCACCGGTCTCGACCTCGTCGCCGGGCAGAGCGCCGGCCCGCTCGCGTCGTACATCGCGCTCGTCGACACCGCCAACGGCATCGCCGTACGCCAGTCGCCGACCGCCTGGATGTTCCCGAACGTCGACCTCACCGTGCACCTCCACCGGCAGCCCGAGGGGCGCTGGACCGGACTCGACACCACGGTGACCTTCGGACCCACAGGACAGGGCATCACCAGCACCGTCCTGCACGACGTCAACGGCCCCGTCGGACACGCACAGCAGATCCTCACCGTCCGCCCCCTGTAGGGGGGATGGCCCCCTTTACCCCGCTTGTCGCGTCCATGACATCGTCACAAATTCGACGCACAACGTTCATACAGCGATGCGCCCACCCGTGCCACTCTCCGGTTTACCCACTTGTCAACTCGCGTAGAACGCGGGTCCTGTTGGAGGGATCCGCGGTGCGCGAGCCTCCGGGAGAGGACACCCCCACATGCCCGTCCCTCACATACGTCGCTGGAAACCACTGGCCATGACGGCCGCCGCGCTCCTCGTCGGGATCACCGTCCCCGCCGCCGCCGACGCCGCGACCACGGCCCCCACGCCGTCCGCCACATCCTTCGGCGCCTATGACGACACGTACTACAAGGACGCGCTCGGCAAGACAGGTCCTGAGCTGAAGAGCGCCCTGCACACGATCATCAGCGACCAGACCAAACTGTCGTACAGCCAGGTCTGGGACGCGCTCAAGGTCACCGATCAGGACCCGGACAACAGCAGCAACGTGATCCTGCTCTACACCGGCCGCTCGCAGAGCAAGGACAGTAACGGCGGCGACCCGGACCAGTGGAACCGTGAGCACGTGTGGGCCAAGTCCCACGGCGACTTCGGCACCTCGACCGGTCCCGGCACCGACATCCACCACCTGCGCCCCGAGGATGTCTCGGTCAACAGCGTCCGCGGCAACAAGGACTTCGACAACGGCGGCAGTGCGGTCGGTGAGGCGCCGGGCAACAACACCGACTCCGACTCCTTCGAGCCCCGTGACGCCGTCAAGGGCGACGTGGCCCGCATGATCCTGTACATGGCCGTGCGTTACGACGGAGGGGACGGCTTCGCCGACCTGGAGCCCAACGACAAGGTCTCCAACGGCAGTGCCCCCGCGATCGGGCGCCTCTCCGTACTGAAGCAGTGGAGCGACGAGGACCCGCCGGACACGTTCGAGAAGAACCGCAACCAGGTCATCTTCGACAAGTTCCAGCACAACCGGAACCCGTTCATCGACCACCCCGAGTGGGTCGAGTCGATCTGGTAGATCGCGGCCCGCTGTTGAGGCGGGTTGTGGGGGGGCCCCCCCCCCCCGGGGGCGGGCCCCACCCCGGGGCCCAGTGCCACCGCGGGGGCGGGGGAGAAGGGGGCCGCCGGGCTGGCCGCCCCGGGTGCCCCCGCGG
>NZ_JBSGRD010000007.1:0-210322 GCF_053606205.1 Streptomyces sp. NPDC055239 | reverse complement strand
TTCAACCCCCCCCCGGTGGGGGTGGTTTCGTTTGGTTCTCTCGGGGCCGGGTTTTGGGGGGGGTTGGGCCCGCCCCCCCCCCGGGGGGGCGGGGCCACAACCCGTGGCCCATGTCCGACCGGGCGTCAGGAGACGACGTCGCCGAGCGGCTTGCCCTCCAGGTGTCCCGCGACGTTCTGGATCGCCGCCAAGCCGATGCGGACGAGCGTCTCGCGGGTGACGCCCGCGACATGCGGCGAGAGCACCACGTTCGGCGCCTTCAGCAGGCGCAGGGCGGCGGTGGGCGGCTCGGGGTCGAAGACATCGATGCCCGCTCCGGCCAGCGTGCCGGCCGTCAGCGCGTCGGCGAGGGCGTCCTGGTCGATGAGCGCGCCCCGCGAGGTGTTGATGACGAAGGCCGTCGGCTTGAGGAGGGCGAGGCGTTCGGCGTCCAGGAGGTTGCGGGTCTCCTCCGTGAGCGGGGCGTGCAGGGAGACGTAGTCGGACGTGCGGAGCAGTTCGTCGAGTTCGACATGGCGTGCGCCGCCGAGGCGGGCCTCCTTCTCCGCTCCCGCCGGCCTCGGCCCCGCGTAGACGATGTTCATGTCGAACACGACGGCGCGGCGGGCGACTTCCTCGCCGATGTGGCCGAGTCCGACGATGCCGAGCGTCTTGCCGGAGAGCTCGGTGATGGACTGCTGGAGGCGGGGCAGCGCCCAGTCGGCCACGGTGAGAGCGGTGTGCGCGGGGATCAGCTGCTTGGCGAGCGCGAGCATGAGGGCGAAGGTCTGCTCGGCGACGTTCTGCTTCTCGGCGCCGCTCGAGCCGATCGAGCAGACGACGATGCCGCGTGCGCGGGCCGCGTCCACGTCTACGTAGTCGAAGCCGTGGCTCGCGCACTGGACGACTTCGAGGTCCGGGGCGGCGGCGATGTGCTCGGCGGTGACGGGCGCGAGGCCGGTGACGATGACGTGCGCCGCGCGCAGGGCCGCGGGGTCCTCGTCGGCCGACTCGACGACGGTGACGTGCGCCGACGCGGGAAGCAGCCCGGCGAGGGCGCCTCCCGCCGCGCGGCCGCCCACGTGGGGCGAGACGACGGCCAGGACGTTCTTCTCGGTGGTCATGCGGTCTCCTCGATCAGGTCGTCGGGGGTGAGGGTGGCGGGCCCCGCGTGTCCGGACAGGGCGAGGGTGAGGTCGAGTTCGGCGAGCAGGCAGCGGATCACGTGGTCGACGCCCGCCTGGCCGTCGAGGCCGAGCCCATAGGCGTACGGCCGTCCGACGAGCACGGCTTCCGCCCCGAGCGCGAGCGCCTTGAAGATGTCGTCGCCGGTGCGGATGCCGCTGTCGAACAGGACGCTGAGCCGGTCGCCGACCGCCGCCACGACGCGGGGCAGGGCGTCGGCGGCCGCGACGGAGCCCGCGACCTGGCGGCCGCCGTGGTTGGAGACCACCACTCCGTCCATGCCCGCGTCGGCGGCGCGGCGCGCGTCGTCCGGGTGCAGGACGCCCTTGAGCACGATCGGGCCGTCCCAGTTCTCGCGCAGGAACGCCAGGTCCGGCCAGGTCTTCGCGGGGTCGGCGAACATGCCGACGAAGTGCATCACGGCCGCGTTCGGGTCCTCGTGCACCGGCTTGGCGAGACCGGCCTGGAACGCGGGGTCACTGAAGTAGTTGGCGGTGCCCACGCCGTGCAGGAAGGGCAGATACGCCTGGTCGAGGTCGCGCGGCCGCCAGGCGAGGAGCGGAGTGTCGAGCGTGACGACGAGCGCGGTGAAGCCGGAGGCCTTCGCCCGGTCCAGGAAGCTCTTGGTGACGTCGCGGTCCTTGGCCCAGTACAGCTGGAACCAGCGCTGCGCGTCCCCCATCTCCTCGGCGACCTGCTCCATGGGCGTGCTGGAGGCCGAGGACAGGATGTACGGGACGCCGCGGGCCGCTGCCGCGCGGGCGGCGGCGGACTCGCCCTCCGGGTGCATGATCGACAGGACGCCGACGGGTGCGAGGGCGAGCGGCGCGGGCAGCCGGTGGCCGAGCACCTCCACGGACAGATCGCGTTCGTGTACGTCGCGCAGCATGCGCGGCACGATCCGGCGCCGCTCGAGTGCCGCGCGGTTGGCGCGGGCGGTGCTGCCGTTGCCCGCGCTGCCGGAGACATAGCCGACGGGGCCGGGACCGAGTCGCTGCTCGGTCAGCTCCTCCAGACGGGTCAGGTCGGTGGGCAGGCGGGGCACGGCACCCGTCATGCCGTTGAGATAGATCTCGTACTGGAAGTCCGCCCAGTTCGGCGTCGTCGTCATGTGGTGGGTCCCGTCCGGTATCCGTCAAGACTGCGCTGTCTACCTGACGATCCTTGCCACAGTGACAAGCCCCGTCCATGGTCGTACGCACTCTTTTCCGATGGGACTATCACCTTGTGACAAACAAGCGGGAGCGCGTCCGGCAGGAGATCATGGCCGATCCCCGCCTCGTCGAGGCGGTCGTCGACGCGGTGCACGAGCAGGTTCCCGCGTACACGGCGCTCGACGGCAGCAGGTTCCCGGAGGTGCGGGCCATCGCGGCCTGGGCGACGGACCGTCTCCTGGACCACTGGGTCACGGACGGTGCGATCGGCGACGCCGATCTGCGGCGCTTCCGCGGGATCGCGGCGGCGCGGGCGGCGGACGGCCGCCCCTTGCAGGCCGTCCTGCGCGCCTACCGGGTGGCGGCCGCGGTACTGGCGGACGAGGTGGCCGCCCGCGCGCCACAGCTGTCCGCGAAGGACGCCTTCGCCCTCGCGCAACTCCTTCTCACCGCCATGGACACCATCTCAGAAGAGATGACGACGGCGTACGCGGCCACCAGTGAGCGCCTCACGGGTGATCGGGACAGGTCGCTGCAGCTGCTGCTCGACGACCTGATCGCGGGCCGGCACGCGTCGTTGGGCGCGCTCAGCGCGAGGGCGTCACGCCTGGACGTGCAACTCCCCGAGCGCTACCGCCTGTTGGTGGCGGAATCGGTGGACCCCGGAGTCCTTGACGGTGGCTCCACCGACATCTCCCTCACCACGTCGACCGCGCTGCTCGCGGCCCTCGGTGGCGGCGGGGCCCGGGGCACGTCCCTGGCGACGACACACGGTTCGCGTGCGGTCCTGCTCCTTCCGGCCGCGTCCGCCGACGCCGTACCGGATGTCCTGCGTCGGCACGCCTGGCGCGGCTGTGTGATCGCGGGCGAGAGCCTTGAGCGCGTCGCGGTCGCCCACCGGCTCGCCGCGGGTGCCCTGGACACCGCTCCCCCGCACGCCCACCACGCCGACCGGGTCCTGACCGACGCCGACGCGCACGTCCTCGCGCTGCTCGCGGGCCACCCCGTGGTGAGCCCCGACCAGATCGGCCGGATCGTCCTCGGCCCCCTCGTCGACCGCGCCCAGCGCCACCTCCTGGAAGCCCTCACCGCGTACATCGACACCGGTTCCGCCAACGCCGCGGCCCGCGAGCTCCACCTGCACCCCCAGTCCGTGCGCTACCGCCTGCGTCGCGTACGGGACATCACATCGCGCGACCCCCAGGACCCGTGGCAGCGCCTCACCCTTGACATCGCGCGCACGATCGTGCTCGGGGGCCGGAACGGGTAGGGCGCCGACCGGTCCTGCGCGCGGTCGCTCCACCCCGGCGTGCGCTCGCGGGACAACGCCCCCGCTCGTGACGCGAGTTCACCTATCCGGACCGACTGCCTCCGCCTCCGTTGTGCCGCTCTCGCGGATCACGCGAACCTCGTGGCATCGGCTGGCGCCCGCGTGGCGCCGAGAGGAGACACATGCCCAGGTCGTTCAGCGGTGAGGAATTCCTTCAAGCACTCGCATCGGACTCGGTCCGCGAGAAACCCGTGATCGTCGGGATGGTCAAGAAGTCCGAAGAGGCCACGGAGAGCTTCCAGTTCGCTCCCGGCACGACATGTCAGGACTGGACGACGATCCCCGTGAGCCTCATCGATCAGGTGGAGCTCCTGAGGCAGGTTCCCTGCGACGAACACACGCACAGCCTCGTCCAGCTCACGCTCAAGGAGTCCGACTCCCCGGAGCACACCGTCCTGGCCACACTGCTTTCCCACTACGCGCGGGCCGGCGCCGCCCCGGCACCCTCGCCGTGCGGGACATCATCAGCGCACGCCCAGCCCCCGCCGCAGGGCCCTCAGGCTCAGTCCCAGGCCCGGCCTCACGGCCCTGTGCCTCAAGGTCCAGGAGCCAGAGGCCCGGCGACGCCTCCCCTGACCTGGGGCGTCGCCCCGCAGGGCACACCGCCCCAGGCCACGCCCCGGGCCCAGGCCGAGTGCGTGGACGGCAGCTCGGCCTGTGTGAGCGACGGGTACGGGGGCTACACGTGCCTGGCGTGCTGCCACGGCTACTGGAGCGACATCGGCCCCTGCCTCTACGGCAAATGGTTCGGCTGCAACGGCACGAACTACAACGCGTACAACTGCTGGCCCATCGCCTGACCCCGACCGTCCGCCGGGCGCGCGACGCCCGGCGGACGGACACGTCACCTGCGCCGCCACTCCTCGGCGAGCAGTTCGTAGGAGCGCACCCGGTCGGCATGGCCGTGGGTGATGGTGGTGATGAGCAACTCGTCAGCTCCGGTGGCTTCTTGGAGCTGCTCCAGGAGATCCGCCACGCGTCCGGGGGAACCCGTGAACTGGGTCTCCGTGCGGTCCTGGACCAGGGCCCGGTCCGTGTCGGTCCAGTTGTGGCGGCGCGCCTCCTCCGGCGTCGGGTACTGGATGGCGCCCTCGGCCGTGCGGATGCTGCGGACCCATGGGGCGTAACCCGCGGCGAGTTCGCGGGCGGTCTCGTCGTCCTCGGCGACGACGACGTCCGCGGAGACGCTGACATAGGGCTTGTCGAGTACGTCGGAGGGCTTGAACGCGGCGCGGTACCCCTCTGCCGCCTCTAGCACCGTGCCCGGACTGACGTGGTAGTTCGCGGCGAAGGGCAGGCCGCCCCGACCGGCGACGTCCGCGCTCTGGCCGCCGCTGCTGCCCAGGATCCACACCTGGATGTCGGCGCCCTCACCGGGCACGACATGCGCTTCGATGCCGTCATCGGAGCGGTACGTTCCCGCGAGCAGCGCCAGGATGTCGTCGACCTGCTCCCCGTAGTCCTGCGCCTCGGCGTGCGGCTGCTGGAGCAGCTTGCGCTGGAGGGCGACGCGGGGTGAGCCGAGCAGGTGCTCGTAGGAGAAGCGTGCCGGGATCCGGAGCCCGCCCGGAGCACGGCCGTCGACGACGGGGGTGGCGGTCGGCGGCGCGGCGCCCTGCGTGCCCGGCGGTCGGCCGCCCGAGCGGCCGAGGCCCAGGTCGAGGCGTCCGGGATGCAGCGCGTCGATCAGGCCGAACTCCTCGACCGTGGAGAGCGCGGTGCGGTGTCCGAGCTGTACGGCTCCTGCCCCGAGCCGGATCGTCGAGGTGGCGGCGGCGGTCAGGGCGAGGACGACCGCGGGCGATGTGCCCGCCACACCCGGGTTGAGGTGGTGTTCGGCGAACCAGTAGCGGGCGTACCCGAATCGCTCGGTCTGCCGGGCCAGGTCGATGGAGTTGCGCAGCGCCACGGTCGCGGTGGAGCCGGACGAGATCGGGACCAGGTCGAGGACGCCGAGCGGGATGGCTGACATGGGCGGTGATCCTCCTCAGTGGTCGGCCGACGCGGGCACGGGAGTGGGTACGGGAGTGGGTACGGAGAGAGGCACCCCGGCGTCTGAGCCGGCGTCGGCGTCGGGATGGGCCAGGCCGAGGTGGTCGCGCAGGGTGGTGCCCTCGTACTCCGTGCGGAAGACGCCGCGTTCCTGGAGGAGCGGGACCACGGTGTCGGCGAAGGCGTCGAGGCCGCCGGGGGTGATGTGCGGGACGAGGATGAAGCCGTCGCTCGCGTCGGCCTGGACGAAGGAGTTGATCGTCTCGGCGACGGTGGCCGGGGAGCCGACGAAGGACTGCCGGTTGCCGGTCTCGATGACGAGGTCGCGGATGGACCACTTGTTCGCGGCCGCGAGCTCGCGCCACTCCCGCGCGGTGGCCAGCGGGTCGCGGTACATCCGCACCTGGGCACGCCCGCGGGCGATGGTGTGCTCGCCGACGTCCGGGTCGATGTCGGGCAGCGGGCCCTCCGGGTCGTACGCGGAGAGGTCGCGGTTCCAGACGAACTCCAGGTGCTTGATCGCCGTGGCGCCGCTGACCTGCTTGCGCCGCACCTCCCGGGAGAGCTCCTCCGCCTCGGCGTCCGTGTCCCCGAGGACGAAGGTCGCCGCCGGGAGGATGAGCAGCTGGTCCTGGGTGCGGCCGTGGCGGGCCAGGCGGCCCTTGACGTCCGCGTAGAACGCCTGCCCTTCCTTGAGCGTGCTGTACCGGCTGAAGATCGCGTCCGCGCCTTCGGCGGCGAACTCGCGCCCCTCCTCCGAGTCACCGGCCTGGAAGATGACAGGTCGGCCCTGCGGGCTGCGCGGGACGTTGAACTGCCCCTGGATGTCGAAGTGTTGCCCCTGGTGGACGAAGGCGCCCGCCTTGGCGTCACTCAGGAACGTGCCGGTCCCCTGGTCGGCGACGATCTCGTCCCCGCGCCAGGAGTCGAAGAGCTCGCCGGCCGTGCTGAGGAATTCCTTCGCCCTGGAGTAGCGCTCCTCCTGCGGGAGGAACCCGCCGCGGCGGAAGTTCTCGCCGGTGAAGGCGTCCCAGGAGGTCACGACGTTCCAGGCGGCGCGCCCGGCCGAGAGGTGGTCGAGGCTGGCGAACTGGCGGGCCACCTCGTAAGGCTCGTTGAAGGTGGAGTTGATGGTGCCGGTCAGGCCGAGGCGTTCGGTGACGGCGGCGAGCGCGGTGAGCACGGCGAAGGTGTCGGGGCGTCCGACGACGTCCAAGTCGTAGATCTCGCCGCCCTGTTCGCGCAGCCGTAGCCCCTCGGCGAGGAACAGGAAGTCGAATTTGGCGCGCTCGGCGGTCCGTGCGAAGTGCGCGAAGGAGCTGAACTCGATGTGGCTCCCGGCCTCGGGGTCGCTCCATACGGTGGTGTTGTTGACGCCGGGGAAGTGTGCCGCGAGGTGGATCTGCTTGAGCGGCTTGTCCGGTGACTTGCTCATGTCGGGTTCCTTCCGGCTCAGGCGGTGGCGGCGGCGTAGCGGCTTGCGGGGCGGGCGAGGCCGAGGAGACCGCGCAGGGTGTCGGCTTCGTACGCGTCCCTGAAGGCGCCGCGGCGCTGGAGTTCGGGCACCAGGCCCCGGGTGATCGCCGGGAGGTCGTGGCCGACGACCGCGGGGCGCAGCCGGAACCCGGTGAGCCCGGAGTCGCGCAACTCCACGAGCAGATCGGCCAGTTGGGCGGGTGTACCGGTGAACACCCGGGCGTCGCTGGTGTACGGGTGACCTGCGAGGGCGTCCAGACGCTCCCGGCGGGCCGCGGCGGCGGCCGGGTCGTCGTCGAGGAACACCACCAGGTCGCCGAAGAGGTGCAGGGGCTCGTCGGCGCGTCCGGCCGCATCCTGCTCGGCACGGACCGCGGCGACGATGTCGCGTGCGTGCCCGGCGTCGCGCGGGGTGACGTATCCGATGTCGGCGGAGCGGCCCAGGAGCCGGAACGGGGCCTCGGTCGGAGTTTCGTGGGCGAGCGCGCTGACGACGGGAAGGCCCTGCGGCGGCCGTGGCGTGATCGAGGGGCCCTTGACGCTGAAGTGCTTGCCCTCGAAGTCGATGTAGTGCAGCTTGCCGCGGTCGACGAAGCGGCCGGTGGCGACGTCCCGGATCTCCGCGTCGTCCTCCCAGCTGTCCCAGAGCCGACGCACGGCTTCGACGTAGTCGGCCACCTCGTCGAAGAGGTCGAGGGTCAACTCCCGTACGTCCGGCCTGCCGAGGTCCTCGACGGCCTCGAGGGCGGGAAGCGTGCGGCGCCCGAAGTGCGCGGCCTCGTTACGGCGTGCCGACACCTGCACCCGTACGCCCGCGCGTCCCGCGCTGACGTAGTCGAGCGTGGCGATCGCCTTGGATATGTGGAAGGGCTCCGTGTGCGTGGCCACCACCGACGGCACAAGGCCGATGTGGCTGGTCAGCGGGGCGACACGGGCCGCGATGAGGACGGCGTCGAGCCGCCCGCGCACCTGGTCCGTGCGTCCGTCGGGCTCGGTGAAGTGCGAGGACTGGAGCCCTAGCCCGTCCTCGATCGTCACGAAGTCGAGCAGGCCGCGTTCGGCCTCGGTGACCAGATCGGCCCAGTACCGGGCGGTGAGCAACTCCCCCGGGCGGGCCACTGGTTCGCGCCAAGCGGCCGGGTGCCAGCCCGCGCCGTCGAGCGCGACGGCGAGGTGCAGCGCGGCGGAGGAGTCAGCAGAAGCAGAGTCAGCAGAAGAAGCGGAGGAATGAGATGAATGGGGCAATGAAGATGATGACGACACGAAAGGTGTGCCTTCCTGATCGACCGTACGACCGTGCGACCGTGCGAAACACCGGTCCCTCAACTCCGAGGGTGCGGCGGCGGAATGACGGGTCAGGAACGACAGAGCGCGCCGGCGACACGCTGCAGATCGATGTGCGGCCGGGAGTACAGATGTACCTGGCGGCTCGGGGCGATCACCATGACGCGCGGGGCGGGCGCGGGCGGCGCGGGCGACAGATGCGACAGGTGCGGTACAGCTGACACAGGTGTCACGTCCGTCACCTCCGCCCCTCCGACTCGGCGGGCCTGGGGCCTCGCCGGTCTCGCGCTTGCGGAACCCTGGACGGGCACCGCCTGGTCCTCACCTGGAGCACCCCGCCGCGTGGGAGGGTTGCCGGTCAGCAAGCCAGGGCTTGACGCTGACACTCGTAACCTGCTCGGGACGTTACGTGAGGTCGTAGCGGTGCGCAATGCCCGTGGATCATGGGCGTTCCCACATCGCCGTACGCGCCTCGTCGCCCGTCTCCGTCAAGTCAACCACCGGACCACTCCTTCTGTTCCTGGTGCGGGCCTTCTTGACGGAGCCGGGCACCCGGACCCAGACTTCCGGGGACGGTCACGATTGTCAGCGCCCGCCCGGCAGGGTTCCTGCCCGAGCGGGTCATCGGCCCCGGCCCGCTGACGGGCAACCCTTCCTCCGCGACGGGGTGCCCCGGGTGACGACCGGGTCCCGCCGTGGCGGCGGGGCAAGCGCGGCCCCGGGTACAACGGGCCTCGACGGCAGGGCTGGTGGACATGTCCAGGGCGGTCGGTGAGAGGAACAGCATCCAGCGGCCTCTCCTGTCCGCGCCCCGGCCCCGCCCCCGCGTTCTGACCAGACGTCTGCACATCGACCTGCTGCGCGTGTGCAGCGCCTCGGTGCCAGCTGTCTGACGTCCGCGCAGCGTCCACACACCAGCGACGCCTCCGGACAAGAAGCCTCATCGCTGCGGCCCGCTGTGGCCACGGATCCCCCTCTCCCCCGCTGTGCCACCGGCGCCGCGCGTGCCGCCGCCGGTCGGCGCCCCTCCCCTGTCTGGAGAGCCATGCCCGAGATCACGTCGCACCGTTCCCGCCCTGTTTCCCGCCCTGCCTCCCACCTGACTTCCGCCGCGGATTCATGCCCTCCGTACGACTCCGGCCCACTCGGCGCCTGTCCCGCGCCGATCCGCAGCCGCATCGGCGACGACGTGGCCGGCGGCTTCTACCCGGCACCCCACCGCTACCACCTGTATCTCTCGGCGGAATGTCCGGACTCCTTGCGCGTCTCGATCACCCTCGACCTGCTCGGGCTCAGGGAATCGGTCGCCACCACCCTCCTGGCACCGCACACCACCGAGGCGCTCGACTCCCTGCACCGCTCTTACGAGGCCACCGAGCACCACTTCGACGGGCCGCTGACCGTTCCGGCCCTGTGCGACCGATGGAGCGGGCACGTCGTCAGCAACCACACCCCCGACATCCTGCGCGACCTGGCCTGCCGCCTTGCCGCACACGGCAGTGGCCCGCTGCCCGTCCTGCGCCGACCGGCCCTGGCAGCACGGATCGACACCTGGCACGAGCTACTCGCCGAACCGCTCGCCCCCGCGACACTGGACAGGCTCGACTGCCGGCTGGCCTCCCGCTCCTACCTCGTGGGCGACGAACTCACAGCGGCGGACGTGGACTTGTGGGCGAGGCTCGTCCACCTCACCCCGGACGCGGCCGAGGACACCAACACCTACCCCCACCTGCGCGCCTACGTACGCCGCCTGCACGACCATCCGGCCTTCTACGCCAACCACCCCCGGCTTGGAGAGCCGGACCGGTGGTCGGACGCATCCGCCTGCGACCCACAATCCCTTTCCCAAGCCTAGGGCCCCTGTGCCAGGGTCAGCCCGTGAACGATTCCCGACGCGAACTGCTGCGCCGACAGTTCGACCTGACGTGGTCCCTCTTCGAGTACCACCTGGAGCGCCTGGAGCCCGAGGACTTCCTGTGGGAGCCCGCGCCGCTCTGCTGGACGGTGCGGCCCGACGGCGACGGAGGGTGGGTGGCGGACTTCGCGGAGACCGAGCCGGATCCCGTCCCGGTTCCCACGATCGGCTGGATCAGCTGGCACATCGGCTGGTGGTGGAGCGTCACGATCGACCACGCGCGGGGGCAGGTGCCGCGGGAGCGGACCGAGATCACGTGGCCGGGCAGCGGCGAGGCAGCCGTCGACTGGCTTCGCGGCCTGCGTACGGACTGGCTGTCGGTGCTCGACCGGCTCGACGACACGGACCTGGACGACACCGCCCCGTTCCCCTGGCAGAACGACCCCGAACACACCGTCGCCCACATGCTCGCCTGGGTGAACTCCGAGCTGATGAAGAACGCCACGGAGATCGGCCAGCTCCGCATGCTGCGCGTTCACCTCGCGTAGGAGGCCTCCTTCGCCGTGCGCACCACCTTCTTGGTCTTGTGTGCCTTCGAAGAAGGGCGCGAGGGGGACGCCGTCGAGCGTGTGGTGGAGCGGTTCGCCTGCTACCGGCTTGAGGGTGGGGAGCAGATCGCCGGAGAGTGCGGCCCTGCGGCGAAGGACGGGATCACCGGTGCCGCCGCCGCGAGAGCTGCGGGTGCGGCGGCCATGGGTGCCTCATTCCTGACGGCGATCAACGGCCGCGGCACGTGAGTGCCGCGGCCGTCGGGGGATTCACCAGATCCTGACGCGTTCCGCGCGGTCCAGCCAGAGCCCGTCGCCCTCCGCCGTCGCGAACGCCTCGTGGAACTCTTCGAGGTTGCGCACGATGTTGGCCCGGAATTCGGGCGGCGAGTGCGGGTCGATGGTGAGGTACTGCTGCTCCTGCTCCTTGCGGCGCTTGGTGCGCCAGCAGTAGGCCCAGTTCATGAAGAGCCGCTGGGAGCCGGTGAGGCCGTCGTTCTCGGGCAACGGGGCGCCGTCGAGCGCGATGCGGTAGGCCGTGTGCCCGATGGTCAGGCCGCCCAGGTCACCGATGTTCTCGCCCACCGTCAGCGAGCCGTTGACGAACTCGTCGGGGAGGTTGCGCGGCGAGAAGGCGTCGTACTGCTTGACCAGCGCCTTCGACTTGGCCTCGAACGCGGTCTTGTCGTCCGCGGTCCACCAGTCGTTGAGGTTGCCCGCGCCGTCGTACTGCGCGCCCTGGTCGTCGAAGCCGTGCCCGATCTCGTGGCCGATGACCGAGCCGATGCCGCCGTAGTTCTCGGCCGGGTCGGCGTCGGGCGAGAAGAACGGCTTCTGCAGGATGCCCGCGGGGAAACAGATCTCGTTCGTGCCCGGGTTGTAGTACGCGTTGACCGTCTGCGGCAGCATGAACCACTCGTCGCGGTCGACCGGAGCACCGATCTTGGCGAGCTGCCGGTCGGACTCGAAGGCGTCCGCCGCGTGCGCGTTGCCGAGCAGGTCGTCGCCGGAGACCTCGAGCGCCGAGTAGTCGCGGAAGGTGTCCGGGTAGCCGATCTTGGGACGGAACGTGGCGAGCTTCTCGTACGCGCGCTCCTTCGTCTCGTCCGTCATCCAGTCGAGGCGGGCGATCGACTGGCGGTAGGCCTCCAGGAGGTTGCCGACGAGGTCGTCCATGATCGCCTTGGAGCTCGGCGGGAAGTGCCGGGCCACGTACTCCTTGCCGACGGCCTCACCGATGGAGCCCTCGACGAAGGCGACCGCCCGCTTCCACCGGGCGCGCAGCTCCGGGGTGCCGTTGAGGGTGCGGCCGTAGAACTCGAAGTTCTTCTCCACGAACGCGTCCGTGAGGTAGGGCGCGCACGAGCGGAGGACCCGGACCAGTGCCCAGTCACGCCACTGCTCGATCGGCACCTCGGCGAGGGCCGTGGACAGGTGGGCGAAGTACGACGGCTGGCGGACGCACGTCTCGGCGATGGTGGCGTCCGAGCCGCCGAGCCCCTCGGCATAGCCGCGCCAGTCGAACTCCGGCGCCAGGGCGATCAGTTCGTCCAGGGTGGTGAGGTTGTAGGTCTTCTGCACGTCACGCGTCTCGGCCCGCTCCCAGTGCCCTGCGGCAAGACGGGTCTCCAGGGCGAGAACCGTCTTCGCGGCGTCCGCGGGCGAGGCGTGCTGCCCGAGGGTGAGCAGGTCGGTGAGGTAGGCGACGTACTTCTCGCGGATCTCGGCGAACTTCTCGTCACGGTAGTACGACTCGTCGGGCAGGCCGATTCCGCCCTGGAGGACGTTGAAGAGGTAGCGGTCGGAGTCGCGGTCGTCGGAGTCGATGTAGGAGCCGAAGAGACCGGAGCCGCCGGTCCGCTCGAAGCGGCCGAGGAACGCCGCGAGCTCCCGGTTGTCCCGCAGCCCCGCGACGGCGTCGATCAGGGGCTGCGCGGGGGCGAGCCCGCGGGCGTTGATCGCCTCCTCGTCCATGAAGGACGCGTACAGCGAGGCGATCTTGCGCGCGTCATCCGAACCGGCGCCGTCCGACGCGAGGTCCTGGATGATCACCTTCACTTGTTCCTCGGCCGTGTCGACCAACTGCACAAAGGGGCCCCAGCTGGAGCGATCGTCGGGGATCGCCTCGGTCTCCAGCCAGTGACCGTTGACGTGGCCGAACAGGTCGTCCTGCGGCCGGATCTCAGGGTTCATGCCCGCGCGGGCGTCATCCAGCATGCTCATTCACGCACCCTACGCGGACACCGCGCCCGAGCACGATCGGCTTGTCGGCGCCGACCCCGCCTCAGCTCTCGACGTACTCCCGCAGATGCCGCGCCGTCACGGTCCGCGCCCCGGCCACCAGGGCCGCGGGCGTACCGGTGAACACCACTTGACCGCCGTCGTGCCCGCCGCCGGGGCCGATGTCGATGATCCAGTCGGCGTGCGCCATCACCGCCTGGTGGTGCTCGATGACGACCACCGAGTTGCCGTCGTCGACGAGCCGGTCGAGGAGCGCGAGCAGCTTGTCCACGTCGGCCAGATGCAGTCCGGTCGTCGGCTCGTCAAGGACGTACGTCGATGACTTCTCGGCCATGTGGATGGCGAGCTTGAGGCGCTGTCGCTCACCGCCGGAGAGCGTGTTGAGGGGCTGGCCGAGCCGCAGATAGCCGAGCCCTACGTCGCTGAGGCGGCCGAGGATGGTGTGCGCCTGGCCGGAGGGGAAGAAGTCGTACGCTTCGGCGATCGACATGCCGAGGACCTCGCTGATGTTCTTGCCGCGTAGCCGGTAGGTGAGGACCTCGGCCGTGAACCGCTTCCCCTCGCACGCCTCGCAGACGGACGCGACGCCGGGCATCATCGCCAGGTCGGTGAAGATGAGACCGATGCCGTTGCACTTCGGGCAGGCGCCCTCCGAGTTAGCGCTGAACAGCGCCGCCTTGACTCCGTTGGCCTTGGCGAACGCGGTGCGGATCGGGCCGAGCAGCCCGGTGTAGGTGGCCGGATTCGAGCGGCGCGAGCCGCGGATCGGCGACTGGTCGGCCACCACCACGCCCTCCCGTCCGGAGAGGTAGCCGTGGATCAGGGAACTCTTGCCCGAACCCGCGACCCCGGTGACCACGGCGAGCACGCCGAGCGGGATGTCGACCTCGACGTCCTTGAGGTTGTGCAGATCGGCGCCCTTGATGGACAGCTGCCCCTTGGGCACGCGCACCTGCTCGCGCAGTCGGGCCCGGTGCTCCAGGTGCCGCCCGGTCAGCGTGCCGGAGGCGCGGAGCCCCGCCACATCGCCGGTGAAGCAGATCTCCCCGCCCGCCGTACCGGCCGCGGGGCCGAGGTCCACCACATGGTCGGCGATCGCGATGACCTCGGGCTTGTGCTCCACCACGAGCACCGTGTTGCCCTTGTCGCGCAGCCTCAGGAGGAGGTCGTTCATGCGGCGGATGTCGTGCGGGTGCAGGCCGATGGTCGGCTCGTCGAAGACGTACGTCACGTCGGTGATGCTGGATCCGAGGTGGCGGACCATCTTCACGCGCTGCGCCTCGCCGCCGGAGAGCGAGCCCGATGTGCGGTCAAGGCTCAGATATCCGAGGCCGATCTCGACCAACGATTCGAGCAGCTCGCGCAGGCTGGCGATCAATGGGGCGACAGCGGGGTCGTCGAGTCCGCGTACGAACGCGGCCAGATCGCTGATCTGCATCGACGAGCAGTCGGCGATGTTCAGACCGTCGATCCTCGATGACAGCGCCGCCACGGTGAGGCGTGTGCCGTCGCAGACCGCGCAGCGGGCGAACACCACGGCCTGATCGACGAAGGTCTTGATGTGGGACTGGAGGGAGTCGCGGTCCTTGGCGAGCCAGGTCCGCTGCATCTTGGCTATCAGGCCTTCGTACGTGAAGCCGTTCGAGCCCACCTTCACCTTGACCGGGGCCTTGTGCAGGAGGTCGGCCCACTCCTGCTCGGTGAAGTCCTTGAGCTTCTTGTCCGGGTCGTGGAAACCCGAGTTGACCATGATCTGCCAGCTCCAGGAGTCCACCGCGTAGTACGGAACGGTGATCGCGCCCTCGTTCAGCGAGAGTTCGCGGTCCACGAGCCGGTCGACGTCGACCGTGGATGCCTCGCCTGTGCCCTCGCACGTGGGGCACATGCCTTCGGGCAGGTTGAAGCTGAAGGCACCCGCTGTCCCGATGTTCGGGACGCCGAGGCGACTGAAGATGATCCTGAGCATGGTGTACGCGTCGGTGGCGGTGCCCACCGTGGAGCGCGAGTTGGCGCCCATCCGCTCCTGGTCGACGACGATCGCCGCGCTGAGATTGCGCAGGCCGTCCACGTCGGGGCGGCCCTGGCTCGGCATGAACGACTGGATGAACGCGGTGTACGTCTCGTTGATGAGGCGCTGCGACTCGGCGGCGATGGTGCCGAAGACGAGTGAGGACTTCCCGGAGCCCGAGACTCCGGTGAAGACGGTGAGCCGCCGCTTGGGGATGTCGAGCGATACGTCGCGCAGGTTGTTCTCGCGGGCGCCTCGGACCTGAATCACGTTGTGGCTGTCGGCGGGGGTGACCGTCACTGCTGCTCCTTGGCCTGAACCGGGCGGAGTGAATAGCGTACACCGTACCCAATCTCGCCCGGCATTCTTTTTGTGCCTGGCGGGCCATCGATGCGGGGCCGGACGCCCCAAACAGACATATAGGACTAACTGCCCTAAGGTTATTCAGGGGTGGGCGCCACTGGACAGAGTGGCGACTTTCAACGAGGAGGCACTGATGCTTGCTCAGCACACACCGCTTCTGACGACTTCGACGGACGCAACCGCGCTCAGTACGGCGATGGTGGAGCCAGAGGCGATCCTGAGTGACGCGCCGACGTACACGCCGGAGGCCGCCGGCGTGCTGCTGCTCCTGGCGCTGCTCTCGCCGAAGGAACCGAAGGAGCCGAAGAACAAGTGAGTCCTGATCGGTCCGAGGCCGCGTATGCGGGGTCGGCAGCCGATCTGGCTCTTCGTGCCCTCGATGCCCTGCGCGGCATCGGGGGCACGGCCACGATCGCCGAGCACGTCGAGACGGCGCACGACCCCCAGGCCGCCCTCGCGGCCATCCGTATCGTCGGGGCCGACGCCTTCGCCCCCTATCTCTTGTCCGAGGCCCCCTTCCACCCGCAGGACGCGGCGGCCGTGACCCGGTCCTTCGAGGTGTTTCCGCCCCCGGTGAGCACTCCCGCCCCGCCCCCGGCCGGAACGGTCGAGCCCTGGCTCGTCGCCTGGCGGGACTGGGCCACGACGACACTGCTCGCCCAGTTCACGGGACCGGGGGCAGCCGTCTCAGATCTCTCCGACGTCCCCGGACACGGAGCCGACGGCGGCCTCGACCCGGGCGTCGCCCTCGCGCGCCGACCCGCCGGAGCACCCGAGCTCACAGAGCCGGACCCCTCTGCGGCCACCCGCAGCGCCGATCATCCGGGCATCCCTTGGCAGACCTGGTCCGTGCGGATGGGCCAGCTCTCCCCGCTCGCCCTGCCCGGACTCGACGGGCCGGTGCACGACGCGGCCCGTGCGGCGCCGCTCGTCCTCGCGCGGGGAGCCACGCGCGCCGTACTGCGGCGCGACTTCTCCACCGCGGCCCGCATCACCCGCTGGCTCGCCCTGCTGGCCGCCGAGGGCGCCCGCCCGCCGCTCGATCCGGTACCCCTGGTCGAGCACATCGGCCTGCACGGCGGCGGCTCGCGGCTCGCTCTCGACGTCGCGATCAGTCGGCGACTCCTTGCCCTGGAGGGCGTATGACGACGTCCGTGACACAGACCGCGCACGAGGTCAGCTCGCGGGCGCTCACGTGGCTCCACGCGCAGCGGGAGCTCGGCGCCCTTCCCGCCGACTCCACCGCCGACCTCGGCGAACCCGACAGCGTGTACAAACCGCTGGCCGAGACCGCGCTCGCCGCCTCCCTCGTCCTGCGGGAGTCGGTGTCCGGCAGCACCGAGCTCCGTCTCGCCCGCGAGCTCATGGACTTCTCCTGGCGCCAGCTCGGCGACGGCGACATGCTCTACGAACGGCTGCTGCGGTACTCGATAATGACCGACCCCCTGGAGACGTACGCCCCCTTCGCCCGCAGCGGGCTCCGCCACCAGCCCCTGGAGAACCTGCTCGCCCACACCTCCGCACTGCGCTCCGTACGGGCTGCCGAGATGCTGCCCAACCGGCGGCTCGCCGTCGCCAACGCGGCTCGCGTCGTGGGCATCGACCAGGACGGACGCTCGTACGACTGGCCGACGCTGAGCCGCGCCACCTGGCTCGGCGCGACTCCCGAGCCCTGGCTCATCGACTGGATGACCGGCTACTACCTCACCCATACGGTGTTCCACCTCACCGACTGGGGTGCCCGCCCTTCCGGCCTGCCCGAGGACCTCACCGCCTACGTCTCCACCTGGCTGCCCGTGTGGATCGACATCTGGGCCGAGATCGAGCAGTGGGACCTGGTCGCCGAGCTGATGATCGTCGGCTGCTGCCTCACGGAGCCGCACTGCACGGCCTCGGACTGGGAGCGACTGGCCCGGGCCCAGCACCCGGACGGCCTGATGCCCCGCGACGGCGACCCGGTCCCCGACGATCCAGAACGCCGTTTCGCGGACCATCAGCACACCGCCGTGGTCGCCGCTGTCGCCGGGACCCTCGCCGTGTCCCGGACACTGGGCGGCGCAGCAGCGGGCCGGTGAGCCCTCGCGGCGCCATGCGCGCCGGACAGGAGCCGCCTTTCGTGGGGCCCGGATGGGCGGTGGATCTACTCGCCGGCCTGCGCGGCGCCGCTCCCGGAGCCAGCGCTGTGGCCCTGGCGGTGCGGCGCGGTGACGAACACGTCGTGCTCGTCACCGGTGACACGGCCTGGCGCGGCGGAGCACCGGCAGGGCCGGACACACGGTTCGAGACCGGCTCGCTCACCAAAACGTTCACCGCCCTCCTCCTGGCCGAGATGGCGGCACGCGGCGAAGTCGCCCTCGACGACCCGATCTCCCGCTTCCTGCCCCGCGGCTCCGCACCCCATCTCCAGGACGGCCGCATCACCCTCCTCCACCTGGCCACCCACACCTCGGGCCTGCCCCGCCTGCCGCCCGGCTTCCTGCGCCGCGGCGCACCTTCCTGGTTCAGCAACCCCTACGCGGGCTACTCCCCCGCCGATCTGCGCCGCGCCCTGGCCCACACCCGGCCGCGGGCCGCGCCCGGCGCCCGAGTGCACTACTCCAACTTCGGCGTGGGTCTGCTCGGCGATCTGCTCATCCGTGCCGCGAACGGCCGCACCGGGCCGGAACCCGCTAGGCCAGACCCCGCCGGGCCGGACCTCGCCGACGGAGGCTTCGACCGGCTGCTCTCCGACCGCGTCCTGGGGCCGCTCGGCCTGACCCGTACCAACTGCGCCGCCGACCAGCCACAGGCCATCGGCCACTGGCACCGCAGAGAGCGCCCCGCATGGCAGATGCCCGTCCTGCCCGCCGCCGGTGCCGTCCGCTCCAGCGCCCGCGACCTGCTGACGGCTCTCGACGCTCTCCTAGATCCCGCCGGAACCCCCGCCATTCCCGACACGCTGCGGACCGCCCTCGTCGATGTCACGACGCCCAGGATCGCCCTGCCGCGCACCGGCAGTCGCATCGGCCTGATCTGGAACATCAGGCCCCGCCCAGGTCACGACCTCTGCCACCACTCCGGCGGCACCCGCGGCTTCACCGCCTTCGCCGGGTTCAGCCCGCAGACCGGCGTGGCGCTCACCGCGCTGGCCAACACGAGCCCGGCGCTCACGGGCGCCTTCATCCAGCGCGCTTATCTGGATCTGCGGGCCCTCGCCCGCGATGCGTCCGCCGCTGCCTGAGCACCGTTCGGGATGAGACGAGTACGGAATGGGATGAATACGTCGTGCGCTGGAAGAGTCGGCAGCAGAGCGCCACGATGGTGTTGTCGAAGTCGCTTACTCCCTAGGCGACTTGACTAACCACAGTGGTGCCCGCCGGACGCCGGTCCTCTTCTCTTGTGATGAGGAGGCCCGTAGCCTTCTGCGTCGACCGTATAAGTCTCTCCGCATGGGCTGAGGACACGTGGACACTGCGAGTCTGCTTCTGTTAGGCGCAGCGGGCGGAGCAGTGCGTGGAATCGTGCATGCCTACGACTGTATGTCTGAATGGCTTCTGCGGCGGCGGGAGTTCCGGCTTTCGGAGCAGCCCGAGGCCGAGGGGCCGCCTCCCACGTTCGGGGCGTTCTACGACGTCGCGGGCGAGAGCATCGCAGCCGTGGTGCACATCGTGCTGGGCGCCGGAGTGGCGACGCTCATGGCCGCCTGGGGTCAGATCAGTGGAGGCTTCGCGACGTTCGCCGTCGGAGCGTCGGCGCCCTTGATCCTCGTACAGCTGGGGCACACCCGGCTGGCGGAGGCCGTCATCGGTGACCCCACCGCAGCGCAAGCCCCCCAGCCGCAGGACGCCCAGCCACCGGCGGCCGGGCCGTCGAACGAGCAGGCTGTCCCCCGACGACCGGCCACGGGTTCGAGGGGCGCCGAATGACCCGGCCCACGCTGCTCCGTCGGGCCGCCGCGGCCACGATCGGAGTCGGCCTGCGCCCGAGCCGCGCCAGGGTCCTGCCCCCTGTGCAGGACCGCCCGTTGGCACGCAGGGCCGCCGCCGCGGTCATCGGCGTCCGCACATACCCCCTACCCGCGGCAGCGAAAGCCGAGGTATCGGCACCGGACACGGAAGCGGGGCGTGCGGGCGGCAGCTCACAGCCAAAACCACTTCCGTTAGTGACCCTCGACCCGGTTGCCCTCGGCGTGCCCGAGGGCAACCGATTCGGGGAACGGCCGCGCCGTGGACGCGTCCTGACCGGAAAACAGCCGCCGCGCCGTGGACTCGTTCTGACCGCGGCGGCCGCCGTTATGGCCATTGCTCTTGGTGCCTACGTCTACCACGACGCCACCTCTGTGAAAGTGGAGCCCCCATCGGATAAGCCGACACCGACGGGCGCGGCGACGCCGACGACCACAGCACCGCCGACAGGCGCGATACCGAAGAAGTACCTCGGTACCTGGGAGAACACGATCGATAATGAACTCGGCCCCAACTCCCGGTGGATGGTGATTCAGCAGGGCGACGTGGGCGACACAGTCGTGACCCTGACGGCGGTCGGACCGACAAGCGACGGGGACGGATACCGCTGCGTGTTTGAAGCGCCACTGAAATCCGTCACGTCCGGCGCCATCCGGCTGAGCAGTTCGACGGTGACCTCAGCGAAACCGTCCTCGGCGTGCAAGCCCGGCGCTCCCTCGACGCTGACCCTGCTGGGCGAAGACCAGCTACGGCGCGTCAACAGCGATGGCAACGTCAAACTGACGTACGACCGCACCCGATCAACGACGACCGGGCGCTGACTGCGAGATGCACGGCCGCGGTGGTCGGCGTGTGCATGTGATGGCCGACGGGCGGCGGCTTGCTCTCACGTGCCCGGAACCAATCGCTCGGTGCTGCCGGTGTACTGGTCGAGCCGAAGGCAGGCAGCGGCCGATTCGGGCACGACCAGCGAGACCGGAGGATGACACTCCGGAACCAATTGCCTCCCGATGGCGCTTAGTTGGTATGGACATGACCGCCAGGCCACTCTTATGCTCCGCCTGAACTCATCGTGAGAGCGCTCTCATCCCCCTGTTCCTCCCCACCCCGATGGAACGACAGAAAGGGCACTGCCATGAGACGCAGAACCGGAGCCCGCATCGCCGTCTCCTCCTTGCTCCTGGTCGGCACCTGGGCAAGCGCCTCCCTCACCTCCACCGCCGGCGCCGCGCCCGCACCCGCCGCTCCCCCGGCCTCCGCGGGCATGCTCACCGCTCTGCAGAACGACTTCGGGCTCACCGCGAGCCAGGCGCGCGAACGCCTCGCCTCCGAGAAGAGCGCGACACGCGTCGACCGCGCGGCACAGCGGGTCGCAGGATCGACGTACGCCGGATCCTGGTACGACGCGGACACCGAAAAGCTGACCGTCGCCACCACCAGCGCGGGCAGGACCGACGCTCTGCGCGCGACCGGCGCCACCGTCCGCGTGGTCCGCCACAGCGCGAAGGCGCTCGACGCGGCGAAAGCACGCATCGACGCCCTGTCCGCACCCAAGGGCGTCAGCAGCTGGCACGTGGCACCGCGAAGCAACAAGATCGTGGTGAACGTCGTCGCAGCCCAGAAGGACGACAACGATGTCCAAAGGTTCGTCGACCGCGCCCGCAAGGCGGGCCCCGTGCAGGTCGAGACGGTAGCCAAGGCGCCGGGCACGTTCGCCGCGGGGACCGTGGGCGGCGACCCGTACTACACCGGCAACGTCCGCTGTTCCATCGGCTTCTCGGTGCACGGAGGGTTCGTCACCGCGGGCCACTGCGGGCAGACGGGAGCCGCTGTGCGCGGCTGGGACAATTCGAACATCGGCAACTTCCAGGGCTCTTCGTTCCCCGACAACGACTACGCGTACGTCAGCGTGGGCAACGGCTGGTGGACCGTCCCGGTGGTGCTCGGCTGGGGCACCGTCTCCGACCAGCTCGTCCGCGGTTCGGCGGAGGCACCGATCGGGGCCTCGATCTGCCGCTCCGGTTCCACCACGCACTGGCACTGCGGCAACGTGCTCGCCAAGAACGAGACCGTGAACTACAGCCAGGGCGCCGTCCACCAGATGACCAAGACCAGCGTGTGCGCCGAAGGGGGCGACTCCGGCGGCTCGTTCATCAGCGGTGACCAGGCCCAGGGCGTCACCTCCGGCGGCTGGGGCAACTGCAGCAGCGGCGGTGAGACCTGGTACCAGCCGATCAACGAGATCCTGAACCGCTACGGCCTCACCCTGCACACCGCCTGACGGCACGAAGGCTGACCGCGCCGGACCCGCGGGAGGGTCCGGCGCGTACGCCGCTGCGGTGAGTCCTGGCGGCTGGATGGCCCTAACCGGGTTCACCCCGGGCGTCCCGGAGGAAGGACTGCGGCTGCCACTGCCAGGAACGACTGGTCCCGGAACCGCGCGTTCGGGGACGAACGGAGAACCGCGATGACAGCTAGGTCCGGGGCTCGGCGCCGCACCCGCATCGGCACAAGACTCCTCGCCACGGTCGCCGTGGGCGCGCTCACCATGGGTGCCGCGCAGGGAAGCGCACCGGCGGACGACAGCGCCCCGCAGCGCGGCCGGTCGCCCTTCACCGGCCTGAGCGCCCATCAGGGCCCGGTACTCGCGGTCAAGTTCGACAACGCGCGCGGGGCCCGCCCGCACACGGGTCTCGCCCAGGCCGACATCGTGTACGTGGAGAAGGTCGAGGGCGGCATGAGCAGGCTCATGGGGGTGTACTCGAGCCGGCTGCCGCGCTACGTGGGCCCGGTGCGCAGCGCCCGTGAGTCCGACGTCGAGCTCCTGAGGCAGTTCGGCCGCCCCGCGCTCGCCTACTCGGGGGTGCGCAGTTCGCTGAACAAGATGCTGACGCATTCACCGCTGTACGCCCGCTCGCACGGCCGCGTCCCGGGTGCCTACTTCCGCAGCAACAGCCGCCCCGCCCCGCACAACCTCTTCGTCCGGCCCAAGTCCGTGCTGCGCTCGGCGCCGCGGGCCGACCACCCCACCGACATCGGCTTCCGCTTCGGCCGGGCGCCGAGGGGCGGTACCCCGGCCACGACGCGGACCGTCCGCTACGCGTCGGCGAGCCACACCTTCCGCTGGTCGCCTCAGCAGCGCCGCTGGCTCGCGTTCTTCGACGGGGCGCCGGCCCGCAGCACCTCGGGGTCGCAGCTCGGCGCGAAGACCATTGTGATCCAGCACGTGAGCATGCCCCCGTCGCGCTACAAGGACGTCAACGGCGCGGCGACCCCGTACATCAAGACGGTCGGCAGCGGCAGCGCGACCGTCCTGCGGGGCGGCAAGGCGTACAAGACCCATTGGAAGCGGTCGCGCGCCACGGGCGGCACGTCCTTCACGCTCTCCAACGGCCGGCGGATGCCCTTCGCGCCCGGCCAGGTCTGGATGGTCTACGCGGACCGCTGAGCCGGCCGCCGGCAAGCAGCACCGAACAGGCGTCCGCCCGGTGACCGTGATCGGTCACCGGGCGGACGGGGTCACTGCTCGTGGAGCGTCAGGGACTCAGCCGCGTACGGACTCGAGTTCCCGGTCCTGGTCCGGGTCTTCCTGGCGTGCCGTCGGGAAGTCGCCGAGCTGCTTGTGCAGCTTCTCGCCCTCCACGTCGACGTTCGGCAGCGCGCGGTCAAGCCACTTCGGCAGCCACCACGCCTTCTGGCCGAGCAGTGCGAGCACGGCGGGGACGATCGCCATACGGACGACGAAGGCGTCGAAGAGCACCGCGATGGCCAGGCCGAAGCCCATCATCTTGATCATGTCGTCGTTCTCCATGATGAAGCCGGAGAAGACGCTGATCATGATGACCGCCGCGGCGGCCACGACCCGTCCGCCGTGCGTGAAGCCGGTGACGACGGCCTCGCCGGGACGCGCACCGTGGACGTACGCCTCACGCATGCGCGTCACGAGGAAGACCTCGTAGTCCATGGCGAGACCGAAGACCACGCCGATCATGAAGATCGGCATCATGCTCATGATCGGGCCCGGTTGGTCCACGCCGACGATGTCGGCGAGCCAGCCCCACTGGAAGACCGCGACGACGGCGCCGAGCGCGGCGGCCACCGAAAGGAGGAAGCCGAGCGCCGCCTTGAGCGGTACGAGGACCGAGCGGAAGACCAGCATCAGGAGCAGGAACGCCAGGCCGACGACGAGTCCTAGGTAGGGCAGGAGCGCGTCGTCCAGGGTCTGCGAGAAGTCGATGGTCATGGCGGTCGCGCCGGTGACCAGGACCTCGGAGCCCGTCTTGTCCCCGAGGCCGTCGACCGTCGAGCGGATCGTCTTGACGACTTCCTCGGTCTTGTGGTCGCTGGGGCCGGTCTTCGGTACGACGTTGAAGATCGCGGTGTTGTCGGACTTGTTGCCGTTCGCCGGCGTGACGGCGGCGACGCCGTCGATCTTGGCGATCTCCTTGCCGACGGTACCGGCCGCGGCGGCCGCGCCCTTGTCCTTGCCCGTGTCGACGGTGACCATCAGCGGGCCGTTGAAGCCTGCGCCGAAGGACTCGGACAGCATGTCGTACGCCTTGCGCTGCGTGGTGTCCGGCGCCGACGTGCCCTCGTCGGGCAGGCCGAGCTCCAGACTGGTGGCCGGTACGGCGACCACACCGAGGCCCACCACCGCGAGCAGGAGCACCGGGATCGGGCGGCGCAGCACGAAGCGTGCCCAGCGCGTGCCCAGCTTCGGCTTGGCGTTCTCGTCCCGCAGCTCGCTCACGGGCTTCTTGCGGTCCTTGCGGCGCAGCACCTTCTTGCCCGCGAAGCCGAGCAGCGCGGGGATCATGGTGAGCGCGATGAGCACGGCTATCGCGACCGTGCCGGCCGCGGCCAGGCCCATCTTGGTGAGGATCGGGATGTTGACGATCGCGAGGCCGGAGAGCGCCACGATGACGGTGAGTCCGGCGAACACCACGGCGGATCCCGCGGTGCCGGTGGCGCGGCCCGCCGCCTCCTCCGGCTCCCTGCCGTCCGCGATCTCCGCTCGGTAGCGGGAGACGATGAAGAGGGCGTAGTCGATGCCGACCGCGAGGCCGATCATCATCGCGAGCGTCGAGGTAGTACCGGAGAGGTCGAGGACGCTGCCGAGGGCCGCGATGCCCGATACGCCGATGCCCACGCCGATGATGGCGGTGAGGAGCGGCATGCCCGCGGCGACCATCGAACCGAAGGTGATGATCAGGACGACCGCGGAGACCGCGATGCCGATGAGTTCGGCGGAGCCGCCCATCTCCTGCTCGGCCATGACGGCGTCGCCGCCGGTCTCGACGGTGAAGCCGCCCTTGCGGCTGTCGTCGGTGGCCGCGGTCAGCGCGTCACGCGTCTTGTCGGTCAGCTCGGTGGCGGCCACCTTGTACGTGACGGAGGCGTACGCGGTGGTGCCGTCCTTGCTGACGGCGTTGGCCTTGAAGGGGTCGGCGACCTCCGAGACCTGAGGACCGGCGCCCAGGGTCTTGACCAGCTTCTCGACGTCGGCCTTGGGGCCTGCCTCGGTCAGCTTCTCGCCCTCGGGGGCGCGGATGACGACACGGGCCGTGGCGCCCTCGGCGCTGGCCGCGGGGAACTTCTCGTCGAGGAGGTCGAAGGCCTTCTGGGACTCCGTCCCCGGCATGGAGAAGGAGTCTTCGGGCGGTGCGGGTGCCGCGGACGCGGAGAAGCCGACGCCGGCGAGCAGCACCACCCACATCAGTGCTACATAGCGGCGTCGCCGGAAGGCGAGGCGGCCCAGTTTGTAGAGGAACGTAGCCACGGCGAAAGGGGCTCCCGTCGAGTTTGGCAGGCAGGGTGACACCCCCCGCGGCACGATCAGCGCACGTCAGGGCGGTCAGCAGGTTTCCTCTTAATAGTCCAGGGCTTGAACGCCCCGGAAGTCAGACTCAGAGTCCGACTCTGCGCCCACGGGCGCTGTAGTGCCGCGCACGCAGGGTCATCCTCGGGTAGGAGATGTGGTCAGAGTGTGTAGACCCCACATCGCGCTCATGATCGCCGGAGTTTTCGCCTCCGTAACGTGGGACACCTGCTCGCCCCCGCGCAACTCGCTCTCATACCAGCGCAATAGGAGAGATAAGGTGGCGAGTCAGCCCTCAGATACTTGTCATCACCATCCAGGAGAACCTTCGTGACTCTTGCCATCGCGCCGTCTGAAGCCGCCGACTCGTCCGACGAGACCTCGGACGACACCTCGGTGGTCGACGCCACGGCCGTCCCGTCGGCCGACGTACCCGAGGCGGTGGCCCGGGACGCCCGCGATTTCGGCGCCTACGCGCGGACCGGCGGCTGGACCTTCGCCCTGAAGGTGGCGCGCAGTGTGCGCCCCGGCGGCATGGGTGCCGACGAGACGCCGAAGGTCTCGGCGAAGGAGTTCAGCGATCTCGCCAACTGCTCCGCCGAGCGCGTCATGCGCTACTACAAAGCCTGGGACAAGGCCGCTGACGATGGCCTCGTACCCCACTTCGAGGCGCTCACGCCCGGCGAGGACATCGAACTTCCGGACTCCGACGCCTGGTTGATCTACTACGCCTCCCGCTCCAGCGCCCACTCCCCCCGCGGCACCGCGATCACGGAGGCCGCCGAGGCCGAGGGCATCCGCCCCACCAAGGCCCTTGAGGTCGCCGAGAACCCCACCGCTCTGCGGGCCGCGATCCTCGCCGACCCCGGGACCGCCGAGGCGGCGCGGCGCGCGCTCATGGACAGGATCGACGACGACCCGGCGCTGCGCAGCGAGCTCGTCCGCGACATCGTCCGGACGGACGACCTCAAGAAGGCGGTCGCCGCCGAGTCGAAGGCGGGCGACCGCGTCGACTACGTACGCCAGATCGTCGACAAGGGGCAGGTCAAGACGCCTGCGGGCCAGCTGATCGACGCGCCCGCCGAGCTCAAGGAGGAGGCCGAGCGGCACCTGTCCCTCATCGACGAGCTCGACGAGGGCGAGGACTCCGGCGAGTGGGCCCGCGAGGCGTACGACACCGTGAAGGACCTGGTCGCCCAGACCGTCCAGAGCGACCCGCAACTGCGGGTGCAGGAGCGCCGCGCGAAGTTCTACAACAGCCTGCAGAAGGCGACGAAGGTCTTCGAGGAGCTGACCTTCGACGACGCCGAGGTCGACGACATCTACGAGGACGACATGCTGCGGCGCCTCGAGGAGCTGCAGCAGTCGATCGCCGCGTGCATCACGGCGTTGCAGACGGCGACGGCGGGCTCCGCCGGATCCGCTGCCGTTGAGGAGAGCAGCTGACCGACGCCGGTCCCCCGCCCTCCCCGTACGTCCCGATGATGACCATGGCCCCGTCCGTAGCCCTGAAGTCGTACGGCATGACCCATACGCGGAGGGATTCGCCGGACCCCGCCTCGCTCGTAGCTTCTTGATCAACGTACGGAGACCGACGTACGGAGTTGATCGAGGGGTCATGGATCTATGCACGGCAAGGCATTCGCGCCTGAATATCAAGGCGAGTTGGGTTCGGCACTCGGGGTGAACTCCTCCTACGAGGAGGTCCTTGCGCAGGCGGGCCGCGCCCTCTCCGAGGCGGACACCGCGCTGGAGAGGTCGCGTGCCGCACTGGCCCTGGCCGAGGCCAACCGGCGGCTCGGCCAGGTGGACGACGCGGGCGACGCCTGGCGTCAGAGCTACCGCAGCGCGCGCGTCGCGGGGGAAGCGGGCGCCATGGCCTGGGCCCTGTGGAGCGGCGGTACGCTCGCCCGCCAGTGCGGGCAGCTGCGGCTCGCCCGGCGGCTTCTGACCTGGGGAGTCGAGCTGGCCGCCGACAGCGGGGAACGCCTCGCGCACGGCTACGCGCTCGCCGGGCTCGCCGAGACCGGACGCATCCAGGGGGACTACGCGGCGGTGGCCGCCCTGCACGAGCAGCTGCTCGAACAGGGCCGTAAACACGGCGAGGCACGGCACATGGTGTGGGCGATGTCCGGCATCGCCCAGATGCGGCGGAACACCGGCGACTACGCCGAGGCCCTCGAGCTGTTCGAGGAGTGTGTCCGGATCGCGGCCGACGCGCAGGACGCGCGGGGGCGCGCCTGGTCGCTGCGCGGGGTCGCCGACGTCCTCTCACTGCGGGGCGAGGCGGATCGGGCGCTCACCCTGCTCTCGGAGGCGGAGGTCATCTGCCGGACCATGGGTCTGGCGGGCGCGCTCGCCTACAACCACAAGATGCGCGGCAACGTCCTTTACCGGGACGGAAGTTACGACGCGGCCCGCGAGATGTACGCCATCGCCCTCGAGGAGTTCAGCACCATGCGGGAGCCGCGTGGCGTGGCCCTGTCCCGGCTCGGCCTGGTCAAGTCACGTGCGCGGCTGGGCCGCGACCGGAGCGAGACCCTGGCCGAGCTCGCCGAGCTCGAAAAGGACTTCGCACGCATCGGTCTGCGGCAGGCACGGGACGGGGCCATCGCCTTCCGGAACGAGCTGGCCGCGGAGCCGAGCATGACATGACCACGTGCCGACGTGCCGAGATGACGACGTGCCGACGTGCCGACGTGCCGCAGAGGCGTCACCCGGTCGGCGTGATGCGGATGCCCACCGTCCCGCTCGCGCCGCGCCGGAGCTTGCTGCCGAGCAGGGTGAGGCGGCCGACCAGGCCGTACTTGCGCGCGAGGAGGGTGCGGTAGCGCGCCGTCACCTCGGGGTCGCAGATCTCGGCGGTGGCGGGGATCTGCTCGCCGGTCGGGTTGCCCCGCAGGTCGCAGGGGCCGATCAGGACGTCGGCGCGGTTGCGGATCCGCTTGACCTTCCAGGAGTCCGTGACCGTCCAGACGCCCAGCGCGGCGCCGTCCTCGACGACCCAGACGGGCGTCGGCACCGGGGTGCCGTTCTTGCGGTAGCTGGTGACCAGCAGGTACTTCCCGGCGCCGAGCCGCGCCTGCGCTACCTCGTCCACGTGCCGCTCCAGAGCTCTTGTCGCCTCAGGTTGTCGCCTCAGACTCAGACTCGATCAGCCTGTGGAGCGGATGCTACTAGCGATCAGGTTCGCTTCACGATCAAGCGTGCCTCCGGGGCCCGGACGGATCCGGACCCCGGAGGCGTGAGCTGTGCGACGGTCAGGCGCCCCACGTGCCCTGGTTGACGGCGCAGTTCCAGCCGTTGCCGTGGACCTGGAACTTGACCTTGTAGGACCTGGTGTTCAGCAGGCGCGTCTTGACCCTGACCCCGAGGCTGGCCTTGCCCTTCAGGCTCTTGTCGTAGACGGAGACGGTCTTCGAGGTCTTGTGCGAGACCTTGCCGCCCTTCGCCTTCGCCGTGCCGAAGCGGACGTTCTTCACGTTGCTGACGGTGAAGGTGACCTTCTTGAAGCTCTTGGTGCTCTTGTTCTTGAGGCCGAAGTACAGGCCGTCGCCCTTCACCCAGCCACCCGGGCCGATGTAGAACCGGGACGTGTAGACGATGTCGATCGGGCAGCCGGAGCTCTGCGCCGAGGCAGCCGACGCCTTGGGCGCCTTCGGTGCGTCGGCGGCGGACGCGGATCCGGCCAGGCCGAGCTGGGCGGCGGTGAGAGCTCCTGCCGTGGCCAGTACCGCAGCGGTCGTACGTGCGTGGTTCATCAGGCTGTTGCCTTTCCCCCTGTGGCCCTCGCGGGCCCAACTTTCAGAACGGTGCGATGCGTGCGCACAGGTCCGTCTTCGTCCCTGTGCCGCCCGTATTTTTAGCAGGCGGAGGGACATGAGGGGACATCAGTTGCCTGAGCGCACAGCACCGTGACAAAAGCCGGACAATCGCCCAGTAGAACGGAATTAGGACTTCCGCACCTTGACTTCCGCACCTTCACATCGGCGGTGGCGCTGGCGCGGGCCCCAGCGTCGTCGTGCCCGGCGTTGTCCGGTGGGCGAGGCCGGTGCGGTAGACGTCCAGGGCGGCCTCCGTCCGGCCCGTGCGCCGGAGCAGATCTCCGAGGAGGCAGCACAGCCCGGCCACGTCCCCGGCCGCGCCCGCGCGTTCGAGCAGCGGCAGTCCGGCGCGGTAGTGCTCCTCGGCAGCATCCGTGTCACCGCACTCCTCCGCGATGAGGCCGAGCAGCCGGTGCGCGGCGCCCACGTGCACCGCGCCGCGTCCGGCCCTGAGAGCCGGGGTCTGCCTGGTCTCTGCGGCTTCTGTGGTTGCTGCGGAATCCGCGGAATCCGCGTCTCCTGTCAGCAGCGGCCTCAGCAGCGCCTCGGCCTCCCGGACCTTGCCGCGTCGGCGCAACACGTCCGCGAGTTCCACCTCGACCTGGTCGGCGAAGAGCGCGGCCCGCTTGGCGGTGAGCATGTCGTGTGCGGTGCGCAGCTCGTTCTCGGCGCGTTCCAGGTCGCCGTCCTGGGCGTGCACATAGCCGCGCATCCAGTGGCAGTGGGCGAGCTCGGTGCGGATGTGCAGCTGCTGGTAGAGATCCTGGGCTCTGGCAAGGGATGCGTCGGCCTCGGCGATACGGCCCTGGGCGATGAGCGTACGGGCCACCCCGCGATGCATCCCGGCGAGCAGCGCCGGGTCATCCACACGCGGGGAGAGCGCGAGGGCCAGTTCGGCGGCGTGTGCGGCGCGCTCGTGTGCGCCCATGTCCATGTACGGGGCGATGGACGCCGAATAGAGGAGGAGCAGCGCGTCGGGGTCGTGCAGGCCGGAGGCGTTGAGCTGGTCGAGGGCAGTCTCCAACAGATGGCAGGCGTAACGGAGTTCACCCGTGAGCCGGTGGGCGTTGGCGCGGCCGCGGATCGCGGGGACGCGGCGGGGCAGCGGCTCATCGGCGAGCAGCCGCTCCACGGAGGCGAAGCACTCGTGCGCGTCGTCGAGATCGCCGGATTCGAGGAGGCACTCGCCGAGACCGAGGAGTGCGGCGGCCCGCTCCTCGGGCAGTGCGTGCTCGACGGCCTCGGCGCACACGGCACGGAAGAGGGCGGCAGCATCCTCGGGAATCCCGATTGCGAGGGCGCGCCGCGCGTCGGTCAGACGCAGACGCAGCTCGGCGGCGAGGCGGGCGGGGCGTCCCGTCGAGAGCTCCTCGGGAGTGACTCCCAGACGCTCGGCCAAGTGCCGGATGGCGGCTTCGGAGGGCCTCACCTTGCCCGACTCCAGCGTGGAGACGTACGCGGGCGTGTACGCGGGTTCGGCCAACTGTCGCTGCGTCAGGCCGAGTTCCGTACGAAGACGCAGGACGCGGCGCCCGATCTCGGCGGGCTCGTCGAGCCGCGCGCCGCCAGGCCCTCCTGGTCCCCCAGGTCCCCCAAGTCCGCTCTCCGTCATCTCTTCGTCGTCCTCTCCCGATGTGAGCCAAGTCCATCCAGGCCTGGAGACAGTCGACTTAGGGGAATGTGGCCCGAACTCACCATTCCCACAGCCACCTTGCGCCCCAGGCATTGCCTGCCTTCCCGACACCCCCTACATTGAACCGCGCCTTAAGCTCCCTTAACCCCCCACTTATGTCGCGGACTTGCCCACCGCCGAGTCCGTGCGGATCCCCGGGAGATCTCCCATGCGTAGACGCGCGTCCCACATACCCCACGTATCCCGCAAGCGCCTCACCGTGGCCATAGGTGTCGCCCTGGCGGCGGCGCTCGCCGCCACCGCGCCGGTCGCCGCGGACCAGGGCAAGGACAGCGGCTCCCCAACCGCTCGGTCAGGCGGCACCGATTCCGCCGACCACGTCGAGGTCGAGTATTTCGACGGCCCCGGCAGCCACCCCCGCCACACCCAGGTCCCCGCCTCCGCCCCGCTCGACAGGAAGCAGCAGGCCACGATCAAGGACGACGGCGACGTCCTGCCGATCGTGGAGGCCGGACCGAGCGACACCAAGGTCGACGTCGTCTTCATCGGCGACGGATACACCGCGGCCCAGCAGGAGGACTTCCACACCGACGTGCGCACCAAGTGGAAGGAGATGGCGGCAGTCGAGCCGTACGCCGAGTACGAGGACCTCTTCAACGTCTGGGCCGTCGACGCCCACTCGCAGCAGTCCGGCGTCTCGGGCGATCCGACGAGCGACGTCCACAAGAACACGGCCCTGGACTCGGCGTTCTTCTGTGACGGCACCGAGCGGCTGCTGTGCGTCGACACCAACAAGGTCGAGGCGTACGCGAGCAAGGCCGCCGACCCCGACCTCGTCATCGTGCTCAGCAACTCCACCAAGTACGGCGGCGCCGGCTACAACGCCATCACCTCGCCTTCCGGGTACGACGGCATAGGCACCGCCTCCTCCGACCACCCCGACTCCGATCAGGTCGCCGTCCACGAGACGGGCCACTCGCTCGGCAAGCTCGCCGACGAGTACTGGTACGACGACAGCAGCTACACCGGCCCCGAACCCGGCGAGTCCAACCTCAGCAAGCTCAGCGCCGACGAGATGGCCGCGCAGAAGACGAAGTGGCACAGCTGGCTCGGCCAGGAATCACCCGACGGCGGCAAGGTCGGAGCCTACGAGGGCGGCGGCTACCACGGGCACGGCGTCAACCGCCCCACCGAGGACTCGATCATGCGCACGCTGGGCCGCGAGTTCAATCTGCCCGGGCGTGAGGCGATGATCGCGGGCTTCCACAAGCACGCGCCCGTCCTCACCGGTGCCACACCCACCGACCGGCAGGTGCGCGGCACCGAGCGGATGCGCGTCGAGGCGTCCTCCCACGCACGGGTGCGCTGGTACGTCGACGGCCGCGAGGCACGGCAGGCGCGGGGCGAGAGCAGCGTGACCCCCGGCACGCTCGGGGTGCCCGCCGACGGCCGATCGCACACCGTCACGGCACGCGCCACCGACCCGACCGAAGCGGTCCGCGACCCGCAATCGCGGAAGCTCCTGACCGGCTCGCTCAGCTGGCAGGTCACACGCTGAGGGCCGCAGCAGTCACCCGGCGGTGACCAGGGGATACTTCGGCCATGACTACGCATGCGAAGCAGTCGCCGGAGACGGCAGCACCGGCGGCACCTGTCCCGGGATGGGTGCTGCGGGCCGCCGAGCCCTCCGACGTCGAACCCATAGTCGAGCTGCGTGCGATCGTGATGCGCCCGGATCTTGAGCGGCTCGGCCGGTTCGACGAGGTTCGGGTGCGCCAGAGGCTGCGGGACGCGTTCACTGCCCGGCACACCTCGATCGTCGTCGCCGATGGCGCCTTCGCGGGCTGCGTCGCCCTGCGACCGGGCGAGGACGCGCACTGGCTCGAGCACTTCTACCTCGACCCGGCCCTCCACGGCCGCGGCCTCGGTTCGGCCGTGCTGCGCGAACTGCTCGACCGGACCGACGCCGAGGGCACCGACGTCCGCCTGAACGTCCTCCAGGGCAGCGCGGCCCGGCGCCTCTACGAGCGCCACGGCTTCAGCGTCGAGAGCGAAGACCCGGTCGACGTCTTCATGGTGCGACGGCCTGGCTGATGCGGCAGGGCGGGAATTGGCCCAGGCTCCCGATGCACAAATGGTCCACGGACCCGACCATTTGGCTGGCTAGCCTCTCCTCATCAACGAAGAGACGGCCCAGCGGCCGCCTGCCCGGGGGAGCCTTGTGCCGATTCAGATCCTGCCGCCGACCGGAGCGCCACGTGTGCTCGCCGCCGCCCAGCTGAGCAACTCGCTCGGCGACGGCGCCTACTACGTGACATCGGCCCTGTACTTCACCCGGGTCGTCGGCCTCTCCCCCACGCAGATCGGGCTCGCGCTCACGGCCGCCTGGGCCATCGGTTCCGTGACGGGCGTACCGCTGGGCGCACTGGCCGATCGCAAGGGACCGCGCGGCACGGCGGTCCTTCTCGCCCTGGCCACCAGCGCGTCGGTCGCTTCCTTCCTCTTCATCCGCTCCTTCGTTCCGTTCCTCATCGCGGCCTGCCTGTACGCCGTCGCCCAGTGCGGGCTCGCCGCGGCGCGGCAGGCGCTGCTCGCGGGTCTGGTGACCCCGGCGGCGCGTACCGGCGTACTGGCCCACCTCCAGTCCACGCTCAACGCCGGTCTCGCCGTCGGTGCAGCGCTCGGTGGCCTTGCCCTGCAGCACGACACGCGCGGGGCGTATCTGGCGGTCTTCGCGCTGGACGCGGCCAGCTTCCTGCTCTGCGCGCTCGTACTGCTCCGGCTGCCCGTGGTGCCGCGGTCCGTGGCCCGCGAGCAGGGTGAGCCGCGCCTGGCTGTGCTCCGCGACCGTCCGTACGCCGCCATCACCGCGCTCAACGCGATCCTGCTGCTGCGGATGCCGCTGCTGAGCCTCGCGATTCCGCTGTGGGTGGTGGACCGGACGGACGCGCCGAGCTGGCTGGTCTCGGCGCTCTTCGTCCTCAACACCCTCGCGGTGATGGCGTTCCAGGTCCGCATGGCCCGTGGCGTCAGCGGACCGCGCACGGCCACGCGTGCGGTGCGGCTCTCCGGTCTCGTCATGCTCGCCTCGTGCGTGGTGTTCGCGTTCTCCGCCGCGGGGCTTCCGGTGTGGGCGAGCGTGGCGATCCTGGTGGCGGGTGCGGTGCTCCAGGTCATCGCGGAGATGCAGCAGTCCGCGGGCTCCTGGCAGATCAGCTTCGACCTGGCGCCCGCGCACCAAGTGGGCCAGTATCAGGGCTTCTTCGGCACCGGAGTCCCCGTCGCCCGTACCGTCGGGCCGCTCCTGCTCACCTCGCTCCTCGTGGTGTGGGGCGTACCCGGCTGGCTGCTCCTCGGCGGGATCTTCCTCGTCGCGGGCCTCGCGATGGGACCCGCGGTGCGGTGGGCGGAGCGGGCGCAGGCCGAGGCCAGGACGGCGGAGAGTGCGCGTCTCAGGCACTAGCCCGCGTCGTGCGGAAGCGTGCGGCGTACGCGGACGGCGTCGTCCCCAGATGGCGGGCGAAGGCCCTGCGCAGCGTCTCGTCACTGCCCAGACCGCTGCGCTCCGCCGCGTCGGTGACGCTCGCGCCGCTTTCGAGGAGCATGCGGGCCGCCTCGAGCCTGAGGGACTCCACATACGCGGCCGGGGTGGTGCCGATCTGCCGCGAGAAGAGCCGGGTCAGATGCCGGGGGCTCACGGCGGCCCTCCCGGCCAGGGTCGCGAGGCGGTGGTCGGCCGCCGGGTCGGCGGCGATGGCGTCGAGGAGCGGGCGCAGTACCGGATGGCTGGTCGCCGGGGTGCGTGAGGCGGCGGAGAACTGGGACTGGCCGCCCGGCCGCTGCAGGAAGACCACGAGGTCCCGGGCGACCCGCCGCGCGATGTCGGGACCGTGGTCCTGTTCCACGAGAGCCAGGCAGACGTCGATACCCGCGGTGACCCCGGCCGAGGTGAGCACGGACCCGTCCTGGACGTAGATGGCGTCCGAAGTGACGGTGGTGTCGGGGTGGAGCCGGGCCAGCTTCGCCGCGTGCTCCCAGTGCGTGGTGGCCCTGCGCCCGCGCAGGAGTCCCGCGGCGGCCAGGGCGAAGGCCCCGGTGCACACGGCGGTCACCCGCCGCGCCCCGCTCGCCAGTTGGGCCACGAGCTCGACGAGGTCGGGCCGTTCGGCGAAGGTGACGAACTCGGCGTGGCCGGGAACGACGAGCGTGTCCGCGACGCCCACATCGGCCGTCGGCAGATCGGCCGCGATCCGCAGTCCGGTGGAGGTCCTGACGTCCTGCCCGTCGGGGGTGCAGACCCGCACGGTGTAACCGCCGCCGGTGTAGCGGGCCGCGGTGGCGAAGACCTCCAGGGGGGCCGCTACGTCGAGAAGCCGCACGCCGTCGAAGGCCAGTACGTAGACGTGGTGGGGGCGGGGTCCGTCCAGTGGTTCGCGCACGGGTCCACGGTAGCGGCAAGGCGTGTCCAGATGTGTGGGGTACCTGTCCACAGGGACATGGCCGTCGGACACGTACGTCGAGCAGGCTGGTGCCGGCAGCCGCAGCCGACAGAGACCCGCACCCCCCAGGAGTCACGCCATGACCGTGCACGCTTCCTCCGCCGCCGGAGTGTCCGTACCGGACACCAAGCTGGCCGCCGCGGCCACCGAACTGGTCCGGGACACGACCAGCGAGCTGATCTACCACCACTCCCGCCGCGTCTTCTGGTTCGGCAGCCTGCGGGGCGACCGGCGCGGGCTGAGCTTCGACCCCGAGTTGCTCTACATCGGCGCGATGTTCCACGACCTGGGCCTGGGCGAGCGGTTCCGGGACAGCGGCCGCCGCTTCGAGGTGGACAGCGCCGAGGAGGCCCGCGGCTTCCTGCACGGTCACGGCGTACCCGAGGACAGCGTGCGCCGGGTGTGGACCGCCATCGCCCTGCACACGACCCTGGGCATCCCCGAGTTCATGGAGCCGGAGGTCGCCCTGGTCACGGCCGGGGTGGAGTACGACGTCCTGGGCATCGGATACGACGACCTGACCGCCGGGGACCGCGCCGAGATCACCGCGCTGCACCCCCGCCCCGACTTCAAGCGGCGGATCCTGGAGGCGTTCACCGAAGGCATCGCCCCCAAGCCGGAGACCACGTTCGGAAACGTGAAGGCCGACGTCCTCGAGCACTTCGTCCCCGGCTACACCCGCGGCGACTTCGTCGAGGTCATCCAGAACTCACCCTGGGAGGAGTAGAGAGCGAGTTCACCTGTCAACCGAGGGTTGACACCCTTTCGACTGTCAACCTAACGTTGACACATGACGCAGCCCCTGCAGCCCACACAGCCCATCCGTCTCGACGATCTGATCCAGGCCATCAAGAAGGCCCACCCCGAAGCGCTCGACCAGCTCTCCGACGCCGTGATCGCCGCCGATCACCTCGGTGATGTCGCCGATCACCTGATCGGCCACTTCGTGGACCAGGCGCGCCGCTCGGGCGCCTCGTGGACGGAGATCGGCAAGAGCATGGGGGTCACCAGGCAGGCGGCCCAGAAGCGGTTCGTGGCCAAGGACCCCGGCGAGATGTCCGACCTCGATCCGCGACAGGGCTTCAGCCGGTTCACCACCCGGGCGAAGAACGTGGTCATGGCATCGCAGGAGGAGGCACGCGCGGCGGGCAATGACGAGATCGGCCCCGGCCATCTGACGCTCGCCCTCCTGACCGAGCCGGACGCACTCGCCGCGAAGGCGATCGTCGCGCAGGGGAGTTCGCTCGACGCGATCCGCGAGAGCGTCACCGAGGCGCTGCCTCCCGCGGTCGGCGAGGTTCCCGACCTCATCCCGTACGACGCGGGGGCGAAGAAGGTCCTGGAGCTCACCTACCGCGAGGCGCTCCGGCTCGGCCACAACTACATCGGGACCGAGCACATCCTGCTCTCGCTCCTGGAGGCGGAGGGCGGCACGGGCACGCTCGCCGGGCTCGGCCTCGACAAGGCGGCCGCCGAAGCGAACATCACCGAGGCTCTGGAGGCGATCCGCACCTCCCTCAACCAAGTGTGACGGAACCCGGGTCGGCCGCGGCTCCGCCCGCGCCGGGCTCCCGCCCCGCCGCCGCGCGCACCCGGGCCGCCTCCCGGACCGCCGCCACGTTCGCCTTGCCCTGCCGGGACCCCGCAAGCTTCGCCTTGATGTGGTCGCGTACGAGGATCGGTTCGTAGGCGAGTTCGTCGGCGGCATCGAGGTGGCTCGGCAGCGTGGCGACGACCGCGTCGACGTTGCCGTCGTGGAAGTAGGCGGCGGACCGGCGCCGGACGATGCCGCCGTCGACGATCGGCGGCTTGACCCGGTGCAGGGTCGACATCCAGCGGTCGTTGGTGAGCCGGGCGGTGAGGTCGCCGAGGTTGACCAGGAGCGCACCGTCGACGGGAGAGACGTCGTGCCAGGCCCTGTCTGCACCGAGCACCTGCAGCCCGGCGACCTGGTCCGCCCACAACACGGTGACAAGGCCGAAGTCGGTGTGCTCCCCCATCCCCGTCGGATCGCCGTCGAGGCTGACGGCACCTTCCGGCAGCGCGTAGTTGTTCATGCGCAGTACGTCGATGGAGTGATCGGTCAGCGGCTCGAAGAAGCCGGACGGCTCCCCCAGGGCGTCCGCGAAGATCCGGGTCAGGGTGCGTGCCACGCGACCGGCCCGGGCGAAGTAGCCGAGCACGGCCGGTTGGAAGCCTTCGACCTGAGCGGGCCAGACGTTGAGCCCGTAGTCGTCCTCGGACAGATCGAGTGCGGGGAACGAGCGGGCTTCGGTACCGATGTTGAACGCTTCGAAGAAGTCGTTCATGCGCCCGGCTGACTCCACACCGAGGCTCAGGCTGAGGGATTCACTCTTGGGAGGGCTGTATCCACGGTTCGCCCCCATCACGCGGTAACTCTTCTTCACTTCCAGAGGCAGTCCGAAGAACCCGTCCACGGCAGCGGCCAGACCGTCCACCGTCTCGTCGGGAATGCCGTGGCCGAGGATCTGGACGAAGCCGACGCGGGCACAGGCGTCGTCCATCTCGCGTGCCACGCGGTCACGTTCGGCCGCCGAGCCGCCGTCGACGTACGGCGTGATGTCGATGACGGGAACTTCAAAAGGCACGAAAGGCGAAGGCGGCTCGGCCGGCGTATGCGGCTCGGTCGTGGACGGGGACATGGGCGTCATCCTGTCGTGAGCGAGGGACTACGCCAGATTCCCTATCACGATTTCATTGCCTGGTCTCACTGCACGGTTCCACCCGTTCCACCGGTTCCACCGCCGATTTCCGACGGCGCATCAGCCGGGGCGATGTCGCCCTCCAGCCTCCGCAGCCGCTCCGTGTCGCAGACGCGCGGGCAGGTGCCGCACGCCTCGGCGGCACGGATCGTGTAGTACAGGCAGCAGCCGAGACGGGTACGGGTCGGGTGCCGCTCGCCGTCACGGGTCGTCAGGTGGCGGAAGTCCGCGCCCCCCGGGAAGGGGGCGACCGGTCCTGGGAGCAGGGCGTCCACCGCCCGCAGCGCCTCGTCCTCCTGGCCGAGCATGCGCCCCAGGTACCAGATCCCGGAGATGAGATCGTCTCCGGCCATCCCCCACAACACCCTTCGCCTGCGGCGCAGTTGGGGGCCCATCGCCGTGAGCAGCGGCCGCATGTGCGCGACGACGACGGCGCGGAGTTCGACGCGGAGCGACTCCTCGTCGGGAAAGACGCGGACTCCGGGGAGCCCGGCCGCCGGGTCGTCCGGGAGGCAGGCGAAGGAGCCGGGGACGACCTCGAAGGTGCCGGTCTCCACGTGGACGCGTACGTCCTGCGGGCGGACGCGCGGCACGCGCCGCTCCAGGTACCAGGCGCCGCTCATCAGCAGCGAGACCGACCAGAGGTAGCCGTGCAGGGCGCGCGATGCGGCGACATCGGGGCGGGGGGTGTGGTCGTGACCGACGCGGATGCGGGTGGCCTCCGCCTCGACGAAGGCCTCCCGGGCATCTTGATGCAACGTCAGTTCGGCACCGGTGAACCACCCCTGCCCCGCGATCGAACCGGGTCGCACCACCGTGACGGCGAGCGTCTCACAGTGCGCGGCGAGCCGTTGATAGGTCGCGGCGAGCAGGTCGGCGGGGCTCAGGGCGGTGGGGCTCAGGGCGGTGGCGGTCGGCGCCAGGTCCGGGGCCACGGTCAGCGGCACTGGTACTCCTCGGAAAGCAGGTCCATCGATGGCTCGCCGGTGGATCCGTCCACCGCGAACTAGGTAAGGCTTACCTTATTTTCCTTGAGTTTGCCTCATCGGGAACGGCGCGCCGCGCACCTCCCCGCGGCGAGTGGTCCCACCGCCGCGGCGAATTGACATCGTTAGGCATACCTAACCTAAACTCTCACTCCGTGTCCAAGATCGCTAGGGCCGTCCCGCCAGACAGCCTTTCCGCGCGGCGGATCCGTCTACTCGTCGCCGGATTCGGTGCGTTGGCGCTGTGCGCACGAGACGTGGATGTCGGGCATCAGTGTCCAAGCCGCGGAGTACGTCCTTGAGGACGTGGCCACGGCGACAGACATCGAACCGCCGACGAGATCGGCGCCCCTCCCTCACATCCTCATCCGCTCGCACCCTGAAGTGGACTCACCCATGCGGCTGTACGTCCTTGCCCGCAACCCCACCGACTCCGTCACCGAAGGCTTTCTGCCCGCCGCGCGCGGGCTCGGCCTCGACGTCACCCTTCTCACCGATCAACCGGACGCTCACCGGCGCGGTCCCACTCAGGAGACCCTGAGAGGCCTGGAGATGGGCCTGGAGATCCTTGAGTGCGACGTACGCGATTTCCGGGCCGTCATCAGCCGGATCTCCGCACACCACTCCCCCGGCGCCGTCTTCACCAACAGCGACCATCTGCAGACTCAGGCCGCACTGGCCGCCGAATACTTCGGGCTGCCCGGCAAGGACTGGCGGACGGCCTTGCGCACCAAGGACAAGGCGCAGATGCGGCGCCATCTCGCGGCCGCCGGCGTCGACGCGGTCTGGTCGGCGGAACTCTCGGCGGGGCAGAATCCGACGGACCTCCGCGCACTCGACGTGCCGTTCCCGTGCGTGGTCAAACCGCGGGAGGGCGTGGCGAGCGAGGACGTGGTGCTGGTCGACGGGCCCGGGGAGCTGGAGCGGCGGTGCGCGGAGATTCAGACACGGCGGCCGGGCGCCGCGCTGGTCGTCGAGGAGTATCTCGCCGGGGAGCTGCGCACTGTGGAGACTCTGGGCGACGGCCGGGTCCGGCACGTCCTGGGCGGCTTCCGTACGGAGGTGTCGCCGCCGCCGTACTTCATCGAGGAGCGGATGACGTTCGTCCCCGCGCATCCGGAGGCGGTGACGGCTCAGGTCCTGACCCAACTGGACGCGCTCGGTGTGGGGTTCGGCGCCTGCCACACGGAGTTCGTCGTGGCGGCGGGGCGAGCGCGGCTCATCGAGGTCAACTACCGCGCCATCGGCGACCAGTGCGACCTGCTCCTCGCCCAGCTCCTGGACATACCGCTCTTCGAACACATCCTCCGTACGCATCTGGGCGAGCCGCTCCCTTCGAACCTGGGCGCGCGGACGAACGGCAGGGCGCGGCTCGACTACCCGTGCGCGCGGAGCGCGGGAACGCTGACGGCCGCCCCGCGCGCGTGCGAAGTGACGGTGGGCGGAGTGCGGCTGACGTACCGACCGCTGCGGGAAGTCGGCGAACGGCACGAACTGCACGGCACCAACCGCGACTTCCTCGGCGTGGTCCGCGCCACCGGCACCGAGCAGGCAGCGGTGGACCGAGCCGTGGCGGACTTCGTCGCCGAGCATCGCTGGGAGATCACACCGTGACGGGCGGTACGGACGGGGGCGCGGGCGCGGGCATGGGTGTCGAGGGTGAGCTCCTGTTACGCGTGCTGAGCGCGCTCCTGCGCGAGGACGTGGTGGGGTTGCGCACCCGGAGCGGCGCGGTGCGGCACGCGGACGGCTTGTGGCTGAGGCTGCCGGTGGAGATGGCAATGGGAGTCGCGGTGCGGGACGGCTCCGCGGCAGCTGAAGCCACCGCCAGGATCCCCGCACCCCGGCCCGGCGGCGACGCCCTGCTGATGCCCGTCCGCGCGGACGGCTATCAAGGGACGTACGCCGCTCGGCTCCCGCTGCTCCGGCGGGAGTCCGACGGGGTGGAACTCCGTGACGCGGGCGGCATCCTGTCCGCCCTGCGTCACCTCGCCGACCCTGTGGACCGTGGCGGGTTCGATGCCTTCGCCGCGGAGTGCGGGCAGGCGCTCGACGCCATGCGGCTGCACGCCGAGACGAAGGGCGAGGCGGACACCCTGCTCACCGGTCGGTACGGCGGAGATCCCGCCGCCTGGACCGGACTGGCCGGAGGACTCGGCTACGACACGCTCGCCGCGCGGGCGGATCACCCCGTGTATCCGACCTCACGCGGCCGGTCCGGGCTCTCCGTCACTCAACTGCGTTCTTACGCGCCCGAGTTCCACCCGGTCTTCGCACTACGGCAGCTCGCGCTGCCCCGCGAGGCCGTCACCGTCGGCGGAGACACCGATGCCTGGCTCTCGCCTGCCGCAACCGGCGCGCCAGAGCTCGACGGGAGCCATCTCCTGCTCCCCGTGCACCCCTTGACCGCGGACGGCCCCCTGCGGGACGCACTGCGGGAAGCGGGGCTCGACGGACGGGCCCGGCTCGTCGACGGCCCCGGACCCGAAGTCGTACCGACCCTGTCGATGCGTACCGTCGCCCTCTCCTCCGACCCCACGCGGCACCTCAAACTGCCGCTCGCCACCGCGACACTGGGCCTGCGCAACCGGCGTACGATCAAGCCGGGCACTCTCACCGACGGTGCCGCGGGCCAGCGCCTCACCGAAGCCGTCATCGCCCGCGAGCCCAGGTTCCAGGGGGTCGTCCTGCACGCGGACGAGACCCGCTTCGCCCACGCCGGGCATGAGCTCCTCGCCGTGCTCCTGCGCCGCTACCCCGCCGGGCTCGACAGCGCAGCCGTCGTACCGATGGCCGCGCTCATGTGCCCGGCGCCAGGTGGCGGCGACCGACTGCTGATCGACCACCTCGCCGACCGCTTCTACGGCGGCGATCCTCTCGCCCTCCTGGACGCCGCACTCGCCCTCCTCTTCGACTGGCAGACCACCCTCTTCGCCTACGGAATCGCCCTGGAGTCGCACCAGCAGAACATCTCGCTGGTGATGGACGAGCCCGCGGGCGACGGCTCGGGCCACCGCACACGGTTGCGGCTGCTGTTCAAGGACAACGACGGGCCGCGCGTCAACCTCGCCCGGCTGCGGGACGCCGTGGGGCAACAGGCGCCCGGTCGTGCGGAGTTCGACGATACGAGGATCTTCGTCGACGGGGATCGTGCCGTGCTCGATCTGTTCACCACCATCACCGTCCACCTCTGCGCGGGCTCCTACGCCTTCGGTCTCGCCAGTCACGGCCACGCCCCGCTGGGGCGGCTGCTGCGGCTCGTGCGCGAAAGGCTCGCCGAGGCCGTCGAGCGACTCGGCACGGGCCCCGGCGAGCCGGGCGCGCTGCTGCGGACCTACGTCCTCGACGCGGCGGAGCTGCCGGTCAAGGCGATGGTCACCGCGGGCACCCTGCTCTCCAAGGAGCGCTCCGGGGCCGCCGACATCAACAAGCACTACACGACAGGGCCCAACTACCTTCGCCGGGGGGCGACTTCATGATGGCCACCGCACCGCCGGCTCACGCCCTCACGGAGGGGTCGACCGTGGGCTTCAGCCGGTCCGTGCCTCTACCGACCGGCACCGCGATCGCCCTGATAGCCCTGGCCGCAGCCACTCTTCCCGCCCTGTTCCACCGCTCGCCCCGCATCCGCTGGAGCCGTTGATGTCCTTGCCGACCGGCACGTTCTCCGCCCCGTCCGCACTGCCCGCCCAGTCCGCCACCCTCCTCGCGCGCGCCCCCGTCGCCGGCGCCGCGCCCACCCGGTTGCCCAGCGCCGACCAAGCGGTCACGCACACCCTCCTCAACTGCCTGCTGCGCGAGGTCTCGGGGCCCGAGCACCAGACCGCGGTCGTCGACGGCGATCTCCTGCTCAGGCTGCCGCGCCGCGGGGTTCTCCTGCGCGTCGCGCTGCGCCGTACGTCCCTCCTCGGCGCCCATCGCTTCACCGGCCCTGTGACCGAGCAGCGGGACGGCGGCTGGGTGGAGGTGGACTGGTCGCGGCTCGCCGAGTACACGCACGCCGAGCTCTCGCTGCGCACGGGCGTGAGCAACGAGGAGTTCCTCGAACAGATCGCCTCCAGCCATGAAGGCGTCAGCGCCGCGATCGCCGCCGACCGTACGGCGCCGGCCACGGGGACCACAGGAGCGAACCCCGCCACCGATACGGACCCGAAGTGGCTCTCGGGCTACCTCGCGTCCGAGCAGTCCCTGCTGTTCGGCCACCGCTTCCACCCCACCCCCAAGGCCCGCGGCGGCGACCTCGCCGACTGGTCCGCGTACGCCCCCGAGGCCGCAGCAGCCTTCCCGCTGCGCCACCTCGCCGTACGGGATCACCTCATCGCCGAGGAGTCGGCGCGGCCGGGCGCCACGGACCCGCTCGACCGGCTCGGGACCGTGCCGGACGGCTATCGGCTGCTTCCCGTGCACCCCTGGCAGTACGACCTGCTGCGGGAACACCCGGGGCTGCGCGCCGCCCTGGACCGCGAGGACGTCATCGACCTGGGGCCGGGCGGCTCTCCTTTCGCGGCCACCGCCTCCGTGCGCACGCTGTACGACGGTGACACCTTCCTGAAGTTCAGCCTGAACGTCCGTATCACCAACTGCCTTCGGAAGAACGCAAGTTACGAGCTGTCGGGTGCCGTCGCGCTCACCCGCGTACTCGAAGAAGCCTTTGACGACCTCGCCGACCGCTTCCCGGGCAGCGCCGTGCTCCGCGAGCCCGCCTACCGCAGCCTGGCGCTCGCGGGCCCCGACGGCCGCATCGACCTCGCCCTCCTGGAGGGCCTCGGCGTCATCGTCCGTGAAGGCCTGACCGGGCGACTCCTTCCCGGTACGACGCCACTGCTCGCCGGGGCCGTCGCGGACGAGTATCCGACGGGGCCCGGCCACATCTCCCGCCTGCTTGAGGGCGCGGGGCCGCAGCGGGCCCTCCAGTGGTGGCGGACGTATCTGCGGCTCCTGCTGCCACCGGTGCTCGCCGCGTACTTCGACCACGGCCTGGTGCTCGAACCGCATCTGCAGAACGTCCTCGTCTGCGTCGACGGCGAGGGCATGCCCGCCCAGGTGCTCTTCCGTGACCTGGAGGGCACCAAGCTCCTGCCCGAGCGGCACGCCAAGACCCTGGCCGCGCTCCCGCCCGAGGTCGCGGAGCCGATGACGTACGACGCGCAGCGCGGCTGGGACCGCGTCGTGTACTGCCTCCTGGTCAACCACGTCGCCGAGCTGCTCGCCGCCCTCGCCGACCTCCATCCGCACACCGAGCCCGCCCTGTGGTCCGAAGTCCGTTCCGCACTGCAGGAGTTCGCCGACACGCACGGCTGCCCGCCCCGGCTCAGCGCCCTACTCGCCGGTGTACCGCTGCCCGCCAAGGCCAACCTGCTCACCCGCTGGGAGCGCAAGGCCGACCGGGACGCGGGTTACGTCCGTCTCACATCCCCCTTTCCGCTCGCCGAGCATGTGCGGGACCTGGGTGCCCGCACCGACGCACCTTGGAGCACCGCCGGATGACCGTCCCCACTCCCGCTGTACGTGAGCGTGCCCTCGGTCTGGCTCCGGAGGAACTGCCCGCCTACCTGTACGACCTCTCGGCGCTCGACGCCCATGCCGCCGCCGTGCGCGCCGCGCTCCCCCGGCAGGTCGAGCTCTACTACGCCGCCAAGGCCAATCCGGAGCCGGAGATACTGACCGCGCTCGGCCCGCACGTCGACGGCTACGAGGTCTCGTCGGGCGGCGAACTCGCCCATGTCGCCAAGGCCGTGGCGGGACGCCCGCTGGCCTTCGGCGGACCCGGCAAGACGCCGGACGAGATCGCGGCCGCCCTTGAGCTCGGCGTGGAACGCTTCCACGTGGAGAGCGCGTACGAGCTGCGGATGCTGGCCGCGCTCGCCGCCCGCGTCGTGCCGCACACCCGCGTCGGAGTGCTGCTGCGGTTCAATCTCGACCTCAACGAAGCTTCTCTGGCGGGAAGTTCACTCACGATGGGCGGGCGCCCCACTCCGTTCGGCATCGACCCGGTCGAAGCGGACTCCGTGGTCCGCGGGTTCTCCGACGGCGGCTTTCCCCAGCTTCATCTGCTCGGCGTGCACGCCCATTTGGCCAGCGGTCTCGACGCACCGCGGCAGCTCGCGGTCGCCGAGTCCATCGTGGCCTGGTCGCAGGCGCTCGCCCGGCGCCGTGGCGTCCGGCTGACGGAGGTGAACGTCGGCGGCGGGATGAGCGTGGACTACGCCGACCCCGACGCGCGCTTCGACTGGGCCCGGTACGGCGACGGCCTCGCCCGGCTCTGTGCGGCGCACCCCGAACTGACGCTCCGCATCGAGCCGGGGCGGGCGCTGACCGCGTACTGCGGTTGGTACGCCACCGAGGTTCTGGACGTGAAGCAGAGCCACGGAGAGGAGTTCGCGGTGGTGCGCGGCGGCACCCACCATCTGCGCACCCCCGCGGCCAAGGGCCACGACCAGCCCTGCACCGTGCTCCCGGCGCGCGAGCCGTGGCCCCACCCGTGGCCCCGGTCCGAGGCGCTGCAGGACCGGGTGACGTTCGCGGGGCAGTTGTGCACTCCCAAGGACGTCCTGTCCCGGCACGTTCCGGTGGCGGCGCTACGGGCCGGGGACAGGGCGGTGTTCGCGATGGCGGGTGCGTACGCGTGGAACATCTCGCACCACGACTTCCTCATGCATCCGAGGCCTGGCTTCCACTTCCTCCCGTAGCACCGCTCAATACCGCTTTGGTGCCCCTCAATATCCCTTCGACCATCGCACGACGTTGCGCAGCGGCTCTCCGCCGACGAGCCGCTGCCAGTTGTCCTCGAAGAGATCGAGTATCCGCTCCGTCTCGTCGCGTGAGCCGCCCGCGGTGTGCTGGGTGAGGATGACGTTCGGACAGCTCCACAGCGGGTGTCCGGCGGGCAGCGGCTCCTCGCGGGTGACATCGAGGACCGCGCCGCCGAGCCGGCCTGAGCCGAGGGCCGCGACCAGGGCGTCCTCGTCGGCCAGCGTGCCGCGGCCCGCGTTCACGAAGACCGCGCCGGGGCGCAGCCGGTCGATACGCCGCCGGTCGAAGAGGTCGGCGGTCTCGTCCGTGCCCGGCAGCAGCCCCACGACGATGTCGAAATCGGGCAGCCGGGCGTCGAGTTCCTGCCGGGTACGGATGTCGCCGTCACCCCGTGCGAAGTGCGCGACGGAGCAGCCGAAGGGCGCGAGGAGTTCGGCCAGACGCAGGGCGATGGCCCCTCTGCCCAGGATGAGGACGTTCGCGCCGCCCAGGAGCCGAAGCCCCGGCCGTATGTCGAGCGTCGACCAGGTCTCCCCCGCGCGGAGTCCGGTCAGCACGTCGACACCGCGGTAGAGCGCGAGGATGCCTGCGAGGCAGGTCTCCGCGACCGGATCGGCGAAGAGTCCGCCGAGATTGGTGACGGCGAGGCGCTCGCCGAGGACAGGCCAGTCGAGGCCGGTGTATCGGTCGATGCCGACGGACGCCAGTTGCAGCCACCGCAAGTGCGGCGCCTTCGCCACCCAGTCCGCTCTCGGGTTGCCGAGTGCGATGTGGGAGTCGGCGAGGACCTGCGCGTCGCCGATCGAGTCGGAGTCCGGTTCGGTGAACCAGACATGCCCCGGTGCGATGGCGCGCAGCCGCTCCTGTTCGGTGACGTCGAGCGGCAACGCGACATAGAGGACGGCGTCCGGTGGCAGAGCAGCCCGGTCAGAGGCCTGCGGAGCGTTTGGTGCACGGACCATTCCTGATACCCCCGTGGAAACGAAAGTGCTGGTGAACGCACGTTCACCGAATTTAGGGCTTTTGCTCCACGGAGGTCAACAGCAGCCCTTATGGGGTCAGGCCCCCGTCGTGGAGCCGGGCCTGATGATCATGAGGACGGTGACGGCGGCCCAGAGCAAGTTGAACACGCCGGTGTACATGGCGAGTTGGACACTGGCACGCCCGTCCAGGACCACCGTGCCCGCCCCGTCGGCCAGTTGGCCGCCCGCGCCGTCGCCACCTTCCCCGGTCACCGCGGCGAGCGCCGCCTCCTGACGCGGCAGTACGAGGATGATGAGCACCACGGCCGCGGCCATCGTGAGGATGATCGAGGCGATCAGCCAGGCGCTGGTGAGTACGTTCAGGCTGCTGGCGGTCGCGAACCCGGTGACGGGGACGGCGACGCCGACGAACGCGTACACCGAGCAGATCCGCTGCAGCAGACGCAGCGAGGCGACGGCCGCCGGGTCCTGCGGGTCGGCCTGCGCCTTGCGCAGGGTCGCGGGGAACATGCTGGAGGCCACGGTGACCGGGCCGATGGCGATGATGGCGGCCAGCACATGGAGCGTCAGGAAGAACTTGGTCACGGCAGAAGCCCTCGGGATTCCGGAGAACGGGAAGAAGGAGAGAACGAGAGAAGGGGAGAACGGGAGAACGGGGAGATCTGGCGGCTCCCGATCGGGACCCGAGGGCCGAGATTAGCCAGCGCCCACATCCGCCGACAGTGGCATTAGTGACAGGCTTCGCACAGATAACGCCATCGGCTTTCCGTCCAGGTGATGAGATACGAGCAAGTCACACCCGCAGGTCATACGCTTGGCGGGACCGCGACTCTGCCGTACGTTGCCGCCATGCATACCGTGGCCGTCCTGGCCCTTGACGCCGTCATCCCGTTCGACCTGTCCACCCCCATCGAGGTCTTCAGCCGCACCCGGCTGCCCGACGGGCGGGCCGGTTACCGCGTGCGGGTCTGCGCCGCCGCGCCGCAGATCGACGCCGGTCTGTTCACGCTCCGGGCGCCGTGGGGTCTTGAGGGGCTCGCGGACGCGGACACGATCATCGTGCCCGGCGTCTCCGACGTCTCCCGGCCTGTTCCCGACGCGGTGCTCGACGCACTGCGGGACGCGGCGGCCGACGGCACGCGGATCGCCTCCATCTGCGTGGGCACGTTCACGCTCGCCGCGGCCGGCCTCCTGTCCGGGCTCCGCGCCACCACGCACTGGCTGGCGGCCGGCAAGCTCGCCGGGTGCTACCCCGACATCGACGTCGACCCGGATGTCCTCTACGTCGACAACGGGCAGATCCTGACGTCCGCCGGTGCCGCCGCGGGCCTCGATCTGTGTCTGCACCTGATCCGCCGGGACTACGGCTCCGCCGTCGCCGCCGACGCGGCCCGCCTCTCGGTGATGCCTCTGGAACGCGAGGGCGGCCAGGCCCAGTTCATCGTCTCCGAGATGCCGCCCACACCGCAGGGATCTGAACTCGAGCCGCTCCTGCGCTGGCTGGAGGAGAACGCCGAGCGCGAGCTCACCCTGGAGGACATCGCGGGCCGGGCGGGCATGAGCACCCGTACTCTGTTGCGCCGCTTCCGTGAGCAGACGGGCAGTACGCCGCTGCAGTGGCTGCACCGCACGCGGATCCGGCAGGCCCAGCACCTGCTCGAAACGACGGGGCACTCCGTCGAGCGCATCGCCGTGCAGGTCGGCTTCGGCTCGCCCACCGCGTTCCGTGACCGCTTCAAGCGTGTCGCGGGGGTCAGCCCGCAGGCCTATCGAAGAGCGTTCCAGTGACGCTCAGGTCTTCCGCGCCTCGACGAGGCACCAGTTGGGGCTGCCGTCGGCGCGGCGTCCGAACTCGTCCAGCGCGTGCAGCCGCGCGGTGAATCCGGCCCGGCGCAGATCCTCAAGGACGCCTCCCAGCGGGAAGGTCCGGTAGTACATGACGAACGGCGGACGCCACAGCAGATTCCGCGCCCGCATCACCCCGTCGAAGCCGAGCAGCGCCCAGTACAAGGGCGATGTCATGGGCTGCGGCGCCCCGATCGGGAAGGCGAAGACCCCTCCGGGCCGCAGCACCCCGTGGACCTCCGCGAACAGCCGTGGCCGCTCGGCGGGCAGGAAGTGTCCGAACGCCCCGAAGCTCACCGCCAGGTCGAAGGCCTCGGCGAAGGGCAGGGCACGGGCGTCGGCCCGCACCCACTCCACCGCGGGCCCACCGTCCCGATGCCCCACGGCGGTCTGCGCGCGGGCCAGCATCCCCGCACTGAAGTCGACGCCGGTGACCCGCTCCCGGCACAGCGGGAGCAGCGTCTCCACGCCCGCGCCGGTGCCGCAGCAGACATCAAGACCGGCGTCGAAAGGACCGAGGCCACGCAGTGTCTCCGCGACCTCGTGCAGCATGCGGGCGGGCGTGCGGAACGGAGTGTGGTCGAACTTCGGGGCCAGCAGGTCGTAGCCGTCCTCGATGGAGGAGAGCGCCTGCACGGCCAGTTCGCGCAGTGTGGGTCCCTGAGAGGTGAACACCGTCCCCACCCTAGTCAGCGGCGGGGCGTGGCCGAAGCACGCCCGCGCCGCCATCTGTTGCGGAACCGGCTGAGGAACCAGCTGAGGAACCAGCTGAGGAACCAGCGGAGGAACTAGCTGGTGAAGAACTCGCTGACCTGCTCCGCGAACTGCTGCGGGCTCCCCTCGTGCACGGAGTGCCCGACCGGGATCGTGATCATCCGGGAGTCGGGGATCGCCGCGGCCATGTCGGGGATGCGCTCCTGCGGCATGCTGCTGTCCGGGCCGCCCGACACGATCAGGGTCGGTGCGACGATCTCGCCGAGCCGCTCGGCCCACTCCGGGTCCGGGTCGAAGATCTGGGCGCGGACCGCGGGGGACACGGGCCAGTCGAAGTCGATGGCCTCGTCGGGGCGCGGGGTCTCGACCAGGTCGCGCGGGTAGGGCGGCGGCGTCTCCTCAAGGACGAGGCGCTCGACGCGGTCCGGGTGATCCTCGGCGAGCAGGTAGGCCACGACCCCGCCCATGGAGTGGCCGACGACGCCGACGCGGTCGAGGCCGAGCTCGTCCAGGAAGCCGAGCACGTCGTCCCGCATCAGCTCGACCGAGTACTCGTCCGGCCAGTCGCTCTCCCCGTGCCCGCGCAGATCGATCGCGTACACCCGCCACTCCTGGCCGAGCACCTGCCCGACCTGCTCCCAGCTCGCCGAGGAGCCGCCGAGCCCGTGCAGCAGCACGACGGGCGCTCCGTACGAGTCGCCCCAGGTCCGATAGGCCAGGCGTACGTCGCCCACATCCACCACTGCGTGATCGTTCATGGCCCTGACGCTACAGCGCATGGCCCGACCCATTGAGCAGTGGCCTAGACCCATGCTAGAAAGCGCTTGCTCTTTTCGCTTCCCGCGGATCTCATGCGCCCCATCCGCCCGCCCTGCCTCTCCCCCTCCCCCACCTCCACCATCGGAGACCCAATGTCCTCTCCCTGGTCCCGCCGTGCGTTCCTGCTCACCACCGGTGGCTCCGCTCTCGCCCTGACCGCCTCGGGGCTGCTGCCCTCCGACGAGGCGGGAGCGGCGGTGGCTGCCGACTCCGCCGACTCTGCCGACGAGTACGCGGCGCTGCGCGCCAAGTGGCGCACCTTGATACTCGGCGAGGGCTTCTCGCCCACGGCCGAGCCCTTCAAGAGCCGCCTCACCGCACTCGGCACCACCGCGAGAGAGCTGCGCGCCACCATGGCTCCCGCCACGGGCTCCCTGTGGCCGGACGCCTCGTACGCCGACCCGGATCCGGACACCGACCAGGAGTCGTACGGCTACTCGGCGAACATGGTGACCGGCTACAGCAGGCTCAGCACCATGGCCCAGGCCTATCGGCAGGAGGGCACGGGCCTGACCGGCGACGCGGACCTGAAGGCCGACATCCTCACCGGCCTCGACCACCTCTACACACAGGTCTACAACGAGAGCCAGCCGCGGTTCGGCAACTGGTACAGCTGGCAGATAGGCGCCCCGCAGAGCCTCCTCGACGTCTGCGTGCTGATGTACGACCAGCTGTCGGCGGCCCAAGTGGCCAACTACTGCAGGGCCGTGGACCACTTCGTGCCCGACTCGGCGGTGGGCAGCTACACCGGGACGAGCACGGGCGCGAACCGTGTCGACCTGTGCCGGGTGCTCGCACTGCGCGGGGTCGTCGGCGCCGAGTCCGCGAAGATCGCGCTGGCCAGGGACGCCCTCTCCCCCGTCTTCCCCTACGTGACCACCGGCGACGGCCTCTACACCGACGGCTCGTTCATCCAGCACACCACCGTGCCCTACACGGGGTCGTACGGATCGGTGATGCTCGGCGGGCTCGGCATGCTCTTCTCCCTGCTGCGCGGCTCCAGTTGGGAGGTCACGGACACCAAGAAGCAGATCATCTTCGATGCCGTGGAGAAGGCGTGGGCCCCGTTCATCTACAACGGGCTCGTCATGGACGGCGTCGCGGGCCGGGCCATCAGCCGCGGCCTCTCCACCTCCGATGCCACCAAGACCCAGGCCGACGACCATCGGCGCGGCCACCCCATCATGTCCGCCGTGGTGCTGCTCGGCCAGGGCGCGAGCGCGGCGGAGAACGCGCGCTGGCGCGGCCTGGTCAAGGGCTGGATGCGGCGCGACTACTACAGCCCGCCGCTGAGCGACTCCTCGCTCGGCCTGACAGGTCTGGCCCGGCTCCAGGGGGTCGAGGACGACGCTGCAGTGACGGCGATCGCCGAACCCACCGGCCACCGCATCTTCCCCAACATGGCCCGCGCCACGCACCGGCGCCCCGGCTGGGCGGCTTCGATCAGCATGGCCGATCCCCGCATCACGTACTACGAGACGGGCAACGGCGAGAATCTGCGCGGCTGGCACACCGGCTCCGGCATGCTCTATTGGTGGGGCGACACCTACGCCAACGGGCAGTACAGCGACGCCTTCTGGCCCACCGTCGACCCGTACCGGCTGCCCGGCACCACGGCGTCGCGCAAGGCGCTCGCGGACGCGGCGGGCGGCGACTGGGGCGCGTCACTGCCGGACGTGAAGTGGGTGGGCGGCGCGAGCGACGGTCAACGCGCCTCCGTCGGACAGTACTTGAAGGGCCTGCAGAGCACCCTGCGGGCGAAGAAGTCCTGGTTCTGCGTGGACGACGCGATCGTCTGCCTGGGCGCGGGCATCGTCTGTACGGACGGCACCGCGGTCGAGACGACCGTCGAGAACCGCAACCTCGGCCCGACGGGCACCGCCCCCTTCCAGGTGGACGGCGTGACCAAGCCGACCACCGCCCCCTGGTCTGCGAGCCTCACCGGCGCCAAGTGGGCGCACATCGGGGGTCACGGCGGCTATGTCTTCCCGGGCGGCGCGACGGTGAAGGCGCTGCGCGAGGAGCGCACCGGCAAGTGGAGCGACATCAACAAGGGCGGCGCCACGACCGCGATCGCCCGCAAGTACCTCACGATGTACGTCGACCACGGCACCGCCCCCACGAACGGGACGTACGCCTACGTCCTGATGCCCGGCGCGAGCGCGGCGCAGACGGCGGCCCGGTCGGCGGACACCGGATGGCTCCAGGTGCTGGCCAACTCCGACAGTCAACAAGGGGTTTCCGTGCCCTCGCTCGGCTTCACCGGGGTCAACTTCTGGCTCGGCGGCACCGCGGGCAAGCTCACCGCGAGCGCGCCCTGCTCGGTGCAGATCAGCGAGAAGAGCGATGGCACGGCGGTCGTCTGCGTCAGCGATCCGATGCGCGCGCAGACCTCTCTGACGCTCACCTGGAACCGCCCCGTGTCCGCGGTGACGGCCAAGCCCGCCACGGTCACGTCGGCGGTCACGGGCGCCTCCCTGAAGCTGACCTTCGGGGATCTCAGCGGCACGAAGGGGGTCGGTCAGCGGATCAGCGTCAAGCTGGGCAGCAGCTCCTAGCACCGATGCTTTCCGGTCGACCCTGGATTCCGGTAGAAAATCGAAGCAACTGTCCTTGCAGGTCAGACGGTTGCTCTTACTTGCACCATTCCCTCCGGTCCGCATGTTGGACACCTTTCACCCACCTCCCCCGCGCCTCCCCCGTCAGCCCTGAGCTGCCCGAACGGTCATTCGGTGACCGCTGAGCGGACACAGGCATCCGGAAATCGACCACACAGTTGGCGATCACTCTCCGCACCGGCAAAACTCCCGTCTGCAAGCAGAAAGTCAGGAAAACCCCCACAACAAAGGAGAGTTGACGTGCGTTTCTTCCTCAAGACGGTGGGCGCCACCGCTGTCGTGGCCGCCTGTGTGATGTCCGGAACCTCTGGCACGGCGCTGGCCCAGTCCAAAGCCGCCCCCGCCGGCCACACCGGCCTCTACGCGCCCTCGTCGCTGGTTCTCGCCGTAGGCCAGGGCGAAGAAGCTGACACCGCGACCATCCAACGCGCCGTGACCCTGACCTGTACGCCCAAGGCCTCGGGGAGCCACCCCTCGGCGTCCGCCGCCTGCGCGGAACTGTTCGCCGCCAACGGCGAGTTCGCCCTGCTGGTCGGCAAGCCGTCCGGCATGTCCTGCACGAAGGAGTGGAAGCCCGTCGTGGTCACCGTCGACGGTGTGTGGCAGGGCAGACGAGTCGCGTGGTCCACGACCTTCGGCAACAGCTGCGAGATGCGGGCGAGTGTCGCGGAGGGTGCGGCCCTCGCGTTCTGAGCCCGTTCGCCCCGCGACCGGAGATAAATGGGTGGACACGGCCTCGGCCCTCACGGTGGGATGAGGCCTCGACATCCACGACAGCGCCTTGGACGACGCCCCGAGCGACGTCCAAGGCGCTGTTCATGACCGGGGGTTGTACCTATGCCATCAGGCGGACCCGACGACGTGGACCTGGTACGCCGGTTGCTCGCGGCGCAGTTCCCCCAGTGGGCGGACCTGCCGCTCGCGCCGGTCCCGCTGTCCGGCATGGACAACGCGACGTACCGGCTCGGCGACGACATGTCCGTACGGCTGCCGCGCTACCGCCGCTGGGTGGGGCAGGTGGAGGCGGAGCAGCGGTGGCTTCCGTGGCTCGCCCCGCAGTTGCCGCTCACCGTCCCCGAGCCGCTGGGCAAGGGCGTGCCCGGCGAGGGCTACCCCTTCCCCTGGTCCGTCTACCGGTGGCTGGAGGGCGAGACCGCGACCACCGGCTCCCTCGCCGATCCGCTCGGGGCGGCGGCCGACCTCGCCGGATTCGTGACCTCGCTGCGGCGGATCGACCCCGCTGGCGGTCCGGGCCCAAGGCTCAGCAACGCCTTCCGCGGGGAACGCGTGGGCACCGAGTGCGACTCCTTGTTCGCCGACTCCCTCGTACGATCCAAGATCGCGAAGCTGAAGGTGGCGGGGATCGTCGACAGTGACGCGGTGACCGCCGTGTGGGAGGCGGCTCTCGCGGCGCCCGCGTGGGGCGGTCCGCCGGTGTGGGTGCACGGTGACCTCGCGACCGGCAATCTCCTGGCGGTCGACGGCCGCCTGAGTGCCGTCATCGACTTCGGGACGCTGGCCGTGGGCGACCCCGCGGTGGACCTGTTGCCCGCGTGGCTGTTTCTCCCGGACGAGGCCCGGGGCGCCTTCCGCGCGGCGGTCGACGTCGACGACGCGACGTGGGCGCGGGGCCGCGGGCTCGCCCTCGCGGGGTCGCTGCCCGTCCCTGACGACCCGTTCTTCGACGATCCGGCGAGGGTGACGGCGGCGCTGCGGCATCTCGACGCGATCATCTCCGACCGCTAGCCGGAATCACCCGGCGGAAATACTCGGCGGATCTTTCGCGTCCTATGTCGATCCGTACGGTCGCCGTTCGTATAGACAGTGAGGGGTCGGCACCCGGCCGACACGCGGGGTGATCCGTCAAAGAGAGGCAGCCATGAACCAGTACCTGCTCAGCATCTATCAGCCCGACGGCGACGTACCGCCGCCGGAGGTCCTCGAACCGATCGTGCGCGACCTCGAGGCCGTGAAGAGCGAGATCCGGGAGGCGGGCGCCTGGGTCTTCGGCGGGGGCCTCTTCCCGCCGAGCACGGCGACCGTGCTGCGGCTCAAGGACAGCGAGGTGCTCACGACCGACGGCCCGTACGTCGAGGGCAAGGAGCATCTCGGCGGGTTCACCGTCATCCAGGCGGCCGACCTGGACGAGGCGCTCGCCTGGGGGCGCAAGGTGGCCCGTGCCATCACCCTGCCCATCGAGGTCAGGCCGCTGCAAGAGGGATCCCGCTAGTGACGTCGGATGCCCCGCGGGTCACGTCGGAGGTGACCGAGCGGATCTTCCGCGCGGAGTACGGGCGCGCGGTGGCCGTCCTGGTCCGCGTCTTCGGCGACATCGACATCGCCGAGGAGGCGGTCCAGGAAGCGTTCACCACTGCGGTGCAGCGGTGGCCGTCCACCGGTCTGCCGCCGAGCCCGCCGGGCTGGATCATCACCACCGCCCGCAACCGGGCGATCGACCGCCTCCGCAGGGAGTCTTCCCGCGAGGACCGGCACGCGCAGGCCGCGCTGCTGCACGCCCAGGAGACACCGGCCGGGGAGGGCCCCGTGCGTGACGACCGACTGCGTCTGATCTTCACCTGCTGCCATCCGGCGCTCGCCCCCGCGGCGCGGGTCGCCCTCACGCTGCGGCTACTCGGCGGCCTGACCACCACGGAGATCGCGCGTGCCTTCCTGGTGCCTGAGCCGACCATGGCCCAGCGGATCGTGCGGGCCAAGGGAAAGATCCGCGACGCGCACATCCCGTACCGGATCCCCCACGAAGCCGATCTGCCGGACCGGCTGCGCGCGGTGCTCGCCGTCATCTATCTCGTCTTCAACGAGGGGTACACGGCCAGTGCGGGGGACGCGCTCGTCCGCGAGGACCTCTGTGCCGAAGCGATCCGCCTGGGACGGCTCCTGACCGAGCTGATGCCCGACGAGCCGGAGGCCCTGGGTCTGCTCGCGCTGATGCTGCTCTCCGAGTCGCGGCGGGCGGCCAGGACCACCGCGGACGACGAGCTCGTCCTCCTCGCCGACCAGGACCGAGGCCTGTGGGACCAGACCTTGATCACCGAGGGCCAGACACTCGTCCGCCGCTGCCTGCGCCGCGACCGGCCCGGGCCGTACCAGATCCAGGCCGCGATCAACGCCGTGCACAGCGACGCGCCGACCGCGGCGGACACGGACTGGGGCCAGATCCTCCAGCTGTACGACCAGCTCCTCGCCGTGGCCCCGAGCCCGGTCGCGGCCCTCAACCGCGCCGTCGCGGTGGCCGAAGTCAAGGGCCCCGCCCAGGCGTTGCCCCTGGTAGACGACCTCGCTCTCGACAGCTACCACCTCTTCCACGCCATCCGCGCCGACCTGCTCCGCCGCCTGGGCCGCACCGAAGAAGCGATCCAGGCTTACGACGCCGCACTGGCCCGCACCGAGAACGCCACCGAGCAGGCTTTCCTGCTCGGCCGCCGTTCCCGTCTCACCATGGACCGCCCAGCTTCTCCAGGACCCGGCCGCGCAGCAGCTCGTACTCCTCGCGGAGGCGGTTGATCTGCGCGGGGCGTGGGATGACGATTCCTCCGCTGACGATCTCCTCCGGGCGGAACTGTTCGCGGGTGAGGTCGACTTCCAGGCCCATGCCGAGGCGGTTCCACCAGTGATGGTCGGTCCACTCGTCTGCGACGCGCACCTCGCCCCGTATCAACTCGCCGCCCAGCAGGTCCTGGAGGAGCAGCGCGGTGACGCCGCACTGGCCGCGGGCCGGGTTGTCGGGGGGCCAGGGACGGGAGGAGTCCGACGGGTAGGTGTCAGGGCCCCAGCTGCCGCGCACGGCTTCTTCGAGGTCGGTGAGGCGGAATGGGTTCATGGCCCGGATACTCGCAGCCACCACTGACAATCCGCCCCGCCCAAGGAGTCATCGTGCCCACGGTCCTCGCCCAGGAGATCGGCACCGCTCGCCTCGTCCTCGTACCTCTTGAGGTCGAGCACGCCGATGAGATGGCCGTCGTGCTCGCCGACCCGGGGCTGCATGACTTCATCGGAGGCGCTCCCGACGATCCGCAGGCCCTGCGTGCCCGCTACAGGCGGATGACCGCGGGGGCACCGGACCCGGCGGTCTCCTGGTGCAACTGGGTGCTGCGGCTGCGCGACGAGGGCTGTCTGGCGGGGACCGTGCAGGCGACGGTCGGACCCGCCGATGACGGCAGCGGCGGCCTTGTCGCCGAGATCGCCTGGGTCGTGGGGACTCCCTGGCAGGGGCGGGGCATCGCGGTGGAGGCGGCCCGCGGCCTCGTCGGCTGGCTGGCGGGGCTGCCGGACGTGCGCGGCGTCATCGCGCACGTCCACCCCGACCACCGGGCATCGGCCGCCGTCGCCACCGCCGCGGGGCTCTCCCCCACGGACGAGTGGCAGGACGGCGAGGTCAAGTGGCAGCGGGTGCTTGAGCGTTGAGCGAGGGGGGTTGTCAGCGGCTCAGCGTCGGCCTCGGAACGTGCGGCGCACGTCGTCCACCCAGCCGTCGGGGATCTCCCACGGGATGAAGTGGCCGCCGCTCTCGTGCGCGGTGAGGTTGACGTGGTGGTACCACTCGGCACGGTCGCCGGCGAGCCAGTTCCGGACGCGCTGCTCGGTGGTGGTGACGCCGGGCGGGTTCTCGTGGCCGACGAAGGTGATGCCGGTCGGCGCCTCGATGACCGGCCGGCGGTCGTGCGAGGGCGTCCAGGGGTAGCGGTTGTTGTTGGCGTAGTAGCGGATCGACGTGCCGATGGCGTTGTTCACCCAGAAGATCATGGCGTGGGTGAGGAGGTCGTCCTTGGAGAAGACGCTCTCCACGTCACCGCGGTTGTCGCTCCACTTGTCCCAGCGCTCGAGGATCCAGGCGAGCAGACCGACCGGCGAGTCGCTGAGCCCGTAGGAGAGGGTGCTCGGTCCGAGCACGTGCACCGCCAGGTGGGCGGCGAACCGCCTTTCCAGGGAGAGGAATTGGCTGTGCCCGGACTCGGAAAGCCCCTCGGGGATCGGCTGTCCGCCGCTGAGGTCCCAGCCCCGGTCGCCGTTGAAGAGGGTGAGCTTCAGGCCGGAGCCGATGTGGATGCCGTGCAGTTCGTCGGCGTACTTGTGGCCGAGCTGACCGGTGACGAGAGCGCCGACGTCACATCCCGCGGCGGCGTACTTCTCGTGGCCGAGCGTGTCGGTCATCAAGGTGTGCCAGAGGTCGGCGACCTTCCAGAAGTTCATGTCGGGGTGGTCCGGCAGCGGCGTGGAGAAGCCGAAGCCCGGCAGGGAAGGGACGATGACGTCGAAAGCGTCGGCCGGGTCACCGCCGAACGCGGCGGGGTCGGCGAGCCGGTCGACGACCTTGGACCAGTGCCAGAAGGTCCAGGGCCAGCCGTGCGTGAGGATGAGCGGGGTCGGGGCGGGGCCGACGCCGGGCCTGCGCATGAAGTGCACCGGCACGCCGTCGACCGTGACCCGGTAGTGCTCGTAGGAGTTGATCGCCGCTTCGGCCTTGCGCCAGTCGTAGTGGTGCAGCCAGTGGTCGGCCAGCTCCTGGAGGTAGCCGCGGCGGACGCCGTAGTACCCGTCCTCGTTACCGACGTCGTCGGGCCACCTCGTCAGCCGCAGCCGCTCCCTGAGGTCGTCGAGCACCGCGTCGGGGACGTGGATCGGCTCGGGAGTCAACGGGAAGCGCGTTGCGGCTGACATCGGGTTCCTCCGCGGAAAGGGTCAGTACGGACGGTCTCCCGCGATCGCGACGCGCTCGGCCACGCGACGGTGCGGGGCGTAGTCGTCGACCGCGTAGTGCTGGGTGGAGCGGTTGTCCCAGAAGGCGACGTCACCGGCCTGCCAGTGGAACCGCACCTGGTACTCCGGGACCTGCGCCTGACGGACCAGGTAGCTCAGGAGGCGGTCGCTCTCCGCCCGCTCCATGCCCACGATGTGCGTGGTGAAGGAGGTGTTCACGAAGAGCATCTTCCGCCCGGTCTCCGGGTGCCTGCGCACCACGGGGTGCGTGACCGGCGGGAACTGCTCCTGGAGCGGGATCAGCTTCTCGGGGCCGTAGAAGCGGATGAAGCCGGGGATAAAGTCGTGCACCGCCTGGGCCCCGTCGATGCGGGCCTTCACCTCGTCGGGGAGGTTGTCGTACGCGGCCGCCATGTCCGCCCACATCGTGTCGCCGCCGACCGGCGGCACCTCGCGCAGCTGCAGGACGGCGCCGAGCGCGGGGTTCTCACGGAAGGTGACGTCGGCGTGCCAGACGTTCTCGTACGTGGGGATGCCGCTGCCGCCCTTGTCGAACCGGACGACGTCGTCGGCCGAGCCGCGCGCGAGCAGCGGATTGGTCTCCAGGTCGCCCCAGTTGAGGGCGAAGGCGCGCTGCTGCTCGGAGGTGATGTCGGCACCCCGGAAGAAGAGCACCTTCCACTCCAGGAGTGCGCGGTTCAGTTCCTCGCGCAGCGCGGGCGTCAGCGGCTCCGCGAGGTCGACGCCGCGGATCTCGGCGCCGATGAGACGCCCCTGGGGGACGACGTCGATCAGCTCGTAAGGACGCTCTTCCCAGTCTTCGGGGACGCGGCGCAGAGTGCGGCGGCCTTCGTACATGCCGTCGGCGGGGACGCGGGCGTCGCGGAGAGTGGGAGCGACGGCGGGGGAAGCCGCGGTCGCGGGAGAAACCACAGTCATGGTGATCCTTCAGTGGTGAGTGAACGGGCGGCGTCACGGAGAGGGAACTCCGGACGGTCGGGAACGGATTCCCGGACAGCTCGGGAACGGATTCCCGGGCAGCTAGCGACCCGATCGCTCGCACCCACGACGCCATGGGACCCCGAAGGTCCTCACGGCGGCGGTCAGGTGCTGGATCATGCACACCATTGTGTATGGCTATGCCTTGCGGAGCAAACCCCCGTACTCGTAGATCCCCTTGCTCTGCTCGGTGGCTCCCAGGTAGGGGGCCAGGTCCTCGTGGACCGGGGCGAGCGGCGGCTGGTCGGCGTCGGGGCGCCAGTCGACCAGGTTCACCAGGCCCGGCTCGACCGGCTCAAGACCGTTCAGGAGGGTGTCGAGTTCGGCCGGGGTGCGGGTCTGCCAGGGGACTCCGCCGCCGGAGATGTGCGCGCTCATCGCGGCGCCGCGGACCGGGTCGTCGGCGACGACCTGTGAGAGGCCGAGGTAGCTGCCGGGGGCGGCGCGGTCGATGATCGTGCGCAGCACGCCGCAGGGGCCGTCGTCGTCGGTGAGGTGGTGCACCACCGACAGGAAGAGCACCGCGACCGGCTCGTCGAAGTTGATCAGGCGGGTCATGTCGGGGTGGCCGATGATCGCGTCCTGGTCGCGCATGTCACCGTGGATGACGGTGGTGGTGGAGTCGTCGGCAAGCAGCGCCCTGCCGTGCGCGAGGACGATCGGGTCGATGTCCACGTAGACGACACGGGTGTCCGGTGCGAAGCGCCTCGCGACCTGGTGGACGTTGTCGTCGGTCGGCAGACCGCAGCCCATGTCGATGAACTGGCGGATCCCCGCCTCGGTCAGATGGCGCACGACGCGGAACAGGAACGCGCGGTTCTGCCGGGCGATGTCGACGCATTCGGGGAAGTCGGGCAGCGTCCGCAACAGGAATTCGCGGTCGACCGCGTAGTTGTCCTTGCCGCCGAGCATCCAGCCGTAGGCGCGTGCCGACGTCGGCACGTCGAAGGGGATGGACGTATCCATCGACAGGTCGTCCGCGGCCACAGTGCGTTCTCCACCTCTCCCAGCGGGATATGGGTTGCTCAGAGGGACATGGGTTACTCAGAGGGATACGAGTTGCTGCTCCGTCACGGCGACACTATCCCGTGGCCCTCGGCCGGGTGAACCCGGCACCGATCACCAACTGGCTTGCCCACAGCGGTGGTTGAGGGCATGGACGGGAACGGGCGGCATGACATCGGACACCCGGCCGCCCGCGAGACGGCCGGATGGCGCATGATCGGACGTGCGCGCGTCACGTACCACCCGATTACGCACCACCAGACACCCGATACGCACCATCAGAGAGGACCTCCCCATGGAAGACCGCTTCGACGTCGTCGTGCTCGGAGCAGGACCCGGCGGCTATGTGGCCGCCATCCGCGCCGCCCAGTTGGGCAAGCGGGTAGCGGTCGTCGAGGAGAAGTACTGGGGAGGTGTCTGCCTCAACGTCGGCTGTATCCCGACCAAGGCGCTGCTGCGCAACGCCGAGCTGGCCCATCTGTTCACGCACGAGCAGAAGACGTACGGCATCAAGGTCGACGGGAACGTGTCCTTCGACTACGGCGAGGCGTTCAACCGCAGCCGCACGGTCGCGGACGGCCGCGTCAAGGGTGTCCACTTCCTGATGAAGAAGAACAAGATCACGGAGTTCGACGGCCGGGGCACCTTCCTCGACGCGAACACGCTCAAGGTGGCCAAGTCGGACGGCACCACGGACACGATCACGTTCGAGAACTGCATCATCGCCACGGGCGCCACGCCGAAGCTGCTGCCCGGCACGCGGCGCTCCGAGCGGGTCGTGACGTACGAGGAGCAGATCCTCGCCGACAGCGTGCCGCAGTCCATCGTGATCGCGGGCGCGGGCGCCATCGGCATCGAGTTCGCCTACGTCCTGCACAACTACGGCGTGAAGGTCACGATCGTCGAGTTCCTGGACCGCATCGCGCCCCTCGAGGACGCTGACGTCTCGACGGAGCTGGCCAAGCAGTACCGCAAGCTCGGCATCGACGTGAGGACCTCGACCCGCGTCGAGTCGATCGACGAGTCGGGACCGCAGGTCAAGGTCACCGTGACCGGCAAGGACGGCAAGCAGGAGGTCCTGGAGGCGGACAAGGTCCTCCAGGCGATCGGCTTCGCCCCGAACGTCACCGGCTTCGGCCTGGAGGCGACGGGTGTGGCGCTGACCGAGCGCGGCGCCATCGACATCGACGGCCGCGGGCGGACGAACGTGCCGCACATCTACGCCATCGGTGACGTCACGGCGAAGCTGATGCTCGCGCACACCGCCGAGTCCATGGGCATCGTGGCCGCCGAGACCCTCTCCGGCGCCGAGACGATGGAACTCGACTACCCGATGATCCCGCGCGCCACCTACTCCCAGCCGCAGATCGCCAGCTTCGGCTGGACGGAGGCGCAGGCGAAGGAGAAGGGCTTCGACGTCAAGGTCGCCAAGTTCCCGTTCATGGCGAACGGCAAGGCGCACGGCCTCGGCGACACCGTCGGCTTCGTCAAGATCATCAGTGACGCGCAGTACGGCGAGATCATCGGCGCCCACCTGATCGGCCCTGACGTCACCGAGCTCCTTCCCGAGCTGACCCTGGCCCAGCAGTGGGACCTGACCGTGCACGAGGTCGCGCGCAACGTCCACGCGCACCCGACGCTCGGCGAGGCGGTCAAGGAAGCGGTGCACGGCTTGGCCGGGCACATGATCAACTTCTGACGGTCCGCGGGCGCCCTCAAGCGTCCGCAGGCGCGCCCCGCCGCTGCACCGAACGGCTCAAGTGGCGGGGTCGCCCGGTCCGGAAGATCCTTGGTCGGAACGCATCTGTTACGCCTCGGGGGCGAGGGAGAGGCAGCAGCCGATGTTCTCTGGCCTGGGCCGTTTCGTGGTCCGTCGCCCGTGGTGGATCATTCTGGCGTGGGTGGTGGCGGCCGGTGCCGTGATCTCCCTGGCGCCGAAACTCACCTCCAGCAGCGACGAGGCGAGCTTCCTCCCTGATCATTACGAGTCCATCCGCGCGGCGGACGTTCAGGAAGCGGAGTTCCCCAAACAGCAGAACGTCGGCGCCATCATCGTCTTCCAGCGCTCCGACGGCGGGAAGCTGACGGCGGCCGACTCCGCGGACGTCACCCGGATCTCCAAGGATCTGCGGGCCAAGAAGATCCCCGAGGTGCAGGCGGTCGTGCCCGGCGCGGTCTCGCCCAACAAACTCGTGCAGACGTCGGTCGTCGCGATGCCGAAGCTCACCAACCCCGAGGACACCGCACAGCAGGACGCGGTCAAGGACCTGCGGTCCGCTCTCAAGCCCGAGCTGAAGGGCACGGACCTGTCCGCAGGGATCACCGGCTCCGCCGCGCAGGCGCTCGACGAGAGCGACGCGTCGGAACGGGCCGGACTGCTCGTCGGGGTCGGCACGATCGTGATCATCATCGTGCTGCTCCTGGTGATCTTCCGGAGCCCGATCATCGCGCTGCTCCCCGTGGTCCTGATCGGCCTCATCTCGCCGATGGCGACCGGTCTGATCGCCTCAGCGAACAAGGCCTTCGACATGAAGGCCGACTCCTCCATCCAGCAGTTGCTCACCGTCGTCCTGTTCGGCGTGGGCACGGACTACATCCTGTTCCTGCTCTTCCGCTACCGAGAGGCCCTGCGGGCGGGCGAGGATCCCAAGGGCGGCATGGTGCACGCCGTGGAGCGGGTCGGCGAGGCGATCACCTCGGCGGCGGGCGCCGTCATCGTCGCGTTCGCCGCACTCACGCTCTCCTCGCTCGGCATGCTGCGGTCGATGGGGCCCGCCCTGGCCATCGCGGTCTTCGTGACGCTGCTCGCCGGGCTCACGCTGGTCCCCGCCGTCGTCTCGCTGCTCGGCACGAAGGTGTTCTGGCCCTCGAAGTCGTGGCAGCGGGAGCCGCAGGGCACCGGGTTCGCGCGGCTGGGCGCCTCCATCGCGCGCAAGCCCGCCGTCTGGGCCCTGGTGTCGGCGGTGTTCATGGGCGCGCTCACCCTTGGCGCCCTCGGCTACCGGGCCAACTTCGACCTGGCGGGCTCCTCGCTGCCCAAGGACAAGGAGTCGATGGTCGCCCTGGAGAACCTCCAGAAGGGCTTCCCGGCAGGCTCCACCGACCCGACCTCCGTCTACCTCACCTCCACGGACGAAGGACCGCTCCCGAAGGCACGGACAGCCGCCTTCCGGGGACAGCTCGAGGACGTCCAGGGCGTGGGCCAGGTCTCCGCTCCCCGCATGAACAAGGACGGCACGACGGCGTCGTTCGACGTGATCCTCTCGGACCCGCCCGCCTCCGACAAGGCCCTGGCGACGGTCAAGGACGGGCTGCGCCCGATCGCCCACGAGGACGCACCGAGCGGCACCGAGGCACTCGTCGGCGGGACGACGGCGGTGTACGTCGACATCAACAAGGCCGTGGACCGCGACTACTCCGTTGTCTTCCCGGTAGCCGCGCTCGCCATCATGGTCATCCTCGGCCTGCTCCTGCGGAGCCTGGTGGCGCCCTGGTACCTGATGGTGTCCGTCGCCCTCGGCTTCGGCGCGACCCTGGGCGCGACCTCGCTGCTCTTCCAGCAGATCGGCAGCCAGCCCGGGTTGATGTTCATGCTGCCCGTGATCATGTATCTGTTCGTGGTCGCCCTCGGCACGGACTACAACATCCTGATGGTGTCGCGGCTGCGCGAGGAGGCCCGCGAGGGCCGCACCCCGCACGACGCGGCGGGCACGGCGGTGCGCCATTCGGGCCCGACGATCGGCTCGGCGGGCGTGATCCTCGCGGGTACGTTCGCGACGCTGATGCTCGCGGGCAACTCGACGCTCTCCCAGATGGGCTTCTCGCTCTCCTTCGGCATCCTCATCGCCGCCTTCGTCATGGCGATGATCTTCACACCCGCGCTGACGGCCCTGATCGGGCACGCGGCGTGGTGGCCGGGGCACGGGGACGAGAAAGGCGACGGGGACAAGAAGCCGGCGGCCTAGACCCCCTCGCCGAAGGCAGCGGAGAGCGCCTGGGCGTCCGCGTACGAAGGCAGGTCCTCCGGTACGGCGCCGCCCCGCGCGATCGAGTGTGCCGTCCCGACGGCGGCGTGCAGCGCGGCGCGGAAGAGCAGCGAGCCACTGCTCACCCGGCGCACGCCGAGTTCCGCGAGACGCCGGTAGGCCAGGGCGCCGGGCGCGTAGAGGATGTTGAGCGGGATGTCGATCGCCCCTGCGACTAGGCCCGCGATTGCTTCCTCGTCCTGGAGACCCGGGACGAACAGGCCGTCGGCGCCCGCCAGTCGGTAGGCCGATGCCCGGCGCTCGGTCTCCTCCGCGCCCCCGGCGCGCAGCCAGTACGTGTCCGTGCGCGCGTTGACGAACAGGTCGGGGACGCTCTCCTTGACGGCGCGGATCAGCTCGCACTGCTGTGCCGTGCCGGTCAGCGTCCCGTCCGGGCGCCCGTCCTCGATGTTGACGCCCACGACGCCCGACCGGGCCAGTTCCGCCGCGAGCGCCGCGACCTCATCGGGCCGCTCGCTGAAGCCGCCCTCGATGTCGACGGTGACCAGCGCGGGCAGCCGGGCCAGGCCGTGGGCCAACTGCACGGTCTCCTCCCGTGTGCCGCCCGTAGCATCCGCCTTGCCGGCGGCGGACGCCACACCGAGGCTGGTGGTGCCGATCGCGGGAAAGCCTCCGTGGGCGAGCGCGGCGGCGGAGGCGTGGTCCCACGCGTTGGGCAGCAGCAGGGGCTCACCGGCGCGGTGCAGGGCGCGGAACTGATCGGCTCGATGTGCGTAGGTCATGCCCGGACCGTAGCCGCGTGTCGATTCGGCGACCACCGAAACGTCCTGGTGGGTGAGGGGCCGGGGCGGCGGTCGGGCGCGTCCTTCCGGATTTCTTCAAAAACATTCCGCCGTGATGTCGAGAACGAGTGGTCCGCCCCGACGTCCCCTGTGAGAGTTGCCCGCAAGGGGTGACCACCGCACAGTCGAGGAGTGACGTCATGAAGTACCTGGTGATGGTGCAGGGCACGCAGGCGGACTACGAGGCGCAGAGCGGCAAGGCGAACGCGACGAGCCCGTCCTGGAGCGAGAAGGATCTGCAGGCGATGTTCGGCTTCATGGGCGCCCTCAACGACGACCTGGCCGAGTCCGGCGAGATCGTCGACGCGCAGGGTCTGGCCGAGCCCGCCCAGACCCGCCTGGTCGACGTGGACAAGGAGGGCCGCCCGGTCATCACGGACGGTCCCTACGGCGAGACGAAGGAAGTCCTCGCCGGGTACTGGGTCCTCGACTGCGCGAGCCTGGACCGCGTGACCGAGATCGCCAACCGCATCCAGCAGTGTCCGGTCCCCGAGGGCGCGCCCCTCTACCCCGTGGTGATCCGCCCCATCATGGGCGGCCCCGACGCCGCGTGCTGAACGGGGAACCCCTGGTCGAGGACCTGCTGCGCCTGCACGCGCCGCAGGTCCTCGGCGCGCTCCTGCGCCGGTACGGGCACTTCGGCGAGGCCGAGGACGCCGTGCAGGAGGCACTGCTGGCCGCGTCGCGGCAATGGCCCAAGGAGGGCGTCCCCGAGAACCCGCGCGGCTGGCTGATCAGGGTCGCGTCGCGGCGGCTCATGGATCAGCTGCGCAGCGACGAGGCGCGGCGCAGGCGCGAGGAAGAGGCGGCCCAGCTGTCGCCCCGGGACGCCTTCACGGCGCCTGCCCCTGGCGAGAGCCGCGCCCCGTCCGACGACGACACCCTGACCCTGCTCTTCCTGTGCTGCCATCCCGCGCTCGGCCCAACCGCGCAGGTCGCGCTGACGCTGCGTGCCGTCGGCGGTCTGACCACGGCCGAGATCGCCCGCGCCCATCTGGTGCCCGAGGCGACGATGGCGCAGCGGATCAGCAGGGCGAAGGCGAAGGTCAAGGGGGTGCCTTTTCGGCAGCCGTACCCGAAGGACCGTGATCAGCGGCTCGCGGTCGTCCTCCAGGTGCTCTACCTCATCTTCAACGAGGGCTACACGGCGACCTCCGGCAGTCACCTGCACCGCGCGGATCTGGCGCGCGAGGCGATCCGGCTCACCCGGTCCGTGCGCCCCTTGCTGCCCGACGAGGGCGCGGTGACCGGACTGCTCGCCCTGATGCTGCTCACCGAGGCCCGCAGCGCGGCCCGCACCGGCCCCCACGGGGAGCTCATCCCGCTCGACGAGCAGGACCGCTCGCGCTGGGACCGGCGCGCGATCGAGGAGGGCTCCGCGCTTGTCGAGAAGGCCCTGTCGCAAGGCCCCGCGGGCGCCTACCAGCTCCAGGCGGCGATCGCCGCGCTGCACGACGAGGCGGCGCGCGCCGACGACACGGACTGGCCGCAGATCCTCGCCCTCTACGACATTCTTGTACGCCGTACTCCCGAGCCCATGGCCGAACTGAGCAGGGCCGTCGCCGTCGCCATGGTGCACGGGCCGCGTGCCGGGCTCGCCGAAGTCGCCTCGCTGGAGGACCGGTTGGCGGGCCATCACCGGCTCGATGCCGTGCGCGCCCATCTCCTGGAGCGGGCGGGCGAGACCGAAGCGGCCCGGGAGGCGTACCAGTTGGCGGCCAAGCGTACGCTGAGCGTTCCCGAGACGCGCTACTTGCAGATGCGTGCGGCCCGTCTGCTGTCCACCTGAGTACGGAGCACGAGATGATCAGCGTCCCGGCGGGGCAGGTGACGCTGTCGGACCGGCGGACGCGGCGCAGCTGGACGGTCGAAGTCGCGGCCCACGAGCTCGCGGCGTTCCCCGTCACCCAGGAGCAGTACGCGCGAGTCACCGGCGAGCGGCCGAGCACCGCGAGCGGCGACGGGCTGCCCGTGGAGGGCGTCTCCTGGCTGGACGCGGTCCGGTTCTGCAACGCCCTGTCCCTGCGGGAGGGACTGACACCCGCCTATCGGCTCGGCACCGACGGAGAGGGTGCCGAAGGTGCCGAGTGGGACGCGTCCGCCGACGGTTACCGGCTGCCGACCGAGGCAGAGTGGGAGCACGCCTGCCGGGCCGGTACGACCGGTGCGCGCTACGGGCCGCTCGACGAGATCGCCTGGCACGGCGGCAACGGCTCCGGGCGGATCCACGAGGTGGGCGGCAAGCAGCCCAACGCGTGGGGGCTGCACGACATGCTGGGCAACGTCTGGGAGTGGTGCTGGGACCTCTACGACGCCGAGGTGTACGGCACCTATCGGGTGCTCCGCGGCGGTGGATGGTTCGACGAGCACTGGAGCTGCCGGGCCTCGGTGCGGCGCCGCAGCCATCCGACATTCCGGATCGACGACGTGGGCTTCCGCGTCGCGCGTTCTCCTGTGGCGTACGACCCGGGCTCGGAGTCGCCGTAAGTGCCCTTCCCGACACCGTCCGGGACGTAACGCAGCTCACAGCGACAGAGCTCCGACCTGGGAACACCGACCATTGGTTCACCGTTGAACAGTACGTAGGTCCCGATCGCGATTCCCCCGTCCGGTCGGGGCCTACCTCTCTTTGCGACCGTTCATGTCGATACCGTTCCGTTTCACGCCTTCGAGCGCGAATATGCCAACCGCACCGCGCGGCGGACGATCAGACGGCATCATGCGTTCATGGACGGTGCCAAGCCTGTGCAGGTCTTGTTCACGCCCGACGAGTACGAAGCGGTCCTGCGGAACGCGGACCAACTCGGACTCCCGGTCGATGAGTTCATACGCCGCCGGGCCGTGATCGTCGACGCCACGGAACACGCCGCGGAACACCCCTGCCCCACCGCCAGGGCCCCTCGCGGCTCCGGCGCCCCGGCAGCCGTGCCGCCAGTGCGCCGGAGCCTGGGCCCCGGTGGCGCACCCGCGCTCCAGCGCTTCCTCGACACCCTCGCGACCTCGGTGGAACCCGACCCCGAGGAGGAACGGGTTCCACCGCAGCCGACGATCCGCAGCTGCTCGGGGCAGTGACGCTCTCAGGTCAGGACGATCTCCGGCTTGTACAGATCGAACCAGAGCGCCAGGTCCAGCGTGCGTTCGAGCCCGCGCCGGGACGCCTGGGTGATCTGCGGTACGTCGCGTCCCGCCGCCCGCGTCACCCGGTCCCGGTCGACGATGTCGAAGACCGGGTGAGCGGGCCGGGCGAGGAGATCCCTGACGTGCTCCTGGAGGGCGATGGCGTACTTGGGGTCCTGCGTCGAGGGATAGGGGCTCTTCACCCGGTCGTAGACGGAACGCGGCAGGACGTCTGCCGTCGCCTCCCTCAGGAGGCTCTTCTCCCTGCCGTCGAAGGACTTCAGGGACCAGGGGGCGTTGTAGACGTACTCGACCAGGCGGTGGTCGCAGAACGGCACCCGCACCTCGAGCCCGACGGCCATGCTCGCGCGGTCCTTGCGGTCGAGCAGGACGCGCACGAACCGGGTCAGGTGCAGATGGCAGATCTTCCGCATCCGGAACTCGAAGTCGCTCTCGCCGTCGAGGCGTCGGATCCCGGCGACCGCCGTGTCGTAGCTGTTCTGGATGTACGAGGGCAGGTCGAGGGCGTCGGTCAGGTCCCGGCGCAGCACGTCCGCGTCGTCGCCGAAGTGCTCGGCGAACCGCACGAGCCAGGGGAAGGTGTCGGCGTTGCGGGCATCCTCGTCGAAGAACTGCAGGTAGCCGCCGAAGACTTCGTCCGCCGACTCCCCCGAGAGCGCGACCGTCGAGTGTTCGCGGATGGCCTGGAAGAGGAGGTAGAGGGAGGCGTCCATGTCGCCGAAGCCCATGGGCAGGTCGCGGGCGCGGATCATCTTGGCCCGTACCTCGGGGTCGGCGAGGGCGTGCGAGTCCAGGACGATGTCGCGGTGATCGGTGTCGGAGGCCTTGGCCACGTCGTGCACGTAGGGCGTGTCCGGGGTGGAGCGCAGCGCGTCGGCGACGAAGTTCTCGCTCTGGCCGACGAAGTCGACGGCGAAGCTGCGTACGTTCTCGCCCGCCTCGCCGAGCTGACGCGCGGCGATCGCCGTCATCGCGGAGGAGTCCAGGCCTCCGGAGAGGAGCGTGCAGCGCGGCACGTCCGAGACGAGCTGGCGGCGCACGATGTCGTCGAGGAGCTCGCGCACCCTGGCGATGGACTCCTCGCGGCCGTCGAGGTGCGGGCGGGTCTCCAGCTGCCAGTAGGTGTGACGGCGCAGACCGCTGCGGTCGACGGTCACGACCGTGCCGGGTTCGACCTCGTTCATGCCGTCCCACACGGCGTGGCCCGGCGTCTTGACGAAGGTGAAGAGCTCCCGCAGACCGTCGGTCGTCACCCGGGCACGAGCCAGCGGGTTGGCGAGGATCGCTTTGGGCTCGGAGCCGAACAGGACGCCGTCCGGGGTCTCGTAGTAGTAGAAGGGCTTGATGCCCATCCGGTCGCGGATCATGACGAGCTTGTCGTGCCGGCCGTCCCACACCGCGAACGCGTACATGCCGTTGAGCCGTTCGGCGACCGCCTCGCCCCACTCCAGATAGCCGCGCAGGACGACTTCGGTGTCGGATTCGGTGGTGAACCGGTGGCCGCGCCCGGTCAGTTCGCGGCGCAGTTCGGTGAAGTTGTACGTCTCCCCCGAGTAGACGAGGGCGACGGTGCCGCGCGGCGTCCGCGCGGTCATGGGCTGGCGCCCGCCGGGCAGGTCGATGATGGCGAGCCTGCGGTGCCCTAGTCCGGCGGGTCCCTCGATCCAGGTGCCGCGGTCGTCGGGGCCGCGGCAGGACATCGTCTCGGTCATCGCGTCCAAGGTGTCGGAGACGGACCGCAGATCACGGTCGAAGGAGACCCAGCCAGTGATGCCGCACATGCGCTACCTCCTGGTTCACGCTGCCTGCGAGCCGCACCCGACGAAACTAGGTGTAGCTAGCAGCTATTTCGCCAGAGTGCGCCTCGCGACTGCATACGGTCAATGACCCCGTAACACGGAACAGCGCGTTCCGGCCAACGGCAAAGACTTCCCCAAAGGGGCCCTCACCTGCGCTTCTCTTCAGCAGAGGCGGCGGCGCGCAGAGCGTCACGGAGCAGCGCCGCCGCTTCGTCACGAGCGTGATCGATCGCGTCCGGGAAGATGCGCAGACCGTGCGCGACCAGGGCACCCTCGTGCAACAGCATGAGTGTCCTGCCGAGCTTCGCCGCCCTGCGGGGCGCGATGTCGCGGACGAGGCCGGTGAACAGGGCGAGCATCCAGGCCTTCTGGCCGGTGATGACCTGATAGGCGGGGTGCGCGGGGTCGCTGATCTCGGCGTGTGCGTTGACCATGCTGCAGCCCTTGGTGCTGTTCGTGTCGGCCCAGTCGCGCGAGGCGTCGAAGACGGCCAGGATCCTGGCCCGCGGGGTGGTCGGGGTCTCCACGTACGGGGCGAGGAAGGCCTGCCAGCGCTCGTCTCGGGCCGCCAGGTACTCGACGACGATCTGCTCCTTGGAGCCGAACCGGTCGTACAGCGTCTTCTTGGTGACCCCGGCCTCGGCGGCGATGAGATCCACCCCGACGGCATGGATGCCGCGCTCGTAGAACAGCGCGCTCGCGGCATCCAGCGCGCGCTGCGCACCCGGCGTCATGACGATCCTCCGCGGCGCACTCCCGGAGCCCGTTGCGGCCTTCGCGATCTCACTCACCCTGTCGCTCATGACTCCATAGTAAACCGATCTGTATACTCGTCGGCGAGTAGACAGATCTGTTTACCGCGTCGCCCGCTCCTGACGGCCTTCTCCCCCGTCGGGACCGCAGCCACCGCCGCCACCGCCACCACCACCACATCGGAGGAACGCCCATGAACGTCCTGCTGTCGACCGCGTTCGTACTGACCTGGAGCTCGGGTTTCATCGGGGCCAAGATGGGCGCAGGGAGCGCGTCCGCGGTGACGGTCCTGATGTGGCGGTTCCTTCCGCTGGCCCTCGTTCTCGCGGTCGTCGCCCTCACCGTGGCGCGGGCGTCGTGGCGCGGTCTCACGGCGCGCGACGTCCTGCGGCAGACAGTGGTCGGGGCGCTTTCGCAGAGCGGCTATCTGCTCACCGTGTACTACGCGATCCAGCTCGGCGTCTCCAGCGGCACGACCGCCCTGATCGACGGCACCCAGCCGCTGGTAGCGGGCGCTCTGGCCGGACCGCTGCTCGGCCAGTACGTCTCGCGCACCCAGTGGGTGGGCCTCGGGCTCGGCGTGAGCGGGGTCGTCATCGTGACGGCGGCGGACGCCACGGGCGGCACCGACGCCCCCTGGTGGGCCTATCTGGTGCCGTTCCTCGGGATGTTCTCGCTGGTCGCGGCGACCTTCCTGGACCGCCGCTCCCCCGCTCCGGTCGCCCCGGCCGTCTCGATGACGGTCCACTGCGTGACCAGCGCCGTCATCTTCACGGCGCTCGCGGTGGGCGCGGGCGCGGCAGCGCCGCCGGCGGAGGCGTCGTTCTGGGTGGCGATCAGCTGGCTGGTGACGCTCTCCACCTTCGGCGGGTACGGGCTCTACTGGCTGATCCTGCGTCGTTCCGGAGTCACGCAGGTCAACACGCTCATGTTCCTGATGGCGCCGGTGACGGCCGTGTGGGGCGCCCTCATGTTCGGCGAACCCTTCGGCGTGCAGACGGCATTGGGGCTGGCGGTCGGGCTCGCGGCGGTCGCCGTCGTGCACCGGGGGAAGGACTCAGCGACCACGGTGGTGTGCTCGCCGCGGGACGCCTCGCCGTCCGAACCACCTCAGTCCGCAAGCCGGAAGTCCGCGTAGTCGAAGCCCGGTGCGACGACGCAGCTCACCAGGACCGGTTCGTCACCGGTCGGGCGTGCGGCCTGCCACACTCCGCCGGGCACCAGGATCTGCGGGCGCTCGCCGTGCTCGACGGTCGGGCCGAGCCGCATGGGCGCCGCCCCTTCCTCCGGGAGCTCGCCGTCACCTCCCAGACGCAGGTCCAAGGGGCCGCCACGGTGCCACAGCCAGATCTCGTCGGAACGCACCACGTGCCAGCGGGACTGCTCTCCCGGGCAGAGCAGGAAGTAGATGGCGGTGGCCGCCTTCCGCGCGCCGGGGTAGTCCGCGGGCGTGAAGGAGTGGCCCGAGGCCCAGGTCTCCACGAACCAGCCGCCTTCCGGATGCGGCTCCATGCCCAACTCACTCGCCAACGCGGGGCGCTGCCTCGCTTCACTCACGTGTGCTCTCCGTTCCAGAGACCGACGGGGCCCCTCACCGAGCTCACCGAACGCGGCCTCGCGGCGGACGGCACTCTCAGGGAGGCGTGAGGAATGCTTGCACAGCGGGCGCGTATCGCTCGGTGATCCCGGCGATCGGCGTGCCCCGCACATGCTGCCCCCGGGCTATCCCGTACATCACGCCAAGACCGAGCAGCGTGCTCACCGCCAGTTCGGCGCGCACGCCCGCATCCGGTCCCGCGAGGCGCCGGCTGAGGCGATCCACCACCTGAGCACGGAAGTTGGCGCGCAGGATGTCGCCCTGTTCGCGGTGGAGCGGGGCGAAGACGATCCGCAGGATGGGGTCGGCGCCGTGCTCGGCCTGGCCGGTGAGGAGGTGGTGGACCATGTGGTGGCCGAGTTCGGCGAGGGGCGCGTCGAGGAGGGCATCGGCGTCGGTCTCGAAGGACATGATGCGGGCGAAGAGCGCGTCCTTGTTGCCGAAGTACTTCAGGATCAACGGCGCGCTCACACCGGCCCGTTCGGCCACGGCTTTGAGCGTGATGTCGGCGTGCGCGTGCCGGGCGAGAAGGTAGCGGGCGGCGCGGATGATGACGGCCTTCGTCTCCTCGGCGTCGCGGCGTGCGGGTCCGGCGGCACACGCATCGGGCCGCGCTGCCGTACCGGAGGCCGGGCTTGTCGTGGCGTCACTTGTCGTGGCGTCAGAGGTGTCCAAGGTGTCAGCTTCTTCCTTCCAGGGCCGTCTCCTGCGTGGGTCCTGGCCGCCCGACGGTCCACTCCGGGCTGTCCGGCGACGGGTCCGAGGGTATGGCGACAGCTGCGGCACAGGCGACGAGCGCGACGCATCCGGCCATGGCGAAGGCCAGTTGGTAACCGGGCAGGGTCGGCACATGCACCCCGTCGAGCACGGAGGTGTGCCGGACGAGTACGGCGGCGACCGCCGCGCTGCACACGCTCTGCCCGATGGTGCGCATCAGGACGTTCACGCCGTTCGCGGACGCGGTCTGCGCGAGGGGCACCGCCCGCAGGATCAGGGTGGGCAGGGCCGAGTACGCGAATGTCGTTCCCGTCGAGACCACGGCCGCCCCCAGCAGGATCACCCACAGATCACGGCTGTCGACGATGCGCACGACATAGCCGAGCGCCATGGCCACAGCCCCGATCGCAAGCGTCACGCGGGCGCCGTACTTGGTGGAGACCCGGGCCGACACGGGCGAGAGCACCAGCATGATCAGGCCGTTGGGCAGCAGGCAGAGCCCGGTCGCCACGATCGACAGGCCGAGGCCGTAGCCGCTCGCGACGGGCGCCTGCACCAGTTGGGCGGTGACGAGCGAGTTGGCGTAGAAGGCGAACCCGGCCAGGAGCGCCGCCACGTGCGGCAGCGCCACGCGCCGTCCGGAGGCCAGGCGCAGATCCACCAGGGGATGCTTCGAGCGGAGTTGCTGCCTCCACCACACGCCAAGGACGACGAAGGCACCGGCGAACAACCCGAGCACGGGCGCGCTGCCCCACCCCCACTGCCCGCCCTGCGACACCGCGAGCAGGAGACACACCAGACCGACGGCAAGACCCAGCGCACCAGCTATGTCAAAGCGCCCCGGCGAACGGACCGGCGACTCCCGTACGGTCCACCAGGCGAGGGCGAGACCCAGGGCGCCAAGGGCGCTCGTCGCCCAGAACATGGCGTGCCAGTCCGCGTACTGCACGATGAGGGCGGCGAGCGGCAGGCCGAGCGCCGCCCCGATCCCGACCGTCGAGCTCATCAGCGCCACCGCCGAACCGGTGCGCTCCGGCGGCAGCTCGTCCCGCAGAATGCTGATCGACAGCGGTACGACGGCGGCCGCGGCACCCTGCAGCGCACGGGCCGCGATCAGCAGGCGGATGTCGGAGGTGAGCGCGCAGAGCGTCGAGCCCACGGTCATCAGGCCGAGCGCGGCGAGCAGCACCCGCCGCTTGCCGTACATGTCACCGGCCCGGCCGAGTACGGGCGTGAGGACCGCACCGGCCAGGAGAGTGGCGGTGACCAGCCAGGACACCGCACCCGGTGAACTGCCGGTCAGGCGGGGCAGATCGGGCAGCAGCGGCACGACCACCGTCTGCATGACCGCCATGAGAATGCCGCCGAAGGCCAGAACCGGAACCGTCAGGCGGGCGGCTATGCCTGTGCCGGCCGCAGAGGATATCGGGACGAGCTTCATGATCACTCCAGCGCGGGCACGCGGTGCAGAGAAGCGAATGGAGGCGAAACGAAGTGAATGAGAATTCACCATAGCGGGTGAATGGGCTTTCACCACCGGCGAGTTCGGAAACCGGATCCAGCCATCCCCGGCTTGAACATCACAGCGAAGAGCAGCCAACCGCCTTGTGAGAGCTGGGCACCGCCACCGCCGACAGTATGGAGTCAGCCATAATGCCGCCCATGAAGAAACTGCGAATCGGCCTTGTCGGCACGGGCCCCTGGGCCTCGTCCACGCACGCTCCCGCGCTCGCCGCGCACCCGGACGTGGAGTTCAGCGGCGTATGGGGACGGCGGTCCGACGCGGCGACCGCCCTTGCGTCGGGGCACGCGACCACGGCGTACGCGGACGTCGATGAACTCTTCGCCGCGAGCGACGCCGTGGCGTTCGCCGTGCCGCCGGACGTGCAGGCGCCGCTGGCCGCGCGGGCCGCCGCGGCCGGGTGTCATCTGCTCCTGGACAAGCCGGTGGCCACGACAGTGGCCGCGGCACGTGACCTCGCGGCGGCGGCCGAAGCCGCCCGGGTGGCGTCCGTCGTCTTCTTCACGCTGCGCTTCGCCGGGCCGACGTCGGCCTGGGTGACGGAACAGGCGGCGACGGAGGGCTGGTTCACGGGGCGCGCCGACTGGTACGGCTCGTTCTACTCGGCGGACGGAACCAGCCCGTTCCCGTCGCCGTGGCGGGCGCAGCGGGGCGGCCTGTGGGACGTCGGCCCGCACGCGCTGTCCGTCCTGGTGCCGGTGCTCGGCGATGTGACCGACGTGACGGCGGCGGCGGGTCCGGCGGACCTGGTCCATCTGATCCTGCGGCACAGCGGCGGGGCGTCGAGCACGGCGACGCTCAGCCTGAGCACGCCCGCGAAGGCGTCGGGGGTGACGGTGGAACTGCGCGGCGAGGCGGGAACTGCGCTGATGCCGTCCGGGGGCGGGGCACTCAGCGCGTTCCGCTCGGCGGTCGACGCGCTGGTCGAGTCGGCGCGATCCGGTCGGCCGCACTCCTGCGACGTGCGGTTCGGACTGCGCGTGACGGAGATCCTGGCCCTGGCCGAGAAGCAGCTTCCCGCCGAATGAGGCGACCGGCTCCTGGCCGGATGAACGCGGCTGCCGATCGTGTCGCTGAACCGCCCGGTACAACTGCGGGCGGCCGGTACCGTGGCCGCTACGTAATGGCGAGTGACGGCACCGGCCGCAGCCAGTGGACCCAAGAACCGATTCGGGAAGTCATGCGCCGTACGTCCCGAGTGTTCCGTTACCGACCACACACATCGGAATACGAACAAGCGATCCATACACTTCCCGCAGCGGCCCAATGGGCCTAGGGGGTACCCAACGCCGGGGAATTTCAGCCAATTTCAAGCTCCCCGGTCAAGATGCCCCACACTTGTGTCCGCGTGCCCGCCGACGATGAAGCTTGCAGGTCGGCGGTTCCGCTCCATCCATGATGCCGCATCGGCTGATCGTTTTTCTTCGGGCAATCTTTACTACCAAAGTTGGTGAGAATATTTAGACTGGTGGTGCTCAACTCGGCGTGTACAAGAGGGATTAGCCACCATGAACAAGACGGCGCTCCGCGCTCTGCTCCGCGAACGACGCGCCCTCATTGCCCCCGAATCACACGGCTTCAGCCGCCCCACGGGCCAGGGGCGACGGGCCCGCGGCCTCTCCCAGCATCAGGTCGACCAGCTGTTGCACCGGGCTATTGGGACGTATCACCGCCTGGAGTCGGGGAGTTATCCCAATCCGCCCACGTCGTTGCTGCGGGATGTAGCGAGGCTGTTCGGGCTCAATGAGCAGGAATGGGTGTCGCTGAACCGCTTCGCACTACGTCAGGACCCACCGGGTCCGCTGTACTCGTCATCCGGCAAAGAGATCGCCGGCGTATGGCGGGAGGCCGTAGACGGCATCAGGCACATGGCGTACGTCACCGACGCCTCTTGGGAGCTGCTCGCGTACAACGACGCCTTCGCCACCCTGTTCCTCCCGGGCAGCGTGCCGAGCAACACCATGCGGTGGATGCTGCTCGACCGAATCGGCCGGGAAACACTGACGGACTGGCGCAACTCGTGGGCGCCCATGGTTCTGCCACAGCTGCGCGCCGCCCTCACGGCCCGTCCGGACGACGAGATCCTCCGCCAGATCGAGAAGGAGGTCCTCACCAATCCCGAGATGGCCGCCCTTTACGAGACCGACGGCGCGCTGATCCACCCTGACGGACACGAGCGCCCCTTGAATCACGCCCGCCAAGGGCCGGGCTGGGTGTCGATCTGCGCGGCACAGCCTATGGCGGCGCCCGGTGCGCGGTTGTTCATCCTCATATTCAAGGCAGGCGCCCAGCGCAACCACACGCGTGAGCCGGTGCTTCGAGCCAGCTGACGGCACGTCTACCGCCGCGCACCTCTCGGAGGTTGAGGGGTGCGGATTCGGCCTCGTCAAGTACGTTTAACGGCACCCGCCCGCCCTAGCCCCGTGGGAGCAATCGTGCCTGCCTTCGTCTCAAGCCCCAGAACCGTGTTCGGCTCCCAGAAGATCACCACCGATGAGATCGCCGACGACATACGCTCCCACCATCACGATCACCCACGGCTCACCGCCATCCTGCGCGTCGTGGGCAACTGCGGTGTCCGCACCCGTCATTTCACCCGCCCCCTCGACTCCCCCACCGTCTCCGGCACGGCCGACGTCCATGAACGCACCCAGGCCGCGTTCGACGACGCCGTCACGATGTCCGAGCAGGCCGCCACGGCAGCCCTCGACGCGGCAGGACTGACGGCGGGAGACATCGACGCGATCGTCACCACACACTCCACCGGCTGGGCCGTCCCCAACCTCGACATCCACCTCATCGCCCGGCTGGGCCTGCACCCCACGGTGCGCCGCGTCGCTCTGACGACCGTCGCCTGCGCCGGAGGCGTCCAGAGCCTCGTCCGAGCGTCCGATCTCATCGCCGCCCGTCCGGACAGCAAGGTCCTGGTCGTGGCGGCGGAAGTCCTCTCCACCTCCTACAACCACTCCGCCACCACGATGGAATCGATGATCTACAAAGCGTTGTTCGCGGACGGCGCGGGTGCCGCGATCGTCTCCGGCACTCCGCTGACCTCGGGCCTGGCAATTGAGGACACCTTCGAGTACGTACTTCCCGAAAGCCTCGATCGATACAGAGGCCGACTCGACGCGAGCGGGATGCACTTCGACTCCACCAAGCAGGCCCCGTCCGCGGCTGCCGAAACGTTCCCGCCCTTCATGGACTGGCTCGGGCCGCGGAGCGTCGACTTCGCCGTGATCCACCCCGGCGGCCATCGCATCATCTCGGACGCCGCAGAGGCATTCGGTCTCGACGCCCACGACATTCGCCACTCCGTGGACACACTCACCGATGAGGGCAACATGGGCGCTGCCAGCGTCTTCCGAGTGCTTGAGCGCACGCATGAAGCCCCACCCGCCGATGGCGCGCACGGCGTCGCCGTAGCCTTCGGCCCGGGCTTCGCAACCGCCGGGCTGCGCTGTCGATGGCAAGCGTGACCCTGACTGCTCCCGAGGACGGAACCGAGCCCCACCGGCGGTAATCAATTCGGTTGCCGCGCCCCACCCCCGCTGCTGAAGTACCCGCATGGATCACGCAGAGGTACTGGCGACGTACGACCGGCAGATTCGGCGCGACGCGCGGACGGACAGCCCCGGCGCGCGCGTCGAGCGAGTCGGCGCCGTCGTGCGGCAGTTGGGCGCGGAGCACGACTGGAACGGCGTCCACTGGGCGGACGTCGACGCGGACACGGCGGATGCCGTCATCGCCGAGCAGGTGCGGTACTACACGTCTCTCGGGCGCGAGTTCGAGTGGAAGCTGTACTCCCACGACCGCCCCGCCGACCTCGCCGACCGGCTGCGGGCGGCCGGCTTCGTCCCCGAGCCGCCGGAGACCGTGATGGTGGCCGAGGTCGCCGACCTGTCCACGGAGCCCGAACTGCCCGAGGGGGTGCGCCTGCTCCCGGTGACGGACGCGGCCGGCGTGCAGCTGATGGCGGACGCCCACGAGGTGGCGTTCGGCGATGACGGCTCGGGACTCAGCGAGCGCCTCGCCAAGCGGGTCCTCACCCAGCTGACCGAGACCCCGGACGCCGTCGTCGCGGTGGTCGCGATGGCGGGTGACGTGCCGGTGAGCTCGGCGCGGATGGAGTTCTACCCCGGCACCGACTTCGCCGGCCTCTGGGGAGGCGGCACCGCACCTCAGTGGCGGGGCAAGGGCATCTACCGAGCCCTGATCGCCCACCGCACCCGCATCGCCGCCGACCGCGGCTACCGCTACCTCCAGGTGGACGCCACCGACGACAGCCGCCCGATCCTTCAGCGGCTCGGGTTCGTACCGCTGAGCGTGACGACGCCGTTCGTGTACGAGCCCCCGAAGCAGTAGTCAGGAGTAGCGAGTAGTAGCGGCGATCATCTTCCGAGGTCCGCGCACGCCCGGCGGCCGGTGACTTCACCCTCACGGCTGAGAGATAAGGTAAGCCTCACCTAATCTCTTCGAGGGGATCATTGTGCGTGCGTGGGACGTGAAGGCCGTCGTCGGCCTGTCCGTGATCGGGATGCTGCTGACCGGCTGCTCGTCGGGCGGCGGCAGCGGGGCGGAAGGCAAGGGCGCGGCCGAGGGGTCCCGCAACAAGGTGGCCGGAGCCGCCGAGGGGCCGACCGCGGCCCCCGACGAACTGACCGGCAAAATGGGGTCGAAAGCCACGGACGGGGACTTCCCGCGCACCGTCGGCCACTACGAGGGCAAGACCGAGATCTCCGGGCAGCCGAAGCGGATAGCCGCCCTCAGCACCGGCCAGCTCGACGACCTCCTCACTCTGGGCCTCGTCCCCACTGCCACCACGCGCGCCGACAACGCCGGGCTCGTGCCCGACTATCTGCGCGACGCCTTCCCGCGTGACAAGTCCAAGCTCGCGAAGATGACCGACGCGGGCACCCGCTCCGCACCCAACCTGGAGAGCCTGGAGGCGGCCGAGCCCGACCTGATCCTGGTCAACCAGTCGCTCGCGGACCTCTACCCCAAGCTGTCGAAGATCGCGCCGACGGTCGTCACCAAGGGACAGGGCATCAACTGGAAGCGCGATCTGCTCCTTGTCGGCGCGGCCGTCGGCAAGGGCGAGCAGGCCAAGAGCCTGCTCGACGACATCACCGACGAGGCGGCCACCGAGGGGAAGAAGACCGACGGCTCCGGCACCACCGTGTCCATGGTGCGCTTCACACCCGACAGGACCCGGATGTTCGGGGTCTCCTCCTTCACCGGCTCCATCGCCGTCGACATGGGCGTGGGGCGTCCCAAGTCCCAGACGTTCAGGGCGATTTCCGAGGACATCAGCACCGAGCGCATCGACCTCGCGGACGGCGACTGGATCTTCTACTCGGTCCAGGGCGACCCCAAGAAGACGGACGCCGGAAGCGTGCTCGCCGGGCCGCTGTGGAAGTCCCTGAAGGGGGTCGAGGCCGGACATGCCGTCAAGGTCGACGACGACCCGTGGTATCTCAACGCGGGCCCGACGGCGGCCCGGTTGGTGGTCAAGCAGCTCGCGGCGTCGCTCGGCGCATGAGCTCCCGTACAGCTGGGGCGAGTTGGCTGGCGGTCGCGCTGGGTCTCACCGTCGCTGCCGCCGCCCTCAGCCTCGCCGTCGGCACCCGGTCGGTGCCGCTGTCCACCGTTGTCGACGCGGTGCTGCACCACGCGGACTCACCGGACGCCATCGTGGTGCGGTCATTGCGGATGCCCCGCACCGCTGTGGGCCTCGCCGCGGGCGCCGCGCTCGGTCTTTCCGGGGCCGCGCTCCAGGCCGTCACCCGCAATCCGCTCGCCGACCCGGGCATCCTCGGGCTGAGCCAGGGAGCGGCGGCCGGGGTCGTCCTCGCCATCGCGACCGGCCTGGCGAGCGGGTTCTCCGGGTACGTCTGGTACGCCTTCGGGGGCGCGGTCGTCGCCGCCTGCGTCGTGTACGCCATCGCCGCACGCGGCCGGGGCGGGGCCTCACCGGTCAAGCTCGCGCTCGCCGGGACGGCGTTCTCCGCGATGGTGGCGGGCGCCACCACCGCTCTGCTGACGTCGAGTTCGGCCACCCTCGACCAGTTCCGGTTCTGGCAGGCGGGTTCGCTGGCCGGCCGCGATGCCGGGATCGTCACGCAGATGCTGCCGTTCATGGCCGCCGGGGCACTGCTCGTCCTGGGCTGCGCACGGGGCCTCGACGCGCTCGTCCTCGGTGACGACACCGCGCGGGCCCTCGGCCACAAGGTGCACACCGTACGGATCTGCGCGGCGCTCGGCGCCACCGTCCTGACCGCGGCGGCCGTCGCCGCATCGGGGCCCATCGCCTTCGTCGGCCTGGCCGTCCCGCACCTGGCCCGCCGCATGGTCCGCGGCGGCCACCGCACGGTACTGCCGCTCTCCGCCCTGCTCGGCGCCTGTCTGCTCCTCGCGGCCGACGTGGCGGGGCGGGTGGTGCGGGCGCCCGCGGAGGTACCGGCCGGGGTGATGACCGCGCTGGTCGGGGTGCCCGTACTGATCGTGCTCGTACGGAGAAAGGGAGCGGCTACGTGAAAGGCAACGGTGGCACGGTGACCGCCGCCCGCCCGCCCGCCGCCGGTCAGACGGTCCTGCGCCGCAAACGCGTGTCCCTCCTCCTGCACCGGCGCTCCGCAGCCACGGCCACCGTGCTCCTGGTCCTGCTCGCCGCGGCGATGGCCGTGTCGGCCTGCGCGGGCCAGAACTATGTCGCGCCCGGTGACGTGTGGGACGTCCTGCGCGGCAGGCCGAGCCCGTACACCCTGGTCGTCTCGGAGCTGCGCGTGCCGCGCATCGTGCTCGGGGCCCTGGTCGGCGCCGCGCTCGGGGTCTCCGGCGCGCTGGTGCAGACCGTCACCCGCAACCCGCTCGCCAGCCCCGACGTCCTGGGCGTCGGACACGGCGCCGCGGCGGCGACCGTGCTGCTGCTCGCCACCGGCACGGTGACCTCACCGGGCGCCCTGCCCGCCGTGTCGGTCGCGGGCGGTATGGGGGCGGCGGCGCTGGTGTACGCGGTGGCGTGGCAGCGGCACGGAATGCGGGCGAACCGCTTCGTCCTGACGGGAGTCGGGATCGGCGTCGCCCTGTCCGCGATCGTCCAGCTCTACCTCACGGACAGCGACCAGGCCGCCGCCGAGCAGGTCAAACTGTGGCTCGCGGGCAGCCTCAACGGACGCGGATGGGAACAGACGGGGCCGCTCACCTGGATCCTGGTGTTGTGCCTGCCCGCTCTGCCCTGGGCCGCGCGTGCGCAGCGCTACCTGAGCCTGGACGACGACACCGCGGCGGCCCTCGGAGTACGGGTCAGACCGACCCAGCTCGGCCTGACGGTGCTGGGCGTGATTCTCGCGGCGACCGCGACCGGGGCCGCGGGACCCATCGGTTTCGTCGCGCTCACCGCACCACAGCTGGCCCGCCGACTCACCCGGACCGCCCATCTCCCTCTTGTGTGCGCGGCGTTGACGGGTGCGATCACCGTGGTGGGTGCGGACCTCGCGGCCCGCACCCTGGTGCCGCCCCTCGAGATCCCGGTCGGCGCGCTCACGGCGCTGGTCGGCGGCCCGTACCTACTGTGGCTCCTCGGCAAGGGGGACGGCAACGGCGTGCGGTGAGCACGCCCGGACCGGCTAGAGCAGCTTCGCGATCGCCTCCGCCGTGTCCGTCTCGCCGAGCCTCGGGAAGATCTTCTCGACGCTGTTGCGGTGTGCGTCGGCGTCCATGTCGGTCACGGCGTCGACGGCGACCGTGACGTGGTAGCCGTGCTCGTGTGCCGCGCGGGCCGTCGACTCGACACCGATGCTGGTCGCGATGCCGGCGACCACGACCTGGGTGACGCCTCGGCGGCGCAGCTGGAGGTCGAGGTCGGTGCCGTAGAAGGCGCCCCACTGCTGCTTGGTGACGACGATGTCGCTGTCCTCGCGCCCGAGTTCGGGCACCAGGTCCGCCCAGTCGGCGGGCACATCGCCGCCGCGAGCGGGCCCTTCGGTGCGCCCGGGGGCGCCACCGGTGACGCGGACAAGGACGACGGGCAGGTCACGCTCACGGAAGGCGTCGGCGAGGCGGGCGGAGCGCTCGACGATCTCCGCGGCGGGGTGGGCCGTGGGCAGGGCGGTGATGCCCTTCTGGAGGTCGACGAGGACGAGCGCCGTGGTGGCGTCGAGGGTGGTGGCAGTCATGGCTCGGTTCTCTTTCTTGCGGGGGTCGTACGGGGGTCGTACGTGAGTCGTACGGGGATGGGGCCGGGGAGTTGGTCAGGTGCGGGCGCGCAGGGCCCGGTCGGTGAACGTCAGGGCGACCAGAGCGAGCGCGAGGACGGCGCCGACCGCGCCCATGAGGTGCAGTCCTGCGTCGTCGGCCCGCTGCCCGTAGGCGAGGCCGATCAGTCCTGACGCGGCGATGGCGCCGATGTACTGCGCCGTGCGCTGCAGCCCGGCGGCGGAGCCGATCTCGTCGGCCGGGGCGAAACTCTGCACGGCGGCTTGGTTGCTGGTGCCCATGAGGCCCTGCGGGATGCCGAAGCAGGCACCGGCCAGCAGGAGTACGGCGAGCGGCGTGCTGCCCGAGGTGAAGAAGAGCAGCGCGCTGCCCACGACGAGCAGCACGGAGGCGATGCCCAGCGGGGCGCGGATGCCCTTCGTACGGGCGCCGAGCAGTGAACAGGCAAGGGCGGCAAGGGACATGGGCAGCATGACGAGCCCGGTGTGCAGGGACGAGAGGCCACGGGCCTCTTCCAGCCACTGGGTGAAGCCGTACATCACGCAGTACACGACGAGGTAGCTCAGGCCGTGCCGCAGGTACGTGCGGGCAAGGGCGTGGTTGCGGCCCAGCATGCGCAGGTCGATGAAGGGGTGCGGGTGGCGCAGCTGCCACCAGGTCAGGACGGTGGAGAGCACCGCCACGGGGGCGAGCAGCCACCACAGGGGGTGCGCCAGGTCGAGCAGGAAGACGACGAGACAGGTCAGCGCGCCGGTGAAGAGCAGGGTGCCGAGCGGGTCGAGGCCGCCCGCCACGGTCTTGCCCGGCCGCTCCCCGCGCGGCGGGTCCTTGGGGATCCAGCGGAACGCCGCACCGTACGCGAGGAGCGCGACGGGGACGTTGACGGCGAAGATGCCGCGCCATCCGGCGGTCGCGACGAGGAGTCCGCCGAGCGTCGGTCCGATCGCCGCGCTGCCGAGCGCGGCGAAGGAGAGCCTGCCGAGGACGGTGCGCGGGGTCGTCCTGCCGAGCCTGCGTGACTCGTCGCGCAGGACGGCCATGGCGGCGGGGTAGGCCGCGGAGGTGCCTATGCCGAGGAGCAGCCGGGAGACGAGCAGCCAGCCGAAGCCCGGTGCGAGCGTGCCGACGAGTCCGGAGGCGACGACGACCACGAGTCCGCCGAGGAAGACCCGGCGCGGCCCGATGCTGTCGGCGAGTTTGCCGAGCACGGGCTGGGAGACGGCGCTCGCGAGGTAGAGGACGGACACGAGCCAGGCGGTGTCGGCGGCGCCGACACCGAAGTCGTGCCCGATCGCCACCAGGGCGGTGGAGATCATCGTGGTGTTGAGCGGGTTGAGCAGCGAGCCGAGGAGCAGGGGTGCGGTGAGCCGCGCCCCGAAGGCGGGACGCTCGACCGTCCCCGCCGCCGGGCGGGCCGGGGCGTCCGGCTTCGTCCTCACTTCTGCGCCAACCGCTCCAACAGCACGATGGCGTCGGCCAGTTGGCGGCGCTCGGCCGGGTCGAGTCCGTCGGCCAGGGCCGTCGAGAGCCAGTCGTGCTTGGCGGCCCGCATCTCGGTGAGGGTGCGATGCCCCTGATCGGTCACGGAGACGACGGACTGCCGCCCGTCGTCGGGATCGGGGGCGCGCTCGACGAAGCCCATCTCCTCGAGGGCGCCCACGGTCAGCCGCATGGACTGCGGCCGGACGAGCTCCTCGCGGGCCAGGACCGCGGTGGTGGCGGGGCCCCCGCGATCCAGGCGGGCGAGCACGGAACGCTGCGTGGGACTGAGTCCGGTCTCTGCTGTCACGCCGCGCAGGCGCCGTACGAGGCGCCGGACGACGTTCGACAGATCGGCGGCGATCTGCTCGGGAGCCGAGTCGTCGGATTCATCGGATTCGCCGGAGTGAGGTGCGCTCATGTGCGCCACCGTACGAGATAGGCAGGCAACCTTGCAAGGTTGCCTGCCTATCTCCTCTGTGTACGCACTACGGAGAGTGCATGCGCACTAGCGGATCGGCATCCCCGACAGCGTGCGCGCGATCACCAGACGCTGGATCTCGCTCGTACCCTCGAAGATCGTGTAGATCGCGGCGTCACGGTGCATGCGCTCCACCGGGTACTCACGCGTGAAGCCGTTGCCGCCGAGGATCTGCACCGCCTGCGCGGTGACCTTCTTGGCGACCTCACTCGCGTACAGCTTCGACATCGAGCCCTCGGCCGACTCGAACTTCTTGCCCGTGCTCGCCATCCACGAAGCGCGCCAGACGAGCAGACGGGCTGCGTCGATCTGTGTACGCATGTCGGCGAGCTGGAAGGCGATGCCCTGGTTGTCGATGATCGGGCGACCGAACTGCGTACGCGTCTTGGCGTATTCGAGGGCCTCTTCGTACGCGGCGCGGGCCGTGCCCACGGCCATGGCGCCGACGGCCGGGCGGGACGCCTCGAAGGTGGCCATCGCGGCGTTCTTCACGCGCTCGCCGCCGGTCTTGGCGCGCTCCCTGGCGCGGGCGAGGCGCTCGTCCAGCTTCTCCTTGCCGCCGAGCAGGCAGTGACCGGGTATGCGGACGTCCTCAAGGACGACCTCGGCGGTGTGCGAGGCGCGGATGCCGTGCTTCTTGAACTTCTGGCCCTGGGAGAGGCCGGGGGTGTTCGGCGGGACGATGAAGGAGGCGTGGCCCTTGGAGCCGAGGTCGGCGTCGACGACCGCGACGACGACGTGGACGTTGGCGATGCCGCCGTTGGTCGCCCAGGTCTTGGTGCCGTTCAGGACCCACTCGTCCTTGGCCTCGTCGTAGACGGCGCGGGTGCGCATCGCCGCCACGTCGGAGCCCGCGTCGGGCTCGGAGGAGCAGAAGGCGGCGAGCTTGACGTCGTTCACGTCGCCGTACATCTGCGGGATCCAGGTGCCGATCTGCTCCTCGGTGCCGTTGGCGAGGACGCCGACGGCGGCCAGGCCCGTGCCCATGATGGACAGGCCGATGCCCGCGTCACCCCAGAAGATCTCCTCGGTCGCCATCACGATGCCGAGGCCCGTGGGGTCGAAGAACTGCTGGGCGTAGAAGTCGAGGGAGTAGATTCCCAGCTTCGAGGCCTCCTGGATGATCGGCCAGGGGGTCTCCTCACGCTCGTCCCACTCGGCGGCCGCGGGGCGGATCACATCAGCGGCGAACCCGTGGAGCCAGTCCCTGACCTCCTTCTGTTCGTCGTTGAGCTCCATGGTGAACTCGGCCATGACCCCTCCAGGACCTGCGGTGAAGACATACGTTACTTGCGGTAACTGGAGTCTGTTACCGGCCGGTAGCCGATGTCAACTCCCGGCCGCCCGTTCGATGGGCGCCGAGCGCGGGGTGTTACGTTGCGCATGCGTAACGCAATCGCATGGGCGGGGAGAGAATCGCTATGGAGACCACCACAGAGCAGACCGATCAGCAACGGTCTGCGGAGCGCCGGCGGCGCGAGTTGCTGGAGGCCGCCGACCGGGTGGTGCTGCGTGACGGGCCCGGCGCCTCGATGAACGCCATCGCCGCCGAGGCCGGCATCACCAAGCCGATCCTGTACCGGCACTTCGGTGACAAGGGCGGCCTTTACGCCGCGCTCGCCAAACGGCACACCGACGCGCTCCTCGGCTCGCTGCGCGCCGCCCTCGACGCCCCGGCCGAGCGCAGGGAGCGGGTCGAGCAGACGCTCGACACCTACCTCGCGGCGATCGAGGCACGGCCGCAGGTCTACCGCTTCCTGATGCACCCCTCGGACGCCGCGAGCCCCGGCGAGCAGGGCTTCGACGTGGGCCTGCACTCCGCCCCCGTCCTTCGGCGCATGGGCGAGGAGCTCGCTCAGGTCATCGAGGAGCGGGTCGACCTCGGCCCCGGCAGCGCCCAGCTCGCACGCGTGTGGGGGCACGGCATCGTCGGCATGATGCACGCGGCCGGTGACTGGTGGCTCGGCGAACGGCCCTGCCCCCGCGCGGAGTTGGTGAGCAGCCTGGCCGACCTGCTGTGGGGACGGCTCGCCGCGGCGGGCAACCGCATCGGCGGCCCCGGGTTCTGAAGCGTCTCGATCAGCTGCTCCAGGGCGCCTTGGCGGCGGCCCGCAGAACCTTGCGCCGCCGCCAGCCCGTGACGTGATCGGTGTAGACGCCGCCCTCCAAGTGGTCGCACTCGTGCTGCAGGCAGCGCGCGAACCAGCCGGTCCCGTGTACCCGCACCGGCTCACCACGCAGGTCGACGCCCTCCACCACCGCGTGGTCGAAGCGCGGCGTACCCGCCTCGAGGCCCGGCAGCGAGAGGCACCCCTCGGGACCGCGCACGCTGATGCCGTCCGCCTCCACGAGGCGCGGGTTCACCACGTGCCCGAGATGACGCACCTCGTCGTCGTCCGGGCAGTCGTACACGAAGACCCGTTGATTCACGCCGATCTGATTGGCGGCGAGACCAACGCCCTGGGCGGCGTACATCGTGGCGTACATGTCCTCGATGAGCCGCGCCAGTTCGGGGCCGAAGTCGGTGACCTGCTCGCACTGCTTGTGCAGCACGGGGTCGCCGAGCAGAGTCAGGGGTCGTGCGCGCCCTGAGGCGCCCGGGATCGAGCCGTGTCGCATGGCCGCAAGGGTACGGTCCTTGGAAAGCCCCGGGGTCGGGGTGGTGCCGCGGTTCGGGCTTGTGAGTGGATCTCGATAGGCTGAGGTTCATCGCGTTGCCGGGGGCAGGCGCGGCGCCGTACGCAAGGAGGATCCAGAACTGATGGCAGGCAACACGGACCCGCTGTCGCCGCGGGCCAAGCTGGCCGTGACGGCGGGCAAGGCGGCCGCGGCGGTGTCGCGCGCGGCGGGCCGCGGCAGCGGATCGGTGATCGGCGGCCGCGTTTCACTCAAGCTCGACCCCGACCTGCTCGGGCGTCTCGCCACGCACCTCGATGTGGTGCTCGTCTCCGCCACGAACGGCAAGACGACCACGACCCGGCTGCTCGCGGAGGCGCTGCGCGCCAGCGGGCCCGTGGTGTCGAACGCCCTGGGCGCGAACATGCCGGCCGGGATCACCTCGGCCCTCGCGGGCGGCTCGGACGCCAGGTACGGCGTGATCGAGGTCGACGAGAAGTACCTCGCCGGTGTCGCCCGTGACGTGACGCCGAAGGCGATCGCGCTGCTCAACCTCTCGCGCGACCAGCTGGACCGCGCAGGCGAGACCCGCATGATGGCGGAGGCCTGGCGTGAGGGCCTGGCCGGCTCCAAGGCGGTCGTGATCGCGAACGCGGACGACCCGCTGGTCGTCTGGGCCGCGTCGTCGTCGCCGAACGTGGTGTGGGTGGCCGCGGGCCAGGAGTGGAAGGACGACGCCTGGTCGTGCCCCTCCTGCGGCGGTGTGATGCAGCGCCCCGGCGACGACTGGTTCTGCGGCGAGTGCGGCTTCCGCCGCCCCGCGCCCAGCTGGGTGCTCTCCGGCGACCACGTCCTTGACCCGCACGGCTCGGCCTGGCCGATCCATCTGCAGCTGCCGGGCCGGGCGAACAAGGCGAACGCGACCACGTCGGCCGCCGTCGCCGCCGTCTTCGGAGTGCCGCCGCAGGTCGCCCTGGAGCGGATGTACCAGGTGCAGGCGGTCGCAGGACGCTATGACGTCGTGCAGTTCCAGGGCCGTGATCTGCGTCTGCTGCTCGCGAAGAACCCGGCGGGCTGGCTCGAAACGTTTTCGCTGATCGACCCGCCGCCCACCCCGGTGGTGCTCTCCGTGAACGCCCGTGGCGCCGACGGCACCGACACCTCCTGGCTGTGGGACGTCGACTACACCCGCCTTGCCGGACACCCGATCTTCGTGCTCGGCGACCGCAAGCTGGACCTCGCCGTGCGTCTGGAGGTCGCGGGCCTGGACTTCCGTGTCTGCGAGTCCCTCGACGAGGCCGTGCAGCTCGCGCCGCCCGGACGGATCGAGACGATCGCGAACTACACCGCGTTCCAGGACCTGCGCCGCCGCGTCGGCAACTGACCCCACCGGACCCTCTAGACCCTCGTAGGGACGAATGAGCATGAGCGACAACAGCCTGCGGCTGGTGTGGGTCTACCCCGACCTGCTGAGCACGTACGGAGACCAGGGCAACGCCCTGGTCGTGGAGCGCCGCGCCCAGCAGCGCGGCCTCCAGGTCGAGCGCTACGACGTGCGCAGCGACCAGCCGGTGCCCACCTCCGGCGACATCTATCTGATCGGCGGCGGCGAGGACCGCCCGCAGCGGCTCGCGGCCGAGCGCCTGCGCCGCGACGGCGGACTGCAGCGGGCCGTGGGCAACGGCGCGATCGTCTTCTCGGTGTGCGCCGGTTACCAGATCCTGGGCAACGAGTTCATCAACGACCTCGGCCAGCGCGAGCCGGGCCTCGGCCTGCTCGACGTCATCTCCACCCGCGGCGAGGGCGACCGGTGCGTCGGCGACGTCCTGGGCGACATCGACCCGCAGCTGGGCCTGCCCCCGCTGACCGGCTTCGAGAACCACCAGGGCATCACGCACATCGGCCCGTCCGCGCGGCCGTTCGCCCGCGTCTCGCTCGGCCGGGGCAACGGCACGGGTGACGGCACCGAGGGCGCGTTCAACGGCACCGTCTTCGGCACGTACATGCACGGCCCCGTCCTCGCCCGCAACCCGCTCATCGCGGACCTGCTCCTGAAGCTGGCCCTCGACGTGAACGCGCTGCCGCCGACGGACGACCGTTGGTACGAGGCGCTGCGCGCCGAGCGCATGAACGCCGCACAGCAGCCCGCCTGATGCCCACGCCGCACAGGTGAGCGGCACAGTCCAGCAGTCGGACGCCCGGTGCTGCCCCGCCCCCTCCCGCCTATAGGGTGGCGGGGTTCCCGCCGGACGACGTGGTCCGGACTTCGGCCCACGTAGCAGAGGGCCCCTCTTTATGAAAGACGTTGGCGGGCTATGCGCATTGGTGTCCTCACCTCCGGCGGCGACTGCCCCGGTCTCAACGCTGTCATCCGTTCGGTCGTGCACCGCGCCGTCGTCGACCACGGCGACGAGGTCATCGGCTTCCACGACGGCTGGCGCGGCCTGCTCGAATGCGACTACCGCAAGCTCGACCTGGACGCGGTGGGCGGCATCCTGGCACGTGGCGGAACGATTCTGGGCTCATCCCGCGTACAGCCCGCACATCTGCGCGACGGCGTCGAGCGGGCCAAGGGCCACCTCGCCGACCTGGGCCTCGACGCGGTCATCCCGATCGGCGGCGAAGGCACGCTGAAGGCGGCCCGGCTCCTGTCGGACGCGGGTCTGCCGATCGTCGGGGTGCCCAAGACGATCGACAACGACATCGCGGTCACCGATGTGACGTTCGGCTTCGACACTGCGGTCGGCGTGGCGACCGAAGCCCTCGACCGCCTCAAGACGACCGCCGAGTCGCACCAGCGGGTCCTGATCGTCGAGGTCATGGGACGGCACACCGGCTGGATCGCGCTGCACTCGGGCATGGCCGCGGGCGCGCACGCGATCGTCGTGCCTGAGCGGCCCTTCGACATCGAGGAACTGGCGCGGAAGGTCGGCGAACGCTTCTCCGCGGGCAAGAAGTTCGCGATCGTCGTGGCCGCCGAAGGCGCCAAGCCCCGTGAGGGCTCCATGGCGTTCGACGAGGGCATCAAGGACATGTACGGCCACGAGCGGTTCGCCGGCATCGCCCGGCAGCTCTCCATCGAACTGGAGCAGCGCCTTGGCAAGGAGGCGCGTCCGGTGATCCTCGGGCACGTCCAGCGCGGCGGCACCCCCACCGCGTACGACCGCGTGCTCGCCACCCGCTTCGGCTGGCACGCCGTGGAGGCCGTGCACCGCGGCGAGTTCGGCAAGATGACGGCGCTGCGCGGCACGGACATCACGATGGTCCCGCTCGCCGAGGCCGTCGAGACGCTGAAGACGGTGCCGGACGAGCGCTACGCCGAGGCGGAGTGCGTCCTCTAGAGACAGGCTCTGTTTCAAGGCTCAAGGAACGGCCCCCGGACGCGTAGGCGTCCGGGGGCCGTTCTAGTCTGGTGCGGACACACAGCGCACAACCGCACGAATCAGGAGCCAGCGGATGGATCACAGCGGGCACGGCATGAACATGGATCTGCCGCCGTTCACGCTGGGGCGCGGGCTCGAACTCTCGGCCGACCCCTTCTTCCTCATCAGCTGCCTGGTGGCTCTGGCCCTCTACGCCTGGGGCGTGGTGCGGCTCGTGCGACGCGGTGACAAGTGGCCGGTCGGCCGCGTCATCTCCTTCGTGGTGGGCGTGCTGACCATCCTGCTCGTGATGTGCACCAAGCTGAACGACTACGGCATGGTCATGTTCAGCGTGCACATGGTGCAGCACATGATCATCAGCATGCTCTCGCCGATCCTGCTCCTGATGGGCGCCCCGATCACCCTCGCCCTGCGCGCGCTGCCGGTCGCGGCCCGCCGTGGCCACAAGGGCCCGCGCGAGTGGCTGCTGTGGATCCTGCACAGCCGCTACATGAAGATCATCACGCACCCCGCGTTCACCATCCCGCTGTTCATCGCGAGCCTGTACGCGCTGTACTTCACCCCGATCTTCGACACCCTCATGGGGTCCAAGGTCGGCCACATCGGCATGATGGTGCACTTCCTCGCCGTCGGCCTTGTCTTCTTCTGGCCGATCATGGGCGTCGACCCGGGCCCGCACCGGCCCGGCTACATCATGCGGATGCTGGAGCTGTTCGCGGGCATGCCGTTCCACGCGTTCTTCGGCATCGCGCTGATGATGGCGTCCGAGCCGATGATCGGCACGTACAAGAACCCGCCCTCCTCGCTCGGCATCGACGCACTCGCCGATCAGACCGCCGCGGGCGGCATCGCGTGGGCGTTCAGCGAGGTGCCTTCGGTGCTCGTGCTTCTCGCGCTGCTCTTCCAGTGGTATCGCTCGGATCAGCGCCAGGCACGGCGTACGGACCGGGCCGCTGACCGTGACGGTGACAAGGAGCTCGAGGCGTACAACGCCTATCTCGCCTCACTGGCCGCGCGCGGGCGCTAGCGGCGAAGGGTATTCGCGGGTCAGGATGGCCTTAAGGCCGCGGTCTTGGCGTCAAGGCGTCGGGGCTGCCGGGAGGAGGCAGGGCGATGCCTGATTCTACGAAGACGATGGGTGTGTTCACCATCGGAGGCTTGGTGGCGGTGACCGCCTACACGGTCGCGCTCGGGAGCAACGGCTGGCTGTGGTTCGGCTGGGTCGTCATCGGGATGCTCACGCTGGCGATGGTGCTCTCGCGCAGCACCCCCTGAGGGGCGCCGCGCGGCAGCGAGGAGAGGTGCGGGGCGCGGCGACGCCCGCCCGGAAACGGTCAGAAACGGAAGACGGCGCCTGTCGAGAACCCCATCTCGCAGGCGTTGCCGTACGTCTTCTGCCAGCTGACCGGCTTGCCGCGGTGGGTCCCCGTCGCGCTCACGGTGACCGGGGCGTACTGCTTCGTACAGATCCCCTTCTTCGCCGGCAGCGCGTCGAAGTCGCCGCCCGCCGCGTCGATCGCCGCGCAGGCCTCGGCCATGTGCGGATGATGTGCGGGCTTCTGCGTCACGCAGTCGAGCAGCACTCCGCGGACCCAGGCGTTGTCGTCCCCGGTGACGGTGAGGAAGACGCCGCTCGACCGGGCGGGGGCCGTCTCGTCGGCCGCGTGGGCGGGCGCGGCCGCGGCGAGGGAGATCAGCGCGGCGGCGGTGGCCAGGGCCGGGTTCAGGCGGGACGTGGGACGGGACCTCATGGGACCTCCTGGGACGGTGACGTGCTGCGTCGGAGAGAGGCCAGGCCACCCCCGCGGCCGCCGCTCACCGAGCCGACACGCCGTGCGCTCACCCGTACGGGTCCGGCGCGGGCTCCGGGTGGGCCTCCCATCGGCCGAAGGGTCCGGGCCACCGGCTCCGTCGCTCCCTTCTCCCGTCGGGATCGCGCACCTAAACTGACCGCTGCGCGAGGACCCGTGACCTGCGACGACGCAGCACCCAGGCCGGTCCACCTACGTCAAGGAGCAACGGGTGTTCTACTACCTGCTCAAGTACGTCGTCCTGGGGCCGCTGCTGCGGCTCATGTTCCGGCCGCGTATCGAGGGGCTCGAGCACATTCCGGACTCCGGCGCGGCGATCGTGGCGGGCAACCATCTCTCGTTCTCGGACCACTTCCTGATGCCCGCCATCATCAAGCGGCGGATCACCTTCCTCGCGAAGGCCGAGTACTTCACGGGGCCCGGCCTCAGGGGCCGTCTCACGGCCGCGTTCTTCCACAGCGCCGGGCAGATCCCGGTGGACCGTTCCGGCAAGGATGCGGGCCAGGCCGCGATCCGCGAGGGGCTCGGCGTGCTGCGCAAGGGGGAGCTGCTCGGCATCTATCCGGAGGGCACACGCTCGCACGACGGGCGCCTCTACAAGGGGAAGGTCGGCGTCGCCGCGATGGCGCTCAAGGCGCAGGTCCCGGTGATCCCGTGCGCGATGATCGGCACGTTCGAGGCGCAGCCGCCTGGTCAGAAGGTGCCGAACTTCCAGAAGGTCTCCATCCGCTTCGGCGCCCCACTGGACTTCTCGCGCTATGCGGGCATGGAGAACGAGAAGGCGGTACTGCGGGCGGTCACCGACGAGATCATGTACGCCATTCTCGGGCTCTCCGGACAGGAGTACGTCGACAAGTACGCGGCGGTCGTCAAGGCGGAGGAGGCCGAGCGGGACGCCGCGGCGAGCAGGCGGAAATTCCCCCGGATGCCGCTGAGTTGACGCATTGACGCACGGTCTCGCGCAGGAGGCGGCAGAGCGAAGGGGCGACCGGGTGGACCCGGTCGCCCCTTGCTGAGATGCCTAGCGGCGGTCTGTCACGGCTTGGGCGTGGCGTGCGGGGTGCACGTCACGTCCTTGCTGTCCAGCTTGCCGGTGAGCAGATAGGCCTCGACACGGTCGTTGAGGCACGGGTTGACCAGGTTCGTGATGCCGTGCGAACCGGCGTCCTTCTCCGTGATCAGACGCGAGCCCTTGAACCGCTTGTGCAGCTCGACAGCGCCCTCGTAAGGCGTGGCGGCGTCACGGGTCGACTGCGCGATGAGGACGGGCGGCAGGCCCTTGCCGGTCTTGACCTCGACCGGCTCGTGCTGCTTGCTCTTCCAGGTCGCGCAGGGCAGGTTCATCCACGCGTTGGCCCAGGTCATGAACGGGTTGTCGCGGTGGATGCGGGTGTTGTCGCGGTCCCACGTCTTCCAGCTGGTAGGCCACTTGGCGTCCGCGCACTCGACGGCCGTGTAGACGGCGTTGCCGTTCTCCGAGGCGATGTTGCCCGCGGTGTCCGACAGGTCGGGGCTGGCTGCCTCGATCAGCGGCTTGGCGTCACCGGCGACGTACTTGCTGAAGTTCGTCGCGATCCCCACCCAGGCGGAGTCGTAGTACGGAGCGCTCTGGAAGTAGGAGATGAGCTCGGCGGGGCCGACCACTCCGCCGAGCGGCGCCTTCTTCGCGGCGGCGCGCAGCTTGTCCCAGTTCTTGCTGACCTTCGCGGCGGTGTCGCCCAGGTGGAAGGTCGCGTCGTACTTGGCGACCCACGTCATCCAGTCCTTGAGACGGATCTCGAAGGCGACGTCCTGGTCGAGGTTGGCCTCGTACCAGATCTTCTTCTTCGACGGGTTGACCACCGAGTCGACGACCATGCGACGCACGTGCGACGGGAAGAGCGTCCCGTAGACGGCGCCGAGGTAGGTGCCGTAGGAGACGCCGAGGAAGTTCAGCTTCTTCTCGCCGAGCGCGGCCCGGATGACGTCCAGGTCACGTGCGGTGTTCGGCGTCGTCATGTGCGGCAGCATCTCGCCGCTGCGCTCGGCACAGCCGTCCGCGTACTCGGCGGCCAGCTTGCGCTGGGCGCGCTTGTCCGCCGCGGAGTCCGGCACCGGGTCCTGCTTGGGAGCCTTGACGAACTCCTGCGGGTCCACGCAGGAGATGGGCGCCGAGTGACCGACACCGCGCGGCTCGAAGCCCACGAAGTCGTACGCCTTCGCCGTCTTCTCCCAGAGCTTGGCCTTGGTGACCACGCGGGCGGGGAAGCGGAGGCCGGAGGCGCCGGGGCCGCCCGGGTTGTAGAGAAGAGCGCCCTGGCGCTCCTTCTTCGTCCCGGTGTTGCCGATGCGGTCGACGGCAAGCTTGATCTTCTTGCCGTTGGGCTTGGCGTAGTCGAGCGGGACGGTGACCCAGCCGCACTTGATCGCCTTGTCCAGACCCCAGTCGTCGGGGCACGCCTGCCAGTCGATACCGGCCTTGGCGGCACGCTGCGCGGCGAGCGCGACACCGCGCGCCTCCGAGCTGGTGCGCTGGCGGGCGTCAGCGTTTCCGCTGCTCCGGCGGGCGTCGGCATTGGCGACGGGCGCCAAGATGGCGCCCGCTATGAGCGAGCCCGTGATCAGCGTGCCGGCTGCGCCGAATGCTGTGGTGCGTCTCAACTGGTTCCTCCCCCTGTCGATTTACCTGTCGATTTTCGAACAGTAGGAGGATCCTGTCGTTGAAGGGGTTCAGTGCGACAGACGGAGCGGGTATTTCTTTACCAATCCGATAGACGGTGCACGGAACCCCGCTGAGCGGTTATGCCCCTGTTCAGGTGAGTGTGCGCAGCGCCTGGTCGAGCGTGCGCCGTACGCGCAGCGCGTCGGGCGCGACCGCGGTGACGAGCACGGCGGGTCCGGCGAGCGGGGTGAGCGTGGCCGCTTCGCCGAGCAGCGCGGGCCCGGGACGGTTCTGCTCGAACTCAGGGCGTACGACGACGAGCTGCCCGATGGCGCGATTCCCCGCGAGGACAGCGGGGCCGTCCCATCCGCCGGGTGCGCCGGGCCCGCAGGAGAGCTCCTGATCCAGGAGCAGCCGACCGGCACGGCGCACGGTGAGGCGGCTGGTGAGACGTCCCGCGTCTTCACCGGTCCGCCCGAGCACCTGCTCCTCCCGAAGGACGAGGCTCGCGCTCCCCGCGAGTTCGGCCCGCGTGGTGACCCGCAGATCGCTCTCGCGTACGGAGATCAACTGCTCCGGCAGCCAGACCAGTTCGGAGTCGTCACCGACCGTGAGCCGCACGTCGTACCGCGCCTGCTCCTTCGACTGCCCGGGCAGGGCGAGCGTGGCGGCGGCCGAGCCGATGCGCAGCCTGGCTCCTTCGTGGGCGGCGGCCTCGACGGTGAGGTGATCACCCCCGAGGGGGCCGCTCATCGCTCCGACGAGGGTGACGTGGGCGCCCGTTCCGGCCGCCCGGGTGCGGCGCGGGACGATCGGCCCGTGCCCGTCGAGCACGGGCAGTGCGGTGCCGCCACGCCCGTCACCTCGCGCGGTGATGCGGGCGGTGCCGCGCACCCCGGATGTCGCGACGGCGTGCACGGTCATGCGGACGCGGTCCAGGCGGCGTACTGGGCACGCACCCAGGCGGCGACGGGGGCGATGCCCTCGTCGGACCTCAGCGACTGGAAGATCACGGGCAGTTCGGCACGCTGGGCCTTGGCGTCCGCGGCCATACCGGCGAGGTCGGAGCCGACGTACGGGGCGAGGTCGGTCTTGTTGACGACGAGCAGATCGGCGGTGGTGACGCCGGGGCCGCCCTTGCGCGGGATGTCGTCGCCGCCCGCGACGTCGATCACGAAGATCTGCGCGTCGACGAGCCCCTTGGAGAAGGTGGCGGTGAGGTTGTCGCCGCCGGACTCGACGAGGATCAGGTCCAGCGGCCCGACCTCGTCCTCGAGGTCCTCCACGGCCTCCAGGTTGGCGGAGATGTCGTCACGGATCGCGGTGTGCGGGCAGGCGCCGGTCTCCACGGCGGTGATGCGCTCGGGCGGGAGCACGGCCTCGCGCAGCAGGAACTCGGCGTCCTCACGGGTGTAGATGTCGTTCGTGACGACGGCGAGGGCGCGCTCGTCCCGCAGCTCCTTGCAGAGCGCGGCGACGGTGGCGGTCTTGCCGGACCCGACGGGCCCGCCGAGCCCGATCCGCAGGGCACGGCGGCGTCCGTCGGGGCGGTGGGCGTCGGCGCTCACGGCGGCGGATTCGTCGTGGGAGTGGTTGAGGTGCATGGTGCGACTCCTATGGTTCAGCAGTTCGTTTCGCCCTGTACGACAGCCTGTGAGGCAGACAGGGCTTTGGGGCGGGTGCCGCGCGAGGGAAGCCGGAGCTTGCCTACGACGCGAACAGCCGCGCGGGCCAGGCCGCGTGCGCTTCCGCGCCGACCTCGAGCAGCGGCGCGGAGGCCGCGGGCAGCGCGTCGATCCCGTCGACCAGCGCTTCCCGCGCCGCGTCCGCCGCCGCCCGGGCCACGAGGTCGAGCTCGGGCGCGAGGCGGGCTAGCACGCCCGTCGCGTCGAACGGGTCGAGGCTCAGCAACCGCACGGTCGCCGTCGCGGGCCCGCTGACGCACTCGTACACCGAGCAGTACGCGGCGTCCTGCGCCTCGAGACCCGCCGCTCGGGCGGCGAGCCCGAGAACGACGGGCTGGTGTGCTCCCTTGGGCCTGGCGGCGGCCAGCTGGTCCAGCGAGGGGTCGGGCCACGCGGCTCGCGCGGCCCGCATCATCTGCCGCCCGAGCCGCCGCCCGGCGACCCGCAGCGCGGCCGAGGGTGTCCGCGCGTCGGCGGCCTCGTCGAGCTCCAGCGGGTCGAACCCGAGCGCGGCCGCCGCCGCCAGTGAGGCCGACACGAGCCCCGTCGTGTGCAGCCGGCCCCGGCAGAACTCCTCCAGGTCGGCTGCGCCGGTGATGCGCCTTGCCTTGACGGCTTCCTCGGCCCCGCCGGAGTGCGCGTGCCCTCCGGCGGGAAACCGGCCGTCGGCCAGAACGAGTAGTGCGGCTCTGGACATAACGGCGCCCGTCAGAACAGGAAGTACCGCTGTGCGAGCGGCAGTTCGGCGGCGGGCGACGGCTCGACGAGCTCACCGTCGATGGTGACGGCGAAGCTGTCGGGAGCGACCTCGACCCTCGGCAGAGCGTCGTTCTCGCGCATGTCCGCCTTCGTGCGTCCGCGCGTCGAGCGGATCGCGGTGAACTCCCTGGCCAGACCGAGCCGTTCCGGCAGGCCGTCGTCGAGCGCCGACTGCGTCACGAAGTTGAACGAGTTGAGTCCGGGCGCCTTCCCGTGCGCGCCGAACATGGGCCGCGGAAGCACCGGCTGCGGCGTGGGGATCGAGGCATTGGCATCGCCCATCTGCGCATAGGCGATCTGCCCGCCCTTGATGACCAGCTGCGGCTTGACGCCGAAGAACACCGGGTCCCACAGCACCAGGTCGGCGAGCTTGCCGCTCTCCACCGAGCCGATCACGTGGTCGACGCCCTGCGCGACGGCCGCGTTGATCGTGTACTTGGCGACATAGCGACGCGCACGCCGGTTGTCCGCACGCGAGTCCCCCGGCAGGAAGCCACGCCGTCGCTTCATCACGTGCGCGGTCTGCCACGTCCGCATGACGACCTCGCCGATGCGGCCCATGGCCTGCGAGTCCGACGACATGATCGAGATGGCACCGAGGTCGTGCAGGATGTCCTCGGCCCCGATGGTGGTGGGCCGGATCCGCGACTCGGCGAAGGCGAGGTCCTCGGGGACCGCCGCGTTGAGGTGATGGCAGACCATCAGCATGTCGAGGTGTTCCTCGATGGTGTTGACGGTGTGCGGCCGGGTCGGGTTGGTGGAGCTCGGCAGCATGTTCGGCAGGGACACCGCCGTGATCATGTCCGGGGCGTGCCCGCCGCCCGCGCCCTCGACGTGGAAGGCGTGCAGCGTGCGTCCCGCGACGGCGTCGAACGTGTCGCCGACGAAGCCCGCCTCGTTGAGGGTGTCGGTGTGGACGGCGAGCTGGGCCCCCGTGTCCTCGCAGACGTTCAGGCACGCGTCGATGGTGGCGGGCGTCGCGCCCCAGTCCTCGTGGATCTTGAAGCTGACGGCTCCGGCGCGCAGTTGGGCGTGCATGGACTCGCTGGAGACCGTGTTGCCCTTGCCGAGGAAGCCGATGTTGACCGGACTCGACTCCATCGCCGCGAACATCCGGGCAAGGTGCCACGCGCCGGGGGTGATGGTGGTGGCCTTGCTGCCCTCGGCCGGTCCGGTGCCGCCGCCGATGAGGGTGGTGACCCCGGAGGCGAGCGCCTCGTCGACGATGGTCGGCGAGATGAAGTGGATGTGGGTGTCGATGGCGCCCGCGGTGAGGATCTTGCCGTTGCCCGCGATCACTTCGGTCTCGGGGCCGATGACGAGATCGGGGTGTACGCCGTCCATCGTGTCCGGGTTGCCGGACTTGCCGATGCCCGTGATCCGGCCGTCGCGTATGCCGATGTCGGCCTTGACGATGCCCCAGTGATCGATGATCACGGCGCCGGTGATGACGGTGTCGGGGGCTCCTTCGGCGCGCGTCGTGCGCGACTGCCCCATCGACTCGCGGATGACCTTGCCGCCGCCGAACACCGACTCGTCGCCCGAGAGTCCGGGGCCGCCGGAGCGGTCCTCCTCGATCTCGACGAGGAGGTCGGTGTCGGCGAGCCGGATCCGGTCGCCCGTGGTGGGGCCGAACAGGTCCGCGTAAGCGGCGCGGGACAGCTCAGGCATCGAGGGCACCTCCGGTCTCGCCGCGCAGGCCCGGCACGATCCGCAGACCGGCCAGGGGGACGAGTTCGACGTCGACGGGGATTCCGGGCTCGAAGCGCACGGCGGTGCCGGCGGCGATGTTGAGCCGCTTGCCGTGCGCGGCGGCACGGTCGAAGTCGAGACCGGGGTTGGCCTCGGCGAAGTGGTAGTGGGAGCCGACCTGGACGGGGCGGTCGGCGGCGTTCAGGACGGTGAGGGGGGTGACCTCGCGGCCTTCGTTGAAGGCGACGGGCTCGTCGGCGAAGAGGATCTCACCGGGAACGACGGGTTGCGCGGAACTCATGTCTCGGCCCCCGTCAGACGATCGGATCGTGGACGGTGACGAGCTTGGTGCCGTCCGGGAACGTGGCCTCGACCTGGACGTCGTGAATCATCTCGGGGATGCCGCTCATGACGTCGTCGCGGGTGAGCACCTTGCGCCCCGATGACATGAGTTCGGCGACGGTGCGGCCGTCGCGGGCGCCTTCAAGAATGTGGGACGTGATGAGAGCGATCGCCTCGGGGTGGTTGAGCTGCAGCCCCCGCGCCCTTCGCTTCTCGGCCACGTCCGCAGCCACATGGATGAGCAGTCTCTCCTGCTCGTGCGGGGTCAGTTGCACGCGTCCCACCTCACAGTCCTCGCTCCGGACCGTGCGGGGTCCGGCTGCCGCGGCCACCGCGACGGGTATAGATGTAACACACAGGCAGTACGCTTGATCTTGCGCACCCCGGTTACCAAAACCCCTGGTGGCGTGGCCTTGCAGGCTAGTTGGGAGGAGTTTCAACGAGGTTAACCAGCGCTTGACCGCTTCATGACCATCAGCTGGGCTCCGCCATACCCAGCAGCACTTGTCAGCCGGGCCGACCCATACTCATCAGGCCGCGCAGGCCATCCTGCAGCGCCTCCAGCGGAACCTCGTCGAACAGCGCGAGCTGCGCGAGGAACCCCTGGGCCGCGGCGACCATCACCCGCGCGACGTGGTCGGCCGGGACGTCGTCACGCATCATGCCCGCCGCCTGATATCCCTCGACGATCTTCACCCAGGCCACGCGCACCTTGGCGTACCCCTGCTTCATCACGGTGGCGAGCTCTTCGTTGCGCAGGGTCTCCGCCCACACCTGGACGATCAGGCGCGGGAAGTACGAGGACTCCCCCTCCCCGCCTCCCGGCCTCCGGCCGAGCACCTGGGTCAGGGCGCGGCCGACAAGGACGTCCGGCGGGGGCGGCGGGGTCTCCTCGGCGGCGGCCTCGAAGGTCGCCTGGATCCACTCCAGAACCTCGCCGACGATCGCCCCGATGAGCTCCTCCTTGCCCCGGAAGTAGCGGTAGACCGCTCCGGCCGAGAGACCGACCTCCCCCAGCACGTCCTGCATCGAGGTGGCGTGGAAGCCATTGCGGGCGAAGCAGAGGGCGGCGCCGTCGAGGATCTGGCGGCGGCGTGCGTCGAGGTGCTCCTGGGATACGCGGGCCATGCCTCCAAAAATAAAACGAACATTCCTTCTTGACAAGCGCCACACCTGGAAGGACAGTCGGAACATCTCGCAAAACGAACGATCCTTCTCTTTAAATCACCGAAGGTCGTAGGCACGCACATCCCAGAAGGAGCTCAGCCCATGTCCACGTCGGTCGCCACCCCGCCTCCGCAGGGCCGCCGCATGGTGGCGGTGGCCATCCTGGTCTCCGCGCTCGTGGCCCTCGCCCTGTGGGCCTTCGCCTGGCCCGCCACCAGGACCGCCCCTCGCGACCTGCCGCTCGGCGTCGCGGGGCCCGCCGCGGCGACGGCTCCCCTCCAGTCCCGACTGGCGGAGCACAAGGGCGCGTTCGAGATCCATCGGTACGCCGATGAGGCCGCGGCCCGCGACGCCATCGAGGACCGGACCGTGTACGGGGCGGTCGTCGTCACGCCGCAAGGAATGAAACTCCTCACCGCGACGGCGGCGAGCCCGGTGGTCGCCCAGCTCCTGGAGCAGGCGGTGACCGGTCAGGCTCCGGAGGGGGCGAAGGTGACGACCACCGATGTGGTGGCCGCGCCCGCCGCCGACCCGCGGGGCGCGGCCCTCGGCGCGAGCGTCCTGCCGCTGGCGATCGCGGGTGTCGCGGCCGGCACGATCGTGACGATGCTCGGACTTCGCGGCGTCCGCGCGGCGTCCTCCCTCGTCCTTGCCGCCGCCCTTGTCGGCGTGGTCGCCGCCGCTCTGACGCACAGCTGGCTCGGCGTACTCACGGGCAACTGGTGGGCGGAAGCCGGGGTGTTGGCGCTCTCGACCCTCGCGGTGGGCGCAACCGTCGCCGGGTGCGCCGCACTCCTCGGTCCCGCGGGCATCGGGGTCGGCGCGATGGCGATGGTGCTGCTCGGCAACCCCTTCTCCGGGGTGACGTCCGCGCCGCAGCTGCTGCCCGAACCGGTGGGTCTCATCGGCCAGTTGCTGCCGCCGGGCGCCGGGGGCACCCTGCTGCGCTCGGTCTCCTTCTTCGACGGCGCGCGCGTCACGGGCCCCGTCTTCACCCTCGCGGTCTGGGTCCTGCTCGGCCTGACGGCCGTGCTGCTCGGCGCACGTCGCCGCCGCCCCGCCGCTGCGGCGCCCGAGGAGACACCGGCGCGGGGGGACGCGGTGCCGGTCGCCTGATCCGGAACCGCATAGAGACGGCCGTACGCCTCCGCTGTAGCGGACGGAGGCGTACGGCTGACAGAGGCGTACGGCTGGCGGAGGCGTACGGCTGCTCCTGCGCTCACTTCCTCCAGAACAGGTGGTGCGTCACGCCGCTCGGGCTGGGCACGACCTCCAGGTGGAACCGGTCGAGCAGCTCATCGGGGGAATCCCAAAGACGTAGCCCGGACCCGAGCTTCACCGGCGAGACCGCCACATGCAGGGTGTCGACGAGATCGGCGTCGAGGAACTGCCGAACGGTGGTGACCCCGCCGCCGAGTCGTACGTCCCTGCCCTGTGCCGCTGCCCGCGCCCGTTCGAGGACCGTGGCCGGATCGCCGTCGACGAAGTGGAACGTGGTGTCGGAGAGCGTGAACGACGGACGCTCGTGGTGGGTCATGACGAACACGGGCGTGTGGAACGGGGGCTCATCGCCCCACCAGCCCTGCCACTCGTGGTCCTGCCAGGGCCCGCGCTGGGGTCCGAACTTGTTGCGGCCCATGATCTCGGCGCCGATGTTGCGTGCGAAGTCTCGCGTGAAGTAGTCGTCGAGGCCCCGGCTTCCTCCGGGATCGGTGCGCCCGGGCCAGCTCGCTGTGGCTCCGGCCCACGCGAACAGCTTCTCGGGATGGTCGTAGCCGAACGGCCGGTCGAGACTCTGTTCCTCTCCAGCAGCGATTCCGTCATCCGAGACGATGAAGTTCATGACTCTCAGCAGTTGATTCATGTGTTCCCTCGTCAGGTCCTGTCGCGTCATCGTGCGGCGGGGCGCCACACACCATGACGTCGAACGAGACGTGGCCGGATCGACAACGGCCCACAACTATTTTCTGTTCAGGGCATGAGGGGGAGCTTGCCGACGATCTTGTCGACCGGGTTGCGGGGGCCGACGATGCTGACCGCGCAGTAGTCCATGTCCTCGGTCCGGGTCTCGCCCACGGCCGTCATGAAGTCGCTGTAGACGCGGGTGCTCTGGGCGGCGGCGGGCACGTCGGCCATGAAGGTGTCGGTGCGGGATGCCGCCTTGGCGCGGATGGTGCGCAGCGTGGCGGAGTCGGCGACGAGCACTGAGCAGCCCGCCCAGGGCAGGCCCGGGTGAATGGCGCCCTCCTCGTCGGTGGCGTCGGTGCCGAGCAGGCCGGGGACAGCGGTCACCGTGGGGGCGGCGGCGCAGATGGCGGCGTTGGCGGCCCGGCCGGGAGGCAGTTCGGCGTTGACGACCACGACCCACTTCAGCCGGGCCTTGCGGGTGGACAGACTGAAGTCCACCTCTTCCGGCGCGAAGCCCACCGTTACCGCGCTCGGTGCGTTCATCACAGACATGGCAATCCTCTTTATTCATGCGGACAGACCCGGGAATGCTAGGCAGACGTGCTGGACTCGCGCGCCGTATCCGCATTTCGTTCGACCTGGGAGGCGCTTGCGGGGGCTCCGGCGAACGTGATGCGGCGATCCGGCGGAAACTCCGTCGCTCGTGTGGCGGAGCGGCCACGCGTCATCGTGGGCAGGCAGGTGGTGATCATTCCGGCGAGGATCAGTGCGCAACCGGCCCACGCCGAGGGCGGCAGGTGCTCGTGGAGAAGCAGCACGCCGATCAGGGCCGCGGCCAGCGGCTCCGCGAGACTGAGCGTCCCGGCCACGGTCGCCCGCACCCTGACGAGACCCGCGGTGAACAGCCAGTACGCGGCAGCGGTGGTGGCCACGCCGAGCCAGCCGATCAGGGCGAGGGTGGAGCCGTCGCGCAGCGGGGTGGTGTCGGTGATCATCCAGGGCAGCAAGGGGAGCGAGCCGAGGAGCAGGGAGAGCGCTGAGAGCGTGGGCAGGTCGGCGGCGCGGCTGGCGGCGGCCATCTGCTTGGCGAAGACGGTGTACAGGCCGTAACAGGCACCCGCGGCCACCGCCAGGAGCAGGCCGAGCAGATCCACGCGGCCTCCGCCGCCCGGTGCAAGGAGCAGGGCGCAGCCGCCGACGGCCGCGACGGTGCCTGCCGTCCAGCCGGCGCCCATCCGCTCACCGACGACCAGCCGGGCACACACGCCGGTCACCGCGGGCGCGGTGCCCAGGGCGATCACCGTGGCCAGAGCTGCCCCGGTCCGCGACACCGAGGAGAGGAAGGCCGCCTGGTAGACGCCGGTCGAGACCGCGCAGACGAGCAGCGGGCGCAGGACCCTGCCCTCGGCGAGAACCCGGAGCTTGTTCGGACGGCACGCGGTGAGCGCTCCGAGGATCAGCCCGCCCACGACCAGCCGCCAGCCGCCGAGCGCCGCCGGCTCCATGGGGTCATCAGCCAGGACCTGAGCAGGGCCGACGGTGCCCCACAGCACCGCCGCCGCAAGCACGAGGCCCGCGCCGAAGGCCGGGCCGTTCTTCCGTGTATCCATGGCGGCGAGACTAGGCAGGAATCCGGCAAGCGCCTCCGCTTGCCGAACTTCGTCTGGCATACGGTGGATCTCATGGAACTTGATGCGCTGGACAGGGCCCTGCTGCGGGAACTGCAGAACGATGCACGGCAGACCAACCGCGAGCTTGCGGCCAGGACTGGGGTCTCCCCCTCGACCTCACTGGAACGCGTCAGGCTGCTCCGCGAGCGCGGCGTCATCACCGGCTACCACGCGGCCCTGGATCTCGACGCCGCCGGCCGACCCGTCCAAGCGCTCATCTCGGTGCGCATCCGGCCGCCCGCCCGACCGGTCATCGAGGGGTTCCGCGAGTGGGCCGCCCGACTGCCCGAGGTGATCGGCCTGTTCGTCACCTCGGGCGCTCACGACTTCCTCATCCACATCGCTGTCCCTGACGTCGACAGCGTGTACGCCTTCGTCATCGACCGTCTCACCGAACGCCGCGAAGTCGCCGACGTACAGACCACGATGATCTACGAGCACGTCCAGTCCCGCTGCATCGAGCCGACGAGCCCCGATCGACCCCGCTCCGCGCACAGAACCCGCTGACGTTCTCAATATCCTTACGGCTACGTCGCGTTGGGGCCCCGATGTTCGGCGGCGATACCGAAGCGCTGCCGTTCACCCGCGCCGGACGGCGGGGCGGCGGTCGAGCGCAGCGACGAGACGGAGCTGACCACCTGCTCCTCGTCGGCCTTGGGCAACTGCTCGAGTCGCTCCAGGTCGGCGGCGGACACAAGGGCCACAAGTGGCTTGCCATGCCGGGTGACAACCACCCGCTCATCGCCGTAGACGACGCGGTTGATCAGGTCGGCGAGCTCTGCTCGGGCTTGCGTCACCGGAATCTCGTAGGCCATGTTCCCCAGCTTAACCGGCACCCGGCACGGCCATCAGGCCCGCGCGGAACGGATTCGCCGCAGGTCAGAGGGGGCGCCGTCCGCATCGGCGGGGTGCTACCGCCTTGGACCGTCGCCGTTGTCGGCGTCGTGCTGGGCAAGGAGCGTGAGGAGTTCCGCGACGGCGAGACCTGATTCGGCGGGGTGACGCAGGATGGTCCCCGCTTCAATGCGATACGTATTGGAACGGCCCTGCCGCGTGTGGGAGAGATAGCCACCCCCCTCCAGATCGGCGACGATCTTCTGCACGGCCCGCTCGGTGAGCCGACAGCGGGCGGCGATGTCCCGGATGCGGGTGGCAGGGTCGTCGGCGATCGCGGCGAGGACACGGGCGTGGTTGGTGAGGAACGTCCAACCGCTGTGTGGTTCAGGTACTTCACCCATCGCTCCAAGATAGGGCGTTTGATTCACGCATTCAAAAGGACGAACTACATTTCCGGTATCTCTTGACGGGTGAACCTCGGCGGGCCGACTCTGGGTGAGGTGACGACGCACGGACGCCTACGGAGCTGCCGCCATGACAGAACGTGCACTTCCCGCGCAGCTCGCGCAGGACAGCGAGGCCGCTCCGGACGGCGAACCCGCTCCGGACGGCGCAGTCGAGCAGGACCCGGGCGTCCGAGCGGGGCAGGACCCCGGCGCCGAACTCTGTCAGCTGCGGCGGGCCATGCAGACGCGGCCCGTCATCGACATGGCGCGCGGAGTCCTGATGGCCTCCTTCGGTCTGAGCGCCGAGGACGCATGGGATGTCCTGGTCTCCGTCTCCCAGAACACGAACACCAAGCTGCATCTCGTGGCCGATGAGCTGGTCAGCGCCGCCGCGGGTGGGGAGATCCCGAAGCCGTACCGGCGGCAACTGGCCGCGACCGTCGCCCGGCTCCACGGGCCTCCGACGGCACCTGGCACCGACGAGGGATGAGAGAGGTGGGATGGGCCCGGCACAACACCGAACCCTTCCTTCTCCCGGCGCTCTTCGGTTTCCGTCCGCGTGGCGGGGGCACCCGTGTCAACTCCACCCCGAAGGGAGGCGTTGATGGAGTGGGTACACCGCGCGCTCTGCGCGCGCGAGGACCCCGAGTTGTTCTTTCCCGTCAGCGCGGCGGGACCCGCGCTGAGCGAGGAGCTGGCCGCCAAACGGATCTGCCTGCGCTGCCCGGTGCTCCGGCCCTGCCTCACCTGGGCTCTCGACAGCGGTCAGGCGTTCGGAGTCTGGGGCGGAGCCAACGCGGAGGAGCGTGCGGTGCTGCGCCGAAAGGCCGACAGCCCCGCACGCGCACACCTCAGTTCCGCGGAGCCGCGGTAGCCCCGCGGGGTCACGGTGGTGCCGCGGGGCCGCGCATCTGCTCCGCAGGGTCGGTCGCGAGGGTTCCGTGGGACCGCGCCTGTGTTACGCAGGGCAGCGAGAGCCCCGTGGAGCCGCACCTCTTTCGCAGGGTGGCGACAATTCCGTGGAGCCGCGCCCCCGTTCCGCAGGGTGGCGACAATTCCGTAGAGCCGCGCCCCTGTTCCGCAGGGTGGCGACAATTCCGTAGAGCCGCGGCTCAGCTCTGCAGAGCCGCGATCCGTAGCGCCACCGGTCGCGCGACCGGTGGCGCCATCTCCTCCCGCGCGCTCGCCTCCGCCCACCACGCCCCGCCGTCCTCCATGTGCCGCAGCAGGACGCCCTCACGGATGGCCCAGGGGCAGATGGTGACCGCCTTGACGCCCGTCAGCTTCATCGCCGTGTGCCCCACGATCGCCCCGGCCAGGCTCTGCACGGCCCGTGGCGCCGAGACCCCCGGCAGCCCGGCCCGTTCGGCCGCCGGTAGTTTGGCGAGCCGGTCGCGGCACTCCCGCAGGTCCGCACGGGTCAACTGACGTGCCATGAAGGGCCCGTGACGACCGGGCGCCGCACCTCCGAGTCGCGCCAGCTGCTGGAACGTCCGTGATGTCGCCACCGCGGTGCGCGGACCCTCCCAGCGGATCCGTGCGGCGACGTCCCGCAGCTGGTGGCGCACCTTGCGCCGCAGCTCCTTCACGCTCTGCTCGCTCGGCGGGTCCTCGCCCTCGAAGAACTCCCGGCTCAACCGGCGCGCGCCGAGGGGCAGCGAGGCCACGTAGTCCGGCAGCCGCCCGCGCCCGAAGGCCACCTCGAGCGAACCGCCGCCGATGTCGAAGAGCGCGAGCGGTCCGGCCCGCCAGCCCATCCACCGGCGGGCGCCGAGGAAGGTGAGCTCGGCCTCCACCTCTCCGGGCAGCGTGCACAGCCGTACGCCGGTCTCCTCGCCCACGGTCCGCAGGACCTCAAGACGGTTGGGCGCGCTGCGTACGACCGTCGTGGCGAAGGCCAGTGGCTCAGCCGATCCCCACCGCCGGGCGGTCTTGGCGGCGTCCGTGACCGCCGTGACGAGCCGTCCCACGGATTCCTCGGGGATCACCCCGCTCGGCCCGACCTCCTCGGAGAGTCTCACCTTCCACTTGGCGGTGTGGACCGGCAAGGGCACACCGCCCTCGGCGTCCACGACGACCAGCCGGACGGCGTTGGCGCCCACATCCATCACACTCATTCGCATGTGACTCTGAGTACCCATTTGGCCACAGGTCAGTCACCGAGCCACTCACCACAGCCCCCCCCTGGAAGGCGGTGACCGACGCGGGCGGCGAGCCCGTCCTCGTGGCTCGTCCTGCTACTCCCTCGGAAGCAGCGGTCCCAACGGCCCGAGGTCCAGGTTCAGGTCCTCGGGCCGCAGGCCGTAGCGCTCGCGCAGTTCGGCCATACGGTCGTCGAGGAGCATCAGCGTGAGCCCGATGCGCTCCTCCTGGTCCTCGTCGAGTTCCCCGGTGTCGAAGCGGCGCACGGCCTGCCGCTCCATGAGCTGACGCAGCAGCTCCACGACGGTCAGGACGAGTTTGATCAGGTCGCGTTCCACCGTGTCCGGTTCGAGTTCGAGACGGTTCTTCCCCGCCGCCCGCTCGCTCACAGCAACTCCTCGAAGGGGGAGGGGACTTGCTCGTTCACCGAGCTGATGAGTGCGTTCAGGTCGATACGGACCAGATCGACGTCCGCGATGCGCAAGGTGAGGTCCCCGGTGATGACGACCCCGCCCGCGAGCAACCGGTCGAGCAGGTCGACCAGGGCGACCTCCCGGCGTTCGACGACGGTCACAGTCCCGCCTCCCCCGTCGCGCCGTCCGCCCTGCCGTCCGTCGCGCCGTCCTCGTCGGCCTCCAGACCCGCGAAGGAGTACCCGGCCCACGGCCCGGTGAGTTCCACGCGCAGGCCCGGCTCCTGGCCCTTCGCACCTTGTACCAGTTCCACGAAGGCCTCCGAGTCCGAACGCGACACCAGATAAGCCGCGTTGAGTACGTTGCGGCCCGATTCCCGCGAGAGAGCGGAGTTCTGAGGCGCGTGCAGTCGCGCGTCCTCCGCGCGCCCGCAGAGCATGTCGTGCAACTCGCGCGCGAACTTCTCGGCGCTCTCCCACATCTCTTCATGAGCCCTGTTGTGCTGTCGGCGCTGGCGCAGGTAATCCCGCCCCGTAGCGGCCTTCGCCGGCTCCTCGGCCGGGCGGGCCGCCTCGGCGTCGGAATGGATCTTGACGCCCCACTCCACACGGCCGTCGAGCCGGTCGAGCGTCCGGTGGAACGCGTCCTCCCGCTCCTCCATCATCGCGCGCACACCAGCGTCGTCACGGAACACGGTGGCGAGTCGCAGCGGCAGCGGAGTGGTGACCACGGTGAGTGCGTCGATCACGGCCTGGTGGGCGCGCGCGGTCGCGCTCAGCCAGTCCAGGTCCTCCAGATGGCGCCGGAGCGGCTCTTCCGCGAAGTCCCGCTCCGGCACGGTACCGACCACGGCGATCAGGCCGTGGTGCGCCAGCCGACCGGGGGGCGCGCCGTCCACCCCGGTCACCTGGGTCTGGAGCGCCGCGTCGAAGGAGCGGCAGATGGCGTAGACGTACCGCAGTCCGCTCATGCGCTTCCTTCCGTCTTGCCTTGCTCCGTCTTGCCTTGCTCCACCTTGCGTCGCGCCGGCTTCCGTCGCTCAGACCTGCCTTGCTCCAGCTGCTCGAGCTCGGCGACATGGGCACGCAACTCTGCGTTCTCACGCGTGAGTTCCTTGCTGTGCGCGCGGGAGGACAGCTCGGGGTCGTCCTCCCACCAGTCGATCCCCATCTCCTTCGCCTTGTCGACGGAGCAGACGATGAGCCGCAGCTTGATGGTGAGCAGTTCGATGTCGAGCAGGTTGATCCTGATGTCACCCGCGATCACGATGCCCTTGTCGAGCACTCTCTCCAGGATGTCGGCGAGATTCGCGCCGCCGCCCTGCCCGTACGGCTCGGGCATCCGGCTGGGCATCGTCATCGGCGACGCCCACTCACCGCGGGCTCTTCGTCGTACGTCGCCTCGTCCTCTTCAGCCTCGTCTTCCTCGTACCTCGGCTCGTCCTCGCCCTCCTCGTCCTCCTCCTCGTCCTCGTAGGACTCCTCAGGCTCCTCGGACTCCTCGGACTCCTCGGGCTGTTCCTCGTCGTCGCTCTCGTACTCGTCCTCGGCGACCTCCTCCGATTCGCCCGCCTCGCTCTCCTCGCCCTGCTCCTCTTCGAGCGCGTCCTCATGGCTCTGGACGACCTCGCCGTCGCGGATCTCGCCGCGCCAGCCGTCCTCCGCCTCACCCTTGATGGTGATGAACCGTGCGAAGTTCTTCAGGTCGAGCCGTGCCCGGCGGCCCTGCGCGCGCCAGATGTTGCCGGTCTTCTCGAAGAGCCCCTTCGGGTAGTACTCCAGGACCAGCAGGACGCGCGTGAGGTTCTCGGCAAGCGAGTGGAAGGAGACGACGCCCTTCGTCGTGCCCTTCGCGCCCTCCGAGGTCCAGGCGATCCGGTCGTCCGCCACCTGTTCGGTGGTGTGGGCCTTCCAACTCCGGTTGGACCAGAAGACCTTGGCCTGCCAGTCGGAGGTGGTGTCGTCGGCGCGGTTCGCGCTCTTGACGCCCTTGGCGAAGGTGCTGAACTCCTGATACTGGGTCCACTGGTCGTACGCCGTGCGCAGCGGCACGCCGACGTCCACGAACTCCATGATGACCGTCGGCTTCTTGCCGGCTCCGCCCTTGCGGCGGCCCTTGCCTCCGGTCATGTTCTTGAAGGCGCCGATCACACTGTCCTTGGCCCTGCCTGCGCCGACCTCCAGAGCGGAACGCAGCGGGCCCTTGCCCTCGGCCATTTTGCGTCCGCCGTCGAGGGCGAGCTTGGCGAAGCCCGGGCTGTTGCCCTCGGCTATGTCGTTGAGCTTGCCCGTCGTCTCGCCGAGCTTGTGGCCCACGCCGACCAGCAGACGCTGGGCCTGGGCCCCGAGATACTCCTGGACCTCCGACTTGAGCCGGTCGGCGGCTTCGCTCTGCGCGATGCCGGCGAGCGGATTCTCCTTCGCCCCGTTCTTCGCGGACTTCAGGGTGTCACTCATCACGACCGCCCTCCTTCGGCACCCGGGCTCCGGTGGCGCGGCGCGCGGATGTCTTCGCCGCGGGCCTTGCCGGAGCCTTCTTCGCCGTCTTCCTGGCCGGGCTCTTCTGGGCCGCTGCCGTACGGGCGGGACTCTTCTTGGCCGGCGCCTTCTTGGGGGCGGCCCTCTGCTCGGGCGCCTTCTTCCTCGGCCGGGGCTTCTCCTCGCGCTCCTCGCGCTCCTCAGGTTCCGCGGACTCCTCGGGCTCCTCGGACTCCGAGGACTCCTCGTAGGCGTCGTCCGGCTCGTCGGCCTCGTCCTTGCCGCCTCGCCCCGGTATGTCCGGTGTCACGCCCGCTAGTTGGTCCCGCACATCCGCCGTACGTCCGTGCAGTCGGTCGGCGAGACCCGAGATCTGCCGCTCGACCAGCGCTCCGGACGCGGCCTTGCCGACCCCGCGCAGATCCCCGCGCAGCTGGTCGCCGATCTCCTTGAACTGCGGGTTGTTCTGCAGCTGTTGGGACAGCAGGTCCCCAAGGGCACGGGGGCTGAGGTTCATCCGCTTACCGGCCACCATGGTGCCGACAGCGAACGCCAGCTTCATTTTCTTCGTACGTCCGAGGACGTAACCGGCCCCTATGGCGAGGCCCAATCCAACTCGATTCATCATGTGGTCCCGTGGTCAGTACCCGCGCCGCTGCGCAGGCCAATTTCCAGGCGGTCGAGCAACTCGTCCTCCTGGCGGTCGAATTCCTCCTCACCGATCTCCCCCGACTCGAGCCGCTGCTCGAGAAGGGCGAGTTCGGAGCGGACGGTGGCCGGGTCGTAGTAGAGGCGCTCGGCCTCGGCGAGTACCTGGTTCACCGCCCAGAGGCCGCCGCGCACAGGTGCGAACGGCAGCATCAGCACTTCGCCGATCAGTCCCATGCGCTTACTCCCGGCCGCTCTGCGAGCCCATGGCCTCCGGGGTGGCCCCCGCGGGTTCGGAGGGCCCTGGCTCCACGAAGCTGTAGGGCGGCAGCGGGCCGTTGACGCGCAGTTCGACGTGCGGGTGGCTCTTGCGGGCTTCCTCGACGGCGTCGAGGAACGCCCCGGCCGCATCGCGCTCGACCAGGAGCGAGAGGTTGGCCAGCCATCCCGTGGACTCGGGGCCCACACTGACGGCGTATGCCGTCGGCTCCAGGATCCGGTGCAGCTCCAACGCGTCCTCGGCCTCCCGGCTCTGGAGCGCGGCCACCACCATCTCGCCGAGTTGCAGCTTCTGCTCGTAACTGCCGCCGCCCGCCTGCCGATTGACCTCGGCAAGCGCCTGCACCTCGGGGTTGTCGGCCATCACGCGGTGCAGGGCCGCCTGCTCGTCGTGGCTGGCCTTGACGTTGTACTCGACCTTGCCCGCCAGTGTCGTGAGCCGCTCGCGGTAGTGCTCGGCGCGTTCCGCGAGCACGCTCGCGACAGCCGTGTCGTCCGGGGCGACGTTGCCGAACCGCATGGGAAGGACCGGACCTGCCGCGCCCGTCTCGTTCAGCACGTTCTGGTGGGCCAGCAGGTCGTTGCGCTTGGCGCGCAGCCCCTCGGGCGCATCGCTGACGATGGCCGCGAGGTCACCTTCCTGGATGATGCGCACGGGGCGCGCCGGCTTTCCCACGCCGCCCATGCCCTCGGGGAGCGAAGGATGCGTGCTGGCGGCGATGCCGTAGACGTACGTACTCATTCCTGCTCCTCCTTCCGGCGCGCGGACGTGCTCTTGCGTGCGCGCGGGCGGGGCTCCGACTGACCCTCTTCACGGGACTGCTTGAACGCGTCGGAGATGGTCTCGGCGGCACCGGACAGGGCGCCCTTGGACTTGCCGCGCGCACCGGATTCGGTCATCTCGCCCACGAGGTCGGGGAGTCCGGGGCTCTTGTGCGGACCCGCCTCCAGGTCGAGGCGGTTGCACGCCTCGGCGAAGCGCAGATAGGTGTCGACGCTGGCGACCACCACACGCACATCGATCTTCAGGATCTCGATGCCGACGATCGAGACACGCACGAAGGCATCGATGACCAGCCCGCGGTCGAGGACGAGTTCCAGGACGTCGTAGAGGCCACTGGTGCCTCCCGATCCGCCTCCTTGCTGTGCAGGGACAACGGTCATGCCGACCGACCCTCCTTGTCTGGGAAGTCTGGGAAGTCTGGCGAGAGAGCTGCTCCTCGAAGGGAGCTGCCCTGTGGGGAGAACTGCGGAATTCCGCGCGGCCCGGGCCCTAACGGCCGCCGGGCTTGGGGGAGTCGGCGCGCCCGCGTTCGTAGCGGCGCACGCGCCGGTAGCCCAGGAGCTCGCCCTGTGGGTCGCACTCCACCTGATAGCTCGCGAGGAGACTCATCGTGTCCGGCACCCGGGTGAGTTCCAGGACCTCGATCTCCAACGTCCAGCCGTCATCGGTCTGTTCGAAGGACGACACGGACTCGGCGGCCATCCCGGTGAGCTCGGCGAGCTGGGTGCGCGCCGTGCGCAGCACCTCCATGGGGCCCGGCCGACGGTTCGTCCTGCCGCTCTCCGCGCGCTCGGTCCTGCCGCTTTCCGCACGTTCGGTCGAGTTCGCCGAGTTGTGTGAACTCGGCTTCTGTGAGGTCGATTTCCTCTTTGCTGGGTCTGGCGATGTGTTCAAAATGGCCACCTCTTCTTCACGAGTGGCCCGTAACCCGTTGGCCAAACATCCACAGCGGGTCGCCGCCGCTCACTGGCCCCAACGGTGTGGCACCTCGGGATCCACGGACGGGTCCGTCGCGTCCACGGTCGGCCCGGCAGCGGACGAGGCGTCCGTGGAGGGGCCGTCCGTGGAGAGGCCGGACGTGGAAGGGCGGGTCGTGGAAGGGCGGGCCGCGCCGCGCAGCAGCCAGGCCACGACACCGAGCACCACCGCGGTGATCAGCGCGGCTGCCCAGCCGGGCAGGCCGAGCGCGAGCACGAGGCCGAAGGCGAGCGCCAGCGCGGCACCCGCGTAGAAGCCGACGGCGCCGGCCCCCGCGTACAGCGCGGCTGTTCTGCGCTGTTTGCGTGTCTGCTCTCTCAGTTCATCGCGCACTGCCTCGCGGGCGGCACGCGTCAGTTCATCGACGAGGCCCTTGTCCAGACGGTCCGTTTGGTCCAGGTGCTCCAAGCGATTCATTGCGCCCGAGTACCCGACCGTCCGGACGCGTAACGCCGCGCACCGGCCTGCGCTCGCCGTACCGGGTGGCCCGCTCAAAGGCGTGACCGATCTGCAGGACCCGTAGATCGGCACGGTGCGGCCCGACGATCTGCAGTCCGACCGGCAGTCCACCCGGAGTGAATCCGGCGGGTACCGAAAGCGCCGGGCTGCCGGTCGCCGACACCAGGTACGCCGAGCGCATCCATTCCAGGTAGTCGGACATCGCCACCCCGTCGATCTCGTCCGGGTACTCCAACTCGACGCGAAATGGCAGTACTTGACTGGTCGGCAGAATCAGGGCGTCGTACCGCTCGAAGAACTCCCGGACTCGATGGAACAGTTCGCCGTGCAGCACGGTGGCCCGCTCCAAGTCGCTGCCGGTGAGCGTTCGCCCCTGGAGTACGTTCCGCACCAGGCTTGGCTTCATCCGGTCGGACGCGGTCTCCACGAGCTCGCCGAGCGCCAGGTGGAACTGCCAGGCGCGGAAGGTCCGGAACACCTCGTCGGCGCCGGAGAGATCAGGGCAGGCCTCCTCGACCGAGCACCCGAGGTCGGCGAAGACCGTGACGGCGGGCGCGAACACATCGGTGACCGCGCGGTCGACCGGCACCGCTCCTCCCAGGTCCGGCGACCAGGCGATCCGCAGCCCCGTCAGATCCCGTTCCAACGATCCGCCGAACGCGCTTCCCGGTGTCTCCAGGGCGATCGGCGAGCGCGGGTCGGGACCTGCGACGACGGAGAGCAGCAGGGCCGCGTCCGCCACCGTGCGCGCCATCGGCCCCTGCACGGCCATCGTCGACCACGGGGTGGTGTCCGGCCAGCTCGGCACCCGGCCCGGCGAAGGGCGCAGGCCCACCACGTTGCAGAACGACGCGGGGTTGCGCAGGGAGCCGCCCATGTCGCTGCCGTCGGCCAGAGGGTGCATGCCGCACGCGAGCGCCGCCGCCGCTCCCCCGCTGCTGCCGCCCGCCGACCGCCGGAGGTCGTACGGATTGCGGGTGGCACCGAAGACCGGGTTGAAGGTGTGCGAACCGGCCGCGAACTCGGGCACGTTGGTCTTGCCGACGGTGATCGCCCCGGCGGCGCGGATGCGCTCGACGATCAGCTCGTCGCGGTCCGGGACGTTGTCGGCGAGGAGCGGGGTCCCGTAGGTGGTCCGGATGCCACGGGTGTCGTGCGTGTCCTTGTGCGCGACAGGGAGCCCGTGCAGCGGGCCGAGCGGTTCACCGCGCGCCGTCTGCTCGTCGGCGGCGTACGCCTCGTCGAGCGCGCGCTCCGCCGTGAGGGTCACTACGGCGTTCACGGCGCCGTTGACCTGCTCGATCCGGTCCAGGTGCGCCTGGACGACCTCGCGCGCGGAGAGTTCGCGGTCGCGGATCCGGGCGGCGAGTTCGCGGGCGGTGAGGTGGACGAGCTCAGCGGCATCGGGGGCTCGGTGGGCTTCAGGGCTCATACGACGCTTTCGGTCCGGGGCGGATTTCGGAGTGGTTTTCGGAGCGGTCTTCGGGGCGGTTGGCGGCCGACGTTCGTGGCCGCGTTCTCGGCATGCGCTTTCAGCGAGCGGCTGAAACACGGCGCATCGGTTGACTCCGGCGGATCACACGAACATGCTCCCCACTACGACGTTACGTACGTCCTGTACATTTTTCACAGAAGCCTTGGGGCATAGCCGCCCCCGGCAGAGGAGAGACGTGCCATGAACCGACCGTTCGCCCGCTATGTCCTGCCCGAGTTCACCGAGCGCACCACCACGGGGCAGCGGACCCTCGATCCGTACTCGAAACTGCTCGAGGAACGCATCGTCTTCCTCGGGACGCCCGTCGACGACACCTCCGCCAACGATGTGATGGCGCAGTTCATGCACCTCGAATACCTGGCGCCCGACCGCGACATCTCGCTTTACATCAACTCCCCCGGCGGCTCGTTCAGCGCCATGACGGCGATCTACGACACGATCCAGTTCGTCACCTGCGACGTGGAGACCACCTGCCTGGGCCAGGCCGCATCGGCCGCCGCCGTCCTGCTGGCCGCGGGCACCCCCGGCAAGCGATGCGCGCTGCCGGGCGCCCGGGTCCTCATCCATCAGCCCTCGCTCGCCGAGCCGATCCACGGCCAGGCCACCGACTTGGCGATCCAGGCCGACGAACTCCTGCGCACCCGGGCGCAACTGGAGAGGCTGCTCGTCCAACACACCGGCCGGAGCCCGGAGCTCGTCGCGGCCGACATCGAGCGCGACAAGATCCTGAGCGCCTCCGAGGCGGTCGAGTACGGCCTGGTGGACCGGATCGTCGCGAGCCGCAAGTCATCCCCGCGCACCCCGGACGCGAGGTGAACCACCGGTGTTGCCGCCCGAGCTCCCTCCCCTGCCCGCACTCACCCGAGCCGAGGGCGAGTTGATCGACCGATACCTCGAAGTGGTCGACCTGGTCGGCAGGATCAACCCCGCCCGCGCCTCGGACACCTACGGCGGCCTGCGCGCCGCACAGGCCCTGGTGGGCAGCGCGACCGCCCTGCGGGACGCCCTGACCCTCATGCACCAGCGGGGCGAGAGCGCCGTGCACGCGCCGACGCTGGCCCGAGCGCTCCGTGTGCTGGACGGGGAGCGGCGAGCCGGACGGGTCACCGTGCCGCCCCCGTCGGCATCCTGAGTCCCCGTCACCCCGGCCCTGGCGTCCGAACCGTCCGGGGCAGGACTCAAACGAACCAAACGGGCTACCTCGTTCGGCGTAGACATTCGTAGTCATTCGGGCCGTCCGCGGTTGCGTCAGATGTGTACGCGATGGCCGGAATTACTCGTTCCGGTGCTGGTCGAACGATCGTCGAGTGCCTCGCTCCGCTCCCGAATCAGACCTTGTCCACCTGAATGGTTCAGCCGTGAGGAGCCTCACAAAACGCCGTTTCGGCTCGGAATTCGCACCCTTGTCGGGTCAAGATCCCTTCCGACGACAAGCCCCCGCCACAGCGGCGGGGCGGTCCGGGCGGACGCCGAGTCCTGCCGCCACCCGGATGACCGGTCGACATCGGTGCATCGGCAGGAGTGGAGGACCCAGGCATGACGGGTCGGTCCGGAAGGTCCGGACGCCGACCCTTGGGGTGAAGCCGCACATCGCGGCCGGGCAACTTCGCCAGCCCGAATCCGACAGGTCATCCTTCACAGGCGGCTGACGAAGGGTTGCGCATGACCGCGCTGAAGCATGTTCCGTCGCTGCTCACCAGGGCCGGCTCCGTATCGGTCCTCACGCTCGCCGTCGTAGGCGGCACCCTCGTGGCCCCAGGGCTCACGACGGAAGCAGAGGCAGCGACTCACGGGACCAAAGCGCTCAAGATCGCTGCCTCCAAGAAAGGCTCGCCGTACCGCTGGGGAGCGACGGGGCCGCACAGGTTCGACTGCTCGGGCCTGACGCTCTACTCGTTCAAGCGCGCGGGCAAGAAGCTGCCTCGCACCGCCGCACAGCAGTACAACAAGACCCGCCACGTCTCGGCGTCGAAACGCTCCCGCGGCGACCTGGTCTTCTTCCACTCCGGCCGGAACGTCTACCACGTCGGCATCTACGCCGGGAAGGGCCGGATCTGGCACGCCCCGAAGTCGAACACCGTGGTGCGCCTCGAGAAGATCTGGACGAAGAGCGTCTGGTACGGCAGGGTGCGCTGATCACCCGTCACTGAACGCCGGCTGCCGAGCGGCGGCGGGAGCCTCACGGCTGCCGCCGCCGCTCGGCGGCCCCCGGCCGAGTCTCCGCCCGGCCCCCCGCCCGGCCCTCTGATCGGCGCGTCCACCGGGCGTGGACGGCGTCCACGCGGATACTCGTGCGCCATGGCCGAAAACAACAGTGCTCCCACCGCGGGGGACCCGCCGCCGCGCCACGAGACGAGCTTCGAGCGCGCCGACCGCAACTTCTCCGAGATCCTCCAGGAGCTGCGCGTCACGCAGGCCGGAGTGCAGATCCTCTTCGCGTTCCTGTTGACGCTCGCCTTCACCGAACGCTTCACCTCGCTCGACACGGTGCAGCGCGCCACGTACGTCACCACGCTGCTGCTCGCCGTCCTGTCCGCCGCGCTTTTCACCGCGCCTGCCGCCTTGCACAGGTGGCTGTTCGGGCAGCACTCCAAGCCGCGGATCGTGCGGGTGTCGTCACGCCTCGCCGGTATCGGCATGGTGGTCCTGGTGTTCGCGCTCGCCGGTTCCGTGCTCCTGGTCGTGGACGTGGCGGTGGGCCGCACCGGCGGGATCGTCGCGAGCGCGGGCACCCTTGTGGTGTGCGCGGGCCTCTGGGGCCTGCTTCCCGTCCTGGTGCGGCGCGGCGCGGGCAAGGGCGAGTATGACGACGACTCCGGCGGGTCGGACCGCGTCACGCCATCAGGACGGCCTCGGTGAGGAGCACCAGGCCGAGGACGCTGAGCGCGACACCTGTGCCGCCCTCGATCGCACGGGCCGTACGCGGCCTCCGCAGCCGGCGGCCGAGCCGGTCCACCAGGAGCGCGACGACCGGGAACCATACGAGGGCCAGGGCCACGATGATGGACGCCAGCAGCAGCGTCCTGGGCATCGCGGGGCTGCCCGCGGGCACGAACTGGGGCAGCACGCTGAGGAAGGTGATGGGCGCCTTGGGGTTGAGGGCGTTGGTGAGGAAGCCCTGTCGCAGACTGCCCCCGGCCGCCGCCTCTGCCTCGCCGTCCGGTGTGCCGAAGCTCTCCGGCGGACGCGCCGCCGACCGCAGGGCGCGGTAGCCGAGGTACAGCACGTAGGCCCCGCCCATGACCTGCAGCGCCCGGAAGAGCGTGGGAACCGCCGCCAGGACGGCCGCGACCCCGGCCACCGCGAGCACCGTGTGCACCACGAGCCCGCCCGCGACACCGATCGCGCAGGCGACTCCGGCGCGGCGGGAGGTGAGGGCGTTGCGTACCACCACGGCGAAGTCGGCACCCGGCATGGCGACCATGCCCGCGGCGACTCCGGTGAAGGCGACCAGTTGTGCGTCCATGACCTCAAGGCTGCCGTTCTTCTGCCTTCAGCAGGTATGTGGAATATCCTGGGTCTGCCTTAAGCAGGCGTTTATCCCCCGCGCCGACGGACAGCACCACACGGCCTCACGGCCCGTCGGCTCCTGCACCGGGAGACCTCCATGTACGACCCGACGCGGCTCGCCGCACTGGTGGCGGTCTCCGAGGCCGGGTCGATCACCCGCGCCGCCGAACGACTCGGCTACACCGTGCCCGCCCTCTCCCAGCAGCTGGCCAAGCTCGAGCGGGAGGCGGGCACCTCACTCCTGGTCCGGCATCACCGCGGGGCACGCCTCACCGGCGCGGGCGAACTCCTTCTCGCGCGGGCGCGCCGGGTCCTCGACGAGATGGAGCAGGCCCGGCACGAACTCGCCCGGCTCGCGGGCCTGTCCGGCGGCAGACTGCGCGTGGGGACCTTCACCACCGCCGGGATCCATCTGATGCCGCCCGCGCTCACCGCGTTCCGCCGCGCTCATCCGGACATCGAGCTGATGGTGCGGGACTACGAACCGCCGCTCGGCGTCGCGGCCGTGGCCTCGGGCGAGGTCGACCTGGCCCTCACGCACACCTACGAGCCCGCGGACGCGCTGCCGCTGCCCGCGTCCGTGTCCGTGGAGCCGGTCCTGGTCGAGGAGTTGGTCCTGGTGACCTCGCCGGGCCACGTGCTCGCGAGCGCCTCGTCGCGGCTGCCCCTGAGTGAGCTGGCCGGTCAGCCGCTGATCAGCATGGCGCCGACGCATCCACCCCGGCAGGGCGTGGAGTCCGCGCTCGTCCGGGCCGGGGCGACGCCCTCGGTCCTGGTCGAGACTCCGGGTTACGCGCTGGTGTGCGCGCTGGTGAGCGCCGGGCTCGGGGTCGCCGTCGTACCGGAGATGGTGGCGCGGACGGCGGTCACCCCGGTGGGGGTCAGGCCGCTCGAGCCGGGGAATCTTCGCCGTACGATCTCGGTCGTCCACCGCTCCGACGGGTCGCATCCCGCGGCGGACACCTTCCGGGCGCTGCTCCGGGGAGCCTTCGGACGCACAGCGGGGTGAGGGCGAGAAGCTCAGCGAGGTGAGGGCGAGGGCGAAGCCGAGGGCGCCGCTGTCGTGTCACCGCGGACCGTCGCGGTCCACGGCAGCTCGATCCAGACCGTCTTGCCGCCCTCGGCGGTGGGCGTGACCGACAGTCTGCCGCCGCACTCCATGGTCAGCCAGCGGATGATCACCAGGCCTCGGCCGTTGTCCTGCTGGACGGCGGCGGGCAGCCGCTTGGGGTAGCGGGGGTGGCTGTCCGTGACGCCGATGCGCAGCTGCTCCTCCCGGTCGAGCTCCATCTCCACCGTGAAGGTGGGCGACTGGCCCCGGGTGTGCTGGACGGCGTTCGTGGCGAGTTCGGAGACGATGAGCCGGACCGTGTCGGCCGCTTCCGTGCCGTCCGGGAGGCCCCACTCGGTGAGGACGGTCAACACGTGCTTCCGGGCCGCGGAGACCGAGGCAGGATCGCTCGGCAGGGTGACGGATGCTTCCTGAAGGTCTGCCATGGCGACGCTGTCCCTTTCCCACCGGGGCTCGGCTCCGACTGGTAGCGGAGAACACGAGGACGGTCCCGGAATGGTGCTTTGCGCCAGCCTGCCACTCCTGAGGCACTCACAGGTGGCCATCCACCAAGATGTGCATATATCTGTCGCTCGAAGCGGTGAACTCTGCTACGGAAGACCGTATTTGGGCGCGCCGCCGATGCTTCCTCTACTGTCGCCGGTGAAAAGCCTGGGGAGTCCGGAACAGAGGCTCCGTCGGGCTCCGTCGGGAAGGAGAGACGGACATGCGCTACGGTCCCGCGGTGCGCCGCCGGAAACTCGGTTCCGAGCTCCGTGCGCTGCGCACGCACGCCGGACTCACCAGCGGCCAGGCGGCGGACCGGGTCGGCTGGCATCAGTCGAAGGTCAGCCGGATCGAGACGGGGCGTAGCGGCGCCAAGGCGACCGACGTACACCTGCTGCTCGAGGCGTACGAGGTGAAGGACCCGGGCCTGCGCCAGTTGCTGGTCGCGCTTGCGGGCTCGGAGGACGACGGCGGGCGCCGCCACTGGTGGCACGCCTACCGCGAGCTGCTGCCGCCCGCCTACCGCGACTTCATCAGCCTGGAGTCGCAGGCCTGCCGGGTCCGCACTCTGGAGACCACGGTCGTGCCGGGCCTGCTGCAGACTCCTGACTACGCGCGTGCGGTGACCCGGGCAGCGCTCGACGGAAGGCCGGACGAGCAGGTGGACGCGCTGGTCGAGGTGCGTCTGGCCCGTCAGGACGTGCTGCGCGCGGCTCCTCCGCTGCACCTGAGCGTGATCCTGGACGAGGCGGTGCTGCACAGGCCGGTGGGCGGCAGCCAGGTGCTCGACGGCCAGTTGAAACGGTTACTGGAGGCCTCGCAACTGCCCCACGTGCGGATTCAGGTGTTGCCGTTCGCCGCCGGGGAGCACGTCGGCCTCATTGGCTCTTTCGTTATTTTCTCATTTCCGAACATTTCTGATCTGGATGTGGTGGTTCTCGACCACTTGACGAGTAGCCTCTACCTCGAACGGAGAGAAGACCTCCAGGCGTACACGGATGCCTTCAACTCCCTTCGACGAAAGGCACTTTCACCCGAGGAATCAACGGATCACATCGCCGGGATACGTGACGGCGCGTAAGGGGGCACCATGACTGCACTGCCTCGGCACGTACCTTCCAGCACGTCTCTGCACGACGCACGGTGGCACCGCAGCAGCCGTAGCAACGGCATGAACAACTGCGTGGAGACAGCTCCGCTCGCTTCAGGGCCGAAGCAGGGGCTGCTCGCCGTGCGCGATTCGAAGAACACGGCAGGGCCCGCCCTGCTCTTCTCGCTCGCCACCTGGGAGGCCTTCGTCCACGGCCTCAGGTGACTACCGAGGTCACGGCTTTCAGGTGACTACCGAGGCGCGGTGCGGCTGATCACCCGTACGGCATCGGCGATCTGTGCGCCGGTGAGATCCGCTCGGGCGGTCAGCCGCAGCCGCGAGATGCCGTCGGGCACCGACGGCGGACGGAAACAGCCGACGGCGAGGCCCGCGTCCCGGCAGTCGGCGGCCCATCGCACGGCCGTCTCCGGTGACGGCGCGCGCACGGAGACGACGGCGGCGTCGGGTCGTACCGCCGAGAGACCTTCCGCCGTGAGGCGTTCATGCAGTTCACTCGCGACCGCGCGGGCCCGTGCGGCGCGCTCGGGCTCCCCGCGCAGCAGGCGCAGCGCCGCGAGTGCCGCTCCCGCGGCGGCCGGGGCGAGCCCCGTGTCGAAGATGAAGGTGCGGGCCGCGTTGATCAGGTGGTCGATGACCTTGGCGGGGCCGAGGACCGCGCCGCCCTGGCTGCCGAAGGACTTCGACAGGGTGACCGTGGCCACCGTGTGGGCGGTGCCCGCGAGCCCGGCCGCCTGCGGGGCGCCCCGTCCGCCGTCGCCGAGCACCCCGAGCCCGTGGGCGTCGTCGACGATGAGACCGGCACCGAACTCCGAACAAACGGAAGAAAGTTCGGTCAGTGAAGCAGCGTCGCCGTCGACCGAGAAGACCGTGTCCGACACGACGACCGCGGGACCCGCGTGCCCGTCAAGCGTCTTGCGCACCGCATCAGGGTCGGCGTGCGGCACCACCTGCGTCGTACCGCGCGCGAGGCGGCAGCCGTCGATCAGCGAGGCGTGGTTGCCCGCGTCCGAGACGATCAGCGAGCCGTGCGAAGCGAGGGCGGTGACGGCGGCGAGGTTCGCGGCGTATCCGGAGGAGAGGACGAGGGCTGCCTCGAAGCCGCAGAATTCGGCCAGTTCACGCTCGAGTTCCGTGTGCAGCTCGGTGGTGCCCGTCACCAGGCGGGAGCCGGTCGCTCCGCCGCCCCAGCGCCTGGCCGCGGCCGCCGCGCCCTCCGTGATCTCGGGGTGCCTGGCGAGGCCCAGATAGTCGTTGCTCGCCAGGTCGAGGAGGCCGCCGGCGTCGGCGGGGCGGGGGCGCAGGGTGCGGACGAGTCCGGCCCGGGCGCGCAGGCTCGCCTGCTCGTCGATCCAGTCGAACGGCGAGCTCGCCATGGGAGATCCTCCGGGTCGTCGACACTGGCCGGTTTGTAGACAGTGCACAGACCCTAGCCGTCCGGCCACCGGGCCAGGATGTGGCAATACCCACACCTCTCAGCGTTTCTGTTGTGCGAAGTCTCCTTGGAAAGGGAGGCTCTCGTACGTAAGGATCAGCGCCATGGATCTGCTGAACACGCTGGTGGACAAGGGGCTTCGGCGCGAGCTGCCGACCCGCGAAGAGGCGCTGGCCGTGCTGGCCACCTCCGACGACGAGCTTCTCGACGTGGTGGCCGCCGCCGGGAAGGTGCGGCGGCAGTGGTTCGGGCGGCGGGTGAAGCTCAACTATCTGGTCAATCTCAAGTCGGGCCTCTGCCCCGAGGACTGCTCGTACTGTTCGCAGCGCCTCGGCTCGACGGCGGGCATCCTCAAATACACCTGGCTGAAGCCCGACGAGGCCTCGCAGTCCGCGGCGGCCGGGGTGGCGGGCGGCGCGAAGCGGGTCTGCCTGGTCGCGAGCGGCCGCGGTCCGACCGACCGTGACGTCGACCGGGTCTCGCAGACCATCGAGGCGATCAAGGAGCAGAACGAGGGCGTCGAGGTGTGCGCGTGCCTCGGGCTGCTCTCCGCGGGCCAGGCGGACAAACTGCGCACGGCGGGCGCGGACGCGTACAACCACAACCTCAATACGTCCGAGGGGACGTACGGGCAGATCACCACGACCCACACCTACGCCGACCGCGTGGACACCGTGCAGCAGGCGCAGGCCGCGGGCCTCTCCGCCTGTTCGGGTCTGATCGCGGGCATGGGCGAGACGGATGAGGACCTGGTGGACGTGGTCTACGCACTGCGTGACCTCGACCCCGACTCGGTGCCGGTCAACTTCCTGATCCCCTTCGAGGGCACCCCGCTGGCCAAGGAGTGGAACCTCACCCCGCAGCGCTGCCTGCGCATCCTGGCGATGGTCCGCTTCGTCTGCCCCGACGTGGAGGTGCGCATCGCGGGTGGCCGCGAGGTGCATCTGCGCACGATGCAGCCCCTGGCGCTTCACCTCGCCAACTCGATCTTCCTCGGCGACTATCTGACCAGTGAGGGCCAGGCCGGCAAGACCGACCTGGAGATGATCGCGGACGCCGGTTTCGAGGTCGAGGGCGCGGGCACGGTGACGCTGCCGGAGCACCGCGCGGACGCGATCGCGGCGGCGGGATGCGGGTCGCACGGTGGCGGGGGCGGGGGCGGATGCGGGTCGCACGCGGACGGCGGGGGCGGCTGCGGGCCGTGCGGCTCCTCGTCCGAAGCGGCGCCGGCCGAGGCCGCAGGGACCGAAGCGTCCGAGGCACGCACGGATCTGGTGGCGGTACGCCGACGGGGCGCGGGAACGGATCTGGCGCCCAATGCCTGACCCTTCCAACCTCTCCAACCTCTCAGGCCTCTCCAGTCTCTCCGTGCCCGAACTGCTCGACCTGGACCGTCGCCACGTGTGGCATCCGTACGGCCCGATGCCCGGCCGCCAGGAACCCCTGGTCGTCGAGTCGGCGAGCGGCGTACGGCTGCGGCTCGCGGACGGCGGGGGTGAGTTGGTCGACGGCATGTCGTCCTGGTGGTCGGCGATCCACGGCTACAACCACCCCGTGCTCAACGACGCCGTGCGCGGTCAGCTGGACCGGATGAGCCATGTGATGTTCGGCGGGCTCACCCATGAGCCCGCCGTGCGCCTCGCGAAGCACCTTGTCGACATGTCTCCGGACGGCCTCGAGCATGTCTTCCTCGCGGACTCCGGTTCGGTGTCGGTCGAGGTCGCGATCAAGATGTGCCTGCAGCACTGGCGTTCTCTCGGCCGCCCGGCCAAGCGGCGGATGCTGACCTGGCGCGGCGGCTACCACGGGGACACCTGGCAACCCATGTCTGTGTGCGACCCCGAGGGCGGTATGCACGAGCTGTGGCAGGGGGCGCTGCCCCAGCAGGTGTTCGCGGACATGCCGCCCGCGGGGTACGAGGCGTACGACGACGCGTACGCCGACCATCTGCGCGAGGTGATCGGGCGCCACGCCGACGAGCTCGCCGCTGTGATCGTGGAGCCCGTGGTGCAGGGCGCGGGCGGTATGCGGTTCCACTCCCCCGCTTATCTGCGGGTGTTGCGGGAGGCCTGCGACGAGCACGACGTGCTGCTCGTGTTCGACGAGATCGCCACGGGGTTCGGCCGCACGGGCGCGCTGTTCGCCGCGGACCACGCGGGGGTCACACCCGATGTGATGTGCCTGGGCAAGGCGCTGACCGGCGGCTACATGACGCTGGCGGCCACGCTGTGCACGCCGCGGGTCGCGGACGGCATCTCTCGGGGCGAGGTGCCCGTCCTGGCCCACGGCCCGACGTTCATGGGCAATCCGCTCGCCGCCGCGGTGGCCTGCGCCTCGATCGAGCTGCTGCTCGGGCAGGACTGGCGGACCGAGGTCAAGCGCATCGAGGCCGGCCTGCGCGGCTCGCTGGCCGAAGCTGCCGGACTGCCGGGTGTACGGGACGTACGCGTGCTCGGCGCGATCGGCGTCGTGCAGCTGGACCACGACGTCGACATGGCGGCGGCCACGCGCGCCGCGACGCGCGAGGGAGTGTGGGTGCGGCCGTTCCGCGACCTCATCTACACGATGCCGCCGTTCGTCACGAGCGACGACGACGTGGCACGGATCGGGCGCGCGGTGTGCGCGGCGGCGAAGGAGGGCTGAGCTGACATGACAGTCATCGTGGTGTCCGGGACCGGCACCGAGATCGGCAAGACGGTCACGACGGCCGCCGTCGCCGCCCTCGCGCTCGCCGCGGGGCGCAGTGTCGCGGTGCTCAAGCCCGCGCAGACGGGCGTTGCACCCGGCGAACCGGGCGACGCGGAAGAGGTGACGCGTCTCGCGGGGAACGGGATCACCACCCTCGAACTCGCCCGCTTTCCCGAGCCACTTGCCCCGAACACCGCCGCGCGGCGGGCAGCCATGACGCCGGTCCGGCCGTACGAAGTGGCCGAGGCGGCACAGAAGTTGGCGGCCGGGCACGACCTGGTCCTGGTCGAGGGCGCGGGCGGACTGCTCGTGCGCTACGACGACGAGGGCGCCACCCTCGCCGACGCCGCACGCCTCCTCACGGCCCCGGTCCTGGTGGTCACGCCGGCGGGCCTCGGCACCCTGAACACGACGGCGCTCACCGCGGAGGCGCTGCGGGCCCGCGGCCTGGAGCCGCTGGGGGTGACGATCGGCAGCTGGCCCAGCACACCGGACCTGGCCGCACGCTGCAACCTCGCGGACCTGCCCCAGGCGGCGGACGCACCACTTCTCGGTGCGGTGCCGCAGGGCGCGGGTTCACTCGCGCCGGGCGACTTCCGCACCCGAGCCGGGGACTGGCTTGGGCCGGAGCTGGGGGGCGTCTGGGACAGCGCGGCTTTCACGGCACGGGAGACGGCGGGGCTCTGAGGACACCGGGGCGCTGACGACAGCGAACCTCAGCGCTCAGCTGTCGCACCACCGCCCGACACGTCGCACACCGGCACCTCCAGCACGCCCGGGAGTGCCGGGAGCCGTGCACTCACGGGTGTCCTCGTGGGGGAAAACGGCGCTGCCTGGGCACCATTGCGGTATCCGCTCGCCCCGTCGAGGAGGGCCCATGTCACCTCGTTCCGCCAAAGCCGCGTCCCGGGACGCCGTGCACCACCCCGTCTTCGCCCGTTTCTATGCCCGCCAGAGCGTGGCCGCCGAGCGGGTGATCGCCGCGTACCGCAAGGAGCTTCTCTCCGGTCTCTCCGGCCGTGTGATCGAGGTAGGTGCGGGGAACGGTCTGAACTTCGCGCACTATCCGTCGGCGGTGTCCGAGGTCGTGGCCATCGAACCCGAGCGCACCCTGCGGCAGCTGGCCGCGTCCACGGCCGTACGGGTCGACGTACCGGTCGACGTCGTGCCCGGCGTCGCCGAGGCGCTGCCCGTCAAGAGCGAGGCCTTCGACGGCGCCGTGACCTCACTGGTGCTGTGCAGCGTGCGCGACGTGCCCCGCGCTCTCGGAGAGCTGCGGCGCGTCCTGCGCCCCGGCGGCGAACTGCGGTTCTTCGAGCACGGCGTGGCTCCGGGCACGGCGATGGCGACCGCGCAGCGCGCCCTGGACCGCACGGTCTGGCCGCTGCTCTTCGGCGGCTGTCACGTCGCCCGCGACACGGTGGGCGCCCTGCGCGCCGCGGGATTCGAGATCGGCCCGTACCGAAGTCTTCTGGTGCCCCCGAAAGGCCCGCGGCTGCCTTCTTCGTACTGCGTGCTCGGCACGGCCCGGCGGCCCGGGAACGACTGACTCCCCCGTCCCTTCAAGCGGGCGCCGGACGTCAGATCGCCTGCGTGAGGTTGACCGCGTTGCCGTCCGGATCCTTGATGTGCGCGACACGCTGCCCCCACGGCATGTCGTTGGCAGGCCCGAGCGCCTCGCCGCCGAGGGCGTCCACCCGCTTGAGGAGGTCGTCCACCGCCTCCACCGCCACGCTCAGCAGAATGCGCTGCGGCGTGCCCAGCGGCACGCTCGCGTCCGAGACGACGCCGAGCTCCGAGTCGCCGATGCGCAGGTCCACGAAGAACGCGGGCCCCTCCTCCGGACTCCTCGACACCTCCTGCGCCCCGAACAGCTCCTGATAGAAACGCAGCAGGCGGTCGAGTTCCGGGGTGATGATCATCGGCTGGATGGCGGCAGGCATGGACGTCCTCCTGGGGTGCGGCTCTCTCGCACCGAACCTATCCCCGCCACATGATCAGTCGCGTACGAACTGGCCTCAGGGGACGCGCAGTTCACTCAACCGGTTACAGACTCCACCTCCGCAGCTCCTCCGCGATGGTGTGCACGCTCGCCCCGTCCTCCTTCACGAGCCGGGCCAGTTCCCGCACCTGCTCGGGCGAGGTGACGACCTTCATGCCGCTTGCGACCAGATAGGCGTAGGCGACGGACGAGGCGAAGAGGGCGTTGGAGCGTTCCAGGGCGGGGATGTGCAGGAGTACCTGGAGCAGGGCTGCGGCGCGGTCGTGGGGACTTTCGTAGACGGGCACGCCGAAAATCTCCGCCTCGTGCCGACTGACGGCGGCCACCAGGGCACCCCAGTCGGTGACCTGCGGATCCCCGGGCGTCTTGTGTTCGGCGATCATCAACAGCCAGGCAAGATCGATTCTGAGGTTCAAAGGCTCAACGACGACCCTCGCGCTCGGGACCGAACTCTTCGGCGAAGACGGATTCGTACTGCTTCATAAAGTCGGCGGCGGCCTCGACGAAGGTGTGCCCGATTTCGCCGGCGTCCTGTTTGACCAGTTCCTCGATGTAGCGGTTCACGCTCATCCCGCGGGCGAGCGCGCGCTCGCGAGCGGCCCGGGCGGTGTCTTCGTCCACCCGCACGTTCAGCTGAGTCTTCGCCATGCTGTCAAGCTAGCGCCGCAGCGCTAGCACCGACAAGAGGGCGCGGGAGGGCGCGGGAAGGCGCAGAGGCGCACAAGAGAGCCGGCTGAGCACCGGGCCAGTGTCCCTTACATACGTATCCGGTCCACGACCTCGGAGGGATACCGGCGCCCGCCCCGGCCCTCTACTCTCGGCAGGATTAAGGGAGTTGGGATTACGGGAGTTGAACGGCCACGACCCAGGAGGCGGCCTTGCCCACACCTGCTTCGGCACCGGCCACAGGCCTTGCGGAGCCCGCCGAGGTCGCCGCACGCGCACGCGCCCTGACCAAGGCGTACGGATCCGGCGAGACCGCCGTGCTCGCCCTCGACTCGGTCGACGTGGACATCGCACGCGGCCGTTTCACGGCGGTCATGGGCCCGTCCGGTTCGGGCAAGTCGACGCTCATGCACCTGCTCGCCGGGCTCGACAATGTCTCCGCAGGTCAGGTGTGGCTCGGTGACACCGAGATCACGGGGCTCAAGGAGCGGGAGCTGACCCAGCTGCGGCGGGACCGCGTCGGGTTCATGTTCCAGTCCTTCAACCTCATCCCCACTCTGAACGCCGTCGAGAACATCACGCTGCCGATGGACATCGCGGGCCGGAGCCCCGACCGCGAGTGGCTCGCGTACGTCATCGACACGCTCGGCCTGCGCGACCGCCTCAAGCACCGGCCCGCCCAGCTGTCCGGCGGCCAGCAGCAGCGCGTCGCCTGCGCGCGGGCGCTCGCGGCGCGCCCCGAGCTGATCTTCGCGGACGAGCCGACCGGCAACCTCGACTCCCGCGCGGGCCTCGAAGTGCTCGGATTCCTGCGCGAGGCCGTCGACAAGCTGGAGCAGACCGTCGTCATGGTCACCCACGACCCGGGCGCGGCCGCCCACGCCGACCTGGTGCTCTTCCTCGCGGACGGCAGGATCGTCGACCAGATGCCGCGCCCGACGGCGGATGCGGTCCTCGAACGCCTCAAGCGGTTCGACGCGGCTCACGCGCTGCTGCCGGAGAGCCGTGCCGAGTCCGACGGCGGTCCGGACCTCGGCAGCAAGACCGACAGCGAGGTCGACGGCAAGCCGGACCGGGACTGAGGCGGCCGGCGGCCATGCTGAAGGCGACGCTCAGGAGCTTCCTCGCGCACAAGGGCAGGCTGCTGCTCTCCGCCCTCGCCGTGATCCTCTCGGTGGCGTTCGTCGCGGGAAGCCTCATCTTCTCGGACACGGTGGCCCGCACCTTCGACCGGCTCTTCGCCTCGACGTCCGCCGATGTGACCGTCGAGCCGAAGGAGAACCTCGACGAGGCGGTGCCGTCGGGGCAGACGCCGACGATCCCCGCGAAGCTCGCGGGCCGTGTGGCCGAGGTCGACGGGGTGGCCCGTACCCGTGTCGACGCGGCCGTCGAGAACATCACCATCGTCGACAGCAAGAACGACTCGGTGGGCCCCACCACCGGCGCCCCCACCATCGCCACCAACTGGCAGGTCACCGACCGCAGCCCCGTCGACCTGACCTCGGGGCACGCCCCTCGCGGCAAGCACCAGGCGCTGCTCGACGCGGACACGGCCGACAAGAAGGACGTGAAGATCGGCGACACCCTCACGGTGCTCGCCGCGCCCGGCTCGTTCAAGGTCAAGGTCGTCGGCATCGTCACCTTCACCACCACCAACCCCGGCGCGGCCCTGGTCTTCCTGGACACTCCGGCCGCCCAGCGTGAGCTCCTGGGCAACAAGGACGCGGCGACGGGCATCTCGGTCGACGCCGCCCCCGGTGTGAGCGACATCGAGCTGAAGCGACGTATCGCCGCCGAACTGGGTTCGGGCTACGACCTGAAGACCGCCGACGAGCAGGCCACATCGGCCGCGTCCGACCTCGGCGGATTCCTGGACGTCATCAAGTACGTGATGCTCGGCTTCGCGGGCATCGCCGTCCTGGTCGGCATCTTCCTGATCGTCAACACCTTCTCGATGCTGATCGCGCAGCGCACCCGCGAACTGGGCCTGTTGCGCGCGCTCGGCGCCGACCGCAGGCAGGTCCGCCGCTCCGTCCTCACCGAGGCGGTCCTGCTCGGCGTGGTCGGTTCGACGGTCGGCCTCGCGGCGGGGATCGGGCTCGCGGCCGGGCTCATCGAGCTGATGGGCCTGTTCGGGATGAACCTGAAGTCGACCGAGATGGTCATCGGGTGGGGAACTCCCGTCGCCTCGTACGTCGTCGGGGTCGGCGTCACCTTCGTCGCGGCGTACCTCCCGGCCAGGCGCGCGGCCCAGGTCTCGCCGATGGCGGCGCTCGCCGACGCGGAGATCGCGGGCGTGGGCAGGCCGTTGAGGATCCGCGCGACCGTCGGCGTGGCCGTCGGTGCGGCGGGCGCCGCCGCACTCGTGGGCTGCGCGACCTCGGAGAAGACGTCCACGGCTGCGTCCCTGCTCGGCCTCGGCATCGTCCTCACCCTGATCGCCACCGTGATCGCGGGTCCGCTCCTCGTCCGCCCGGTGATCCGGGTGCTCGGCGGCGCGTTCCCCGCCCTGTTCGGCTCGGTCGGCCGGATGAGCCAGCGCAACGCGCTGCGCAACCCGCGCCGCACGGGCGCGACGGCCGCCGCCCTCATGGTGGGCCTCGCACTGGTGAGCGGCATGTCCGTGGCGAGCGCGTCGATGACCAAGTCCTTCGACGAGCAGATCGACAAGACACTGGGCGCCGACTTCGTCGTACAGAACAGCAACTTCGTGCCGTTCTCGCGGGAGATCACCGAGAAGGTGCGGGGCACCGAGGGCGTCGGGCTCGTCGTGCGTCAGCGGTTCGCGCCGGTGAAGGTGTCCATGCCGGACGGCAAGAGCGTGGAGACGACCGCGGCGGGCTACGATCCGCGCCTCGACGACGTCGCCCACGTCACGTACGTCTCGGGCGACACGTCCACGGCGCTCGCGCCCGGAAACATCGCCATGCAGCGGGACTTCGCGCGGGACCACAAGATCCGGACGGGTGCGAAGCTGCCCGTGGAGTTCCCCGGCGGGCGCAGGACGCAACTGACGGTGGGCGCGCTCACCGATCAGCCGGGAGCCGAGGGGTTCGGCGTCGAGGGCGGGCTCTTCTTCGGCATGGAGACCGTCGAGGAGTTCGTGCCGGGCGGTCAGGACTCCGCGCTGTACGTGAACGCTGCCTCCGGCACGGGGTCCGACACGTTGCGCGACCGTCTTGAGAAGACCCTCGATCCGTTTCCGCAGGTGCAGGTCCGCGACCAGGCCGACTACAAGGATCTGATCCGCGAGCAGATCGCCGTGATGCTCTACCTCGTCTACGCGCTGCTCGGCCTTGCGATCATCATCGCGGTCCTCGGCGTGGTCAACACCCTGGCCCTCTCGGTCGTCGAGCGCACCCGGGAGATCGGCCTGCTGCGCGCCATCGGGCTCGCCCGGCGGCAACTGCGCCGAATGATCCGCCTGGAGTCGGTGGTGATCGCGGTGTTCGGCGCGCTGCTCGGGCTCGCACTCGGCCTGGTGTGGGGTGTCGCGGCACAGCAGGTGCTCGCGCTGCAGGGCATGACGGCGCTCGCGATCCCCTGGACGACGGTGATCGCGGTCCTTGTCGGATCGGTGGTCGTCGGCCTCGCCGCGGCGCTGCTGCCCGCGCTGCGCGCATCGCGCATGAATGTGCTGGCGGCCATCGCGCACGAGTGATGGACTGGGGCCTCTGCGCCCAACTGTCCATACTCATGAGGAGAGTTCATGGCCCGCCCGTTCCGCTTCGGGGTCAACATGGTCACCGCTTCCACCGGCGACGAGTGGCGCAAGAAGTGCCGCAAGGCAGAGGCGCTCGGCTACGACGTCATCCTGGTCGCCGACCATCTCGGCATGCCCGCCCCGTTCCCCTCGGTCGTCGCCGCCGCCGAGGCCACCGAGCGGCCCCGAGTCGGCACGTTCGTCCTGAACACCGGATTCTGGAACCCCACGCTGCTCGCCCGCGAGGTGGCGACGGCGGACGCGCTCACGGACGGGCGCCTCGAGCTGGGTCTGGGCACGGGTTACGTCAAGCCGGAGCACGACGTCGCCGGTCTGCCCTGGGGCACGCCCGGTGAGCGCGTGGCCCATCTCCGGCGCACCATCGAGGAGTTGGACAGACTCCTCGGCTCCGACGAGCACCAGCCGGGGACGCTGCAGAAACCCCGGCCGCCGCTCCTTGTCGGCGGCAACGGCGACCGCATGCTGAAGCTGACCGCCGAGCACGCCGACATCGCGGCCTTCACCGGCGCCAAGGTGGCCCCGGGTGACAGCAGCGGGAAGATGAGCCACCTCACGCCCGAGGAGCTGGACGAGCGGATCGCCGTCTACCGGCGCTTCGCCGCGGGCCGCTCCGAACCGGCGGAGCTGAATCTGCTGATCCAGCTGGTCGAGGTGACCGGCGACCGCCGGGGAGCGATCCAGCCGGTACTCGAGTACATCCCGCACCTCACCGAGGACGGGGCCCTCGACCTGCCGATCCTCCTCATCGGCACGGTCGAACAAATGGCCGAGCAGCTGCGCGCCCAGCGGGAGCGGTACGGCTTCTCGTACCTCACCGTCCTCGAGCCCGCCATGGACGCGTTCGGACCGGTCATCGAGCAGTTGCGCGGCGAGTGAGGGGACGTACTCAGGACGGTGCACGGCCGCCCGAGCCCGCGGAAACCACTCGCCAGACCGCCGGACGCACTGCTTACATCTCCCCCATGAGTGATCTCCACATCCGCAGCGCGACCCCTTCGGACATCGACACCGTGCTGCGGTTCTGGCGTGAAGCCGCGGAGGGCACGAGCATCAGCGACGACCACGACGGCGTCGCCCGCCTCGTCGCACGGGACCCCGAGGCCCTGCTGATCGCGGAGCGCGACGGCCTCATCTCCGGAACCGTGATTGCCGGCTTCGACGGCTGGCGCTGCCACGTGTACCGCCTCGCCGTGCACCCCGACCACCGCCGCCAGGGCATCGGCTCGGCGCTGCTCGCCGCGGCCGAGGAGCGTTTCCTGGGCCTCGGCGGGCGCCGCGGCGACGCCATGGTCCTGAACCGCAACGAGCAGGCCCATCACACGTGGCATGCCGCGGGCTACGCGCCCGAGCCGCAGTGGAGCCGCTGGGTGAAGCACCTCGCCGACTGAGCGGCCGAGCCATGGGTACCCGCAGACAGCCCGGCAGGCCCGGGCAGCCCGCAGGAGTGGCCATTGCTGATCCTTTAAAATGGACGGACCACTCGAACGTCAACGAAAGGTGTGAGCGTCCGCCCATGGGCGAGCCTCCCAGTACCCGACATCGCGCATTCCCCCGGTCCCTGCCCGATCATGGGACGGAGGTGACCCGATGACCGAAGTGCTCCTGCTCCTCGTGGCGGTGCTGCTCTCGCTGGCCTGCGGCGTCTTCGTCGCGGCCGAGTTCTCCCTCACGACGGTCGAACGCAGCGAACTGGAGCGAGCCTCCGAACGCGGCGAGCGCGGCGCTGCGGGCGCCCTCAAGGCCGTCAAGAACCTCACTTTCCAGCTCTCCGGGGCCCAGCTGGGCATCACCGTCACCAACCTGGTCGTCGGCATGCTCTCCGAGTCCTCCATCGCCAAGCTGATCGCGGGCCCGCTGCGCTCGATGGGCATCCCCTCTTCGGCGGCCTCATCGGTGGCCCTGGTCATCGGTACGGCCCTTTCGACGGTCTTCCTGATGGTCGTCGGCGAGCTGGTCCCCAAGAACTGGGCGATCTCGTCGCCGCTGGCCGTCGCCAAACGGGTGGCGACGGCGCAGCGCCTGTTCAGCTCCCTGTTCCGCCCCTTCATCGCGCATCTGAACAACACCGCGAACCGCTCCGTACGCCGCTTCGGCATCCAGCCCACCGAGGAGCTGGCCTCCGCGCGCAGCCCCAAGGAGCTGGTGGCGCTCGCCAGGCACTCCGCCAAGGAGGGCTCCCTGGAGGCGGACACCGCCGAGCTGTTCGTCCGCACCCTGAACCTCGCCGACCTCACCGCGGAGAACGTGATGACGCCGCGCGTCCAGGTCATGGCTCTGGACGTGATGGCCACCTGCGAGGACGTCGCGAACGCCACCCGCGCGACGGGCCTGTCCCGCTTCCCCGTCTACCGCGGCAACCTCGACTCGGTCGTCGGCGTCGCGCACATCAAGGACGTCCTCGCGGTACCGGCCGAGCGCAGGGCCCGCTACCCCGTCGCGGAGCTGATGCGCCAGCCCCTCCTCGTACCGGAGACGCTGACCGTCGACCGTCTGCTCGACCGGCTCTCCGGCAAGCGCACGATGGCCGTGGTCATCGACGAGTACGGCGGCACGGCCGGTGTCGCGACCCTGGAGGACATCGTCGAGGAGGTCGTCGGCGAGGTGCGGGACGAGCACGACCCGCACGAGACGTCCGACATCGCCGCCGCGGGCACGGACGACGACGGCCGGACGCAGTACTCCGCCGACGGCTCGGCCCGCACCGACCAGCTCGCCCGCGTCGGCCTGCGCGCCCCTGACGGGCCCTACGAGACCCTTGCCGGGCTCGTCGCGACCGAGCTCGGCCGTATCCCGGCCGAGGGCGACAGCCTCGACGTGGGCGGCTGGCGGCTCGACGTGGTGGACGCCCGTGGCCGCCGCGCGGCCCGCGTCCTGCTGCACGCGCCCCTGCACGACGACCACCAGGAGGAGGAGCGATGATCGCCGTCCAGTTGTTGATCGGCCTGGCGACCCTCGTGGTCAACGGCTTCTTCGTGGGCGCCGAGTTCGCCCTCATCTCCGTACGGAGGAGTCAGATCGAGCCGCACGCCGAGGACGGCGACCGGCGCGCCAAGAGCGTGCTGTGGGGTCTTCAGCACGTATCCGCGCTGCTCGCCGCCGCGCAGCTCGGCATCACGCTGTGCACGCTGGTGCTCGGCATCGTCGCCGAGCCCGCGATCGCGCACCTCCTGGAGCCGCTGTTCGACGGGATCGGGGTGCCGCACGGCATGGTCCACCCGATCTCGTTCATCATCGCCCTGACGGTGGCGACGTATCTGCACATGCTGCTCGGCGAGATGATCCCCAAGAACATCTCGCTGGCCGAGCCGGTGCGCACGGCGCTGCTGCTCGGCCCGCCGCTCGTCGCGATCGCGCGGGGGCTGCGTCCGGTCATCTTCGCGATCAACGCGTTCGCCAACGGCCTCCTGAAGCTGCTCAGGGTCGAGGCGAAGGACGAGGTCAGCGCGTCCTTCTCGGACGACGAGCTCGCCCGCATGGTCAAGGACTCCAGCGAGGCGGGTCTGATCGACGACCGCGCCCAGGAGCGGCTGCACGACGCCCTCGAGCTGGGCCGCCGTCCCGTCAGGGATGTGGTGCTCCCGCTGGAGAGCGTGGTCCACGCCCGGGTGGGCGTGACGCCGGAGGAGCTCGAGCGGCTCTCGGCTGAGTCCGGCTTCTCGCGCTTCCCCGTCGTGGACGACGGCCTTCGTATCGTCGGCTATCTGCACGTCAAGGACGCGCTCGACCGGATGCCGCGCGATCTGCAGTTCCGGGTGCCGGACATGCGGAAGATCGCCCAGGTCCGTGAGACCACACCGCTTGACGACGTGCTGACCGCGATGCGCCGCAGCCGCACGCATGTGGCGGCGGTGCTCGGCTCGGACGGCAAGCTGGCCGGCATGGTCACGATGGAGGACGTACTGCGGGAGCTGTTCGGTCAGCCCGTGTGAAGCTGAAGCTCTGAAGCGAGGGGGATGCGCACCGTGAGTCAACTCGTCCTGCGCGACGTGTCGTACGGATATCCGGAGCGGCCTGTGCTCGAACAGGTCTCCCTGTCGGTACGGCCCGGCGAGAAGGCCTGTGTCATCGGTGAGAACGGCTCGGGGAAGTCGACGCTCCTGCGCCTGATGGCGGGCGAGTTCGTGCCCGCCGACGGCGAGGTGGCCGTCGTGTCGGACGGCGGCACCGGCTATCTCGCGCAGACCCTGCGCCTTCCGCCGCACGCCACCGTGCGGGACGCGGTGGACGACGCGCTCGCCGAACTGCGGGACCTGGAGCGGCGGATCCGGCGGGCCGAGGAGTCGCTCGGCTCGGCGGGAGAGGCCGAACTCGCGGCGTACGGAGACCTCATCGCCGCGTTCGAGGCGCGTGACGGCTACCGCGCCGACGCGCGCCTCGACGCGGCCCTTCACGGACTCGGCGTACCGCACCTGGAGCGTTCCCGGACCCTGGGATCGCTGTCCGGCGGCGAGGCCGCGCGCCTCGCGCTCGCCTGCGTCCTGGCCCCGCAGCCCGAACTGCTCCTCCTGGACGAGCCGACGAACCACCTGGACGACCAGGCGCTCGGCTGGCTGGAGGAGCGGCTGCGCGCCCACCGGGGCACGGTCGTCGCCGTCACCCACGACCGGGTCTTCCTCGACAGGGTCGCCGAGGCGATCGTCGAGGTCGACGGCGACCGCCGGAGCGTGGCCCGCTTCGGCGGCGGCTGGCACGGCTATCTGGAGCAGCGCGCCACGGCCCGGCGGCGCTGGGAGGAGCGTTACCGCGAGTGGAACGACGAGGTGACGCGCCAGGAGCGGCTCGCGGAGGCTGGTTCCGACCGGCTCTCCGTGGGCTGGCGGATGAGCGAAAGCCCCCGTTTCGCGGGCCATCAGCGGTCCGTGGAGGGCCAGATCTCCGGTGCCGTGCGCAACGCGCGCGAGCGGCTGCGCAGGCTGCGTGCGGAGCCGGTGCCACGCCCGCCCGACCCGCTGCACTTCACGCCCGGTGAGGGCATCGAGGGCGGCGACCACCCCTTCGTACGCCCGGCGGTCCTGACGGACGTCGCGGTGGGCGAGCGTCTCGCCGTCGAGGACCTGCTCCTCGAACCGGGTTCGCGCACGCTGGTGACCGGGGTGAACGGCGCGGGCAAGTCGACGCTGCTCGGCGTCCTGGCCGGGGCGCTCACCCCGGATCGCGGGGAGGTGCGACTCCCTTCCCGCGTCGGCTATTTGCCGCAGGAGATCGAGTACATCAGCGGGTCCTACGAGGACACGGCGAGGCCGCTCCTCGACGCCTTCGCGGCGGGTCTCGCGGGGCTGCCCGATGACCACGCGGAGGCGCTCCTCTCCCTCGGTCTCTTCCGCGAGGAGGACCTGGTCGTGCCGGTGAAGGGGCTCTCCGTGGGACAGCGCCGCCGCTTGGCCCTTGCCCGCCTGGTGACGCGTCCTGCCGACCTCCTCCTGCTCGACGAGCCGACGAACCACCTCTCCCCAGCCCTGGTCGAGGAGCTCGACCAGGCGCTCGCGGAGTACCGGGGCACGCTGGTCGTGGTGTCGCACGACCGGCGGCTTCGGGAGCGGTTCCGGGGCGATCGGATCTCGGTGGAGGCCGGCCGGGTGGTCAGGGCCTGACTCCTTTCAGGGCGCGGTGTGCTCCTTGCGGGGCGTGGGCGTCTTGCGGGGCGTAGGCGTCTCCGTGATGCCGGGCCCGTGCGCCCCGACGTTCGCGGCGCCGACCGCCGTGAGGACGGCGAGCAGCGTCGCCATCCCCGCGGTGGCGAGCGCCGCTTTCCAGTCGACGTCCAGGAGGGTCGTCGCCCCGGCGATCAGGACAGCGGCGAGCGACTGCGCGAAGGTACGGATCGCGCGCTCCGCGGTGGCCTCCCAGAATCCAGCGGTCCACATCATGTCTGACCCACTCTTTCGACTCATGTCTGGCCCACCCTTTCGACGTTGACGGGTCATCACATGGCATACCGCTGTCAGGTACCGGTGCCCAGGGGGTCACCGGGGTCTCTCTCAGAGTTCGAGGCTGTGACCCGTCGTCGCGTCGACGTGGTCCGGGATCTCCCCGTGGCGGTCGCCGACCGTCGGGGTGCCCGTGGGCTCGAAGAGGAGGATCTTCGCGCCGGACGGGGCCGACGGCTTGTGTTCCGTGCCGCGCGGGACCGTGAAGACGGCGTCCTTGGGGAGGGTGACCGTACGTTCGCCGGACGGCTCGCGCAGGGAGATGCGCAGTTCGCCCTCAAGGACCAGGAAGAACTCGTCGGTGTCGTCATGGACGTGCCACAAATGCTCGCCCTCCACCTTCGCCACACGTACGTCGTAGTCGTTGACACGGGTGACGATCCGGGGGCTCCACAGGGCGTCGAAGGAGGCAAGGGCTTCGCCCAGGGCGATGGGTTCGTTGCTCATGTGACCAGCCTCAGGCGTTCGCCATCACCTCCGTGAGTGGTAGAAATGGCATATGCCACAAGGATCCTCTCAGGCTGCCCGAGCAGGGGCTCCGCACCGCGTCGTCGTCATCGTCGATGCGAACTCCAACCCCTTCGAGCTCGGCTGCGCCACCGAGGTGTTCGGCCTCCGCAGGCCCGAACTCGGTCGCGACCTCTACGAGTTCAGCCTCTGTTCGCCCGAGCCGCGCACCCTGATGCGGGACGGCTTCTTCACGCTGACGGGCGTCGCCGGCCTTGACGCGGCCGACTCGGCGGACACCCTGATCGTGCCCAACCGTCCCGACACCGAGGTCCCTCGTCGCCCGGCCGTGCTGGATGCCATTCGCCGGGCTCACTCCCGGGGAGCCCGGCTCGTCGGCTTCTGCAGCGGTGCCTTCACGCTCGCGGAGGCCGGAGTGCTCGACGGGCGGCGCGCCACCGCGCACTGGCAGTGGGCGGACGACTTCCGGGTCCGCTTCCCCGGCGTACAGCTCGAACCTGACGTGCTCTTCGTCGACGACGGCGACATCCTCACCGCCGCGGGCAGCGCCGCCGCACTCGATCTCGGACTCCACCTGGTCCGCCGCGATCACGGCGCCGAGGTCGCCAACGCGGTCAGCCGCCGCCTCGTCTTCGCCGCCCACCGGGACGGCGGACAGCGGCAGTTCGTGGAGCGCCCCGTGCCCGAAGTACCGGACGAGTCCCTGGCCCCCGTGCTCGCCTGGGCCCAGGAAAGGCTCGACTCGGCCCTGTCGGTGCCGGGTCTCGCGGCGCGCGCCGCACTCAGCACCGCGACCCTGCACCGCCGCTTCCAGGCCCAGCTCGGCACCACGCCCCTGGCCTGGCTCACCGGCGAACGCCTCACGCTGGCCTGCCGGTTGATCGAGCGGGGTGTGGCCCCCTTCGAGACGGTCGCGCGGCGCAGCGGCCTTGGCACCACCGCCAATCTGCGCGCCCTGATGCGTCGCGAGACGGGCCTCACTCCTTCGGCGTACCGACGCCGATTCGGGCCCGCGTCCAACTGACGCGGGCCGACAACACTCTGACCTGGGGGAATCATGACGGCTGCGGATGCACCGCCCATCATCTTCGTGCACGGGACGCGGTTCAGCGCGGGCCAGTGGAGCCCACAGCTCGCCGCACTCCAGACGGAGTTCCGGGTGGCCGCCGTCGACCTGCCGGGCCACGGCGCCCGCTCCGCTGAACCGTGGAGTCTGAAGGCGGCGACGGAGATCATCGCCTCCGCGGTGGACTCGCTCGACCACGGCCCGGCGCTTGTCGTCGGCCACTCGCTCGGCGGGTACGCCTCGCTGGAGTTCGCGCGGCGTCACCCGGAGCGGCTGCGGGGGCTGGTCCTCGCGGGGGCCAGCGCCTCGACTCGTGGTCCGTGGGCGACGCCGTACCGGTGGGCCGCCGGGCTCGTCCCCCGTATACCGGCGGACCGGTTGACTCGCCTGAATGACAGGCTGCTGCGTCGGCTCTATCCTCCCGAGGTGGTGGACGCCACCATCCGCTCCGGCTACGCCTTCCACACGCTGCCGACCGCCTGGGGCGAGGTACTCGGCCGCTTCGACGCGGATGCGATGCGTCATGTGGCGGCTCCCGTGCTCATCCTGAACGGCGAGAAGGACAGCGTCTTCCGGTCCGGCGAGAGGGACTTCGCCCGCGCGCATCCGCAGGCCCGTGTCGAACTGATCCCGCGGGCGAGACACCTCGCGAACTTCGACGACCCGACTGCCTTCACCGACGCCGTCCGCCGCTTCGCCCTGCAACTACCCGCGCGCGGCTGAGCGCGGGTAGTTGCAGGGCTCGGTTTCCGCTCCTCAGCTCCTGCGCGTGCCCCGCCCGCGGGCAAGTGCCTTCGCGTCCTTCTTGAACGCCCACTCCATGTCGGGTTCCATCGCGAACCGGAAGAGACGCTGCACCGGTGGTGTGCACAGCACGGTGATGACGCTCGCCGCGGCGAGCGTGACCGTGATCTCGCCGAGCGGCGTGTGCAGCCAGTCGAGCTCGTACCAGTCCCAGAAGCGGGAGCCCTTGGCGAGGAAGCCGTGCAGCAGATAGCCGTAGAGCGTGCCCGCGCCGAGGGCGGTGAACCAGAGCTTGCGCCCGGGGACCCAGGCGAAGAAGCACGCGACGAGGATGACCGAACAGCCGAACATCGCGAGCGTCATCACAGCCCCGGTCCAGCCGGGTGCGGCCAGTTCCTGTGCGCTGTCCCTGCGGTAGAACCAGGCGGCGTTCATGCGCGGCGCCGCCCAGTACGCGAACAGCATGACCATCGCGAAGACGGGCAGCGCGATCAGCCGGGCTTCGCGGCGGCGCACCATCTGGAAGTGCTCGGGCTTCAGACACAGGCCCAGGACGAAGAACGGCAGGAACTGCAGCACCCGTTGGAGGTCCAGGTCGTCGCCGATGTCCGGCGAGACCGAGGCGAGCACGGCGATGGCGAGCGAGAGCGGCAGGGGCCAGCGCACCACCTTCCACAGCGGGGTGGTGAGCCGCCAGATGAAGAGCGCGATCAGGAACCAGGTGAGGTACCAGGGGTCCAGGAGGCTGATCGGGTACGTGGGGTCGTCGTCCGCGTAGCGCTTGAAGAAGGTGTACGCGACTTCGAAGATGACGTACGGCACGGCGATGCCGGTCACCAGGCGCTTGAGACGGCCGGGGCTCGCGTCGAAGCTCCGCGAGAAGTAGCCGGAGATGACGATGAACGCCGGCATGTGGAACGAATAGACGGTGATGTAGAGCGCGGCCGCCGCACGGCTGTCGCCGCGCAGCGGCTCCCACGCGTGGCCCATCGCGACCAGCACGATCGCCAGGTACTTCGCGTTGTCGAAGAACGCGTCACGCTGCTTGACCGGCGGTTTCGGCGCCACGGTGGGGGCTTGTGGCGCCGCCGGAGGGGCACTGCGTGCGGCGGGCAACGGCGTTCGCAGCGCCCCGGCTTGGTCCATCGACCGGACAGGCTCACTCACGGGACCTCCCGGGGGAACCCGGGCCCGCGGTCTCGCGTCTTACATGGAATGCGGGTGCTACACCTGTGTAGAACATCACCGGCACCCTAGCCACCGAAGCCCCCGCACGTACAGCCACGCCACCTGTGAATCAGCCGAACGCCGCCGGAGAGGGACCGACCAGCTCCGTCAGGACGTCCTCCATGGTGACGAACCCGAGCACCGTGCCGCTCTCGCCGGTGACCGCGGCCAGGTGGCTGCCCGCGGCCCGCAGCGCGGTGAGGGTGTCGTCGAGCGGGGTGTCGATGTGCACCCGCGTGACCGCGTGCAGGACGCCGCGCGGGAAGGGCCGGTCCCGCTCGGCGATGCCCAGGGTGTCCTTGATGTGGAGGTAGCCGAGCAGGGTGCCCTCCGGTCCCGTCACCGGGAAGCGGGAGAAGCCCGCGTCCGCGGCCATCCGCTCCAGGCGCGCCGGGGTGACGGTGTGCTCGACGGTGCGCATCCTGGCCACCGGTACGAGGATCTCGCCGACCGGCCGGGTGCCGAGCTCCAGGGCGTCGCGCAGCCGCTCGCCGTCGGCCGCCGAGAGGAGCCCGGCCGCGCTGGAGTCGATGACCATGCGGGCGAGCTGGTCGTCCGTGTAGACGGACTCGACCTCGTCCTTCGGTTCGACCCGGAGCAGCCTCAGCAGGGTGTTGGCAAAGGCGTTGATGCCGAAGATGACCGGCCTGAGGGCGCGGGTGAGGGCCACCAGCGGCGGGCCGAGGAGCAGCGCGGTCCTGGCGGGCGCGGCGAGCGCGATGTTCTTGGGGATCATCTCGCCGATCAGCATGTGCAGATACGTCGCCACGGTCAGGGCGATGACGAAGGCGATCGGGTGCACGAGCGCGTGCGGGATCTGCACCGCTTCGAAAACGGGCTCGAGGAGGTGTGCGATGGCGGGTTCCGCGACCGCGCCGAGCACCAGCGAGGAGACGGTGATGCCGAGTTGGGCGGTGGCCATCATCGCGGAAATGTGCTGAAGACCCCACAGGGTGATGCGGGCGCGCTTGTCGCCTTCCTGGGCGCGGGGTTCGATCTGGCTGCGGCGTACGGAGATCAGGGCGAACTCGGCGCCGACGAAGAACGCGTTGGTGAGCAGCGTCAGGGCGCCGATGGTGAGCTGGATGGTGGTCATCGCGCCTCCTCCACGGCCTGGCGGGGCACCTGGAGTGCCGGTTCGGTGATGCTGATCCGGTCGGCGCGGTGGTGCTCGACCGTCAGGACGGCCAGTTGCCAGCCGTCGAGGTCGAGGGCGTCGCCCTTGGCCGGAATGCGGGACAGGCGGGTGGCGATAAGCCCTGCCACGGTCTCGTACGGTCCTTCGGGCGCGGTGAGTCCTATCGCGGCGAGCTGGTCGATGCGGACGCCTCCGTCGGCCTCCCACACCGTGCGGCCGTCGGGGGCCGTCTGCGCGGGAAGCAGGTCGGGTACCTCGACGGGGTCGTGCTCGTCGCGCACCTCGCCGACGACCTCCTCGACGATGTCCTCGACCGTCGCCACACCTGCCGTGCCGCCGTACTCGTCGATCACGACGGCCATCGTGCGGGTCTCCCGCAGCCGCTCAAGAAGCCGGTCCGCGGGCAGGCTGTCGGGCACGAGGAGGGGCTCGGTGGCCAGCTCGGTGACCGAGGTGAGCCGCCGCTTCTCGGGGGCCAGGGCGAGCACGTCACGGATGTGCACGGTGCCGATGACCTCGTCCAGGCTGTCGCGGAAGACGGGGAAGCGGGACAGGCCCGTGGCGTGCGTCAGGTTCGCGGCGTCGGCGGCCGTGGCGTGCGCCTCCAGAGCGCGTACGTCCACGCGCGGGGTCATCACGTTCTCCGCGGTCAGCTCGCTCAAGTGCAGCGTGCGGACGAACAGTTCCGCGGAGTCCGCCTCGAGGGCGCCCTCGGCGGCCGAACGCCTGGCCAGGGCGACCAGTTCCTCGGGGGTGCGCGCGGAGGCCAGCTCCTCGGCGGGCTCGAGGCCGAAGCGGCGTACGACGTGGTTCGCGGTGTTGTTCAGGTGCCGGATGAAAGGGCCGAAGGCGGCGGTGAAGCCGCGCTGCGGTGCCGCCACCACCTTGGCGACGGCAAGTGGCCGGGAGATCGCCCAGTTCTTGGGCACAAGCTCGCCGACGACCATCAGGACCACGGTGGAGGCGATCACGCCGAGGACGCTCGCCACCGGGGACGCGGCCCCGTCGAGCCCGGCCGCTTCGAGCGGCCCGCGCAGCAGGGCCGCGAGCGAGGGCTCGGCGAGCATGCCGATCACCAGGGACGTGACGGTGATGCCCAGCTGTGCGCCGGACAGCTGGAGGGTAAGGCGCCGGACGGCCTTCAAGGCCCCCTCTGCACCCCGCTCGCCCGCCTCGGCGGCGCGCTCCAGGTCACTGCGCTCGACGGTGGTCAGGGAGAACTCGGCCGCGACGAAGACCGCGCAGGCGAGCGTGAGGAGCAGGGCGAGCAGCAGAAGCAGGATCTCGGTCACCGTGCCACCCCCGTTCCCTCGCACTCGGACTGCGGGCGGGAAATGGCACGGTTCGTACTGGGAGGCTCACCCATTGCGGGTCCGTGGCTCCTTCTCGTACTCGTACGTGGTGTCGTACGAGGGCGGTGGCGTGGAAGCGGTAGTGCTTCTACAGCCACTGTAAAGGAACGGCAAACTGATCCGGCAGGCCTGTCGTCCTGGATCGGGGTGGCCGCGTGATCTAGAGCGGGGTCGCCGCGTGCAGGATGAGGACCATCGTGACGGCGGAGTTCGCCGACGACATGGCGGAAGCCGCAGCGCCCGCGGCCGCCGCCCAGGCCGCGAGCCCCACCGAGGTGAACAGGGACGGCCAGGAGCGCGCCGCGGGCGCCGGACCGAGGAGGGCCGCGACCCGGCGCGGCACGGGTCCCGGCGCTGCGAGTCCGGCGAGGGTCGGGGCCGGGGCGCCCCGGGAGTGCAGGGCCGCCTTGCCGATCGCGCGGGCGACGGTCTTGCGGTCGCCGACGACATGGGCGGCGTCCTCGTCCGCCCAGCGCTCGGTCGTGTAGGAGACGGCCGTGCGCAGCGGGCGCAGGAACGGATTGGCGCGCGCGGCCAGCTGCACGGCAAGGAGATAGCGGTGGTGCCGGGTCGCGAGGTGGGCGCGCTCATGGGCGAACAGGGCGCGGCGCTCAGCGGGGGCGAGGCAGTCGAGGAGGGCGGTGGTGACCACGACCCGGTCACGGGCGCCGCCGGGCAGCGCGTACGCGTAGGGCTCGTCGTCGGGCAGGACCGCGACGGCGGTGCCGGGGAGCCCGGCCAGCGCCTGGTAGGCACGGCGGCGTACCTGACGGTGGCGCCACAGTGTTCTGCCGCACGCGACGGCCACGGCGAGCAGCCCGGGAATGGCCAGGCGTCCGGCGACCTCGTCGTACGGGACGGCCGCGCGCACCTCGGGGTCGGCCCAGCCGTCCGGCAGCGGGTTACCGGGCAGCTGCGCCGTGCCGACGACCATCAGCAGGCCCAGGCACAGGGTGCTGGCGAGCGCCATGACCGCGGCGACCGTCGTGAGCAGCCGGGTGGCGGTCCGCGGATGCAGACGCTGCTCGGCGAGCCGGGCGACCGGCCAGGCCGTCAGCGGCAGCACCAGGGGCAGAAGGACGAACATCCCCATGACGGTTCAGACGTCCTTCTCCGCTTCGGCCTGCCGCAGGAACTCCCGCAGCAGCTGCTCGTCGCCGGGCGGCAGCGCGGTGAGGAAGCTGGCCAGGACCGCTTCCCGGTCGCGCTCGCCGTCGAGCACCTTGCGCATCTTGCGTGCCGCGAGACCCGCCTCGTCGGACGACGGTGTCCACGCGAAGGAGCGGCCCGCGCGCTCACGGGTCACCGCACCCTTGTCCAGGAGGCGGGTGAGGATCGTCACGACCGTCGTGTACGCCAGGTCGCTGCCGAGCCGCTCCTGCACCCAGCCCGCGGTCGCGGGGCCTTCCGCCTCGCGCAGGGCCGAGAGGACCTGCGCCTCCAGCTCACCCTGCCCCCGCCGCCGGGAACGCCGCTCCTGCTCCGCCACGCCCGTCTCCCTTCCGCCGCCTCGTCGTCAAAGGACGAGGTTATCGTCCGGCCCAGGGGCAAGCCGCCGCCCCTTGACCCCACCATGGCAGCGGGCCCGATAAAAACTCATTGCTCCGCCTCGTAGGGCGCATTAAGGTCACTCGGGTGACTGCCGGGTCGGCCATGGGCCACGTACGAGTAAGGCATCCGGCCTCGGCGTGAGCGCGAGGCGGGCCAGAGCCCCGCCGTCCCCTCTTCCGTCTTAACTCCCCGCGCCCCATGCGGCGCGCCTTCAGTGGAATCCAGGACCCGGAAGAGGCATCACCCATGACGTCACCCATGCCGCACGAACAGCACCCGTACGACCCCAATTCACCTGTCACGACAGTCCAGTTGAACCACACCGCCGTCTTCGCCAAGGACCGGCAGCTGTCGGCCGAGTTCATCGCCGTGATCCTCGGCCTGAAGGTCGGCGCCCCGTTCGGGCCGTTCCTGCCCGTCGATCTCGGCAACGGCGTGACGCTCGACTATTACGCGCCGAGCGACGAGCACATCCAGTCGCAGCACTACGCGTTCCTCGTGCCCGACGAGCAGTTCGACGCCATGATCGCCCGCCTTGAGGCGCTCGGGGTCACCTACTACGCCGACCCCAACCACACCGAACCCGGCCGGATCAACCGGCTGTTCGGCGGTCGCGGGGCGTATTTCGCCGACCCGGACGGCCACAACATGGAGATCATGACCCGGCCCTACGCCCGCCCGTAGCTCCCCATAGCTCCCCATGGCTCCATGGAGACGTGAATGAGGCATCGTGGCCCGCCCGCTCCCGCAGCGGGCGGGGCACGGGTGTCCGGCCGGGACCGCTGAGGCCCGGCCCGGCCCGCTCGCCGTGAGGCGGCGGGGCAAACCGACGCACTGAGCGTCGTACGGGCCCCGGGGGCCGCCCTGTTGACACACACAGCACCCGCACGGAAGCCATGCGCACCCGCTGCGGGTCGGCGTAAAAGGCTCATTGCCGCGCTTGTCCGGCGGCAGTAAGAAGGGGAATCGACGCTAAAACGTTGCGGCCGCAGCGTCCTGAAAGGCATCACATCGCAGCTCCAAGAGAAGCCGGGTGATCCAGAATGGCGCAAGATCCACACACCGCAGTGACGAACGAGCCGCACGACGGAGCCCAGTCTCTGGCCGCAGAGCAGGAAGCGGTCCTGCAGCCGCCCTCCGAGGGGACAGAGGGCCAGGCCCAGCACTCGTTGGGGGAGGGCCTGGAGAACGTCGAGGGCTACCGGCGCCCCGACCACTTCTCGCCGGAGGCCTGGACGGCCCCGACCGCCACGCTCCCCGACATCGGAGAGGCCTCGTACGGCCCGCCGCCGCTGGCTCCGGAGACCGTGCACGGCCCCGACGACCGCGTAAAGATCAACGACACCAGCGTGTATCCATGGCGGGTGCACTGCTATCTGCTGATCACCGCCCGCGACAACGCCCTCTACCAGGGCACCGGCTGGCTCCTGGGCCCGCACACCCTCGCCACGGCAGGGCATGTCGTCTACATCAAGGGCAGCGGTGTGGCGGGCCGCGACGGCTGGGTGAAGAGCATCCAGGTCATGCCGGGCCGCAACGGTGCCTCACTGCCCTACGGCAGCATCACCTGCACCAGCTTCCGTTCCGTGACCGGCTGGACGGACAACGGCGACGAGAACTTCGACTACGGCGCCATCATCACGCCCTCCAACATCGGCTCCACCACCGGCTGGTTCGGCTTCGGCGTCTGGTCCGACTCGGACCTGCTCAAGACCACCGGTAACATCTCCGGCTACCCGGGCGACAAGCCGTCAGGGACGCAGTGGTACGCGGCGCGCGGCATCGACTCCGTCGCCCCGCGCAAGGTGTACTACGACATCGACACCGCCGGCGGGCAGAGCGGCAGCTCCGTCTACCGCATCGACAGCACCGGCCGCTACGGCTTCGCCATCCACGCCTACGGCGGATCGCGGGTGAACTCGGGAACCCGGTTCACCACCCCGGTCTTCAACAACTACGTGGCGTGGAAGGCGTGAGCTGATCCCGATGAACGGCAGCAGGTCCGCAGTGGAGATCACCGGCGTCGTCCGCGACGCGTCGGGCACCCCGGTGACGGGCGCCCACGTCCTGTTCACCGACGGGCCCCAGCCCCTGCCGGACATCGCTGCCCTGACGGACGCCGAGGGGCGGTTCTCCCTCAGCGCCCCCACAACGGGCGTGTACACGCTCGCCTGCCGGGCGGACCCTCTCTCGGGCCCGCCCGGCACGGCCGAGGCCACCGTCCGCGTCGAGCCGTCGGCACAGGGCGCCGGCCAGGGGCCGCTGCGGGTCGAGCTGACCCTCGGATGAGGGGCGTGTGCGGCGTGTGCGGTACCGGTCGGCAGCGGTGGACATGCGTGGTGCGCCACTCCTGTCTAGCGTCGCGAGCATGAACACTGTCCCGGAGCGTTTCGAGATCCTGCTGGTGCCCGAGTTCTCGGGGAACGGCGAGAGTACGACCGATGCCCGGGGCGCCCTGCGCTCGGCCGTCGTGGTGGCCACGGGCGAGACCGGAGCCTCCGGGTTCCCCCGGTACACGGGCGACGGGATGGAGGCGGACATCGACCCCGGGACCCGCACCGTCGAGGCGCTCCTCGTCGACGGCTCCGAGCTGGACTACGGGCTCTCGGCGCGGGTCGCGGATCTGTAGCGGGGCCGCCCGGCCCGGCTCGGCCGGAGCACCGGTCCTGTCACGGCGGCGGGGCCGCCTCGGCGGCGAGCCGTGTCAGCGTGTGCACCAGGCCCTGCGGTGAGTCGCCCTGCCCGGGGCCGACCGCTCCGGTGGGCGAAACGGTCCCCACCACCGCGTCGCCCGCGTGGACCAGGATGTGGCTGGGCGGCTCCAGTCGGCGGGCCTGGTCGATGACCGTGGCGGCGTCGCCCGCGAAGCGGGCGCTGAGGTCGATGACCAGGACGTCGGGCAGCAGGGCGCGGGCCCGTGCGAGCGCGAGGAAACTGTCGTCCGAATGGGAGATGACGTACACGCCCGGAACGGTCTCGATCTGCGGGATCAGGTCACCGGCGCGGTGTTCGGCGGCAAGGACAAGCACGGTCAGCACGTCGTTCTTGTCCTTCGCGTGGTTCCTTCGCGTGGCCCGGGTTCCAGCGGCACTCGCCGTACTGCGATCAAGACTTCGCCAGTCGTTTCAGCATGTCATCCGACGCGGCGGATCCGGCGGCATCCCGGGCAGCGCGGGCGTGTCCGGGGAGTGGCCGGCGTGTCCGGGAGTGGCTGGAGGGCCGCAGCTCGCCCCGGCTCCCCGCCACGCCCGCAGGCGAACCGCTCCTCAGTCGACTGATTGCCGAACTTGGGGGTACTCGGCCGCCATGCGAACCCAGAACCAGCCGTTCGACCGCTGATCACAGACGCCCCGATCGGTACCCACGTCGCGTGGGCACCCATCGGCCGGCCTCGGCGCCGAACGGACCACGAGACAAAGGGAGGCAGCCATGATCACCGCCGTCATCATCGCCGTGGTCGTCATAGCGGCAGCCGCCGTCCTCATCGTCGGACTGCGGCGAGCCCGGGGCGGCGGACGCGGCCTGAAGAACCGCTTCGGGCCCGAGTACGACCACACCGTCACCCGCCACGACGGCGACGTACGGGCAGCAGAGCAGGAACTCCGTGACCGTGTACGACTGCACGGCTCCTTCAAGGCCGAGCCCCTGCCGCCCGGCGCGCGCGAGCGCTACGTGGCTCAATGGGCCGGTGTCCAGGAGCAGTTCGTCGAATCACCGCAGCAGGCGGTCGCCGAGGCGGACGCGCTTCTTGCCCGACTGGCCAGAGACCGGGGCTACCCCGACGGCGAGCGCTTCGACGAGCAGGTGGCCGCGCTCTCCGTGCACCACGCCCACTCCGTCCACGGCTACCGCAGCGTGCACACGGCGGCGTACAAAAAGGGCGGCACCGAGGAGTTGCGCGAGGCCATGGTCGAGGCCCGACGACTCTTCGAGGCCCTGACCTCCGAGCACGCGGTCGACTCGAACCGGAACAGCTCACCCCGCAACGGCCGGCAGTCCCCCGCCGACCGTGGCCACGCGCCGTGGGCACTGCCCCGACGTCACGCGAAGGGAAGTGGCACGTCATGACGGACGCCAAGCGCCTCACACCGCACGAGACATCACACGAGCCGGTCATCGGCGGCGGCTTTCCTGCCGCAGCCGCGCCCGCCCCCGTCGCTCCCGTCACCCCCATCCCCCCGGTCACCGAGTCCGCCCCCGACTCCGAACTGCTCCCGCAGGACGAACGGGACAAGCTCGGCCTGCGACTCCAACAGGCCCTCAGCGCCTTCGTCGACAACCCCCGCCAGGCGGTGAAGGAGGCCGACAGCCTCTTCGACGACGCCATAAGGCATCTGACCGAAACCCTCGCGGACCGACGGCGCGCCCTGCGCACGAGCTGGCAGGGCCAGGACAGCGAGGCGCAGACGGAAGAACTGCGCCTCGCTCTACGGCAGTACCGCGAATCCGTGGAACAACTGCTGCGCGTCTAGGGGCCCTCGGGTCAGCCGTTGGGGAGAATGACCGCCCGACCGCTGATCCGGCCCTCGTGCAGGTTCTCGTACGCCTTGGGAGCGTCGTCCAGGGCGTACGTTTCCACGTGGACGTCGATCGCGCCTGAGCGTGCCAGGTCGAGGACCTCGATCAGCTCGGACCTGCTGCCCCAGTAGGGAGCGCGGACCGCCGCGTCGTAGGGAGTCGTGCCGAAGCCGACGGACGCGGCCCCGCCGCCGATGCCGACGATGGTGATGTCCGCCTCCACCGCGGCGCAGGCGGTAGCCGTGGCGATGGTGGGCGGTGCGCCGACGAAGTCGAACACGGCGTGGGCGCCGAGGCCGCCGGTCAACTCGCGGACCTTCGCCGCAGCGTGCTCGTCCGACAGGACGGTCTCGTGGGCGCCGACCTTGTGGGCGAGACGCAGCTTCTCGTCGGTGACGTCCAGGGCGATCACCCGTGCCGGGGTCAGCGCGCGCAGCAGCTGGATGGCGACGTGCCCGAGGCCCCCCGTGCCGATGACCACGGCGGTGCTGCCGGGGGTCAGCTTGGGCAGGGAGGTCTTGATGGCGTGGTACGGGGTCAGGCCCGCGTCCGTGAGCGGCACAGCGGTCACCGGGTCGAGGTCGCCGAGCGGGACCAGATGGCGCGCGTCGTCCACGATCATGTACTCGGCGATGGCGCCGGGCGCCCCGAGCCCCGGCGGGCGGATGCCGAGCTCGTCGGCGCGCGTGCAGTAGTTCTCCTTGCCCTGCGCGCACATCAGGCAGGCACCGCAGCCCCAGGGGCCGTAGACGGCCACGGAGTCGCCGACCTCGAAACCGGTGACGCCCTCGCCCAGCTCGGCGACCGTCCCCGCGCCCTCATGGCCGAGGGTGAGCGGCAGCGGGAAGGTCAGCGCCTCGGCGGGCCAGCTCATCACCGCGATGTCGGAGTGGCAGACACCCGCGGCGGTGACCTTCAGGAGCACCTGGCCGGGACCCGGCTCCGGGCGCGGGACGGTGACCACCTCGGGGGCGGCGCCGACGCTGCGGTACTGGACGGCCTTCATCTCGGCCGGCATGGCGGGGCGTTCTTGCGCTGACATCTGGGATGACATCTGGGATGCCTCTTCTCGTTTTTCGTTCTGTGCGCTTGGTTCCCCCCGGCGCTCACGCATCCGACTGTACTCCTCACCATGTCCCAGTGAGACATATGACCCACTGAGACATCGCCGCCATTCGAGGACAGCAGGCAAGGACGGCACACGAGGACGGCACAGGAGCCTCTCGGAGCACACGACAACGGGCCCCGGCGGATCAGATCCGCCGGGGCCCGTTGCCCTGGTGCGTACGTACGACCGGTGCGCGGTGTCAGTCCGTGCCGGACTCCATAGCGGCACGGTCCAGCATCGACTCTTCGTCCGTGACCTCGCCGCGCGAGGCGATCGCCTCGGCGCCGCCGCCGTCCATGGCGCCGATCAGACCGGTCGACGCGGCCTGCGCGGCGCCGATCGGCGTCGGGTGCCCTGAGCCGACCAGGCCGAGGCCCGCGTACTGCTCGAGCCGCGCACGGGAGTCGGCGATGTCCAGGTTGCGCATGGTGAGCTGGCCGATCCGGTCCACCGGGCCGAACGCCGAGTCCTCGGTCCGCTCCATGGAGAGCTTGTCCGGGTGGTAGCTGAACGCAGGGCCCTGGGTGTCGATGATCGAGTAGTCCTCGCCGCGCCGCAGCCGCACGGTCACCTCGCCGGTGACGGCCGCGCCGACCCAGCGCTGCAGCGACTCGCGGATCATCAGCGCCTGCGGGTCCAGCCAGCGGCCCTCATACATCAGCCGCCCGAGGCGCCGGCCCTCGTTGTGGTACGCGGCCAGGGTGTCCTCGTTATGGATCGCGTTGACCAGGCGCTCGTAGGCGATGTGCAGGAGGGCCATGCCGGGCGCCTCGTAGATGCCGCGGCTCTTGGCCTCGATGATCCGGTTCTCGATCTGGTCGGACATGCCAAGGCCGTGCCGCCCGCCGACCGCGTTGGCCTCCATGACGAGGTCGACCGGCGACGCGAACTCCTTGCCGTTGATCGTGACCGGACGGCCCTGGTCGAAGCCGATCGTCACGTCCTCCGTGTCGATCTCCACCGACGGGTCCCAGAACCGCACGCCCATGATCGGGTCGACCGTCTCGAGCCCGGTGTCGAGGTGCTCCAGGGTCTTGGCCTCGTGCGTGGCACCCCAGATGTTGGCGTCCGTGGAGTACGCCTTCTCCGTCGAGTCGCGGTAGGGCAGCTCGTGCGCGACGAGCCACTCCGACATCTCCTTGCGGCCGCCGAGCTCCGTGACGAAGTCCGCGTCCAGCCAGGGCTTGTAGATCCGCAGGTACGGGTTGGCGAGCAGCCCGTACCGGTAGAACCGCTCGATGTCGTTGCCCTTGAAGGTGGAGCCGTCGCCCCAGATCTGCACCCCGTCCTCGAGCATCGCCCGCACCAGGAGCGTGCCGGTCACGGCACGGCCGAGCGGCGTGGTGTTGAAGTAGGGGCGACCGCCGGACCTGATGTGGAACGCGCCGCAGGCGAGCGCCGCAAGGCCTTCCTCGACCAGCGCGTCCCGGCAGTCGACGAGGCGGGTGATCTCGGCGCCGTACGCCGAGGCACGGCCGGGCACGGAGGCGATGTCGGGCTCGTCGTACTGGCCGATGTCGGCGGTGTACGTGCACGGGACGGCGCCCTTGTCACGCATCCAGGCGACGGCGACGGAGGTGTCGAGACCGCCGGAGAAAGCAATGCCGACGCGCTCGCCGGTGGGCAGGGAGGTGAGGACCTTGGACATAGGAAGAGTATGCATGACTTCGCATGACCATGCAACGTTGGTCGCCCTCGGCGACGGAATACATGGGCGCGCGGCCTAATGCTTAGGATGTGCAAGTGCACGATTACCGCATCAGGACGGCCACCGCCGACGACCTCGACGCCGCACGAGCCGTCATGCTCGACACCGTTTACCACGACTTCGGCACGGGGTACGTGCCGCGCTGGCACGGCGACATCATCGACCTCGACGGTGCGTACCTGAGCCCGGCCCGCCACACGCTGCTCGTCGCGGTGGACCAGCAGGACGGGTCGGTCGCCGCCACGGCCGCGCTCGACTCCCGCGGCCCCGCGCATCCGCCGAACCCGGGCTGGATCGCCGAACGGTTCCCCTCGGGCGAGACGGCGCAACTGCGGCGCGTCTACGTACGCGCCGAGCACCGGCGGCGCGGCCTCGCCCGGCGACTGGTCGGCGAGCTCCTCGACTTCGTCGCGGCGGACGGCGGATACCGGTCCGTGTATCTGCACACCGATCCGGCGGTCACCGGCGCCGAGGGCTTCTGGCGCTCACTGGGAAAGATCGTGTACGACGAGCGCGAGGACTCCGGCGCATCGCGCGTCGTGCATTTCGAAGTACCCATGCGGCCCTGACCCGCTCCACCTCCACCTCACTCCACGCCGCCGCTTCACCCCGCTCCGCCCCGCTCCACCCAGCTCCGCCCCGAGAACGAGGACCATGCGCTCCGTCCGCCACCGCCCCCTCATAGCAGGACTGCTCGTCGCTCCCCTGCTCGCCGGCTGTTTCGCCAGCAAGAACGAATCGTCGGGCGACACCGCGGGCGGCGCCCGGCTGAAGGTCGCGCTGGCCTTCCCACCCTCCGAGAACTTCAATCCCTACGGTGCCGACGCCACCCTCCTCAGCCGTCTCGGCGTCACCGAGGGCCTGACCGAGCTGGACGCGAACGGCACCGCCGCCCCCGCGCTCGCCGCGTCCTGGAAACAGGAGAGCGACCGCAGCTGGCTGTTCACCCTGCGCCGGGCCGACTTCCAGGACGGCACCCGGGTCACCCCTGCCGCCGTCTCGTCGGCCCTGACCCACGCGGCGAACGCCAAGCCCGTCACGGCCGCGCTTTCGGGGGCGAGTCTCACCGCCGAGCCCGTCGGCGACGACGGGGTCCGGATCACCACCGCCGACCCGGACCCGGCACTCCCGCTGCGCCTGTCGAGCCCCGGACTCGCCGTGCTCTCCGCGAAGGCGTACGAGAAGGGCGGCAAGGTCAGTCCGGTCGGCACCGCCACGGGCCCCTTCGAGCTCACGAAGACCACCGGCGCCACCGCGGCCACCCTCGACCGCTTCGACGACTACTGGGACGGCCGCGCCCAAGCGTCCGGCGTCGACGCGAGGTTCATCGCCGACGGCACCGCCCGCACGAACGCGCTGCGCACCGGCGACGTGGACATCGCCGAGGCCGTACCCGTATCCCAGGCCGCATCCCTCGACAAGGGCCACGACCGCGAGACCGCCACGGCACGCACCACGGCGCTCCAGCTCAACACCGAGAAGGGCGTCTTCAAGGACCCCGGTCTGCGCGCCGCCGCCCGCGCCGCGATCGACACGTCCGCACTCGCCAAGGACGTGTACGAGGGCCACGCCGACACCGGCAAGGGCATCTTCGGACCCGCCCTGAACTGGGCCGACGGTAAGCGCGACAAGCCCACGGGACAGGCGCGGGCCAAGGCACCCGCCGGGAAGTCGATCACCCTGGGCACGTACGACAACCGGCCCGAGCTGCCGGAGGTCGCCCAAGTGCTCAAGCAGCAGCTGCAGAAGGCCGGATTCAAGGTGACCCTTGAGGTCCGTGAGTCCTCCCGTATCGAGGGCGACGCGCTGGAGGGCAAGTTCGACGCGTTCGTCGGCGCCCGCAACACCATGCTCGACACCGGCGACCCCGTGTCGGTCCTCGCCAGCGACTACACCTGCGACGGCAGCTACAACCTCTCGCTGCTGTGCGACTCATCGGTGGACAAGGCCGTGAAGAAGGCCGAGAACGCGGCCGACACCGCGAAGCGGCAGGACGCGACCATGGCCGCCGAGGCCGCGATCCTCGGCACCGACGCCGTCGTACCGCTGGTCCACCAGCGGATCATCACGGGTGTCGGCGGCTCGGTGCGCGGCGAGATCCTCGACCCGTACGAGCGGACGCTGGTCTCCGTCGGCACGAGGCGCTGAGGGCCGCGTGCGGAGCCTCACCCGCACGGGCGGACCGGCGCTGCTCTGGCGCGTGGTCCTCGCCGCGGCGCTGCTGTGCGGGATCGGCCTGCTGCCCTGGCTCTCGCGCACCGACCCGGCGCTCACCGTGCTCAAGGCCCGGGCCGCCGAGCGCACGCCGACCCCCGAGGTCCTGGCGTCCATCCGCGCCGAACTCGGCCTCGAGCAGGGCCCGTTGCATCTGCTCGGCCAGTGGACGGGCGGGCTGCTTCACGGGGACGCGGGGCGGTCGTGGATCTCCGGCGAGGCGGTACTGCCCTCCGTCGCGCAGTCCCTGGGCGTCTCGTTGCTCCTCATGTCCGTGGCCCTTGTGGTGGCCGTCGTCACGGCAGGCGCGGTGTGCGCCCGCACACTGTGGCTCGGCCCCCGCCGACGGCTCGCCGGGCGCCGTCGTTCCGGCGGCGGAGCGGCGGTCCTCGCCGCGCTGCCCGAGTTCCTGATCGCCTCGGTGCTCGCCACCGTGGTCGGCGTACATCTGGGCCTGCTGCCCGCACTCGGCTGGTACGGGCCGCAGTGGATGGTGCTGCCCGCCGTATCGCTCGGTCTGCCCGCCGGGGCGCTGCTCGGGCGGCTCATCGACGACCTGCTGCCCGGCGCGTTCGCCGAACCCTGGGCGCGGGCCGCCGCTGCCCGCGGCATCCCGGGCAGACGCATCGCGTGGCAGGCGCTGCGCCGCTGCGTACCCGGCCTGCTGCCGAACCTCGGCCTGTTCCTCGTGGGCCTGACCGGTGGCGCGGTCGCGGTGGAGCAGATCTTCGACATTCCCGGGCTCGGCCGCTCCACTCTGCAGGCCGCGGTGGCGCAGGACCTGCCCGTCCTTCAGGCAGGCGCTCTGGCCCTCGTGCTGCTCGCCGCCGTGGCGGGCGGTCTCTTCCGCCTCGCGGCCCGGCTCACGAGCGGTCCCGCCCTGCGCGACGGCGCCCTTCCGACCCTGCACAGCCCGGCGCCGCCCGCTCCGAGCCGACTGCCCTTCCTGTACGGCGGGGTGCTGTTGGGCGTCATCCTGCTCAGCCTGGCCCGGGATCCCCTCGCCCTGGACACCGCGGCCCGGCTCCAGGCGCCTTCCTGGGCGCACCCGTTCGGCACGGACGCACTGGGCCGCGACGTCCTTGCCCGGGTCGGGCACGGCGCGCTCCACACCCTCGCCCTGGCCCTGGGAATCAGCGCCTTCGCCCTGGTCACCGGCGTTTTGCTGGGCCTCCTGCCCCGGTTCTCCGGTCCGCTCCTCGACACGCTCAACGCGATACCGCCGACGCTCGCGGGCCTCCTCGTCGCCGGTGTCGCAGGCAGCGGAGCGGCCACCCCCGCCATCGCGGTGGCCGCCGTCGCCTGGGTCCCCCTGTCCGCGCACACCGCCGCGCTGCTCCTCCAGGAGCGCGCCACCCTCCATCTGGCGGCGACCCGGAGTCTGGGCGCGGGCCGTCGGCACCAGCTCAGGCACCATCTGCTGCCCGCGGTCCTGCCGCCCGTCACCCGCCACGCGCTCCTTCGGCTCCCCGGCGTCGCGCTGGCCCTTGCCGCACTCGGCTTCCTCGGCCTCGGCGCCCAGCCTCCGTCCCCCGAGTGGGGCCTCCTCCTCGCCGAGAGCAGGCCCTACGCCGAACGCGCCCCCTGGGCACTGCTCGCCCCGGCAGCCGCGCTCGCCCTCCTGGGAGCCCTCGCGGTGACGGCGGCGGGCGGCGTGCCGCTTCCTCGGCGGGTGCGGCGGAGGCGTCGGCCCGACCGTGCGGTCACCGTGGGCCAACCTTGATCACGAAACGTCCGCGCCGCGAACGGACCTGGTCGAGCCTCTCCCCCTTGCTCCGACTGCTGATCCTGACCCAACTCGCCTTCAACATCGGCTTCTTCCTAGTTCTGCCCTTCCTGGCGGAGCACCTGGGCGCCGCGATCGGCATGGCGGGCTGGCTGGTCGGTCTCGTGCTCGGCCTGCGGACCTTCAGCCAGCAGGGGCTCTTCGTCGTGGGCGGCGCCCTGACCGACCGCTACGGCGTGCGGCCCGTCGTGCTCACCGGCTGCTCGCTGCGGATCGCCGGTTTCGCCTGGCTCGGTTACGCGCAGGAGACCTGGTCGGTCATCGGCGCGGTACTCCTGATCGGCTTCGCCGCCGCCCTGTTCTCGCCCGCCGTGGAGTCCGAGGTCGCCCGGCAGGCGGTGCTCTGGGAGGAGGCAGGACGCGGCCCGCGTACCCGCGTCCTGGCGCTGCTCACCGTGGCGGGCCAGGCCGGTGCGTTCGTCGGTCCGCTCATCGGCGTGCTGCTGCTCTCGGTCGACTTCCGCACCGTCTGCCTCGCCGGGTCCGGGGTCTTCGTCCTCGTACTGGCCGGGCATCTGCGGCTGTTGCCCCAGCGCATACCCGGCCGGGAGCGGATCCGCGTACAGGGAGGCGTACGCGAGATGCTGCGCAACCGCCGCTTTCTGGCGGTGTGCGGCGCGTACGGCGCCTACCTCCTGGCGTACAACCAGCTCTATCTCGCACTCCCACAGGAAGTGGAGCGCACGGCCGGGTCGCAGGCGCCGTTGGCCTGGCTCTTCGCCCTCTCCTCGCTGCTTGTGGTGAGCACGCAGCTTCCGGTCACCCACTGGGCGGCGGACCGGCTCGATCTGCGGCGCTCCATGGCGGCCGGGCTCGTGCTCATCTCCGTCGGGTTCGCCGTCGTGGCGCTCGCGCGCCCGGCCGCCCGGACCGGTGTCGCCGGGCTGCTGCCCGCCGCCGCGTTCGTCGTCCTCCTCACGCTCGGCCAGATGCTGGTCGCACCGGCCGCGCGCGCCTGGGTCCCCGACCTCACCCCCGACGGCAGGCTGGGCCTCTACACGGGTGCCCTGTCCTCGGTCTCCGGCCTGATCGTCCTCGCGGGCAGCGCAGCGACCGGCTCACTCCTCGACGCCGGGCTTCCGCCCTGGGCGCCGTGGCTCGCACTCGCCGTGATCCCGCTCCTGGCCGTGGCGCTGCTGCCCGGCCGCACCCCGGCCCCGGTTCCGTCAACCGGCTGACGCACCGGGCATCGCCGGGGCCATGAGGGCGGCCAGCTCCTCCGGTGTGCGCGGCCCTTCGCCGTCCCCGTCAAGGAGGCCCTTCGTCCGAAGGAACTCCGAGACGGCGATTCCCCACGGCAGGCGAAGTCCCGCCTGCGCCAGGAGATCCCGCCTGGCGAGCATCTCCGCGACCGGCCCTGTGCGTACTCCCGAGGGGGTGAGCAGCGCCGCGTCGTCGGCCCAGCGGAGGGCCAGATCCACGTCGTGGGTGGCCATGACCACGGTCGTCCCCGCGTCCCGCAGCCCTTGCAGGGTGATCAGGAGGCGTTCCTGGCCGTCCGGGTCGAGTCCGGCGGTCGGCTCGTCGAGGATCAGTACGCGGGGGCGCATCGCCACGGCGCCCGCGATGGCCGTCCGCTTGCGCTGGCCGTAGGAGAGCAGATGGGTGGGGCGGTCCGCCAGGGCGCCGATGTCGAGCGCGGCGAGCGACTCGGCGACCCGCGCCCGGACCTCGGCATCGGGCAGCCCGAGGTTCAGCGGCCCGAAGGACACGTCCTGCTCCACCGAGGCGGCGAACAACTGGTCGTCGGGGTCCTGGACGACCAGTTGGACTGTGGTGCGCAGCCGGGTCAGACCCTTGCGGTCGTACGTCACGGGAACGCCCGCGACGCTCAACCCGCCCTGGTCCGGGCGGAGTCCGCCGCTCAGCAGCCGCATGAGGGTGGTCTTGCCACTGCCGTTGCGCCCGAGCAGCGCGAGAGCACGGCCCTCGGTGACATCGAAGTCGAGGCCGCTGAGCACGGTCGGCCCCTCTTCGTACGCGTAGGAAGCGGCGCGAAGAGCGACCAAGGACGCGCCCGGCTCTCGCTCGCGAGGAGCTCTCGCGTCGCTCGGGTCGCTCGGGTCGCTCATGGAAGGAGCCTTTCCAGTACGAGGGTGAGGACCGCGAGGCCCGTGAGGAGTACCGCGCTGGCCGCCACGAAGGGCCGGGAGATCCGGGCTTCGGGCACAAGGACGCGCAGGGTTCCGTCGTAGCCGCGTCCGGCGAGCCCGGCCTGCAGCCGGGTCGCCCGGTCGAAGGCCCGCACGAACGCGGTGGCCCCCAGAGAGCCGAGGGAGCGCCAGGTGGCGGCCCGGGTGGTGTGGCCGAGCCGCGCGGCCTGCGCCTGCCGGATGCGGCTCATGGAGTCCAGGAGCAGGAAGCTCATCCGGTACATGACGAGGGCCACGTCCACGACCGGCGCCGGAACACCCGCCTTCACCAGGCGGGGCAGCAGATCCGACATCGGCGTGGTGAAGGCGAAAAGGAGGACGCCGAGCGAGGCCGCCGACGTGCGCAGGAGCAGACCGCCCGCCCTGGCGGGACCGCCGTCGGCGAGCGTGACGAACCCTTCGGTTCCGCCGAGTTGGACGATCAGGGTCAGGGCTCCGGTGACGCAGAAGCCGAGCGGTACGCGGTAGGCGCGCCACAGTTTACGCGGCGGCACACCGGCAGGCCCGAGCAGCACGGCGAGCGCCGCGATCAGCACCAGGGCGGCGCCGGGCCAGGGCGGCAGCGAGACGGCAAGGACAGTGAGGCCGAGCCCGAGGACAGCCTTGTCCACGGGGTGACGGCGGCGCCAGCGACTGCTGTGCGCCGCCGCGTCGATGGGCAGCACGCGGGCTCAGACCTGCTCGGTCTCGGGCCGGACGCCCTCCACGTCGCCGGACTGCTCCGCAGGTGCTGCCTGCGCCCGTGCCGTCTCCGCGCCCTGACGGCGCCCCTTGCGCACACCGAAGTAGTACGCGAGGACGCCCGCACCGAGTGCCGCCTGCAAGGCGAAGAGCGCCGACTCGATCTCCCCGGAAGGGGGTTCGTACAGCGGCGAGAACCAGGGCTCGTAGTCCGGCTTGATCTCGGTGATCGCGGTCTCGGCCTGGGCGTCCGCCCCGGCGAACGGTTCCTTCTCGTCGTCGCCGAGACCGAGCGCCACCGGCAGCACCGCGAGCGCGGCGACGATGACGAGGAGCACAATGTTGATCTTCGCGTTCCGGCTCATGCTCATCAGGCGCTGGCCCCCGTCTCGGTCTCCGTCTTCTTCGCCGCAGTCGTCGCGGTCGTCGCGGTCGCCGCCGCCTGCTTGCCCTGCAGCAGTACGCCGAGCCGCGTGAGTTCACCCTTGCTGGACTGCACGAGCAGCCGCATCACCAGGACGGTGAGAAGCCCCTCGCTGACGGCCAGGGGGATCTGCGTGACGGCGAAGATGCCGCCGAACTTGCCCAGAGCACCGAGGAATCCGCTGCTCGGGTCGGGGAACGCCAGGGCCAGCTGGACGCTGGTGACGCAGTACGTGGAGAGGTCGGCGACGAACGCGCCGAAGAACACGGCGACCATGAGCGGCACGTCGTACCGCTTCAGGAGCCGGTAGACGGCGTATCCGGCCCATGGCCCGACGATCGCCATGGAGAACACGTTGGCGCCCAGCGTGGTGAGCCCGCCGTGGGCGAGCAGCAGGGCCTGGAAGAGCAGCGTGATGGTGCCGAGCACCGCCATGATCGGCGGCCGGAACAGGATCGCGCCGAGCCCGGTGCCCGTCGGATGCGAGCAACTGCCCGTGACGGAAGGGATTTTCAGTGCGGAAAGGACAAAAGTGAAGGCTCCGGAGGCGCCCAGGAGCAGGGTGCTCTCCGGGTGCTCCTTGACCTCACGGGTCAAGGAGCGGACTCCGTGGACGACGAACGGCGCGGACGCTACGCTCCAGGCGATCGCGTGCGCCGGCGGGAGGAAACCCTCGGCAATGTGCATGGCTAAGCAGACCCTCTCCAGCACCTCGTGGATGGACAACGCGCCTTGGTCGGTCTCCTGGCTTACGGGTCATACCGACCGGACTCCGCCTTCCCGGATGCGTGTGCACCCAGTGGCTGCCGCGAGGGCTGGAGCCGGACTTCCCGATCACAGTGGCGAGGGCCGCACCGGCATCACACCGGATTTCCCGTTCACCAAGGCGTGGTGACCATAGTGCGCAACCGAGATTCCTGACAACTTGTGGGACGGCCGCGCCTGTGGGCGTACGCCCCTGGTCAGACCTCAGACCTCAGGAGTGCGTGAAGCCGGGCGGTCGCTTGTCGACGAAAGCGGCCATGCCCTCCTTCTGGTCCTCGGTCGCGAACACGGCATGGAAGAGGCGGCGTTCGAAGCGGACCCCCTCCGCGAGGGTCGTCTCGAACGCCCGGGACACGGCTTCCTTCGCCATCATCGCGACGGGCAGGGACATCCCCGCGACGGTCTCGGCGACGGCGAGGGCCTCGCCGACGAGTTCCCCCGCGGGCACCACGCGCGATACGAGTCCGGCCCGCTCCGCTTCCTCGGCGTCCATGGTGCGACCGGTCAGGCACATCTCCATGGCCTTGGCCTTGCCGACCGCGCGGGTCAGCCGCTGCGAGCCGCCGATGCCGGGGATGACCCCCAGTTTGATCTCGGGCTGACCGAAGACGGCGGTATCGGCGGCCAGCAGGATGTCGCACAGCATCGCCAGCTCGCAGCCACCACCGAGCGCGTACCCGGAGACGGCCGCGACCGTCGGCGTGCGCAGCGAGCCGAGCCTGTCCCAGGCGGCGAACCAGTCGCTGAGGTACATGTCCATGTAGCTCCGGGGCCGCATCTCCTTGATGTCGGCCCCGGCGGCGAACGCCTTCGGCGATCCGGTCAGGACGACGCAGCCGACGTCCGGGTCCCGATCCAGTTCCGCCGTCGCGGCGACGATCTCGTTCATCACCTGAAGGTTGAGGGCGTTGAGAGCCTTGGGCCGGTCGAGCGTGAGAAGTGCGGTACGGCCCTTTCGTTCGATGCGGATCGTCTCGTACGACGCTGAGGTCGTCTCGTACGGCTCTGTTGTCATGCGCTGTCCCCGTCCCCTGCCGTGTGCTGTCTGATGGTGTTGACGATCCCGGAGAAGTCCTGGTCCGATCCGGCGCCTTCCGCGTAGGCGGCATACAACTCGGCTGCCTTCACACCGAGTTGTGCATGGATTCCACTGGCCTCGATTGCGCTGGCCGCGAGTCCCAGGTCCTTGGCCATCAGTGGGGCGGCGAATCCGGGTCGGTAGCCGCGGTTGGCTGGGCTGGCCGGAACGGGCCCCGGCACCGGGCAGTTGACGGTCAGGGCCCAGCACTGCCCGGAGGCGGTGGAGGCCACGTCGAACAGGGCCTGGTGGGACAGGCCCAGGCTCTCGCCCAGGACGAACGCCTCGCTCACCGCGATCATCGAGACGCCGAGGATCATGTTGTTGCAGATCTTCGCCGCCTGTCCGGCGCCGGGTCCGCCGCAGTGCACCGCCTTGTTCCCCATGATCGTCAGGAGCGGGTCCGCCTCGGCGAACTCGGCATCGCCGCCGCCCGCCATGAAGGTGAGCGTGCCTGCGTCGGCGCCCACCACTCCCCCGCTGACCGGGGCGTCGAGGGCCCGCATCCCGGCCGCCGTCGCGGCCGTGTGTGCGCTGCGCGCGTCGGCCACGTCGATGGTCGAGCAGTCGATGAACAGCGTGCCAGGCCGGGCGGCGGCAAGGAGCCCCTCCTCCTGGTAGAGGCTAAGGACGTGCCGCCCGGCAGGCAGCATGGTGATCACCACGTCCGCCACGGCGGCGGCGTCCGTCGACGATCCGGCGGCCACCACGCCGTTCTCGACCGCCTCGGCGAGCAGTTCGGGCAGCAGGTCGTGGCCGAGCACCCGGTGCCCCGCCTTGACGAGATTGGCGGCCATCGGGCCGCCCATGTGACCGAGCCCGATGAAGCCGATGGTGAGAGCGGTGTTCACCACGCCACCTCCTGTGGGGTCGTCGCCAGGTGGATGTCGCCGTCGGCGGGCGGGCCGAAGTGGCGCGCCACGTCCGCGTCGGTGACCTCGGCCAGGGTGGCCGGTTTCCAGCGGGGACTGCGGTCCTTGTCGATCACTTGCGCCCGGATCCCCTCGACCAGGTCGTACGAGGCGAGCGCGGCGCGGGAGACCCGGTACTCCTGCTCGAGGACGCGCTCCAACGGGCCGAGCCGCCGCGCCCGGCGCAGTGCGGCGAGCGTGACCTTCAGGGCGGTGGGCGACTTGGTGGCAAGGGTGTCGGCCGCCTCCGTCGCCGCGCGCGCTCCATGGCCGCGCAGCCGGGCGAGGATCTCCTCCACCGTGTCGGCGGCGTAGCAGTCGTCGATCCAGGCCCGGTGACCGGCAAGGTCGCCGGGCGGCGGCTGGCGCACGTACATCTGGAGGGCGTCCCAGACCGGCTGCGTGGCGAAGTCGCCAAGCAGCCTGGGCATGTCGCCAGAGGCCACGAAATGATCGGCGAGCCCGCACAACAGGGCATCGGCGGCGCCGACTTGCGCGCCGGTGAGCGCCAGGTGGGTGCCGAGTTCACCGGGGGCCAGGGCCAGCAGGTAGGTGCCGCCCACGTCGGGGACGAAGCCGATGCCGGTCTCCGGCATCGCGATGCGCGAGCGCTCGGTGACGATGCGGACGTCGCCGTGCGCGGAGACTCCGACGCCGCCGCCCATCACGATCCCGTCCATCACGGCGACGTACGGCTTGGGGTAGCGGGCGATGCGCGCGTTGAGCCGGTATTCGTCGCGCCAGAAGTCGGCGGAGGCGGCTGTCCCCGCACGTGCGTCCTCGTAGATGGAACGGATGTCGCCGCCCGCGCACAGACCGCGCCCGCCTGCGCCTTGGACGACCACGGTCCGTACGGCAGGGTCGCTCTCCCAGGTGGTGAGCGCTTCGTCGATGCGCCGCACCATGGTGTGGGTGAGGGCGTTGAGGGCCTGGGGACGGTTGAGCGTGAGGTGGGCCGCGCGGCCCTCGGTCCGGAGCAGGACAGCGTGCTCGGTGTCCTTGGCCGCCGTCACCGCAGTGCTTCCGTCAGGCCTCGGGCCACGATGACGCGCATGATCTCGTTGGTTCCTTCCAGGATCTGATGGACACGGAGGTCGCGGACGATCTTCTCGATGCCGTACTCGTTCAAGTAGCCGTATCCGCCGTGCAGTTGGAGGGCGCGATCGGCGACGGAGTAGCCGGTGTCGGTGGCGAACCGTTTGGCCATCGCGCACAGCTGCGGCGCCTGGGGGTCACGGCGATCCAGAGCCTTGGCTGCCTCGTGGACCAGGGCGCGGGCCGCGGCGAGTTCGGTCGCCATGTCGGCGAGACGGAACTGCAGGGCCTGCGCGTCGAGGAGCCGGGCGCCGAACGCCTCCCGGTCGGCGAGATACGACAGGCTCTTGTCAAGGGCGCTGCGGGCGCCGCCCAGGGAGCAGGCGGCGATGCCGAGCCGACCGCCGTTCAGGCCGCTCATGGCGATCCGGAAGCCGTTGCCGGCCCGGCCGAGCAGCCGGTCCGCGTCGACCCGCACGCCGTCCAGGATCACCTGGCGGGTGGGCTGGGCGTTCCAGCCCATCTTCTTCTCGTCGGGGCCGAACGACAGCCCGGGGTCGTCCCGTTCGACGACGAACGCGGAGATCCCCCGGGGTCCCTCGCCGTCGGTGCGCGCCATGACGACGTACACCTGCGCGGCACCCGCACCGGAGATGAACTGCTTGACCCCGGTCAGGACATAGCTGTCGCCGTCGCGGACCGCCCGGGTGCTCAGGGATCCGGCGTCCGATCCGGTGCCCGGTTCGGTGAGGCAGTAGCTGCCGAGGTCGTCCATGGAGCACAGCCGGGGCAGCCACCGTGCCCGTTGCGCCTGGTCGCCGTAGGTGTCGATCATCCAGGCGACCATGTTGTGGATGGAGAGGTAGCCCGCGATGGACGGGCAGCCGGAGGCGAGGGCTTCGAAGACAAGGACGCCGTCGGCCCGGCTGAGGCCGCTGCCTCCCGCGTCCTCCCCTACGTACACCCCGCCGAGCCCGAGCCCGGCCGCCTTGCGCAGTACGTCGAGGGGGAAGTGCTTGTCCTGGTCCCACTGCACGGCACGGGGAGCCAGGTGGTCCTCCGCGAAGTCGAGCGTGGTCTCGACGAGGGCCTGCTGGTCCTGGGTGAGCGATGCGCTGGTCATGGCGCTCATCCCATGGTGGGCAGGGTGAAGCTCGCGCCTTCCCTGACCCCTGAGGGCCAGCGCGAGGTGACGGTCTTGGTGCGGGTGTAGAAGCGGATGGCGTCCGGGCCGTGCTGGTTCAGGTCGCCGAAGCCGGAGCGCTTCCAGCCGCCGAAGGTGTGGTAGGCGACGGGGACCGGGATGGGGACGTTCACTCCGACCATTCCGGTGTCGACGCGGCGCGTGAAGTCGCGGGCGGTGTCGCCGTCCCTGGTGAAGATCGCGACCCCGTTTCCGTACGGGTGCTCGCTGGGCAGCCGCAGGGCTTCCTCGTAGTCGGCGGCCCGTACGACGCACAGGACGGGCCCGAAGATCTCCTCACGGTAGATCCGCATCCGCGGACTGACCCGGTCGAAGAGCGATGCTCCGGCGAAGAACCCGTTCTCATGGTCCGGAAGCTCGAACTGCCTACCGTCCACGACGAGTTCGGCGCCCTCGTTCACGCCGATGTCGACGTAGCGCCGGACCCGGTCGAGCGCGTCCCTGCTCACCAGCGGGCCGAAGTCGGCTTCGGGGTCGTCGCTGCGGCCGATGCGGAGCGCGCCGATACGTTCCTTGAGTGCGGCGACCAGCGCGTCGGCGGTCTCCTCACCGACGGGCACGGCCACCGAGATGGCCATGCAGCGCTCGCCCGCCGAGCCGTATCCGGCACCGATGAGGGCGTCGACGGCCTGGTCGAGATCGGCGTCCGGCATGACGATCATGTGGTTCTTGGCGCCGCCGAAGCACTGGGCGCGCTTGCCGTGGGCGGCGGCGGTGGCGTAGATGTGCGCGGCGACGGGAGTGGAGCCGACGAAGCCGAGCGCGCCGACGCGGGGGTCCTCCAGGAGGGTGTCGACGGCTTCCTTGCCACCGTTGACGACGTTCAGGACGCCGGGCGGCAGGCCTGCCTCGAGGAACAGTTCGGCGAGGCGCAGGGGCACGGACGGGTCGCGCTCGGACGGCTTGAGGATGAACGCGTTGCCGCAGGCGATGGCGGGCGCGGCCTTCCACAGCGGGATCATGGCGGGGAAGTTGAAGGGGGTGATCCCGGCGACGACTCCGATCGGGGAGCGCAGCGAGTGCACGTCGATGCCGGTACCCGCGTTGTCGGTGAACTCGCCCTTGAGCAGGTGCGGGATACCGGCGGCGAACTCCACGACCTCCAGGCCGCGTTGAAGGTCGCCGTGCGCGTCGGCCACGGTCTTGCCGTGCTCGGCCGAAAGCATCCGCGCAAGGGATTCGCGTTCGGCCTCGACGAGTTGGAGGAAGCGCAGGAGGACGCGGGCGCGCCGCTGCGGGTTCCAACGGCCCCACTCCTGCTGTGCGTTGACGGCGTCAGTGATCGCCGTCTCGGTGTCGGCCCGGCCCGCGAGCGGTACGCGGGCCTGGACGGTGCCGGTGTTGGGGTCGTACACGTCGCCGAAGAGGCCCGACGTGCCGGCGGTGTGCTTGCCGCCGATGAAATGCGTGAGTTCACGGACCATGGGTGCCTGCTCTCGTCAGGTGCGATCCGGGGAGGGCACGGCGAGCCGCCGGCGGGGCGCACGGGTGTGTGCGCTGCCGGGGTGAGCCGCGGGACAGGGGACGTCGGGACCGTCAGGCGTGGAGGAAGAGTGCCGGAGGTCGCGAAGTCCTATGAGCGCGTGGTGAGTTGACTGCGCTCCGCCGGATCACCAGGGTCGTGGGTACGTACCGGTGCCATGCGTGTCTGCTCCATCCTCGTGGACAACACGGAACGTTCCGCGGCCGGTATCCTGACTCCCGGATCTACGCGCGGCGCCCGCCTTCCCGGCAGACCTCGCCAGTGGCGTGTGGATGGCAGCACACTCCCCGGTCACAGTGGCGGGACCGTGCCGGTTTCACACCGGCTTCCCTGCACCGCGGACCTTGTGTCACGAAGATATAGTTGGACGTCCTAGTAAGTCCACCCCCTCACTCGGCGTCCACCCCCTCATTCGATGCCCGCCCGCTTCACGGCCACGGGGTAGGGCACGAAGGTGCTGCTGTTCTCGTCGATCGCCAGGCTGCGGTCCAGTGGTGGCACCGCCCGCTGTGGGCAGTCCGTACGTTCACAGAGACGGCAGCCCATGCCGATGGGCACGGCGGACGACGCGCTGTCGAGGTCGAGGCCGTCGGAGTAGACGAGCCGTGAGGCGTGGCGGATCTCGCAGCCGAGGCCGATGGCGAAGGTCTTGCCGGGCTCGCCCCAGCCGCCGCGATGCCGGGTGACCGCTCGTGCGGTCCACAGGAAACGCTGCCCGTCCGGCATCGATGCCACCTGGACGTGGATGCGGCCGGGCGCGGCGAACGCCTCGTACACGTTCCAGAGCGGGCAGGTGCCGCCCGCGCGGGAGAAGTGGAAGGCGGTGGCGGACTGCCTCTTCGACATGTTGCCCGCCCGGTCGACCCGCACGAAGGAGAAGGGCACACCGCGCAGCCGGGGCCGCTGCAGGGTGCTGAGGCGGTGGCAGATCGTCTCGTAGCCGAGTCCGAAGTGGTCGGTGAGACGCTCGATGTCGTAGCGGAACTCCTCGGCGGCCGTGTGGAAGCGGCGGTAGGGCAGGATCAGCGCGGCGGCGAAGTAGTTGGCGATGCCGATGCGGGCCAGCGGCCAGGCCGCGGTCTCCTGGCCGAAGTCCTCCGAGGCGAGCGCGGAGATGTCGTCCGCGTATTCGAGCAGCACGAGTTGGGTGGCCATCCGGAACGCCTGCTGGCCGGGGCGCAGACGGTTGGAGAGGTGCAGGACGCGGGCCGTCGGGTCGTAGTGGTGCAGGAGCTCCTGGGCGTCCGCGGCCAGGCGCACTCCGTGGCGCTCGGCGAGGCGCGCGGACAGGGCGCGTACGACCTCGCCGGGGCGTACGCCGATCTCGGCGGCGAACCGCTCGGCGGCGAGATCGATGTCGTGCAGATAGTTCTGGCGCCGGTAGAAGAACTCACGGATCTCCTCGTGCGCGGAGCGGGGCTGCGCCGCCGTTCCCGGCCCCCGCCCCTCCGCGGCTTCGGAGAGCTGTTCGGTGAGGTGCTGGTTCCGTCGTCCGAGGTCCACCAGGACCGTCGCCACGGCGGGCATGCGCGATGCCAGGTCCGAGAGGTCGGAGGCGGACACCCGGCCCGCGGAGACCTCTCCGGTGAGGGCGTCCCGCAGGTCGGCCACCAGACGGCTCGTGTCGCGCTCGGAGAAGAAGCCCGGGTCGACGCCGAACGCCTCCGTGAGCCGCAGCAGCACGGGCACGGTCAGCGGCCGGGAGTCGTGCTCCATCTGGTTCAGATAGCTCGGCGAGATGGCAAGGGACCGGGCCAGATCGGCCTGGCTCATGCGGCGCTCCTCCCGCAGCCTGCGCAGCCGCGCTCCCGCGTACGTCTTGCTCACCCGTGGCTCCTGTCCGGTCACGATCACCCTCGTCGGCACTGCCCGTGATGGTAGCCACGCGAACGGGACTCCAGGCATTAACAGACTTGGCAATACGGCGTCGGAAGATGCGCAGAAGTTGGCAGCTTTCCCCGGTTGTTGGCACTGAGTGCCGGTGTCAGAGTCGTACCGCGGCCCGCCGGACTCCGTCGGGCGGATCGGAATCGGGGCGCGACTCGATGCCCTGACGTCGGTGATCCCGACCCTTCCGCCCAACTCGGCAGCATTGCTCGGATTGCACACCCAGGGGATCGGTGGGCCGCACCCTCAATTTGTCCGGCACTCAGTGCCAAGCATTCGCACAGTTCACGATTCCTCAGGAGACGGTCATGGCTCAGGCAGGGACGACCACAGCAACGGCCCAGGAGCTGGCTCAGCGGTGGGCATCCGCCCCCCGGTGGAAGGGCATCGAGCGCACCTACACCGCCGAGGACGTGGTCAGGCTCTCCGGCAGCGTCCGCGAGGAGAGCACCCTCGCCCGGCGCGGCGCCGAACGCCTGTGGCGCCAACTGCACGAGCAGGACTACATCCACGCGCTCGGCGCCCTGACAGGCGGCCAGGCGGTCCAGCAGGTCAAGGCCGGTCTGCAGGCGATCTACCTGTCCGGCTGGCAGGTGGCCGCCGACGCGAACCAGGCCGGGCACACCTACCCCGACCAGTCCCTCTACCCCGCCAACTCGGTCCCCCAGGTGGTCCGCCGGATCAACAACGCCCTGCTGCGCGCCGACCAGATCGCCACCGCCGAGGGCGGCGATGACACCACCGACTGGCTCGCGCCGATCGTCGCCGACGCCGAGGCGGGCTTCGGCGGACCGCTCAACGCCTTCGAGCTGACCAAGGCGATGATCGCCGCAGGTGCGGCGGGCATCCACTACGAGGACCAGCTGGCCTCGGAGAAGAAGTGCGGGCACCTGGGCGGAAAGGTGCTCGTGCCGACCGGCCAGCACATCCGCACCCTCAACGCGGCCCGCCTCGCCGCCGACATCGCCGATGTGCCGACGCTGATCGTGGCACGCACGGACGCGCTCGCCGCGAACCTGCTGACCAGCGACGTCGACGAGCGTGACGCCCGGTTCGTCACGGGCGAGCGCACCGCCGAGGGCTTCTACCGGGTGCGGAACGGCATGGAGCCCGTCATCGCCCGCGGCCTCGCCTACGCCCCGCACGCCGACCTCATCTGGGTCGAGACCGGCACCCCTGACCTCGCCCAGGCCCGCGAGTTCGCCGAGGCGATCCACGCCGAGCACCCCGACCAGATGCTCGCCTACAACTGCTCGCCGTCGTTCAACTGGCGTGCCGCCCTGGACGACGACCAGATCGCCAAGTTCCAGCGCGAGCTCGGCGCGATGGGCTACCGCTTCCAGTTCATCACCCTGGCCGGCTTCCACTCCCTCAACCACGGCATGTTCGACCTGGCCCGCGGCTACGCCGAGCACGGCATGACCGCCTATGTGGACCTCCAGGAGCGCGAGTTCGCCGCGCAGGCGCAGGGCTTCACCGCCGTGAAGCACCAGCGTGAGGTCGGCACCGGGTACTTCGACCAGGTGTCCACCGCGGTCAACCCGGCCTCCTCCACGACTGCGCTCGCCGGGTCCACCGAGGAGGAGCAGTTCCACTAGACGCTTCGCTGGAACGCGGCAATCACACCCTCGGGCCGGTGGGGGCTTGGCGCGCAGTTCCCCGCGCCCCTTCGGGGCACGTCCATCGCGCCCCCACCGCCCCGTCAGTCCGCCCCGCCTGCTGAGGAGACCCGCATGTCCATCTCCGCTCCGACAAGCCGTGCCCAGGTCCTCGGCGTGCCAGGTCACCGGCACGACGAGATCCTCACCCCCGAGGCTCTGGATTTCGTAGGCAGCCTCGTCGAAGCCTTCGCCGATCGCCGTCTGGAGATCCTCAAGGAGCGCACGCGGGTGGGCGCACGCCTCGCCTCCGGCTCCCCGCTCGACTTCTCCGTCGCCACCGCCCGCGTACGGGAGGACGACTCCTGGCAGGTCGCACCTCCGGCGCCCGGACTGACCGACCGCCGCGTCGAGATCACAGGACCGCCGGAGCGCGGGATGGCGGTCAACGCCCTCAACTCCGGTGCCCAGGTGTGGATGGCGGACTTCGAGGACGCCACCTCACCCACCTGGGACAACATCATCGGCGGTCAGCTGAACCTGCTCGACGCCATCGAACGCAGGATCGACTTCACCACGCCGGAGGGCAAGGGCTACCGGCTCGGCGAGCAGATCGCGACCATCGTCGTCCGCCCGCGCGGCTGGCATCTGGACGAAGAGCACCTTGAGATCGAAGGCCACCCCGCGCCCGCCTCTCTCGTGGACTTCGGGCTCTACTTCTTCCACTGCGCCCAGCGGCAGATCGACGCCGGGCACGGCCCGTACTTCTACCTGCCGAAGCTGGAGAACCGCGACGAGGCACGGCTGTGGAACGACGTGTTCGTCCTCGCCCAGGACCTCCTCAGCATCCCCCGCGGCACGATCCGGGCCACCGTCCTCATCGAGACCATCACGGCCGCCGTCCAGATGGAGGAGATCCTCTACGAGCTCCGCGAGCACAGCTCCGGCCTCAACGCGGGCCGCTGGGACTACCTCTTCAGCCTCATCAAGACCTTCGGGCACCGCACCGACTTTCTGCTGCCCGACCGGGCGAAGGTCACGATGACCGCCCCCTTCATGCGCGCGTACACCGAACTCCTCGTACGCACCTGCCACAAGCGGGGCGCCCACGCCATCGGCGGCATGTCCGCCCACGTACCCGGAAAGGATCCTGACGCCCACCGGGCGGCCCTCGCCACGGTGCGGCTCGACAAGGAACGCGAGGCCGAGGACGGCTTCGACGGCTCCTGGGTCGCCCACCCCGCCCTTGTGCCCGTCTGCCGCGAGGTGTTCGACGGAGTACTCGGCATCCAACCCCATCAGATCGACCGCGCCCGCGCCGACGTCGAGGTGACGGCGGCACAGCTCCTGTCCGTGCGCCGCGTCAGCGCACCGCCGACCGCAGAGGGCGTACGCACCAACATCGCGGTCGCCCTGCGCTACTTCGCCGCCTGGCTGCACGGGCAGGGAGCCGTCGCCCTGTACGGCCTGATGGAGGACGCGGCCACCGCCGAGATCGCCCGGGTGCAGATCTGGCAGTGGCTGCGGCACCGGGCCGTCGGCCGCGAGACGGTCCTCGAACTGGTGGAGGAGGAGCTCGCCGCCCTGGGCGCGGAGTATCCGTGGGCCCCGCTCGCCGAGGTCCGTGGGCTGTTCGAACGTACCGCCCTGTCAAGGGAGTTGCCCGCATTCTTCACCACGGATGCCTACCACCGCCACCTCACGCACCGCCCGGAGGGACAGTCATGACCACAGCCATCCGCCGGGTCGGCGTGGTGGGCGGGGGCCAAATGGGCGCCGGGATCGCCGAGGTGTGCGCCCGCGCCGGTCTGGACACCGTTGTGTGCGAGGCCGACGCACCGGCCGCACGTGCCGCCCGCGAGCGTGTGGCCGTCTCACTCGAACGGGCAGTCCAGCGAGGGAAGCTGGACCGCATCGGCGCCGAGGACGCACTGGCCCGCATGGTCTTCACCGGCAGCCTCGACGACCTGGCCGACCGCCAACTCGTCATCGAAGCCGTCGTCGAGGACACCGCCGCGAAGACGGAGGTCTTCGCCGTCCTGGACAAGGCCGTAGAGGACCCTGAGGCGATCCTGGCCACCAACACCTCCTCCATCCCGGTCATGCGTCTGGGCATGGCGACCCGGCGTGCCGACCGCGTCCTCGGCCTTCACTTCTTCAACCCCGCCCCCGCCCTTCCCCTGGTCGAGGTCGTCTCCTCGCTGCACACGGCCGCCGAGGCCGTGGCCGCCGTCCAGGACTTCGCCACGCACACCCTGGGAAAGACGGTCGTACGGTCCCAGGACAGAGCGGGCTTCGTCGTCAACGCGCTGCTCGTCCCCTACCTCCTCTCGGCGATCCGGATGACGGAGTCCGGCTTCGCCACGGCCGCCGACGTGGACGCGGGCATGGAGCTGGGCTGCGCGCACCCGATGGGGCCGCTGAAACTGGCGGACCTGATCGGCCTCGACACGGTCGCCGCCATCGCGGCATCGCTCTACGAAGAGTTCAAGGAACCCCTGTACGCCCCGCCGCCGCTGCTCCAGCGGATGGTGGAGGCGGGGCTGCTCGGCCGCAAGAGCGGCCGCGGGTTCCACCTCTACGACCGGGGCTGAGGGGCCCGGGTCCGCCGCCGGGCCGAGGGGCCTGCGGCTGCTGTGAGCGGGGCGCGGAACGGAGTGGTGATCCGTTCCGCGCCCCTTCGTGTGTCCCCCACTCCGTGGATCCGTGTCTCACCTCACGGTCCGGAATGTGATCAGCACTGCCCAAGAAGACGACCACCCCTTAGCCTGACCAGTGCAGCTGGTTCGCCCTGCCCGCCAGGCAGACGCGTCGTAAGAGGGAACCCGGTGAGAATCCGGGACTGCCCCGCAGCGGTGAGTGGGAACGACCGCCGTCATACGCACTGGATCCGAGCGCGGATCCGGGAAGCGACGGCCAGTAGGAACCTGCCTCGGCAGGTGTGCCCGCGAGTCCGAAGACCTGCCCGTTGCCCGTACGTGACCCCTCATGTGCGGATATCCCGGTGACCTCGTGGGCGGGTCGGCGTCAGATCAGGTGGAGTACCGCAGCACCGCGCCGACGGCGCGCGTTCGGTCCGCCAGGTCCGTCACCCTTCGCGTCCGTGTCCCGTCTCCGGGATCTCAAGGAGTCATCTCGCGAAGGAGATTTCCGTGACATCGAAGTCCGCAGCCGCGGCAGCACGGTCCACCGTGTACGGCTACCCCCGCCAGGGCCCCCATCGGGAACTGAAGAAGGCCGTCGAGGGCTACTGGAAGGGCCGTGTCACCGCCGACGCCCTCCGGGAGACCGCGGCGCAGCTGCGCCGGTCCACCTGGCAGCACCTGGCCGACGCCGGCATCGATGAGGTGCCGACCGGCGACTTCTCGTACTACGACCACGTCCTCGACACCAGCGTCATGGTCGGCGCCGTCCCTCAGCGACACCGCGAGGCCGTCGACACCGACGGGCTCGACGGCTACTTCGCGATGGCCCGCGGCACCCAGGACGTGGCGCCGCTCGAGATGACCAAGTGGTTCGACACCAACTACCACTACCTCGTGCCGGAGCTCGGCCCCGACACCGTCTTCACCGCCGACTCCGCCAAGCAGGTCACGGAGCTGGGGGAAGCCCTGTCGCTCGGCCTCGCGGCCCGTCCGGTCCTCGTCGGCCCGGTCACCTATCTGCTGCTCGCCAAGCCCGCGCCCGGCGTCACGGCCGACTTCGAGCCGCTCACGCTCCTCGACCGCCTGCTGCCCGTGTACGCCGAGGTCATCGCCGACCTGCGCGCGGCGGGCGCGGAGTGGGTGCAGCTCGACGAGCCCGCCCTGGTCCAGGACCGCACCCCGGCCGAGCTCAACGCCGCCGCCCGCGCCTATCGCGATCTGGGTGCCCTCACCGACCGCCCGAAGATCCTGGTCGGCTCCTACTTCGGCAGGCTCGGCGAGGCACTACCGGTGCTCGCCAAGGCGCCGGTCGACGGTCTCGCCCTGGACTTCACCGAGGCCGCCGCGAGCCAGCTCCAGGACCTCGCCGCCGTCGGCGGTCTTCCCGGCAAGCGTCTGGTCGCGGGCGTCGTGAACGGCCGCAACATCTGGATCAACGACCTGGAGAAGTCCCTCTCCACGCTGGGCACGCTCCTGGGTCTCGCGGACCGGGTCGACGTCTCCGCGTCCTGCTCCCTCCTCCACGTCCCGCTGGACTCCACCGCCGAACGGGACATCGACCCGCAGATCACCCGCTGGCTGGCCTTCGCCCACCAGAAGACGGCCGAGATCGCTACCCTGGCCCGCGGCCTGGCCCAGGGCACGGGCGCCATCACAGCCGAACTGTCCGCCAACCGCGCCGACCTGGCGTCCCGCTCGGGCTCGGCCCTGACCCACGATCCGGCCGTACGTTCCCGGGTCGCCGCCGTCACCGGCGCCGACGCCCGCCGCGCGCACGCCTACCCGGAGCGTGCGGCTGCCCAGCGGACCCGCCTCGGCCTCCCCCAACTGCCCACGACCACCATCGGCTCCTTCCCCCAGACCACCGAACTGCGCACGGCACGGGCCGACTTGCGCGCTGGACGCATCGACACGGCCGGTTACGAGGAGCGCATCAAGAACGAGATCCGCGAGGTGCTCGCCTTCCAGGAGAAGGCAGGCATCGACGTCCTGGTGCACGGCGAGCCGGAACGCAACGACATGGTGCAGTACTTCGCCGAGCAGCTCACCGGCTACCTCGCCACGCAGCACGGCTGGGTCCAGTCGTACGGCACCCGCTATGTGCGACCCCCGGTCCTCGCGGGCGACATCTCACGGCCCGAACCGATGACGGTGCGCTGGACCTCGTACGCCAACTCCCTCACCGACCGCCCGGTCAAGGGCATGCTCACCGGCCCGGTCACCATGCTCGCCTGGTCCTTCGTCCGCGACGACCAGCCGCTCGGCGACACGGCGCGCCAGGTCGCCCTCGCCCTGCGCGACGAGGTCAACGACCTCGAGACAGCGGGTACTTCGGTCATCCAGGTCGACGAGCCCGCGCTGCGCGAGACGCTGCCGCTGCGCGCCGCCGACCGTCCCGGCTACCTGGACTGGGCCACCGAGTCGTTCCGCCTCACCACCAGCGGCGTACGTCCGGACACCCAGATCCACACGCACATGTGCTACGCCGAGTTCGGTGACATCGTCCAGGCCATCGACGACCTCGACGCCGACGTCATCAGCCTGGAAGCCGCCCGCTCACACATGCAGGTGGCCCGCGAACTGGCGGAGCACGGCTACCCGCGCGAGGCGGGCCCCGGCGTCTACGACATCCACTCCCCGCGCGTCCCGAGCACCGAGGAGGCAGCGGCCCTGCTGCGCAAGGGGCTTGAGGCCATCCCTGCCGAGCGTCTGTGGGTGAACCCGGACTGCGGCCTCAAGACCCGCGGCTGGCCCGAGACCAGGGCCTCCTTGGAGAACCTGGTCGCGGCGGCGCGCGAGGTACGGGCGGAGCTGCCCACGGGTTCCTGACCCGAACGCACAAGCCGGGGCGGCCATTTGCAGGGCGAATGGCCGCCCCGTTCCGTCATGATGGACACGCTGGCCGTTCCGTCGCGGAGCTGGGAGGCGACCGGTGCCCAGGGGGATGAGTTACGCGGATGCGGTGCGGTTGCTCGGCGGGGCGGAGAGTCCCGCCCTCGCCGCCCTCGACCGGCTGACCGGCGGGGCGCTGCTCGTGGCCACCGGTGGCGGGTCCGCACTGGCGTTGAGTCTGTTCGACGCGCGGGGCGAGCTGGCGCGGCTGAGCCAGTCCCTGGTCTCCGGCCTGGCCGAGCGGTCACGCGGCCTCGGCCGGTTCGACCGCACCCAACGCCTCGTCGCGGCACACGCCGTCGTGGTCCTCGCCTCGTACTTCGACACCCTCAAAGAGCTCGACCTCCCCTTCGACAGACGGGAGTTGAGCATGGGCAGAGCCCAGAGCGTGCGCATGGCCACCGGGAGGACACCGGAATCCGGGCGGCTCGCGGCCCTCGCGGACGAGCTGCTGCGCGCCGAGGTACCCATGCCCGCGCCGCACCGCCCCTACGAACGGGAGCTCCTGTCGCTGCGCGAGTTCTACCTCTCGTTGTCCGAGCGGCTCCTGACCTACGTGTCGGGTTGTGCGGCCTGGGAAGCCGTGTCGGAGCGGGAGCGGGAAGAATTGCGGGCCACTCTGGTGGAGTCCGTTCCCCAACAGGCCGTATCCGCCTACGAGATCATGTACCGAAGCCTTGCGGCGGACTCGCCCGAGGTGGCCGTCTGGGTCAACCTCACCGACCATCAGGCGACCCGCAACGAGGTCCGCCGCCTCGAAGGCACGCTGCGGCAGCTGGAGGAAGCGATCGCCAGGGCGGCCGACGGGCGGATCGCGGCCGAGCGGTACATGGCGCTGAACCGCGCGTCACGGGCGGCGATGGAAGCGCCCTTGCTGTCCCTGGAGGACCTTCCGGAGGGCCTGACGGTCCCCACGCTCGGCGCGGGGTACATCTCCCCCGACTTCAAGGTGGCCGCTTTCGGCGCCGCGGACCGCCTTTCGGAGGAGCACTGGTGGGACGGGCGCCAGGTCCACCAGGACCTGGAAGGCTTTCTGGCCGGTCTGTTCACCGCGCCGCAGGCGTTCGAGTCGCCGCTCCTCCTTCTCGGCCAGCCGGGTTCGGGAAAGTCCGTGCTGACCCGCGTCCTCGCGGCCCGGCTGCCCGCCGACGACTTCCTCGTCGTACGGGTGCCGCTGTCCGCCGTGCCCGCGGACGCGGCGATCCAGGACCAGATCGAGACCGCCATCCGCGACGCCACCGGGGAGGCCATGACCTGGCCCGACGTGACGCGTACGGCGCGGAGGGCGCTGCCCGTCGTGCTTCTCGACGGTTTCGACGAACTCCTCCAGGCCACCGGCGTGAGCCAGTCCGACTACGTGCAGAAGGTGGCCGCGTTCCAGCGGCGCGAAGCCACGCACGGCCGCCCCCTTGCCGTGGTGGTCACCAGCCGCACGGCGGTCGCCGACCGGGCCCGCCTCTCGCCCGGCGGTGTCGCCGTACGGCTCGAACCCTTCAGTGATGAGCAGGTGACGGGGTGGCTCGAGCTGTGGAACCGGACCAACGCGGCGCACTTCCGTCAGCAGTCCCTGCTGCCGCTGTCCCCGGAGCACGTGCTGAACCAGCGTGAACTGGGCAGCCAGCCCCTGCTGTTGCTGATGCTCGCGCTGTACGACGCACAGGGAAACGCCTTCCAGCACGACCAAGGAGACCAGCGGGACCTCGCGGGCTTCGACCTCTACGAGCGCCTGCTGGCCCGCTTCGCCGCGCGCGAGGTCCGCAAGAGCGATCCGGGGCTCACCGAGGAACAGCTCGCCCGCGCGGTGGAAGCCGAACTGCTGTGCCTGTCCGTGACCGCCTTCGCCATGGTCAACCGCGGCCGTCAGTGGGTCACCGAGGAGGAGCTGACGGCCGACCTCAAGGTACTGCTGCCGCAGCGCACGCAGGCGGCACGCCCCGCCGATCTACGGGCGGCACTCACACCCGGTCAGGTGGTCGTGGGCCGGTTCTTCTTCATCCACCGCTCGGAGGCGTCCAGGGACGGAGTGCGGCTGCGGTCCCTGGAGTTCCTGCACTCCACCTTCGGTGAGTTCCTGGTGGCCCGGCTGGCGTTGCGGGAGCTCGAAGACCTCGCGCGGGCGGCCCGCGCGGACGCCTCCCGCGTCCGCGTCCCCGCCCCTGACGACACCTTCCTCCACGCTCTGCTCTCCTACGCGACGCTCTCCGTCCGCGCCGCCACCCTCACCTTCCTCCACCAGGCTCTGGAGCGGCTGCCCGCGGAGCAGTTGTCGGCCCTGCGACCGCTGCTCCTTCGGCTCTTCCACTGCGCGCTGCATGCCCGGCAGGAGCGCGCCTTCGAGGGATACCGGCCCGCGAACCTCCCGGTACCGGCCCGGCACGCCGCCTGGGCCGCCAACCTCCTGCTGCTCCTGGTCCTCATCGGCGAGCCGGTGGGGGGCCGGGAGCTGTTTCCCGAGGAGGAGCCCGCGCACCACTGGAACCGGTTGATGACGTTGCTCAAGTCGCAGCTCATGAACGAGGGTTGGCGCACGCTCCGGCACGCCCTCGCCCTTGAGCGCACCTGGTTGGGCGAGTTCAAGGACATACGTGTCACGCTCGCGGAGATCGACTCCGGTACGGATCCCGTCACCCCGGCCGTCGATCCCTACTGGACGTACGGCATGGCGCCCGGCAGCGACCAGCGGGGACACCTCTCCTGGATGAGGAGTGACGAGGAGCCCTGGCGCCGGGAGACTCACCTACTGTGCGACATGGACCGCGACATCCTGCAGCACGCACTGGAGCCTCTGTGCGACGCCGGGCTCGGGATGGCCGTCACCGATTTCGTCGGGTACTGGGAGGACCGTTGCGTCTCGGCGGCCCAGGTCCTGCTCCAGCTCTGGACCGCCCGGCCTGACGGATCCGCCTCGGATCGGCCCGCGGAACTGCACCGCACCGCGCTCCACATCGCGCTGCACAGCCTGCCCGGATCGGAAATCGAGTTCCAGGACTTCATCGAACGCTATCTGCGCACCGTGCTCCACGAATGGCGGGCCATCGGCCGCCACCCGGGCGAGACCTGGATCGAACAGACCATGGCCATCATTCGCACCAACTACTCCGGCAACACCGCGGGCCGGGAACTCGACCGACAGGCGAGTGCGCTCCTGGACGATCCCGACTGACCGATACCCGGGGAGTACTCCTCAGCCCCCCTCCGTATGAGCCACCCGAGACAACAGCACATGCAACATCTCCCGCTCCTCCACTCCAAGCGGGGCAAGCAGCTCATCGGTGACACCCCGGGCCACCTCGGCGGAGTCCCGCAGGAAGTCGTGGCCCGCCGGGGCGAGGGCGACGATGCGCCGCCGACGGTCGTCGGGGGCGGGGCGGCGTTCGACGAAGCTGAGGCGCTCCAGGTCGTCGACAAGGCCGACGATCGCGCTGGGGTCGTAGCCGAGCTCCTGGCTCAGCTCGCGCTGTGCCGCGCCCTCCACGGTGGCCAGATAGCGCAGCAGCGCGTAGTGACGCAGGCGCAGGCCGGATCTCTGGAGCGCCGCGTTGAAGAGCTGCCCGGAGCGCAGGCCCAGGCGGTAGAGCAGGTAGCCCGCGTCGGCGTGCAGGCCGCGCATCCAGGGCGCGCCTTCGTCGACGGACCCTTCCTCCACGGGCTCGGCGGTGGTCTTCCGGCTGGTCATGAGGGGCGCTCTCCCTGATCGGTGCTTCGCAGGCGTACGGCGGTCGTCGCTGGCAGTGTCCAACATGCCGCAGTATCGATGTCAGAAACAATCATTGACGACAACAATGATTTGTCTTGGCTTCCTTTCTGCCCGTGCCTTTCGCTGTCTGCCGAAGGAGTTTCCCCGTGCCGGACTCATACACCATCGACCTGAGCGGCAAGGTCGCCGTCGTCACCGGATCGGGGCGTGGCCTCGGGCTCGCCTATGCATCCGCCCTCGCTCGTGCATCACGGAGGCAGGCGTGCGCGCCGTCGAGGAGTATGACCGACGACGACTTCGACGCGGTCGTCACCACGCACCTGCGGGGCACCTTCACCTGCGCCCGCGCCGCCGCCGTACGCATGCGGGAGCAGGGCGAGGGCGGCAGCCTGTTCCTGGTCGGCTCCCCCGCCGAGCAGCGTGGCAACTTCGGCCAGACCAACTACGCCGCCGCAAAGGCAGGGATCGCGGCCATGGTGCGTACGTGGTCGATGGAACTGGCCAGGGCCGACATCACCGTCAACGCGATCGTGCCGGTGGCGGCCACCGCGATGACCGAGACCATCCCCGCCTTCGCCCCGTACATCGAGGCCATGAAAGCGCGAGCGCCGCCGTGACGTACTGGCTGACCGTCCTCGCCGCACGGGGAGCACGATGGGCCTATCTGCGCGTGCGCGTCATCTCGATCGTCATGCCGATCACGATCATCACGAGCTGCGCGCCGCCGCTGACCGGTGAGGACGGAATCCGGGAGCGTCGATTGTTCACGTCAGGACGGGGAGAGACACCAGTCCGCGAACGAGGCGGGTACGCCGCCAGTCAAGTTGGTCTGGCGATACGGCAAGGCGGATTCCGGGGAACCGGGCCACGATCGCTCGTAGGGCGATCTCCGCCTCGGCCCTTGCCAGGGGAGCGCCGACACAGCGGTGGATGCCGTGACCGAAGCTGAGATGGGCGGCGGTGTCCCGGTTCAGATCGAGCTGGTCGGGTGAGGGGAACCGCTGTGGGTCGCGGTTGGCGGCGCCGAGCGACACCAGCACGGGGGCGCCTTCTGGGATCTCGGTGCCACCGAGATGGACAGCCTCTGTCGTGAACCGGAAAGTGGCTGTGCTGACGGGCGAATCGAAACGGAGCAGCTCGTCCAATGCGGCCGGCACATCGCCGGGAATTCTGCGCAGGCGATCCAGTTCGTGAGGGTGCTGGAGCAGCGCCAGGACAGCGTTGCCGAGGAAGTTGGTGGTGGTTTCGTGCCCGGCGACCAGCAGTAGCACTGCGAGGGAGACCAATTCCTCCTCGCTGAGGTGGTCGTCACCGTCGCGCGCCGAGATGAGACGGTCGAGGAGTGAATCTCCCGGACGCGCGCGCTTGGCGGCGATGAGGCCGGTCATGTAGTCGGCCATGGAGTGCGACGCTGCGTCGATGAGGTCCGGCCTACCGGCGGCGAACAACTCTCCGGACCAGCGCTGGACGTCGGTTCGATCTGCCTCCGGTACGCCGAGCAGCTCGCAGATCACGATGACGGGCAGCGGCACCGCCAGGTCGGCGACGACGTCGACCTGCTCGCCTGCGGGCCACTGATCCAGCAGGTCGTCGGTGACCCGGGCGATGAAGGGACGCAGCGCTGCGACGGCCCCGGTGGTGAATGCTCCGGTCACCAGCTTGCGCAACCGGCTGTGCTGGGGCGGGTCACTGGCCAGCATGCTGTGCGCGACCGCGGGGTGCAGGCGGCGCTGTGACCCCTTGTCCGCGAAGAAAGCGGCCGTGTCTTTCGAGAGCCGAGCGTCACCGAGAGCTTCCCGCGCTTCCGCGTAGCCGGTGACCAGATAGCCGGCGTGCCCACCGGAGCCGGTGGGCAGGGGCTGCACCGGGCAGGTGGACCTCATGGCCGCGTAGGCGGGATACGGATCCTGGAGAAAGCGGGGGTCCTGCGTCGGGTCGGTCATGCTGTCGGGCTCCGATCATCGCTTCCGGCAGGGCAATCCGTCGGCGAACCGGTCGGCCCTCGACGACGACGCCGACGAGCTTCTTCGCATAACTGTCCCTGCGACAGGTGAGTGGCGCCCCTGCCGGGCGGCTCCATCGCCGAGGCAGCACGTACTGCCAGAGTTTACGGCCGCGCTCACTCCCTCACGCATCGCTCCACTGTGCTGGCCGCCGTAATCCTGGGAGGTGGGACGGCCGCCGCTACGACCGCGAGCGCCGCGCCCAAGGAGGCCGGTACCCAGTCGTGTTACGGCAGCGCGACGAACTACACCCGCAAGGTGCGCGCGTGCTGGCTGGAAGGACATCCCGTGCAGCGGTTGGGTGACGGCGCCCAAGAATGCGTGGACCGTGGTGAAGAGCGGGGTCCCGACGCGCTGTCCCTGGGCCCGCTGAAGGGCCCAGGACCCCGGTGCGGTGAGACGACGGTACCGGGGCGGTCACGGTGCCGTCGTCGTTGCCCGGAGCCGACTGGGGTCAGCATGCGGCATGGACGGATCCGCCGTCGCCGGTTGACGGCGGCAACCGCACTGGTCAGCGCACCCGTCCCCGCGGCTTCAGCGGTACCGGCGGCAAGTCCGGCGCGGGGATGCGCTCGCCGTCGTAACCCTTCACCTCACCGAAGCGCGAGCCGGCCATCCAGTCCGAACGGGCCTGCGCGATATCCTCGTTCGACCGCCCGATGAAGTTCCACCACATGACCAGTTCCTCGTCGAACGGCTCTCCGCCGAGCAGCATCAGGCCCGCGTCCGACTCGGCGTGCAGCGGCAGTTCGGTGCGGCCGCAGCCCAAGTACAGCATCGAGCCCGGCAGTACGGGGACGCCGTCCACCCGGGTCTCGCCGGACATGCACAGGACGGCGTACTCGAAGTCGGGGTTCAGCGGGAGGCGTACGTCGGCGTCGCGGGTCAGGGTGAGGTCGGCGCCGACGATCGGGGTGTAGGTCGTGCCGGGTGAGGTGGTGCCGTCGACCGTGCCCAGGATGAGGGTCGCCGTCAGACCGGGGGCCGTGACCTGCGGCAGCTCGGCGTGGTGCTCGAAGCGCGGGTCGGTGTTGCGGTGGACGTCGGGCAGTGCCACCCACAGCTGCGCGCCGTGCAGGAGGCGGGCGTGCGATCTGGGGCTCTCCTCGGAGTGCGAGATCGCCTTGCCCGAGGTCATCAGGCCCAGTTCGCGGGGGCGGATCGTCTGGAGGCCGCCCGTGGAGTCGCGGTGCAGGACCTCGCCGTCGTGCAGCCAACTGACCGTCTGCAGGCCCATGTGCGGGTGGGGGCCCACCTGCATGCCGGGCTCGTCGGCGATGTCGTCCGGGCCGTAGTGATCCACGAAGCACCAGGCGCCGACCATGCGACGGCCCAGGTTCGGCAGCAGGCGGCGGACCTCCGTGGACTGACCGAGCTTGACCTTTCGGGGGCTGAGGAGTTCCCGGACCGGTTCGGCGACGACGAACCCGCGCCCGCCGCACAGGGACGGGACCGGCTCGCGATCAAGATTGCTCATGCCGCACAACCTAGACCCGTGGAGCACCTGCCGTCAGGGCACGCGCTCCGGTCATTCCGGAGGAACCGCCGCACCGGTGCCTCGGCGGTGGAAATGATCAGCGGATCAGTGGAACGGTCAGCGGAATTGGTTAGTGGAATTGGTTAGTGGAATTTTTAACTACCTGGGGTGGTTGGAGGGCTCGAAGGAGGCAACAGTGGACACGACGTACTACGACCACGGAACCGCGGCGGAGCGCTGGGAGCGCGCGCGGCAGTTCTTCGACGCCAAGGAGTACGCCACGGCGGCGCGCATCCTCGGCACCCTGGCCGACGAGGTGCCCGAGCAGGTCGCCCCGCGTCTGCTCCTCGCCCGGGCCTACTACCACTCGGCGCAACTGCGGCGCGCGGAGACCGAGTTGCGGGCGGTCATCGAGCTCGACCCCGTCGAGCAGTACGCCCGGCTTCTCCTGGGCCGCACGCTCGAGCGGCAGGGACGGGACGCGGACGCGGCCCCGCACCTGCGGATGGCCGCGGCCCTCTCGGGGGACTTCGCGGAAGCCTGATCCCGGGTCGTGACCGGCCGACAGACCGGTCACGCCCCCAGGGCGCCGATGGCAGCTGCCATCGGCGCCCTGGCCGTATCTCCCGACCCAGTTCTCCCGCCCCAGCCCGTCACACCCACACCGCGTCCGCCAACGCGACGCCCACGAAGACCGCGCCGAGCGCCGCGATCACACTGGCCACGGCATTGGCCGCCGCGTAGAACCGGGCGCCACCCTCGGAGAGCCGCAGCGTCTCGTACGAGAAGGTCGAGTACGTCGTCAGGGCGCCGCACAGGCCGGTGCCGAGGAACAGCTGGGTGTGCGATGAGGCGGCGCCCGCGACGGTCGCGCCGGTGAGCACGCCGAGGATCAGGCTGCCCACCACGTTGACCGCGAACGTCCCCCACGGGAAGACCGTGTCGTGCCTCGCCTGCACGGCACGGTCGGTGAGGAACCGCAGCGGGGCGCCGATCATCGCCCCCGCGATCACGCAGATCCAGTTCACCGACCCTCCCTGTTCCGGTCTGTCATGGCCGACTCCACGCCACGGCGCGGCGCGTCGCCCACGACGCACTCCACACCGCCGCGAGGGCCGTGAGCAGCGTCAGTCCGAGATAGGCGAGGCCCGTGCGGGCGCGACCGTGTTCCACCAGGCGCTCGATGTCCACCGCGTAGGTGGAGAACGTGGTGAAGCCACCGAGCACGCCGGTGCCGAAGAAGGGCCGCAGCAGTCGGTGCGGCGTCCGCATCTCGGTGAGGATCACCATGAAGACGCCCATGACGGCACATCCGATGACGTTCACCAGGAGCGTCGCCGTCGGGAAGGCGTCGGGAGCGGTCGGCCAGATCAGGGACGCGCCGTAGCGGGCGGACGCGCCGATCGCGCCGCCGACGGCCACGACCGCCACGACGGGCCACACGCCGCGCTCCGTCACCTGCACCACCCGCATCACCCGCACCATCACCCGCACCATCCGTACAGAACCAAGAGATCGCCTCTGAAGATCATCCTCAGGCTAGCCGCCCGCCGGTGCGTCCCGCAGACCGAGGCGCAGGTGCTCGACATGGAAGAGGGCCTGGTCGAGGAGTTCGGCGACGTGGTGGTCGTAGAGGGCGTAGATGACGGAGCGGCCGTGCCGTTCGCCGGTGATCAGGCCGAGGTTGCGGAGCAGGCGCAACTGGTGGGAGCAGGCCGACTGCTCCATGCCGACCGCCTCGGCAAGGTCTCCGGCCGCGCAGGGGCCCTCCTGCAGGCGGGCGAGGATCAGCAGCCGCGAGGGTGTCGCCAGGGCCTGGAGGGTGGCGGCGACGTCGGCGGCCCCCACGGTGTCCAGGCGTTCACGCGTGGTGGCGGTGCTCTTGTCGTCGACTCCGTGACCCATGGCGTCATCCTAGCGATGGCGCCACAACACATGAAAAGCTGTTCATTCATTCCTGTACGGTGTGGGCGTTGCCGCTTCCCAGCCCGTGAAGGGTTCCTTCGTCATGCCCACTGCCCTGCTCCCCCGCCCCCGCTCCGACCAGAGGCCTTCCGCCGGCCTTGCGTCGGCTCCACGCCGCCGCACCCGCGTCCTCGCCCTCTCCGAGGCCCGCTGGGCGGCGGCGGCAACGACCGCGTTCCTGCTCGCACTGCCGCTCCAGCTGGCGGGAGCCGCTTCCTGGACGTGGGGTGCGCTGTACGCCGTCGCTTACGTCGCCGGGGGCTGGGAACCCGCGCTCGCCGGGCTGCGGGCGCTGCGCGAGAAGACCCTGGACGTGGACCTGCTGATGATCGTCGCGGCCCTCGGCGCCGCCTCGATCGGGCAGGTGATGGACGGGGCGCTGCTCATCGTCATCTTCGCCACGTCCGGCGCGCTGGAGGCCCTTGCCACCGCCCGCACGGCCGATTCGGTACGCAGCCTGCTCGACCTCGCGCCCACCACGGCCAAACGGCTGATGGACGGGTGCGGTGAAGAGACGGTCGGTACGGCCGAGTTGAGGGTCGGCGACGTCATCCTCGTACGGCCTGGTGAGCGTGTAGGTGCGGACGGCGAGGTGCTCGATGGTGCGAGTGACGTCGATCAGGCGACGATCACCGGAGAGCCGCTGCCGGTCGCCAAGGAGGCCGGGGACGCGGTCTTCGCGGGCACGTTGAACGGTGCGGGTGCGCTGCGGGTGCGGGTCGGGCGTGACGCGGCCGACTCGGTGATCGCGCGGATCGTGGCGATGGTCGAGGAGGCGTCACAGACCAAGGCGCCGACCCAGCTGTTCATCGAGAAGGTAGAGCAGCGGTACTCGCTCGGCATTGTCGTCGCGACGCTCGCGGTGTTCGCGGTGCCCCTTGCGCTCGGCGACGACCTGACCGGGGCCCTGCTGCGGGCGATGACGTTCATGATCGTGGCATCGCCGTGCGCGGTGGTGCTCGCCACCATGCCGCCGCTCCTCTCGGCGATCGCCAACGCGGGCCGACATGGCGTCCTGGTCAAGTCCGCCGTCGTGATGGAGCGCCTGGGTCAGGTGGACGCGGTCGCCCTCGACAAGACGGGCACCCTGACCGAGGGAACTCCGCGGGTGACTGCTGTCCACGCGCTCCACGGCAGCGGCCTGACCGACGACACCCTCCTCGCGCTCGCGGCAGCCGCCGAGTACCGCAGCGAACATCCCCTGGCCCGCGCTGTCGTGGGTGCGGCGCGCGCTCGCGGCATGGACATCCCGCCGGTGACGGACTTCGCATCGGCGCCGGGTGTCGGGGTGAGCGCCACGGTCGGCGACGCCTCCGTCGAGGTGGGGGCTCCGGAACGGCTGCTCGGTACTCAGCCGACCGGCGACGCCCAGGACACGGCCGACGCCCAGGACACGGCGAGCGGGACGAGCGCGGATGTCCTCGCACGCGCAAGGCAGTTGGGCGACAGCGGCCAGACCGCCGTGCTCGTACTGCGCGACGGAACCCCCGTGGGCGTCCTCGGCATCGCCGACCGTCTCCGCTCGGACGCCGCCGCGACCGTCACCGCCCTGGGGTCGCTGACCGGCAGGGTTCCGATGCTGCTCACCGGCGACAACACGCGGGCCGCGGCCCGGCTCGCGGCGGAGGTCGGCATCAGTGACGTACGGGCCGGGCTGCTTCCGCAGGACAAGGTCGCGGCGGTGCGCGAGGCGGCGGGCGCAGGACGCAGAGTCCTGGTCATCGGGGACGGCGTCAACGACGCGCCCGCCCTCGCCGCGGCCCACACCGGCATCGCGATGGGCCGGGCCGGTTCCGACCTGGCGCTCGAGACCGCGGACGCCGTCATCGTGCGGGACGAACTCGCCACCGTGCCGAAGGTGATCGCCCTGTCCCGGCGCGCCCGCGGGCTCGTGGCGCAGAACCTGGTGATCGCCGGAGCGTTCATCGCCGTCCTTGTCACCTGGGACCTGGTCGGCAGCCTGCCGCTCCCCCTCGGCGTGCTCGGCCACGAAGGCTCCACCGTGCTCGTGGGGCTCAACGGGCTGCGGCTCCTTCGGGACGCGGCGTGGCGGGACGCGGGGACCTGAGCGGAAGGTCACGACACCCGGGGCCCGTCACTCATTGCGGTGACGGGCCCCGGGTCGAACACCTGGGCGCCGTACCGGCTACGCCCCGCGATAGGTCTCCAGGAGCCGCAGCCACACCTCACTGATCGTGGGATAGGCCGGAACCGCGTGCCACAACCGGTCGATCGGCACCTCCCCCGCGATCGCCACCGTCGCCGAGTGGATGAGCTCGCCCACGCCGGGGCCCACGAAGGTCACGCCGAGCAGGACCTCCCGGTCGAGGTCGACGATCATGCGGGCGCGGCCTTCGTAGCCGTCCGCGTAGAGGCCCGCGCCCGCCACGCCCGACATGTCGTAGTCCACCGCGCGCACGCGGTGGCCCGCGGATTCCGCTTCCTCGAGGGTGAGGCCCGCCGATGCCGCCTCGGGGTCGGTGAAGACCACCTGGGGTACGGCGTCATGGTCGGCGGTGGCCGAATGCGCGCCCCAGCGGTCGGTCTCCAGGAGGGGGACGTCCTGGGCGCGGGCGGCGATCGCGGCGCCCGCGACGCGCGCCTGGTACTTGCCCTGGTGGGTGAGGAGCGCGCGGTGGTTGGCGTCGCCCACCGCGTAGAGCCAGGTGCTGCCCTGCACCCGCAGGCTCTCGTCGACCGGCAGCCAGGAGCCCGGGTCGAGGCCGATCGTCTCCAGGCCGATGTCGTCGGTGCGCGGGGCGCGGCCCGTGGCGAAGAGGATCTCGTCGGCTTCGAGGGTGTCGCCGCCGGTCAGGGTCGCCGTGACGGTGCCGTTCTCCCTGCGTACGTCCGTGACCGAGACGCCGGTGCGGACGTCCGCACCCGCTTCCCGCAGCGCCTTGGCGACAAGCTCACCGGCGAACGGCTCCATGCGCGGCAGCAAGCCGTCGCCGCGCACGAGCAGCGTGACCTGCGAGCCGAGCGCCTGCCAGGCGGTGGCCATCTCCACAGCGACGACACCGCCGCCGACCACCGCGAGCCGGCCGGGCACATGGTCCGCGCTGGTGGCCTCGCGGCTCGTCCACGGCTTCACGTCGGCGATGCCGGGCAGGTCGGGCAGGGCGGCACTGGTGCCCGTGCACACCGCGACCGCGTGGCGGGCGGTGAGGGTCTGCTCGGTCCCGTCGGAGCCCGTGACGGTCACCTTGCGTGCTCCGGCGATGCGGCCGTGGCCGCGGTGCAGGGCCACGCCGATCGATTCCAGCCAGCTGACCTGGCCGTCGTCCTTCCAGTGCGAGGTGTAGTCGTCGCGGTGCGCGAGGACCGCCGCCGCGTCCAGAGGACCCTGCACCGACTGGCGCAGTCCCGGCACCTTGCGGGCGTCCGCCCGGGCGATGACCGGGCGCAGCAGCGCCTTGCTCGGCATGCACGCCCAGTACGAGCATTCACCCCCGACGAGTTCACTCTCCACGATCGCCACGCTCAGACCGCCCGCCCGGGCCCGGTCCGCTACGTTCTCCCCCACGGGACCCGCGCCAAGGACCACTACGTCGTACGTCTTCGAATCCGTCATGGAAGACAGTGTGGTCGCAGGTGTGCGACGTGGCCACATGGGTACGCGCGCGGAACGAGCCCGGGTGAGCGCGTGGAATACGTCTGCCGCCCGAGCCGTTGTGCACAGCGGCTCCGACCGACAGCAGCAGGAAGAGGTAACACCATGAGCAGCACGACTGTGGAGCTCACCAAGGAAAACTTCGACCAGACGGTCACGGACAACGAATTTGTCCTGATCGACTTCTGGGCGGAGTGGTGCGGCCCGTGCAAGTCGTTCGCGCCCGTCTACGAGAAGGCCGCCGAAGGCAATCCCGACATGGTCTTCGGCAAGGTGGACACGGAGGCGCAGCCTGAGCTCGCTCAGGCTTTCGGCATCCAGTCGATCCCGACGCTGATGATCGTCCGCGACCAGGTGGCCGTGTTCGCACAGCCCGGCGCGCTGCCGGAGGCCGCCCTGGAGGACGTCATCGGGCAGGCCAGGCAGCTGGACATGGACGAGGTCCGCAAGTCCGTCGCCGAGGAGCAGGCCAAGGCTCAGGCGCAGGAACAGTAAGGAAGACGGCACAACAAGGAAGACCCCTGAGCGGAGAGTGCGGAGAAGCCCTCTGAACAGATCTGAACAGAAGGGTCAGCTGGACTCGCGGTGCACCGCCGTCGCACCGAGTACGTCGTGCACCTCGGGCTCCATGCCCGGGTCACGCACGACCCGGTCGACGAGCTCCGCGAGTTTCTGACCCGACGGCAGCTCGATGCGGACCGTGCTGAGCCGCGGCCGCAGGAGCCTGCCGAGCATCAAGTCGTCGGCGCCGATCATCGCCGTCTCCTCGGGGACGGCGATGCCTTCGTCCTGCAGCGCCCGCATCAGCAGCATCGCGTACTCGTCGTTGTACGTGAACACCCCGTCGACGCCCAGAGTCCGCCAGCGTGCCGCGAGGCGGGCCGCAGACTCCTCGTCGTAGGCGAGGGGCAGCTCGGTCATCGTGGCGTCGGGGCCGTGCTGGGCGAGTGCGCGGCGGATGCCTTCGGCGCGCGGGCGGGCGAACGGCTCGAGGCCCCGTTCCTCGGGAATCACGACGCCGATGTGCCTGCGTCCGCGTTCCAGGAGGTGCGCCGCGGCGCAGTCACCCACAAGGCGCTGGTCCATGAGCAGCGCGTGGGCGCCCTCGGCCCGCTGCGGGCCCAGGGTGAAGACCGCCTTGGCACCTGACCGCTTCAGGACGCTCACTCCGCGCGCGCCGAGCCCCGACGCGTCGGGGGCGAGGACGGCCACGGGGCGCAGCTCGGCCCAGGCGCGGGCCGCGTCCTCGCCGGTCAGGCCTAGGCTGCCGTACTGCACGACGGTGTAGTCGAACCGGCTGAGCGCCCACTGCAGCTCGTTGAAGAACTCGCTGAAGAGCGGGCCCGCCGGGATCTGCGGCGTGGGCATCAGCACGACGCGGGTGTGCCCTGCGCGCAGGCTGCGAGCCGCGGCGTGCGGGACGTATCCGAGCTCCTTGGCGGCCTCGTGGACGCGGCGGCGGGTGGGCTCGCTGATACGGACGGCGCTCGTGTTGTTCAGGACGTACGAGACGGTCGCGCGCGAGACCCCAGCCAGGCGCGCCACGTCGGCGCTCGTCGGCACGGAGTACTGCGCGGGCTGCTGAGCGGTCTTGTTCGGTATCTGCACCATGGCGGGACTCATCTTTCCAGACGGCGCGAGGGCGCTCCCATGCGGGCGCCGGGGCGGCCCTGACTCCGCGTCGAAGTGCTCCCGGCCGCCCTGCGCGGCGCGAACTGCCCTTCCCTCGTACCGTGTTCCTCCCTCGCCGGTTAGCGTGCGTGCACCTGCCCGTCGATCAAAGGTGCCCCCACATGACTGCCGACCGTGCCGACGGCCTCGCGCGCACCGCCCGCGCGCTGGCCGCCGGAGAAGTGTCCTCAACGGCGCTGACGGAGCGCACGCTGGCGCGGATCGAGGCCTCGCAGCCCGTGCTCAACGCCTTCAAGCTGGTGCGCGCCGAGGCCGCGCTCGCCGAGGCGGACGCCGCCGACCGGGAGTTGGCCTCGTCCGGCGGAGCGGGACGACCGCTGCTGGGTGTCCCGCTCGCCGTGAAGGACGACACCGACGTGGCGGGCGAGCCGACCGCGTTCGGCTGCCGTGGCGACTTCCCGCCGAAGGAGGAGGACGCCGAGTCGGTACGACGGCTGCGGGCGGCCGGGGCCGTGATCGTCGGCAAGACCAACACGTGTGAGCTGGGGCAGTGGCCTTTCACGGAAGGGCCCGGGTTCGGGGACACCCGCAATCCGTGGCACACGGGGCACACCCCCGGCGGCTCGTCGGGCGGCTCCGCGGCCGCGGTCGCAGCCGGGCTCGTCCCCGCCGCCCTCGGCTCGGACGGCGCGGGCTCGGTGCGCATCCCCGCCGCCTGGACCCATCTGGTCGGGATCAAGCCGCAGCGCGGCCGCATCTCCACGTGGCCCTGGCCCGAGTCCTTCAACGGCATCACCGTCAACGGCCCGCTCGCGAGGACCGTCGCCGACGCGGCCCTGCTGCTCGACGCTGCGAGCGGCAATCACGACGGTGACCTGCACAAGCCGCCCACCATCCGCGCCTCGGAAGCGGCGACCCGCGAGCCGGGGCGGCTGCGGATAGCCCTCTCCCTGCGCATGCCGTTCACCGCGACCCCCAAGCGCCTGCATCCCGTGGTGCGCCGGAAGGTCACCGTCCTCGCGGACCGGCTCGCCGAGCTGGGACACGACGTCGAGGAGGCCGACCCGCGCTACGGCCAGATCGGCCTCGGCTTCCTGCCGCGCGCCACGGCGGGCATCACCGAATGGGCCCGCGAGGTCCCCGAACCTCATCTCCTCGACCCTCGGACCAAGGAGGCCGCCCGCCTGGGACGCGTCCTCGGCGGCGCCCCGCTGCGTCTCTCCCGCCGCGCCGAAGCCGTACTGCACCGCCGTGTCGGCGCCATCTTCTCCACGTACGACGTCGTCCTCACCCCCACCACCGCCACTCCCCCGCCCCGCATCGGCACCATGGCCTCCCTCAGCGGCTGGCGCACCGACCAGGCGATGATCGCCGCCTGCCCCTACGCGTGGACGTGGAACGTCCTCGGCTGGCCCGGCGTCAACGTTCCCGCAGGGCAGGTGGCCGGAGGTCTGCCGGTCGGCGCGCAACTGCTCGGGCCCGCGGGCAGCGAGCCGCTCCTGATATCCCTTGCCGCCCAGTTGGAGGCGGATCAGCGCTGGTACGAGCGGTGGCCGACGGCGGCTGCGTGAGGCGCGGCCCGTGGCCCGACCCCGCGGACCATCAGGCGGACCCGCCCCACGGGTTGGGCCGGACAGGTTCTACGGTGGCCCGCGTGACTGCCAACACCGAAGACCCGCAGATGAACGCGCACCCGGGCCGCACGGGCCGCACCGCGACCACCGAGGCCGAGCCGCGCGAGGTCGGCCAGGTCCAGACGACGTACGCCCCCGCCCACGACGGCGATCCCGACCCGGGCGAGATCGTCTGGACGTGGGTTCCCTACGAGGAGAACGACGGGCGCGGCAAGGACCGCCCCGTCCTCGTCGTCGCCCGCGAGGCGCGCGGCACGCTGCTCGCCGTGCAGCTCTCCAGCAAGCAGCACGCGAACGACAGGGAGTGGGTGCCGATCGGCAGCGGCCCCTGGGACCGTGAGGGCCGCGACTCCTGGGTCGACATCGACCGGGTCCTTCGGGTGCACGACGAGGGCATGCGGCGCGAGGCGTGCGCGCTCGACCGGATGCGGTTCAACCTCGTCGTGCGGCGGCTCCAGGAGCGCTACGGCTGGCGTTGAGCCGCGTCCCTCGACGCGCCCCTGAACCCCGCGCCGAACGCCTCCTCGAAGGCGGCCCGCGTCACCGCGCCGCGCGTGCGGTCGAGCACCCCGAAGACGATGTGCTCGAAGTGCCCGTGGAACCGGCCGCCTTCGTCGAGCAGCGTTCGGAACGCGCCCGCCACCTGCGCGGGGTCGTTCTGGAAGACCCCGCAGCCCCACGCGCCGAGCACGAGCCGCCGGTAGCCACAGGCAGCGGCGGTCTCCAGAACCCGCTCCGCCCGCCCGGCGAGGGCGGCCGGAAGGCGCTCCGCACGCTCCGGGGTCTGCCGCAGGACGACTCCCGCGTTCGGCGCCGCCGAGGTCAGGAAGCCGACCTCGTACGCCTCGTCGAGCAGCCGACCCTTGTCGTCGCGGAAGACCGGCACGGCCGGGGAGTGGATCACTCGGTCGCTGTAGAAGGGGTCGCGGTGGGCGCGGTGGTGGTCGTAGAACTCACGGGCCGAGCGCACGCACGTGTACAGCGCCGACGCGCGGCACAGCGCCTCTTCCTGCGCCTGGGCGCCGTTCAGATATCCGCCGCCGGGATTGCGCGCGGAGGAGAAGTTCAGGACGGCCACGGGGTCCGTGGCGGCGGCCGTGAGCCGGTGCGCGGCTTCCAAGCTGCTCTCGCCGCTGACCTCGACTACCGTGGAGCTCAGCTCGGGCGTCGTCACGTCCGTCACGTCCGTCACGTCGAGGGGCGCCGGACCGAACATCCGCGTGCCGGAGCGCGCGGCGTCCACCGCATCCGCGATCACCACACGGCGGCCGCCCGGAGCGGCATACCACCCTGCCGCCACGATCTCCTCGGTCTGCTGCGCGATGCCACGCAGTCGCGCGCTCATGCTCGCTCCCCCACTCCGCACTCTGTCCTGTCCCCCGTCTCACACATGAACGCATCGTGAGCTCTTCCCGACGTCCGCCGCAACAGAATTCCCTGGCATGGACTCAACCCCAGGGGCACTCTTGTGCGAACGGCCGACAAGGTCTTGGGTAGGACGAGCGCTGCCAACTCGGTCACACCCCATATCGAGTTGACCGGGTGGTCCGCAACCGCTGGACCAGGCAGAACTTGAACAGGAGGACCCCTGCATGCCCGAGGGCGACTGTACGAAGTACCGCGAGAAGTACGGCACCGCGGTATCCGAGTCCGAGGCGGAGGCGCTGGTCACCGGCATCTGCTTCAAGACAGGACCACCCCGTATCACCGGTGTCGAACTGGAATGGCTGATCCACGAGCCGCACCGGCTCCATCTGCCCGTGTCCCCCGCCCGCCTCGAAGCGGCCTACACCGCTCTGCGGGCCCTGCCCCTGCACTCCCTGATCACCGTCGAACCAGGCGGCCAGCTGGAGCTCAGCTCGCTCCCCGCCGCCTCGCTCATGGAGTGCGTGTCCGACGTATCGGCCGATCTCGCTCTCGTACGCGATCGCCTCGCCACCCTGGATCTGACGCTCACCGGACTCGGTGCCGATCCCTGGCGCCCGCCGTCCCGCATCCTGCACCGGCCTCGCTACGACGCGATGGAGAGCTATCTCGACCGCGCGGGCCCCGCCGGCCGCCGCATGATGTGCTCCACCGCTTCCGTGCAGATCTGCCTGGACGCGGGGCACGAGGAGCCGGGCCCGCTCGGCTACGGCAGACGGTGGCGGCTCGCGCATCTGCTCGGCCCCGTACTGGTCGCCGCGTTCGCCAACTCGCCGGTCCAGGACGGGCGTTCCACCGGCTGGCGCTCCACGCGGCAGGCCGTGTGGGCGTCGATCGATCCGGGTACGTCCGGCGCGCCGCCGATGGACATGGAGCCGCGAAAGGCCTGGACACGGCACGTGATGGACGCGCCGGTGATGTTCATCAGAGCGGAGGGCGAAGGGAACGAAGCGCCCTGGGCCGTCCCGGAGGGGCTGACCTTCCGCACCTGGGCCCGCTCGGGCGCGCCACGCCCGCCGACCCGCGAAGACCTCGAACACCACCTGACCACCCTCTTCCCGCCCGTGCGCCCGCGCGGCCATCTGGAGATGCGGATGGTCGACGCGCAGGCGGGCGCGGACGGCTGGATCGTGCCGCTCGCCGTGACGAGCGCGCTGTTCGACGACCCGCAGGCGGCCGAGACCGCCTACCGCACCCTGAAGCCGCTGGCCGAGCGCGCCTGCCCGCCCGGTGCGCCCGCGGCGCCGCGCAGCCCGCTGTGGCTCGACGCGGCGCGGCACGGGCTCGCCGACCCGGAGCTCCGCGAGGCCGCCGCCGCCTGTTTCGCCGCGGCGGTCGAGGCGCTGCCCCGGATGGGCGCGAGCGCCGAGGTGCAAAGTGTGGTCGCCGCGTACACCGAGCGGTATGTCGCGCGGGGCCGCTGCCCGGCCGACGACCTGCTCGACGGGCACCAGGACGGCCACCACTACGACCACGAGCACGAGAAGGGCATCCTCCGATGACCGGAACCGTCAGCGACCCCGATGCGCTTCGACAGCGCGCCACGGCGGCGCTCCTCGCCGCCCGGGACCGCACCTCGCTCCTCACCACCTGCGTCGAGGAACCCGAACTGACCGCGCAGCACTCGCCGTTGATGTCCCCGCTGGTCTGGGACCTCGCCCACATCGGCAACCAGGAAGAGCTGTGGCTGCTGCGGGCGGTGGCGGGCCGTGACGCCATGCGACCCGAGATCGACGGCCTGTACGACGCCTTCGAGCACCCCCGCTCCGAACGGCCGAGCCTGCCGCTGCTCGCGCCCGCGGAGGCCCGCCGCTACGCCGCCGAGGTGCGCGGGCGGGCGCTCGACGTACTGGAACGCACACCGTTCCGCGGTTCGCCGCTGACCGACGCGGGGTTCGCGTTCGGCATGATCGCGCAGCACGAACAGCAGCACGACGAGACGATGCTGATCACCCATCAGCTGCGCTCGGGTCCCACCGCGCTCACGGCGCCGGACCCCGAACCGGCGCCGACTTTCAACGGCCCGGCCGAAGTCCTCGTGCCGGGCGGCCCGTTCACGATGGGCACGTCCGCCGAGCCGTGGGCGCTCGACAACGAACGTCCGGCTCACCACCGTCTGGTCCCTCCGTTCTACATCGACACGACGCCGGTGACCAACGCCGACTTCCAGCGCTTCATCGCCGACGGCGGCTACGCGGAGCAGCGGTGGTGGACCCCGGCGGGCTGGGACATGGTCCGCGGCAACGAGCTGGCGGCGCCGCTCTTCTGGCGCCGCGAAGACGGCCAGTGGCTGCGCCGCCACTTCGGTACGGTCGAGGTCGTACCGCCCGAAGAGCCTGTCCTGCACGTCAGTTGGTACGAGGCCGACGCGTACGCACGCTGGGCGGGCCGGCGTCTGCCCAGCGAGGAGGAGTGGGAGAAGGCCGCACGCCACGACCCGGCGAGCGACCGCTCGATGCGCTACCCGTGGGGCGACGCGGACCCCACCCCCGAGCGCGCCAACCTGGGCCAGCGCCATCTCCGCCCGGCCCCCGTCGGCAGCTATCCGGCCGGTGAGTCCCCGCTCGGCGTACGGCAGCTGATCGGCGACGTGTGGGAGTGGACGTCGAGCGACTTCCTGCCCTATCCGGGGTTCTCCGTCTTTCCCTACCCCGAGTACTCGGAGGTCTTCTTCGGCGGGGACTACAAGGTGCTGCGCGGCGGTGCTTTCTCCGTGGACGAGGTCGCCTGCCGGGGCACGTTCCGCAACTGGGACCATCCCATGCGGCGGCAGATCTTCTCCGGGTTCCGCACCGCGCGCGACGCGGACGCGACGGAGACCGTCTGATGTGCCGTCACCTGGCCTTCCTCGGCCCCGAAGAGCCCCTCGGGAAGCTCCTCGTGGACCCCGCGCACAGCCTGTTCCGGCAGTCCTGGGCGCCGCGGCAGCAGCGCTACGGCACGGTCAACGCCGATGGGTTCGGAGTGGGCTGGTACGCCGAAGGCGACCCCGTGCCCGCGCGCTACCGCCGCTCCGGACCGATCTGGGGCGACCAGTCCTTCTCCGACCTCGCCCGGGTCGTCAGGTCCGGGGCCCTGCTCGCCGCCGTGCGCGACGCGACCGAGGCGGGCGCGGACGGGGAAGCGGCGGCGGCGCCGTTCTCCGCCGGGACCTGGCTGTTCAGCCACAACGGCGCGGTCACGGGCTGGCCGCGGTCGCTCGCCGCCGTGGCCCGGCTGCTTCCGCCCGCCGAGCTCCTCTCCCTGGAGGCGCGCTGCGACTCCGCCCTTGTGTGGGCGCTCGTCCTGCACCGGCTGCAGAGCGGCGACGACGAGGGCCAGGCCCTCGCGGACACCGTGACGGAGGTCGCGGAGGCGGCTCCCGGATCGCGCCTCAACCTCCTGCTCACCAACGGCGAGACGATCGTGGCGACCGCCTGGGGCGACACCCTCTGGTACCTCACCGAACCGGGCCGCCGCACCGTCGTGGCCTCCGAGCCCTACGACGACGATCCGCACTGGCACCAGGTGCCCGACCACACGCTGCTCGCCGCAAGCCGTAACGATGTTCTGCTGACCCCGCTCAAGGAGCCCACCGCGTGAGCCCGTTCCAGCTGACCCGCACCCTGCCCCTGGACGCCACCGACGCCGCCCTGCGCGCGGACGTCCTGCAAGGCCTCACCCGCTCGCCCAAAACGCTGCCACCCAAGTGGTTCTACGACGCCCGGGGCAGCGCGCTCTTCGACGAGATCACCACACTGCCCGAGTACTACCCCACGCGCGCCGAGCGCGAGATCCTCCAGACCCGCGCCGCCGAGATCGCCGAGGTGACGGGCGCACGCACGCTGATCGAGCTGGGCTCGGGATCGTCGGAGAAGACCCGCCATCTGATCGACGCGCTTCCGGACCTGCACACGTACGTCCCCGTGGACGTGAGCGAGAGCGCGCTCACCGGCGCCGCGAACGCCCTGCTCGCCTCGCGCCCCTCCCTGAACGTGCACGCCCTGATCGCCGACTTCACCCGCGGTCTCGCCCTGCCTGGCACACCGGGCCCGCGTCTCGTCGCCTTCCTCGGCGGCACGATCGGCAACCTCCTCCCGGCGGAGCGCTCCGCGTTCCTGACGTCGGTACGCACCCTGCTCTCCCCCGGCGACGCGCTGCTGCTCGGCACGGACCTGGTGAAGGAGGAGTCGGTGCTCGTCTCGGCGTACGACGACGGGTCGGGCGTCACGGCCTCCTTCAACAAGAACGTCCTGGCCGTGATCAACCGCGAGCTCGGCGCGGACTTCGACCCCGACGCGTTCTCGCACGTGGCCGTCTGGGACCGCGAGCACGAGTGGATCGAGATGCGCCTGCGCTCCCTGGCCGCCCAGACGGTGAAGATCCCGGCGCTCGACCTTGCGGTCGACTTCGACCGCCACGAGGAGATGCGCACCGAGATCTCGGCGAAGTTCCGGGAGGAGGGAGTGCGGTCCGATCTGTCGGCGGCGGACTTGAAGCTGACCCACTGGTGGACGGACGAGAGGGCGCGCTTCGCGCTGTCGCTCAGCGTGGCGCGCTAGCGGCCTCCCGGAGCTCCGCACCAAGCCCCTCACGACCCGCGGACATCCAGTTCCCGGGTGATCCGGCGCGAGGCCGCCTTCGCCTCCCTCGCCGGGTCACCCCCTTCGAGGACCTTCGACATGTACTTCTTGATCGGGTTGTCCGCCTCCACTGCCGCCCACTGCGGCGAGGCGGGCGTCGCCCGGCCCCGCGCGGCACCCGCGGCCATCGCGGCGACCCCCTCCTCGTCCGAGACGAGCGAGGCCAGAGTCGTCTTGTTCGGCACGTAGTTCATGGTCCGGGCCAGGTCCTTCTGCCACTTCTTGCTCACGAGAGCCTCGATCACGGCGACCGCGCTCTTGCGGTCGTCGGTCTTCCCGCGCACGACGAGGTCGGATCCGCCGGTGAAGACGGCGCCCGGCTTCGCCGCCGTCTTGCCCGGGACCGGGAAGAAGCCGAGCTTCCCCTTCAGTTCGGGGTTCTTCTCCTCGATGGCGCGTGCCGTCCCCGGCACGGCGACGATCTGCGCCACGTCCCCCTTGGCGAACACCCCGGCCTGCGGCGGATGCTCCTCGTCGGCGTCCCGGGGACCTTCGCCCAACGCCTGCAGCTCCTTGTAGAACTCCATTCCGCGCAGCGCGTCGGGCGAGTGCAGGCTGCCCTCCCACACGCCTCGCGACCCCTTGGCCTCCGTGGCCAGCTCGCCGCCCTCGTCCCAGATGAACCCGGCCAGGGTGTACCAGTCCTGGCCCGCCAGGTAGATCCCCTGGTCGGTGCCGGCGTCGAGCCGCTGGGTATCGGCGATCCACTGTGCTCGCGTCTTCGGCGGCTGCTCGATCCCGGCCCGCTCGAAAAGATCCTTGTTGTAGATGACCACACGGTTGGCGGCGTACCAGGGAATGCCGTACTGGCTGCCGTTGTACCGGCCCGGCTCGGCGAGGCCCGGCAGCCAGTCCTTCATGCCGAGGTCGCGCGCGGACTCCAGGGTGAGGTCGTAGAGCCCGCCCTCGTCGACGTACTGGGCGACCTGCGTGTTGCCGACCTCGATGACGTCAGGTCCGTTCTCGTCCTTGAGCGCGGCCTTGACCTTGCCGCCGATGCCGGTCCACTCCTGGAGGCGTATCTGCAGGTCGATGTCGTCGTTCTGCTGCTCGAAGTCCGTGGTGAAGCGCTTGATGAACTCCGCCGACGCACTGCCCCGCATGAGCCACACGGTGACGGTCCGCTTGTCCTCCCCCGTCCCCGGCAGGACACCGCAGCCGGGGAGCAGGACGGTGGCGGCAAGAGTGAGGGACAAGGACATGGCGACACGGCGGCGCGGTTTCACGTGGGTCACTTTCTTCCTGCGGACAGGGAAGGTCGGCCCGACGTGGGGGATGAGCTCTCAGCTCAAACGGGTATGGCTGGATTTTGGTCTGTACCAATGGGTCGGTCAAGGGGGGAACGGCACCGGATTCGAAGATTCCGGTGCCGTTCCCTGATGAGGGATCAGTCGAGCGACCAGGCGAGGGATCAGCTGCCGGGGACAGTGTCCTTGAACGTGATACCTTCGCTGCGAGCCGCGCTGACCTGCGCCTTTACCTCGTCCGGGGTGAGTACCTGGTCCTTGACGTGCAGGACGTAGTCGACCTGTTGGTCGTAGGCGCGCGGCGTCGAGCTCGATTGCCCCGCCAGGTCGATGAGCCACTGGTTGAAGTTGATGGACATGGGCCGCTCCGGCAGGTACTTGGCGTCGTGTGCGCCGAACAGCTCCCCGTCCACGTAGTACTTGATGCTGCTGTCGTCGATGGTGAACACCACGTCGTGCCAGCCCGCGTAGCTCTTCCGCACCTCGGTGTGCTGATTGACGGCCTCCCACGGCTCTGGATCGAAGGTCTCCCAGGACGTGGTGTAGAGGATGTTGCCCGACTCGCCCCAGCCTCCGTTGGGCAGATACTCGAAGTCGTACTCGGAGTAGTCGTCCGCCATCGGGGCCTTGAGGTCGTTGATGGCGAAGAACGCCTGCACGAGGCGGTCTCCGTCGGGACCCGACCGGGGTGCGTCGGCGTACTTCACGCGGGCCGCGTAGGTGCCGTTCCTGAACTTGACCGACTTGGTGAGGATCTCGGTCTGCTCCGTCGACCCGCCCGTGCCCGAGGTCGACGTCTCCAGGTTCATGACGGAGTTGCCGTCGGCAGCCGGGAAGGTGACGTTCTCGGGCACCCACGAGGCGCCGGGGACGCCGGGGCCGCCCGCGTTGGAGCGGATGCTCCAGCCGTGCTCGGAGACCTTCGGATCGGTGTGGCCGCTGTAGTTGAAGTCGTCGAAGAGCATGGGGGCGGCGACGGTGTCGGGCGCGGCAGGCACGGCGGACGCGGGCAGTGCGGCGAACCCTGCGAGGCCGAGCCCTGCGGCCGCTGCGGCCGCGATGGCCGTACGCACCCGGAACGTCATGCTGGAGCGGTGTCGATTCATCGACCTGATTCCTTTCGCGTGGGGGGGGGAGGTGCGGTACAACGACACTTCGTGGCTTTACCAATTGGTAAGCTGACCACTCGCGAGGACCGAAGGTGGCATAGACCAATGAGGGCGTCAAGTCCCCCTGCTTAAAGGGGCGTTGCACTCTGTCGGCAACTCAGCAAAGGCGGACGTATCCATGGACCAGCAGGGCACACCCCGCGGCGTACGCAAGCGCGAGCGCGTACGGGAGGTCCTGCTCGATCTGATCGAATCCCGCCACCCCGGCGACGCGATCCCCTCCGAGCGGCAGCTCTGCACCGAACTCGGCGTATCCCGCCCGACGTTGCGCGCGGCCGTCGACACGCTGGTGGCCTCGGGGCTCCTTGTGCGCGAGCACGGCCGGGGCATGTTCGTGGCCCGCGCCAAGGTCACTCAGGAGCTGACACCGGGCAGCCGTCCGCTCACCGTCCCGCGAGCCGCGGGCGCCTGGTCGAGCCGCGTCCTGGAGTTCAGCACGGTCCGCGCCGGGGCGCGGGTCGGCCGCAAGCTGCGGATCTCCCCCGCCGCCGAGCTCGTGCACGTGGTGCGGCTGCGTCTGGTCGACGGTGAGCCCATCGCCCTGGAGAGGCTGCACATTCCGGCGGTCCTCGCGCCGGGGCTCACTCCCGCGCAGGTGGAGTCCGGCTTCTACGCCCACCTCCGCGAGGTCCGCCGCATCCGCCCCGCGCACGCCGCGCAGTCCATCGAGCCCACGGTCCTGACGGAGGACGAGGCGGCGCTGCTCGGCGTGCCCGTGCTCTCCCCCGCCCTGCTCTTCGACCGGATCACCACGGACACCGGGGACCGTCCCGTCGAGTACGTGCGCTCGCTCTACCGCGGCGACCGCTACCGCATCGTCTCGCGGCTCGAACTGGACGGTGCCGCCGAGCACCCCGCGCCCACCGCCTCGCGCACCGCCGCGTGGTGGGGCACGGTGGAGTGAGGTCACCTCACAGTTGTCAGGTCACCACACGGCGGAGAGGAACACCCTCATGACCGACCACACCTATCGGGTCACCGAGATCGTCGGCACCTCGCACGAGGGCGTCGACGAGGCCATCCGCAACGGCATCGCCCGCGCCTCGCAGACGCTGCGTTCGCTGGACTGGTTCGAGGTCACCCAGGTGCGCGGCCACATCGAGAACGGCGAGATCGAGCACTACCAGGTGGGCCTGAAGGTCGGCTTCCGCCTGGAGGACGGTGACAGCGCCTGACTCCACAGCCGAGCGGTCATGTACGCCCCTCACGCTCCTGAGCGTCCTTCAGCGCGGCGGACGTGCTCGCCCAGCGCGCCCGTACGACCCTGAAGCCCGCCCGCTCGGCCTCGTCGCACACCAGCTCGTCGTCGTCCACCAGCATCCGGACCTCGCGCGACCTGGAGATCTTCCGCAGGATCTCCAGCTTGGTGTGCCGGGCGGGCCGCCGGTCGTCGTCGCGGCGCATCCAGATGCGCCCCTCGGGAAGCCCGTTCGCCGCGAGCCACGCCACGGTGTCCTCGCGGCACCGCTCGGGCCTGCCCGTGAGGTAGACGACCTCGCACTCCCGCGTGCTCTCGCGGGCCAGAGCCACGCCCTGTTCCAGCGGCGGGTCGTGCGGAGCCGCCGCGAAGAAGGCGGCCCAGTCTCGCGGCTTACGCTCCAGGAAGCGCTGCCGGTGCGCGGTGTCCGCGAGAGTGCCGTCCAGGTCGAATACGGCCAGTGGCCTGCTGTCGTCCGTCACGCGCCCAGCGTAGGCAATCCCTGCGGGGAATCCGCCACCGGCGGGATCCGGCGGTGGACGTCCTCGATCAGGTTCCGCATGGCCATGCGGAAGATCTCGGCCTGGTGGTCGCCGAGGAAAGAGGTGTGTCCGAACACCTCCAGGACGACGAGGCCGTGCAGATGTCCCCACCCGCTCATCAGGAGAGCTGTCGCGGGGGGCGGCAGATGTCCCAGACCGTAGTGCGGCAGCTGTTCCAGGTATGACCGCAGTGAGGGCGAGAGCACGGGGGCCTCGGCGGCGGCGAGTTGGGCCTCGGTGAACCCGCCGAACAGCTCGCGCTCGAAGATCGCGCTCATGCGTCGCGACGCCTGGGTGGTCGGTCCTTCGACCGGAGCCGAATAGTCCCGCAGCGGCGTTCCGTACAGGAGCTGGAAGTGCTCGGGGTGGGCGATGGCCCAGCGACGGTAGCCCTCGGCCGCGACCACCAGACGCGGCAGGTCCGGGTCGTCCGCCGCGGTGTCGACGGCGGCCTGCACGGCGGCGGCCTGGTCGTCGTACGCCTTGGTGACGAGCGCCGTGACGAGGGCGTCCCGGCTCGGGAAGTAGTGGTAGAGCGCCTGCACGGTCATCCCGAGGTCGCGGGCGATCGCTCGCAGGGACAGCGCCGCGGGTCCGTGTTCGGTGATGTGGCGCTCGGCGGCGTCCAGGATCTCCTGCGTGGCCGCGGCACGGCGTCGCTGGCGCAAGGTGGGCGTGGCCATGGCGAGTTCCTCTGCGGTCGTGGGGTGTGAAGAAAATCTAACACTGCCAAATTCTCTACCTCCTCACTAACGTCGCTCACGCCGGGCCCCACTGGTCAACTCCGGCCATTCAGCGACGTTTTCACCGTACGGACATCAACCGTATGGACATCAAAGGAGAAAGTGCGTGTTTGAACGCATAGCCGAACTGGCGATTCGCCGGTCCCGGCTGATACTCATCGCCACCGCAGTGGCTGTGGCCCTCATGGGTGTCCTGGGCGCCGGCGCGTTCGGCAAGTTGCTGGGAGGCGGCTACGACGACCCGGCATCCCAGTCCACCCGGGCCGGGAAGGTCATCGAGGAGAAGTTCGGCGGGGAGACGAACCTCGTCCTCCTTGTCCGTACCGACGAGGGCCGCGTCGACACCCCGGCCGCCCGGCAGAGCGGCCGCGCCCTGGTGGCAGACCTCAAGAAGGAACAGAACCTCGAGAACCTGATCTCGTACTGGGACACGGCGAGCCCCGAACTCCGCTCCAAGGACGGCCGCGAGGCCATGGTGCTCGCCCATGTGAAGGGGGAGGGCACGGAGCGCGACGAGAACGCCAAGAGCGTCATCGACGCCTACACCGGACCGTACGAGGGCGCGCTCACCGTCCAGGCCGGTGGCGCCAGCGCCGTCACCAGCGAGATGGGCACGCAGTCCGGCAAGGATCTCCTCCTGGCCGAGGGCATCGCCGTACCGCTGACCCTCCTGCTGCTCCTGCTCGTCTTCGGCAGCGTCGTCGCGGCCCTGCTGCCGCTGGTGATCGGCGTCATCGCCATCGCGGGCACGTTCGCGGAACTCTTCGTCCTGGGCAGCGTCACCGACGTCTCCGTCTTCGCGATCAACCTGACCACGGCTCTGGGCCTCGGTCTCGGCATCGACTACGCCCTGCTGATGGTCAGCCGGTTCCGTGAGCAGCTCGCGGCGGGGGCGAGCGTGGAGGACGCCGTCCGGCGGACGGTGAGCACCGCGGGCCGTACGGTCGCGTTCTCCGCCGCGACGGTGGCGGCAGCGCTCGGGGCGCTCCTGGTGTTCCCGCAGTACTTCCTGCGCTCGTTCGGCTATGCGGGCATCGGTGTCGTCGTCATCGCGGCCGTCAGCACCCTGTTCGTCATGCCCGCGCTCTTCGTCGCCCTGGGGACCAGGATCAACAGTGGGCGGCTGCCGTGGGCGAACCGTGAGCGAACCGCGACCCGTGCACCCCTGTGGGGACGCCTTGCCGCCACCGTCATGCGGCGGCCCGCGCTCACCGCGCTGCCCGTGCTCGCGGTCCTGCTCCTCGCGGCGAGCCCGCTCCTCGGCATCACGTTCGGTACGCCGGACGAACGTGTATTGCCCGAGAACGCCGAGAGCCGCCAGGTCTCGTCCGTACTGCAAGAGAAGTTCAACGGCAGCGACGACGCCGCGCTCCACGTCGTCATCGACACATCGGTGAGCAAGGCTCCACTGGAGTCGTACGCCGGTGAACTGTCCGGCCTCGACGGCGTGATCCGCGTCGAGACCGGCGCGGGGACCTACACCGAGGGACGGTCCACGGCGTCCGGCCCCGGCAACAGAGCCCTCGCCCGCCCCGACGCGCAGCAGATCGCCGTGGTGAGCAGCCTGTCACCGAAGTCGGACGAGGCCCAGAGCCTGGTCAAGGAGGCACGGGCGGTCACCCCGCCTGCCGGGACCCAGGCCCTGGTGGGCGGAGTCGACGCCGAACTGGTCGACTCCAAGGCCTCCATCGCCGACCGGCTCCCCATCGCCGTGGCCCTGGTCGCCCTCACCACCTTCATCCTGCTCTTCCTGTTCACCGGCAGCGTCGTACAGCCGCTGCGTGCGCTGCTCCTCAACATGATCAGCCTGGGAGCGACCCTCGGCGTCATGACGTGGATCTTCCAGGACGGCAACCTCTCCTCCCTGCTCGGCTTCACGGCCCAGCCCATGGAGGTGTCCATGACGGTGCTGATGTTCTGCATCGCGTTCGGCCTCTCGATGGACTACGAGGTCTTCGTCACCAGCCGGATCAAGGAACTCCACGACCAGGGCGAGGACAACGAGTCCGCCGTGACCAACGGCCTCGGGCACACCGGACGCATCGTCACCGCCGCGGCCTGCCTGCTCGCGGTCAGCTTCTTCGCCTTCGGAACGGCCAAGCTGAGCTTCATGCAGATGTTCGGCCTGGGCAGCGGCCTCGCGATCCTGATCGACGCCGTCGCGGTACGCGGCATCCTCGTACCCGCGGCGATGCGTCTGCTGGGCCGCTCGGCCTGGTACGCGCCCGGCTTCCTGCGCAAGGTCCACGGGCGGTTCGGCCTCAGCGAAGGCGGCCCCGCGTCCGAGGCCGTGCCGGAGCCCGCGCCGGAGAGGCGGGTACGGTCGATGCAGTGATCACCGATTCTGATCACTGATCAGACGGAGGTTCCGGGAGGCCGGGAGAGCATGAGGAGGCTGTGGGGCTCCACGGAGACTTCACTGTCCGCCTTGTGCTCCACCTCGTCGGCGGCGACACCTCGGGGTTCCGAGGTGTCGATCCGCGTCGTCCAGCGTTCGCCGTACGCGGCGTCCGGCAGATCGAAGACGACCGGCTCCCGGTGGCTGTTCAGCAGGAGCAGGAAAGAGTCGTCCACCACAGCCCCTCCGTGAGCGTCGGGTTCGGCGATGGCGTCGCCGTTGAGGAAGACGCCGACGGCGTGTGCGTCGGGCCGCTGCCAGTCCGCGTCCGTCATCTCGCGTGCGTCGGGCCGCAGCCACACCAGGTCGGGCATCGGCTGACTCTCGTGTGTCGCGGTGTCACCCCGGAAGAAGCGGCGTCTTCGCAACACGGGGTGCGCTGCCCGGAGTTCAATGGCGCGGTGGGTGAAGGCGACCAAATCCCGCTGCTCGTCACTGAGTTCCCAGTTGATCCAGGAGATCTCACTGTCCTGGCAGTAGGCGTTGTTGTTGCCTTGCTGGGTGCGGCCGAGCTCATCGCCGTGGGCGAGCATCGGGATGCCCTGCGAGAACATGAGGGTGGCCAGGAAGTTGCGCTGCTGGCGTGCGCGGAGCTCGAGAATTCCCTCGTCGGCGGTGGGCCCTTCGACACCGCAGTTCCATGAGCGGTTCGCGTTCTCACCGTCCTGGTTGTCCTCACCGTTGGCCTCGTTGTGCTTGTCGTTGTACGAGACCAGGTCACGCAGGGTGAATCCGTCGTGCGCGGTGACGAAGTTGACGCTGGCGCGCGGACGCCGGCGGTCGTGCTGATAGAGGTCGGACGAGCCGGTGAGGCGGGAGGCGAATTTGGCGAGCGTGTGGTCGGCGCCGCGCCAGAAGTCCCGTACGGAATCGCGGTACTTGCCGTTCCACTCCGACCAGAGGGGCGGGAAGTTGCCGACCTGATATCCCCCGTCGCCGACGTCCCACGGCTCGGCGATGAGCTTGACGCGGCTGACCACCGGGTCCTGCTGGACCAGGTCGAAGAAGGCCGACAGACGGTCGACGTCGTGGAACTGCCGTGCAAGCGTGGCCGCCAGATCGAAACGGAACCCGTCGACGTGCATCTCGGTGACCCAGTACCGCAGCGAGTCCATGACCAGTTGCAGGACGTTGGGGTGCCGCATCAGCAGGCTGTTGCCGGTTCCCGTGGTGTCGAAGTAGTGCGCCGGATCGTCTTCGGTCAGGCGGTAGTACGACGCGTTGTCGATGCCCCGGAAGGCGAGCGTGGGGCCGTTCTCGTTGCCCTCCGCCGTGTGGTTGTAGACCACGTCGAGGATCACTTCGAGCCCGGCCTTGTGGAGCGCCTTGACCATCGACTTGAACTCGGTGACCTGCTCGCCGCGGGAGCCGTGCGCCGCGTAGGCGTTGTGCGGGGCGAAGAAGCCGATGGAGGTGTAGCCCCAGTAGTTGGACAGGCCGCGATCGCGCAGAAACCCGTCCTGTACGTACTGATGGACCGGCATCAGTTCGACCGCCGTCACGCCGAGGGACGTGAGGTGGTCGATGACCGCCTCGGTCGCCATACCCGCGTACGTGCCCCGCAGTTCGGCGGGGACCCCGGGGTGTGTGCGGGTCAGGCCGCGCACATGTGCCTCGTACACCACCGTCTCGGCGTACGACCGCCGCGGCGGCCTGTCGTCCTCCCAGGCGAAGAACGGGTCGGTGACCACCGAGAGCGGGGTGTGCCCGGCGCTGTCCGCCGGTTCGGGCCCCTGCGCCGCGCGCTCGAAGAGAGCGGCGTCGTTGTCCATCTGCCCCTCGACGGCCTTGGCATAGGGGTCGATGAGCAGCTTGGCGGGGTTGCACCGGTGACCTGCCGCAGGGTCCCAGGGGCCGTGCACGCGGTAGCCGTAGCGCTGGCCCGGGCCGACCCCGGGCAGGTAGCAGTGCCAGACGAAGCCGTCGACCTCGGAGAGCGTCACACGCCGGTGCGTGCCGTCGTCGTCGACGAGCACGAGGTCGACGCTCTCGGCCACCTCGCTGAACAGGGCGAAGTTGGTTCCTTCACCGTCGGATGTGGCGCCCAGGGGGAAAGGGGCGCCGGTCCAGGTGCGCACGCGACTGCCTCCCTGCGGATGGACCGGGCCTGGCGAGGCTCGGCAGAGCGGTCACACGGGCGCCGGGGCAGCCGCATAGGCCAGGAAGTGCGCCTCGACCGGGTCCGTGCGGACGGGGACGAGGAGGGGAACCTCCCCGGGGTCCTCCCGCGGCACCTCCAGCGCCTCACGCAGGCTGGGTGCGGGCATCCCGGGGGCCAGCCGGGCGGGTTCGGGCGACCGGACGCGGCGCGTGAACCAGATGATCTTGCCGTTCGTCGCCGGGCAGCTGCCCCAGCCGTCACTCAGCGCGGCGATCTGCGTCAGGCAGCCCTGCGGGCCGTAGTGCCGCTCAGGAAGGTCGGGGTTGTTGTCCGACACGGCGGTGATGAGGTGCTGTCCGTTCCACCACATCTCCACGACGGCCCTCTTGTCCGCTCCGTGCTCCTCGATCGCGCGGAGCAGCACCCCGGAGCAGTGTCCGACAGGTTCGGCGAGAACCCCGAGACCCCAGTGCCGCAGATGCGCGGCCAGAATGCGGCTGATCTGCTCGATCTTCTCCGAGCTGACCTCCACGTCGAGGTGGTAGTAGCAAGGGATCGCGGATTTCATCGCTCCTGGCTCCTCTCAGTGAAGCTCCCGTTCTTCCTCGGTCCTGCCGACCGAGCCCCGAACACGGAACGTGAGCACTGATCACTTCTGGGTCAGTCTCAGCGTGCGAGCACTACTCCATTTGCGCAACAGGAGCCCCCGGCGCCCCGATGGTTGAACTCCCAACAGGACGCTGGGTGCCCATACGTGCACCATGAGTCATATGGCTTGATCTTCGTGACGAAGAACGAAAGAACGAGGGTGACCAGCGTGGTGCTGTTGCCTGCCAAGGCCGATGTCGCACGGCAGCTGTGCGACTACCGGGCGTGGGAGAGGCTGCTGCTCGCCCGGCCCGCCGACCGCGCCGTGCGGGTCCACTTCGAGGACACCGCTCGCACCCTGCGCTCGCTGATGGGCGAGAGCACGGCGCGGGTCGCCGCCGACGCGGCCGAGCTCTACCTGCGCCCACGTGCGCGAAAGCAGCCCGCACTCGAGCCCCCGCTTGAGCCCGTACTCGAACTCGGTGGAGGAGAGACCGATGACGTCAGCTCCGGAGACGACTTCAGTCCCCACCACCGTCGCCACGCCCGTCCTGGACGTCCAGCCGGTCGTCGACCGCGGCCGGCGCCCGGCAAAGGCCGTTCCCGGCGAGACGTTCCGGATCACGGCCACCGTCTTCGGTGAGGGCTCGCTGACGGTCGGCGCCAACGTCGTCCTGCGCGATCCGCGGGGGTGCCCCGGGCCGTGGACGCCGATGCGTGAACTGGCCCCGGGCAGCGACCGCTGGGGCGCGGACGTCACCCCGGACGTCGAGGGGCAGTGGACGTACGGCGTGGAGGCCTGGGCGGACCCCGTGACGGGCTGGCGGCACTCGGCCGAGATCAAGGTTCCGGCTGATATCGACGCCGGTCTCATGCTCGAAGAGGGCGCGCTGCTGTACGAGCGAGCGGCACGCGGAGCTCCTCAAGGAGCGGAGCGGCAGGTGCTGCTCGCCGCCGTGAACGCGTTGCAGGACGAGCTGCGGTCCCCGGTCGAACGCCTGGAGGCCGCGCTGACTCCGCAGGTGGAGGCGGTTCTCGCGCGGTATCCCCTGCGTGAGCGGATATCCCCCTCCCCGGCGTTCCCGCTGCTCGTGGAGCGGCAGCGGGCGTTGTTCGGGTCCTGGTACGAGTTCTTCCCGCGCTCGGAGGGTGCCGTCGCGGGCGAGGGCGAGCCCGCGCGGTCGGGGACGTTTCGCACCGCCTCGGAGCGGCTTCCGGCCATCGCGGCGATGGGCTTCGACGTCGTCTACCTCCCGCCCGTCCACCCCATCGGCACCACCTACCGCAAGGGCCCCAACAACTCCCTCTCCCCCGGCCCCCACGACGTCGGCGTGCCCTGGGCCATCGGCTCCCCCGAGGGCGGCCACGACGCCGTCCACCCCGACCTGGGCACCCTGGACGACTTCGACGCCTTCGTGCGCCGCGCCACCGACCTGCACCTCGAAATCGCCCTCGACTTCGCCCTGCAGTGCTCACCCGACCACCCCTGGGTGGAAAAACACCCCGAGTGGTTCGCGCACCGCGCCGACGGCACCATCGCCTACGCCGAGAACCCCCCGAAGAAGTACCAGGACATCTACCCCCTGGCCTTCGACCACGACCTGCCGGGCCTGATCGCCGAGACCGTACGCCTGCTGCGGTTCTGGATGGACCACGGCGTACGTATCTTCCGCGTCGACAATCCGCACACCAAACCCGTCGCCTTCTGGCAGGAAGTCCTCGGCGACATCAACCGCACCGACCCCGACGTCATCTTCCTGGCCGAGGCCTTCACACGGCCTCCCGTCATGCGGGCCCTGGCCCAGGCCGGATTCCAGCAGTCCTACACGTACTTCACCTGGCGCAACACCAAGCAGGAGCTCACGGCATACCTGACCGAGCTCTCCGTCGAGACCGCCGCGTACCTGCGCCCCAACCTGTTCGTGAACACGCCGGACATCCTGCCCGCCTGCCTCCAGGACGGCGGCCGTGCCGCCTTCGAGGTCCGGGCCGTGCTTGCCGCGACCCTCGCGCCGAGCTGGGGCATGTACGCCGGTTACGAGTTGTGCGAGAACACCCCGGTCCACGCGGGCTGCGAGGACTACCGGGATTCGGAGAAGTACCAACTGAGGCCGCGCGACTGGGAGTCGGCCGAGCGCTCCGGCGCCACCATCGCGCCCCTCATCACCACACTCAACCGGATCAGGCGCGATCACCCTGCCTTGCAACGGCTCAGGAACCTGCATTTCCATCAGGCCGACAACGACGCGGTCATCGTCTACAGCAAGCGCGCGGGCCGGGACACGGTTCTGGTGGTCGCCAACCTGGATCCGCATCACGTCCGGGAGGCCACGGTCACCTTGGACATGGCGGAACTCGGCCTCGACCCGCACGAGTCGGTGCCGGTGCGTGACGAGCTCACCGGCGAGACCTACCACTGGGGCAGCACCAACTACGTACGCCTTGGTCCTGGCTGCTCGCACGTGCTGATCGGAGGGTCACCCACATCATGATCATCAATGAGCCCGTCCAGGACACCTTCGAGGACACCCCCGCCAAGGACCGCGACCCCGAATGGTTCA
>NZ_JBSGRD010000006.1:430569-482579 GCF_053606205.1 Streptomyces sp. NPDC055239 | reverse complement strand
CTGGCGTTGACTTTTGGCACGCTGTTGAGTTCTCAAGGAACGGACGCTTCCTTTGTACTCACCCTCTCGGGCTTTCCTCCGGGCGCTTCCCTTCGGTGTTTCTTTTTTGTCTTGCTGTGTTTCGTTCTTGCGTTTCCGACTCTATCAGACTCTTTCGTGTCCGATTTTCCTCGGTGCCTTTCAGGTTTCCGCTCCGGCCTTTCGGCTTTTGCGTTTCCCTTTCCGGCGAGTCCGACTTTATCAGAAGTTTTCGGTCGGTCTTACCGGCCTGATGTTTCTGATTTATCGGGTGCGGCTTCTTGGCTTATGAGATTCAAGAAGCAGGCAGATATTAACTGTTGCCACCGGACTTGTCCAGTTCTAGGCAACTGTTCGAATCTACCTCCCCGGTCCTTCCGTGTCAACGGTTTTCTTGGGGCGTCGAGGAGACTAGCAGGCCAGCGGGGTCCGATGCACATCACGCCGCAGTGGGGACCGTTGCGCTGCGCTCAGTGGGGTCGAGGTCGCCCGTGGCACCGGCTCGTGCTGCTCTGCCGCCCAGGACGAAGACGTATGCGAGGAAGGCCAGTTCAGCGGCGATCCCGATGCTGATGCGGGCCCAGGTCGGCAGGCCTGAGGGGGTGACGAAGCCTTCGATGGCGCCGGAGACGAACAGGACCAGGGCCAAGCCGACGGCCATACCGAGGGCAGCTCGACCTTCCTCGGCGAGGGCCGTTCGGCGTGAGCGCGGGCCCGGGTCGATGAGGGTCCAGCCGAGCCGCAGGCCCGTGCCCGCGGCTACGAAGACCGCCGTCAGTTCCAGAAGGCCGTGCGGGAGGACCAGGCCGAGGAAGGTGTCGAGGCGGTCGGCTGAGGACATCAGGCCGATGCCCACGCCCAGGTTCAGCATGTTCTGGAAGAGGATCCAGATGACGGGGAAGCAGAGGAAGGCGCCCAGGACCAGGCACATGGCCGCTGCTTGGGCGTTGTTCGTCCATACCTGCGCGGCGAACGAAGCCGCTGGGTGGCTCGAGTAGTACGTCTCGTACTCGCCGCCGGGGCGGGTGAGCTCGCGCAGGTCGCCGGGGGCCGCGATGGAGGCCTGGACCTCGGGGTGCGTGGCGATCCACCAGCCGATGACGGCCGCGAGGACCGTCGAGAGCAGGGCGGTGGGGACCCACCAGCGGCGGGAGCGGTAGACCGCTGCCGGGAAGCCGTGCGTCAGGAAGTGCGTGGCGTCGCGCCAGGAAGCACGGCGGGTGCCCGTCACCGCACTGCGCGCGCGTGCCACGAGGCGCGTGAGGCGGCCGGTGAGTTGCGGGTCCGGGGCGCTGGACTGGATCAGTGAGAGGTGGGTGGCCGTGCGTTGGTAGAGGGCGACGAGTTCGTCGGTCTCGGCTCCGTTGAGGCGGCGCTGGCGGCGCAGCAGAGCGTCGAGTCGGTCCCACTCGGCTCGGTGGGCGGACACGAATACGTCGAGGTCCATTAGGTGGCTGCTCCTCGTACTGCGGCGCGATGCTGCCTCAGCTTGGCAGACTGGCCGTTCCGACGGCAGGGCAGGGAAGGGCGGCTGGCGTGAGTGAGCTTGTGACGGGCGAGGCGGTGGCGCTCGAGCTGCGCCCGGCGAAACTGCCGAGCCGGGGGCTCGCCGTACTGATCGACTTGGCGGTGGCCTGGGCGGTCTACCTGGGGGTGACCGTGGGGATCGTGGCCTCTACGTCCTCCTTGGACGACGCGGCGGCCGCGGCGGTCGCCGTCGCCAGCTTCGTACTGATCCTGGTCGGTGGGCCGATCGCGGTGGAGACGCTCAGCCATGGGCGGTCGCTCGGCAAGATGGCGTGCGGGCTGCGGGTGGTGCGGGACGACGGGGGGCCGATTCGTTTTCGGCACGCGTTGGTGCGGGGCGCGGTGGGGGTCGTCGAGATTCTGCTGACGTTCGGGGTCGTCGCGTGCATCGCCTCGCTGGTGTCTGCGCGCGGGCGGCGCCTTGGAGATGTGTTCGCAGGGACGCTTGTCGTGCGGGAGCGGGTGCCCGTCGGACAGACGGCTTTCATTCCTCCGCCGCCGCCCTGGCTTGCGGGGCGGTTCTCCGGGCTCGATCTGTCCGGGGTGCCGGAGGCGCTGTGGCTGGCGATCCGGCAGTACCTGACGCGGATGGGGCAGCTGGATCCGCAGGTCGGCTGGGCGATGGCCGAGCGGCTTGCCGGTGATCTCGCGGAGCGTACGGGGGCGCCTGCTCCGCAGGGTGTTCCTCCGGCGGCGTACCTGGCGGCGGTCGTGCAGGAGCGGCAGGCGCGGGATGCTCGGCGGGCGTTCGGTGGGAGTAGGAGTGGCGTCGGGAACGGGGGCGAGGGGTCGGCTCGTTCGGGGTACGCGGTAGCGCCGGGAGTTGCTTCTTATCCGGCCTACCCTGCCGGTCCGGCCGGACCTGGGGGCGCTGAGGAACCTCGTGATGCGGCCCCGCCCGTCAGGCAGGACAGTGCCGGCACTGGGTTCGTGCCGCCCGCGTAGGGGTCGGGTGGGGGCTGGGGTCAGGTGAACGTCGAGGGCGGGGATTCGAGGTTCTCGAGCTCGATGCCGGGGGCGGAGAGTACGACGTCGCCGGTGATGTGGATGGCGTGCTGCTCGCCGGTGTCCAGGGCTGTGACCTGGTATTCGTCCACGATCAGCGGGCCGTTGTCAGTGGTGTGTGCTTCGCTTTTCAGCAGGGCCCAGGACTGGTCGAGGGTGCGGGGTGCGAGGACCGGGTCGGTGAAGGCGACGAGGCGGACGCGGGTCGCGGAGGAGGCGGGGGTGAGGCGCAGCAGGCGGGTGGTCGCGATGAGGAATGCGGGGGATGTGCCGGTGAAGGCGTGGGCGGGGGCGTTGTCTTCCGTGGCATGGGTGCCGGTGGGGTCGGTGCGGACCCAGGTGACGCCGTCGATGGCGGCGGCGCGGATCTGCCAGTCCCCCGCGTGAAGTTCGAGGCGGATGGGGCGGCCGAGTTCGTCGAGGGCCAGGTCGACGGAGCCGGTGGGCTCGCCTGAGGGGGCGTTCCGCTGGGAGACGTAGCGCCAGCCGGAGGGGCCCGGGGCGCAGTGGAAGTGTTCCTCACCGAGGGGGGTGTGGTCGTGCGGGTCGTGGAGCGAATAGTGGCCGCGGGGCATGGGGGCTCGGTCCTTGTCGGGGGTGGTGGTGGGCGGTGTAGGCCAGGGGCGGATTCCTGTCCGCGGGGCAGGGCCTGGGGCGGATTCCTGTCTGCGGGGCGGCGAGGGCCGGGGACGGACTGTCTGCACGCCGGGTCGGCCCCGCTTCACCCCCGTTCCTGCCCCGCGCCCGTCCTCACGCCCGCAGGCCCCCGCCTGGTGGGCGAGGGCCTGCGGGATGCGATGAGCGAGTGCCGGGGCAAAGAGCCCTATGTGGCCGGCTCGGTCAGTAGCGGTAGTGGTCCGGCTTGTACGGGCCCTCTACCTCGACGCCGATGTACGAGGCCTGCTCGGGGCGGAGCGTCGTGAGCTTCACGCCGAGCGAGTCCAGGTGGAGGCGGGCGACCTTCTCGTCGAGGTGCTTGGGGAGCACGTAGACGTCGGTCGGGTACTCCTCCTGCTTGGTGAACAGCTCGATCTGGGCCAGGGTCTGGTCCGCGAAGGAGTTGGACATCACGAAGGACGGGTGGCCCGTCGCGTTGCCCAGGTTCAGCAGGCGGCCCTCGGAGAGCACGATGAGGACCTTGCCGTCGGGGAACTTCCACGTGTGGACCTGCGGCTTGACCTCGTCCTTGACGATGCCGGGGATCTTCGCGAGACCGGCCATGTCGATCTCGTTGTCGAAGTGGCCGATGTTCCCGACGATCGCCTGGTGCTTCATCTTGGCCATGTCCGAGGCCATGATGATGTCCTTGTTGCCGGTCGTCGTGACGAAGATGTCGACCTTGTCGACGACGTCGTCCAGCGTGGCGACCTGGTAGCCGTCCATCGCCGCCTGGAGCGCGCAGATCGGGTCGACCTCGGTGATGATCACCCGGGCGCCCTGGCCGCGCAGCGACTCGGCACAGCCCTTGCCGACATCGCCGTAACCACAGACGAGAGCGGTCTTGCCGCCGATGAGGACGTCCGTGGCGCGGTTGATGCCGTCGATCAGGGAGTGGCGGCAGCCGTACTTGTTGTCGAACTTCGACTTCGTCACGGCGTCGTTCACGTTGATCGCCGGGAAGAGGAGGGTGCCGTCACGGTGCATCTCGTACAGGCGGTGGACGCCCGTCGTGGTCTCCTCCGTCACGCCGCGGATCTCCGAGGCGACCTGGGTCCACTTCTGCGAGCCCTCGGTGATGGTGCGGTTGAGGAGCTGCAGGATGACGCGGTGCTCGTCCGACTCGGCGGTGTCCTCGGAGGGGACCTTGCCGTCCTTCTCGTACTCGACGCCCTTGTGGACGAGGAGGGTGGCGTCGCCACCGTCGTCCAGGATCATGTTCGGGCCGCCGGTGGGGGTGTTCGGCCAGGTCAGCGCCTGCTCCGTGCACCACCAGTACTCCTCGAGGGTCTCGCCCTTCCAGGCGAAGACCGGGATGCCCTGGGGGTTGTCCGGGGTGCCGTCAGGGCCGACGGCGATGGCCGCGGCCGCGTGGTCCTGGGTCGAGAAGATGTTGCAGGAGACCCAGCGCACCTCGGCGCCCAGGGCGACCAGGGTCTCGATGAGGACGGCGGTCTGCACGGTCATGTGCAGCGAGCCCATGATGCGGGCGCCGGCCAGCGGCTTGGTGGCCGAGAACTCCTTGCGGATCGACATCAGGCCGGGCATCTCGTGCTCGGCGAGAGTGATCTCCTTGCGGCCGAACTCGGCCAGGGAGAGATCGGCGACCTTGAAGTCCTGGCCGTTGGTGAGAGTCGTCATTGGCGAGCTGCTCCTCGTGGGGTTGATCGAGGGTGGGTGGACATGGCTGACCTGCGACGACGGCATGGAGAAGCACCGGCGCGCAGCAGCGCAGTCCGTCGGAGGCCCTCTCTCCCTCGGCCGGTGCCCGTGCAGGCACCGCCCGACCGCCATCAGCAGCGACGTCTGGCTCGGTCACAAAGCTACACCGATTGGCCCAGCGAGCCCCAGCCCGCCTCCCCGGGCGCGGTGGCGGGCGCCGTGGCGGGCGGGGCGCCGCGGATCGGGCCACGGACAGGGCTACAGACCTGCTCATTAGGGACCTTTGCGCTTTTGAACCTGTCCGCGGGTGTTGCAGGATGCCTTGAGATCGGGAACATTTGCGCGATCTTGTTTGACGAAGGCGTTAGGAGATCCACGTGACCCATCCGGCCGATCCCCCCATAGGCGGGAGCAGCGGCGAGCAGAAGAAGCTCAAGCTGCTCGCGGTGACCGCCTGTCCGACCGGTATCGCCCACACCTACATGGCGGCGGAGAAGCTCTCGCAGGCCGCGGAGAGCCTCGGCATCGACATGAAGGTGGAGACGCAAGGCTCCATCGGCGCCGAGAACGTACTGACTGACAACGATGTCAGGGATGCTGACGGAATCATCATCGCCGCCGACAAGGACGTCGACCGCGGCCGTTTCGTGGGCAAGCGCGTGCTGTCCGTCGGGGTGTCCGAGGGCATCAGCCACCCGGAGCGGCTCATCGAGCAGGTGCGGAGCGCGCCGGTGCACGGCGGAGGCGGGGGCGGCGGATCCGCCGAGCCGCTCTCCAGCGGTGGCGGCAAGGAGCGCAGCCTCGCCTACAAGGCGCTGATGAACGGCGTCTCGTACATGATTCCGTTCGTCGTGGTCGGCGGCCTTCTGATCGCGATCTCGCTGTCGCTCGGCGGGCACACGGACCCCAAGGGCGGGCTCGTCATCCCCGACGACTCGTTCTGGATGCACGTCAACCAGATCGGTGTCATCGGCTTCACGCTGATGGTGCCGATCCTCTCCGGCTATATCGCCTACGCGATCGGCGACCGGCCCGCGCTCGTGCCCGGCATGATCGGCGGCTGGATCGCCAACACGGGCGATCTGTACGACTCCAAGGCGGGCGCGGGCTTCATCGGGGCCATCGTGACCGGCTTCCTCGCCGGTTATCTGGTGCTGTGGATCAAGAAGATCAAGGTCCCGAAGTTCGCCCAGCCGATCATGCCGATCATCGTGATCCCCATCGTCGCGACGACGGCACTCGGCCTCTTCTTCATCTACGTCATCGGGAAACCGATCTCGTGGATCTTCGAGCATCTGACCAGCTGGCTCAGCGGCATGACCGGGACCAGCGCGATCCTGCTCGGCGCGATTCTCGGGCTCATGATCGCGTTCGACATGGGCGGTCCCGTCAACAAGACGGCGTTCCTGTTCGGCGCGGGGCTCATCGCCACCGGCAACCAGACCGTCATGGGCATGTGCGCCGCCGCGATCCCGGTCATGCCGCTCGGGCAGGGCCTCGCGACGCTGATCCGCAAGCGCCTCTACAGCGAGCAGGAACGAGAGACCGGTCTTGCCGCCTTGTTCATGGGCTTCTTCGGGATCTCGGAGGGTGCGATTCCGTTCGCCGCGGCCAGGCCCGCGCAGGTCATTCCCGCGAACATGCTCGGTGGCGCCGTCGCCGGTGCGATCGCAGGACAGGCGGGCGTCGAGGACGCGGTGCCGCACGGCGGGCCGATCGTGGCGGTTCTGGGTGCCGTCGGCGGTGTACCGATGTTCTTCATCGCTGTCGCCATCGGCTCCGTCGTCACCGCCCTCACCACGGTCGCCCTGGTCGACCTCAGCGAGCGGAAGCGGCGCGGGGCGCCGGTCGTCGATCTGCCGGGCGGGCCTGAGCCGGTGCTCGCGGGAGTGGGAGCAGGAACGGGAGTGGGAGCGGGAGCCGGTGCCGGTGCCGTCGTCTCCGGGGCGTCCGCTGCCCCTCAGAAGGTGCCTGCGGCGGCAGCCACGCCCTCCCAGGAGGAGGACGAAGTCCTCTCCGGATATCTCACCGAGCAGACCGTGAAGGTCCAGCTCGACTCCGCCGACAAGGACTCCGCGATCCGCGAGATGGCGAACCTCCTTGCCGCCACCGGCAAGGTCACCGACGTCGAGGAGCTCGTGCGGACGGCGCTGCGCCGCGAGGACCAGGGCACCACGGGGCTCGGCGAGGAGATCGCCATCCCGCACGCCAAGACCGATGCGGTGACCTCGCCGGTCGTCGGGTTCGCGCGGTCGGCGGAAGGCATCGAGTGGGGTGCCATCGACGGTACGAAGGCCAAGCTCATCTTCATGATCTCCGTGCCGGAGGCCGCAGCGGGCGACGAGCACCTGCGCATCCTCGCGCTGCTCTCGCGGAAGCTGATGGACACCGGGTTCCGTGAGCGTCTCGAGGCGGCGCCCGACCAGGCGGCGATCCTCGAGGTGCTGCGCGAGGTTCAGTAGCCGTTGGCAGAGTTACGTGGCCGGTGGTCGAGTTACGTCGATGGGGCCCCGCACCGTGCAGGTGCGGGGCCCCATCGACGTACAGGCACATCCTGGAGAGGTCAGTGACCGCCCGGTGCCTTCGCCGGGTTCGTGCCGTCGGCGGCGGCCGTCTCGCTGTAGATGTCCGGCTCCAGGTAGATCACGCGGGCGATCGGGACGGCCGCGCGGATGCGCTCCTCGGCGGCGTTTATGGCGGCGGCCACCTCGGCGGCCGTGTCGTCGTGCTGCACGGCGACCTTGGCGGCGACGAGGAGCTCCTCGGGGCCGAGGTGCAGGGTACGCATGTGGATGACGCGGGTGACCGTGTCGCCGTCGACCAGGGCCTTCTCGATCTTCTCGACCTCGTCCGTGCCCGCGGCCTCGCCCAGGAGCAGGGACTTGGTCTCCGCGGCGAGGACGATCGCGATCAGGATGAGCAGGATGCCGATGCAGAGCGTGCCGATGCCGTCCCAGACGCCGTCGCCCGTGCCGATCGCCAGGCCGACGCCGGCCAGGGCGAGGACGAGACCGACAAGGGCGCCCAGGTCCTCCAGGAGCACGACAGGCAGCTCGGGGGCCTTCGCGCGGCGGACGAACTGCGTCCAGGTGAGGCTGCCGCGCGTGTGGTTCGACTCCTTGATGGCCGTACGGAAGGAGAAGCCCTCGGCGATGATCGCGAACACCAGGACGCCGACCGGCCAGTACCAGTGCTCGAGTTCGTGCGGGTGCTTGATCTTCTCGTAGCCCTCGTAGATCGCGAACATGCCGCCGACCGAGAAGAGCACGATGGAGACCAGGAAGGCGTAGATGTAGCGCTCGCGGCCGTACCCGAAGGGGTGTTGCGGGGTCGCCTCGCGCTGCGCCTTCTTGCCGCCGAGGAGCAGCAGCCCCTGGTTGCCGGAGTCCGCGAGCGAGTGCACGCTCTCGGCGAGCATCGACGACGAGCCACTGAAGATGAACGCGACGAACTTCGCCACCGCGATCGCGAGGTTCGCGGCGAGTGCCGCGACGATCGCCTTTGTTCCGCCTGACGCGCTCATGTGTGCCCGTTGTCCCTTCGCCTACGTACTCGCATGCCTACTCGCCTGCGTACGTTCGTCGTCCACCGTCGGCAGCGCTGCTTTGCCCGCCCTTTGCGGTGGGTCATTGTTGCAGCACGCGGCGCTGGTGGTGCGTCAGGCCACCACAGTGGCACGGAAGACCGTGCCGACTCCGGACACTTCGGCCTTTTCGTCCGCGGACACGAACACCGACTGTCCGGGCGCGAGTTCCCCGGCGTCGCCCACGCGGACCGAGCCCGCGACGCAGAGCAGGATCTGCGGTGTGGCGGCCGTGAGGTCGTGCGGTGCCGCGCCGTCGGGCAGGACGAAGCGGGAGAGGCGGAACTCGTCGATGGGGGTGGAGTAGATCTCTTCGCCGTCGGGCGTCGCCTCCGGGCGCAGGATGCCGGGGGCGGTCGGCTCGAAGCGGACGATGCGCAGGAGTTCGGGCACGTCGACGTGCTTGGGGGTCAGGCCGCAGCGCAGCACGTTGTCCGAGTTCGCCATGATCTCCACGCCGAGGCCGTCGAGGTAGGCGTGCGGGACTCCGGCGCCGAGGAACAGGGCCTCGCCCGGCTGGAGCCGGACGTGGTTGAGGAGCATCGCCGCGATGACGCCCGGGTCGCCGGGGTAGTGGCGCGCGATGCCCGCGTACGGGGCGTAGGCGCCGCCAAGTCGCTCGGCGGCCTCGGTGACCTCGGTGACGGTCGCGGCCATCTCTTCGGGGTCCGCGGTCAGGACGGCCGTCAGGACCTCGCGCAGGGCGCCTTCCTCGGGCTTGGCGTGCAGGAGGTCGACGTACGGCTTCAGGGAGTCGACGCCGAGTCCGGCAAGGAGGTCCGCTGTCTCGACGGGGTCGCGGAAGCCGCAGAGGCCGTCGAACTCCGTGAGCGCGCAGATCAGTTCGGGCTTGTGGTTGGCGTCCTTGTAGTTGCGGTGCGGGGCGTCGACGGGGACGCCGCGGCGCTCCTCGTCCTCGTAACCCTCCCTGGCCTCCTCCAGATTGGGGTGGACCTGGAGGGAGAGCGGGGCGCCCGCCGCGAGGATCTTGAGGAGGAAGGGCAGGCGCGGGCCGAACTTGGCGACGGCCGCCCTGCCGAGTTCGTGTCCCGGGTCCTCGTCGATCACCTTGTCGAGCGGGCCCCGCTCGGTGCGCGAGGGCGCGCCGGGGTGGGCGCCCATCCACATCTCGGCCTGCGGCTCACCGGTCGGCTCGGCGCCGATGAGCTCCGCGATGGCGGTGGTGGAACCCCAGGCGTAGGGGCGGATGGTGTTGGTGAGGCGATCCACGGAGGGGGTCTCCCTTACTTACTCACGAATGTACGTACGCGGTGCGGACGGCTGCGGTCATGATCCGTCCCTCGGGGCGAGCGCCAGGTAAACGGCGGCGAAATCCGTGACGGCGATCAGTTCCGCGAGGGTCTCCAGGTCGTCGCCGTCCTCCGGCTCCAGCTCGCTGATCGCGATGTCGTGGCCGTGGGCCAGCTCGCGGGCCGTGGGCGCGGCGCTGAGGCCCCCCGCGTCCACCGGGCGGTCGCGGAGCAGGACGACGCGGGCGCGCAGTCGTTGGGTTTCCTCGACGCGGTCGCGGAAGAAGTCGTCGTCGCCGTCGCCACCGCCGCTCGGGGCGAGGTTGCCCGCGAGCAGGGCGCCGTGCGCGGGCAGCGACTCGGGCAGCTCGCCCGCGACCGCCGGGTGTCCCGCCAGCTCGGCGAGCGTGGCGGCAAAACGCCGGCCTACGGGACCCGCGAGGTGTCCCTCGGTCCAGATCACCGGGAGGGCGTCGGCGAGCTCGGCGGCGAGCGTCTTGGCGGGGTTGCTGTACGTCGCGATGACGGGGCCGCAGCGTTCGGCGACGTTGTCGAGGCGGTCGGCGATCTTCTCCAGGGTCTCGACCGGTGCGGTGATCAGGCCGGTGCGGTCCAGGAGGATGAGGAGCGGGGTGAGCAGGGCCCAGAGGGTGGCGGGGGCGGACGCGGCGGCCTCGCCGCTCACGCGGCGCGCCTCGTACGTTCCTGACGCGCGCTCTCCGTCGTGCGGGGCTTCGTACTCCCCGTACGGCGAGGTGGCCATCGCGACCGTGAGGCCGTGCGTGCCTTCGACGCCCTCGGCCAGCGGGGAGCGGGCGGGGGCGACGGCCACGACCGTGCAGCCGCGACGGTAGGCCTGCTCGGCGAGGAGTTCGAGACCTGGTTCCGTGCCGTCCGGGGTGGCGACGAGCAGCAGGTCCAGGGGGCCCGCCCAGCCGGGGAGGGCCCAGCGCAGGGCGCCTGCGGCGGGGGCCACGCCGGTGGGGGCGAGGCGGATCACGGGGCAGCCCGTGCCCGCGAGGGTGCCGAGCAGGTCGGCGACGCAGGTGGCTGCGGTGCCGGGGCCCGCGATCAGGATGGCGCGGGGGCGGCCGTCCGGCTTGAGCTGCGTGAGCCCGGCCTCCGTGGCGTGCCGGACCGCGGTGCGGACGCGTGCGCCTGCCTCCGCGGCACCGCGGAGGAGGCCTCGGCGGTCGGCCAGGGCGAGGGCCTCGGGTGCGTCGAGGAGCGATTCGTCGAGCATGGGGTCGGGCCTCCGATTCGCCGGGCGGCGGGGTGCGGGGCGCCGCCGGTCGCTCATCTTTGTCGTTGCGCCGGGCCTTGCGGTCGCCTTGCGCCGGGCCTTGCGCGGGCCTTGCGGTCGCCTTGCCGGCGGGGCTTCGCGGGGCCTTGCGCGGGCCTTACGCGGGGCGGCGGGCCTCGTCGACGAGGAGTACGGGGATGTCGTCGCGGACGGGGTAGGCCAGGCCGCATTCCTTGCTGTCCGCGGTGCAGATCAGCTCCGCTTCCGCCTCCTTGAGGGGGGCGTGGCAGGCCGGGCAGGCGAGGATCTCCAGGAGGCCGGCTTCGAGCGGCATGGGGTGGGTCCCTTCGAGTGGGGCGGGTAAGGAATGTCGCCTGGTCAGCCTACGCTGGCCCCTGGGCCTTGGGTGTGTACGGCCGGGGCTTCGCCCCAGGGGTCCTGGGTGGGGCTCGGCGTTGTTCTTTTCCCGCGGGCGGGTGGGCGTTTGTGCCCACCCGTTCCGCCTTGCGGAACGCCTGCCCACAATACGGAGCGGCCCGGGTCGGCAAGTGCGCCGGAACGCCCGCCCCACGAACGGGGTGCGCGGGGCGGGCAGGAGCGATGGAACGCCCGCCCACAAGCAGGGCGGCCCCGGGTGGGCAAGTGCGCCGGAACGCCTCCCCGCGGATGGGGCGGTCCGGGTGAGCGAAGGTGCCAGGGCTGCCGCCCACCAGCGTGACGGCGGCGGAACGCCAGGCGCGCTGCCCGCCAGTGCGGTGGCAGCCGGGGTGGATGCCAGGTGCCCTGCCGCCCCCACCCCCGCGACTCCCCTCGTTCAGCCCCTGATGATGGCCAGTGCCTCGTCCCTCGCCCTGGTCATGGTGGGCTCGTCCCTTGCCTCTACGTTCAGGCGGAGGAGCGGCTCCGTGTTGGAGGCTCGGACGTTGAACCACCAGTCCGTGGCCGTCACCGTGAGGCCGTCCAGGTCGTCGATGGTGACGCCCTCCTCGGCTTCGTACCTCGCCTTGATCGCCGCGAGGCGGGCCGTCTGGTCGTCGACCGTGGAGTTGATCTCGCCGGACGCGGCATAACGGTCGTACTGCGCGACGAGGGCCGACAGCGGGCCGTCCTGGCCGCCGAGCGCGGCGAGGACGTGCAGTGCGGCCAGCATGCCCGTGTCCGCGTTCCAGAAGTCGCGGAAGTAGTAATGCGCCGAGTGCTCGCCGCCGAAGATGGCGCCCGTCTTGGCCATCTCCTCCTTGATGAACGAGTGGCCCACACGCGTGCGGACCGGCGTGCCGCCGTTCTCCCGCACGACCTCGGGGACCGACCACGAGGTGATGAGGTTGTGGATGACCGTGCCCTTGCCGCCGTTGCGCGCGAGCTCGCGCGAGGCGACCAGGGCGGTGATCGCCGACGGGGCGACAGGGCCGCCGTTCTCGTCGACGACGAAGCAGCGGTCCGCGTCGCCGTCGAAGGCGATGCCGAGGTCGGCGCCCTCCTCGCGGACCCGCTCCTGGAGGTCCACGATGTTCTTCGGGTCGAGGGGGTTGGCCTCGTGGTTCGGGAACGTGCCGTCCAGCTCGAAGTACATCGGTACGAGCGTCAGCGGCAGGCCGTCGAAGACCGTCGGGACGGTGTGCCCGCCCATGCCGTTGCCCGCGTCGACGACGACCTTGAGGGGGCGGATGGAGGTCAGGTCCACCAGGCCGCGCAGGTGCGCCGAGTAGTCCTTGAGGGTGTCCCGCTCCGTGAGCGTGCCGGGCGTGGCCGCGGGCTCCGGAGCGCCGGACTCCGACCACTCCTCCACCAGGGCGCGGATCTCGGCGAGGCCGGTGTCCTGGCCGACCGGGGCGGCGCCCGCGCGGCACATCTTGATGCCGTTGTACTGCGCGGGGTTGTGCGAGGCGGTGAACATCGCGCCCGGCAGGTTCAGCGCACCCGACGCGTAGTAGAGCTGGTCCGTCGAGCAGAGGCCGATCTCCGTGACGTCGACGCCGAGCGCCGCGGCCCCGCGTGCGAAGGCACGGGAGAGGCCGGGTGACGAAGGCCGCATGTCGTGCCCGGTGACGATCGCGTCCGCGTCCGTCACCTTCGCGAAGGCCGCGCCGAACAGTTCCGCCAGCGACTCGTCCCACTGGTCCGGGACCACCCCGCGCACGTCGTACGCCTTCACGATCTGGGACAGATCAGCAGTCACGGCCAACCCTCTCTGCAGGTTCTGCGAGTTCAGCGACACCGGCGAGTGCTCGCCGGTGTCCCCAAACTACCCGCAACAACTGACAACCAGCTGTGAGCGTCGTCAAAGCCGTCGGCTGCTCTCGTCAGGGCAGCATCCAGCCGAGTACCACCGTGCTCTGCCCCACCACGATCAGGCACATCACCAGCAACAGGCCGAGGCTCCAGGGCAGCACCTTGCGCAGCAGATCGCCCTCCTTGCCCGCGAGTCCGACCGCCGCGCACGCGATCGTCAGGTTCTGCGGGGAGATCATCTTGCCGAGCACGCCGCCCGAACTGTTGGCGGCGGCGAGCAGTTCGGGCGAGAGCCCCGACTGCTGGGCCGCCGTCACCTGGAGCGCGCCGAAGAGCGCGTTGGCCGAGGTGTCGGAGCCGGAGACCGCGACGCCGAACCAGCCGAGCACCGGCGACAGGAACGCGAGGCCCGCGCCCGCCGCAGCCACGAAGTGGCCGATGGTGGCGGCCTGTCCGGACAGGTTCATCACGTAAGCGAGGGCGAGCACGGAGGTCACGGTGAGGATCGCGAACCGCAGTTCGTGCACGGTCGCCAGCCATTCCCGCACCGCCACGCGCGCGTGCACCCCGATGATGGCCGCCGTGGCCACGCCCGCGAACAGCACGAGCGTCCCGCCCGTCGCCACGAGCGGCAGCGAGAAGAGGTTGCCCGCGATCGGGTCGCCCTCGGGGTTGGCGACGTTCAGGAAAGGCCAGTCGAAGGTCTGTGTCGCCTTGGCCAACAGGTCCTTCACGGGCGGGATCTGGGCGACGGAGAAGATGGCCACGATGAGCGCGTACGGGGCGTAGGCGCGCAGAATCTCGGGGCGCGGGTCGTCCTGGTCCAGGTCTTCACTGCGTACGCCGGTCAGGACCGCGGCACGTACGGGCTCCGCGGCGGGTTTGCGTGCGCTCGGCACCGCCACGAGGGCGCCCGCGCCCGCCAGCGCGGCCCCGATGTCGGCCAGCTGGGCGGAGACGTAGTTGGAGGCGGCGAACTGCGCGGCGGCGAAGGCGAATCCGCAGGCGAGGGCGGGCACCCAGGTCTCGCGCAGCCCGCGCCGCCCGTCCACGAGGCCGACCAGGAGCAGCGGCACGACGAGAGCGAGCAGCGGTGTCTGGCGGCCGACGACCGTGGCCACGGTGTCCAGCGGAAGCCCGGTGACCTGGGCGAGCGTCACCACGGGGGTGCCCATGGCGCCGAAGGCGACGGGTGCGGTGTTGGCCACGAGGGCGACCACCGCGGCCTTCACCGGGTCGAAGCCGAGCGCCACCAGCATCACCGCGGAGATCGCGACGGGCGCCCCGAAGCCCGCGAGGGCCTCCAGGAGCGCCCCGAAGCAGAAGGCGACCACGAGTGCCTGGATGCGCGGATCGTCCGAGAGCCGCCCGAAGGAGCGGCGCAGGATGTCGAAGTGCCGGGTGCGGACGGTCATCCGGTACACCCACAGGGCGTTGACGACGATCCACAGGATGGGGAAGAGCCCGAAGAGTGCGCCTTGCGCGGCGCCGGAGGCGGTCTGGCCGAGTGGCATCCCGTACGCGACCCAGGCGACCAGGGCGGCGACGCCGAGGCCGATGAGGCCCGCGTGGTGGGCCTTCATACGGACGACGCCGAGCAGGACGAGGACGGTGAGGAGGGGCAGGGTCGCGATGAGGGCGGACAGGCCGAGCGAATCGGCCACTGGCTCCAGCTGCTGCACGTACACGGGCGGCTCCCCGGTTTCCGTGATGGTTTCCGTGGTGGTTTCCGTGATGCGGAAAGTGATCTCTCACGAGTGGGGGAATGGTCGTGTCGACGGCGTGGGCACGTCAATGGGTTGCGCGAGAGAACTTGTTCAGCGGTAAACGACAGGCGCCTACGGAGAGGGGCACCCCGGAAACCGGAGAGGGGCGCTCAGGAACTCGGGAAGAGAGGGCGCTCAGGAATCCGGTGAGCGCAGAACCCGCAGATGGCCGCGGCGCGCGACCTCCATCGGGTCCGCCCTGCGCGGGCCGCCGCCGGCCTCCGCCGTGCGCTCCTGCGGGCGGGCCGCCTCGCGCACCGCGTTGGCGAGCGCTTCGAGGTCGTCACCGCTGGGGCGGGCAGGACCCGCCGAGTCCGCGAGGCGGACGACCTCCCAGCCGCGGGGCGCGGTGAGGCGCTCGGAGTGCTCGGCGCACAGGTCGTAGCAGTGAGGTTCGGCGTAGGTGGCGAGGGGGCCGAGGACCGCGGTCGAGTCGGCGTAGACGTACGTCAGCGTCGCGACGGCGGGACGGCCGCAAGCGGTGCGCGAACAGCGACGTACAGGGCTCACGATGTTGGACGGTACCGCACTCTTGAGCGGGCCGCGACGACTCCCCGCGAGCTCACCCCACCGTGTCGTGCCGCGCCCCCCGACACCACACGTTCGCGTGACGCCTCTCTGACCTGCGGTGACGCAAGGGGTCTGGGTGACCAGTGGTGTTGAATCCGGACAGTAGTTGGCTCAAATACCGTCGTTCACCGTGGGATCGACGGTCCCGGAGAGATGCGGAATCGGACCCGAGCCTGGCCGGAACGGTCATCGCGCGACATGTCACGCACCGTACGGACGTCGTACAGAAGCAGTACGGAAGCCGGGCGGAAGCTGTGCGGAAACAGCGATCTCGAGGACTAGTCTTCGTCAGTGATGGACGACCCCGTAGAGCCCCCCACCACCGACCCGAGGCCCCGCCGCCGCGACCGCCACGGCAGGGGCATGCGCGGCCCCGTCGCGCCGCCCCAGGTGCCGCTCTCCGCCAGCCGCGCCGAGGTCTTCACCGACCTGGTGCAGGACTCCGTGGAACGCCTCGAACGGCGGTGGCCGCAACTGAGCGAGATCGAGTTCCTCGTGCTCGAGGTGCCCGCGCTGGGGCCGGGCGCGGGTTCGGGGCCGGCTTCGGGCGACGACGACTGGAGCGATGACATCGTGCCGCTGGGCGGCATCATCGAGGCCTCCGAGGACCGGCCCGCCCGGGTGGTCATCTACCGGCGCCCCGTGGAGATCCGGACCAAGGGACGCGAGGAGCGGGCCGCGCTCGTCCACGAAGTGGTGGTCGAGCAGGTCGCCGAGCTGCTCGGGCTCTCGCCCGAGTCGGTGGACCCGCGGTACGGAGAGGACTGACCGCTCCCCCACGCCCCGCCGAGCCCGGCCGACCGGGCTACTTCTGCAGCACCTTCAGATCCTGTTCCGCCTGCGGCACCGACACCGTCCCCCTGTCGTCCGGCAGGGTCTGGATGGTGAACATGGGGATGCCGTCCTCCGGGTCCTCCAGCATGCGGGAGGCGTGGACGTCGCCCCCCGACACCGGTTCCACCGTGAGTGCGTACGTGCCCTTGAGGCCGCTCGGTACGGGGGCCTTGATCCCCAGGGTCGTGCCGCCCTTGACCGTGTACGTCTTGCTCGTCGACGTGCCGCCCTCGCTGCCCTCCGAGGCCGTGACCCGCACCTTGCCGGTCTTGCCGGGGGCCACGAGGGACAGCGTGGAGCCCTTGGCCCGGTTGTCGGCCACCGTCGCGCGCGTGCCGATCGCCTTCGTGGCGGGGATGAACGCCGTCTCCTGATCGGCGCCCTTGCCCCGGGTGACACGCAGGGCGGCCACCACCGGTGCCGCTTCTTCAGTCGGCGTCAGGATCAGGGAGCCCGCCTCGCCCTTGGTGACGTCGCCCAGGTCGACGGCGCTCGTCATGCCGGACTTGACGTGCAGGTTCGCGTGTCCGGCCGGGCTGATCGAGCCGTTCGGCGAGGCCAGTTGGACCTTCAGGTCGGCGTCGTCGGGGCCGGGCGCGAAGGCCACGAGGCGCACGGAGGTGGCGTCCTTGGGGATGCCGGGCAGGACCACGCGGCTCGCGGGGTCCGCCGACGCGGGCAGCCAGTCGCCGCCGAGCTTGTCGTCCGAGGACTGCACGGCGGCCGCGACCCGGCCGCTGCGCGCGGTCACGTGCATCGTGAGGTTGGTCTGCTCCTTGGGCGAGAGCGTGGAGAGCAGGACCGGCACGCTGGAGTGCGGCTGGACCTGGATCGCCTCGCCCACCTCGGTCTTGAGTGCGCCGTCCTTGCCGTACAGCTCGATGTCGACGACGGCCGCCGAGTCGTCCGGGTTGGTCAGGTGGACGTAGTCGCTGCGGCCCTTGGCGCTGCTCGCGCCCGGGAACCAGAAGTCCGTGTCGGGCGCCGTGCAGTTGGCGCCCTGGAGGCCGCGACCGCTGCCCACGGAGTACTTGGTGGTCTGCTGGACGGTCCAGCCGGGGGCGAGCTTGCCGTCGGCGGTGCCCAGGAGCGCGGGTGAAGTTCCGCCGGACTCCTCACCGGTGACGGGCTTGCCCGGCGCCTTCGAGGTCAGGAAGGGCTTGGCGGCCTTCTTCGTGTCCTTGCCGCCGTCCTTCGGAGCGTCCGTCAACTCCTTCGTCGCGGGCAGCAGTTCCGCCTTGCCCGCTTCGCCCGATTCCTCACCCTTGGGGGTGAACGCCGTGTACGAGGTCTCGGCGAGGTCGGAGGAACTGGGCACCGGGCAGAGCAGGCTCGTGCGCTCGACGGGCAGCCGCGCGGCCGCCTTCGCACCGCCGTCGCCGCTGCCCTCGGGGGCGTTGGCGACGGCGAATCCGGTGACGGCGGCGAGTGCGGCCACCGCGGCGATCAGGGACTGGGTCGAGCGGTTCACTGCTGGCTCCCGTCGGGGCGCTCACTGTCGGTGCCGTGCGGCGGCTGCGGGGGCTGCGGCGGCATCGGGGGCTGCTGCTGCCCGTACACGGGGTCGTACGGCTGCCCGTACTGCTCGCCGCCGCCCTGTACGCCTCCGTAGGCGTACGGGTCGTACTGGCCGCCCTGGTAAGGGTCCTGGTACGCCAACTGGTCAGCCTGGTCGTAGCCGCCCGTCTGGTACTGCGCGTCCTGGTACTGCTGCTCGCCCTGGTACGTGCCGTAGTCGGCGCCCGCGTGTGCGGGGGCCTCCCACTCCTCGTACGACTGCTGCTGGGGAACCGCCGCGAAGGCCTCCTCCTCCGGAGGAGGCGGAGGCGTACCGGCGTCGTCCTGCCCGGCGTCTGACTGTGCGGCTTGCGCGGCGTCCTGCTCGGCCTGTGCGGCGCGCAGCCTGCGGGCCCTGCGCCCCTCGCCCTCGACGGGCTGGGCCGGGATGACGGGCTCGTCGGGGAGGTCGTCGTCCACCTCGCGGCGGCGTCCGGGAAGAGCCATGACCACCAGGACCACGGCGAGCGCGCCCTGCGCCCAGAGCCATCCCGTGTGGCCCACGGGGGTGTCGTAGGTGACGTCCAGGGTGCCGCCCGACGCGGGCAGTTCGAAGCCCTGCGCCCAGCCGTCCAGCGTCGTCCTGGTCAGCGGTTGGCCGTCCAGGGTCGCCGTCCAGCCCTCGTCGGCCGCGTCGGCGAGCCGCAGGGTGCGGCCCTCGTCGCCCGCCGGGATGTTCGTGTGCAGCGCCACGGGGCCCGCGGCGACCGGCATGGGGTCGCCGGACGCGGGCACGATCGCGGCGCGCGAGACCTGCCGGTCCACACGCCACAGGGCGCTGCCGTCCTCCTGGCTGAGCCGGGTGAGGCCGGGTGTGGAGTCCAGGGTGCGGCTCATCTGGCGGGGAGCGCCGTCGCGTACGAGGACGTAGCGAACGGCGAAGCCGCCGAGCTGGTCGGCCTGGTCGGCGCCGGAGCCCGCGAGGAGCCTGGCGACGATCTTGTCGAGGCGCTGGTTCGAGCCGCCGGCCTCGGCGAGTTCGGCGTCACCGAGCCGGGCGCCGGAGCCGCGGACGAGCGTGTACGCGACCTGGGCGGGCGAGTCGCTGTCCAGGACGAGCGTGCGGGCCTGGTCCTGCGTGCCGCTCTCCTCGGCGACGAACGCGGGCACCTGCACCGGGTCGCGCCGCTCCATGGGGCCGTCGGCGCCGCGGATCATCCACCCGGCGGCGACGAGCAGCGGACCTGCGGCCGCCGCGAAGGCGATGAGGACGGCGACCGGCTGGCGCCAGCCGAAGCTCTGCTCGGCGACACGCGTGCGTGCGCCGTCGGCGCCGAGTGCGGCGGCGGCAAGGAGCGCGATGCCGTAAGCGAGGGTGGCGGGGCCCGCCCACGCAGAGTCGTTCGAGAGCACCGCGAAGACCAGCGCGACAAGGGCGGCGATCCAGGCGGTGCGGACGGCGAGCTGCCGCTCGGTGCGCAGGAGCGCGGCAAGGGCGGCGAGCACGATGCCGATGAGCAGAAGCCCGTCCACGGTCCCGGGACCGCCGGGGCTGCCCCCGAGCAGGTCGAGGCCGGTCGCGGAGCCGGCGCCGAACTCGAGTCCGGCCTCACCGAAGAAGCCGAAGGGCAGCAGCGAGAGCGACCAGGGCGCGAGGATCAGGAGCGGGGTGCCGAGCGCGGCGAGGAAGCGGAGGCCGTACGCCGTGATGTCGCGCCTCTGGACCACGAGGAGCGCGAGGCCGAGCACGAGGGCGATCGGCCAGACGACCGGCGTGAAGGCGGTGGTGAGCGTCAGGAGCAGGGCGAACGCCCAGGAGGCGCGCCAGCTCCCGCGGTTGCCCTCCGAAGAGGTGAGGCCGCTCGCCGCGATGCCCGCGCGCGCCATGAGCGGCAGCAGGATCGCGAGGACGGCGGTGCCGATGCGTCCGCCCGCGAGCGCGCCCGTGGCGGCCGGCAGGAAGGCGTACGCGACCGAGGCCCAGGCGCGCAGCAGGCGCGACTCGACCAGTGGCCGTGAGGCGAAGTAGGCGGCGAACCCGGCGAGGGGCACGGAGCCGACGAGGAGCACGGTGACCGCGAGCCCGGTGGATCCCAACAGCAGGGTGCTGAGCCCCGCGACGAGCGCGAGATAGGGCGGCGCCGACTGTGTGCCGCCGGTCCCCACGGGATGCCAGGCGTCCAGATAGCGCGCCCAGAGGGCGGAGGAGTCGCCGGGTGCGGGCAGCAGCGCGCCGCCCGCGAGTGCGCCGCCGCCGAGGAGTTCGCGGCAGGCGATGAGCGAGGCGAAGAGCAGCACCACGAAGAGCATCGGACCCGGCTTGCGGGCCAGGCGCTTCAGGCGTGCGAACTGCTCGACCTGGAGGAAGTCGGCGTCGTCCCCGCCGGGACCGGATTCGACAGTTCCGTGCCGTCCCGCGCCGGTGACGGCTTCGGGGTCGGAGCGGCCGACGAGATCGCCCGCGACCTGTTCGACGGTGGCGCGCACGGTGGCGCCGGGCGGCGGGAAGAGCGGCCGCATCTCGGCCGGTTCGAGCGCCGACCTGCCGCGCTTCTTGCGTGCGGCGGTGATCCGTCCGGGCCGAAGGAGCGTCCCCAGGAGACCGGCGACCTCGTCGACCGCCTGGCCGGGGACCTTGCCGACCAGATAGGCGACGGTACGCAGCAGGGTGCCCACCACGAGCCGGAAGAGCACCCAGGGCAGCACGGCCGTGCGGGCGTTGACGAGCAGGGTGTAGACCGCGCCCGCCTTGTCCACGCGGTGCGGCGACGTCGACGTACGGCCGACGCAGTCGACGGTGCGGCGCTCGCGCGATGAGGCTTCGGCGTGCCGGACGACGGCTTCGGGGGCGACGAGCACGCGGTGGCCCGCGTTCTGGGCGCGCCAGCACAGGTCGACGTCGTCCCGCATGAGCGGAAGGCGCCGGTCGAACCCGCCGAGCTCGTCGAAGACGTCACGCCGGATCAGCATGCCCGCGGTGGACACCGAGAGGACGGGCCGTACGTGGTCGTGCTGGCCCTGGTCCTGTTCGCGGCGGTCGATGCCGGTCCAGCGGCGGCCGCTGTTGGCGATGGAGACGCCGACTTCCAGGAGCTGGCGGCGGTCGTACCAGCCGCGCAGCTTGGGGCCGACGATCGCGACGTCCTTGCCGATCTCGCGTTCGTTCTCCACGACGCGGAGCAGCTCGGTCAGGGCGTCCGGGTCGGGCGCGCAGTCGTCGTGCAGCAGCCAGAGCCACTGCTCGGGTTCGCCGTGCGGCAACTCCGGGAGGTCGTAGTTGTCGTCGCGCCAGGTCCGGCTGACCGGGTCCCAGCCGCTGGGGCGCTTCAGATAGGGCAGCTCTTGTGGGGTCAGCACGCCGGCGGTGCGGTTCGCCTCGTCGACGGCGGTGCCGAAGCCGGAGCGCCGGGCCAGGTGCAGGACGCGGTCGGGGCCGAGTGCCTCGGTGACCAGGCGCGCGGAGTCGTCCGCGCTGCCGGTGTCCGCGGCCACGGCGTTCTGCACCGGACGCTCCTGGCCGAGCAGGCCTGCGAGGGCGTCGGGCAGCCAGCGGGCGCCGTCGTGGGAGACGATCACGGCGGTGACGACGTGCCGCGGGAACTCAGGGGCGGCAGCGTCGTGGTGACTGGCTGCCGTATGGCTGTGCACGGACATCGAGGTACGGGCCCCGGTTCGATGGACTGCGGTGGACGCCTGCGCTTCATGGGGGCGCCGGGGCGTCTCGGACGGGGCCCCACACTAACGGCTGGCATCACAACAGCCCGCCGCCTGTGGATGACCCACGGGCGACGGACTGTTCCTTACGTAGGGGTGTGTGCCGATTGTTCGGGCGGTACGGGCTCGCGTTCGCGCTCTCCTGTTGGCGCGATACCGGCTCGTGTTCGCGCGGAACTGGCCCGTGTTCAGACGGCGGCCTTCTTCAGGCGGCGGCGTTCGCGCTCCGAAAGGCCACCCCAGATGCCGAACCGCTCGTCGTTCGCCAGTGCGTACTCCAGGCATTCCGAGCGAACCTCGCAGGCGAGGCAGACCTTTTTGGCCTCTCTCGTGGAGCCGCCCTTCTCGGGGAAGAAGGACTCGGGATCGGTCTGGGCGCACAGTGCGCGCTCCTGCCAGCCGAGTTCCTCGTCCGCGTCCTCGACCAGCAGTTCCTGAACCAGCTCGGTCATGTGCGCCCCTCGTCTGTCTGTCGTCCCCGTGGTGCTTGCCGTTTCCGGTTTCGGCTGAACGACACGAGTGAAATTACAAGTGTGCCGATCCGCGCCAGTCAAGCCGAGATCTGCTATTGGGTCCCTTATTCACCCTGCGGAACCAAGCTAATGCGGAAAGTGTTCAAATCGGCATAAACGCTGACACTTGCCAGTGACCTGCCCCAGGGCACCCCGCATGCGCCCCGCGACCCCCCTCACCAGGGAAGGACGCCACGGAGATCGGCCCCGTTGCGATCACCCCGCAGAAGCGAAGCGGATCACATTCGGGTCACGGGATCACATCGGGGTTTACGAGGCGGTGGAGGCACGATGTGTCGGTGTGTCCCCTGGGTGTCCCGTGCATCCGGTGCACAAACCTTTCACCTGAGAGAACAACCGGATGAGGTGAAACATATCCCACATACCGGACATAGAGTTGACAGGGAAGGTGTGAGCCGATGTCCTAGTGGGCATGCTCGCAAACTTGGCACTCTCGACGACCCGCACCAGCGGGCTCCTCGGTGCTGTCCACGCGCGCTGTCGCTGTTCCTGTTCCAGCTGTTGAGCCATACCGCTTCCAGCTGTTGAGCCCGCTCCGGCGCTTCATCGCCCGAGCCCCCGAATCAACGCCTTTCCGCATCGCCTTTTCGGCTTGTTTCGAGCACCTCCCCGCTCCACCTTCCCTCGCGACACCCCAGCACTCACGTTGAGGAACCACCGCAGCATGAACAGCGACAGCGACCTCCAGATCGCCGGCGACATCCTCGAAGTCACGCACCTCCTGCAGCCCGCCCGCGAGCACCCGGCGACCGTGGCCGAGTTCGTCGGCCTGGCACGCACCATCGCGGCCGACCGCGCGCAGTGGGCCCACCTCGTCGAGTACGACGCGACGAGCCGCTGGTACCACCGCCTGCGCACGGGGCCCGGATACGAGGTCTGGCTGCTCTCCTGGGTGCCGGGACAGGGCAGCGGCCCGCACGACCACGGCCGCTCCTCCGGCGTACTCACGGTCCTGGAGGGTGAACTGACGGAGCGTACGGAGCGCGGGCAGCGCGCGATCGGCGCCGGGGTCCAGCGCGTGTTCGCGCCCGGGTACGTGCACGACGTCGGCAACGACTCCCTCGAACCGGCCGTCAGCCTGCACATCTACTACCCCGGCCTGACCGACATGCCGATGCACGCGGCGCAGTGCGGGGTGCGGGCCGGCGCTCCGGCCGCCGGAGATGTCGTAACCGCCTGACACGTTGTCGTACCTGCCTGACATGCTTGGGCCCATGCGCATTGTGGTCCTGGCCGGCGGTATCGGCGGCGCCCGTTTCCTCCGCGGGCTCAAGAAAGCCGCGCCTGACGCGGACATCACCGTCATCGGCAACACCGGTGACGACATTCACCTGTTCGGGCTCAAGGTCTGCCCCGACCTCGACACCGTGATGTACACGCTCGGCGGCGGCATCAACGAGGAGCAGGGCTGGGGGCGTACGGACGAGACGTTCAAGGTCAAGGAAGAACTCGCCGCGTACGGGGTCGGGCCCGAGTGGTTCGGCCTCGGCGACCGGGACTTCGCCACGCACATCGTGCGGACGCAGATGCTGGGCGCCGGATTCCCGCTCAGCGCGGTGACGGAAGCGCTCTGCGAGCGGTGGCAGCCCGGCGTGCGGCTCATCCCGATGTCGGACGACCGCGTCGAGACGCATGTCGCCGTCACGGTCGACGGCGAGCAGAAGGCCGTGCACTTCCAGGAGTACTGGGTGCGGCTCAGGGCGTCCGTGGACGCGCACGCCGTCGTGCCGGTCGGCGCCGACCAGGCCAAGCCCGCGCCCGGTGTCCTGGAGGCGATCGCCGACGCGGACATCGTGATCTTCCCGCCGTCCAACCCCGTGGTGAGCGTCGGGACGATCCTCGCCGTGCCGGGGATCCGCGAGGCCATCGCCGACGCGGGCGTGCCCGTCGTCGGGCTCTCCCCCATCGTCGGGGACGCTCCGGTGCGGGGCATGGCCGACAAGGTGCTCGCCGCGGTGGGCGTGGAGTCGAGCGCCGCCGCGGTCGCCGAGCACTACGGGAGCGGGCTGCTCGACGGGTGGCTCGTCGACACGGTGGACGCGGGGGTCGTGGAGCGGGTCGAGTCGGCGGGGATCCAGTGCCGGGCGATTCCGCTGATGATGAGCGACATCGACGCGACCGCCGAGATGGCGCGTGCGGCGCTCGCGCTGGCGGAGGAGGTGCGGGCGTGAGTTCCTCCTCCGATGCCGTCGCGGATTCTGTTCCCGATGCCGGGGCTTCGCCTTCGTTCCGGGTGTGGGCCGTTCCCGGGCTGCCCGAGGTGCGGCAGGGGGACGACCTCGCCAAGCTGATCGCCGCCGCCGAGCCGGGGCTCGCCGACGGCGACGTACTCCTCGTCACCTCGAAGATCGTCAGCAAGGCCGAGGGGCGGATCGTCGAGGCGAGCGACCGCGAGGCGGCCATCGACGCGGAGACGGTACGGGTCGTGGCGCGGCGCGGGACCCTGCGCATCGTCGAGAACCGACAGGGCCTCGTGATGGCCGCCGCCGGTGTCGACGCATCGAACACGGCGTCCGGGACCGTGCTGTTGCTGCCCGAGGACGCCGACGCGTCGGCGCGTGCGGTGCGCGGCGGGCTGCGGGACGCGCTGGGCGTGGACGTCGGGGTCGTGGTCACGGACACCTTCGGGCGGCCCTGGCGCAACGGCCTCACCGATGTCGCCATCGGGGCCGCGGGCGTGCGGGTCCTCGATGATCTGCGGGGCGGCGTGGACGCGTACGGCAATCCGCTGAGCGCGACGGTCGTCGCCACCGCTGACGAGTTGGCTGCCGCCGGGGATCTGGTGAAGGGGAAGGCCGAGGGGCTGCCGGTCGCGGTGGTGCGGGGGCTTTCGCACGTCGTCGGCGAGGCAGTCGTCGGCGAGGCTGAGGAGGGGGCCCGGGTGATGGTGCGGAGCTCCCGTGACGACATGTTCCGGCTCGGGACGTCCGAGGCCGTGCGGGAGGCGGTGACGCAGCGGCGGACCGTCCGGGAGTTCACGGACGAACCGGTGGACCCCGGGGCCGTGCGGCGGGCCGTGGCGGCGGCGGTGACCGCGCCCGCGCCGCATCACACGACGCCGTGGCGATTCGTCCTCCTTGAGTCCGAGGAGTCGCGGGTGCGGCTGCTCGACGCGATGCGGGACGCTTGGGTCTCGGACCTGGAGCGGGACGGGAAGTCCGCCGATTCCGTCGCCAAGCGGGTGCGTCGGGGGGACGTGCTGCGCAAGGCCCCTTACCTGGTCGTGCCTTGTCTTGTCATGGACGGCTCCCATACGTACGGGGACGAGCGGCGGGACGCGGCGGAGCGGGAGATGTTCGTGGTCGCCGCGGGGGCCGGTGTGCAGAACTTCCTGGTCGCGCTCGCCGGGGAGCGTCTTGGCTCCGCGTGGGTTTCCTCGACGATGTTCTGCCGGGATGTCGTACGGGACGTGCTCGGGCTTCCGGGGTCGTGGGACCCGATGGGGGCTGTGGCTGTGGGGCATGCGGCGGGTTCGCCTGCGGCTCGGGCCGAGCGGGATGTGGGGGACTTCGTACAGGTGCGGTAGCTCGCCGGGGGCGTTGGGGGGCGTGGCTGTGGGCTCTGCGCTTGGCTGCGGGCGGGTGGGGGCTTGGCGCGCCGTTCCTCGCGCCCCTTACGGGCCGCCCCGACGTTGCTCAGAGTCTGGCTATGTCCGTCTTTGGCATCTTTGGCGTTCTGCGGGACGGCGTGTGGCCGCTCAGGAGGATCAGGCGGGCCGCTCGGTGGCGTTGGCCGTCGTAGGGGGTGAGGAGACGCAGCATCTCCTCGTCGTCCGCCTCTCGGTTGCCCGACAGTGCGTAGCCGATGATTCCCGGCAGGTGGAGGTCGCCCACCGTGACCGCGTCCGGCGCGCCGTTGCTCCGCTGGATCGTCTCCGCCGACGTCCACGGGCCGATGCCCGGGATCAGTTCCAGGCGGGCCCGGGCCTTGAGCGGCTCCATCGCCGCCGCCTCCTCCATGCGCGCGGCGACCCGCGTCGCACGCAGGATCGTCGACGCGCGTTTGTCGTCCACTCCCGCCTTGTGCCACTCCCAGGACGGGATCAGGGTCCAGGTCCTCGGGTCCGGCATGACGTGCATGCGCAGCTGCGCGGGGACCGGGCCCGGGGCCGGTTCGCCGTACTTGCGGACCAGTAGGCGCCACGCGCGGTACGCCTCGTCCGTCGTGACCTTCTGTTCCAGGATCGACGGGATCAGGGACTCCAGGACCAGGCCCGTGCGGATCAGGCGGAGGCCTGGGCGGCGGTGCGCTGTCGCCGCGAGGAGGCGGTGGCGGGGGGTGAAGTCCTGCGGGGTGTCCGAATCGCCGAGGAGGTGCGGGAGTTGGTCCAGGAGCCAGGTGGCTCCCGGGCCCCAGGCCTCCGCCTCCACCGTGTCGTCGCGCAGGGCCGCCCTGAGGGTGCCGGGGCCCTGTGGGGTGCGGCTTGCCCGCCAGGCCGAGCCGTCCGGGGTCACCCTGAACGTGGGGTCCGCCGGGCCCCTTCGCAGGGGGCCCAGGGTCAGGCCCATGTTCAGGGGGTAGGGCGGGGTCCAGGTGCGGGTCTGCGCCGCCGTTGCCCGGCGGGGGGTGCCGCCCTGGGGGATCGCCGTTTCGCCGCCGCGCACCGTGGTGCGGGTGGGGGTGGAGCGGGGGGCGAAACGGGATGACATCTGTACGAGGGTAAGGGCTTCCACCGGCTGCGCCGAGCTCGTTCTCAATCGCCGGACGGGCTGAAAATCACTGGTCCGACGAGAACCGCACCGCCCCCGCCGGCACCCTCGCCCCGCACCACACCCGTACGCCGTCGCGCAGTTCGTTGTCGGCGCCGACCTCCGCGCCGTCGCCGATCACCGCGCCCGCGAGGACCGTGCGTGCGCCCACCCTCGCGCCCGCGCCGATCAGGGAGTCGGTGATCACTGTGTTCGGTTCTACGACCGCGCCCGCGAGGACCGTGCTGCCGTCCACCCGTGCGCCCTCGCCGACCACCGCGTTCTCGCCGACGACCGTGCCGCCGGTGAGCTTGGCGTCCGGGGCGACCGTGGCCGTGGGCAGGATCAGGCGGTCGCCGCAGCGGCCCGGGATCGCGGGGGACGGGGCGCGGCCGAGGACCAGGTCCGCCGAGCCGCGTACGAAGGCCTGGGGTGTGCCCAGGTCCAGCCAGTACGTGGAGTCGACCATGCCCTGGAGGTGGGCTCCGGAGGCCAGGAGGTCGGGGAACGTCTCGCGCTCCACGGACACCGGGCGGCCTGCCGGGATCGTGTCGATGACCGAGCGCCGGAACACGTACGCGCCCGCGTTGATCTGGTCGGTGACGATCTCCTCGGGGGTCTGCGGCTTCTCCAGGAAGGCCTGCACCCTGCCCGTCGCGTCGGTCGGCACGAGGCCGTACGCGCGGGGGTCGTCGACCTTCGTGAGGTGCAGGGAGACGTCCGCCCCCGACTCCTCGTGCGTGCTGACAAGGGCCCGGATGTCCAGGCCCGTGAGGATGTCGCCGTTGAAGATCAGGACCGGGTCGTCGGGTCCTGAGCGCAGGCGCGATGCCACGTTGCGGATCGCGCCGCCCGTGCCGAGGGGCTCGGTCTCCGTGACGTACTCGATGTGGAGGCCGAGCGCCGAGCCGTCACCGAAGTACGGCTCGAAGACCTCGGCGAGGTACGAGGTCGCCAGGACGATGTGCTCCACGCCTGCCGCGCGCGCCCGCGCCAGCTGGTGGGTGAGGAACGGGACGCCTGCCGCCGGAACCATCGGTTTGGGGGTGTGCACCGTGAGCGGACGGAGCCGGGTGCCCTTGCCGCCGACCAGGAGGATCGCTTCTGTCACCTGTCGTCTCTGCTTCCTGCTGGGGCCGGCCGAACTTGAGTCGCGGCCGGCCAGTGTATGCAGATGGCTTTGCAGATCGTGCAGCGTGCTGTGCAGGTCGTGCGGTGTGCCACAGACTCAGCGGCCCTGGTATCGGGCTGCGGTGGACCGGGCCTTGCTCAGCTTCCCGTACAGGCGAATACCGGGGCACTCCGTGGCGAAGCCGTCACGATGTCCGGAGATCACATGGAGCCGGACGTTCTTGCCTTTCGTGTACAGATTGCCACCCCCGGACTTCAGATATGTCGATCCTCGCGGGTTCGCGCCATACATGCCGAGCTTCCAGGCGGTCAGCCGGGCGATCGCGTTCACGACGGCCGCGGGCGGGTTGGAGTAGCCGAAACTGCCGAGGACGGCGATGCCCGTGCTGTTGGTGTTGAAACCGAGAGTGTGGGCCCCGAGGACGGGCTTGGCCACACCTCCGGCACGCCCTTCGTAGATGTTTCCGCACTTGTCGACGGCGAAGTTGTAGCCGAAGTCACGCCAGCCGAGACTCTTGACGTGATAGCGGTAGATGCTGCGCAGCACGGACCCCGCCTGCGAGCAGCTGTAGTTGTTGCCGGACGCGCTGTGGTGCACGAAGGCCGCCTTCACCTTCTTCGTGTACGCGAACTTCTTCTCGCGGAGCTTCTCGTTCGCGCCCCAGCCCTTGCGCGTGATGATGCGCGGCCGGGGGCCCACATAGGGCCTGGCCTTCCCCGCGGCCTCCGGTCCGCCGCGGCCCGCGATGAGCTCGGACTCCGTCTTCTTCTTGCTGAGCGCGGGGATGACGTCGGCACCCAGCGGCGCCAGGCCGGCGTTGGCCTCGGAGGCGGCGGCGGTCTCTGCGGTCAGGGGCGCGGCGGCGGCGCCCTTGGGCCGGGAGCCCTGCGGGGGCGGCTCGGCGCCGGGGTCGACGAGTTCGAGGCGCAGGCCCGCCGGGAGTGCCTGCGCCGCGGCAGCGCGAGGCCCGGCGCTCGCGCGCTGCTCCGCCGCCTCGCCCCGGACGCGGATCTCGACGCCGTCCGAGTCGCCGACCCACAGCGGTGCCGTGGAGCCGCGGGTCTTGCCCGAAGCCCTCTCCTCGGCGTCCGGGTCGGCGGCGTGCTCGTGGTTGTGCGTCTCCACGGGCTGCCAGGCGGACCAGGCGCCGGTGCCGCTCGCACGCGTGCGGACCTGGACGCTGCCGTGCAGTTCGTCGTCCGGGTCGTCCCAGATGACGCCGACGAGGGAGAAGGGCTTGACCTCTCGCTGGAGCAGGCCCTGTTCGCGGGACGCGCCGCCGCCCTGGGAGCGGTCGGAGCCGAGTGAGGAGAGCGGGAGGGACTGGGTGCTGCCCGGGACCGATTCCGCGGATCTCTGGGACGGCGACTGGGGAGCCGGGGTCACGGCGCTGGCGCCGGACGACGGCAGGGTGAGGGGAAGCGCCAGGGCGGCCGCGCACGTGACGCCGATCGAAGAAGCTACAAATCCACGCATACGTCTGATGGTCCGCGTTTTTGAACATATCTGTCCATTGGGGAATTGACGGACCGTCGGTTCGTGTCCGCCGAACCGGTGGCCCGCACTCCCCCGCCACGCCCGGGGTCACCAGGGCACGCGCGTACCCTTGCGCCCGTGAACGCCACCGACCGCACCCCTGCCGACCTGCTGCGATCCGCGCTCGCCGCGGACCCGGGCCGCCCACTGATCACCTTCTACGACGACGCCACCGGTGAGCGCGTCGAATTGTCCGTGGCCACCTTCGCCAATTGGGTGGCCAAGACCGCCAACCTGCTCCAGGGAGATCTCGCCGCCGAGCCGGGCGACCGGCTCGCGCTGCTGCTCCCCGCGCACTGGCAGACGGCGGTCTGGCTGCTCGCCTGTTCTTCCGTCGGTGTCGTCGCGGACGTGGGCGGCGACCCTGCCGGTGCCGACCTCGTCGTCAGCGGGCCCGAGTCGCTCGACGCGGCGCGGGTCTGCTCCGGGGAGCGGGTGGCGCTCGCGCTCCGGCCGCTCGGCGGGCGCTTCCCGCAGGCGCCCGACGGCTTCGCCGACTACGCGGTCGAGGTGCCGAGCCAGGGCGACCGTTTCGTTCCGTACGCTCCTGTCGACCCGGACGAGCCCGCCCTCGCCGTCGCCGGGGGCGACGAGCTGACGGGGGCGCAGCTGGTGGAGCGGGCCCGCGCCGACGCCGACGCACTGGGGCTCGCGCCCGGTTCCCGGCTGCTCTCGGGCCTGTCGTACGACACCTGGGAGGGCCTGAGCTCCGGCCTGTACGCCCCGCTGGCGGCCGGCGGCTCCGTGGTGCTCTGCCGCCATCTCGACCAGCTCGCCGACGGCGGCCTCGCCAAGCGCGTCGAGGACGAGCGGGTCACCGCCACCGTCCCCGCCAAGTAGCCAGAGCCCTCGCCGTCCCCCGTTCGGCTCACAGCAGCCCCCGGCCCGCAGGCCCCCGGCGTCCCGTCGGTCCATGGTCGTAAGACGCACCATGCACCGACGTCGCTATGAGGGGTGGACGTACACGTGTCCGACACCGCAGGCCCGCCCGCCGGACCGGAGCGCCCGGATCCGGACGGCGCGCCGCCTGAGCCGACGGCCACGTACGCACCCGGCGCGGGCTCAAGCCCCACGGGTGAGGGCGTGGCCCGGCGCAGGCGGCGCTGGCTGCGCTGGACGGCCATGGGGGCGGCGGGCCTCGTACTGGTCGCCGGGGGCGTCGGGTGGGTCGTCTACAACAAGCTCGACGGCAACATCACCAAGGACACCGACGCCGCGGCGGAGCTGGCGCGCTACGACAAGGAGCGCCCGACGGCGCTGGTGCACGGCGCGCAGAACATCCTGCTCATCGGCTCCGACACCCGGGCCGGACGGGGCAACAAGAAGTACGGGCGCGATCCGGGGACCCAGCGCTCGGACACCACGATCCTGCTGCACCTCGCGGCCGACCGGAAGAGTGCGACCGCGATGTCGATCCCGCGGGACGTGATGGTGGACATCCCGCGCTGCCGCAAGCCCGACGGATCGCGGACGCGGGCGCAGTTCGCCCAGTTCAACTGGGCTTATGAGTTCGGCGGGACGGCCTGCACCATTCGTACGGTCGAGAAGATGACGAAGATCCGCGTGGACCACCACATGGTCGTGGACTTCGCCGGGTTCAAGGACATGGTCGACGCCGTCGACGGCGTACAGGTCTGTCTCAAGCGGCCCATCAACGACGCCGACGCCCATCTGAAGATCGCCGCGGGCAGGCAGACACTCAACGGCGAGCAGGCGCTCGGCTACGTGCGGGCCCGCAAGAGCATCGGCAACGGCAGTGACACCGACCGGATGGACCGCCAGCAGCAGTTCCTCGCGGCACTCGTCAACAAGGTGCAGAGCAATGACGTCCTGCTCAATCCGGCGAAGCTCTATCCGGTTCTCGACGCGGCGACTTCTTCGCTCACGACCGACCCGGCACTGGCGAGTTTGCGTGGTTTGTACGAACTGGTGCGCGGCATGCGCAACATCCCCACAGAACAAGTGCAGTTCCTCACCGTGCCCCGGCGGTCCTATGTCTACGACGCCAATCGGGATGAACTCGTCGAGCCCGCGGCGGACGAACTTTTCACCCGGCTCCGAACAGACGCACCCCTCCAGGTGAGCCGCGAAGAACCCGAGACCTCCCCCAGCCAGGAACAGGCGGATGGCGCTCATGACGGGGCCGGCACCCACGAGGACTCGGCGGGCGACGAGGACTCGGACGGCTACGACGGCTCCGGTGCGGACTGGAGCGACGAGAAGCCGGACGACCCTTCGCAATCGCCGAGCCCCGCTCCCACATTCCGGGGCAACACGGCTGCCGGAACGACCTGCGAGTAAAGCCATGCTCAAGCGCAAGACCGCCTGCACAAAGAAATAGGGCAGATTGCCCAGTTGTATGGGAGTGGAATTTGTCACCGACGTCGTTCAGCGCTGAACTGGCCGGATAGTGTGAGCGATCCGGTGCGCCCGGCCCTTCAAGCCGAGCACCGCTGAACGATTGACCGAGCGCCTTACTTGAGGGGGGAAAGGCGCCGCGTGGCCCCGACGGAGGACGCAGACAACCGTGGACGCGCAAGGCCGTGGGCGGGCGGAGAACATCGACCCCGCAGACCAGTGGGTACTCAACCCGGACACCGGCGATTACGAACTGCGACTGAGCCCTTCCGGAGGGCAGTCGGCAGTGCCTGGACCTCGCAAATCACAGCGGTCCTCGCCACGCCAGGGAACGCGCGGCCGTGACGGCCGACGCGACGAGCGCCGTGATGAACGCGATGAACAGCGCGATGTGCCGCCGCAGCGCAGACGCCGGGCTCCGCAGCCGGAGGCCGCGGGCGGACGGCGCAAGCAGAAGCCCAGGAAGTCCAAGGGCAAGAAGATCTTGCTGTGGACGGCAGGTTCGCTCGCCCTCGTCCTGGTCGCCGGAGGTACCGGCGCGTACCTCTACTACGAGCACCTCAACGACAACATCAACTCGATCGCCGACGACGGCGCGAGCACCGGCGGCTTCAGCAAGGACCGCGCCATCAACATCCTGGTGATGGGCACGGACAAGCGCAGCGGCGCGGGCAACGAGAAGTACGGCGACAAGGGAAGCGTCGGTCACGCCGACACGACGATCCTGCTGCACGTCTCCAAGGACCGTACGAACGCCACCGCGTTGAGCATTCCGCGTGACATGATCACGGACATTCCGGACTGCCCGACGACGATGAAGGACGGCAGCAAGAAGACCATCACCGGCTCGCAGAGCGTCCGCTTCAACGAGAGCCTCGGTCAGAGCGACCGCACGCCGAGCTGCACCATGCGTACGGTCACCGAGATCACCGGGATAGTCCCCGACCACTTCATGGTGGCCGACTTCAACGCCGTCAAGACGCTCTCCAGCGCGGTCGGCGGCGTGGACGTCTGTCTGGCCAAGGACATCGACGACCCGGACTCGCACCTGGATCTGCCCGCGGGCAAGCACACCATCGAGGGCGAGGAGGCGCTGGCGTTCGTCCGCACGCGTCACTCCGTGGGCACCGGCGGCGACTTGAGCCGCATCGAGCTGCAACAGCAGTTCCTCAGCTCGCTGATGCGCAAGCTCAAGTCGAACGACACGCTGACCAGCCCGACGAAGATGATAAAGCTGGCCGAGGCGGGCACCGAGGCGCTCACGGTCGACTCCAAGATCGCGGACATCATGAAACTCCGTGACCTGGGCATGGAGCTCGGCAAGCTCGACATGAAGAACCTGACCTTCGCGACCGTGCCCGTGGTCGACAACCCGGCGGAGAAGGTCCACACGACCGTCGTCGTGAACGACGCCAAGGCCGACCCGCTGTTCTCCATGATGCGCGCCGACGAGTCGCTGACCGCGGTGAAGAAGAAGGAGAAGAAGGAGAAGGCGGAGGTCGCCGCGCGCCTCAAGGGCAGCAAGTCCGCCGCCTCCGACGTGCGGGTCAACATCTACAACGGCAGCGGCAAGACCGGCGCCGCTCAGGCAACTCTCACGTACTTGCAGAACACTGAGGGCATGTCCAAGGCAAGCCAGCTCGGCAACGCGCCGTCCGACCTCAAGAAGACGACGCTGGAGTACGCCCCCGACCAGGCCGACGAGGCCCGGCGGCTCGCCGACGTCATGGGGCTCTCCGGCTCCGCGATGAAGCCCGGCAAGAGCGAGAAGAACTCGCAGGGGCTCCCCGCCATCAAGCTGACGCTCGGCGGCGACTTCAAGGGGGCCGGGGTGTCGATCAGCGCCCCGTCGAAGGCGCCGGAGGACATCCAGAAGGTTGAAGCTGACAAGACTGTGTGTGCCAAGTGACCTGAAGCGGCCGTTCTGCGTCTAACAAGGCGCAGGACGGCCGTAATTCGGGGTGGCGCGGGGAGCGCCGGTAGCGCGGGGAGGGGCAGGGGATGGGGAAGAGCAGCGTGCGTGGGGAGGGAGCGCGAGAACGCGCTCCGCACGCAAGTGATCTTGGCTTGGAAGAGAGCCCGGCACCCGAGGGTGTGGGGCACTCGGCGGACGGCGCAGGCCAGAGGCATCGCCGTGGGGGTGGCGGCGGCCGGGCTCCACGTCCTAGAAGACGCCGGATACTCCGCTGGTCGGCGACGATTCTCTCGGTGCTCATACTCGGCACGGCCGGCGCCGGATATCTCTGGTACCAGCACTTGAACAACAATCTGAAGACCGACGATCTGAACCTCGGCGAGAACCGGGCCCCAGAGCCCACGCCGAACGCGGCGGGCCAGACCCCGCTGAACATCCTGCTCATCGGTTCGGACGCGCGGGACTCCAAGGAGAACCAGAAGCTCGGCGGCGCCAAGGAGACCTTCGGGGGCACACCGCTCGCCGACGTCCAGATGCTGCTCCACCTGTCGGCCGACCGTACGAACATGTCGGTCATCAGCATGCCGCGCGACACGCTGCTCTCCATACCCAAGTGCACCGACCCGGACGACGGCAAGGTCTACGCGGCCTCGACGCAGCGGACGATGACGAACCAGACGCTCGGCCGCGGCGGCCCCGGCTGCACGGTCGCCACCTGGGAGAAGCTCACCAACATCCACATCAACCACTTCATGGAAGTGGACTTCTCGGGTGTGGTCGACATGGCCGACGCCATCGGCGGCGTACCGGTCTGTGTGGACGCCAACATCCACTCGCGCGACAGCCAGGGCCACGGATCGGGCCTGAAGCTCGAAAAAGGCACCACCGACATCAAGGGCAAGCAGGCCCTGCAGTGGCTGCGCACCCGCTACGGCTTCGACGGCGGCACCGACATCAGCCGCGCCAAGGCCCAGCACATGTACATGAACTCACTCGTGCGGGAGCTGCGCGAGAACGCCGGTCTGAGCAGCCCCAACAAGCTGCGCAGGCTCGCGGAGACGGCCACCGACGCGCTCAAGGTCGACGACGGCCTCGGCACCGTCAAGAAGCTCTTCGACCTGAGCAACGAGCTCAAGAAGGTCTCGCCCGAGCGGACCACGATGACGACCATGCCGTTCGACTACGTGGGCGCGCGCGTCGTCCCCAAGCCGGGCGACGCCGAGCAGCTCTTCCGTCTCGTACGCGACGACGTCTCACTCGACGGCAAGGGAAAGAAGAAGAAGGCCGCCGAGGAGAAGGTCTCGGACGACCCGGCCGCCGCGGACGGCGAGATCGCCGTGCAGGTGCAGAACGCCACCCGCACGGACGTCGAGGCACCGGTCAGCGGTCGCGCGAGCACGGTCACGCAGATCCTCGCCGGTAAGGGCTTCGCCAAGGCGCAGGCGGACACGACGACGGCTCTGGCGGAGGCGAAGACCGTCATCAAGTTCCCCACCGCCGACCTGGAGGGCGACGCCCAGCGGGTCGCCAAGTCCCTCGGCATGAAGCTGAGTTCGGTGAAGAAGTCGACGGACGTCTCCGGGGTCACCCTGGTCGTCGGCGCCGACTGGCGGGAGGGGAACACCTACCCCAAGTCGGCGTCGAAGCAGGACGACAAGACGCCGGATTCGGCCGAGGCGCTCAACGGCTCGGACAAGAAGGCGTGCATGCACGTGGATCCGAAGTTCACCTGGGAGTGAGTCCCGGAGTGAGCCCCCGCCCGGCCCGCCGAAGTGAGAAGCGGGCCGGGTCGGTCGTTCGGCTGTGCAGAAACCTCAGGAACCTCAGGCCTCGCTGAGAACAGCCGGACGCCGGGAGGCGATGACCTTCTTGGCGAGCGAGCGCGGGCTGGTCAGAAAGCCCCAGCCCCACGACATGTGCATGGTCGCGAGCGCCACCGGGATCTGGAGCCGCGCCTTCAGCGGAAGTCCCTTGCCCGCGGGCAGTGAGCCCACCGCGATCGCCGCGAGGTAGCCGGCGGGGACGACGAAGCCCCAGGGCGTGACCAGGGCGCCCACGACGACGCCTGCCGCGATCGCGCAGACCGCGGTCGGCGGCGCGAGGTAGCGCAGGTTGATGGAGCCCTCGTGGTAACGGGCGACGACGTGCCGCCAGCGGCCGTAGTCCTTGTACTGCTTGGCCAGGGCCTTCACGCTCGGCCTGGGGCGGTACTGCACCTTCAGTTCGGGCGAGAACCAGATGAGGCCGCCCGCCTCGCGGATGCGGAAGTTCAGCTCCCAGTCCTGGGCGCGGATGAACTCTTCGTTGTAGCCGCCCTGCTGTTCGAGGGCCGCGCGCCGGAAGACACCCAGATACACGGTCTCCGCCCGCTGGGCCTCGCCGCCGGTGTGGAAGGCCGCGTTGCCCACGCCGATCTTCGACGTCATGGCTGCGGCGACCGCGTGCTCCCAGTCGTTCTCGCCCTCGGCGTGCATGATGCCGCCGACGTTCTGCGCGCCGGTCTCCTCCAGGAGGCGTACGGCCGTCGCGATGTAGCCGGGCGACAGGATGCCGTGGCCGTCCACGCGCACCACTATCGGGTGACTCGATGCCTTGATGGCGGCGTTCAGGGCCGCGGGCGTGCGCCCCGTGGGGTTCGGGACGGTCTGCACCCTCGCGCGGTGTCCCGCGGTCTCGGCGACAAGCTCGGCGGCGATCTCGTCCGTGCGGTCCGTGGAGGGACCGAGCGCGACGACGACCTCCATCTCACCGTCGTACTCCTGCTCGAGGATCGCGGAGACGGCAGCACGCAGGTGCCGTTCCTCGTTGAGCACCGGCATGATCACGGATACGGCAGGAAGCTGCACGTCGGGGGTCGCGTTCATCGGCGCCACGTTACCGCGAATGGGGGACACCGGCGCGCGCCGCCCGGCCTGCTGCCCGGGGTCGCAGATCGTATGGGCCTACGGTTCTCGCATTCCCCGGCCCCTCGACACTCCCCCCACCCGTCCCGGCCAGGTCCGTCACCGCGGAGGTGTCCCTTCACGTGCCCACACCGCCCCGCCGCTACCCCACCCCGCCATCGCGTGAGCCCCGCCCGCCACGAGCGAGGCAGTCCGCGCAGCAGCCCACGGGCAGGCCGGTCAAGCAGCGCAGGCGGCCACGCTGGGTCGCGCGGGCGGCGACGGGGTTCTCCGTGCTGGTGCTCGCGGCGGCCGGGATCGGGCACGGCGTCGTCTCGAGTCTCGACACCGGGATCGACCGGGTGGACGCCTTCAAGGACATGAAGAACCGGCCGAAGGCGGGCAACGGCATGAACGTGCTGCTCGTCGGCACCGACGGCCGGGACAAGATCACCGACGCGGACAAGCAGAAGTACCGCCTCGGCGGAGCACCCTGCCACTGCACGGACACGATCATGATCGTGCACATCTCGGAGGACCGTGACCGCGCGAGCGTCGTGAGCCTGCCCCGGGACAGCTACGCCGAGATGCCCGAGCACGTCGACCAGAACTCCGGCGAGAAGCACAGGCCGCATCCGGTCAAGATGAACGCGGCGTACGCGGAGGGCGGCCCCAACCTCACCGTGCGGACCGTCGAGAACATGACCAAGGTCAAGATCGACCACTATCTGGAGGTCGACTTCACCAGCTTCATGAAGACCGTGGACGTGCTCGGCGGCGTCGAGATCTGCACGGCCCGCCCGCTGAAGGACTCGTACACCGGGCTCGATCTGGCCGTCGGCACGCACACGCTGAACGGTGGATCCGCGCTGCAGTACGTCCGCACACGGCACGTCGACGGCACGTCGGACCTGGGGCGGATGCGCCGCCAGCAGCGGTTCCTCGCGGCGCTGATCTCCAAGGCGACCGGCAGCGGGGTGCTCCTGAACCCGCTCAAGTTCCGCGACGTGACCAGGACGCTGCTCAGCTCGGTCCGGGCCGACAGCGGCTTCGGCACGAACGAGATGCTCTCCCTGGGGCGGGCGATGCGGGGCTTCTCGCCGCGTTCGTCGGAGTTCACCACGGTGCCGCTGCTCAGCAAGGGTGTGATGGTGCCGGGCATCGGGTCGACGCTGAAGTGGGACCCGAAGAAGTCCACGAAACTCTTCGACGCCCTGCGCGCGGACCGTCCCCTCGCCGCGCACCACGCCAAGCGGGCCATCGTCGACGTGTCACCGCAGCAGATCCGGGTGCAGGTCGAGAACGCCACGGGCAGGCCGGGCCTGGGCAAGCGGGTCGACAGCGGGCTGCGGTCCACCGGCTTCCGGACGACGCGGGACCCGGGCAATTGGCCGGGCGCACCCCTCAAGCGCACGGTCGTCGCGTACGACCCGCGCTGGGACCGCTCGGCGAAGTCCCTGGCCACCGCGATGCCCGGCAGCATGATGCGGGCGGTGAACGGGCAGGGCGCGACCCTGAAGGTGTTCGCGGGCCAGGACTTCAAGCAGGTCAGGGCGGTACGGGCGGAGGACGCCTATCAAGGCGAGTTCGGGGCCATGACCGGCGACCAGGTGGTGTGCCAGCAGTAGCGGTAGGTACCTGTAGCGGTACGTATCTGTAGCGGAAGGTACCTGTAGCGCGGTGGCCGCCCTCAGTCGTCGAGGCCCTCGGCCGCACGCGCCTGCCGCAGCTCCTTGATGGCCCGGCGCCGTGCAAGACGGTGCGTGCGCCGGATCTGCGCCTCCTGATAGCGGCGCCGGTCCCGCTCGGTCTCCGGAAGCACCGGCGGCACGCCACGCGGCTTGCCGTCCGCGTCGACGGCGGCGAAAACGAGGTACGCGGAGCCCACCTGCTGGGCGGGCGTCGACTCGTTCCAGCGCTCGGCGAGCACCCGGACGCCGACCTCCATGGAACTGCGCCCCGTCCAGTTGACCTGCGCCTTCACATGGACGAGGTCGCCGACCCGCACCGGCTCGAGGAAGGCCATCTCGTCCATGGACGCGGTGACCGCGGGCCCGCCCGAGTGCCGTCCGGCGACGGCCCCCGCCGCGTCGTCCACCAGTTTCATGATCACGCCCCCGTGCACCGTTCCGAGGAGGTTGGTGTCGCCGTGGGTCATGATGTGGCTGAGAGTCGTGCGGGACGCCGAAGTCGGCTTGCCCGGAATCTCCGATTCCGTGCCAGGGGCCAGGTCTGTCATGGGCTCCACCTTATGTCTGACGAATGTCCGTGCCGCGCGGGAGCGCTTTGCATCAGATCTGCAACAGCCCTGAACCGAAATCCCGTCTGCCCTATAAGGCACGTGGTCAGAGACGGCACACTGACCCACATGAGCGATTGGCCTGACGACCAGGGCAACGGCCGAGGATACGGCCGTGGCAGCGGGAGCACGCAGCCTGAGGGCGCCCGCAGGATGCGGCATGTCCAGCGCGGCGGCCCCTCCGGCCGACCGGGCCAGCAGCCGGGGGGCGGTGTACCGCAGCAGCAGTCGTACGACGACGGGCAGGGCCAGCGGTACGGCGACGCGCGCGACGAGATGTTCGAGCCCCGCGGCTCGCGCCAGGGCGGTTACGACAACGGCTACGACAGCGGTTACAACACCGGCCAGGTCTACGGCGCCCCGGACGGCCAGGGCAACGGCGGACAGGGCGGTCAGGGCGGCGGCGACGGGTACGGCACCCGCGCGCCCCGCCCCGCCCCGAACTGGCGGCGCCGCATCAAGATCGGCGCGATCACCTTCGTCGTGCTGCTGGTCGTGGTCTCCGTCTCCACGTACTTCTGGGCCGACTCCAAGCTCAAGCGCGAGGTCGACCTCTCCAAGGTCATCGAGCGCCCCGACGGCGGCGCGGGCACGAACTACCTGATCGTCGGCTCCGACAGCCGCGAGGGCATGACCGCCGAGGACAAGAAGAAGCTCCACACGGGCTCGGCCGAGGGCAAGCGCACGGACTCGATGATGATCCTGCACGTCGCGGACGACGGCGGGAACACGATGATCTCGCTGCCGCGCGACTCGAACGTGACGATCCCCAACTTCAAGGGCGCCGAGTCCGGCAAGCTCTACCCGAACCAGGGCCGCCAGACGAAGCTGAACGCCGCGTACGCGGAGGACGGCCCCGAGCTGCTCGTCCGCACCATCGAGTACAACACCGGCCTGAAGATCGACCACTACGCCGAGATCGGCTTCGGCGGCTTCGCCAAGATCGTGGACGCGGTCGGCGGCGTGGAGCTCGACATTCCCAAGGGCTTCAAGGACGAGAAGTCAGGCGCCGACTTCGAGGCGGGCAAGCAGACCCTCGACGGCCAGCAGGCCCTGGCCTTCGTCCGTACGCGCTACGCCCTGCCGGGCAGCGACCTGGACCGCACGAAGAACCAGCAGAAGTTCCTCGCGGCCCTGGCCAGCCAGGCGGCCACGCCGTCGACGGTCATCAACCCGTTCAAGCTCTACCCCACGATGGGCGCGGGCCTCGACACGCTGATCGTCGACAAGGACATGGGCCTGTTCGACGTGGCGTCCATGTTCTGGGCCATGAAGGGCGTCACCGGCGGCGACGGCAAGTCCATGAACATGCCGCTCGCGGGCTCGACCGGCGGCAACCTCCTGTGGGACAAGGCCAAGGTCAAGCAGATGGTCTCCGAGCTGAACAACGACGAGAAGGTGACCGTCTCGGGCGGCTGAGGCGTGTGAGCGACACGTGTGAGGGCCCCGCCGATGGATCGGCGGGGCCCTCACACGTGTCGCGGTCACGGCTCCGTACCCGCTCCGTGCCCGCTCCGTACCTCGCTCCGTACCCCGAACGCTTCGCCCGCCGTGAAGCCGCGGCTCCCGCGTGTCACGGTGGACCGGACCCACCCTGAAGTCCGGAGCACCGTCATGGCTGACCTACAGGTCGAACTCGACACCACCGCCGAAGCCGGAGACCTGGACCGGCCTCCCGCGCGGTCCCCCGAACCCCCGCCCATATCCGAACCCGAACCGGCGTACGGGCCCGCGCCCGCACCCTCCCCGGACCCCCTCCGCAGCGCCCGCGCGCTGCTCGCCGCCCACCCCGTCGCCGACGGCTACAGCGGACTGCCCTGGACGCTGCGCGAACTGCCCTGGTACGACCTGGAGCTGGGCGACAACGCGGTGGACGCCGATGTGCCGCGGCTGCGGACGGGCGGCGTAGGGGCGCAGTTCTGGTCGGTGCACGTCCCGGACGGCATCACCGGTGACCGCGTACTCGGCGCGACCCTCGAACAGCTCGACCTCGTCAAGCGCGTCGTCGCCGACCACTCCGAGGGGCTTCGCCTGACCCGTACGGCGTCGGAGGTGGCCGACGCCCGTCACTGCGGCCGCATCGCCACCCTGATCGGCCCCGCGCGCGCCGAGGCGATCGGCGACTCGCTCGCCACCCTGCGCGCCCTGCACACCCTGGGCCTGTGCTCCCTGACGCTCTCCGGTACGTCCTGGGCCGGCCCTGAGGGTCTTAGCCCGTTCGGCGAGGAGGTGGTGCGCGAGCTGAACCGGCTCGGGGTGCTCGCCGAGCTGTCCGGGGCTGCCGAGACCACGGCCCGCCGGGTGCTCGCCGTCTCCAAGGCGCCGGTGCTCTTCGCCCGCTCGGGGGCCCGCGCGCTGCGGGACGCCCCGGCGAACCTCTCGGACGACCTGCTCACCGCGCTCGGCGCCGCCAAGGGCCTGTGCCTGGTGCCGCTGGCGGCCGAGCAGACGGGTTCCTCGATACGTGAGGTGGCGGACCACCTCGATCACGTACGCCGCCTCGCGGGCCCGGAGTGCGTGGGCCTCTCGGGGACGTACGACACCTCGGCCGCGCACCCCGAAGGACTGGCCGACGCATCGCGCTATCCGCACCTCGTCGCCGAGCTCGTCGAGCGCGGCTGGCCTGACGACGACCTCGCGCGCCTGACGTGGGGCAACGTCCAACGCGCGCTGCGCGGGGCGGACTTCGCGGGACGGGCGGCGCGGGAGAGGCTGCGGCAGCAGCAGCGGGCGGCGACGGGCTGAGGCTTCAGCTCCCGGCTCTCAGCTCTCAGCTCTAGGAGATCCGGCAGAGGCAGAACGGGTGCCCTGCCGGATCGGCGTAGACGCGGAAGTCGCGGACGCCGTTGTCGTCGTCGACGTCGAGCGGCTCGGCGCCCAGGGCGAGTACGCGGTCCTGGGCGCGCTCGATGTCCTGGACGGCAGGACCCACGTCGAGGTCGATGTGGATCTGCTGCGAACCGGCTTCCTCCTGAGGCCAGTTCGGCGGGCGGTGGCCCGGTGCCTCCTGGAAGCAGAGGCGCAGCCCGCCGGGGGTGTGGAGGGTGACCCAGTCGTTGTCCTCGTCCCCCTCGATGGTGCCGCCCAGCAAGTGCGCGTAGAACTCGGCCAGTCGACCGGGGTCGGGGCAGTCGAGGACGACGTTGCGCATCCGCGCGATGGGCGCCATGGCTGTTCCTTTCTCGCAATCAGCAGGCGCAGAGGCAGAACGGATGCCCTGCCGGGTCGGCGTACACCCGGAAACTCCGCTCGCGGTCCTCCGCCTCGAGCACCGTGGCGCCGAGCGCGAGCACCTCCTTCTCGACGGCGTCCATCTCCGCCCGCGGCACTTCGAGGTCCAGATGGAACTGCTGCGGGTGCGCCTGATCGGGCCACTGCGGCGGCACGTAGCCGGGGACGGCCTGGAACTGGAGCGGGGTGCCGCCGCTGCCTTCGAGGTCCACCCAGCCTTCGTCGTCAACCTTGGGAGTGCCGCCGAGGACGGCGGCGTAGAAGGTGGCGAGTGCGAGGGGTTCGGGACAGTCGAGTACGACGGCGCCGAGTTTGGCGAGGGGCATGGTCTTCTCCTCAGCTCAGTGAGTTACCAGCAGCAGTTACCAGCAACCGCCCGCTCGGGGTAACGGTTACCTCATACTCCCCCATTGGCAGTAACGTCGCAAGCATGAATGGCCGCACGCATGAATGACAAGGCGCCCGCTCCCGGGGGTCTCGCGCTGATCCAGGCACTGGTGAACACCCTGGACCTGGAGTCCGGCGCGGACGCGCTCGACTCGTCGGAGGGGCGCGCACCCTTCGGTCTCGCGCCGGGCGCGCAGACGGGGGCGGCTCGGGAGCTGCGCGAGTCGCTGCGGGTCGCGTGTCTCGCCCACGCGGGGCACGGGCCGCACACCGCCGCGCCCGCGCTCTCCCAACTCCTCGCGGAGGCACCGCTGTTGGTGCGGGTCGACGCGGAGGACGGCTCAGCGTCGCTGGCCCCCGTGGAGCCGGACACCCTCCTCTCCCGGGCCGCCCTTGCCATCTCGGAGGCGGTCGCGGCGGGCACCTGGTCCCGCCTCAAGGCGTGCGAGGCCCCGGACTGTCACTGGGCGTACTACGACCGCAGCCCCGCCGGGCGCAGCCGGTGGTGCGACATGGGCGTGTGCGGGGCCCGCGCGAAGATGCGGGCCTACCGGGCACGGAAGGGCGCGTAAGGCCACGTAAAGGCGCGTAAGGCGCTTAGGGGCAAGACCGGAGCCTAGGCCGACGGCCTGCCCATCGCCCGGTACGTCCAGCCCGCCGCGCGCCAGACCGCCGGGTCGAGCGCGTTGCGGCCGTCCAGGATGAGCCGGTCCGAAGCGACCGCGCCAAGGGCCTCCGCGTCCAGCTCGCGGAACTCGCGCCACTCCGTGAGGTGCAGGACCACGTCCGCGCCCCTGACGGCGTCCACGGCGCTCTCCGCGTACGCGAGCGTCGGGAAGAGCCGACCGGCGTTCGCCATCCCCTTGGGGTCGTACACGGTGACCTGGCCGCCCTGGAGGTGGATCTGCCCGGCGACGTTCAGCGCGGGCGAGTCACGTACGTCGTCGGAGTCCGGCTTGAACGTCGCACCGAGGACCGCGACCCGCTTGCCCAGGAAGGACCCGCCGCCGAGCGCCTCGCGCGCCATCTCCACCATCTGCCCGCGTCGGCGCATGTTGATGGAGTCGATCTCCCGCAGGAAGGTCAGCGCCTGGTCGGCGCCGAGCTCCCCGGCCCGCGCCATGAACGCCCGGATGTCCTTGGGCAGGCAGCCGCCGCCGAAGCCGATCCCGGCCCGCAGGAACTTCTTGCCGATGCGGTCGTCGTACCCGAGCGCCTCGGCCAGCTTCACGACGTCGCCGCCCGCGGCCTCGCACACCTCCGCCATCGCGTTGATGAAGGAGATCTTCGTGGCGAGGAAGGAGTTGGCGGCGGTCTTCACGAGCTCGGCGGTCGGGAAGTCCGTGACGACGAAGGGCGAGCCCTCCCCGACCGGGCCCGCGTACACCTCGCGAAGGAGCTTCTCGGCGTGCGCGCTGCGTACGCCGACGACGATGCGGTCCGGGTGGAGGGTGTCCTTCACCGCGAAGCCCTCGCGCAGGAACTCCGGGTTCCAGGCCAGCTCGGCCTCGGCGCCCACCGGCGCGTTCGCGGCCAGCTCGCGCGCGAGGCGGTCCGCCGAGCCGACCGGCACGGTCGACTTGCCGACGACGAGCGCGGGGCGCGTCAGATGCGGGGCGAGCTGCGCGAAGGCGCTGTCGACGTAGCTCATGTCGCAGGCGTACTCACCGTGCTTCTGCGGGGTGTTCACGCAGACGAAGTGGACGTCGCCGAAGGCCGCGGCCTCCGCGAAGTCCATGGTGAAGCTCAGCCGCCCGCTCGAACCCTCGATCCCGGCGACGTGCTTGCGCAGCAGCTCTTCCAGACCGGGCTCGTACATCGGGACCTCGCCCCGCTGCAGCATCTCGATCTTCTCGGGCACGACGTCGAGGCCGAGCACCTCGAAACCGAGCTCGGCCATGGCCGCGGCGTGCGTGGCACCGAGGTAGCCGGTGCCGATCACGGTGATCTTGAGGGCCATGCGGTGCTCCAGGGGTCTACGGCCGTCAGTGCGGTGCCCGAGCATAGTCGCGCACTTGAGCGGGCACGTTTCCGCTATTGCCGACCGCTTGCAACCCACCCTGCCAACCGCTCGCCGCCCGCTGTCGGCAAGCTCACGTATCCCTCACGCGAGCCGCCCTCTAAAATTTGGGTTACTTAACGGTAATTAGCATCCTTGGAGCGTGAGAAACCTTGGCCGGATCGGCTGATTTCGACCTGTACCGCCCGTCCGAGGAGCACGACATGCTCCGCGACGCGATCCGTTCGCTCTCCGAGGCGAAGATCGCACCGTTCGCCGCGGCGGTCGACGAGGAGGCCCGCTTCCCGCAGGAGGCGCTCGACGCCCTCGTCGCCTCCGACCTGCACGCCGTGCACGTACCGGAGAGCTTCGGCGGCACCGGCGCCGACGCGCTCGCCACGGTCATCGTGATCGAGGAGGTGGCGCGCGTCTGCGCCTCGTCCTCGCTCATCCCGGCCGTGAACAAGCTGGGCTCGCTCCCCGTGATCCTCTCCGGGTCCGAGGAGCTGAAGAAGAAGTACATGACGCCGCTCGCCAAGGGCGAGGGCATGTTCTCGTACGCACTCTCCGAGCCCGACGCGGGCTCGGACGCGGCCGGCATGAAGACGAAGGCCGTCCGTGACGGGGACTCCTGGATCCTCAACGGCGTGAAGCGCTGGATCACGAACGCGGGCGTCTCCGAGTACTACACGGTGATGGCCGTGACCGACCCGACCAAGCGCTCGAAGGGCATCTCCGCCTTCGTCGTCGAGAAGTCGGACGAGGGCGTCTCCTTCGGCGCCCCCGAGCGCAAGCTCGGCATCAAGGGTTCGCCGACCCGCGAGGTCTACTTCGACAACGTTCGCATCCCCGCCGACCGCATGATCGGCGAGGAGGGCACGGGCTTCGCCACGGCGATGAAGACCCTGGACCACACCCGCATCACGATCGCGGCCCAGGCACTCGGCATCGCCCAGGGCGCGCTCGACTACGCCAAGGGCTACGTCAAGGAGCGCAAGCAGTTCGGAAAGCCGATCGGCGACTTCCAGGGCGTGCAGTTCATGCTCGCGGACATGGCCATGAAGATCGAGGCCGCGCGACAGCTGACGTACGCGGCGGCTGCCAAGTCGGAGCGCGGCGACGCGGACCTCACCTTCCAGGGCGCGGCCGCGAAGTGCTTCGCGTCGGACGTGGCGATGGAGGTCACGACGGACGCCGTCCAGCTGCTCGGCGGCTACGGCTACACGCGTGACTACCCCGTCGAGCGGATGATGCGCGACGCGAAGATCACGCAAATTTATGAAGGCACGAATCAAGTTCAGCGGATCGTCATGGCGAGGAACCTGCCCTAGCGGGGTTTTCGCAGGTCAGCGACCATCTCTAATGACTCGGGGCGGCGCCCCGGACCTGCGTGAACACCACGGCCCCCGGCATCGCGCCGGGGGCCGTCCGCATCTGTTGGCACACCAGCAGGCGGGGTCACTCGCCCTTGGGCGGGATGACGAACCCTCGCATTGGCCCCGCCCCCGGCTCCCCCTCGGGGAACTTGGCCACCACGGACGCCAGTACGTCAGCGGTCACGTCCCGTCGCGTGGCGGGGTCCGCCGTGTCGTACACACGCCACTCCCCTGCCGAGTTCTCCGAATCCTCGGGTGCGACCACACCAGGAATCCCCAACTTCCTGAGTACAGAATCGACTTGCCGGGCTTGCTCCGCGTCCACACTTCCGCCTTCCCTCTGGGCGCCGCCGACCTAGCTACCGCCACCACCACCGCCCGAGCAGTGCGAAGCGCACTTGCCCGGATTGATCGGGCCGCAGCCGCCAGGCTTGGGAGTGTGGGAGCAACTCGCCGCCACCGAGACAAGGGTTTTGGTCGGGCCCGTCCACAGCTCACTGTCCACGGTGTGTCCAGCCTGCTCGACGATGGCCACCGTACGCGTGAGCGCGTGCTCGTCGTGCCGTTCGGCATCAGGACGCTCGGGCCAGTGATGCACGAACCGTCCCAGACGCTCGCACAGCTTCTCGTACAGGTTCGTGTGCAGGATCAGGGCGTGCCATCCCTCATCCACCACGCGGGAGGGCGTGATCTTGACAGTGGGGAACCGCACGGCGGCGTCCATGAACTTGAGCGCTTCCACTACGATCCGCTCGGCCGTCGCCTCCTCCATACCGGAGTTGTTGTCGATGACGGTGGCGACGACACCCCCGAACGCGGCATCGGTGAGTAACGCACGTACATCGTGCATGTTCGTTCCTCCCTGTTTCGGCACTTCACAGCCCACCCCTGGTTTCGGCACTTCACAGCCCACCCCTGCGGCCGTTGATGTGGTGACCGTAGGAATCAGGGAGCTTCGGGCTCCACGAACTTGCATGAGCTTGCACGTCAATTCGCAAGGAACATTGCGGTGTTGACGCCATAACTCCAGGTCAAAGAAGCTAGTGCAAGCCCAAGCAAGTACCTGGACCAGGGAGCCTGCCATGGCCGTAGAGTTCGTTGGGATCGACCCCGACACCGACCGGGATCACTGCCCCACCGTGCGGGCGGACGCGGAAGCTCAGGAGATCTTGTTGCAGGGGTGGAAGCCGACCCCTGAGACTCAGGCGGAGTGCGAGGGAACCAGCACCGCGAACGGTCCGGTGCCGGGCAGCGAGGCCATCGTCAGGATTCCGGCCCGGATGATTCCGATGATCAGGGAGGCGTGTGATGCCGTCGAGCGTGCCCAGCTTCGCTGAGCTGCTTGGCCGGTGCGAGCGATCCGCCGTCCACCTGGAGTTGCGCGACTCGTACGCCGCCTCGGACCGGTTCGAGGCGTGGAAGCGCGGCGAGCGGATCAGTTGGGACGATCGCGAGTCCTGGTGGCATCCCTATGACCAGTTGATCGCGGACACCGTGGCCAGGGGTGTGGTCATCCGCAGGGCCCGGGTGATTTCCGAACCGGTGTCGGACTACATCCGGTGGGAGCACTACGTCACTCACGCCAACGTCACGGCCGGTGAGGAAGTCCGGTGGCTGCCCCGGCGACTGAGCACGGCCATCGCACTGCCGGGGAATGACTTCTGGCTGTTCGATGAAGCGCTGCTCCGGGTGCACCACTTCTCGGGTGACGGCGCGGTGGTGGAGGACGAGATAACGGCCGACCCGGAAGCCGTGAAGCTGTGCTCCACCGCCTTCGAAGCGGTATGGGAGCGAGCGATCCCGCACCACCGGTACAAGGTCTGACGAGAGCCGGCTCCATGCCCCCACACCCCTCTTCACGCGTTCAGAAGGCTCGCGAGTATCTTGCGAGGCGTCTGCGTGAGGTCCGGAAGGACGCGGGGATCAGCGGGCGGGAGCTGGCCGTCAGGTGCGGTTGGTCGGAGTCGAAGTCGTCCCGGATCGAGAACGCCAGGACGCCTCCCTCCGATGCGGATATCCGAGCTTGGTGCAGGGCTTGCGCCGCCGAAGACCAGGCCCCTGATCTGGTCGCGGCCAACAGACAGTCCGCCGAAGCGCATGTGGAGTGGAGACGGCTCCAGCAGACCGGCCTCCGGCGCCTGCAAGAGAGCACCGGCGACCTGTACCGACAAACCAAGACCTTCCGTATCTACGTTTCCGACGTGATTCCTGGATTCCTCCAGACCCCGGGTTACGCCACCGCCCTGCTGTCGTCCATCGCGGACTTCCGGGGAACCCCGGATGACGTGAGCGACGCCGTGGCAGCCCGCATGCGGCGTAACGAGGTCCTGAGCCTGGGCGGGCGCCGGTTCTCCTTCGTCCTGGAAGAGTCGGTGTTGCGCTACCAGCTGTGCGCCGCCGAAACCATGGCGGCCCAGCTCGGCCACTTGCTCGGAGTCATGGACCGTCAAAACGTCGCCGTGGGCATCGTCCCGCTCTCGGGGCAACGGACCGTGTGGCCCATGCCGACCTTCACGATCTTCGATGAGAGCAGGGTGCACGCGGACACGCTCGATGCTGCTTCCACGCTCACGCAGCCCAGTCAGGTCGAGCTGTACGCCCGTGCCTTTGAACGGCTCTCGCAGCAGGCCGCGAGGGGAGCGGCAGCACGCTCCCTCCTCGTGGATGCGGTGGCGTCCCTGGCCTGAGGGCCCTCCACCTGGTCAGTGTTCGGTGGTGCGGTTCAGGCGGTGGTGCGGTTCAGGCGCAGCGCGGAGACGAGGAAGAAGACTCCGCCGAGCAGGGCGTAGCCGGCCAGCATGCTCAGTGAGGCGTCGTCCTTGCCGGCCTGGGCGATGAAGGAGGCTCCGGCGAGGGTGGAGATGGCGCCGCTGGCGATCATCGGCCACTGGCCTCCCATGCCGCGTCGCAGGACGCCGACGATCAGCTGGACGACACCCGCGGTGATCGCCCAGGCACCCCAGACGCGCAGGACGGCCGGGATGCCGGAGGACGCCGCGGCGACCAGACCCGCGGTGGTGAGGGTGCTGAGCGCGATGTTCGCGTAGAGGCCGCGCACCGGTCCGCCGTCCGCCCTGGCGGCCCTGGCGTCGACGACCGCGCACGCCACGTCGAACAAGGGGTAGATCACCAGCAGTGTCGCGCTGAGGGCGCCCAGGGTGTCGGCGGACGTGAACAGCAGGGCGGCCCAGACCGCGGCGAACACGAAGCGCACGAGATACAGCCGGCGCAGCGCCAGCGCCGGGGAGGCACTCGCCGTAGCGGTAGCAGTAGGGGCGGGGGTGGTGGTGTTCATGACGGAGCCCTTTTCGTGAGGGAGAACGTTCGGTCTCTTGCCTCACATTGAAGAGTGCCCCCATCCCCCTGTCAAGACCGAACGTTCTCCCTCATCGGCTGATACGGTGGGCGCCATGAGTACGCGTACAGAAGGCGGGAGCACGTCCGAGGCACGGTCCCGCCTGCTCGGCACAGCGACCCGGATCTTCTACGCGGAGGGCATCCACTCCGTCGGCGTGGACCGGATCATCGCCGAAGCCCAGGTCACCCGGGCCACGCTGTACCGGCACTTCAAGGGCAAGGAAGAGCTGATCCTTGCCTACCTCCAGCAGGCCGATCACGGCATCCGGGCGCAGGTCGCGGCCGTACTGGCGGAGGGCGGACCGGCGGACGACACGATCCGGGCCGTCGCTCGGTCCATCACCGAGGGCATCCAGTACTCAGGGTTCCGCGGGTGCGCCTTCCTCAACGCGGTGGCCGAGTATCCCGACCCGGCACACCCGGTCCACCAGGCCGTACTGGCGCATCGTCAGTGGTTCCTGGAGACCGTCACGCAATTGCTGGCGCAGGCCGGTTGCGCGCCCGCCGACGCGGCAGGGCGGCACTTCGTCATGCTCCGGGACGGGGCCATGGCCGCCGGCTGCCTCTTCGACCCGACTCTGATCTCCGAGACGTTCCTGCACGGCGTCGAAGGCATTCTGTCCCGGAGTCGCTGAGGGTTCAGTCCTTGGGCGGGGCCAGGACCGGCGGGCTCCCCCACGGGAGTTCGAGAGCCGCCCGCAGCGCGAGCACCGTCTGCTCGCCGATCCGGTCGGCGAGTTCCTGCTCCACGCGTCGCAGGACCAGTTCCGCCCTGCGGTGCGTGCGCGCGCCCTCCTGTGTGCGGCGGATCAGCCGCTGTCGGCCCGAGGAAGGGTCGGGGACCTGTTCCAGGAGGCCCGTCGCGACCAGGCCGTGCACCGCCTGATGTGCGGTCTGCCGGGTGACGCCCATCCGGCGCGCCAGCTCGGAGACCGTCGTGCCCTGCTCGTCCAGGACGGCGAAGAGACCCGCCTGCGTCGGGGACACCGGGGCCTCCCCCGCCTCCTCCAGGGTCGCCAGGAGCGCGTCCTCGAACCAGCGCCGGGCGTCGCCCAGCAGCTGGGGGAGATTGCGGCCTGTGGGGCCGGTGGCGTGCATGTCGAGAGCCTATGGGTTCGAGGGCGGTGTCTTGCCCCCACCCTACGCATCATGTCAGGCTGCCTGACGTTCGACGTTCCGCAGATTCCCCAGCCATCCACATCTCCGGGAGAGCTCATGACGATCGAGTACGCCACCCGCCACCGGCGCTCCTCACGCATCCCCGCCGACCCGGGCAAGCCCTACGTCATCGAGAAGGGCGAGGGCGACCGCGCTCATCTCTTCGGCGACCTGATCACCATCTACGCGGGCGGCGAGCAGACCGAGAACGCGTTCAACTTCTTCACCGTCGAGGGCCCCAGGGGCAACATCATCCCGGCCCATCTGCACCCCGACACCTACGAGGTCTTCTACGTCACCCAGGGCGCCGTCCGCCTCTTCGTCGAGGACCTGGAGGGCGAGCAGCAGGAGAAGCTCCTCACCCCGGGCGACTTCGGCTTCGTACCGAAGAACTGTCCGCACGCCTACCGCATGGAGCGCCACCACAGCCAGGTCGTCGGCGTCGCCGCGGGGCCCGGCGGCACCTTCGAGCGGTTCTTCGAGACTCTCGGTGCCCCCGCCGATGAACTCGGTCTGCCGCGCGAGCCCGTCGTGCCCACGCCCGACAAGTTCGCCACCGTCCCCCAGCAGTACGACGTGCGCTTCCTGCCCGAGCACGAGTGGCGCACGCGGTGAGCAACGCAACGGGCCCCGCGCTCCGGAACCTGATCGCCGCTCCCCATCCTGACGTCGCGCCTCTGCCGCCCGCCGCGCGTCCGGCACCGGACCTGCGGCTGCTCCGCGGTGTCCCGTACGGGGAGGTCGACGGCGGCCGTCCGCTGGAACTCGACCTCTGGCTGCCTGCCGCCGGGAACGGGCCCGCCCCGCTCGTCCTCTTCGTGCACGGCGGCGCCTGGCGTCGGGGCCGCCGTGACGACATGGGGCTGCGGACCCGGCACTGGGCCCCGGGCCCGTTGGAGCGCATCGCCGCCGCGGGCTTCGCGGTCGCCTGCGCCGACTACCGGCTCAGCGGCGAGGCCCGCTTCCCCGCCCCGCTCGACGACCTGCGCGCCGCACTGCGCTGGCTCGGCCTGCGTGCGACGGAACTCGGCATCGACACGACAAGGACCGTGGTGTGGGGCGAGTCCGCGGGCGGGCACCTGGCCTCGCTCCTCGCCCTTGACCCCGCGATCGCGGCCACCGGCGCCGTGATCTGGTACGCCCCCAGCGACCTGACCGTCCCCCGCGGCCCGTTCGACCCGCACAGCGCCACGACCCCGGAGGCCCTGCTGCTCGGCGCCGCCCCCGCCGCCGTACCCGAGAGGGCTCGCGAGGCAAGCCCCGTGGCGCGGGTCCACGCCGCCGCCCCGCCCTTCCTCCTGGTCCACGGCGAGCAGGACACGATGGTCCCCGGCTCGCACAGCGAGGAGCTCGCGGCGCGGCTGCGGGACGTGGGAGTGCCGGTGGAGCTGCGCACGGTGCCGGGCGCCGACCACGGCTGGTACGGCGCGCCCGACGACGCGGTGGAGGACGTGTTCGCGCGCTCGCTGCGGTTCGCGCGGGGGCGCGTGACGTAAGCAGCAGGGCGGGGGGGGGGCCGTAGGGGGGCCCCCCCCCGGCGGGCCCGGAAGGGGCTAAGGGCCCGGATGGCCCGTAGGACGGAGACCGGGCGGTGGTGTAGG